>NZ_CP099966.1:0-1200000 GCF_025403485.1 Chryseobacterium paludis
ATGGATGAAAATTTAATGATGATATGGCAGAAGTGCCTTCAGTTTATGCGTGACAATCTTAACGCAGCTGAAGATAATTCTGATTTGAAAAAACTTGAAAAGTCTTTCGACTTACTGTTTGATAAAGTGCAGCCAATCTCTTTGGTTGACAACAATCTTACATTAATGGTGCCGAGTGATTTTTACAAGGAATATATAGAAGATAATTACCTATCTTTACTTTCTGCTGCCCTGAAGAAAAATATAGGAAAAGGAGTTAAATTATGGTATTCAGTAATGGAAAATAAGCCTAATGGTTTAGAAAAACCCGTTACAATGAACATGAAAGGAAAGAGTGTTCCTACTCCGAAAATGCAGGAAACAATGCCGCAGGGTTTTTCATCCAATATTGTTAATCCTTTTGTAGTACCCGGAATTAAAAAAGTAAATATAGATTCTAATCTGAAATCAGATTTTTCTTTTGATAATTACGTAGAGGGAGAGAGTAATAAATTTGCAGCTACAGTAGCAAGATCTATTGCAAAAAGACCTGGAGCAACAGCTTTTAATCCATTATTTTTATATGGTGGATATGGGGTAGGGAAAACCCACTTAGGACAAGCAGTAGGTTTGGAAGTTAAAAGCCAGTTTCCGGATAAAGTAGTACTTTATCTGTCTTCTGAAAAATTTATTCAGCAGTTTATATCGGCAGCTAAAGCTCATAAACAAACTGAATTTGCAAACTTTTACCAAATGGTAGATGTTTTAATTATTGATGATATTCAGTTTCTTTCTGGGAAATCAGCTACTCAAGATAGTTTCTTCCATATTTTTGATTATTTACATCAAAATGGAAAGCAGATCATTCTGACTTCTGATAAGGCACCTGTAGATATTATGGATATTCAGGATAGAATTGTTTCCCGCTTTAAATGGGGACTTTCAGCAGAGATCAAATCTCCGGATCTTGATACCAGAAGAAAAATTATTGTTGATAAATTAAGCAGAGACGGAATTGTTCTTACAGAAGATATGCTTGATTTCTTAGCTGCAGAAGCTAAAACCAATGTAAGAGAACTTATTGGAGTAATCAACTCAGTAATTGCCTATTCCACAATATATAAATCTGATCTAAGTCTAGAATTATTAAAAGATACGATCAACAAGATTGCTGCTAATCAGAAAAAAATCATCAATATTCCTTATATTCAGGAGATTGTATGCGATTATTTTGGTATTAAAAGAGAGCAGCTACTTTCTAAGACAAGAAAAAGAGAAATTGCTCTTCCAAGACAGTTAGCTATGTATTTTGCTAAAGAATTTACGAATGCCACATTTACTAAAATTGGTGAAGAGATGGGAGGCAAAGATCATTCAACTGTAATGTATGCGTGCGAAACAATAAAAGATGTTTCAAAGATCGATAAAGAAGTGAAAAAATACGTAAAGGAACTTACTGAAAGAATAAAGCATTAAATAATTTAATTTGATATAAAGAAAAATGAAGGATAGAATTATTCTTCATTTTTTGTTTAATTTTGTTTCTTACGTTACTACTCATAAACAGATACATTTATTCACATGAAAATATTGATGGTATGCTTAGGGAATATATGCAGAAGCCCTTTGGCAGAAGGAATTATGAAGACAAAACTTCCGGACGGCTTTTTTGTAGATTCCGTTGGGACTATTTCAATGCATGAAGGGGAGCACCCGGATAAGCGGGCAATAAAAACAGCCTCAAATCACGGAATTGATATTTCAAAACAAAGGTCGAGACCCATTTCAAATGCTGATTTTGAAAAATTTGATATAATCTATTGCATGGATATTGATATTTATGGAGATGTTATTTCTAAAGCTAAAAATGAAGAGCAGAGACAGAAAATATTTTTATTTTTAGAAGCGGCTGGAAATCATAAAGATGCAGAAGTGCCCGATCCATATTGGGGTGATATGAATGATTTTGAAGATGTATACCAGCTTTTGGATCAAGCCTGTAATATGATAAGTAAGCAAATTTTAAGTTAATATGAAATATATTTTTCTACTATTTATTTTAAGTTCCAGTATATTCTTTGCTCAAACTAAAGATGAGGTTGCCATTCGAAAAGTGATGAATGATTTTATGGAATGCATCAAAAACAGAAATGAAGAAAAGTTTCTTTCCCTATTTCAGGAACCAGTACTTTGGACTGGAATATATACGGACAGAACTCAAGCAAAACGTCTGGAGAAAAATCCTCAGGCTGAAGCTTATTTCTCTGATAATTATAAAACTTTTATTGCTGGATTTAAAGATGATAAATCAGAAGAGAAATTTGATCATATTAAAATTATTGAAGATGGATCAATCGCTTCGGCAAACTTTGACTATAGTTTCTGGTATGATGAAAAAATGAGCAATTGGGGAAAAGAGATCTGGACACTGATGAAGATCAAAGGTATCTGGAAAATTACTTCAGTTTCATTTTCCATGGACTTAACAAAATATTACCCACAACCTTCACTAAAAGAAAGAACCCAAAAATAATATAATGCTTTTTTTACTTCCTGCCTATTTATCAGAAAATACACCGCTTAGTCATTTTTCACCTGTGATGAATGATTATATCATGCAGACCGATTACTTTTTTGTGGAAAATGAAAAGACTGCCCGAAAAGTTATTAAGTTTTTCGCTCCCGATAAAAAGCAGTCAGATCTTAAACTGTTTTTACTGGATAAATATACTCAGAATGCAGATATAAAAGATGCTCAGGAATTGATGCTTAAAGGTCAGGATTTTGGACTGCTTTCCGAAGCTGGACTCCCTTGTATCGCTGACCCTGGAAACCTTGTTGTAAAATGGTGTCATGAGAAAAATATTAGGGTATTACCTATTTCTGGACCATCTTCTATTATTTTGGCTTTAATTTCCAGTGGGTTTAACGGTCAGGAGTTTTCCTTTAATGGATATCTTCCAATTGAAAAAGGAGAAAAAAAGAAACAGATCCTGCATTTAGAAAGTCTTGTACAGAAAACAGGTTACTCTCAAATTTTTATGGAAACACCATATCGGAATAATCCTCTTTTTGAAGATCTGTGCAAATTTTTATCTCCTCATACAAAACTCTGTATTGCAGCTAATATTAATGATCCGGAGCATGAGTTCATTCTGACAAAAACGATCAAGGAATGGCAAAAATTAAAACCGGAACTTCATAAAATTCCCGCTGTATTTGTTTTAGGAAAATAGTTGTCATTGCGAGCCGAAAGGCGAATAAATCTCATGAGAAACTTTACGGTTGTTCTTCTGTTAAATAGACAAGAGAATTATTTAACATGCATTAACGCACCCTTTGCATTATTGTTGTTTGACCTAGCATAACTTTAAAAAATTAAATTATGTCAGACAAGAAATTAGCAGGAATCTGGATAGATACTGAAAAAGCCATCGTAGTGAAAAACCATGATGCACAAAATGCCTTTAAATTTTTTCTTTGTAATCCCGTAAAAGCTGAGAAACAGCATGGGAACTCCAGTGAGAATGCTGGTAATAATGCTGAAAAAACCAATAGAGTAAAGTTTTTCAAAGAAGTTGAGCATTTATTGACCAATTCTCAGGAGGTCTATATTACAGGACCTGGAATTGTTCAGGAGGAGCTAAAACATTATCTGCATGATACGGCTCAATTCAGAGATCTGAAAATTACCTTAGATACCTCGCAACAGATGTCAGATGAAAAAGTATTGGAAACTGTAAAAGATTATTTCAATGCCTAGACCTTTTAATCAATAAAAATCCGAATATGAATTTCATATTCGGATTTTGTTTATTTTTTTCTTCTTCCTTTCCATTTTCTCCACAAGAATATAATTAAAGGGATCGTTAAAAAGAATGGCCAAAATGAGATTAGACCTAATATGAAACTTATAAAACTATTCCATCCTTGAGTAATAGAATCTCCAAAACGACTTCCAAATCCTATTTGTGATGTAGTTGAGCTTCTTACCTTCTCTTTATACAGACTTAAGTTTAATGTGCTGTAATTTACCCGGTCATCGATAAAACGAAGTTTTCCTTCTGCAACATCTATTTCATCCTCTAAACCACGAATTTTTTCCTGAATCTCAAGCATATCTTTTGTAGTAGATGCACCCTTAAGCAGATCACGGTATTTTTCAAGATAAATTTTCTTATTTGCTAATTTTATGGAAACATCTGTATACTCTTCAGTGACATCTTCCGATGAAATATTTTTTGATAATACTGAACCCATACCACTCGAAAGAGAATTGATGAGGGCATCAAAACTTTTATGTGGAACACGTATGGTAAGGTCTAAATTCTCGTCTACGTCTGAGTTTCTAAAGTTTTCAGTCTGAATATAGGCTTTGTTTTTCTTTAAGATTTCATTCACCTGACCCTGAGATTTTTTAATATCTCCAACCTGAATGCGCATATCTCCATTTTTAATAATTTTCTTAGAAATAGTATCTGATCTTTTGGAAGAGTTTTCTCTTTTTTGTTCTTGAGAGGGTGGAGGTGGAGGTGGAGGTTCATTTTCAGAAGGAATGTTTTTATCTTCCTGTAAGACTTCCATCAGGTCAGCTTTGGCCTCATGTTGGACAACACCATCAGATTTACTGCAATGTATAAGTAGTAGGCAAAATAAAGGAAGGATAGGGTTTTTCATTAGTAAGTTTTTATGTATCCTATCAAAAACTATGCTTGAAAATTACAGATTGACTTAATTTTTTAAATAAAAATTTGGATTAAAGATTAATGCTTATAAAATTGATATTTGAACTGGTCAGGGTTATTAAGATTCAAATTATTTCTTATTTTTATTCAATGAAAAAAAGTCTTTTAGTATTTATATGTGCTCCATTTTTCTTGTATGCCCAAGAGATTCCAAAGTTAACGGATGATATCGCATTAAAACTCGCGGATAAACCGCTTCACTGTATCAATCAGGAATATCCCAATAAAACAGCACACATCATTAACAACGAAACGGAGGTACCTTTAAGTCCAAAAAATCTACATCCAAGTTTTTATGGCTGTTTCGATTGGCATAGCTCTGTTCATGGGCATTGGATGTTGGTAAGGTTACTAAAGACAAAACCCAATCTATCGAACGCAAAAGAAATCGAAAAGATCCTTGATGGTTCTTTTCAAAAAGAAAATTTACAGTCTGAAGCTGATTACTTTACAAAATATCAATTGACAACTACTTTTGAAAGAACATATGGTTGGGGGTGGTTACTGAAGTTAGATGAAGAGTTGATGACCTGGAATCACCCAAAAGCTAAGATCTGGCACGAAAATCTAAAACCTTTAACTGATCAGATCCTAAAATCCTGGAAAACCTTTCTGCCAAAACAAACCTATCCTAACCGTACTGGTGTTCATCCAAACACTGCCTTTGCAATGGCTTTTGCCATAGATTGGGCAAGAGCAAGTAAAGATAAAGATTTTGAAAATCAACTTTTAGAAAAAGCCAGATATTTCTATTTAGCTGATGAGAAGACACCTGCCTATCTGGAGCCTGATGGCTCGGATTTCTTTTCTCCAAGTCTTGAAATTGCTGATCTGATGAGACGTGTTCTGCCACAAAAGGAATTTGTAAAATGGTTAAATAATTTCTACGAAAAAAGAAGCCTTGAGAATGTTGAAAAGATTCCTGTTGTCAGTGATTTAACCGATTATCAAACGATTCATTTAGTGGGGTTATCTTTTTCAAAAGCATGGTGTATGAAAGGAATAGCAAAAGCACTTCCCGATGGTAATCCTTTAAAAAAGGACTTTGCTAAAACAGCGGATAAATTCTTAGCCAATGGATTGCCTTTGTTATTTCAGGGGAATTATGGTGGCGATCACTGGCTTGCAAGCTTTGCAGTATATGCACTAGAAGATTAATATTTTATTCCTGTTTTTTTTAAAATAAAGGTCAAAAGCCAGATAGGACCCATTAAAAGGAATTGAAGATCTTTTACGAATGAAGGTTTTTTGCCTTCTATTTTATGTCCTAAAAAACGTAAAATCCATGTGATGATAAATATTGAAAGATAAATGATCCATGAGCTTTTCCAAAAATGAATATTGACAGTGTATACCAAATGTTCCATCAATATCATTATAATAAGCATAATAAAGCTGATCAGTAAAGATAATCTCAGGTAAAATACAGTAACCAGAACTACAGCAATGATGCTTATAATACTGATACAGCCAAAGTAAGGAGAGCACATATGTGGTGATGGAATAAGAGAAACAAAACCTAATATAGTCCAGAAAATTAAAGGAACACACATCCAATGGATCAATTTATTGGTTTTGTTTTTGTGGCTCTTACAATATTCTGCAAAGAAAAGATCTATCTTTCTCATGATGTGGATTTGGATCATACTAAATTAATAAAATTTTGCAACCGTCCAAGAGATTGAATAAATTTGCTATATGTCTGCATTAGAAAAATTTGGTGTTGAAATTTTTACACAACATAATATTTTTGAAAGAATTTCTGCCGAAAAGCCTTTTCGTCCGGATAATCCTGCATTTATTTTTATAAAAAGCGGAACGATAAAACTTCGCCAGCATTTTAGTGATTTAGAGCTTACTCCGAATATGTTCATGGTGACAGATCCACAAACTGTTTATGAAATGGTATCAGTAAGTGAAAATTTTCAATCCAGAATGGTTTCCTACAAAAGAGAATTCATTTCTGCTCTGTCATTAAAGTTTAATCGCTTAATTGCCTATCGCTACTTTAGACAACAAATGAACAAAGGGGTTCCTTTTCAGGAAGATGAAATGGAAATGGTATGGAAAAGCGTAAACTTCCTTAAATATATACTCGATTCTGATACTGAAATGATGTACAAAAAGGAAATTGTAGAGCATCTGTTCTCTGTTTTTTGCTATCAGATGGCGGGAATTATTTCTAAGGAGGACAGCAATTCTATGGGGCAAATGTCAAGACAGGAAGAGATTGTTTTTGTTTTTTTAAATGATCTTGCAGAAAATCATCAACAAGATAGAAGTGTGGAGTTTTATGCCGAACGACAGTCGATTACAACCAGACATCTTTCATCAGTCGTGAAGTCGATTACCGGAAAGTCTGCAAGTCAGATAATCGCACTGATAGTACTTAATGAAGCTAAAGTTCTTTTGAATTCCTCTAAAAGGCCGGTTTCAGAGATTTCAAGTATTCTTGGATTTAGTGATCAATACTCATTTTCCCATTTTTTTAAAAAACATTTAGAAGTAAGTCCCAGCCAATACAGGAATCAGTTTGAAAGCTAAATCCTACATTTGAACATCTTTTTCCAAAAATCAAGCATTTGTTTGATTTACTTACCACCGTAACTTTGCCTTTGTAAAACAAGGTAAAATGATAAATAATGTAAAAACAGCACTATCAATTCTGATAGCGATATTTCCTACGCTGTTTTTTTCACAGCAGGTGAAACAGATGACAGCAAATGAAGTTGCTGAACTGGCACTTCAAAATCATCAGCAGTTAAAAGTTTCGGCTCACAATATAAATATTGCGAAGCAGCAGACTGATATTACAAAACTTCAAAAGCTACCTAATATTACAGCTTCTACAAGTCAGTTTTATTTAGGTGATGCGGTTGCAATTGATAAAGATTTTTCCAACTCAACCAATATTCCGATGCCTCATTACGGTAGCTCATACGCTGTACAGGCTACTCAACTGATATTTAAAGGCGGTTTGGTGAATAAGTCTATAGAGTTGGCCGGACTTCGTGAGCAACTTTCTGAATTAGATTTAGAGAAAAATAAGCAGGATGTTAAACTTTTAGTGATATCCAATTATCTCGATGTTTATAAGATCCTTAATCAGGAATCCGTTTTCCAAAATAATAAAAAGTTGGCTCAGGAACGTTTAAAGAATATTCAAAAATTCTACCAACAGGGTATGGTAACTAGAAATGAGGTGATCCGTAGTGAGTTGGCAATAAAAAATTTAGATCAGGGGATTTTAACATTGGTCAACAATAGAAAGATCCTTAACTATAATTTAAATATTGCCCTAGGTTTAACCGCTGATACTGAAATTATTCCCATTGAGAGTTTAGCGAGTAAAGAAGTAGGAATTGGAATGGATTATTATGTAGACCTGGCCCATAATAGCAATCCACAGCTAAAATCTGCAAAAACCAATATTGATATGGCCAGTAAAAACATTGAAATTATAAAAACAGATCAGCTTCCTACATTATCTGGTTTTGGAGGTTATACGCTACAAAGGCCGATTACTACAAGAAATCCTGTTTTGGATATGTATTCCGGAGGTTGGCAGGCAGGTGTTTCTTTAAGTTATAATATTGATAATCTTTATAAAACTAAAGAGAAAATTAAGCTTGGAGAAATACAAAAAAACCAGGCAGATGACAGCATGACTTTAGTTCAGCAGAATATAGATATGGGGGTAAATGCTGCCTACGTAAAATATCAGGAATCGATTCAGCAGGCAGATATCCTTAATGATGCTAAACAATTAGCAGAAGAAAACTATAAAATAACTGAAGCTAAATACTTAAACCAGCTTGCGGTACAGGCGGAAATGATCGATGCTCAAAATCAAAAGTTACAGTCAGAATTGGATTTTGCGAATGCTGAGATCAATGTTTTATATCAATACTATAATCTTTTGAAATCGACAGGAACACTTTAATTTTTAAAACTGAAAATCAAGATAATGGAAAACAAGGAACAACAAAATACACAACCGGCTTCTACAGCATCAAGTGTAGTAGCTAAGAAAAAAGAATCGAGGAAAAATAAAATAAGAGCAATTATCTCTAACATCATTGTATTCCTGGTAATAGGTTTTGGATTATTCTGGCTGGTTAGGGAATATTTTCACATTGGAGATAAGAGTTATACAGAAGCAGCTCAGGTGGAAGAATTTATCAATCCTATTAATACCAGAGTTTCAGCATATATTAAAGAAATAAAATTCATTGAACACCAACAGGTAAAAAAGGGCGATACTTTAGTTATTTTAGATAAGAATGAAATCATAACACAGTTAGGACAGGCGGAAGCTGCCTATCAGAATGCCTTGGCACAACGTTCAGCGACAAGTTCATCAGTTAATACGGTTTCCAATAACGTAAATGTAATGCAGTCTAATATTGCAGGAGCGAAAGCCAGATTGTGGAATGCTGAACAGAATTTAAACAGATATAAAAACCTTTTAGCTTCTGAAGCGGTAACAAGACAACAGTTTGATCAGGTAAAAACGGAGTATGATGCCCAAAAAGCAGCTTATGAAACGTTAGTTAATCAAAAACAATCAGCTAACCTTTCTACAACCGAGGTTAAAAGCAAATTAGGAATTAATGATGCTGAAATAAAAAGAACAAAATCTGCCTTAGATATGGCGAGAATAAATCTTTCTTACACTGTAATTACGGCTCCTTATGATGGGGTAATGGGAAGAAGGACAATCTCCGAGGGTCAATTAATTCAGCCGGGACAACAGGTAGCGACCATCGTATTAAATGGTCAAAAATGGGTAACGGCTAACTTTCTGGAAAGTCAGATGCCCCATATTAAGATCGGAGAAAAGATGATGATGACTGCTGATGCATTAGGCGGACAAAAATTTGAAGGAATAGTCACAGCAGTTTCAGCAGCTACGGGATCCCGATATTCAAATGTTCCTACAGATAATTCTACAGGTAATTTTATTAAAGTTCAGCAGAGAATTCCGGTTAGAATAGAATTTACAGCCTCTAATAAAAAAGAAGACATCAGTAAGCTCAGCGCCGGAATGAATATGAATGTGAATATTGATGTGAAAGATTAAAAAATTGAAGGATGAAAATTAAAATTGTAAAGAGTTTTTTTCAACATTCCACCATCAATTTTCAACTTTAAAAATATAAATATGTACAACAAAGGTTTATATCATGACTGGGTTCCAAAACCGGTTCAGCTTCTGCTTATTGTGCTGCTATTAGCTGTGGTAATGCCATTGGGTGGAGTGTACACTGGTAATATCAGTTATCTCGTTGGTGGTACCGGAGCCCTTTCAGAATATTTTATTTGGGCGAACTATGCCACAACGATAGGAATGGGGGCTTGTATGCCGGTAGTTCTTAGAATGAAGATGAGATTCAAGGTCCGTGACAAGATTGTTTTAATCCTTGTTCTCTTGGGATTATTGAGCTATGTGAATGCAACAACCTTACAACCAATGGTAATGGTAATCACTGCTTTGATCATTGGATTTTTAAAAATGATGGTGACCATTGAACTGTTCTTGCCATTAATGGCAATGATAGGAAACCGCGGTGTATTTTATGGAGCCTTTTATACCTTCGTTTTGATGATGAATCAGATTGCAAGCTATTATGCAGTAGAGGTTTCTATATTGTATAACTGGCAACATTTCTACATTATTGTAGCAGTCTTATGTTTTATATTAGCGTTGATACACTGGATTTTTATGCACGATAAATATTTTGCTCTTAAAGTTCCATTGCATTATATTGATTGGTTGAGTATTTTACTTTTTGTTTCCACATTCATGTTTTCAGCTTATGTGTATTCATTTGGAAAACAACAGGACTGGTGGAATTCCTCCAAAATAATGAATGCCAGTATTGGTGCTTTTGTAAGTTTTGCATTATTGGCAATCCGTCAGTTAACGTTAAAAAGACCTTATTTGTCATTCACCATATTCAAAAGAAATAATGTGCAAAATGGATTGTTTATGTTGTTTTGGCTTGGGATGTTTTTAGGTACAACGACCTTACAAAATACCTTTGCAGTAGGTGTTTTAGGATATGATCAGTTAACCAATGCCTGGCTTAATATTCTGATGATTCCGGGAATTATATTGGCTGGACTCATTGCTATTTTTTGGTTTAAAAAAGAAAAACCACTCAAAATGTTTATTTTCTCTGGGTTTTCTGCTATGGTAGGATATGCAATGATCATGTACTTTTCCATGGTGCTGGAGTTTAGTTATGAAAGATGGTATCTTCCTATGTTTTTAAAAGGCTATGGAATGTGTTCGTTATTCATTTCTGTTTGGTTTTATACTTTGGATAAATTAGAACTTGATGATATGCTCGCGGCCATAGGTCTTGTATTGGTTTGGAGAACTTTCCTCGCTGTTGGTCTTTTCTCTGCAATCTATTCTTGGTTTCAATATCATTTTCAAGTTGTGGCAATTGGGGATCTGGCTGTTTACATCGATGGCATGACAATAAGTCCGCAAACTCTGGCCGGAAATATGAAAACAGTCCAACTCAATGCGATCATTATTGCAGGCAAAAAAATATTCGGCTGTATTGTTTTGATTGGTTTTGGGGTATTAGCCTATGTCCTGACACACCATTTTGGAAAAGAACGTTTTCAGTATTTGAGATTTATCAGAATGCTTAGTGGAAAATCAGTTATTGCAAGAAGAAGATTGAGAGAACGTAAACAATTATTAGAAGAAATAAAAGATGCGGCAGGTCCTGCCATCTGAAGATACCTTGTTTTTCACTAGTAAAACCCCGGACTTTTTTAAGCTGGGGTTTTACGTTTTTCTAGTGTATCATAAAAAACAACGAATTAGCTGTGATGAATAATTTTATATAATATTATTTTTATTTAGACGTAATAAAAATAATATTTAAGTACATTTGCATTGCTCAAAGCAAAGGGTTAATGAAGACAATTATAATTATTCATTTTCATTTATTAAAGGGCTTCATGTATTTATTGAAGCTACATCTAATTTTAAAATTTCAGTTATGACTAAAATTCAAACCGGGCAGATTGTTGCAGAAGTCACTAAAAAAGAGTACATAACACCACATTTTATCAGGGTATATCTCCATTCGGAAGATGTTTTACAATTTAAAGATACCACCATCGGGGATAACAATAAAATTGCCATTCCTCCAGAGGAATTGAATGAAATTTACTTTCCAGATTGGGACGGTCATCAGTGGATCCATCCTTCGAAAGAGGTAGCACCATCCATCCGAACGTATACCCATCGTGGGATTAATTTTAAGACCAATGAGCTATTTATTGATTTTGTGGATCATGGTGACGGTGGCCCCGCTTCAAAATGGGCGAGAGATGCAGAGAAAGGTTCAAAATTAGGAATAATGATGCGCACAGAGAGGAAAGAATTGTATCCCCAGGTCGATTGGTATTTTCTGATTGGTGATGGTACGGCAATCCCGGTTTTAAGTGCTATTTTAGAAACCCTTGCGGAAACGGCAAAAGGAGTTTGCGTGATTGAGGTTCATGGAAAAGAAGACGAGCAAAAAATAGAAACTAAAGCTGATATTGAGTTTATATGGGTTCATAATCCCGATTCTCATTTAGGAAATAACCTGACTGAAACGGTGAGAAATGTAGTGATTCCCGAAACCTCAAAATTTGGATATCTCGCTTGTGAACTGTCAACAGTAAAAGAAATTCGTTCTTATTTCAGAAAAGAAAAAAATTGGAAACAATCGGAGCTGTATGCATATTCCTATTGGAAGGCTGGTGTGGCTCAGGATGAATCACAAACTGAACGCCGAAAAGAAATGAATTCAGATCAATAAATAGAGCCTAGACATTACATTCGGGTTTTTTAATGACAGACATTTTTTCTTTTTAGATCATAATAAGGAGCTTTTTCCCGCTATCCACTTATACTCCTCGCTCCAAACCATTCCCATCCTTTGCTGCGGGGTAACCGTTACTATCGGGGCTATAAAGTTATTGCGGATATAAGCTTCTGCCAATATCTGTAATAATATATCCTGTATTTATTTTTCAAGTCAAACCCGTATCTTTGCCCCATTAAAAATAGCTATGAAAGATTTAATGGGTAAGGCGATCTGGGACTATTATCACAATGACAATCCTGAAGATTTGCAAACTGAAACCTCGATTTCTGAACTCGATGAACTTCCGGTAGAATATCTTTTCAGAGATTTTGAAGAGATGAATGATCTCGAACAGAAAGCTCTGGAATTAGCTCATGGAAAAATTTTGGATATTGGTGCAGGAGCAGGTTCACATACTTTGTATCTTCAGAACGAAAGAAATCTGGATGTTGTAGCATTGGATATTTCGCCAAAATCTGTTGAGGTTTGTAAACTCAGAGGAATTAAAAATGCTGTTTGTAAAAATATGCTTGACTTCACTGAAGGAACTTTTGGCACGGTTTTACTGTTAATGAATGGAACCGGAATATTTGGGAGCCTGGCCGAAATCGATACCTACCTTCAAAAATTACGATCTTTGCTTAACGATAACGGACAAATCTTAATTGATAGTACAGATATTCTATATATGTTCGATAGAGATGAGGATGGTGGAATATACATTCCTGCAGAAGGGTATTATGGAGAATTAGATTATGTGGTTCATTACAAAGAAGAATCAGAGGAGCCTATAAAATGGTTGTATCTTGATTTTCAAACGCTAAAAAACGCTGCAGAGAATAATGGATTTGCCATTGAAAAAGTAATGCAGGACGAGGATGCCTATTTAGCTAGATTAACAAAAAAGTAAAACGTTTTGACATTGCAAACAAAGCGAAGCAACCTCAAATTGAAAAATAAATAATTTAGATTTGATGATGAGATTGCTTCGTTCCTCGCAATGGCGGAAGAAAATAAAAAAGACGCATGGAACTCCATGCGTCTTTTTATTATAAATAGAGCTGATTATCCTATTTCGATACCATTTTCAACATTGCTGTCGTCTGGAGTAACGAAAGATAATTTACCGTCTGGTTTTGTCGTTAATAATAACATTCCCTGAGATTCAATTCCACGGATCTTTCTTGGTGCAAGATTTAATAGGATCATTACCTGCTTTCCAATCAGTTCTTCCGGACTAAAGCTTTCTGCAATCCCTGAAACTACTGTTCTTACATCAACCCCTGTGTCAACGGTAAGCTTTAATAATTTATCTGCTTTCTCTACTTTTTCAG
Source organism: Chryseobacterium paludis (assembly GCF_025403485.1). NCBI lineage: Bacteria > Pseudomonadati > Bacteroidota > Flavobacteriia > Flavobacteriales > Weeksellaceae > Chryseobacterium > Chryseobacterium paludis. Next base: position 13,942 of record NZ_CP099966.1, read on the forward strand.
CTTCAGTGATCGTAGCTGTTCTAAGGTCCATTTTTGTAAAGTCGTCAAAAGTAATTTCCTCTTTCATTGGTTTTGCGTTAGGGTTTGTCTTCTTATTATTTTGTTTCGTATTTTCAAGCTTCTGAATTTGAGCCTCAATAACATCATCTTCTATTTTTGAGAAAAGAAGTGATGATTCATTAATTGTATGTCCGGTTTCAATTAAAACAGATTTTGTTTCAACATCATTCCAGCTCAATTTTTGAACATTAAACATATTCAATAACTTTTCAGAACTGAAAGGCATAAACGGTTCACATAACTGAGCTAAAGCTACAGCAATCTGAGCACCAACAAATAATGAATGTGCTGCTTTTTCAGGATTATCCTTAATGGTTTTCCAAGGTTCTTCAGTCTGAAGATATTGGTTTCCAAAACGAGCCAAATTCATTAATGCTGTCAAAGAATTTCTGAATTCATAGTTTTCCAGAAAAGCTGAAATTTCCTTAGCAGATTTATTTATTTCCTTTAATTCAGAAGTATTTACATCTCCCTGTGGAACAACTCCATTATAATATTTATGGATAAGAACAGCAACTCTGTTAATGAAGTTACCAAAAATTCCAACCAGTTCAGAATTGTTTTTCGTCTGGAAATCTTTCCAGGTAAAGTTATTATCTTTGGTTTCAGGAGCTGAAGAAAGCAATGCGTATCTTAAAACATCCTGTTGCCCCGGAAATTCTTCAACATATTCATGAGCCCAAACTGCCCAGTTTCTTGACGTTGAAATCTTATCATTTTCAAGATTCAGGAATTCAAATGCCGGAACGTTTTTCGGCATAATATAATTTCCATGAGCTTTCATCATCGCCGGAAAAATAATACAATGGAAAACAATATTATCTTTTCCAATGAAGTGTACCAGATCACTGTTCTCACTTTGCCAGTAATCTTTCCAGTCTTTTCCATTTTTCTCAGCCCATTCTTTGGTAAAAGAAATATATCCGATCGGTGCATCAAACCATACATATAATACTTTTCCTTCAGCATTCGGAAGTGGAACCGGAACACCCCAGTTTAAATCTCTGGTCATTGCACGAGGTTTTAAACCATCATTCAGCCATGATTTTACCTGTCCGTATACATTGGGTTTCCAGTCGTCTTTGTGACCTTCAATGATCCATTCATTCAAGAAATCTTCATATTCATTTAAAGGAAGATACCAGTTTTTGGTTTCTTTAAGAATTGGTACATTTCCACTTAACATTGATTTTGGATTGATCAGTTCTGAAGGAGAAAGGGTAGAACCACATCTCTCACACTGGTCTCCATACGCATTTTCATTCCCACAATTCGGGCATGTTCCAACGATATATCGGTCAGCTAAAAATTCATTAGCCTGTTCATCAAAATATTGTTCTGAAACCTCCTCAGTAAATTTTCCCTTCTCATAAAGAGTCTTAAAAAAATCCTGACTGGTCTCATAATGTTTTTTGGAAGTCGTTCTGGAATATTCATCAAATGAAATTCCCAGATCTGAAAAAGACTTTTTAATGATCTCATGGTACTTGTCCACAATATCCTGAGGACTAACTCCTTCTTTCTTAGCTCTTATGGTAATAGGAATTCCGTGTTCATCTGAACCACAGATAAACGCTACATCTTTTCCTGATCTTCTTTGAAATCTTGCGTAAACATCCGCAGGAATATAAACACCTGCCAAATGCCCTATATGAACCGGTCCGTTTGCATAAGGCAAAGCTGCCGTAATCATCTTTCTGTTTGACATTTATAGTAATAATTTAACTACAAATATACGGAATATCTCTCGAAAATTTGTGATAGTCTGCAAACATTACCTTCAATAAGGCCTTAAATACAAAACAAATATTACAATTTGTTAAACGGTTGTTTAACTTTATATTAAATGTAGAATATTATTATGCATGACATACGACTGTGTAAGTAAATGGAAAGCAGATATCTAATCTTTGGAGGTCGTTCAATTTACATAAAATTATCTGAATTTTTATTAAATTTATGATAATTATATTTTTTTTATAAATTGCAAAGCTGGCTTTCTACCAGTATTACTACAGAAACGAAACTAAAAAAAACAATATTTTGAGAAATTTTACAACAGTATTAAAAATTGCGCCTGCCTTTTTACTAGCTGGTACAATGGTTTATGCACAAGACTCTGTTACTAAAGAAAAGAAAATAGAGGAAGTTGTATTGATTGGATATGGAAAGCAGAAGAAATCAGATCTTACAGGTTCCATAACTTCAGTATCTTCAAAAGATTTCAACGGAGGTGCTACATCCGCAGGCCAGCTGATACAAGGGAAGACTCCAGGTGTACAAATTACGAATAATAGTGGTGCTCCCGGATCTGGAACAGCGATAAGAATTAGGGGAACGGCTTCTTTAAATGGTAATAACTCACCACTCATCGTTATTGATGGTGTTCCACAGGACTTTGTGGGAGTTAATGGTGCAGCTGATCCTTTATCATTGATCAACCCAAATGATATTGAAACATTTGATATTTTAAAAGATGCATCCGCAACAGCTATTTATGGTAACCGTGCAACTAATGGTGTTATCTTAATAACCACAAAGAAAGGAACTGCAGGTAGATTCAGAGTTAATTTCTCTACGGTTGCTTCGGTTTCTACAAAAATGGGGAATGTAGATGTTTTAGATGCTAACCAGTTCAGGGATTTTGTAAATACCTATGCTCCTGCAGGGTATAAAACGAAACTAGGGAATGCAAATACGAACTGGCAAGATCAAATTTATCAGGCAGCATGGGGTACAGATAATAACATTGCATTATCGGGTGGAATCAAAGGCTTGCCATACCGTTTATCACTTGGTTATAACGAGCAGAATGGTATTGTAAAAACCAATTCGTTTAGAAGGACATCGGTAGGCTTGAATTTAAACCCCAAGTTTTTTGATAATCACTTATCCGTAAATGTAAGTACAAAAGGAACTTTTACTGATAACCGATTCGTAGATGGTGGTGTGATTAAAACAGCAACTTATTTCGATCCCACACAACCTGTGTATTCAGGGAATTCTAATTTTGGAGGGTATTATGAATGGCTTGATGCCGGATCTGTAAATGGTACGAATGTAAATGCTAACTCAAATCCATTAGGAATGATTAATGGAATTCATGATGTTTCATCAGTTTTAAGAGGATTAGGAAATATCCAGTTAGATTATAAATTTCATTTTCTGCCAGACTTACATTTTAATGTAAATGCTGGTTATGATTATACCAGAAGTGACGGACAGAAAAAAGTAAGTGCACTGTACAGACCCGGAGTGAACGATATGGGAAGTTCTACCATCTTTAGAATGGAGAAAAAGAATAAGCTATTGGAAACTTATTTTAATTACGTTAAAAATATTTCTTCAATTAATACGGGAGTTGATGTTACTGCAGGTTATTCATACCAGGATTTTCGAACTATTATTCCCGGATCTATCAATTACAAAGGAAATGCCCCAACCAAAATTAATAATGATTTTGAAACCCAAAATACATTAATATCTTTTTATGGAAGAGCAATATTTACTATAGCAAACAAATACATTGTTTCAGGATCTATAAGAAGAGATGGATCTTCGCGTTTTTTTAATGGAACAAGAGATAATTTATGGGGTAACTTCCCAGGAGTATCGGTAGCTTGGAAGTTAAATGAAGAGAGCTTTATCAAAAGTGTTTCTTCAATAAGTACCTTGAAACTAAGAGCAGGTTGGGGGAAAACAGGACAGCAGGAGTTACCTGGGTTAGATGGCAATAAACCATTCAATTATCCGGCTTATGCAGCATATAATCCAAGTAATGATGGTGCTTACTATCAATTTGGTAATCAATACTATTACATGTTTAGACCTAATATTTATAATCCTAATCTTACTTGGGAAACAACAACAACTAAGAATTTAGGAATAGATTATGGATTTTTAAATAATAGAATCTTTGGTTCCATAGATTTGTTCCAGAAGGATACTGAAAAGTTACTGGTTCTTTCTCCAATTGCTGCAGGAGACTTAAGTAATCAAAACCTACTTAATGTAGGAAATATGAAAAATAAAGGAATTGAAGGGAGTATTACTGTAATTCCTATTAAAAATCAGAATACCACTTGGGAGGTCAATTTTAATGCAACTCATTATAAACCGGAGGTCACTAATCTTCTGGAAAGAGCTGATGCAAGTTTTAATATTCCTGTCGGAGGAATCGAGGGTGGATCAGGAAATACCATTCAGGCTCATGCTGTAGGGTATGCACCAAATGCTTTCTGGGTTTATCAACAGGTTTACGACAACAACGGAAAGCCTTTGAATGGAGCATATGTTGATAGAAATGGTGATGGAATAATAAATACTTCAGATAAGTATTATTATAAATCTACAACACCCGATGCAATTTTAGGATTCTCTACCAAAGTTTCTTATAAAGATTGGGATTTTGGATTAAGCGCAAGAGCAGTATTAGGTAATTATGTTTATAATAATGCAGCTTCAAACAGTTCATTGCAGTCAGCATCTACAAATGAATATTTACAAAATGTATATTCAACAGCACCTGCTTATCAATTTTCACTACCCCAATATTTTTCAGATATATATGTGGAAAATGCTTCATTCTTAAGATTAGACAATATTAATGTCGGATATAATTTTGGAGAAGTATTCTCTAAAGGAAGTAGTTTAAGAGTGTATGGTATGGCACAGAATGTTTTTGTGATTACAAAATATTCTGGGATTGATCCCGAGGTTTTCAACGGGATAGACAATGGTTATTATCAAATGCCTAGAATTTATTCATTGGGTCTTAATTTTCAATTTTAATTAGTAGTAAGATGAAATCAAATAGAAATTTTAAAAATATATTTTTAACAGCGTCCGTTATCGGATTGCTATCTGTGACGTCATGTGTTAATGATCTTGAAAGAGAGCCTATTACAGATGCCACTTCTGCAAATGTTTATAAGGATTTTGGAAATTATCCTAATATTCTGGCAAAATTGTATGGTGGACTTGCTATGGGTGGTCAGGTAAGTGGAGATGGAGCAAACTATCCTGATACTGATATCAATGGTATTAATGGTGGTTTTTCTCAGTATACAAGATTGATGTATACTATGAATGTTATATCTACCGATGAAGCCGTAATCGCATGGAATGATGGTAACCTGCATACCATCCATAAGATGACCTGGGATTCTTCAAATGAGTTTATCGCAGCATTATATTATAGAATTTTTACAGAAATTGCTTTTTGTAACGAATTCTTGAGAAATGTAACAGATGAAAAATTAGCGGAGAATAATATTACGGGGGATAATTTAGCTCAGGCAAAATATATGCGTACTGAAGCAAGATTTTTAAGAGCACAATCTTATTACCACGCATTAGATATGTTTGGAAATGTACCTTTCGTAAAAGAAGATTACCTTCCGGGATCTACAAACCCACCTCAAAGAATTGAAAGGGCGGCTTTGTTTAATTTTGTTGAACAGGAATTATTGGCTTGTAGCAATGATTTGAAAGATCCAAAGGCAAATGCTTATGGAAGAGCAGACAAAGCAGCAGCCTGGTCATTATTGGCAAGATTGTATCTTAATGCGTCTGTATACACAGGAACACAAAGAAATAATGACTGTATCACATATTGTAATAAAGTGATAGCTGCTGGTTATTCTTTAAAACCTAAATACGGAGATTTATTTCTTGCAGACAATAATGTAAATAATCCTGAAGCTATTTTTACGGTTAACTTTGATGGTGTTAATACACAAACCAATGGTGGAACTACCTATTTGGTTCATGCTGCTATCGGAGGGTCAATGCAGGCTGTAAATTATGGTGTTAATGGCGGCTGGGGTGGTCTTAGAACTACAAAAGCATTTGTTGCTAAATTTCCGGCGAATGGTGCTGATAAGAGAGGTAATTTCTTTACCACAGATCAAAATCTTGAAATTAATGATTTAGGTTCATTTAATGATGGTTATGCTTTTGTCAAGTTTAAAAATATTAAAAGTAATGGTGTTGCCGGAGCAGACAAAACATGGGTTGAGGCTGATATTCCATTATACCGTTTAGCAGATATTTATTTAATGTATGCTGAAGCTACCCTTAGAGGGGGAAGTGGAAATATTGCTACAGCAGTTGGTTATATTAACCAATTAAGAGAGAGAGCTTACGAAAATACCAGTGGAAATGTTACTTCTATTAATTTAGATTTTATTTTGGATGAAAGATCCAGAGAATTATCGTGGGAGATGACCAGAAGAACTGATCTTATTCGTTTCGGAAGATATACTACAGGAGATTATTTATGGCCTTGGAAAGGAAATATAAAAGATGGAAAAGCAGTTGAAAGCTTTAGAAATCTTTTCCCAATTCCTGCAAAAGATCTTGTAGCTAATCCAAACCTGATTCAAAACCCTGGTTATTAATTTAAAACAGAATCTAAAATGAAACATTTTTTAAAAATAATAGCCGTAGCTTTTGTTGCTCTGTTGATTATTTCCTGTGAAAAAGATGAAGATCAGGCTATAATAAATGAAGTAAATCAAGCTAAGATTTCTTCCGATAAAACTACTGTTGTACTAAATGAAGTTACTTCAGGAGATGCAGTGATTAATTTTACCTGGACAAAGCCGACATTTAATATAGCTGTTGTAACGCAACAGCAAATAGAATTTGGAGTTAAAGGAAAAGGTTTTAAAGACAGTTCTACTTTTGATGTCAGTAATGATTTAATAAAGTCTCCTATGACCCATGCTCAAATGAATGCAGCAATGTATAGTTGTGGGGCAATTCCAGATGTTTCGAATCAGATAGAAATTAGATTAAAGACAATTGTAGGATCCGGATTTTTTTACTCAAATGTAATTAATGTAACGGTAACACCTTATACTCCAAACCCAGATTTAGTTTATCCTAAAATAAATGTACCGGGAGCATATGCCGGAGCAGCAGGATATGCAGATTGGACTCCTGGAAATTCTCCCAATTTGTTTTCACCTGAAAAAGATGGGAAATACAGAGGTTTCATTTATGTTACTACTTTAGCAAGTGATAAGGGCAAATATAAATTTGCAATCAATCAAAATTGGCCTGGTAATAAAGGAGATGATGGCACGAATACAGGTAAATTAAAAGTGGACGGTTCGGATATAACTGCAAGTGCTGTTGGAACTCATTATCTAAAAGTAGATTGGAGTGCAAATACCTATTCTGCTGTAGCAGCTAATTTTGGAATTATCGGAGATGCTACGCCTACTGGCTGGAATTCAGATACTGATTTTGTTTATAATCCTGCTACTAAAAAATATGAAATAGCTTCAATTCAATTGTCAAGCACGGGTTTGTTTAAATTCAGAGCTAATGACGATTGGGCTATAAAATTTCAACCAGCAAATGCTGATCAGACTTTAGTGTCGGGGACTGCAGTTCAGACCTACCTAAATATTGAAGATACTGTAACTGGTGATTCAGGATATAAAGTGACAGTTGCAGGTAATTATAAAATAGAATTAGATCTGCATAATTCTGCTGATTACAAATTAAAGATTACAAAATTATAAAAACAGGCTGAATTGCCTGATAAAGTGTTGCTTTTTAGCAGCACTTTATTTATTTTTAAAACTTATAAATAGTCATTATGAAGAAAATTACAGTTGGAGCTTTATTGTTCTCAATGATGTTTGCGGGCGTTAATGCACAAACTTTAAAATCACCCGACGGAAAGTTCGAAATGGACTTTCAGTTAAAGCAGGGAGTACCTTATTATAATTTAAAATATAATGGGGCTATAGTTGTTGAAGATTCTAAATTAGGATTGAGATTATTTAAAGACTCAGCTATCAAGTTTGCCTCAGAAATTGCTAAGGCAGAAGATGCAAAATTTGACCTTAATAACGGTTTTACAAAAACAGATGAGAAAAGGGATTCTAAAAATGAAACCTGGCAGCCGATACTTGGTGAAAAGAAAAATTACATCAATAACTATAATGAATTAGCGGTTACCCTTAACCAGGCTTCTTCAGACAGAAGTATCGTTGTGAAATTCAGATTGTTTAATGATGGACTAGGATTCAGATACGAATTTCCACAGCAAAAAAATCTTAATTATTTTGTGATCAGAGAGGAAGATTCTGAAATCGATTTTCCTACTGATATGAAAGCTTGGTGGATTGTGGCCGATTATGATTCTCAGGAATATCAGTATCAGGAAACAAAGATTTCTGAAATTCCAGGCAGATGGGATAAGGCTTTTGATGCAAATGCTTCTCAGTCATTGGTTAAAAATGCAGTTCAGTCTCCATTAATGCTTAAAAAAGAAGGAAAAAATCCTTTGTATGTTAATGTTGCAGAAGCAGCTGTTTTAGATTATCCAGCTTCACATTTAGAAGTGGATGCTCAGAATTTCAAATTCAAAACACACCTTACTGCAGACAGACAGGGAGCAAAAGGATATATTCAGACTCCTTCGGTTACACCATGGAGAACGATCATTGTTTCTCCAAAAGCAGAAGAGGTAATGGATTCAAAGATGATCTTTAATCTTAATGAACCGACAAAATATAAAGATACTTCATACATTCATCCTACAAAATACATGGGTGTATGGTGGGAAATGATCATCGGAAAATCTCAATGGGCTTATTCTACTGCAGAAAATGTTCATTTAGACAAAACTGATTTTACAAAGCTGACTCCAAATGGAAAACACGCTGCGAACAATACAAAAGTTAAAGAATATATTGATTTTGCTGCAGAAAATGGATTTAAGGGACTTTTAATTGAAGGTTGGAACATCGGCTGGGAAGACTGGTTCGGACATTCAAAAGAATTTGTCTTTGATTTCATCACTCCTTATCCGGATTTTGACATCAAGATGCTAAATGAATATGCTCATTCCAAAGGAATTAAACTGATCATGCACCACGAAACCTCAGGTTCTGCAACGAATTATGAAAGATGGTCCGACAAAGCATTCCAATTAATGAATAAATATGGATATGATGCTGTAAAAACGGGTTATGTTGGTGATATTATTCCAAGAGGGGAACACCATTATTCCCAGTGGACGATCAATCATTTCTACAGGATTGCTGAGAAAGCGAATGAATATAAGATCATGGTCAATTCTCACGAATCTGTACGTCCAACAGGAGAAAGCCGTACGTATCCAAACTATATTTCTGCAGAAGCAGCTCGTGGAACTGAATATGAAGCATTTGGAGGAAATAATGCAGATCATCAGACTATTTTACCATTTACAAGATGGATGGGAGGTTCAATGGATTATACTCCGGGAATTTTCCAAACCAAATTAGATTATTATTTCCCTGGTGATAAACGTTTTGTAAAAACGACTTTAGTAAAGCAATTGGCATTGTATGTAACGATGTATATGCCACTTCAGATGGCTGCTGATTTACCCGAGAATTATAAGAAGCATATGGATGCATTCCAATTCATTAAAGATGTAGCTGCTGACTGGGACGATACTAAGATCTTAGCTGCTGAACCTGGAGATTATGTAATCACAGCAAGAAAGGCTAAAGGAACTGAAAATTGGTTCGTAGGAGGAATCACCGATGAAAATAAACGTGAATACACGGTAGATTTTTCCTTCTTAGATAAAGGTCAGAAATATGAAGCGACAGTATATGAAGATGGAAAAGATGCTGATTATATAGACAACCCACAAAGCTATAACATCTACAAAAAGCAGATCACAAGCAAGTCTAAGATCAATTTCAAAATGGTAAGAAGCGGAGGTTTTGCAATCTCTATCAAGCCCATAAAATAAATTTTAAGATTAAACTTAAAACTTAAACCTTACAGGTGGATTATTCCTGTAAGGTTTTTTTAAACCAATCCATTATGAAAAAACTATATGTAATATTGGCTCTTTCAGCGGTTTCTTTTGCGTTCTCACAATTAAAAACATTAGAAAGGGTGGAACCAGCCTTTTGGTGGAAAGGAATGAAAAATCCTGAACTTCAGATATTAGTGTATGGGAAAAATATTGCTGAGAATGAAATTGAGCTGTCAGATGGAATTCAAATAAAAGATATTCAGAAAGTTGAGAATCCAAACTATGTTTTTCTTACGGTCAATACAAACGAAATTAAAGTTCCTAATTTTAAGATCAACATGAAAAAGGATAGGAAAAATATAGCATCTTATTCTTATGAACTCAAACAAAGAGAATCAAATTCGGCAAATCGGGAATCTTTTACCTCCAAAGATGTGATGTACCTTATCATGCCTGACCGTTTTGCTAATGGAGATGAAAAGAACGATTCACGACCTGATCTCACCGAAAAAGCCAATAGAAACCTTCCCAATGGAAGACATGGCGGAGATCTTCGGGGAATTATCAATAATCTTGATTACATTCAAAATTTAGGAGCAACATCAGTATGGCTAACTCCGGTTACTGAAGATAACGAAAAAGTGTATTCTTACCACGGATATGCACAGACGGATCTTTATAAAATTGACGGTCGTTATGGGACCAATGAAGAATACCGTGAACTATCCCGTGAGTTGAACAAAAGAAAAATGAAATTGGTTTTAGATTATGTGACCAATCATTGGGGAATTTCACACTGGATGATCAAGGATCTACCTACGAAAGACTGGATCCATTGGTTTGATGAAGGAGAAAAAGGTTTCTATCGTTCTAATTATAAAACAACAACTCAGTTTGATACAAACGCTTCTGAAATTGATAAAAAATATGCTTTAGACGGGTGGTTTGATAAAACAATGCCGGATATCAATCAAAAAAATCCCCTGGTTCTTAAATATTTAATCCAAAATGCAATCTGGTGGATCGAGTATGCTGAATTAGGAGGCTTTCGTGTGGATACCTATCCTTATAATGATAAAGAAGCAATGGCGAAATGGGCGAAAGCAATTACTGATGAATATCCGAAATTTAATATCGTTGGAGAAACCTGGCTCTATACTGCTGGTCAGATTTCAGCATGGCAAAAAGATTCAAAAACTGGAGAGGCGGCTCACTATAATTCTAATTTACCCTCTGTAATGGATTTCATGTTGTATGGTGATTTACCCAAAGCATTTAATGAAAAAGAAAGCTGGGATAGTGGATTGATTAAATTGTATAATGTATTCACCAGTGACTTCCTTTATCCGGATATCAATAATGTGATGGTCTTCTTTGAAAACCATGATACCGAAAGATGGAACGAAATTTTTAATGCCAATCCGGAAGCTTATAAAATGGGATTAACTGTAATTTCTACAGTGCGTGGAATTCCGCAGATCTACTATGGGTCGGAGATAGGGATGAGAGGGAATAAAGAGAAAGGTGGTGATGCAGATATCAGAAGAGACTTTCCGGGAGGTTGGAGATCGGATCAACAAAATGCTTTCAATCCTTCAGCCCAAACTGAAAAACAGAAAGAATTCTATGAATTTACCCAAAAGTTATTGAACTGGAGAAAAGGAAAAGAAGTCATTCACACAGGAAAAACTAAAAATTATATTCCTCAAAACAATGTTTTCGTATATTTCAGATATAATGAAAAAGAAAGTGTGATGGTCGTTTTGAACAACAATGAAAAAGAACAGATATTAGATTTAAAACGTTTTGCTGAATCTTTGAATCATGTCCAAAAAGGAAAGGATATCATCTCGGGAAAAGAATTTTCATTACAAAGTACCATGAGCATACCCGCAAAAGCTTCATTAATTATTGAATTACAAAAATAGTTACATAAATTTATTTAATTTAGAATATGAAAAAAATTACAATCATTTATACACTGATATTTTTAGTGTTAAATTTTAGCCATTTCTCGGCACAATCTAAAGACGCCAAATTTGAAAAAGATAAAACCGATATCAGTACTATGCTTGATGGTTTCAATGTAGCAGCTGCGAAAGCAGATTTTAATGCTTATTTCAATTACTTTGCTGATGAATCTACGTTCATAGGAACCGATGCAAGCGAAGTTTGGGATAAAAAAGCATTTATGATTTGGGCTAAACCGTATTTTGACAAAAAGAAAACATGGAATTTTACTTCTCTTAAAAGGAATGTCTATTTCAGTAAGGACGGTAAACTGGCATGGTTTGATGAATTATTAGATACTCAGATGAAAATCTGTCGTGGTTCGGGTGTTGTAGAAAAAATAAACGGAAGTTGGAAAGTGAAGCAATATGTTCTTTCTATAACGGTTCCGAATGATGTAGTAGATAAAGTGGTTGCTGAAAAAGCACCTATTGAAGATGTGCTTTTACAGCAATTAAAAACCAAATAATACCTCCTATAGATAATGGGTAAAAAAGTAAAACCAAACCTCTCCATGACTCAGATCATCAACATGAGTATGGGTTTTTTAGGAATTCAGATGGCTTTTGGCTTACAAAATGGAAATGCAAGTAGAATTCTTGCCAATTTCGGGGCAGATGTTCATGAGCTATCCTGGTTTTGGTTGGTGGCACCTGTTACCGGATTAATTGTTCAGCCAATTATCGGACATATGGGAGATAATACCTGGAGTCCTTTGGGAAGAAGGAAACCCTATTTCCTAATTGGTGCTGTTTTATGTGCTATTGGTCTGGTTTTACTTCCTAATGCAGCTTCTGCTACCCAAATGATGGCTGCTAATGTATTGTTATTAGCTGTTATATTTTTGGCAATGATGGATGCTTCCATTAACGTTGCGATGGAGCCTTTTCGAGCTTTAGTAGGCGATATGCTTCCCAAACATCAGGGAACAATTGGATTTTCTGTTCAAACAATACTAATTGGTATTGGAGCTGTGATCGGATCATATCTGCCCAGTCTATTTACAAAACTAGGTATATCTAATGAAGCTCCTAAAGGTTTTGTGGGCAATAATGTTATTTATTCTTTTTATGTTGGAGCAATACTATTGTTGATAACAATACTTTATACAATTTTCACAACTAAGGAATATTCTCCAAAAGAGTTTGCTGAATTTGCAGATGGTAAAGAGGCAGTGGAGGAATCATCTAAATTTAGTGATATTTTTAAAGATTTTGCTAGTATCCCGTTACAAATGAAAAAATTAGGGATAGTTCAATTTTTTTCCTGGTTCGCTCTTTTTACCATGTGGGTATTTACAACAAGTGCATTAGCCACTCATCATTTTGGTCTTTCACCAGAAGATACTCATTCAAAGAGATTTAATAATGCTGGAGATTTACAAAATGAACTATTTGCAATATATAACTTTTGCGCTATTCCTTTTGCTTTTTTATTAGCTCCAATTGCAAAATGGATTGGAAAGAAACAAACACATGCTTTAGCCTTAACGTGTGGAGGAATAGGATTAATTTCAATGTATTTTATTAAAGACGCTAGTTATCTCTGGATGTCGATGATTGGATTAGGATTTGCCTGGGCAAGTATTTTAGCAATGCCTTATGCGATGTTGATAGAAGTAATTCCTCAAAGAAAAATGGGAGTATACATGGGAATTTTCAACTTCTTCATTGTCATTCCACAAATTATCAATGGCCTTTTTGGCGGACCTATAGTAAGTGGGTTCTTCGGAAACTATGCTATTGGTTACGTTGTAGTAGGTGGGGTCTGTATGTTGCTTGGAGCTATTCTTACGATGATTCTTGTTAAATCAGAAGATGAAACGCCTAAAGAAATTGAGGAAGAAATTAAGCAGGTACATTTTTGATTGAAGCAAGTACTAGAAGTTAGAAGTGCGACGAGATTATGTACTTTAAAAACAAATATCAATAGGAGTGGGCTTTAGCCCACTTTTTTATTATAAATATATTCAAATGGCTTTAGTCAAAACATAAGTTTAAGTCTCGCAGATTTTGCAGATTTTATTTTTATGATGAGGTGAAATCTACATGATCTATAAAGTTCGTGAGACTATTTTGATATACCATATCCACATAGAATCATGGTTCTTTATTTATATAATCAATTGGAATTTAATTTTTTATTAAGCTAACCGTGGCTTTAAATCTTTAATTTAGATAGATTAAAATTTTAAAGGATGTATGATATCATAATCATTGGTAGTGGAGCAGGAGGTGCAACAATGGCTTATAGATTAGCTGACAGTGGAAAGAAAATACTGGTTATTGAAAGAGGGGATTATGTACCTGTTGAAAAAGAAAACTGGGATTCTATAGAAGTTTTTGAGAAGAACAGATATACAACAACAGATCTATGGTTAGATAAACATGGAAAGCCATTTCGCCCCGGAATGCATTATAATGTAGGTGGAAATACCAAATTTTATGGAGCTGCTTTATTTCGTTTGAGGGAAGAAGACTTTAAAGAAATACAACATTATGGAGGAACTTCACCAGTCTGGCCTATTCAATATGAAGATTTAAAGGCTTATTATCTGGAAGCTGAAAAGCTTTTTCATGTTCACGGTAAAAGAGGATCAGATCCAACAGAACCATTCGATTCTGAACCTTACCCTAATCCACCATTACCCCACGAACCGAGAATTCAAGAGATTGTTGATGAATTAACCAATTATGGACTGCATCCTTTTGAATTGCCTATCGGGGTGAATTTAGAACCTCATAATACAGCAAATGCCCCTTACATATTAGATCGTTTTGATGGTTTTCCAGATGCTTCCGAAAGAAAAGGTGATGCCCATCTACGTTCATTATCCAAAGCATTGGAGTATCCCAATGTAGAATTGATGACCAATGCAAAAGTGCTGAAATTGAACACTGACAGCACAGGAAAGAGAATTTCTGAGGTTTTAATAGAACGGAATGGAGAAACAAAAACATTGACTTCAGATCTGGTGATTCTTTCTGCAGGCGCTATTAATTCTGCAGCTATATTATTGGAAAGTAAAAACGAACAGTTTCCTGATGGTCTTGCCAATACATCAGATCAGATTGGAAGAAATTATATGTTTCATCAGAATACAGCATTGGTGGCTTTATATACGGAGCCGAACCCTACAAAATTTGGAAAAACATTTGGCATCAATGATTTCTACCATGCAAACAGAGGTTATGAATTTCCTTTAGGACATATCCAGATGTTGGGAAAGTCCGATGAACACCAGATTAAAGCAGATAGTCCAATTCCTGCACCAGGTTTTACTTTTGAACTCATGGCTAAGCATGCAGTCGATTTTTGGCTGACATCTGAAGATCTGCCAGATCCTGAAAATAGGGTGACCGTAGAAAATGGACAGATTAAAATAACCTACTCTGAGAACAATCAAAAAGGACATGAACTTTTAAAAGCTGAATTGATTAAAGCTTTAAAAGCATCCGGAAAATTTGAAAGCTTTTTATTCAAAGGGTTTTATTTCAGTAAAGGAATGGATATCGCTTCACCAGCACATCAGAATGGAACGACAAAAATGGGTGTAGATCCTAAAACTTCAGTGGTTGATACGAACTGTAAAGCACATGATTTAGAAAACCTATATATTGTAGATGGTGGATTCTTTGTCTCCAGTGGAGCGGTAAATCCGGCACTTACCATTATTGCTATGGCATTAAGAGTGGGAGATTATCTGAAAACCCATGTTTTAACATCATGAATTCTAAAACAGTAACCATCATTGTCGTCTATTTACTGGCTTTTCTGACAGGAGTTAATTTTGTTGTATTTCCGGCTTTGGGAACTGCTTTTACAGATCATTCTTTATTTGAGTTAAGTCCGTCAAAGTTTGGAAATCTCTTCATCCCACAAGTAATTTGCATTATTGTTTCCTGTTTAGGAGCTCCTTTTCTTGTTAATAAAATAGGGCCTAAAATAGTTTTGAGCTGCGGACTCTTATTGATGATTATATCGACGGGAACCTTATGGATACTTCACTATTTTATGGACGAAAAGTTCTTATTGTTTCCTGTATTAATGATTTTGGTAGCATTTACAGGAACAGGATTTGGACTTTCTATAACGACATTAAATCCATTAGCCGCGAGCTTGTTTAATAATAAAAGATCTTCTGCTATTTTGATCTTACAGTTTTTAGTGGGATTGGGAACCTCTACTTCCCCATTAATGATGAATCTGATAGGTGATGTCAAAAACTGGATGTATATTCCCGGCAGTATATTTATTGTCGTGACTATCGCTTTTATCGCTTTTTTATTTTTAAAATTAGAAAAAGGAACATTTTTCGAACTTCCCAGGCATTTTAAAATTCCCGGAAAACTATGGATTTTCTTTGTCACCATTATTTTATATGGATGCATAGAAGGCACCTTTGGAAGTTTTGGTGGAATTATACTTAAAAATCAAGGCCTGGATAATAACAAAGCCAGTCTCGGGCTTTCCTTATTTTGGGGTGGTATTGCTCTTAATCGATTGTTGTTTGGAATTTTTTCAGAAAGATTTAATTTATCCTATGTTTATTTAACTTCTCCTTTATGGGTAGCTGGGTTGGTCTTTCTAATGTTGGTCGATCCTAATGTAAATATTCTTTTATTCCTGATGTTCTTCATTGGCTTTTTTATGGGAAGTATTTTCCCCGGATCTATTGGTTGGGGAACCATAGAATTTCCAACGCTTTCTGTATTGGTTTCCGGATTTTTAATGGCTGCTAATCAAATTGGGACCGGCGCTGTAACAAATATCTTAGGTCATTTTTCCAATTATACTTCTATGATTTTAGAATTTCTTATCGTCTTTATGATACTTATTTGCGGTCTTCTTTTCTATCTTAAAAGAGATTCTAAAATTAAAGAGGCTTTTTAATACAATTTTGAAACTTTGAAGATCTGCTCTATCTGCTTGATTTACGAAATTATCTTGTTTTATGACTAAAGGTGGACAAAAGCCCACCTTAAAAATAAGAATATAAAAAACGGTTATTAACCAAAACTTAGAAACTATACGCTTCGATTTCTGAAACAGTTTTAGATAAATTTTCCTCTTTTAAATGAGGCATCATCGTTCCCTGAGATTTGAAAACTTCAACATCTGTAATGCCAATAAAACCTAATAAAGTTTTTAAATACGTTTCAACATTCTCAATAAGTCCATTTTCATATACACCACCGGCTGCAAAATTCAGATATACTTTTTTGTTCTCCAGAAGACCTTTTGGTGCTCCATCAGCATAAGAAAATGTTTTTCCTGCAACAGAAATACTGTCAATCCAGGATTTTAAAGTTGATGGAAAACTGAAATTATAAAAAGGAACTCCAATCACGATAATATCTGCATTCTGAACTTCTCTCAATGCTTCGTCAGAATATTTCGAAGCTTCTTTTTGTTCGTCATTCTTTTCTTCATCGGGAATTCTTGATGCACTGAAATGATGAATTTCTAAATGGGGAATCGGGTTTGTTGCCAAATCACGGACAACAACTTTGCTTTCAGGATTTTTTTCTAACAATTGATTAATAACAGTCTGAGAGAGTTGACTGCTTATAGAGTTTTCTCCTACGATACTTGTTTTGATATTTAAAATGTTTGCCATTTTGTTTTTTGTTTTTATTGATGACAAAATTATTGTAAATTTACTTTCAAAAGTATAGTAGTTACCTAAAGGAAAGCGGAATAATGGAAAAACAGCATAATCATAAAGATTGTATGCAGGCTTTAAAACCTGTTCAGGATACATTAGATGTAATCAATGGCAAATGGAAATTACAAATCATCATTTCTTTAAACCATGGAAATAAGCGGTTTACAGAAATCGAAAGAAGCATCCCTAAATTAACCTCAAAAGTTTTAGCCAAAGAATTAAAAGAACTGGAGCAAAATGGGTTGGTTGAAAGAATAGTGAGAGATAGCTATCCCGTTTCTATTGAATACCTGCCAACAGAATATACAAAAACCCTGCATCCCGTAGTGGAATCATTAAAGAATTGGGGTACAAATCATCGCCAGCATATTTTTGGTACAGGTGTCGAAGAAGTAAAAGATAACGAGAGTTAAAAGAAGGAAGGCAAAATCGCTGAATCGCAAAACTGCGAAATCACATCATTATAAAATATGAAAAAGCTTAGATACAAACGCTGTTTTGTCATTCCGCAGGAATCTCACTAAAAAATATTCAGAATCCATAATCCATAATTCAAAATTTATAATCCATAATTTAATCTAAACATCCTTTCTTACCTTACATCAACATCTGCGAATCTCACACGCCGTACATTTGTACCATAATTAATCACAATATGAAAACAGTATATCATAAATCAGATTCAAGAGGCCATGCTAATCATGGTTGGTTAAATAGTTACCATACTTTCAGTTTTGCAAATTATCAGAATCCTGAAAGAAGCAATTTTGGAGTTTTAAGAGTGTTGAATGATGACACGGTTTCTCAGGGAATGGGATTTGGAACACACCCTCACAGAGATATGGAAATTATTTCTATTCCTTTGGAAGGTGATTTGGAACATAAAGACTCAATAGGAACTACCGCCGTTATTAAAAAGGGAGAAATTCAGGTGATGAGTGCCGGAACTGGTGTACAACACAGTGAGTACAATAAAAATAAAGATGAAGAAGTAAAATTCTTACAGATCTGGGTTTTCCCAAGAGAATTGAATGTAGAACCCCGATATGATCAGAAAAGCATTAAGGAAGGAGAAAAGATCAATGGGTTTCAGCAGATTCTTTCACCAAATAAAGATGATGATGGAGTTTGGATTCATCAGGATGCATGGTTTAATTTAGCCAATTTTACCAAAGGAAATGGGAAGAACTATGTTTTTAATAAAAAAGGAAATGGTGTTTATGCTTTTGTATTGAAAGGAAGTGCAAAAGTAGGAGACAGAGTATTAAATGAAAGAGACGGATTGGGAATTTGGGATACTCAGAGTTTTAACATCGAAGCTGTTGAAGACACCGAAATATTATTGATGGAAGTTCCAATGGATTTACCATCTTATTTGAAATAAAAATTAAATTTGTAGACTTAAAAAAAATTAAATAGAATGAAAGTTTTAGCAATAGCAGGAAGTAATTCCGATGCATCAATGAATAAGCATTTAGTATCTTATGCTGCATCTATGTTTGGAGAAAATGCAGAAGTAGAAGTAATAGATTTGAATCCTTTTGAAATGCCTATTTATAAGCATGAAAGAGAACTGGCAGGAGGTGTACCTCAGGAAGCAAAGGATTTTGCTGCAAAAATTGATGCTGCGAATTTACTTTTGGTTTCTTTACCAGAACATAATGGTACATATTCAACGGCTTTTAAAAATGTGTTCGACTGGGTTTCCAGAATCAAAGACAGAACAGTCTGGAATGAAGTACCAATGCTTTTAATGTCTACATCACCTGGTGGAAGAGGCGGAGCTGGAGTTTTGGAAGCTGCGGGTAAACGTTTTCCTTTCCATGGCGGAAATGTGGTAGAAACATTTTCACTTCCTTTCTTCAATGATAACTTTGATAAAGGAGCTGGAAAAATATCTAACGAGGAAAAAGACAGCGAATTAAGAGAAAAAATTATTAAGATTTCTGCTATTGAAACAATCTTGGAAAAATAGAATTTGAATATTAATTTAAAATTACTATTTTTGCAAAAAGAAAAGAGATGAAAATTCAGTCCACTTTCAAAGAATGTTTTTCCATAAAAGGGAAAACTGTGGGCTCTAAAATTCTCAGATAAAATACTGGCCGATAATCTACTAAGATTGTCGGCTTTTTTATTTTCTAAATTTTGAATAAATTAATATAAAAGATAGAGTACATCAGATGTAAGATATTAGATTTACAATAGTTTGTAATCTGAAATCTAGCCTCTAAAATCTAAATACAACATGAGCAACACTTACAAATCTGCAGGAGTAGACAAAGAAGAAGGATACAAAACCGTTGATAAGATCAAAAAAGCGGTTGGTGAAACCCACAATTCCAATGTATTGAATCATCTGGGAAGTTTTGGTGCTTTCTATGAGATCGGTGGTTATAAAAATCCCGTATTGGTTTCAGGAACAGATGGAGTTGGAACTAAACTTAAGGTAGCTTTAGATTCCAAAAAATATGACTCTATCGGAGTAGATTGTTTTGCAATGTGTGCTAATGATATTCTTTGTCACGGTGCAAAACCATTATTCTTTTTAGATTATTTGGCTTGTGGAAAATTAGATTCTGAAATTGCTGCAGAAATCGTTTTAGGAATGGTCGCAGCTTGTAAAGATAACAACTGTGCATTAATCGGTGGTGAAACTGCTGAAATGCCAGGAATGTATCAACCTGGAGATTATGATGTTGCAGGATTCTGTGTAGGAATTGTTGAAAAAGATCAGATCATCGATGGTTCTAAAATAAAAACTGGTGATAAAATTATTGCATTACCAAGTTCAGGATTCCATTCAAATGGATTTTCATTGGTAAGAAAAGTATTCCCGAATTTTGAAGAAGAATTCGAAGGAAAACCACTTTACGAAACACTATTAGTTCCTACAAGATTATATTATAAAGACATTCATAAAGTAATTGAAGAGGTAAAAGTTTCAGGAATTGCTCACATTACAGGAGGTGGTTTATACGAAAATATTCCAAGAATTATTGGTGAAGGTTTATGTGCTTCGATTGATGCTTCAAAAATTCAGATTCCAAGTATCATGCTTGAACTGGAAAAAAGAGGGGGTGTAGCCCGTGAAGAAATGTTCGGAACTTTCAATATGGGAGTAGGAATGATCGTTGTAGTAGATCCAACACATGCTGAAAAAGTATTGCACCTATTGGATGATGCATATGAAATCGGAGAAATCACTGAAGGAAGCGAGAAAATTAATTTAGCAATATAACAATCGATCAATGTACCAGTGTACCAATTGAATTCATTGTTACATTGTTAAACTGATACATTGTTACATTAATAACATGAAAAACATCGTTGTACTCATTTCAGGTTCCGGAACTAATCTTCAAAGAATTTTAGATACCATTGATAATGGAGAGATCCAGAATGCAAAAGTATCTCTTGTTGTTGCTGATAGAGAATGTTATGGACTGGAAAGAGCAAAAAATCATAACATAGAAAACATACTGATTCCAAGGGGCAAGAACTTCAGCAGTGAATTGAGTAAGGTGATTCCTGAAAATACAGACCTAATTGTATTGGCTGGATTTTTATCTATTCTAAAACCTGAATTTTGTGAAAACTGGAACGGGAAAATAATTAATATTCACCCTGCATTATTACCAAAATACGGCGGAAAAGGAATGTGGGGAATGAATGTTCACAATGCTGTTATTGAAGCTAAAGAAAAGGAAAGTGGGGCAACAGTACATTTTGTAACCCCTGGAATTGATGAAGGACAAGCGATTCTGCAGAAATCATTTGAAGTTACTGAAAATGATACACCTGAGACGCTAGCTGAAAAAGTGCATAAGGTTGAATATGAGATTTTCCCAATAGCAATTAATAAAGTATTAGGGAATTAGCTATAAATAAAAACCAACAAAAATGACAACCAGAATCGTTATTTCTTTTTTGACAATTTTTATCATTTTTTCGTGTAATAAGGTTGCAACGAAAGATCAGGAAATAACCACCAAAAACTATTTTAGTTATGGGGATTCGATTCAGTCAGGGGGAGTGAAAATGATTCCAATCACAACACCCGTTGGAAATTTTAGGGTATGGACAAAACGTTTCGGGAATAATCCAAAGATCAAAGTTTTGCTTCTGCATGGAGGTCCGGGGATGACCCACGAATATATGGAATGCTTTGAAACTTTCTTCCAGAAAGAAGGTTTTGAGTTTTATGAATATGATCAGTTGGGATCTTATTACAGTGATCAGCCGGTAGATGATAGACTTTGGACAACAGATCGTTTTGTAGATGAAGTTGAGCAGGTGCGAAAATCGATTGGTGCAGATAAATCTAATTTTTATGTTTTAGGTAATTCCTGGGGTGGAATTTTAGCGATGGAATATGCCCTGAAATATCAGAAAAATTTAAAAGGATTAATGGTTGCCAATATGGTGGCAAGCGCACCGGAATATGGTAAATATGCAGATGAAGTTTTAGCAAAGCAGATGAAGCCGGAAGTTTTAAAAGAAATAAGAGCAATCGAGGCAAAAAAAGATTTTGCTAATCCACGTTATATGGAGTTGCTTATTCCCAACTTTTATAATCAGCATATCTGTCGTTTAAAAGAATGGCCGGATGGAGTAAATCGAGCATTAAAGCATTCTAATGAAAATGTTTACACATTGATGCAGGGGCCGAGTGAATTTGGAATTAGTGGACGTTTGGGTGATTGGGATATTAAAGGCCGATTGCCTGAAATCAATATTCCTACATTAATGATTGGTGCAAAATATGACACGATGGATCCAAAAGCGATGGAGGAACAAAGTAAACTGGTGAAAAAAGGAAGATACCTTTACTGCCCAAACGGAAGTCATCTTGCCATGTGGGACGATCAAAAGGTTTTCATGAATGGAGTTATTAATTTTATAAATGATGTCGATTCCCGAAAATTTTAAGAATTATCCTCTTATTTCAGAATTTGTGTATAAAAAAATCTAAGTAAAATAAAAGTAAATCCGGAGGTGAAAGACCGGGAATACAGTTTGAAATGGCTGTGAAAAGTAAAAAATTGAAAGTAAAATGAGTAAAAAGAGAGTTTTAATCAGTGTTTCTGACAAGAACGGATTAATAGAATTCGCTCAGTTTTTGGAAGCCCAGAACTACGAATTGATTTCTACTGGCGGAACATTCAAGCATTTGAAAGAAGCAGGTTTAAATCCGATTCAGATCGATGAGGTAACCAACTTCCCTGAGATGCTGGATGGTAGAGTAAAAACCTTACATCCAAAAGTTCATGGCGGACTATTAGCTGTTCGTTCCAATGAAGAACACATGAAGACGGTTCAGGAACACGGAATTGGTTTGATTGATATGGTGATCGTAAATCTTTACCCTTTCTTTGAAAATGTAAATAAAGACATTTCTTTACACGAGAAGGTAGAATTTATCGACATCGGAGGTCCTTCCATGCTTCGTTCAGCAGCCAAGAATTTTGACTCTGTTACTGTAATTACTGATGTTGAAGATTATACAGCAGTAAAAATTGAAATGGAACAGAACGGCGATACTTACATCGAGACCCGTAAAAAACTAGCTGGTAAAGTATTTAACCTTACTTCCGCTTATGATGCTGCAATTTCAAGAATGCTTTTAGAGGAGGAATATCCTGCTTATTTAAGTGCTTCTTACAAAAAAGCAGCTGACTTAAGATACGGTGAAAACCCTCATCAGACAGCCGCTTACTATGTTTCTACTTTTGAAAATGGAGCAATGAAAGATTTCGAACAGCTTGGTGGAAAAGAACTTTCTTTCAACAACCTTCGCGATATGGATCTTTGCTGGAAAGTAGTGAATGAGTTCAAAGAAGAAATGGCTTGTTGTGCTGTGAAACATTCAACACCTTGTGGCGTTGCTATAGGAACTTCAGCATTGGAAACATATCAGAAAACTTTTGAATGTGATCCAATTTCCATCTTTGGCGGAATTGTCGCAATGAATTATAAGATCGACGCGGCAACAGCTGAAGAATTAAATAAAACCTTCCTTGAAATTGTAATGGCTCCTGATTTTGATGAGGAAGCTTTAGAGGTTTTAAGAAAAAAGAAAAATTTAAGAATTATAAAAATCGTTAATCCTGTTTCTGACAAGCAGACATGGGTGAAAATTGATGGTGGTATATTAGTTCAGGACAATGATACTTATTTTTCTGAAGATATAAAAGTAGTTACCGATGTACAGCCTACAGAAGAGCAGAAAAAAGCATTGCTTTTCTCTCAGAGAGTAGTAAAATATGTAAAATCAAATGCGATTGTTGTTTCCAATGGAATTCAGGCCTTTGGAATAGGTGGTGGACAGGTTAACAGAATCTGGGCTACTCAACAGGCAATCGAAAGAGCTAAGGAGAAATTCTCCGGAAATTTAGTACTGGCTTCAGATGCATTTTTCCCTTTCCGTGACGTAGTAGATTTCTGCGCTGAGCAAGGTATAAAAGCAATCATTCAGCCAGGAGGTAGTGTAAAAGATCAGGACAGTATCGAAGCCGCAAACGAACACGGAATTCCGATGATGTTTACTGGAGTTAGACATTTTTTACACTAATTAAAATAGAATTAAAAAGTAGTTTTGAGATGGTATTTATAGCATTCAAAATTATATATTTGTATAATATAGACTAGATAATTAAATAAAAGTATGAGAATCTTAATCATAGGTGAAGGTGGAAGAGAGTCTGCATTAGCGGCAAAACTTCATAAAGACTCCAGAGTGACTAAAATGTTTTTTGCTAATGGAAATGCATCTACGGATGTTATGGGAAAAAATGTTCATTTATCAGAAATTAAAGAACTTAGAGATTTCGCTATTAAGGAAAAAGTAGATTTAACGATCGTAGGTCCTGAAGCTCCTCTTGTAGCAGGTTTGAAGGATGAATTTAAGAAACATGATCTTAAAGTTTTTGGTCCGAATCAAAAAGTAGCAAGTCTGGAAGGAAGTAAAGCTTTCTCTAAGAAATTTATGCAGACCTATGATATTAAAACAGCTAAAGCTGTAGTATTTGATTCATATAACGAAGCTAAAGAATATGTAAAAACTCAGGAATATCCTTTAGTGATCAAGGCGAGTGGTTTAGCAGGAGGAAAAGGTGTTGTGATCTGTGATACTTTAGAAGAAGCTGAAGCCACTATTCACGATTTCATGATTCGCAGAATCTATGGAGATGCTGGTATCCGTTTAGTTATCGAAGAATTTTTACAAGGTTTTGAAGCATCTATCATTGCATTCTCAAACGGAGAAAAATTGTTCCCTTGTATAGCTGCTAAAGATTATAAAAAAGCTGGAAACGGCGATACGGGTCCTAATACAGGTGGTATGGGTTCAGTGGCACCAAGCCCGGAATTTACTGCAGAACATCAGGCGGATTTTGAGAAAAATATTTTAGAACCAACTGTTCATGGTCTTAAAGAAGAAGGATTTAGTTTTAAAGGGATCATTTTCTTTGGATTAATGGTAACTAAAAACGGAACATACCTTCTTGAATATAATATGAGATTCGGAGATCCTGAAACTCAGGTATTGATGGCTCTTATGGAAAACAATCTGCTGGATGTTATCAATGACTGTATGAACGGTAAAGATATCGAGCTTAAGTTTAAGGACGAAAAAGCAGTATGTCTGGTGATGTGTTCAGGAGGATATCCAAGAAACATTGAAACAGGCTTCGAGATCAAAGGAGAGGATAAAGTACAACACAGCCAGTTATTGCATGCCGGAGCTATTAGAAAAGGAGATAAAGTGGTTTCTAATGGTGGTAGAGTACTTAACCTGGTTGCTACAGGAGCTACTTATGACGAAGCTCGCAAGAAAGTATACGAAGATGCAATTCCGGTTCACTTCGATTATAGTTTCTACAGAGAAGACATCGGAAAGTTTTAATAAAATCATAAAAAAAGATTTGGAACATTTCCAAGTCTTTTTTTGTAAAACAGTTAATATTAGAAATAAGATTTCAGATACTAGATTCCAGGCTTCAGGCCCAAAAATCTGATATCTGATATCTTTAAAAAAATCAATTATAAAAATGAATAACGGTATTATCATATTAGATTTCGGATCACAGTATAACCAGCTTATCGGAAGAAGAATCCGGGAGATGGGTGTATATTCTGAAATCTTACCTTACAATACACCATTACAAGATATTTTAGACAAACAGCCAAGAGGAATTATCCTTTCCGGTGGCCCAAGTTCTGTGAATGCAGAAAATGCTCATCTTGTTGAAAAAGAATTATATGAGCAAGGAATTCCTGTATTGGGAATCTGTTACGGAATGCAGCTTACGGCACATCTTTTAGGTGGAAAAGTAAACAAAGGGGAAAAAGGAGAGTATGGAAAAGCTCATTTAGATATTATTAAAGAAAACGCTTTATTGAAAGGAGTGACTCAAAATTCTATCGTTTGGATGAGTCATTTTGACGAAGTCGGAGATTTACCAACTGGTTTTGAATTAAATGCAAAATCTGGTGTTATTGCTTCTATTTCTAATCCTGAAAGAAAAATTTACTGTGTACAGTTCCACCCTGAAGTTTCTCATACGGAAGAAGGAGGAAAAATGCTTGAGAACTTTGTGTTCTCGATCTGTAATGCAGAGAAAAACTGGAAGCTGACCAACTATATTGAAAAGACCGTTGCAGAGATCAAAGAAAGAGTAGGAGACAATAAAGTGATCCTAGGACTTTCTGGAGGAGTAGACTCTTCTGTAGCAGCTGTTTTAATTCACAAGGCAATTGGAGATCAATTGACTTGTATCTTTGTTGATACCGGTCTTTTGAGAAAGAATGAAGATGTGAAAGTAATGGAGAATTATGGAGAGCATTTCAACATGAACATTAAGTTGGTTGATGCTTCCGAAAGATTCTTATCAAAGTTAGCTGGTGTAGATGATCCTGAACAAAAAAGAAAGATCATCGGAAACGAGTTTATTCATGTTTTTGATGAAGAATCCCATAAAATTGAAGGCGCTAAGTTCTTGGCACAGGGAACGATTTATCCCGACGTAATCGAAAGTCAGTCCGTAAACGGACCTTCTGCAGTAATTAAATCTCACCACAATGTGGGCGGGCTTCCGGAAGAAATGGATTTTGAATTGCTGGAGCCTCTAAGAGAGCTTTTCAAAGACGAAGTAAGAAAGGTAGGAGAAGAACTAGGTATTCCTCACCATCTGGTACACAGACACCCTTTCCCGGGTCCTGGTTTAGGAATTAGAATCTTAGGAGCTGTAGATGCTGAAAAAGTGAAAATCCTTCAGGAAGCTGACGATATCTTCATTGAAGAATTATACAAAAATGACCTTTACGAGAAAGTTTCTCAGGCTTTCGTCGTATTACTTCCTGTGAAATCAGTTGGAGTAATGGGTGACGAAAGAACATACGAGTACACGGCTGTAGTTCGTTCTGCAAATACCATAGATTTTATGACGGCAACGTGGAGCAGACTTCCTTACGAGTTTTTGGATACTGTTTCCAGTAGAATCATCAATGAAGTACGAGGAATTAACAGAGTAGCTTATGATATTTCAAGCAAACCACCTGCAACAATTGAGTGGGAGTAATCCTGCTTTAAAATAGATAAAATACAGAATCCTACTTTTTTAGTAGGATTTTGCTTTTTATGATTATGCTCATGAGTTATTAGATTTTTAGGACTTATCTTTGTATAAGAATTAAGTGACTTATATTAATAAATATAATAATTTTTTTTTCATCATTTGTGTTTTTGACCTCCCTTAGGGGAGGTTTTGTTTTTTAAACTTTATATTGTTATTTAAACTCCTGAAAAGAATATTTATATTCCTTTCCATTCTTCTTTTTTAGAGTTAAGATTTTTTGAAATGGTTTTTTATAAATACTGTCACCTATTTCTGTAGTTGCATTGAAAATACTGTTGTCATTTAAATCTGAAGTACGGGGATAAAAAACATATTGATTATATTTAAAAATAATTTTCACTCCCCTTGCATAATAGTCAGTGCCTAAGAGTTTATCGTTTAAATTGCTTTTATTAAAATTGATGTAATTATTTTTTGCTTCTTTTCCACCATAGCAATAATGTATTATAACTGCTATCAAGGCAATAATGAAAGGCAGATATTTTTTGAAATTCATTTTTTACTTACTTTTTTATAAAATATTCTAACAAAGGCAGAATTGGTTTTTATGATTAAAATTTAAAAAAGGTGTATTTAAAAACCAGACCATTCTTTTTCTGTAATATTAAAGTATCTTGGAATTGTTTTTTTATAACCTTATCTCCAACTTTTGCAGTAAAATTAAAAATATTATTATCATTTAATTGACTGGTTTGGGGATAAAAAACAACAATTTTACTCTCTAAGTGCAATTTAATTCCTCGAGCAAATTCTTCTAAGCCAGTGATAGAACCGTTCAGATTACTTTTATTAAAATCATCATAATTCTTTCTGTCTCTTTTCTCCATTGAATTTGCTGTATAACAATAGATGGCTAATAATATAGCAATAGCTATCGAAAAAAATATCTTCTTATTCATTATTATCTATTTGTAGAACATCCTTTCCTTTGCTGGAAGGAACATCTCACTTGCTCCTAATATTATATTGCAAATTTAAATCTATTTCCACAGTGTAAATGAAGGAGACGAGTATTTTTTCCTGAAAATAAATATATCTACAAAATTATTATACATTTAGAATTATAAATCTAATACCTCAATTAAGCATTCTAGAAAATGAAAATACAACGACTTTTTATCATTATTTTACTTACCTCAATATTATCAGGGTGTTCGACCTCTAATAAAGGCATTACTCACACAGACAATTATTCATGGTTTCCGTTTTCGTGGTATTCTGCAAAAATATCAGGAAAGACATTTGATAAAGTAGCGATGCTTGTTCCCGTTAAGGTAAATGATTTGAATGCCAACTTCACAGTGCAGTTTGATTTAGGAAGTGATGCAACACTTATTTATGGAAATACCATAAGCAGTTATTACAAGGAAAATGAAATGAAAAATTTCATTTTACAAGATTCTAAATCTACTGATGATGGAGGAAAAATAGGATATGCTACGAAAGGACTTGTCTATCATTTTGGGAAATTATCCGGGGATAAATTAATATATAAAGATAATTATGGGGATAAAATTCCCCGGGACTCATTATTTACTAAAAACCCTAAACACATAGGGAGTTTGGGTGCTGATATTTTTTATAATAAAGTATTGATTATAGATTATCCGAATAAAAAAATGTGCCTTCTGGATTCGTTGGATAACCACTGGAAAAACATCACAACCTTTGTCGATGTTAGATCTAAAAATGGAAGACTTCATATTCCATTGACTATTGATAAAAAAACATACTGGTTTTTGTTTGATACAGGAGCAAGCTTATTTCCTATCAACATCAGCAAAGACTTGTGGAATTCATTAGTTGATAAATCAGCGAAAACAGATACTATTCTCGCCAACTCCTGGGGAGAAAAAGTTAAATTCTACGGACGCCCCATTAAAGAAAAAGTTTATTTGGGGAAAAAGAAGTTAGAGAGCAATTATGCCTGGTATAATGAAAATAAAAGACTTCAGGAATTTAATAAAACTGAGCAAATAAATGGTTTAACTGGAAATGCTTTTTTTGTTAATGATATTGTAGTCTTAGACTTTAAAAATAACAAATTTGGAGTGGTTAATTAGGGCAATAGAAGTTATCATAAAGCCAAGTAGCCTTTAGCAATGATCTTTTAAAATATAGCAATCTTTGTTTTTTAGCTAGGCGTTATGTATTATAATTCTGTTCATTAAAAAAATACTATTTCCCTTGTATCAGAATTAATTGATTTATATTAAATTTGACTGGTAAGAACCATTTTTATCTTCTATTCACATTTACTATGCTTTTAAAAAAACTTTTTCCACTTATCCTGATGGGAAGCCTTGTTCCTAATCTAATTATAGCGCAACATATTTATCCTCCCCAAGTTCAGAAATGGAATGCGGACGAATTGGGAGATCAGCGTGCAGTTTTGCGTTGGGATGCATCGACGAAACAAGCTAAAGCCACTGTTCAATGGAGGAATATCAATATAAAACCGGATCAGAAGCTGATCATTATTGATAGCCTTACTCAAAAACAGTATGAGCCAGACGCTTATCTGAATATGAATGAGGAAGAAGGCTCATTTGTTTTTACACCAGTTTCAGGGAAGGGTATTTATTATGTCTATTTTCTACCCTACCAGTTGGATAAGAGAACCAATTACCCTACGGCAACTTACTTGAAAAGAACAGATAAATCTGTGTCTAAAGACGTCGGGGCTTCATTAGCGAGCGTATTAAGAATTGAATCAGTAGACGACTTCAACAGCAATGAACCAATGGAAATGATCGCTACCCAAAAAGAGATCGATCAGTACAAAAAGAAAAACGAGAATAAAATTTATTTTGTTTTTCCAGAGGTTAGAGATAGACCAATTAAGACGAATAGAATTCCTCGACATTGGATAGACGATAAAAAAAACGTGTCAGTTTTTCAGGGTCAGGCAGAAAGAGGAGAGTTTTACGCTTTTCAAATCGGTGTTTTACCAGTAAAAACAGACCTTAAAAATGTGAAGATTACAGCATCTTCACTGAAAAACCTTTTTGGAGCGACAATAGAATCCAAATATTTCAATTGTATCAATACAGATGGTATAGACTATAAGGGAGAGAAACTTGAGCTAACTGTAAATGTTAAACAAGATAATTTACAAGCCTTTTGGTGCGGTTTTGATATTCCAGAAAATACTTCTCCGGGAACCTACAAAGGAACGGTAACGATCCAACCCGAAAATGCAGAAGCTCAGATTGTAAAATTTATTTTGAGCGTAGGAGGAAATCCTGTTAACAAAGGCTTTGATGAGCCCTGGAAGATGACCCGTTTGCCATGGCTTAATTCAACATTGGCACAGGCAAATACAGTAATAAAACCATATACACCTTTACAACTCAAAGGGCAGGAAATTTCATTGTTGGGAAGAAAAGTAATACTGGATGCATCTGGATTTCCAAAACAGATTCAAACCTTTTTCACTCCTGAGATGACTTCGATCGGTAAAAATGCCAATTCCATATTGAATGAACCTATACATTTTGTAGTGACAGGTCCGAAAGCAAATTCAGAAAAGTGGAAGACGTCTGGAATTCAGTTTACCGGAAAAGAAGAAGGAAAGATTTCCTGGACAAGCATAAACACCTCAGAAAATTTGAAAATGCAGGTTGAAGGTTCCATTGAATTTGACGGATTTATGGACTATAGCGTGAAGATCACGGCATTGAACGATATACAGCTTCAGGATATTGCCATGGAGATTCCTTTTGCAAAAGATAAGGCCACCTATATGATGGGCTTAGGCCAAAAAGGAGGATACAGACCAGAAAGTTTAGATTGGAAATGGGACGTGGCCAAGAAAAACCAGGATGGAGCATGGATAGGAAATGTAAACGCTGGGATACAATTTTCGTTGCGTGATCAAAATTATTCAAGACCTCTGAATACCAATTTCTATTTACAAAAGCCTTTGATTCTTCCTTCTTCATGGGGTAATGACAATAAAGGCGGAGTAAACATCAGGGAAGAGAGAGGTGAGATTTTAGTTAATAACTTTAGTGGTGCCCGCAGTATGAAAAAAGGAGATGAACTGTACTATAATTTTCATTTGCTTATTACACCATTTCATCCGATCAATACTGAAGAACAGTGGAATAACCGTTTCTACCATGCCTATAAGCCTGTTGACACAGTAAAGGCAAGTGGTGCTAATGTGATCAATATACACCATGGTAATGAGATCAATCCTTACATTAATTATCCTTTTGTGGCAACTAAAGAAATGAAAGATTATATTACCAAAGCCCATGAAAAAGGGCTGAAGGTGAAGATCTATAATACCATTCGTGAGGTATCTAACAGAATGTATGAGCTGTATCCAGTGAAAAGTCTGGGCCAGGAAGTTTTTTCTACTGGAAAAGGTGGTGGCTATTCCTGGTTGCAGGAGCATTTGCACGACAATTATATAGCAGCCTGGTATGTACCGGAATTTAAAGATGCTGCGATTATCAATAGTGGAATGAATCGTTGGCACAATTACTATGTAGAGGGAATGAACTGGCTGGTCAATAATTTGGGAATTGATGGGATCTACCTTGATGATGTGGCTTTTGATAGAGTAACAATGAAAAGGATAAAAAGAGTAATGACGCAGGAAGGACATCCAGGTATAATAGACCTGCATTCTGCAAACCAATACAATGAAAAAGATGGTTTTAATAATAGTGCAAACCTCTATCTGGAACATTTTCCCTACATCAATCGTTTATGGTTTGGTGAATACTTTGATTATAACAGCAACAGTCCGGAATTTTTACTGACGGAAGTAAGTGGTATTCCTTATGGATTAATGGGAGAAATGTTACAGGATGATGGAAACCCTTGGCGAG
Organism: Chryseobacterium paludis; assembly: GCF_025403485.1. Classification (NCBI taxonomy): domain Bacteria; kingdom Pseudomonadati; phylum Bacteroidota; class Flavobacteriia; order Flavobacteriales; family Weeksellaceae; genus Chryseobacterium; species Chryseobacterium paludis. The sequence goes on from NZ_CP099966.1 coordinate 45,940, forward strand.
GAATGTTGTATGGTATGACAAGTCGTCTGGGATGGTCAGAGAAGAGTAATCCAACCCATCTTTGGAAAGCCTGGGATGATTTTGGAATCAAAGGCTCGAGAATGATTGGCTATTGGGTCAATGATAACCCGGTTAAAACAAACAATCCTGCAGTACTGGCAACAGTTTACCAACAGGATAAGAAAGTCATGATCTCTTTAGCCAGTTGGGCTCCAGAGGATACACGGGTAAAATTGAAGATCGACTGGAAAAAACTGGGGCTTGATCCCAAAAACTTAAAAATGGGTACCCCTTCAATCAAAGATTTCCAGGAAGCAAAAGCTTTTGACTTAGATGAAGAAATCAGTATTGCTAAGAATAAAGGATGTTTATTAATTATTCAATAGGATAAATCAACTGTAGGAATAGAGGTAATCCGGTTTAGGAATTGATTTATTTTACCTAAATTTAGTAAAATTTATAAAAATGCAAGTAGATACAAGGACCTTAAATGTTCAGGATTATGATGGATTGGTGGAAACCATGAGACGAGCTTATCCTCAAATGTCGGAATATGTATGGTCCAAAAAGAGCATAGAAAAATTAACCAAAATATTTCCAAAGGGCCAGATCTGTATCACTGTAGATGGCAAACTCGCAGCAGTTGCACTTTCTATTATCGTTAATTATGATGAATTTGGAGATGATCATACTTACAGTGATATCACAGGAAATTATACTTTTAATACCCATTCATCTACTGGAAATGTACTTTATGGAATAGAAGTTTTTGTAGATCCTGAATACCGTGAATTACGGTTAGGGAGAAGACTGTATGATGCCAGAAAAGAATTATGTGAACAACTGAATCTGAAATCTATTGTATTGGGTGGAAGAATACCCAACTATCATAAATACAGTGATAAGCTTTCAACAAGAGATTATATAAGAATGGTAAGGGATAAAGAGATCTATGATCCTGTTTTGTCATTTCAGCTTTCCAATAATTTCTTACCTATTAAAGTATTGAAGAAGTATCTTCCTGAAGATGAATCTTCAAAAGAAAATGCAGTTTTGCTGCAATGGAATAATATCTATTACAGCAAAAGTCCTAATACGATGCAGGACAGTATCATCCGATTGGGTCTTGTACAATGGCAAATGAGGCATTTTAAAAATATAGATGCCTTCTACGAACAGGTAGAATTTTTTGTAAATGTGATGGGAGATTACAAATCTGATTTTGTTCTTTTTCCAGAACTTTTCAATACCCCTTTATTGGCGCCATTCAATAAGCTATCTGAGAGAGATAGTATGATCGAATTAGCCAAACTGACCGATCAGATCAAGCAAAAAATTTCAGAACTAGCGATCAGTTATAATGTCAATATTATTTCGGGAAGTATGCCGGTTTTTGATCATGATCATAATGATCTCTATAATGTAAGTTATCTGATGCACCGTGATGGACGTATCGATGAATACCGTAAAATACATATCACGCCTAACGAAAGGAAGTACTATGGAATGAAAGGCGGAAATGAGATCAGAGTATTTGATACCGATTGTGGAAAAATAGGTCTTGTCATCTGTTATGATGTAGAGTTTCCGGAGCTTCCGCGAATTCTGGCTGATCAGGGAATGAAAATCCTGTTTGTGCCTTATCTGACAGATACTCAAAATGCCTATATGAGAGTCCGCCACTGTGCGGCTGCGAGAGCAATAGAAAATGAATGTTATGTAGCTATTGCAGGGTGTGTGGGAAATTTACCGGGAGTAAATAATATGGATATTCAGTTTGGGCAGGCTGCCGTATTTACACCTTCGGATTTTGCCTTTCCATCCAATGCCGTAAAAGGAGAAGCAACGCCTAATACGGAAATGACCTTAATTGTTGATGTGGATCTGAATTTATTAAAAGATCTCCACTATAACGGTTCCGTTCAGATTCTTAAAGACAGACGAAACGATCTCTATGAGACTTATCTTAAATAATAAAAAAGAAAAACAGAATGCCTAGCATTCTGTTTTTTTATAAAATGGTTTTTTACCTATTTATATCTTATACTAACTGCGGGCAAACCACAGCAGGGCAGATCAATCTTGGACATCTTGGTCTTCCATCGGTAGGGCAGCACTGGTTTGAACAACCAACAATGATTCCACCTCCTGAAACATTTCTTAATTCTTCTCTGGATAATTTTTTACTTGGTAAATTTTTCATTTTGTAATCTTTTATGGGTTAGTATTAATTTGATTTGTACTCCATAAAGATAAAAAAAACTAGCAAATAACAAGAAAGGTGAAAAGTTTTTCTTAGATCGTTATTTTAAATTCTACATAGGAATAGTTTTTGGAGTAATTTGCGTTCACTATCCATACAATATGTTTGATAAACAACAACGAAAACTGAAAAGATCTGCCCGACTGATTTCTGTATTGAGTAAATACGGTTTTAAGGATATGCTGGCAAGAATGAATGGGAATAAGCAAGAGGAAGATGCTGGAAATTCTGATGAAATCATATCAAAAGGAACGGTTTACGAACGGATCAGATTGGTTTTGGAAGAATTGGGACCCACGTTTGTTAAATTAGGTCAGACATTCAGCAATAGAGAAGATTTACTTCCACCGGAACTGATTCAGGAATTACAGAGATTACAGGATAAGGTAGATACTGTAGACATGAATGTGAATGAAATCCTTGAAAATGAATTTAATATTTTGGTTAAAGATCACTTTCAGGAAGTTCAGGTTCAACCTTTGGCCACAGCCTCTATTGCTCAGGTGTACAAAGCTACGTTGTTAAATGGTTCTGAAGTGATCCTGAAAATTAAAAAAGCTGACGTACAGACCGTTATTGAAGATGATTTGCTTTTAATAAAAGACCTGGAAAAAATTGTTTCTTCATATTCAGAAATAGGAGAGAAACTTAACTTAAAACAAGCTATTTCCACTTTTGAAAAATCCTTACTGGAAGAAGTTTCGCTGATCAATGAGAAGGATAATATCCTACAGTTTGGCAGGAATTTTAAAAATAATAAAGAAACCTACGTTCCGAAAGTTTATGAAGAATTCTCCAACAATAATGTACTTTGTATGGAATTCATTGATGGAATCAAGGTGACGGATAAAGCTGAACTCTTAGCCCATAATATTGATCCTGTAAAAATTTCTGAAGTAGGGCTAAGGTTGTTTGTTGCACAGATCTTAGACTATGGCTTTTTTCATGCTGATCCACATGCCGGAAATATTTTAGTAAAAAAAGACGGTAGGGTTGTTTTTATAGATTTTGGAGCTGTTGGTCAAATTCAACCTAATGATAAAGAGATTCTTGAAGATCTTATTGTAAGTTTTGTGGCTAAAAATTCTCATAAAATTGTTCGATATCTAAAAAAAATGGCGATAAGCTATGAAATTCCTGATGAAAGAAGATTTGAAAATGATGTAAATGATATTCTCAATTTTGTTCACAGCTCATCCCTGCAGGAGATCAATGTTCAGGTAATGATCAATAAGATGAAAGATATTCTTAAAGATAACCGACTGCATATGCCGGATTATTTTTATCTCTTGTTTAAAGGAATAAGCTTGATAGAAGGAGTGGGGCGAACTATTAATCCTGATCTGGATATTGTAAAAAGCCTTCATCCCTATACAAAGAAAATATTCTCAAAAAAAATCAGTCCAAAGAATATTCTAAAAGTGGGGATGGATAAAATGATGAATTTCACAGATAATGTTGACGAAATTCCCAAAGAGCTCCGTTCTGTTTTACAAAAATTGGATGAAAATAAATTTACCATTTCCAGTGAAATAAAAAATATTGATAAGACTAACCAGATTATTAAATCAAGTGCGGTTAATATGATTTTAGCACTGATCTTAGGAGCTAATATGATTGCAACAGCGATCGTTTTTGTTTCTGAAGCTCCACCCCGGATTGGGGAAATGTCACTGATAGCGATATTAGGTTTTATTTTTTCTGTTATATTAGTTTTAATAATTTTGCTTAGAATAACCAGAAAATAATCTAATGGTTTTTGAAATTTATTTAAGCATAAAACAACAAAAAATAACCAGATGAAACTAATGATCTTAACCGCTTTTACTTTTTGGAGTTCTCTTTTATGGGCTCAAAAAGCAGAAGAAAAAGGAATGCAGGGTGACTATGATGGAAATGGGACAAAAGAATATGCCTTCGCAAAAGTAAACGACTGCAGTGAAGAATGTGATGGAAAATGTGAAACAACGATCTTTTTTAGTGATAAAAAGATAAAACCTTTCACGATCTCACCAGCTAATGGAGTCACTTTATATAATCTTGGTGACTTAAATGATGATGGAAAAGATGATCTTGGGGCTTACCCGGATTGGTGCACAAGTTGTTGGCATCCTTTTTATGTATATACCTATGGGAAAACAGATTGGAAGCCTTTAGTAAAGCCTATTTCTACACATTGTTCACAATGGGAAGAAGATAAATTTCCCATTAAAAAAGATCCTAAAAAGAAAGGAAATGTGATCATTACTTCGAGCCAATGGAAGGATGACGATATTAAAATAATAAGTGAAAGTGTAAAAATTAATTAAATACCTATCTTTGCAAAATGGAAAAACTCACTTTTGCAGATTTTGACCTTCCGGTTAAAATTCTTGATGTTTTAGCAGATTTAGAATTATTCGAACCTACACCTATTCAGGAAAAGAGCTTGAGCCCAATACTTTCAGGAAGAGATGTTATGGGAATTGCTCAAACCGGAACCGGAAAAACATTAGCTTATCTTTTACCAGTCCTTAAGACTTGGAAATATAATAAAACAGGAAATCCAACAGTTTTGGTGTTGGTTCCTACAAGAGAATTGGTAGTTCAGGTAACGGAAATTGTTGAAAAGTTAACGGAAAACATTACTGCAAGAGTTATAGGGATTTATGGTGGCAAGAATATCAATACACAGAAACTTTTATTCAATAACGGATGTGACATTTTAATAGGTACACCTGGTAGAGTAATGGATCTGGCGATTGATAATGCTATATCTCTTAGAGAGGTTCAAAAGCTTATTATTGATGAATTTGATGAAATGCTTAACTTAGGTTTCAGACCTCAGTTAACACATATTTTCGAAATGATGAAGGCGAAGAGACAAAATATTCTATTCTCTGCTACCATGACGGAGGCTGTAGATGAAATGTTGGATCAGTATTTCGCACATCCAATTGAAATTTCATTGGCAAAATCAGGAACTCCACTTGAAAAAATAGAACAGACGGGTTATAAAGTTGAAAACTTTAATACCAAGATCAATTTACTGGAACATTTACTGAAAAGTAATGCAGATATGTCCAAAGTGTTGATCTTCAATAATAATAAAAAGAATGCCGATTTATTGTTTGCTAAAATTAGTGAGCTTTTCCCTGAACAATTTGATGTAATCCACTCCAACAAATCTCAGAATTACAGATTGAAAGCGATGAAGCGTTTCGAGAATGAAGAGATTAGAGGACTGATCACCACCGATGTAATGGCGAGAGGATTAGATATTTCGAATATTACCCACGTGATCAATTTCGAAACACCTGAAGTACAGGAACAGTATATTCACAGAATTGGTAGAACAGGTAGAGCAGATAAGGATGGTAAAGCAATAACGTTCGTTACTAAGAAAGAAGAATCTTTAGTATTAGATATTGAGCTCTTGATGGATAAGGAATTGAAATTTATTGATTTCCCTGAAGAGGTAAAAATAAATCCTAAAAAGATTGCTTCTGAAGAGGAACAGATTGTAATGAAAAATCCAGCACAGGTAAAATTACATGAGGGTGGTGGAGCATTTCACGAGAAAAAAGATAAAAACAAAAAAGAAAACTGGGGTGGACCTTCTAAAAGAAAAGCACCAAAGAAATTTGGAGCCAACAGGGCCCAACAGAAAGCGATCTCAAAATCGAAAAAAAAGAAATAATAAAAGAGGCTCCCAATTTGGGAGCCTCTTTTATTTGTATGGTTTCTCGTTCCACTAACGTAAGAGGTTCTTCTTTATCATCGTTATTACATGAAACATTACTAAATGAAAATTAATAAATTAAAAGTTGGCAATTTGAAAACTTCTTTAATCAAAACTGCATATTATTTTTTTTCAAGATTTCTTTAAATTTTTCAGTTTTGTTATTTTCTTTCATGTTTTTGTAAATAGATTGCATTACAGCTTCAGCATCTGTTCGATAGGGAGATTTTTGATTGCTATAAATCCTATAAGCTTTACAGATATAATCTAATGCTTTTTCATCATCTTTAATACCTGAAAAATACACCTGACCAATTCCGTAATAGACTTCAGGGTCTCCAGGGTATAACTTGTCTAAGGCTAAATAAGCATCAATTGCTTTTTGAAAATCTTTCTTGTATATATAAACCAGAGGAATATTTTGTAAAGGCATTTTTCCTTTCGGGTCTATTTCAAGAGATTTTTTATAGGCTTCAAGAGCTTTATCATATTCGTTAATTCGTCTGTAATTTATACCTAAATTATCCCAGGCATAAATGAATTTCGGATCTTTTTTTACAGCTTCTTCATTATTTCTAATAGCTTCTTTCCAATCTTCTTTTTTTGAAGCCTCTAATGCTTTAGAGTAGAATTCCAAGGCGATTGGATCTTTTGAAAGTCCTTCAGTTTTGGTTTCTGATACAGCGGTTGCCATTTTTACACTTTCACAATTTTGCATCAGATAACGTTCAAGTTCATTATAGCTTTCTGTATATTGTTGAGAGTTTTTACTTGTATCAAAGTTTAAATTTATTTGTTTTTTACCATTTACTTCTGGTGCTTTTTTTTCTAAAGTTTCTACGCTTCCTAATAGCAATCCTATTTGTAATGCTCCGGCATGTTTATCAATACAATCATGTACATCTTTTAAAATGTCTTTTTTACTGCGATTAAACAAACTAATTGAGTCAGTACATTTACATGCATTATCAGAAAGCTCTTGAATAAGTTTTTGTTTATCAAAACTTTTATCTTTTTGTCCAAAAATTACTGAAAAACTAAAAATAAGAATTAAAATGGTTATTTGTTTTTTTATCATTTTTTTTAATTATTTCATATAAGGTCTAATCACATCTGCCCAGATTTTGTTTCCTTCGGGGGTCAAATGAAGCATATCTTCCAGGAAGAGATCTCTTCTGACATTTCCGTTTGCATCTTCCATTGCTTTTGTGATATCAATATATTCGGCGTTTTTTTCTTTTTTCATGAATGCAGCAATCTTTTTATTGGTTTCTTTCATTTGCGGCCAGAGGATCTTTCTGCTTGGTGAAAATTTTATTGAAATATAATCAATTTCTATATCCGGAAACCTTTCACGAACTTTCTTATAAAAAGTTTTATATCGCTCAACAACTACTTTTGCTTTGAGTTGATGATTGTCTGCAAAATCATTATCACCACAGTAAATGATGATTTGTTTTGGTTGATAAGGATCTAGAAGATCAGTGGCAAAATCATTGAGATCTGTTAATCTTGAGCCACCAAATCCACGGTTGATGAGTGTTTTATCAGGAAAATAACTGGCAATATCTGTCCATCTGGTAAAAGAGGAACTTCCAATTAGAAGAATAGCATCTTTGGGAGGTGGAGTTTTCTGATCTAATTTTTTGAAATTTTGTATGTCCTGCCAGAACACTGACTTTTCTTTCTGCGAAAAGAAAAGGGCAAATGACAGCAATAAGAATGCTGATAGAATCTTCTTCATTTTTTTAATAATTTTTAGTTAATTAAAAAACCTTCTCAAAAAAAACTCCCGAACTTTCGGGAGTGTGGTTTTTATCTTTTGTAAGTGGTGTAGCTTATATCTACCACCTGATCTCCATTTACATCAACATTGCCAAACAGCTGTTGTATTTTTAGCTCTGTACTGTTGAGTATAACAATTCTATACTTTCTTTCAGTATCGTTCTTATATGTTATATTTAAATCCTTACTTTCAGTATCATACGTAAAAGTTCCCTCACTTACTCCATTTTGCTGACAGTCAGCACCAACTCCTGCATAAGAGGTATACGATGTAAAATAGTCAGTTCTGAAAACTGTTACATTTTTAGTACTACACCCTGTTGGAACGTCGGAAGCAAGTACAGTTTTATTGTCTTTTCCGGAGATAATTTCTGTTTTACTCGTCTTCCATTCTCCCTTCATCATATCCAATTCGTAGGCTTGATTATTATCATCTTCACAAGAGGTAAGCGCTAACGCTGAAAAGGCAAATAAAAGTAGTTGTTTTTTCATTTTCACAAATTTAAGAATATGCTAAAATATAAATAAATTTGAAATATTTGTAATGAAATTAAGGTTTTTTAAACGAATGTTTATAAATAAAATAATTTTATATGATAAGCTGGAAGCAACAAGTGTTTAGAATTTAAAGATTTGAAAATTCAGATGCTTTAAGAACTCAAAAATAAAACAACTTGTAACTTCCAGCCCTAAGCTTTATTAATAGCTCATTTCTACGATTTTATACGCATCCTGAGGAGTCAGTTTTTTATACTCTCCCAGACCAAGCCAGTTTCTTTCGGTGAATGCTTTTTCTACTCTTTCAGCAGTTCCTTTATATTCTTCGGTGTATTCTGAAAGTTTAGTCTGGATATCCAAACTATGGAAAAATTCTTCCATTTTTTTTATTCCAGCTTCAGCCTTTTCTTCTGTGCTTCCTTCCTTAATTCCCCAAACTCTCTCGGCGTATTGTGCCAGTTTTCCTTTTTTTGAATCAAAATTATAGCGATAATGAGAAGGGGCAATGATAGCAAGTGTTCTAGCATGATCAATTCCGTAATAAGCCGTTAATTCGTGCCCCATTGCATGAACTGCCCAGTCTGTAATAACACCTTTTTGGATCAATCCGTTAAGAGCCATAGTACAACACCACATAAAGTTTCCGGCTGCATCATAATCAAAATTATCAGCCATTACTTTTGGAGCGGTTTCCTGTAAACTGATCAGGATGCTTTCTGCAATTCTTTCCTGTAAATCTGCAGAAGATGGAGCAGTCATATATTGCTCTAAAATGTGAGTATAAGCATCTGTAATTCCGTTTACGATCTGTCTTTTAGGAATAGACCGTACGACTTCAGGGTCTAAAACTGAAAATTGAGGAAAAAGTCCGGGACCACCGGAAGATAATTTTTCATTTGTTTCTCTTCTCGAAATTACATATCCTGAATTCATTTCCGAACCGGTCGCCGGAAGCGTTAAAATGCTTCCGAAAGGCATTCCTTCTCCTTCAAATGTTCTTACAGGTTTTTTTAGAATTTCCCAAGGTTCACCATTGTAATTTGCAGCTGCAGAAAGAAATTTAGTTCCATCAATTACAGAACCTCCGCCGACAGCTAATAGAAATGTTATTTTGTTTTCTTTAATAACATCTAGTGCATTAATTAAAACTTCATACTCCGGATTAGCAGGAATTCCACCGAACTCATAAACCTGATGATCCTTCAAGACTTCTTTTACCTGGTCGTAAACACCATTGCTTTTGATGCTTCCACCACCATAGAGGATTAATATTTTAGCATCTGCGGGAATTTCTTTTGAAATTTTAGTTATTTCACCCTTCCCGAAAAGTATTTTTGTTGGATTTTTAAACTCGAAGTTTAGCATTATTGTAAATTTATTTTAATTCAAATTTACGGAATGCAATATGAAAATTGAGTTAACGAAGTTTTAAAATTAATATGATTATTTTTTATGAAAACTATTGACTTTTGTGGTGAATAAATTATTTTCCCTTAAGATAAATTTTAGCTGTTTCTATAAACTTTTCTTTATCTCTCTTTATATTCTCAAGCATTTTAAGCTTATCAGGCGGAGTAGATAAATATTTATCTCCCCAAAGGTTAATCTCAACAATGATAGGAACCAGATCAATCCCTTTTTCTGTAAGATAATATAGACCCTTTAATTTACTATCCGGATGATCTTTCTTGTCAATAATGCCATTCTCTGATAGATGCTGTAGTTTCGAAGCCAATATATTGGTTGCAATTTTTTCATCCGCTTTAAGAAACTCTCCATAGGTACATTCCTTGTTCAGCATAAGGTCACGGATGATTAGCAATGACCATTTGTCACCCCATATTTCCAAGGATGAACTGATAGGACAATCTGATCTTTTTTTACTCATAGCTTTTAATTAGAAAAACACTTGCAAAATGAAAGTTTTTATGTAATTTTACTTTCGTTTTGCAAGCAAATTTAATCATAAATAAATTAATCAATCAATGGAAAATTATGACGTTGCCGTAATAGGCTCAGGTCCTGGAGGGTATGTAGCAGCAATCAGAAGTGCACAATTGGGTTATAAGACAGCTATTATAGAAAAGTATGATACTTTAGGCGGAACATGCACCAATGTGGGTTGTATTCCGACGAAAGCCTTATTGGACAGCACCCATCATTATGCAGATGCGCAACATAAGTTTGCTACTCATGGAATCGGACTGGGCGAAATTGATCTTGACTTTTCTCAAATGTATAAAAGGAAATCAGAGGTTGTCGCTAAAAATACATCCGGACTTGAATTTTTAATGAGTAAAAATAAAATTACTCATATTAAGGGTGTAGCACAATTTATAAATAATTCTACAATACAAGTTACCGGAAAAGAAGGAAACCAAACTATAGTTGCGAAAAACTACATCATTGCAACGGGTTCTAAGCCGTCTGCAATACCTGGAATAGAAATAGATAAACAAAGAATTATTACTTCTACAGAAGCTCTTTCACTTCAAGAAAAACCTAAAACTATGGTGATCATAGGTGGTGGAGTGATAGGAGTGGAAATGGCATCCATTTTCAGTCGTATTGGTACAAAAGTAACCGTTGTTGAATATGCTGATCATCTTATTTCTACTATGGATCACGAATTGGGAAAAAGCCTTCAGAAGATCTTAAAAAAGGAAGGGATTGATATTCTTCTTAATCAGTCTGTTTATAAAACGGAGAATCTGGGATCATCTGCAAAAGTATTTTTTCGGGATCAAAGTGGTAAAGAAAGTGAATTGGAAGCTGATTATGTTCTTGTTGCAGTAGGACGAAAACCTTTTACAGAAGGACTGGGACTGGAAAGAACAGAGGTACAGGTTGATAGCCGGGGTTTTATCAAGGTAGACGGTACATGTAAAACATCAGTATCCAATATTTATGCAATTGGAGATGTTATTGGTGGTGCTATGCTGGCTCATAAAGCGGAAGAAGAGGGCGTTTTGGTTGTGGAAACGATTAACGGGCAAAATCGACCTATTCATTATAACAGTATCCCCTCTGTGGTATACACATGGCCGGAAGTAGCTTCTGTTGGGTATACAGAAGAGTATCTGAAAAATAATCAGATTGAATACAAATTCGGAAAATTTCCATTTTCAGCCAGTGCGAGAGCGAGAGCTTCAATGGATACAGAAGGATTTGCAAAAGTTTTGATAGATCCGAAGTATGGAGAAGTTTTAGGAGTTCATATTATTGGTGCAAGAGCTGCAGATTTAATAGCTCAGGCGGTTATTGCTCAGGAGTTTGAAGTGACTGCAGAAGATATGTTCCGTATTTCGTATGCACATCCAACCTATTCAGAAACTTTGAAGGAAGCTTATTTGATTGCATCCGGACAGGGTGCTGTCAATATTTAATATTTTTAGATTTTATGAAGAAACTGCTCTTAAATGGGTAGTTTCTTTATTGGTTTATACACTCATCACTTTTGTAGTAAACACCATTACTTTTTGCGTCGAGTTTTCCATTTTTCCGATTAATTTTTATTAGAAAAGATTCTTTCGTAGCCGGACAGTCTTTTGATTTTAAACCATATATGGAAATGTATTTGTCTTCTATTTTATATGAACCTGTGAATCGGTTCTTGGTGTCGATCCAGAAACCATTGATCCTTGCTATAAGAAGAGCCTCAGGAAGATTATCCACGGATCCGATAAAATCTTTAAGTTGCTGTTCATTGGAAAAATAGACTGACCTATCTTTTTTACAGGCAAGGATGTATGAAAAGCATCCTTCTCCAATACATTTTTGGAAAAAACCTTTTTCAGGAACAGGTTCATTGATGGTCATCGGATCAGGCATTTGGCTTTCATAGATCACAGCCTTATCGGGATCGGTGACGTTGCTGAGTACTCTCCAATAAGCATATTCCTTACTCGGGACGATGAATGGGTATAAATAATCAACCGTATCCAGGATATCAGGAATTTTCTTATAATCATTAGGAACTGTAATCTGAGTATAAAACAGATTGGATACAATGAGGGAGAGCGCAACAATTATTTTCATAGATGATTGTGATCCTGTAAATTTACGAAATGATATTTTTATATCAATATGGTGATCTTCCATTCTACACTAAGGCAAATTTCGCTTCAGGATATTATTCTATTTATTTTTTAAATAATCAGCAGCATTTGTATTTCCAGGATTTAACAAAAGGGATTTCTTATAATTAATAATAGCTTCTTTCCTATTTCCCATGGTTTCTAAAATCTCGCCATAACTGTCAAAAACATTTGAGCTTTGAGGAAATAACAGTGTGTTTAATTTAAATACATTTAATGCTTCATCCTTTTTATGTAAACCTGACAATTGGTAACCCCAGGCATTTACTTCATCTTCTGTTAAGGCGAAGTTTTTATGATCTTTTTTTAATGTTTTATATGCTTTTTCAATATTGCTGAATCCATCTTTTATAGCTTGCTGGCGTAATAATTTCATATTGGAACTCAAGCCAAAACCATTTTCAACTTTCATGTCAGAAATATAGTAACTGGCAATTTCATCAATAAACCATTCCGGATTGGAGCCCTGAAGATTTGTTAAAACCACGATCGATAAGTCGTCTTTAGGATAAACAAATAAAGCAGAACGCATTCCACCAACTGGAGCTGCCGCGGGATGATCTTCTCTTACCACGGTTGGCCAGCCAAGTGCATAACCGTTCGTTAATTTATTAAAACCATCAATATGTCCATCATTCAATTTTGTTGTTGTGAAAAGTTGTGTAATACTGTTCTTATCTTTTAATAACTGATCATTTTGTAAGGCGATAAGCCATTTACTAAGGTCTTCAGCGGATGAAATAATTCCTGTAGCTGTTCTGAAAAACACGGGAAAAGTTGCAAAAGCGTTATGTTGTTTTCCGTCATTAATCCATTTTCCATCTGTATTAATGATCGTAGAATAGGCTCCGGCACTATTAGGAATAATATCATTAGAATCACCAAATTGTGTAACCGTCATTTGTGATGGCTTAAACTGATTTTCTTCAATGAATTGGGTGAAATGTTTGCCACTTAATTTTGTAATTATTTTTCCTAAAATATAATATCCGGTCTGATTATAACTGAACTTTTCTCCAGGTTGAAATTCCATAGGTAATTTTCTCACCAGTTCCCAGTTTTTTTCCTCTGAGCCATCTCCTAATAGCTGTTCCTTGTTATCAATATTATTTGGAAGTCCTGAAACATTACTCATCATCTGTCTGATGGTTATGGATTTCCATTCATTGGGAATATCTGTGATGTAAAGAGAAATAATATCATCTACTTTTAATTTCCTCTGCTCTTGTAATTGTAAAATAGCAACACCTACAAAAGCCTTGGTTATAGAATTGATTGAGAATACAGTCTTCGTTTTTGTTGAAACCTGATGTTCCAGATTGGAATAACCGTAGTTGCTCAGTTTCTCTAGCTTCCCATTTCTGATAACAGCTAACTGAAGTCCCGGTATTTTGAGCTGTTCCATCTTACTCTTAAGAAAAATGTCAATACTATCTGGAGCTTTTTGAGCTGACAATAAATATGAAAATGGGAGGAACGCAACAATTAATAATTTTTTTATGGATAGCAATGGGTATTTCATAGAGTAGATTTATACATAGAACAGTTTAAAGAGTAATTTAGTTACATAGGTAGGCAAAATAATGATGAAAAGGACAAATTAAATTTTGGTTAATTAAACTAGAATATGAGGAGTATATTTTGTCAATATTTTATATTTTTTTAATTAAAATAGACACTATTTAAAAACAAAATCTACTACATTTGTTATATGATACATGACCAACGCGCAGAAAAATTCAGGCAGATTGTAGAAAATAAGTTTCAGATCTACAATTCATTATTTATGAGTCTGCCTTATGATAAAATGACTAATATCGGGATGTTGCTCCCGTTTTTATATGAAGAAAGTAAAAATGGCTACGAAGTCGGAAAGACACCCGAAGAAATTGTAGAAGAGTTTTTTAAAAGCCATACTGATTTACAGACTGAAGAGCAGAAATTAGAATTGCTTTTTAAGATTATACAATATATCGAAAGGCAGGTAGTATTATTTGATAGTATTGAAGATGCTGCTTTTCCTAATTTACATTCTGAAAGTGATAATGGAACGGTAACCAATCTTTTTGAACGTTCACAACAGGATCATAAGCTTGAAAAAGTTCGTGAGAAATTAAGAGATTTTACGGTGAAAGTAGTCTTTACAGCACACCCAACCCAGTTTTATCCGAGTTCTGTACAAAGAATCATTCAGGATCTAAGATCTGCTATTACGACAGATTCTATAACCAATATTGATATGCTGCTTCAGCAGTTGGGGAAAACACCATTCGTTAATAAAGAAAAGCCAACGCCTATTGATGAGGCCTTGAGTATTATTTCTTATTTACGATATGTTTACTATGATACAATTGGAGAATTGTTTACCAAGATCAGAAAAACTTTTGGAAATGGGCATTTTCATTTACACGAAGATATTATTCAGCTTGGTTTTTGGCCTGGAGGAGACAGGGATGGAAATCCTTTCGTAACAGCAGAGGTTACCAGAAGAGTAGCTGAAGAACTTCGGTCAGCGATTTTAAAATCCTACTACAGTCACTTGAAATTTATCAGAAGACGCTTAAGTTTCAGAGGGGTATCGGAAGTTTTACAACAGCTGAATGACGAATTGTATAGTGCTATTTTTAATAATCATAAGATCACTACCGAAGATATTCTCGCAAGGGCAGATGAGGCAGAGCGTATTCTTGTTAATGAGCATAATTCTTTGTTTTTAGATCTTTTAATGAATTTCAAGGATCGTGTTAAAATTTTTGGGACCCATTTTGCTACGTTGGATATTCGTCAGGACAGCAGAATCCATCAGCAGGTTATTGATGAGGTTTTTACAAAAGTCTATGGAAATGTTGAAGCTGATCACAATGAAAAATTCAATAAATTAATTCAAATTACAGATGAGGTCAATGCAGATGATTTTGAAGGTATTATAAAAGATACCTTGCTTACGGTTTCGGAGGTTGAGGGAATCCAGCAGCTAAATGGATTACGGGGAATGAACCGATATATTATTTCCAATTCTGATGCAGTGAAGGACGTGATGAATGTGTATGCATTTTTCAAGATCTGCGGATATAAGGATGAAGATATCAATATGGACATTGTTCCATTGTTTGAAACTATGGAAGGGCTCAATAATGCTGAAAATGTAATGCGGGAACTTTATCAAAATCCTGTCTATAAAAAACATCTTGAAAAAAGAGGAAATCAACAGACGATCATGCTTGGTTTCTCGGATGGTACAAAGGACGGGGGGTATTTAAAAGCAAACTGGGAGATCTATAAAGCTAAAGAAGTTTTGACTCAGCTTTCTGAACAGACAGGAATTAAGGTTGTTTTTTTTGATGGTAGAGGAGGGCCACCTGCAAGAGGAGGCGGAAAAACCCATGATTTTTATGCTTCACAGGGAAATACAATTGCCAATAATAAAATTGAACTAACGATTCAGGGGCAAACCATAACCAGTATTTTTGGAAATAAGGAACAGGCAAAATATAACTTTGAGCAACTTCTTACCGCAGGAGTGGAAAATGATGTATTCAAAAACTCTAAGAAAGATCTGACAGAAAAAGAAAGAAAATTAATCACAGAGCTAGCTGAGATTAGCTATAAAAAATATTCAGACTTAAAAGCCCATCCTATGTTTGTACCCTATCTTCAGGAGATGAGTACATTGGAATATTACGGTAAAACGAATATTGGAAGTCGTCCGTCGAAAAGAGGAAATGGAAATGAACTAAGGTTTGAAGATTTGAGGGCTATTCCTTTTGTGGGTTCATGGTCACAGTTGAAACAGAATGTGCCTGGATTCTTTGGTTTTGGATTTGCGATGGAAGAAATGAAGAAGCAGGGAAGGTTTGAAGAAGTAAGAGATTTATATAAAGGTTCAGACTTCTTTAAAACTTTAGTTTTAAACTCAATGATGAGTATGAACAAGTCTTATTTCCCACTCACATACTACATTAAGAACAATGCGAAATTTGGAGCATTCTGGAATGTGCTGTTTGAAGAGTACAGTCTTTCAAAAGATATTATGCTTGAATTAACAGGATTTACCATGCTTCAGGAAGAAGACCCACTATCCAGAAAGTCGGTGAAGATTCGTGAGAAAATAGTATTACCATTGTTAAGCATCCAGCAATATGCTTTAATGAAAATTCAAAAAGGAGAAGGAAACAAAGAAGCTTATGAAAAGCTGGTAACGAGATCTCTTTTTGGAAATATTAATGCGAGTAGAAATTCAGCGTAAGCCATAATGAAAGAAATTTTAATTGCAATATCTTTCTTGTCTATAAAGCTGGGTGATGCTCATGAGAGTGCTTCGAAGTTTCAGATTCAAAATCAATGGTTAGGATTTGAGCCAGCTAAAAATGAAGAAATAATTAGAGCAGAAAAAAGATTAAATGTGATTTTGCCAGAAGATTACAAAGACTTTTTGAAAACAACAAATGGTTTTTCTGCTCCTAATACTATTGAACCAACTTTTATGGAAGTACAGGCAATTGATTTTTTTAAGAATGTCGACAGTGAGCTTGTTGAAATGTGGAAAGAGGGAGATGTTGAGACAGGTGATATACTGGAAAGAAGTATAATAGTCGCAGGGAAGAATCAAGAACAGCAATTTCTGTTAATTCCTCCTAATAGTAAAAAAGGAAAGTGGAGATATTGGAAATTTGCAAATTGGTATCCTGGCGAACATGCATTTGAAAGTTTAGATGATTATTTTAAAGACGTTCTTGAATTTAGTGAAAAAGAATACAAAGAAAGCTCAAAACAATGACAAAAAAATAAAGAGCCTATCTAATTGATAGGTTCTTTATTATTCTTTTATAAATTTCTCATAATAAACCCTGTCTTTTGCCTGGATCTTCAGATAGTAAGTTCCCTGGGGAAAATGTTCAACTCGTAGCGATTTTTGTTGAGTATTCTTAATAACCAATCTTCCGAGATTATCATAAACTTCCAATGATAAAACCTCGCTTTCAGAAGCGACATTCAAAATGCTCTTAACAGGATTAGGAAATACGGCAACCTTTTCTTTTTTTACCGTTTCAGAAGTACTTAACGTAGTATTATAAAAACTGCCAAAATTTAGAATTCCATATCCCATTTGGCTTGTATGATTAGGATATAATGATGCTGTTTGTCTTAATCTGTTTTTCATCAGATCTCTATTCATATTTGAAAAAGCCTGAATTAAGCAGGCGATTCCTCCTGCTGCGATGGGTGTTGCAATAGAAGTTCCAGTGGCAACAGTTGTGCCATTATCGAAAACAGTAGCAGCTGCGGATCCCCTGGTACTGCCGTCTGGCTTTATTACACCTAAAGCATTAGGTCCGAAAGATGAGAATCCAGATGAATTACCACTGGAATCTACGGATCCGATTGTAAATACTTTGGCATTATCAGCTGGTGTTAGAATATAATGCCAAGGCTGTTGTCCTGAATTCCCGGCAGCGATTAAGACAAAAATACCTTTATTAGATGCAATTTCTGCAGCTCTCGCAATAAATGAAGTGTTTCCGTTCATATCCGCATATTCATAATTATATCGCGGATCATCAAATGTAGAATACCCTAAAGAAGTAGTGATAAGATCAACTCCTTTTCTATCAGCTTCCTCTGCGGCTTCGATCCAGTATAGCTCTTCTTCAGGAATCTCTACCGTTGAATTTTCACTGCGATAAAGATAAAAATCTGCATCTGGAGCAGAGCCAACAAATGTATCCTGGATATAACCTCCTATAGCTCCTAAAACTATGGAGCCATGAACATTGAGTGTGGGATTATAAATGTCATTAGACTTCGTGACAAAATCGTAGCTTGCTTTAATCTTATTGTTTGTCCACAACCTTGCAAAGGCAGATCCTGTATTTACAGTAGGAAAACCAGTATCTATTACGGCGATTGAAACACCTGTTCCCGTAAATCCAGCAAGATGAAGTGGTCTTAGATTAATCTGATCGATCTGTTCAGAGCCAGAACCATAATCAAAAGTGGTTAGATTTTTATTAGTATTATTAAAGTTTTCCCACTTATTACGATTCATATTCTTTGTTCCTGTTGAAGAATTTCTCGCAAAACTTTCCACGGATTGCACAAAGGATTGTGACTGGAGTGTTGTTATTTGTGCTTGTGTAGCATTTACAGCAACCCCATTCAGCCACTTTGAATAATCTGTTACCGTAAAGCCTAGATTTTGGATATTCTGTATGTAAGATTGTTCAATGGGAGCATCCTGATCGTTTAATGAGATTCCCAATGCGATTCTTCTGTTTAACGACTTCTGGCTAAGCTCAGACAGTGGATTAGCATAGAAAGCAGATTTATTTGGCTTGTCATTAAAAAACACAAAAACAAGCTGTGTTTGAGCAAATGTAAGTGAATAACATATTAAAAGACAAATAAGTAGAATTTTTCTCATGAAGTTATTTTGTATAAAGATAAAACAAAATCAATAAAATTTTTGAATGGATTTTAAATTCCTTATTTTTACGGAAATATTTATTTATGAAAAAAATTCAGATGGTTGACTTGCAAAGTCAGTATTACAAAATAAAGAATGATGTAGATAATGCAGTATTAAATGTAATGGATTCAGCGGCTTTTATCAATGGCCCAGAAGTGAAGTCCTTCCAGAATGAATTGGAATCTTATTTAGAAGTAAAGCACGTTATCCCTTGTGCAAACGGAACCGATGCTTTGCAGATTGCTTTGATGGCCTTAGACCTTAAAGAAGGAGATGAGGTAATCACTGCCGATTTTACTTTTGCAGCTACGGTAGAAGTTATTCATTTATTGAAACTTAAATCTGTTTTAGTAGATGTAGATTACGATACATTCACGATTTCAACAGAAGAGATAAAGAAAGCAATTACACCAAGAACGAAAGCGATCATTCCAGTACATATATTTGGACAATGTGCTAATATGGAAGAAATTCTTAAGATCGCAGAAGAAAATAATTTATTTGTTATTGAAGATAATGCACAGGCAATCGGTTCGGATTATACATTCTCGGATGGGACTGTAAAGCAGGCAGGAACAATGTCTACTGTAGGAACCACTTCATTTTTTCCATCTAAAAATCTAGGTTGCTATGGAGATGGTGGAGCTATTTTTACTAATAACGACGAATTGGCTCATCGTTTAAGAGGAATTGTTAATCATGGAATGTATGAAAGATACTATCATGATGAAGTAGGGGTAAACTCTCGTTTAGACAGTATTCAGGCTGCTATTCTGAGAAAAAAGCTTCCTAATCTTGATTCTTATAACGAAGCGAGAAGAAAGGCTGCTGATTATTATGATGAGGCATTTGCTGGTAATCCAAATATATTAACCCCAAAAAGAGCAGAAAATACAACGCACGTATTTCATCAGTACACACTAAGAATCCTAAATGGAAAACGCAATGAGTTGCAGAAATTCTTAACAGAAAAGGAAATTCCTGCAATGATTTATTATCCTGTTGCATTAAGAAAGCAAAAGGCATATTTCCAGGAAAGTAATGATGCTGATTTCGTGAATACAGATAAGTTATTGGATCAGGTTATTTCTCTTCCAATGCATACAGAATTAGATGAAGAACAGTTGAAGTATATTACCGATGCTGTGTTGGAATTTATGGGATAGTAATGAGAAAAAGATTATTTAAATATAAGTGGTTAAATGCTATTGTAATTGTATTCAATTTTTGTCTACTTTTAATATTTAGTTTTGCCACTTTTGATACTTATAATCTTTTTAAAAGCGAAGCTTATGCTGTTTCCAACGGAAAATATTTTGCACTGTTAATCTTAGCATTCGGCTCCTTATTTAGCTTTGTAAGCTTAATTCTGGTTTTGTTAAAATTATCGAAAAGTTTATTTTTTTTAAACTTATTTTACGGAATTCTTATTGTAATTTTTTTAGTGGGTTTGGCTACTATGTTTTTACAAGAGTTTGCTATGACAGAAGAGGATATTCCCTTATTTGAGTATGTAATGTTGTCTGTATTTATTTGTATTACAACATTGCTGGTTATACTGGTTAACAAGTACAGATATAAAGAGGTAAAATGTGATAACATTGAATTTATAGGGCAAAAAGAAGAATAAAAATTCAAACATAAAAATATAAATGGCAATACTGGTAACAGGAGGTCTTGGATATATAGGTTCCCATACAGTTGTGGAACTCCTTAATAATAACTTTGATGTTGTTATTGTAGATGATTTGTCCAATTCAGAAAGATTTATTTTAAACAATATAGAAGAGATTGCAGGAAAGAAGCCTGTATTCTATCCTTTTGATTTAAAGAGGAAGGAGCTTTTAACTCAGGTTTTTGATGCCCATCAGATCGATGGCTGTATTAATTTTGCAGCTTCTAAAGCGGTTGGAGAAAGCCAAATTATACCCGTAGACTATTACGAGAATAATTTATTTTCATTGATCAATATACTTCAGGAATTTAAGAAGAGAGAGATTTCAAATTTCATTTTTAGCTCTTCGTGCACTGTTTACGGTCAGGCTGATGTAATGCCGATTGATGAGGAAACACCATTGAAAATGCCAGAGAGTGTTTATGGTAAGACAAAACAAATGGGTGAAGAAATTCTTAAGGATTTTGCTAATGCCTATAAGAGAAAGGTGTCTTTGTTGAGGTATTTTAATCCCATTGGAGCGCATCCGTCAGCGAAATTAGGAGAGTTGCCAATTGGTGTTCCTAATAATCTGGTTCCATATGTAATGCAGACCGCAGCGGGAATTCGTGAAAAGCTAAATATTTGGGGTAATGATTATGAAACAGAAGATGGAACTCCTATTCGTGATTATATTTATGTAGTAGATCTTGCTAAAGCACATGTAGCAGCTTTAAAAAAATTAATGGCAGATAAGGACAACAAAACTGTGATTGATATTTATAATTTAGGGACTGGAAAAGGTTCATCCGTATTAGAAGTTGTTAAGGCTTTTGAGATCGCTAATGATGTAAAAGTAGCTTATCAGATTTGTGACAGAAGAGAAGGGGATATTACGATAGCTTATGCTAAAGTTGATAAAGCTCAACGTGAATTGGGCTGGAAATCAGAAACAACCTTAGAAGAAGCATTAAAAACAGTTTGGGAATGGCAGAAATATCTGGATTCCAGAAACTTTAATAGTTAAATTAATTACAAAATATTTTTCTGAGTGATAGATTTTTTATGATTAAAGGACTTATTGCTTCAGTGAATTTTTAAATATATAAATATGAAAACAGAAAGAATAGGGATTACATTCTCTTCATTTGATTTACTTCATGCCGGTCATATAAAAATGTTGGAAGAAGCAAAAACAGTTTGTGATTATCTAATTGTGGGCTTACAAATTGATCCTTCTCATGATCGTCCTAACAAGAACAAACCTACTCAGACGATTGTAGAGAGATATATTCAGCTTAAAGCTGTAAATGCAGTTGATGAGATCATTCCTTACTACACGGAAGAAGATTTAGAAGATATTTTAAAATCATTCGTGATCGATGTAAGGATTATCGGAGATGATTATATGGACAGAGATTTCACGGGAAAAAAATACTGTGAACAAAAAGGAATTGAGATCTATTATAATAAGAGAGATCATAGATTTTCCTCCAGTGATTTAAGAAAGAGAATTTTTGAAGCCGAACAGAATAAAGTAGCTGTAAAATAAAAAAAAATCCCGAAAAATATTTTCGGGATTTTTTTTATACTATTTTGTTTTTAAAACAAGTCGGTTTACATTGGGCCACCTTGATCGTCTCCGCCATTATCATTAGCGTTGATGTCCTTTTTCTTTTTAGGTTGTTCTACCTTCTCTCCCTGCTTAAATCTATAGGTTAATGATAGGGCAAACTGTCTTGGCTGCCATTGCATGTAAGAATCCCTTGTAAAATCAGTACCATAAGTAGTGGATCTCATCGCTCTTGTATTAAAGATATCCTGAATATTGAAACCAATGGTTCCGTTGCCGTTCCAAATTGTTTTAGAAGCTCCAAAGCTTATTGCATACATATCTTTTCTATCTTGGCTTTGTGTTTTCTGAGCTCCTCTGTAAAAACCTTGAAGCTGGAAATTAAATGTTTTATCTACTTTGAAAGTAGAAGTAAGTCTTGCTCTTGTAGAGAAACCACTTCCATCAAAAGACATTGGCTTGTCCATTGTTTTAGAATCAAAGTAAGTACCGGTTGTTTTATATCCAAATAAATCGACATTACCCATGAACTTCAGCCATTTTGTAGCATCCCAGTTAAAATTCAAATCTAAACCGTAACGATCATCATTGCCAAGATTAATTGGTTTTGTATGGAAGGTAGTAATGTCATTGGTATCAACGGTTTTAAATACTAACATTTTAACATCATCACTAGAATGTCTGTAGTATAGAGTTGGGTTAATTGTAAAATTCTTTTTTGAAATGCTATATCCAAATTCATATGAATCTACATACGAAGGATTTAGGTCAATATTTCCATCGAAAATATTTTGATTATCATTATAGCTTGGATTCGGAATCATAAAAAATGAACGTGGGCGGTCAATTCTTCTTGAGTAGTTCACCAAAAATTGATTGTCCTTTGCAATCTCATAACTTAAGAATACACTTGGAAAAAGGTTGTTGTAATTTTTAGTCGTTTTTTGAGCGCCACCAGCAAGATTTAAATAATCAATATCTACCTTAGAAATTTCATCTCTTAATCCCAATTGATATCCCAGTTTTCCAATCTTGCTTTTAAATTGAAGGTAAAATGCATTAAACATCTCCTTATAAACAGCATTATAGGAGTAATCTTCAAGATATGAAAACAGAGGATGTGTTGCTGTACTTTCCATAACCATATTATTATAGTTATTTCTGTTAACATCTATTCTATAACCCGCTTCTATTTTGGAGTTTTCTCCAATAGGCAACTCATAATCTGCTTTCCCTATAAAAGATTTGTTGAGTGTTTTTTGTGCCACTAAATCTTGTAATTGAAAGATTCCATTATTGGTGTCAGATATATCTGTATCATTGTTGGATCGGTTTCTCTGTAAGCTTGCTGATAAGGAAAGGTTTTGACCTTTGTCATCAAATTTATGATCTAATCCAAAATCTCCCTGAAAAGCAAGATTATTACCATTTGCAGTGTTTAATCTTTGTCTGAAACCCGTTGTATTATTACTAAAATAGTCATAATAAGTAACATTTCCATTGCTTTGGTTATCAAAAGTTCTTACTGTTCCAGAAGCATTTATAGAGGTCTTATCGTTGATGTCATACGTTACACCGGCAGAAGCATTATAATTATCATTCTTACTTTTTGTGATGGATTCGTTATCAATTTGTTGTGTTGTACCACTATTGAAGAATGAATTATTTCGATTTGTATTTTTGGATTCACGATATCCACCACCGCCATTTAGAAACCAATTGAATTTTCCTTTTCTCCA
The DNA here is from genome assembly GCF_025403485.1 of Chryseobacterium paludis. Lineage (NCBI taxonomy): Bacteria > Pseudomonadati > Bacteroidota > Flavobacteriia > Flavobacteriales > Weeksellaceae > Chryseobacterium > Chryseobacterium paludis. Next base: position 69,736 of record NZ_CP099966.1, read on the forward strand.
ACTTAAATTGGTATTAAGATTGGTTTGTGGAAGATATCCCAAAGTCCCAACTACGCTACCATTAAAACCGGTTTTCTTACTTTTCTTTAAAATAATATTTAAAATACCTGCTGTACCACTAGCTTCAAATTTAGAAGAAGGATTGGTGATTACTTCAATTCTATCAATCTGATCGGCCGGGATACTTTGTAATGCGTTAGCACCATCGTCGATACCTAACAATGCTGAAGGCTTCCCATTAATTAAAAATTTTACATTTGAACTCCCTCTCATAGAAACAGTACCATCAGTTTCTACAGATACGGAAGGAACATTAGATAGTACATCTTGAAGGTTTCCTCCTTTACTTACAATATCTTGAGAAGGGTCGTAAGTTCTTTTGTCTAATTCTACTTTATATGGTTTAGCCTGGACCGTAATGGTTACTCCCTGGATATCCTGAGTTTTCAGGTTGGTTGCACTTTTTTCTGGTTCAATAGCTAAAGCTCCGATGTTTCCTGCAGCTGTAATTTGTTTGTTGATTACATTTTTTTTGTAATCAATAGCTTCAACAGTGATATCGTAATTCCCTGGAGTAAGATCAAGCTTATATTGGCCCTTCTCATCAGTAAGAGCGGCGTCACTGAATAATTTATTTTGTTTATTGCTAAATGTAACTGAAGCATAAGGGACAGGTTGATTATTTTTGTTGACAATAGTTCCTGAAATACCTACCTTTTCCTGGCCAAAAGCGAATGCTGCTGCCGAAAGTACAAAAGTAAGCCCCAAGGTTTTTTTTGTGAAAATGTTAAAAATTTCCGTCTGATTCATAAGGTATTTTTTGTGTAAAATCGTGAAAGGATAACTCCTAATATTGCGAAATTATTAATGAATTAAATTTCAGAATATTACGATTGATTTATTATTTATAATGAATATGTCGATTTTAAGAGCTAAATGTTAATTGTGAGATTGTTAAAATAAAGTTAAACTTTGGTTTTATTTTATATTTTTTGAATTTAGCCAGTTCTGATAAGCCTTTGCATTGATAGCATGCTCTGCTGCGCTTGCTGTAAATTTGTGATAACCAAATCTGGCAGGATCGGCACACATGAATATATAGTTGTTGTTTTCCGCACTAAGTACTGCATCCACCGAGTTTTTATCGACAACACATATTGGTCCTGGAGGGATGCCTGCATTCGCATATGTATTATAAGGCGATGGAGTAGAAAGATATTTATAGAAAACCCTTTTAATAGGATCTTTAAAATTCGTTTGTTTATTGATAGCATAAATCACTGTAGGATCAGATTGTAATTTCATTCCCTTTCTATATCGGTTTAAGTATAATCCTGCAATAGTTTTCATTTCATCTTTTTTTCCTCCGGATTCTTTATATACAATTGAAGCTAAGGCGTAGATCTGATCTCTTGTTAATCCAGATTGTTGTTCTTTACCTTTTCTTTCGCTCGTCCAAAAAGCATTATATTGATCTTCGAATCTTGTAAAAAAGTCTTTTGGGCTCACCGTCCAGAAAAAATTATAGGAATCAATAAAGAAATACTTTTTAAGATCTTCAGCATCTTTATATCCTTTTTCTGTCGCAATTGTATTAAGCTCTTTCACAAACGTCAATGAATCCAATTCGGTTTTTTTTGTAACCTTACCAATCATTTGGTACATATCTCCAAAATCTCCTATCCTGAATGTATTCTCCGTCTGATTTCCTGCTTTAATCATATTAATAATATTCGTATTGCCGGTTCCTTTTTGGATGTGATAACGCCCAGGTTTAAAACGTTGGGCAAGATCCTTATCTTTTGCCACGGTTTCAAATGATTCTTTATTCTGTATATATGGAGCAATAGAATCTAAGACCTGTTTAAAACTTGCCCCATGGGGAATTAAAACATAACCTTCCTTTTCTACGTTATTGCCGTAATATGTATTATAAAATCTTAACCCAAAAAATCCCGCAACTACTACAATAAGTAGGACGATAATGAGAATAGTTTTTTTCATTATTAAATAATTGATTAAAAGTTTTCTGTTTTTAAACTAGGTCAACCTTTCCTCTAAAAACTTGCTTTGCAGGCCCTTCCAGCCAAATGTTTTGGAAAGAATTTCCCTCTTTTTCAGCATAAACCTTTAGATTTCCACCCAAAGTTTTAACTTTTACAGAGATTAGATTGTTTTTTTGTAGAAAAGTTAAAGCCGATGCTGTAACTCCTGTTCCGCAGCTGAAAGTTTCATCCTCAACGCCTCGTTCATAGGTTCTTACGAAAATTTCATCATCAGTGATCTTTTCAACAAAATTCACATTGATTCCTTTTTCTTTATAATTTTTTGAATTCCTGATGCCGTTTCCTTCTGCAAAAACGTTGTAGGTAACAAGATCTTCAACATACTTTACATAATGTGGTGACCCCGTGTTCATTACTGTAGCTTCTCCATCATTGGAAATAGTATTCACATCGATCATTTTTAATTTGACAATTCCATTATGAATTTCAGCATCATGTTCTCCATCTATAGCGATAAATTTGCACTTGTTTTCAAAGATATCCAAGAAAAAAGCAAAGGCAACCAGGCATCTTCCCCCGTTTCCACACATGGTACTTTCTCCACCATCGGAATTATAATATACCATTTTGAAATCATACTTTTCATCATTCTCTAATAGAATAAGGCCATCTGCACCAATTCCAAAGCGTCTGTCACAAAGCTTTTCAATGATCTGCTTATCCTTTGGAAACTGTAAATCACGGTTATCTACCATTACAAAATCGTTTCCTGTACCCTGATATTTATAAAATTCCATACTTTCTTTCTCTAAAAATAAACATGCAAAATTACTATATTAAAATAAAAAACGAGCAGTGTTTGCTGCTCGTTTTTGTTATTTAGAATAATTATCTTCTGAATCCACTTCCACTGGATCTGTTGGAATTATCTTGTGGCTGAGGATTAGTTTGTGTATTAGTTGGTGTAGTGTTTCTAAATCCGCTGCCACTGTTTGTATTGGTGTTGCTGGAATTATTGTTTCTGAACCCACTGTTGTTATTTTGAGGGCGTTGTGTATTTTGCTGTGGAGCATTTCTGTAGCCACTTCCCTGGTTATTTTTATTGCTGTTTGAATTTGAGTTTCTAAAACCGCTATTGCTGTTATTATTATTGTATCTATTGTTATTATTGTAATTACTATTGCTGTAATTGCTATTATTAGTAGATGTATTTTGCAGACCATAATTAGGTCTTTGTGAAGTAACTGTTCTTCTTTCTACATATACTTTTCTTCTGTTATTATTATTTCCATAGTAATAATAAGGAGCACCGTTATCATAATAATAGTTTACATCATTTCTATAGTAATACCCGTCATTGCCGTAGTATCCACCACTTCCATAATACCCGGACGGAGCATAGTAATTTCCGTTGTTATAATATGGATCTCCATAACCACTATTAGCATATCCATCAGAATAGGCTAAACAAGATGTTAAACTAACGATAGTGAAAAAACTAAATGTTATTTTTAATAAATTTTTCATGACTTTATTTTACTTTTTTCTTTAAAACTTTTTTTCCAATTGACGTATCCTATGATCGCCATTATAGTAAATACCAAATATTGAACCGAAGTGATTCCTAGACCCTTAAAAATCATCATTGGCATGCAAATAAAATCTCCGATAATCCAGAAGATCCAGTTCTCAATGCGTTGTTTGGCCATAAACCACATTCCAACTAAAAATATAGATGTGGTTAAAACATCAAGCCAATTTGCCCAATCCAAATGATATAATCCCAAATTTGCCCCTTTCATAGAAAAATGATTATCTATATAAGGTTTATAATAATATATGATGGTAACTAATAACAAACTAACAATAAAAAGTATGCTGGCAAATATCCACTCTTTTTTTGTAGCCCATGAAACCTGTACATGAATGTTATCATCAGAATTTTTAGCCCATAGTATCCATCCGTATACACTCATTGCAGTATAATATACATTAATCATACAATCGCCCAGCAATCCGAAGTTGAAAAGTATATAAACATAAATTAAGGTAGAAATAATACCTGTTGGATATACCCAAATGTTTTTTTTGATCGAGAAATAAACGCTGAGAATACCAAAGAATGTGCCCATGGCTTCAAGCATAATTTGTAAAGCAGTATAGTATTCATACGGTTTTACAAAAAGATCATATAGATTCATGTGTTCAAAAATAAGGAAAAATTCATTATACTCGAAAAATGAGTTGAATGGTATGCTAATCAGTTTTTTATGTTCTTAAATATAAATTTAATAATGAAAGTTTATCAATAATTGTTAGTATTTGTAAATTTTTTATACTTTCGTAAATCTTAAATAAACAATAAAATATGTCTAAAATTTGGGTTAAAAAACCAATGAGCGCTTATGAAGCTGATATTAAAAAAAGCGAGCTGAAACGCGTTTTGGGAAAATGGAGCCTTACTGCTATTGGAATTGGAGCAATTATCGGAGGTGGGATTTTTGTACTTACAGGAACCGGAGCGTATTATAATGCAGGACCTGCATTAGCTCTTTCTTTTGTAATTGCGGGGATTGCGTGTGTGTTTGCTGCTCTATGTTATGCAGAATTTGCTTCCATACTCCCTGTAGAAGGTTCGGCTTATGCTTATGCTTACGGAACAGTAGGTGAGATCTTCGCCTGGATAATAGGGTGGGGACTAATTCTGGAATATGCGATGGGATCTATGACGGTCGCCGTATCCTGGTCAGGATATTTCGGAAAACTACTCAAAATGTTCGGATTGCATTTACCAGCTTGGCTTACCACGGATCCACAAACATATTGGGCTGCCGGAAATTCAGGCTTTTCAATGAATTTACCCGCATTTTTGATCGTATTATTTGTTATATCAATTTTAGTTAGAGGAACAAAAGGAGCTGCTAAGGCAAATAACTTTATTGTAATCCTTAAAGTTTCGGCTATTATTTTTGTAATTATTGCCGGAGTTTTCTTTATTAATACAGCAAACTGGACACCTTTTATTCCTGAAGCAACAACGATCACAGAAAATGGAGTTTCCCATTCTGCCTATGGTTTTGGTGGGGTCGTAGCCGGAGCTTCAGCTATTTTCTTTGCATATGTAGGATTCGATGCCGTTTCTACACAGGCAGGGGAGGCGATTAATCCTAAAAAGGATGTACCTTTTGCTATTATTACTTCATTAATAATTTGTACGCTTTTATATATATTGGTGTCATTGGTATTAACAGGAATGATGCATTATACAGATTTTAACCCTCTTGGGAAATATCCTGATGCAATTAAAGCTCCTGTAGCTTATGCTTTTGATATTGCAGGACAAGCTTGGGCTGGTTATATCATTACAATTGCAGCAACGATAGGTTTAATTTCCGTATTAATGGTAATGATCATGGGGCAATCAAGAATCTTTTTAGGAATGTCTAAAGATGGATTGATCCCTGCTACATTTTCAAAGGTAAATCCTAAAACAGGAGTTCCTACGAAAAATCTACTTATTTTGGGTGTTGTAATTTCTGTTATTGCTTCTTTAACACCTATTAATGATTTAGCACACATGACAAGTTTCGGAACTTTGTTCGCATTTACAATGGTTTGTGTTGCAGTTTGGGTATTAAGAGTTAAAGAACCAAATTTACAGAGAAACTTTAAAGTTCCTGCTTTACCTTTAATTGCTTGCTTAGGTATTTTAATTAATGTGTATTTGATTTTCAATTTAAGTAGAGAAGCTAAAATGTATTCTTTTGCCTGGTTGATTATTGGTTTCATTATTTATTTCTTGTACAGTAAAAGAAATTCTAAGCTCCAAAATGGAGGTTATGGTGAAACTTTTAAAGCTGAACAGGAGCCTTTGGAAAAACCAAATACAGATTTATAAAAAATAAAAGTTAAAAAATCCACAGGAAGCTGTGGATTTTTTATTTTTGTCTACTATGAAAAAGATTTTACCATTTTTACTTTTCTTTTTAGGAATATTTTCATTCTCTCAGGAAGTTAGCTTTGAGACTGTTTTTAATGACAAAATTAGCATTAGAGCCATTGAAATATGGGACAATAAAGTCTGGTTTAGTGGAACAGATTCTAAATTTGGTTTTGTAGATCTAAAGAATCCTCAAGATCAAAAACAAATTAAATTGTCTGAAGGAAGATTGCAGTTCCGTACACTGGGACAAAATAAAAATCATTTTTATGCCATCAATATCGAAAGTCCGGCTCTCTTTTTTGAAATTGATAAAAAAGACCTGAAATCGAAAACGGTATTTAAAGACACGGTGAAAACAGCATTTTATGATGCTCTGCATTTTGTTAATGATAACTTAGCCTACAGCTTCAGTGATTCTGATGCTAATGATAACTTAAAATTAGCAATTCTAAAAAATGGAGAATGGAGCTCATTTAAAAATGATGTCATTTTAAATAAAGGAGAAGCGGCCTTTGCTGCCAGTAATACTAATATCGCTTCTAATAAAAAATATCTATGGATTGCTACAGGAGGAAAGGCTTCCAGGATTATCAGATTAAATTTTAAGACAGAAAAATTTGAAATTTTTAATACTCCTTTTATTCAGGGAGAATCTTCACAAGGAATGTATTCTATAGACTTTTATGATGATCAGTTTGGAATTGCAGTAGGTGGAGATTATACCAAGCAGGCTGATAACATCAATAATATTGCTACTACAGGTGACGGTGGGAAAACATGGCAGATTCAAGCTTCCGGAGCTAATGCAGGTTATACAACATGTGTCAAAATAAGACCAGGTTCAAAAGGGAAAGAAATAATAGCAGTAGGTGATCAACATATCAGTTATTCTTCGGATTTTGGAAAAACTTGGAAGAAAATTTCTGATGAAAAAAATCTATATGTCTGTGAATGGATCGATTCTAATTCTATAGTTTTTGCTGGAAAAGACAGGATTGCGGTACTGAAATTAAAATTTTAAATTTTTAGTATAGACTATATCTCTGTTAATACTACCATTTATCTTATTCTTCACTCTACCTTTGAATAAAATTTGCATGAGAAACCTTAAAATATTTGTTCTTCTCATTTTTCCAGCTTTATTATTCAGTCAAAAGATAAGAGTTTTTATTTTAGCAGGTCAATCCAATATGAATGGATTTGGCTATAATAAAGATCTTCCTGATGATTTAAAAAGTTTTAAAGAGGTATACATTTTTCAGGGAAACTCAGTGCCGGACGGAGATTTGAATGGTGGAACAGGAAAATGGGAAGTTTTAAAGCCAGGAAATGGAACAGGATTTAAGACAGATGGAAGAATAAATATACTTTCAGATAGATTTGGTTTAGAACTTTCTCTGGCAAAAAGGCTAAAAGAGCTTTTTCCGAATGATAAAATTGCTTTAATAAAGTATGCAAGAGAGGGAACATCCATTGATAGTCTTGCTAAAGGAGATTTTGGATGTTGGGATTCTGATTTTCATGGGAAGAACGGAATTAATCAGTATGATAATTTTCTGAAAACAGTTAAAAATGCTTTTTAGGAAACTGATATTGATGGAAATGGTAAGAAAGATGAAATTTTTCCTTCAGGTATTCTATGGATGCAGGGAGAAGGAGATGCAGGTTATAGTGAGGAAATAGCTGATCATTATTATGATCATTTAAAAATATTAATGAATCAAATAAGAGCCACATTACGGACCGACGATCTACCCGTTGTCATTGGAAAAATTTCTGATTCAGGAAAAGATAAAACAGGAAAAGTATGGCCTACAGGCGAATTGGTACAATATGCCCAGGAGAAGTTTGTGAAAAATAATAAGAACTCAGCGATTGTGCGGTCTACTGGAAAATATAATTATGGAAATGATCCATGGCATTACGATAGTGCAGGATATATTGATCTGGGGAAAAGCTTTGCTGAAGAGGTATTTAGACTCATTATAAATTTCGAAAATAAACCCTAATATAATTCATGATTTATAATTCATAAGTTATAGCTAATTTTGCAGAATGAAATTCTTTTGTATTTCATTCGATTTATAAAATTTAAAATTTTTAAATGAATTCTTTAATTGATAAATATAATATTCCGGGACCACGTTATACCTCTTATCCTACTGTTCCATATTGGGATGAGAGTACATTTTCTCCTGAGAAATGGAAAGAAAGTGTGGTAAGATCTTTTCATGAGAGTAACTCTGGTGAAGGAATTTCTATTTATATTCATTTGCCATTTTGTGAAGCCTTATGTACTTTTTGTGCTTGCCATAAACGTATTACAAAACAACATAGCGTTGAAACACCTTATCTTGAAAGTGTTTTAAAAGAATGGAAGCTTTATCTTGAGCTTTTTGAAGAAAAACCGAAATTAAAAGAACTTCATTTAGGTGGTGGAACGCCAACTTTTTTCTCTCCTAAAAATTTAAAAACATTATTAGAAGGGATTTTTGATACTGTTGAGATCGCGGAACATCCTGAATTTTCTTTTGAAGGACATCCCAATAACACAACAAGAGAGCATCTTCAGACTTTGTATGATTTAGGTTTTAGAAGAGTAAGTTTTGGAGTGCAGGATTACGATCCAAAAGTTCAGAAAGCCATCAACAGAATTCAACCTTTCGAAAAAGTAAAAGAGGTAACTGAGCTGGCTAGAGAAATTGGTTACGGAGGAATAAGTCATGATCTTGTTTTTGGACTTCCACACCAGCACTGGGATGCGATGGAGCATACGATTCGTAAAACATTAGAACTAAAACCTGACAGATTAGCTTTTTATTCATATGCTCATGTTCCATGGATCAAAGGGGTAGGGCAGAGAGGTTTTGATGAAAATGACCTACCAAGTGGAGAGGAAAAAAGACGTCTATATGAGGATGGTAAGAGCCTTTTGGAGGAATTAGGTTATATTGAGGTTGGGATGGATCATTTCGCTTTAGAACATGATGATCTGTATCAGTCTTTGATTCAGAAGAAGCTGCATAGGAATTTTATGGGGTATACTTCAAGCAAAACGCAATTAATGGTTGGGCTCGGTATGTCATCAATTTCAGATTCATGGTATGCATTTGCTCAGAATGTAAAAACAGTTGAAGAGTATCAGAAAATAGTTGAAGAAGGAGAAATTCCTGTAGTAAAAGGACATATTTTAAATCATGAAGATTTAATAGTAAGAAGGCATATTTTAAATTTAATGTGTCAGCTTGAAACAACATGGGATATTCAGAATTCTTTTCCTGAATTGGAAAATGCTTTGGAAATGCTGAAGGAAATGGAAAGAGATGATCTGGTTGAAATTCATGATAATCAAATAAAAATTACAGAAAAAGGAAGGGCTTTTACAAGAAATGTAGCGATGGTCTTTGATCTTAGGATGATGCGGAATAAACCTGAAACCAGGATTTTTTCTATGACAATCTAAAAAATGAGGAGGAAGCTTCTTTTTGTAATCATTTATTTATATGCACTTGTATTTAGTGTTTTAAAAACGATTAGATTGCCAAATAATTGGTCCGAAGCACATTGGGTGATGGATTATAAATTTGGTTTTATTAAAAGAGGGCTTGCAGGAGAGCTTTTTAGTTTCTTTTTAGAAAAAACTGAACAAAATATACTATTCATCTCTGTTTTTATATTGATAATTCTGTATGCGTCACTATTATTTATTGCATACAGAGAGACTGTTAGAAGTAAAGAGGGTATTGAGACTGTATTGTTTTATGTAATTTTCTTTTTGTCTCAATATATCATATTTACAGCACATCTTATCGGGTACCTTGATCATTTAATCTTTTTGCTGACAATACTTGTTATCTGGCTTCTCAAATCGAGAAAAGTTTTACTCCCATCAGTACTTGTTTCAATAAGTATCCTGATACATGAAATTTCATTTTTCTTAATGGTTCCTATCTGTTGTTTCGCATTGATTATTAGTGAGATTGATGAGAATGGATTTTCAATAAAAGATATTCTGGCCCGGGGAATGGTAAAGAAAATTTTAATATTTTTAATATTACCTTTAATCACCACGTTTGGGGTGTCTATATATCAGGAAATTCTTGGAACAACTGATCATAGTCAAATATTTAATTATTTGGAGCACTTTCAGTTTATGGATAGAAAAGCTGCTGATTCGGTTGCATCTGCTTATACTGTAAAGTTCACAGAGTATTTCAGTGAAGAAAGTCCACACTTTTTTCAGAGAATATTTGTTTCAAAGGGTTCAATTTTCTTTGGTATTCCCATTCTTTTTATGATGTACCTTGTTTACAGGCGATTCAAAAGAATAAATATCTACCTCCTGTTATTATTGGCCGTCATTGTTCTGTTTCCTTTATGTCTTCATGCTATCGCCTGGGATACCTATAGAATATGGTCTTTTCCTTTTATGATTTTGTTTTTAGGTTTTTGGATATTAAATTCTAAAATAACTTCAAGATCTGATGCCAGTGAAAAAATGTTTTTAATAGAAATAATTTTTGCCGTTATTTCAGTTCTTTTCGTATCATTAGTTCCAAATAACCTGCTTGACAATGAGGTTGAAAGATTTTCATTGTTAGAAAGACTTGTTATTCTTTTACCACTACTGATTATATGGTTTTATTATTATAAAAAAGCCCCAATAAAAATATATTGAGGCTCTCATTTACTTTTATTGAATGATCAGCTTTTGACTATAAGCTTTTAATTCTCCTGATTTAAGGTTGATATAGTATACTCCTGCTGGAATACCTGAAATATCAATACTGTTATCTTTATTAATTTTTATTTGATCTAGAACCTTTCTTCCTTCTGAACTTATAATTTCTACAAATACTTTTGTGTCTTTTAATCCTTCAATAAATACTCTTTTAGAAGCTGGATTTGGATACACTTTAATCTCACTTATATTATTGTTTTCCTGTGTAGAAAGAGTTGTGCTGGTAATTTTATAAATTTTCCCACTGTTAACAGCAGCCACATATAATCCCTTCTGGCTATCTTGTCCGAAACTTGCGAATCCACTACCAGAATATGGAGTTGTCCAAGTAATAGAGTTATCTGAACTTAGTATACCAATCTGATCAGAACAGTAATCCGCAAAAAAATATTTGCCTACCAAAGTAGGATAAAGGCTTCCTCTGTAAACATAGCCTCCGGTTATGGAACATTTTCCGCCAGAATGATCATAAACTGCGATAGGGAATGTCATTGTGGAAGCACTTGCACAACCGTTGGCGTTATAGGCTGTATTTCCTTCGTAGCATCTCCATCCGTAATTGATCCCTGCCTGAGAAATAGGATTTCTGTTGATTTCTTCGATCTGACCTTGGCCGACATCAGCGATCATGGCATTTCCTGTTGTAAGATCAAAAGAAAATTTCCACGCATTTCGAAGACCGTAAGACCATATTTCGTCTGCTCCATCAACACCTACAAAAGGATTGCCTGCTGGAATATTATAAGCATTGGTGGAATTTACATCAATACGCAGCATTTTTCCAAGAAGAGAGTTTTTATTTTGTGCATTGTTATTGGGATCCCCTGCGCTACCGCCATCTCCGGTTACAATCCATAAATTTCCGTCAGGAGCAAAATGAATGCTTCCGCCATTATGATTAGAAAAGGGCTTTGGAATACTTAATAATATTTTCTCTGAATTGGGATCAGCAACATTAGGATCCGTGCTGCTTACAGTATATCGTGCTACAGTAATGTTACCTGTTGTAATATTGTTATAGTACACAAAGAAATACCCATTTGTAGAGTATTGAGGATGGAAAGCTAATCCTAAAAGTCCTCTTTCTCCACCATAAAGAACCTTAGTACTTATGTTTAAAAAATTAATCGTATTGATAGATCCTGTAGGCTGGATAATTTTTATGATCCCATTCTGTTGTACGACAAATAACCGGGTGTCATTGGCATTTGTGATTTCGACAGGACTGGTAAGTCCCGTTGCAAATTCTTCCAGATTAATAGATTGTGAATTAAGGAATAAGGAAGAAAAAATAGTTACAGTAAAAAGTAAATTTTTCATAATATTTTGATATTTAGTGTCTTGTGAAGTTAATGAAAAACAGCTATTAATCAAAATTTGAAAATTTAATAATTTATTGCCGCAAAATTGATGAATCTTAAATAGAAGTCGCGTTGTCGATATATCTGAAAATAAACCATTTCTGTTGTTGAAAGTTCATAAAATATAAAGAAAATCATTATATTTGCCGACTTAATTTAACGTAGTTATAACAAAATGCAAGGAAAAGGACTTATTACAATTGTTGCTATTGTACTGGGGTTGATTTGCTTAAATGAGCTTATACCAACCTGGTACGCCAGCAAAATTGAATCGCAGATTGAAGCTGCGAACGGAAACGAGAAAGAGATCAAGCGATTAAAAGAAGATACTCTAAATCTTGGTTATACAAAGCTTTACTATTCTAAAGCAAAAGACAAAGAAATGAAACTTGGTCTTGACTTGAAAGGAGGGATCAACGTTCTTCTGGAGATCAACCAAAGAGATTTAGTGAATGATTTAACAAATTATTCTTCTAATCCTGTTCTTATCGAAGCTTTAAACAAAACTGACGAAGTTCAGAAGAATTCTACAAAGGCTTATGTTGACAACTTCTTCGATCAATTTGAAGCATTAAACAAAGCAAAAGGGACGAATCTTAAACTTGCAGATCCGGAATTATTCGGAAACACTAATCTTACTGAGATTAAGTACAATACTACTGATGAGCAGGTAAAAAGTATTATCAAAAGAAGAATTGATGCTTCTGTAGGTACTGCTTTTGAGGTAATCAGAACGAGAATTGACAAAATGGGGGCTGTGCAGCCAAATGTTCAGAGAGTACCTGGAACAGCAAGAATTTCTGTTGAAATGCCAGGTATGAAGGATATCGACAAGGTAAAGAAAATGCTTCAGACTTCAGCAAAACTTCAGTTCTGGGAAGTTCAGCAGGTTCCTGAAATCGGACCTTATTTCCAGACTTTAACTACGATGATACCTATTAAAGGGGATTCTATGGGAGTTGCGAAGAATGTAAATTTCATGAATCTTTTACATTTAGATAAGCTAAGAACAAATGGTGTTGCTAGCATAAAGTTATCTGATACTGCTGTAGTTAACAATATTTTAAATAGCAAAGTAGGACAGTCTTTACGTCCTTCTAATATTAAATATACCCAATTCATGTGGGGTTACAAACCTGAAGCTACTGATCCTGAAAGTTTAGTATTATATGCGATCAGAGGTAACATCAACCAAAAAGCACCAGTAGACGGTGCTGTTGAAACAGCTAGCATCAGCTATGATGAGCTGGGAAGAGTAGTGGTTGATATGCAGATGGATTCTAAAGGAGCTAAAGAATGGAAAACATTAACAGAGAAGAACGTTAACAAACCAGTTGCCGTAACTCTTGATAACAGAGTGTATACTGCACCAAATGTAGTAAACGCTATTCCTAACGGTAGAACTCAAATCTCTGGTAACTTCTCTCAGGATGAGGCTAAAGAATTGGTTGACGTTCTAGGAGCAGGTAAATTACCGGCTGGAGCTAAAGTAGTTCAGGCTACACAGGTAGGACCTTCATTAGGACAAGAATCTATTGATGCAGGGATGATCTCTTTTGCTATCGCATTTTTAGTGATTATCGTTTATATCATTTTCTATTATGGTGGTGCAGGGGTGTACGCTGTAATTGCTATGATCATCAACTTATTCTACATTTTCGGAATTATGGATTCCGTTGATGCTACCCTTACACTTCCTGGTATTGCTGGTATTGTTCTTACAATGGCCATGGCCGTGGATACGAACGTAATTATCTATGAAAGGACCAAGGAAGAATTATTTGCCGGCAAAAATATTTTAGAAGCATATAAAGATGGTTTCAAGCACGCTTTAAGCGCTATTGTTGATGGTCACTTAACGACGTTATTAACAGCGGGAGTACTTTTCCTTTTCGGAACAGGACCTATTAAAGGATTTGCTTTAACGCTGGGTATTGGTATACTAATGACTTTCTTTACTTCGGTATTGATTTCAAGAACGATGATCTTTGCTAGATTGAATAAAGGAAAACAACTTTCTGTTTGGACTCCTCCTACGAAGAACTTATTCAGAAATACCTGGATCGACTTTATTGGAAAAAGAAAATATGCTTATATTATCTCTTTAGTATTAACAGTAATCAGTATCGGATCTATTTTTATCCACGGATTTAAATATGGAATTGACTTTACCGGTGGTAGAAACTACGTTGTAAGATTTGATAAGGATGTAAATGCAGAAGATATTGAACAGAATTTAGTAAAAATATTCAAAACTGAAGATGGTAAAAATTCATCTGTTGAAGCTAAAACTTTTGGAAATGCCAATCAATTAAAGATTTCTACGGATTATCTTATTGACGATGAATCTCTGAAAGCTGACCAAACTGTTGAACAGAAGCTATATGAAGGTTTAAAAACAAGTCTGCCAGCTAATATTTCATTGCATGATTTCAAATCTGCAGATAAAGAACATGCGGGAATTATCTCTTCTGAGAAAGTAGGACCTACTGTTGCTGATGATATCAAAACTCACGGTATTCTTGCAGTTGTAGCTGCTTTAGGAGGTATCTTCCTTTATATCTTGGTGAGATTTAGAAAATGGCAATTCTCTCTTGGTGCTGTTGCGGCGTTATTCCATGATGCAGTTATTATTTTAGGAACCTATTCGTTGCTTCACAAATACATGCCTTTCAACATGGAGATCAACCAGGATTTCATTGCTGCGATCTTAACAGTACTTGGATACTCTATCAATGATACCGTTATTATCTTTGACAGAATTAGAGAGTATTTAAGAGAGAAGAAATCTTTAACATTGGCAGGATTATTTGATGATTCAATTTCTAGTACGCTAGGTAGAACATTCAACACTTCATTTACAACAATCCTTGTTATTTTGGCGATCTTTATTTTCGGTGGAGATAACCTTAGAGGATTTATGTTTGCGATGTTAATTGGTATTGGTTTCGGTACATATTCATCCATATTCATTGCTTCGGCTATTGCATATGATTTCCTGAAATCAGGAAAAGAAGAAGAGGTACACGGAAAAACTACTTCGAGCAAAGAAGTACTTGCTTCAAAATAATTATACTACAATAAATAAAAAAGAGCCTTTCAAGCGAAAGGCTCTTTTTTATTTATAAGCTTCGGGTTTCAAGTTCAATGGTAGGAAAATAAATGAAAATAGTGTTTCTGGGAAGAAGAAGTAGTTGATACAATATTCCGAAAAACTTGAAACCCGGAATCCGGAACTGAATAGTAGACAATTCACTATCCATATTAATTATTCATAATTTAGAATCATTAGTTCTCTATATTTCGTTATTTTTGCAGAATTATGGAAAATTCAAGGAAAAAAGCTGCCATGAGCTTTATTTTTATAACACTATTAATTGATATCACTGGATGGGGTATCATTATCCCTGTTGTTCCTAAATTAATTGAAGAACTTATTCATGCAGATATTAGTGAGGCAGCGAAATATGGTGGGTGGCTTGGTTTTGCTTATGCATTCACCCAGTTCATATTTTCACCAGTTGTTGGAAACCTCAGTGATAAATATGGACGAAGACCTATTATTCTGATTTCACTTTTTGGATTTTCAATAGATTACATTTTCCTCGCATTAGCTCCAAGTATATGGTGGCTTTTTTTAGGAAGAATTATTGCCGGAGTTACAGGAGCCAGTATTACCACTGCCAGTGCCTATATTGCTGATATTTCTACAGATAGCGACAGAGCTAAAAACTTTGGATTGATAGGAGCTGCTTTTGGCCTGGGATTCATTATAGGTCCGGTTTTAGGTGGAGTCTTAGGTCATTATGGTGCAAGAGTCCCATTCTATGCTGCGGCTGGTTTATGTTTATTAAACTTTCTTTATGGATATTTTATTTTACCTGAAAGTTTGGATAAAGACAAGCGTCGTGAATTTAGTTGGAAACGTGCTAACCCTGTAGGATCATTTAAATTTTTGGGAAAGCATCCAGAAATTTCAGGATTAATAGTGGCACTTATTTTAATCTATATTGCCGGTCATGCTGTGCAGAGTAACTGGAGTTTTTATACGATGTATAAGTTTAACTGGACAGAAAGAATGGTAGGGTTGTCCCTTGGTGCCGTAGGTCTTTTAGTAGGACTAGTACAAGGTGGTCTGATACGTTGGACAACACCGAGGTTGGGTGAGCAGAAGAGTATTTATTATGGACTGGCTTTATATGCAATTGGGATGTTGCTGTTTGCTTTTGCTACAGAAGGATGGATGATGTTTGCTTTTCTGATTCCTTATTGTTTAGGTGGAATTTGTGGGCCTGCACTTCAATCGGTCATTACAAAAAGTGTTCCTTCCAATGAACAGGGTGAACTTCAGGGAGCATTGACGAGTTTAATGAGCGCAACAGCGATTATTGGACCTCCTATGATGACGAATTTATTCTACTATTTTACACACGATGAAGCGCCATTTAAATTTTCAGGAGCTCCTTTCTTCTTGGCTTTTATCTTAATGGCAGTGAGTGTTGTTATTACATATTATGGATCTCAAAAAAGTAAAGACATAAAAAAATAATACATTTTGAAATATAAAAAAGCGGGGAATCAAATGTGATTCCCCGCTTTCAGTTGAATATAATATAGTTAAAATAATGTATTATGGATAAAGTGATTTAGTACCATTACTTACAATATTGCTTCCCAATCCTGAGAATGATACTGAAAAGTTGCTTGAATTAAAGCTTAAAGAACCTGTCGGAGTACACAGACCAAGTGCATATCTGCATTGTCCGTAAGCACCTGTCCTCTTAATTACTTTACTTTCACTTTTGGCTTTCCCTAAGCTGATATTACCCCAATCGCTCACATCAGTGTTTGAAACCGTAGAACCGTTATAATAAATGGTTATTTTATATCCGGCTTCACCTCTCTTTGATCCCCACAACCATTTTGCAGTCCACCATTCTTTAAACCATTTAGAAACGACCTTGGCCTGAGTATCAGTAGAAGTCTCAACATTACTGCCTCTATCCATCATTACCAATCCACCAAGAACATTATCCCAGATAATTCCATCTTTATTATAAAAACATAACGAGGTAAACTGTTCTCCTTTATGATTCCATGTGATTTCAAGAACATCAGTGTTCATTTTTACTTCTTGTGCAATGACATCGGTAAGCCCTTTTTGAGCTGCAGATAATTCTTCACCAGAATTAAAACTTCCTATTTTTCCCACTTTTACTGAGTTAGGATCAGTGATGTTGCCAAATGCAACATAGGTGTCTTTACTCGAAATTAAATTCTGGGAAATTGCAATGCCTCTTTCAGTAGAAAGTGTCCCCAGAACATTAATACCTGTAATTTGAAGATCATTTTTCAAATATTGCTCAAGATTCTTTTTAGATTCTTCCAATTGTATTTGAACATTGTTGGAAAGTGTTTGGGCAGGGCTCAGTTCCTTTTTTAAATCAGAAATGGATTCCTTTTTTGTCGCATTGTCCTGAAGTACCTCAGTGCTTTCATTTTGACAGCTGGTTAAAGATAATACCATTGCCAGCGCAAAAAGTTTAAAAGTAGTTACTAATTTTTTCATAGTTTAATATTTGTAGTTGTGTGGAATAAATCTAATAAAAAAAACCATATAATTCTTTATATAGAGAATTAATTATTAATTAATTTTAAATGTATTTAATGTTAAACTATTGTTATCCTCAAATAAAATATTATAAAGCCCTGAAATAAATATTCTTAAAATTTGTTTAAAATTTTGGATTCTACATTATATATGTATAATCTTTTGTAATTTTACACCATGGAATTAAGCATTGGAGAAATGGCATTGATTGCAGTTGCAATCGTTGTATTATTCGGACCGGATAAACTTCCTCAAATAGCGCGTGACTTAGGAGCAGGCGTAAGAAAGATGCGTGGGGCGGTGGAAGACATTAAAACTGAGATCATGAAAGAAACAGATAACCCTGTTTCTGAAATCAAGCGTGAGATCGAAAAAGTAAAAGATGCTGCAAAAGATTTCAATCCGATGAAGAATATCGAAAAAGATATTCTTACGGAACCTTCTTCTTCTGAACCTGAAAAGCCAAAGCCTTCTGAAGATGAAACTTATGAAGGACCTGTAAGCAGATAATCGATGGAAGAAATTATTCAAGAGGATAAGAAGGTCTTTTTGTTTCTCAATAATTTGGGCGACTCTTCTTTTGATCAGTTTTGGATGCTGATTTCCAGTACCTGGATATGGGTTCCGCTTTATATTATATTTCTTTATTTTCTATATAAAAACTACAAACTAAAATCTTTAGTTTATATTCTTTTATTTGTACTGATAGGAACTACGGTTTCTGATCAGGTTGCAAGTATATTCAAACACGGAGTAGAGCGATTAAGGCCATGCCATGATCCTAGCTTGGAGCATTACATGAGGATTGTAAAATGTGGTGGACAGTTTGGATTCTATTCTGCCCATGCTTCAAATACTTTCTTTTTGGCAACTTATTTAAGTGTTTTATTAAAAAAGAAACTCAATTGGTTTCCTTATGCTATATTTGTATGGGCTGCAGTAGTTTCTTACAGCCGTATATATTTAGGAGTGCATTTTCCGATAGATATTTTGGTGGGGGCGTTTGTTGGACTTTTATTGGGAGTGATATTTGGTGCACTCGCAAAAAAAGTGATCAATAAACAAACTATAACCACATGAAAAAATTTTTATTCCTTCTAACATTAGCGATAACATCTGCTAATCTTTATTCCCAGGACTCAAAAACAGCTGAAGAATGCTTTAAAAAAGCGGATTATAAATGTGCTGAAGAGCAATATTCTAAACTGGCTGAAAAAGAACAGATTCAGAAATATCGATCTGAGTACTATAACAATTTAGGGACGGCACAAAGAAGACTAGGTAAAACGCCTCAAGCCTTTAAATCCTACGAATCTGCCTTAAGAGCAAATCCACTGTCTGCATCAGTATATGCTAATTTAGCTTCATTAAACAGCCAGAAAGGAACCAAAGAAAAAGCTTTGGACTATATTGACAAAGGATTGCAGATTGATCCTGAAAATGTAGATATGTACCTAACGAGATCTAAAATTTATGATAGCCAAGGAAAAAAAGACTTAGCTATTAAAGATTTAAATCAGATCCTTGCCTTCGCACCAGAGAATATCTTTGCAAGAACAGGTTTAGCCAATCTGAAAAAGAATAATGGTGATCTTGAGGGTGCCTTGAAAGATTATAATCAGCTTATCTCTGAAAAACCTGAGTCGTTACTTTACAATGGGCGTGCAGATCTGTATTTAAAAATGAAAAAATCAAAAGAAGCTTTGGCAGATATTAATAAAGCCATTTCTATTGATCCTAAATTTGCTCAGTCATACGTAACAAAAGCTTTAATCCTATTCGATACTCAAAAACCTAAGGAAGCATGCACTAATCTGGAGAAAGCTGTAGCTGTGGGTTATGAAAAGGCTCTTCTAGCTCC
This sequence comes from Chryseobacterium paludis, assembly GCF_025403485.1. NCBI lineage: Bacteria > Pseudomonadati > Bacteroidota > Flavobacteriia > Flavobacteriales > Weeksellaceae > Chryseobacterium > Chryseobacterium paludis. The sequence continues at coordinate 89,259 of NZ_CP099966.1, forward strand.
ACATTTTGCTAAATGTGTTATAAAACAGAATTAATCATTGTGATAAGGTTTTCCCTGTAAGATCTGATCAGCACGATACAGCTGTTCCACAATAAATAAACGGATCATCTGATGGGTAAATGTCATTTTAGATAATGACATTTTTTCATTGGCTCTATTATATATTTCTTCTGAAAAACCATAGGCACCCCCAATCAGAATATTAATTTTCTTGACTGATGAATTCATCCATACATCTATTTTTTGAGCAAACTCTCTACTTGTAAATTGTTTTCCTTTCTCATCTAAAATTACGACCAGATCATTTTTATCGATTTGATTCATAAAAAGTTTGGCTTCTTCTTTTTTTAAAAGATCCGAAGAAAGGTTTTTTGCATTTTTAATATCAGGGATTTCTACTATTTCAAAATTCCAATGCTTAGGAAGGCGGGTGAGATAATAGCAGATCAAAGAAGTAATTTCTTTATCATCTGTTTTTCCAATACAGAGTAAGTTGATTCGCATGGGATGTAATCAATTTTAATGAGGGCAAAGATATTCATAATTTAAGGAATTATTTCTTATTTTTTTAATGCTTTTTGTTCATTATGATCCAAAAGCAACGTACCTAAATGTATTCTAAGTTTAAAAAAAACTGTATTTTTACGTAACCAACAGCACGTGATGACATTGAGATTAATCTCCTGTATATTTTTATATTTCCCCTTAACTTCTTTTAGCCAGGAGGTTACAGGTGATGATGAAAAAAAAATTGATGAGGATAAAAATAAAATTTCAATAGTCGCAGGGGTAAGTTATGTTAATAATTCTTTTGGGGTTCGTTTTCAAAAGGAAACCTTCAGGCTGAAGCCTAACGATTCTTTTTATACCGAATTTTTTGTAAGATACAGATGGCTGGATACGAGTATTTCTTTTACACCTAAATTAATTAAAATAAATAATGACGATGATATTAAGGGGAAGACCAAATATTTTAGTGTTGGTTTTGCCTTTTTCCTGACCCCAAAGCTTAGACAAATGGTAGGATATAACCAGATCAAAGGATTATATTTTGAGGATACAAAAAGATATATGACCATGCTAATGGAGGGGCTGAATTTAAATATAAGTGACGCATATTTTCAATTTCCCGATGCAAAATACCGCTCTTTTAAAGGAGAAACAAGTTACCTATGGCTTGGAAATAAGGAAAACTACAGAAGTTATACAAATATGACGTATCAGCCTTTGAAAAATGATTTTGTTATTATTACAGGCTTGTTTTATCAGTATAATATATTGAGTGATTCGGATAGAGCGATATATCTGGGGGAAGTTTTAGATGGTGGAGAGGGAAGTTCTGCTACTAAAGACCTTAGGTTAGCATTAAGGACGGGAGCAGGTATCCAAAGGGTAATTAATAATAACTGGTACGCTGTGGTTGAATTTTATCCTCAACTTTATTATTCAAAATTACTCGATGAAGCTTTTCATGAATTCAATATAGGAGTCAATTCTAATGTCAGAGTTGGCTATGATAATGGAAAATGGTTTATAGGAGCAGGTACCCAGTTAAACTGGGTAAATAGTTCAAATGAGAATTTCTATTCTTCTACCCAGTGGCAGTTTAGGGCTGGAATAGGATTAAGGTTTAATTCTCCAAAATTTGTCAATAGAAATTTTGATAAAATAGATAATATTCTAAAATAATTATGGGTATAAAAGTTCCTAATTTTATCTTGAAAATTCAAGAATTCTTAGACGATATACATATTCCTGTACTGGGAATATCACTTTGGCAGATGTTTCAAATTTATATTTCAGGTATATTTAAAGATAAAATAGGAAGAAAGGCCGCAGCTATTTCATGGAGCTTTACAATAAGTCTGTTCCCGTTTCTCCTCTTTTTGTTATCTGTTTTACCTTATATGCCTCATTATGATAAACTGCATTTTTATATTTTTGAAGTTTTAATCCACAATGTTTTTCCATCAAATATGGAAACGGATGTGCGGGGATATATTGAAAAAAGTATTATTCCCAATATGAGGGGGATCAGTAATTTAACGATCGTTCTGGCATTGGTTTTTGCAACAAATGGAACTTTCTCGCTGATCAATGGATTTAATGAAAATTCAGATGAAAAACTCACTGATGTAAAAGAATTTATACTTTCTTTTTTTATTACAATTGGTTTTATAACCATCGTATTCTTAGCTCTTTTTGGAGTCTATTATGTAGAAGTCGTGCTTAAATTATTTACACCTACACATAACGTTTCATGGTTAGTGAAAAACCTATCCAAAATTATAGGATTTGTATCTTTTCCTCTTTTTTACTTTATTTTACTTGCTATGTTTTACTGGTTGGGAACTGTGAAAATCGCCAGATTCAGACAAGCGGTTCCAGGGGCTATTTTAACGACAGTTCTTTTTGTTCTTACTACCTATATTTTTGCTATTTATGTAAAAGATATTGCGAGATACAACGTTTTGTACGGCTCTATTGGAAGTATGATCCTTTTAATGGTTTGGGTAAATGTAAATGTCTATCTTCTTTTATTTGGCAATGAGCTTAATATGGCTATCAGAAAGCTTAGAATAGAAAAATTACTGTCAGATGAACTTCACAAAGATATGCTAACAGGCTATCCTACAAAGGATGAGAATAATAAAAAAGATTTTGATTAAATTCATAAGCATCTCATAATATTTAACGTTAATTATTCAAAAACTGTTGAATAATTTTTTTTGTTAATAGAATTGTATTAATTTAGTTATCAATAGGGAATCTGATATTCTCATATAAACTAAATCTATTTATTATGAAAAACATTAAAAAATTAACGAGAGATGAGCTGAAAATCGTAAAAGGAGGAATAGCTTGCAGAACAGACGATGGTGGTTGTCCAGGAACCAATACGTATTGTTGTAACGGACTTTGTAGACTGATAACTTATGTTTGTCCATAAAAACAAAAAGAGAGCCCAATAGCTCTCTTTTATATTTCAATATTATTCTTCATTATCTTCGTTAATGAATCTGTTTCTTTTAGAACTCATACTTAGTATGGTAACTCCTAAAACGGCAGATAAGAATGATGCGATTAGAATAGCAAATTTTGCCTCATCCTGAATCTCAATTTCATTTTTGAATGAAAGCAGAGCTATGAAAATAGACATCGTGAAACCAATTCCTGCCAGTAAGCCAACCCCCAGCATATGTGCCCATGAACTGTTATGTGGGAGTGAACTTAATTTAAGTTTGATAGCAATAAATGAGAATAAATTAATACCAATTAATTTTCCTATAACCAAACCACCTATAATTCCCAGTCCTAATGTACTTACCAGACCTTCAACCATTCCATTGTGAAATGTAATATTGGTATTGGTTAAAGCAAATATAGGCATGATAATAAAACTTACAGGGAGATGTAATGTATGCTCTAGTTTTTCTAAAGGAGATATTTTAACATTGGACGCATTCGTAGGAATTGATAATGCTAATAATACCCCGGCAATGGTAGCATGGATTCCGGAATGATGTAAAAAATACCATAAAAATAAACCGGGAACGATGTAGAAAACAAGTTTTGTAACCTTTAAAAAGTTTAAAAGAAAAAGCAGAGCGACAATTCCGAAGGATAAAATTAAATATATCCAATGGATCTGGTCTGTATAAAAAATGGCAATCACCAAAATAGCGCCCAGGTCATCAACAATAGCAAGGGCAGCAAGAAAGATCTTGATAGAGTTAGGGATCTTACTCCCCAGCATAGAAATAAGTGCTAAGGAAAATGCAATATCCGTTGCCATTGGAATTCCCCATCCGTTGCTGTATTCTGTACCTGAATTGAAAAGAGTATAAATTGTTGCCGGAACCAGCATTCCGCCTATAGCTGCAAAAATAGGGAGCGATGCATTTTTGAAAGATGAAAGCTCTCCCTCTACCAATTCTCTTTTTATTTCCAGACCGACCAAAAGAAAGAAAATAGCCATAAGGCCATCATTGATCCATATGTGGATTGGATATTTTAAATGAAAAAGATCGATGCCTGTCTCCTTATCCAATAAGTTTTGAAAACTGCCTGCTAATGTTGAATTGGCAATCAGTAAAGACACGACAACACAAAAAATAAGGATTATTCCTGACGATTGACTGTTATTGAAAAATTTTTTAAAATAAATTGATAAATTCATGTTTAAGATTGTAATCGTCTCACTCTCGAAACTCCGTTAATATTTTTAAGCTTTTTAAAGGTTTCCTCAAGTTGTCCCTTATTCTTTACTTCCAGGGTAATATTTCCCATAAAAACTCCATTATTGGATTCGATAGACATACTTTTCATATCCATTCCCATTGTTCCGCTGATGACAGCAGTAATATCATTGATCATTCCCATTCTGTCTAGACCTTCAATATCAATTTTCACTCTGTTTTTAAAGCTTTCTGCATTTACCCATTTGGCTGGAATAACCCGGTAATCATATTGGGCTCTAAGGTTAATCGCATTGGGGCAATTATCACTGTGTACTTTTATCCCATCTGAGATCGTAATGAATCCGAAAATTTTATCACCAGGAATTACAGTACAGCATTTTGCATATGTATAGTTTAGTTTTTCTTCATCTTTACCAAAGACGATCATATCAAGGTTTTGTTCCTTCGGCTCTTCGTAATGAACATTTTTCGGCGGCGATTTTCTAAATCTTGACAGCAAGTTATTGAAAACGTTTTTGCTCTCTATATATTTTCTTAAACTGCTAACATCTAATTCATTACTCTGGAATTTTAAAAATAACTCCTGAGATGTTTTTAAATTAAAAAACTTTTGAAGTTTGTTGATCTCCTCATCATTAAAATTGATCTTGGCATGACGAAGTTTTCTTTGTAAAATTTCTTTTCCTTCTTCTACCAATTGGTTCTTTTGCGAATTAAGATAACTTTTGATCTTAGATTTCGCTTTTGATGTTACTACAAATTCCAGCCAGTCGGATTTTGGTTTTTGATTTTGAGAAGATAAAATATCAACCTGATCACCATTTTGAAGAACATAAGAAATAGGAACCAGCTTACCATTGATTTTTGCCCCTAAACATTTCATTCCTAAATCGGAGTGTACAGAAAAGGCAAAATCCAGTGCTGTTGCATTTGTTGGTAGAATTTTAATTTCACCTTTTGGGGTAAATACAAAAACCTCTTTCGAATATAAATTAAGTTTAATATTATCTAAAAGTTCAGAAGTGGAGAGATTCTGTTGTTGTTCCAGTACATCCCGGATCTCTGTTACCCATCTTTCAAAATTTCTGTCATCTGTACTTTGTTTATAGCCTTCCTTATATTTGTAGTGGGCAGCCACACCTTTTTCTGCAATCTCATCCATTCTTTCAGAACGGATTTGTACCTCGATCCACTTTTTGTCCGGACCAAGGACCGTAAGGTGTAAACTTTCATACCCTGTAGAACGGGGCTGAGTAATCCAGTCACGCATTCTCGATGGATTACTGTGGTATACATCCGTTACAATAGAGTAGATCTTCCAGGCTAGAAATTTCTCATTTTTAGCATCAGATCTATAAATAATTCTGATGGCATAATTATCAAAGACCTCTTCGAAAGAAACACCTTGTTTAAGCATTTTTCGGTAAATAGAAGAGACTGCTTTTGCCCGACCCTTTATACTGAAATTCAATCCTTCCTCCTGTAATCTTTCCGAAACTTCTTTTTTGAATTCCTCAATGTATTTTTCACGATTTTCTTTAGCTAATTCTAATTTTTCCGTGATCTCATTGAAAACTTCTGGATTGTTGTACTTCAAAGAAAGATCCTCAAGCTCCGATTTGATGTTATATAACCCGAGACGATGTGCCAGTGGTGCATAAATATAAACGGTTTCTGAAGCAATTTTCTTTTGTTTATCAGGAGCCATACTCTCCAGGGTACGCATATTGTGAAGACGGTCTGCAATTTTGATCAGAATAACCCTGAAATCCTCAGATAACGTTAGTAAAAGCTTTCTGTAGTTTTCAGACTGCACAGAAATATTCTGATGATTCATAATGGATATCTTGGTTAATCCATTAACGATATTGGCTATTTTTTCGCCAAAAATCTTCTTTATATCTTCAAAAGTATAATCAGAATCCTCAATAACATCGTGTAGTAATGCACATGCAATAGAAGTGGCTCCCAAACCGATCTCTGTTGCTACAATTTTAGCCACAGCAATAGGATGGTAAATGTACGGTTCACCAGATTTTCTTCTTTGATCTTTATGTGCATCTAGTGCAATATCAAATGCCTTTCGGATGAGCTTGTTGTTTTCCTCATCAAGAGTCCTGTAGGTATTAGAAATCAGATCTTTATATCTTGCGAGTATCTCTTTATTCTCCTGTTCTAAGTCGTAACTCATTTGTGTAAATGCCTATATTTAAACGAAAATACGAAAATTTTCCCAGTTTTCAAATTACAAAAAATCCGCAGAAAGCTCTACGGATTTTCGGTTATTAGAATTTAGTTTTATTAGAATTTTACCTCGGAGTCAATGCCATGGCTTGAACCTTTGATCTTGACATCAGGGCTATTGTGGATTTCGGCTTTATTTCGAGCGTCAATGTATTTTTTTAAGTTATGGTAATCAGCCTGTTCGATACCCATATTTTCAAATAAATATGTTTTCAGAACAGAGTTTTGACTGAATATATTCCGTGCATTGTCGGTCTGATCAAGATCATTTACGGCGACACTTGCTAAATATTGAGAGCCGTGAGGATGGTCTTCGAGATATACAATGTAATCTGAGTTTCCAAAACCAGAGCTTTCCAGGTCTGTTTCAAGTTTTTTATAATCACTGTGAGATTGAAATAATCCGGCTAATATTTTTGTCATGATCGTGTGTTTTAAATTTCTACTTAAAGGTAATAATTAAATTTCAATTTTTTTGAATAAAATGTAATAAAATTAACTATATAGTAGTTTATCTATAATTTTATGTTAAAATGTTTGATGATCTCTATCAATCGAATGTTTGAATTTTTTGAGACATTAGCACTTGATCAGTTGCTGTATTAATTGTTTTCAGGACTATTGTGTACTTGTCTTAAAAAGCTCAAATTAGCGGTAAAAATAAATAACTATGAAGAGAATTTTACTTGCTTTTTCTTTGTTGTCTTCGTTCTTAGATGCGCAGCAATATAATTGGACCGCTTTTTCTAATCCACCGCCTGCTAGTGGGGTTGGAAGATATGATGACGTCTTTTTTCTTGATGAAAATGTAGGTTGGGCTGCACGTGGAGGAAGTGCTGCTGTTTTTAAAACGATCAATGCCGGTAGCACCTGGACTCAACAGGTTGTAAGTTCCACTCCAAATGAGTATTATCGAAATATTGAGTTTTTAAATGAAAATATTGGCTTTTTAGGAACTTTGAACAATAATTTCTATAAAACTACAGATGGAGGAAGTTCGTGGCAAAGAGTCAATAATATATCACCCTATCCTCAGGGGATCTGTGGTTTGGATTGTGTAGGAACTTCTACTGTTTATGGATGTGGAGCTTGGTTTTATCCAGCTTATATTATAAAATCAACGGATAGTGGGAATACGTGGCAATATATTGACATGTCTGCATATGCTACGGCCTTAGTAGAAATTACTTTTATCGATGAAAATATTGGTTTTGCAGCTGGAAGTGATGATGATGGAGCAGTAGTTCTTAAAACTACTAATGGAGGGGTAAGTTGGACGAAAATTTATAACAGTAATATTCCGTTTGAATACGTTTGGAAAATGCAGCTTCTGGATAATAATAAAATATTTTGTTCCATTGAAGCAGAGTCCCCGAATATTGGTAGATTGTTAAAATCATTGGATGGGGGACTTACCTGGGAAACCAAGGATTTTCCAGATACTTATGTGCAAGCTGTTGGTTTTACTTCTGCAACACACGGTTGGATGGGTGGACATAACACAGGCTTCTATGAAACTTTTGATGGAGGTACTACCTGGAACAACACGGGTGTAGGAGGATCTTTGAACAGGATTTTTTTTGTTAGTAACAGTCTCGCTTACGCAGCTGGAAAGAGTATTTATAAAATGACCACCGGAAATCTTGGAATACATGAAAGTACAGATGACCATTCGGAAGGAAAACTTCAGATTGATATTGCTCCAAATCCTGTTAAAGATAAACTGAATTTAAATATTCATTTTGAACACTCGGACCATGTTATTATTGGTTTATATGATGGGTCTGGAAAATTTATCACAAATATTCTGAAAGATAACATCAGTGAAAAAGGAATGAAAAAATATTCTTTGGATTTTAATTATCCTAAAGGAAATTACTTACTCAATGTGCATTCTAATCTCGGAAGACAAGCTATTAAAATTATAAAAGAGTAAATTGATAAAAGAAGGCGTAGAAATTTTCTACGCCTTTTTATTATACCTGTCTGTTTAGATTAATCTAGTCTTTCGTTTTTAATTTCCTCGACAATTTCAGGATTCAATAAAGTTGAGATATCTCCGAAGTTGCTAAAATCTCCTTCAGCAATTTTTCTAAGAATTCTACGCATAATTTTTCCTGAACGTGTTTTAGGAAGTCCTGAAACGAACTGGATCTTATCAAGTTTCGCAATAGGTCCGATCTGATCGGCAATAAGCTGATTGATTTCCTTTTTAAGGTTTTCTCTTTGACGGCCTTCTCCTGTTTCTTTTAAAACGACATAGCCGTATAAAGCATTCCCTTTGATATCATGGGGGTAGCCTACAATAGCAGATTCTGCGACTGCAGGATGCTGATTGATGCTGTCTTCAATAGGAGCAGTTCCTAAATTATGTCCGGAAACAATGATCACATCATCAACACGTCCTGTGATTCTGTAATATCCAACTTCATCTCTCAAAGCACCATCACCGGTAAAGTATTTCCCGGGAAAAGCGGTGAAATAAGTTTCCTTATATCTTTGATGATCACCCCAGATCGTTCTGGCAATACCAGGCCATGGAAAACGGATACAAAGATTTCCTGTAACCTGATTTCCGGTAATCTCATTACGCTTGTCATCCATTAAAACAGGTTGCACACCTGGAAGTGGCAGCGTAGCGTAGGTGGGTTTGGTAGGGGTTATAAACGGAAGCGGTGAAATCATAATTCCTCCTGTTTCTGTTTGCCACCAGGTATCTACAATAGGACATTTTTTTCTTCCTACATGATCGTTAAACCAATGCCAGGCTTCATCATTAATAGGTTCTCCAACAGATCCAATTACTTTCAGGGTACTTAAATCATGTTTATCCACCCATTCTGCACTTTCTTTTGCTAAAGAACGAATGGCAGTAGGTGCAGTATAAAATTGAGTGATTTTATGTTTTTCAATGACCTCCCAGAACCTGTCAGGCTCCGGATAAGTCGGAATACCTTCAAAAATAACGGTGGTCGCTCCATTCAGTAATGGACCATAAAGAATATAAGAATGTCCTGTGATCCAGCCAATATCTGCGGTACACCAGTAAATGTCATTTTCCTGATAATTGAAAATATTCTTAAAAGTATATGCGGTGTACACCATATATCCTGCACAGGTGTGAAGCATTCCTTTAGGCTTTCCTGTAGATCCGGAAGTATAAAGGATAAATAACGGATCTTCTGCATCCATAATTACAGTGACGAAATCGGCAGAAGCTGTTTCATAGAGTTCAGAAAGCCAATGGTCTCGGCCTTCTTTCATTTTGATTTCATTATCTGTCCTTTTTACCACCAATACATTTTCGATGGTTGGAGTCTTTTCAAGAGCTTCGTCTACGATGCTTTTTAGGTCTAAAACTTTATTTCCCCTGTAGCTTCCATCGGAAGTGATCACCAATTTTGCTCCACAATCATTTATTCTTGAAGCAACAGCATTAGCTGAAAAGCCTGCGAAAATAACAGAATGTACAGCTCCTAATTTTGCACACGCTAACATGGTAATTGCTAGTTCAGGGATCATCGGAAGATAGATACAGACACGATCTCCTTTCTCAATACCCATTTCCCTTAGGATATTAGCTGTTTTATTGACACGGGTATATAATTCGTTATAAGATATGTGCTGTGCTTTTTCTTTTGGATCGTTAGGTTCCCAGATGATCGCAGTTTTATCTCCTCTTTCGTTCAAGTGCCTGTCGATACAGTTTTTTGTAATATTTAATTTAGCATTCTTAAACCAAGTGATCTTTGCCTCATTCATATCATACTTAACCACTTTGCTCCATCTTTGGTACCAGACAAAATTTTGATCAGCTATTTTATCCCAGAATTTTTTAGGATTTTTAATAGACTTTTTATATTCCTCAAAATAATGTGGTAAATCTTCTATTAAGTAATTTCTCATATCCCTTTTGTTTTTGAAATTTGAATTTTATTGATATTTAAATTTATGTTTAATTTGTGAATTTAGTCCTGTAATCCACGATTTTTTCTTGTATTTCTTCTATGATCTGATCGTCATCTATAGTAGATGGTACCTGAAATTCTTTACCATCTAAAAGTGTTCTGATGAGTTTCCGTAAAATTTTTCCTGAACGGGTTTTAGGTAAGCGTTTCACAACCATAGCATTCTTTAAAAAAGCGACAGCTCCTATTTTCTCACGAACCATTTTAATAATTTCTTTTTCTAAATCTTCCTCGGAGATTGTAGACCCATTTTTTAAAACAACAGTAGCAAAAGGTACCTGTCCCTTTAATTCATTATCAATTCCTACCACAGCACATTCTGCAACCTGTGGATGTGAAGAAAGAATTTCTTCCATTTCTGAGGTAGAAAGCCTGTGTCCTGCGACATTGATTACATCATCCACTCTTCCTGTGATAAAGAAGTATCCATCTTCATCCTGTATAGCACCATCTCCTGAAAAATAATAACCTTTATATTGAGATAAATAACTACTTTGAAAGCGTTCATAATCTTTCCAGATTCCTAAAAGAGCACCTGGAGGAAGAGGAAGTTTGATAACCAGATAACCTTCCTGGTGTGGATCAAGTTCAAAACCATTTTCGTCAAAGATTTTAATATCATATCCGGGGATCGGTTTTCCGGCTGAAGCTCTTTTAATCTTATAATGATCATCAAAAGTCAGTAATCCAAGCATTGGCCAACCTGATTCTGTTTGCCACCAATGATCGATGGCGGGAACTCCAATATGCTCATTGAACCAATCTAAGGTAGCAACATCGCAGCGTTCACCAGCAAGAAACTGTTTTTTGAGATTTGAGAGGTCGTATTTTTTAACCAATTCACCATTAGGATCTTCTTTTTTTATGGCTCTGATAGCAGTTGGGGCAGTAAACATTGCAGAAACTTTATATTCTGAGATGATCCGCCAGAAAGTTCCTGCATCTGGAGTCATAATAGGTTTCCCTTCAAAAACAATGGTGGTATTACGGTTCAGTAAAGGTCCATAAACAGAGAAGCTGTGTCCTACAGCCCATCCAAAATCAGATGCAGCCCAATAAGTTTCTCCAGGTTCGATTCCATAAATATATTTCATGGAAAATTTCAAAGCGGTAGCATAGCCTCCCGTGTCACGGACAATTCCTTTAGGCTTTCCTGTAGTTCCTGAGGTGTATAATAAATAGAGTGGGTGTGTAGATGCTACAGGAACGCAGGCTACAGAAGAAGATTGCTGAATAAGTCCCTCATAATCTATTAATCCATCAAACATTTCGTCCTGGTTATCGATTAGTTTCCGGTTGTAAACGATGATGTGATCTACTTTATCCTGGGCTAATTCAATTGCTTTTTCTACCAATGGTAAATAAGGGATTCTTTTAGCAATCTCAACTCCTGCAGTAGCTGTGATCAAAGCTTTTGGTTTGCAATCATCTATTCTTACCGCAAGTTCGTGAGGCGCAAAACCACCGAAAACAACATTGTGGATGACTCCGATTCTTGCACATGCTAACATGGCAAAAAGGGTTTGCGGAATCATCGGCATGTAAATTACCGCTGTATCTCCTTTTTCTAATCCCAGAGAAACCAAACCACCTGCAAATTTTGAAATCTCTTCTTGTGCCTGGTTAAAAGTGTATGTTATCTTCTGATCAGTAACCGGAGAATCATAAATAATGGCAATTTGATCACCATAGCCATCTTCAACGTGCTTATCTATGCATAAATAACAAATATTAAGTTTTCCATCGGAATACCATTCAGTGTAATTGTTTTCATTTTGTGAAAGAATCTGACCAGGAAACTCAAACCAACTGATTTCCTGAGCTTGTTCTTTCCAGAAATTTTCTTTGTCTTCTATACTTCTTTTAAATAAATCGTCTGCATTCATATCAATAATTGTGTTTCGTATTTTGCTGGTTCTGTCACTGCAGGCAACGGGGAGCTGTCTTTTAGGAGATTCTGGTTAACTATATTTTAAGTTTAGATTCCTTATTCCCCTTGCTGCATTCTGAATGACAGGATGTATGTTTTGATTATGTAAAATAATAATGCTTCATTTTCAACTTTTATCCTGACTCTTATACCTCAAACAATTCCTCTATCTGCTGCATCAGCTTCTTGATTGAATATGGTTTGGTAACATATGCGTCAGCACCCATTTTCAGTCCTCTTTCAATATCTTTTGGATTGTTTTTGGCACTCAGGAAGATTACTTTTGTGTTTTTTAGCCTTTCCTGTTCTTTGATTATTTCAAGTGTACTGTATCCATCGAGATTAGGCATCATGATATCTAGTAAAATAACATCAGGAACCATGTCTTTTAAAAATTCTAATACTTCCGTTCCATCCCTGGCAATGAAAACATCATAACCGTTTTTCTTAAAACTGTACTCCAGGGACATTAATATTTTGTGCTCATCGTCTGCTATGATTATCTTTTTCATAATGTGTTTGTATGGTTATTCAACTTCATTTTGATTTTCTTTTATATCTTCAGGAAAGCTTATCGTAAAGGTGACACCCAAGCCATTATTTTCAGCAAGTATTGAGCCTTGATGGGCTTCAACGATTTGTTTTGAGATGGCAAGTCCAAGTCCGCTTCCTGTAGGTTTTAAAATATTCTGATTTTTAGATTGATAAAATTTGTTGAAAATCATTTCCAGATCTTCTTCCGGGATCTTTTTTCCGGTATTAAAAATGGTTATGACCAAATGATCTTCTTTTTTAGAAAACTTCGTTTGTATCGTTCCCTGATCATCTGCAAATTTTAAAGCATTTCCAAGGATATTTTGAAATAACTGAATGAATCTGGCTTCATCATATTCAAACAAATGGTCGCTGAGAAGGTCAACTTCACTGATGTGGATATCTTTCTGTTGTATCAAATGAAGTAGTGGATTGAGTGCTTTTTTATAGGTGTCAAGGATGTTATTCTGTTTAATATTTAAAGCAATTTCACCATGTTCTAATTTATCAAGATAGAGGATGTCGTTGATGATCTCACTTAACCGGTCAGATTCTGTAATGATATTGTTTAAAAATTCCCTTTTAATATCTAAAGGAATATCGTCATCATCAGCCAGGATTTCCCCGGCGGAACGAATTGCTGTAATGGGTGTTCTCAGCTCATGCGCAACAGAATCCAGGAAGTCATCCTTTTGGCGATCTTTAATAATTAAACTTTCGTTAGCTACAGTTAACTCCTCTGAAAGTTGCTTTAATTCCTCAGATTTTTCTGTTAGCTTTTTGTTTAAAGTAATATTCTCTTTAGATTCTTCCAGTATATCTAAAACTTCTTTTAAAGATATTTTATCCTCCTTTGTGACACCTTCAATTAGGATTTTAGCAGAGGCGGTTCCTATTCTTCCCGCTAAAAGGTTTTCAGAAAATTTAATAAATCTCGAATCTGCAGTTTCAGTTTGGGAATCAATATTGTATTTTAAATTAAATATTCTCAATGCCTGTTCTGTTTTCTTTTTACCTAAAAATCGTTCCAGAATATTTTTGATATCTGAAACATAAGCAGTACCGCGCCAGATGAAAGCATTCTCATGGTTTTGAATATATTTATCAACATCCACATAAAGTTCAGCGAAATTTCTTTCCCTGTAGTTTCCTTTAACGCTAACAGAAATAATAGTAAATAATCCCGTATTAATTAAAATAGACCAGAAGAAAATTTCCGGAATCCTGCTTAAATAAGGAATGCTAAAGACATCAAAAATGTTATAAATATCTCTCAAAACTCCTTTGAGCTCTTGATTGTAAGAGAAATAATATTGAGGAATAATTAGGCCGAAGTAACAAATTACCAATCCGGCAAGAAGTCCTGCAACAGCACCCTTATAAGTTCCTCTACGCCAAAATAAAGCGCCAAAAAATGCAGGTGCCAGCTGACCAATTACTACAAATGAGATTAGTCCTACAGAATCTAATGAGGTTTTAAGGATGAAATACTTGTAGAAGGCGAAAGCCATAATAATTAAAGCAAAAATGCTTATTTTCCTAATATTGGTAATGTTTCGGGTGTTCTGAGTCTCATTCTCAGATTTAAATTTCCCAAGCAGTCCATAGGGAATGATGAGGTTGTTGGAAAGCATGATCGATAAAGTAATAGCCGATATGATGATCATAGAGATACATGAACTTAAGCCACCAAGAAAAACCAAAACGGTAATTAATGTATTGTCAAAATATTGTGGAATTAATATAGAGTAAAACTCGGGATTTACATTTTGTCCATCAAAAATAATCCTTCCACCCCAGGCAATAGGAAAAATAAAAATGGTAAAAATTAAAAGATAAAGCGGAAAAAACCAGATCGCTGTTTTTATATGTTTTTCCTGTCTGTTTTCTACAATAGCTGTATGGAACTGTCTGGGAAGAATACAGATCGCCGTTCCCGAGATCATGCACAAGATCATCCAGTTCATGGCTCCTTCAATTCCATTAAAAGTATTTTTCTGTTTAAAGTCCTCAAATTTGCTCGCTTTTTCATAAATATCTGAAAAACCGTCAAAGGCAAAATAGATAACAAATAATCCGAGAATGATAATGAAAAATAATTTTAAAAAACTTTCTAAGGCAATAGCAGAGATGATTCCAAGACGTTTTTCTGAAGCGTCTACATACCGGGTTCCATAATATGATGAAAACAAAGCAATTAAAACAACAACAAATGTCGCGTTGTCCGTAAGTATATTTTGAGATGTCGGAGTCTTTGTTACCAGGTGAAAAGTTTCAGAGATCGCTTTGATCTGTAATCCGATATACGGAATAATGGCTAGAAGGCAAACAATAGTAATAATAGCGCTAAAGTTTCTGCTGTTACCATATCTCAAAGAGATGAAATCTGCCAGGCTGCTTATTTTATTGATCCTGGAAATCCGCACAATTCTGGTATTAATGAAGATCCATGCGGGAATAACAATGATAGGACCAACATAAATAGGTAAATAATTTAATCCACTTGTTGCCGCAACGCCTATACTTCCATAATAAGTCCATGCTGTACAGTAAACGGCTAATGATAATGCGTAGATATAGGGATTGTTGATCCAGAGCTTACTTTTTTTCTTTTCTGCCAAATAGGCAACCAGGAATAGAAGAGCCAGATAAAGGAGAACAACAGCAAATAGGGCAAAACTACTCATCATACTTTTTTACAATTATAAAAGATATGATGATAGAAAGCATCCAGACAGCGAATATATAGATCAGAATTATTGGATAACCAAAAGTATCTTTTTCACTGTTAAATAACAATGAAATGGGAATACTGAAAGCGATCATTAATCCAATGCTTAAGATGATCAGTTTTTGTTCGTGTCTCTTCTTCATAAATGATGATTGATAAAAGATAATTGATGAACAGATTCTTTAATATAGATCATTCATCAATTATCATATATCATTTATAATTAAATTTTGTCGTCAGAATATTCTCCTGTTAGAGCATAATAACCAAAAATGGCTAGTCCACCTGAAATAATTGGCATCAATACAAAAAGGATAATAATGCCAAATACCAGATCCTCCTGCTTTCCTGAGGTTATTTTTGGAATACCTAATACGGTTATCCCAAAATAGCCCACAACCAAAGCAATTAAAATCCATAGAATGCCTAATATTTTTTTTAGTCCGTTCATTTTAGTAGTTTTAAAATTAATAAAAATTTAAGTGATTCCGTTCCTAATCGTGAATATTATTGTTTTTCCTTTTAAGATAAAATAATCCGATCAACAAACAGACGCCTGCAACTCCTATAGGATACCAAAGCCCCTGAAGATACCAGGTAGGATGGCCGGCATCTTTTCCTGCTGTTACCAGATAAGTAGCCACTGCCGGAAGAAGTCCTCCAAATACCCCATTACCAATATGGTAAGGTAATGACATTGAGGTGTAGCGGATTCGTACCGGGAACATTTCTACAAGGAATGCTGCTATGGGTCCATAAACCATGGTTACAAATATCACCTGAATAAAAACCATAAAGACCAGATACCATTTCGTGTCGTCATTAAGTTTCAACGATTGAGAAACTTTTGGTTCTTCCGTTTTACCGTCTTTTATTACCGGACCACTTGCTGACCAATGAACGATGCTGTCTTTTTTAATTAAAGTACCATCTGTAAACAGCGTTTCCTTATGGAAGGTGACCAGGCTGTCGCTTGCGATATCTTTATGGATTTTAGCAGTTCTCTTTTCTGTAATTCCGTTTGTGGCAATGGTTTTACTTTCTATATTAACACTTTTATACATGCTGTCATAAATAGGACGGTAGGCTAAAATAGCAACCAGCATTCCGGTCATCATAATGGCTTTTCGACCAACCTTATCAGAAAACCACCCAAAGAATACAAAGAATGGAGTTCCTAAAAGTAAGGCCGTAGCCATTAGTGAATCTACCTGTGCAGATTCAACATTCATTACCTTTTGCAGGAAGCTCATTGCATAAAACTGTCCCGTATACCAGATGACTCCTTGTCCCATCGCAGCTCCGAATAAGGCCAGTAAAACAAATTTGAAATTGTATTTATTTCCAAAACTTTCTTTTAAAGGATTTTTAGAGGTTTTACCTTCACTTTTAGCTTTTGCAAAAAGAGGAGATTCTTTCATGTTTTTTCTGATGACATAAGAAACGCCAACCATTAGAATAGAGATCCAGAATGGAACTCTCCAACCCCAGCCATCAAATTCTTCTGCTGAAAGGGTATTTTTAGTGATTAGAATAACAATCAATGAAATAAATAACCCTGCCGTTGCGGTAGTCTGGATCCATGAGGTCCAATATCCTCTTCGATGTGGTTGTGCATATTCAGCAACATAAGTGGCAGCACCCCCGTATTCGCCTCCTAATGCTAATCCCTGTAATAATCTTAAAATTAAAACCAGAACAGGAGCCATGAATCCAATGGTTTCATAACTTGGAATACATCCGATTAAGAAAGTGGAAAACCCCATGATTAATAGTGTGACAAGAAAAGTATATTTCCTTCCGATAATATCTCCCAATCTTCCAAAGAATAAAGCTCCAAATGGTCTCACTACAAATCCCGCTGCGAAAGTCGCTAAAGTAGATAAAAATGCAGCTGTAGGATTGTCTGATGGAAAGAATTTGGTAGCCAATACAACGGCTAAACTTCCGAAAATATAGAAATCATACCATTCTATCAATGTTCCGAGAGATGATGCAGTAATAACACTCCAGATGGTTCTGTTTTTCTGCTTTTCAGTCATATTCTCGTAATTTTCATGATGAGTATCGCTCATATCACTTGATTTTTGATGTTAATTAAATTTTTTTTAAAAAGTATATTCGATCATCCTTTTTATAGATAAATCTGAAACTGCACAATAAATTCTCCTTTTGATTTTGGTTTTTCAGTAGGATTATAGTAAACAGGTCTCGTTGAATACTGTGTGGTAATCTTTGCGTGATGACCATCGATGAACCAATTGGCTCCGACATCAAATTGAGAAGAGGATTTATCAAAAGCTTCAAAATTCTTATGGGTGTAGGCTGCGAAAGGTTGAATTCTGATCTTCGGTTTTTCTGCCTGACTTGGTAATAGTAAACCGGCCTGTGCGTAGATAATATTACCTGTTCCGATCGTAGGCTGTAAATTTCCGGGACCGGCAATTGATTTTTGTCCAACAAAATTTGGATCGGTAGCAGCAATATTCATGGTACCTAGATTTCGTACATAATTAGGACCGAACTGATAATTATAATATCCGGCATAAGCTGAAACAGCCATTTTATTTTTAGCATTTCCTAATGGAATATCTGCAAAAGCATCAACAGCTAAAAGGGTAATATCATGTTTTTCAATATTGGAATTCACTGAAGTTCTTGTACCGTCTGCCTGGTGGTAAAAACCTGCGCCAACATTGAATACTCTTTTAGTTCCGAGATAAGATCCAACTTTGAAAGGAAGCGTGTTAGATTCCTCATCTAGAAACTGATATTCTAAATATCCTGCTTTCGAGAAACTAGGGTTTCCGTTATTGTCTACGGCAACAGCTCTTGAAGGATCCGTAACATTTACAGGAACCAGATCAGTAGCGAAGGGCTTATTTAAGCTTAACCGGTATTCAAGTTTTCCATATTTTCCTTTAGCAAACATTCCCAGCTGTCTTGCAAACTGATCGGAACTATCAATTAAAGGCCATGAAAAAACAGGAGAATCAAGGGTAAGGAAATTGAGGGTTGAGGCCATTGTCATTCTGGATAATCCCATGTAGTAATGGAGACCGGCTCCTAAGGTTAGGCTGAATTTACCTGCTTCTCCAGGCATAATTACGGCATATTCGTTCCATGCATCATGGAAAAAAAGCTGTGGCTTTTTCCCATTTCCGTAACCACCTGTTCCTGTTGTTCCTGTTGCTCCGCCATTAATAAAGGTTTGATTGTTAATTCCGAAATGAAGCAAGATCATATATCTTTTGGTGACCTGTGCATAGGCTAAGGCCCGAAGTCTTCGGTTTCCTACGCTCCAGGTATTGTCTGTGGGTTCGCCTCCAACCATACTTCCGGGATTCATTTGGGAATTTCTTAGCCAGAACTGGTCCCATAAAATGAATCTGACAAATTTATCTCCCTCTGGATTTAGATTTATTTTTAACCCATTTCCATAATCTGGTGATCCTTGGGAGTATAGAGAATTACTGATTAGAGCTAATCCAATAAAAGTGAGTATTTTCTTCATAAATTATCAATTTTTTGGCTTTAATTTTGTGAAAGCCAAATTGTAATTAATAATTTAGTTATAAAAATTTAATATATATTATTGGTAAGTATATAGTTATTACCTGTATCGCAGGTTACTTGTTGAGAGTTAAAAGTTTCGCGATCTAGGATTCGAGTTAGGTGGTGGCTTGTTTAAAACAGTTTTCGCAAATAAGTAATTTTACAATTTTAGTCTTTATTTTTTAAATCGTTCCCATTTGATCAACATGTATTTATCTGCAAATTGGGTAATAATTAATCCGGAGTTTTTAATATTCTCTTCATTGGACATATATTCAATAAGTTCATTTTGTTTTAAAATTTTATATACGGGATGGAACTCAGAATGAGGCGGTCTGGTGATGTTGTACTTTTTGATCCACGAGCTGATCGTGACATGAGAAACCCCGATAATTCTTTCTATTTCACGAAAACTTAGCCCCTCAAGGTATAGTTGGAGAGCTTTGGTTACGTAATAATCATCAATTTGTTTTCCTATTTTTTTTACAGTAAAATAATACTTACAGTCTTTGCAATGGAATCTTTGTTTCTCATTAATAACCCCGCTTTTTACGAAATTAGTGCTATTGCATTTGGGACATTTATTTTCCATATATAGTATTTTAGCAAATATATAATAATTTAGCAAAATTATATATTTCAAATAAGATATATTATCTTGTAAAATTGATTTAAACAAAAATAATATCTTTTTAATTTGGTTTTTAAAGTTATTATGCTTTAAATTTGCCAAAAAATTCAGATAAATAAATGGAAATAGAAATTTCCTCATGCGAGCATTTAATGTATGTGAGTGAAATACAGCAGGAAATGTATGATTCTGCACAACGGAGAGGGACGGGGATCGCAAAACGTTCCATAGAATATTTAAGTAAAAAGATTTCAGAAGGTAATGCCGTGGTTGCTACTGAAAATGGAGAATGGGTGGGATTCTGTTATATAGAAACCTGGTCACATGGTCAGTTTGTGGCAAATTCAGGACTTATTGTATCTCCAAAATATAGGAACGGAGGTGTTGCCACTTTGATAAAGAATAAGGTTTTTCAATTATCAAGAGACAAATATCCGACCGCTAAAGTATTTGGATTAACGACAGGGCTTGCGGTGATGAAAATCAATAGTGACTTAGGATATAAACCGGTTATTTATTCTGAATTGACGCAGGATGAAGAGTTTTGGAATGGGTGTAAGAACTGTGTGAATTATGAAATTTTAATGAAGAAGGAACGTAAGAACTGTTTATGTACAGCGATGCTTTTCGTTCCGCAAAATAATGTAATTAACGGGGTTGGAAATGAACATCCCCAAAAAGAATATAACAAGGAAATGATTCAGGAAAGTTTTTTGTCCTCAGAACAAATCACGGCTGATGAATTAGATCTTGTAAATAACAATACGAAAAAGAAGACAGATGAAAAAGAAAGTAATCTTAGCGTTTAGTGGTGGTTTAGATACCTCTTACTGTGCTAAATATCTTAGTGAAACACTTGGATATGAGGTGTATGCAGTAACTGTAAATACAGGGGGCTTTTCTAAAGAAGAAGAAAAGGAACTGGAAAAGAAAGCCCTGAATCTTGGGGTGAAAAACTACAGGTGTATTGACGCTCAGGAAGATTACTACAATTCTTGTGTAAAGTATCTGATCTTCGGGAATGTATTGAAAAATAATACCTATCCGCTTTCCGTAAGTGCTGAACGCACCATTCAGGCTCAGGAGATTGCAAAATGTGCTTTGGAAATTGGGGCTGATGCTATTGCTCATGGAAGTACAGGAGCAGGCAATGATCAGGTGCGTTTTGATTTGATCTTTCAGGTGATGGCTCCAAATGTGGAAATCATTACGCCGATTCGTGATATGGCATTGTCAAGAGAAGAAGAAATTGAATTCCTGAAAAGTCATGGTTATAATATGGAATTTCATAAAGCTCAATATTCGGTTAATAAGGGACTTTGGGGAACTTCTGTAGGTGGAAAAGAAACATTGACTTCAAGAAATTATCTGCCTGAAGAAGCCTTTCCTTCACAAATTAAAGAGAGCCAACCTTCTGAACTGGAAATAGAATTTAAGAATGGAGAAGTTGTAGCAGTGAATGGCGAATACTTTAGCCATTCTGTCTATGCGATTCAGAAGATTGAAGAACTGGCTTCCGCTTACGGTATTGGTCGTGATATTCATGTAGGAGATACGATCGTTGGAATTAAAGGACGAGTAGGATTTGAAGCTGCTGCTGCATCAGTCATTATCAAAGCGCATCATTTATTAGAGAAGCATACTTTATCTAAATATCAGCAAATGATGAAATCGCAGTTGTCCGATTGGTATGGCAACTGGCTTCATGAAGCATTGTTTCTAGATCCGGTAATGAGAAATATAGAATCTTTCTTATCTGACTCTCAGGGAATGGTAACAGGGAAAGTTTTTGTAACACTTTATCTATACCGATTTGTTCTGAACGGAATCGAATCTGAACATGATCTGATGTCTGATAAATTTGGAAGCTATGGAGAAGCTAATCGAGCATGGAGTGGTGAAGATGTGAAAGGTTATACTAAAATCGTGAGCAATTCCCTAAATATTTATCATCAGATTAACGGAGTGAAAGCATGATAAAGACGGTAGGAATTGTTGGGGCTAACGGATATACTGGTAGTGAATTGATTCGTTTATTAGCTTTTCATCCTAATATTAAATTGAGTTTTTTATATAGTCGTTCTAATTCGGGTACTAAGATTTCAGATCTGTATCCGGATTTAACGACGGTTTGTGATATGGTTTTAGCAAATAAGCCTTCACAAGTTGATATTCTTTTTCTTTGCTTACCACATAAGGAAAGTCAGAATTGGTTAAGTCAAAATGTTGTTAGTGATGATACACTGGTTGTTGATCTGGGAAATGATTTCCGTTTAGATGGGAAATTTGCAGATAGAAATTTTATCTATGGATTACCGGAAATCAATAAAAAAAATCTTTTAGGAGTTAAAAGTATTGCGAATCCTGGTTGTTTTGCGACAGCAATTCAGTTGGCTTTATTGCCATTAGCTGAAAAAGGATTGCTCAATGAAATATTTACTACCGGAATTACAGGTTCTACAGGTGCTGGGCAGTCTTTACAGTCAACAACGCATTTTACCTGGCGCAACGATAATATTTCTGCTTATAAAACATTGACACATCAGCATGTGGATGAAGTTTTACAGCAATTGAATTCTTTTAATGATAAAGAGGTTAGCTTAAATTTTGTTCCATGGCGTGGAGATTTTACGAGAGGGATTTTTACCAGCTCAACGGTTAAATCAGATTTGAAGCTTTCAGATTTGGAGCAATTATATAGGGAATTTTATGAAGAAGCAGTTTTTGTAAAGGTTAATGAGAGGGCAATTGATTTAAAACAGGTTGTCAATACGAATCGCTGTGTGATTCATATAGAAAAGAATGAAAATGTGGTCGTTATTCATTCAGCGATCGACAATTTATTAAAAGGAGCTTCCGGACAGGCGGTTCAAAATATGAATCTTGCAATGGGCTGGGAAGAGAGGACAGGATTGAACTTAAAGCCAATAGGTTTTTAAAAATAATGAAGAGGTAGCAGATAGCAGATAATAAACAAGATCGTTAATCAAATCAATCTCAATCTCGGATGCTGGAATTCGTAAACCAAACTTTAAACTTTCAATTATCAACTTTCAATTTAAAAAAACATGAACTTATTCAACGTATATCCATTATTTAATATAAATCCTGTAAAGGC
This sequence comes from Chryseobacterium paludis, assembly GCF_025403485.1. Classification (NCBI taxonomy): domain Bacteria; kingdom Pseudomonadati; phylum Bacteroidota; class Flavobacteriia; order Flavobacteriales; family Weeksellaceae; genus Chryseobacterium; species Chryseobacterium paludis. The sequence continues at coordinate 112,172 of NZ_CP099966.1, forward strand.
TCAGGGATCATTTCTTTGGGACGATAAGGGAGAAAAATATCTTGATTTTTATGGTGGTCATGCTGTGATCTCTATTGGTCATAATCATCCGCATTATCAAACGAAACTTAAAGATCAATTAGATAAAATTTCTTTTTATTCTAATTCTGTTCAAAATGAGCTGCAAATGGAACTTGCTGAGAAATTAGGGAAGTTATCAGGTTATGAAGATTATAATCTTTTCCTGTGTAACTCAGGAGCAGAAGCCAATGAGAATGCTTTAAAACTGGCTTCTTTCCATAATGGAAACAGCAAAGTTCTTTATTTTTCAGGGTCTTTCCATGGAAGAACTTCTGCAGCAGTTTCTGTGACAGATAATCCAAAAATTGTGGCTCCCGTTAATTATTCTGAACGATTCATCAAATCGGAATGGAATAATGTAGAGCAGCTGGAAAAGGTTTTTGAAACTCATGGGGATGATATTTCTTCTGTAATTATTGAAGGAATCCAGGGAGTAGGTGGAATTATGATTCCAACAGCAGAGTTTTTATCTAAAATTAAAGAACTGTGCGAGCAGTATAATACTGTTTTGATTTTGGATGAAGTACAATCCGGATATGGAAGATCGGGTTATTTCTTTGCACATCAGGAGTTTGGTGTTCAGCCGGATATAATTACAACAGCTAAAGGAATGGGAAATGGTTTTCCGATTGGTGGTGTTTTGATCCATCCGAAATTTGAAGCCAGCAATGGATTACTGGGAACTACTTTTGGTGGAAATCATTTAGCTTGTGCTGCAGCGATTGCCGTTCTGGATGTGATGAAAGATGAAAATCTTATGGATAATGCTGAAAGCATGGGAAATTATATTGAAAATGAAATTAAAGATTTTCCACATGTTCAATCTATTCGAAGGAAAGGATTGATGATCGGGATAGAGCTTGACAGGGATTGCGCTGAGGTGAGGAAAAGCCTGCTTTATGATCATCATATTTTTACAGGAAATTCTAATGATAAAGCTGTGCTGAGAATTCTTCCGGCTCTTACCATTAAAAAAGAAGAGACTGATCTTTTCATTAATGCTTTGAAAGAGGTCCTTCATCAAATAGATTAAATATTCAAACTTCAAAAGTTTGGTTCAGACTTTCAAATTTTAATAAAATGAAAAATTTTACCGCTGTAAGTGATATTGAAAACTTACAGGAAATCATAAAAAAAGCTTTATATATAAAAGAAAACCCCCATTCAGAAACTGAAAAAGGAAAGGGGAAAACTATAGGATTGGTATTCTTAAATTCAAGTTTAAGAACCCGTTTAAGCAGTCAGATTGCAGCCCAAAACTTGGGATTAAATGTCTTAACACTAAATGCAGCCCAGGAAGCATGGAATCTTGAATTTGCTGATGGAGCGGTGATGAATGGCGATACTGTAGAGCATATCAAAGATGCTATCGAGGTGTTGAATCAATACTGTGATATTATTGCGGTTCGTTGTTTTGCGGGAATGAAAAACAAGGAAGATGATGTAAATGAAAGTATTTTAAGTCAGTTCCTGAAACATGCAAAAGTTCCGGTAATTTCTTTGGAATCGGCAACCCGTCATCCTTTGCAAAGTTTAGCAGACTGTATCACCATCACTGAAAACTGGAAAGAAGAGCGTAAGCCAAAGGTTGTATTGACCTGGGCTCCACACATTAAGCCAATTGCTCAGGCTGTAGGAAATTCTTTTGCTGAGTGGATGCAGGAAATGGATGTGGATTTTGTCATTGCGAATCCTAAAGGGTATGATCTGGATCAAAATTTTACAAAAGATACCAAGGTTATTCATAATCAGGAAGAAGCTTTGAAAGATGCTGATTTTATCTATGTTAAAAACTGGTCGTCTTTTGATGAATATGCTGCCATACCTGAAGTAAAAGAAAATTGGATGCTGACTGCTGAAAAGCTGGCAGAAACGAATAATGGAAAGGTCATGCACTGTCTTCCGGTTCGTCGGAATGTAGAACTAAGTGATGAAGTAATGGATGGTGAAAATTCGATTATTTATCAGCAGGCTAAAAACCGTATTTTCTCTGCACAGGCTGTGTTTAGTGAGATTTTAGATGAAATCAAATCCAGTAAATAATCTATTATGAAAGAGAAACTTTTTGTTGTAAAAATAGGAGGTGCCTTGATTGATGATGAGGTAATGCTGAATCAGTTTCTGGAAGAATTTTCCAATATTAAGGAAAAGAAAATTCTGATTCATGGTGGTGGAAAACTGGCAACGATACTGGCGGCTAAATTGGGAGTAACTCAGCAGTTGGTCAATGGAAGAAGAATTACGGATAAATCGACATTAGATATTGTGACAATGGTGTATGCGGGAAATATTAATAAAAATATCGTTTCGAAACTACAGTACAGAAATTGTAATGCTTTAGGGCTTTCAGGTGCTGATGCTAATGTAATTCAGGCAAAAAAGAGAAATCACTCTGAAATTAATTTTGGATTTGTTGGTGATATTGATGAGGAAAGCGTCAACAAAAAAATGCTTTCTTATTTTCTTTATCTTGATCTCGTTCCTGTTTTTTCTGCCATCACGCATGATAAGAAAGGAAATCTCTTAAATACCAATGCAGATACCATTGCTTCGGTAATTGCTCAGTCTTTATCAGAAATATATGATGTTGAATTGTTGTACTGTTTTGATAAAGAAGGGGTATTGGAAGATGTTGATGACCCTGATTCTGTTATTAAAAGTGTATCTCAGGAAGATTTTTCAACTTTAAAAGAAGCAGGAAAATTGCATAAAGGGATCTTGCCGAAACTTGAAAATGCACTTGGAGCCATTAAAAATAATGTAAATAAGGTTTTCTTAATTAAAGAAACCCAATTGAAGAACCATATAGAAAATCATCATGCAGGAACTGAAATCTGTTTATAATCAAGAAGAGTTATTCAATAATGCAATTGAATTGCTTAAAAAACTGATTGAAATGCCTTCATTCAGCAAGGATGAATATAATACTTCTGTAGAAATAGAAAGTTTTTTTCAAAAACACGGAATTCCTGCGAAGCGTTTTAAAAATAACATCTGGGCGGTCAATAAACATTTTGATGAGGCTAAACCTTCTGTATTGCTGAATACACACCATGATACGGTAAAACCTAATAAGGCCTATACTTTAGATCCGTTTGTAGCAATTGAAAAAGAGGGAAAATTATATGGATTGGGTAGTAATGATGCCGGGGCTTCTCTGGTTTCTTTAGCACAGACGTTTTTATATTTTTATGAAAGAGGAGATTTAAAATATAATTTAGTTATTGCTTTAACGGCAGAGGAGGAGATTTCAGGTTTTGATGGGATTGAAGCCTTATTTCCACAACTGTCCAATGTGGAATTGGCTATTGTAGGAGAACCTACGCAGATGAACCTTGCGATTGCTGAGAAAGGACTTTTGGTAATTGATGGTGAAATGAAGGGTACAGCTTCTCATGCTGCTCATCCTAATAATGATAATGCTATTATAAAATGTATGCGGGATTTGCAGCATATTACAAATTTTAAGTTTCCAAAGGTTTCAGATTATCTGGGAGAAGTTAAAATTACGCTATCTGCCATTCATGCCGGAGTTCAGCATAATGTAGTTCCTGAAGCATGTCAATTTACTTTGGATGTAAGAGTGACGGATGAATATAGCAATGAAGAAGTTTTTGAAATTATTCAATCACAAATGAAATCAAACCTTACGGCAAGATCCTTCAGGTTAAATTCTTCGAAAATAGAATTGGATCACCCTTTTGTGCAGGCTGGTTTGGCAATTGGAAGGACAACGTACGGATCTCCAACCTCTTCAGATCAGGCAATCATACCTTGTACCTCTGTTAAAATGGGTCCCGGAGACAGTAGGCGCTCTCATACGGCGGATGAATATATAGAACTCAGTGAAATAAAAGAAGGAATTGAAATTTATATCCGGATTTTAGAAAAGGTGTTATAAAAGACGTAAGATCTCAGACATCAGTTATCAGACATTTCAATGGATTAAATAAGTCTAGCATCTGATATCTAGTATCTGAAATCTGAAAAAAAATATTGGTTTTAGTTAGTTTTTAAATGTTTTGACTCAGCATGATTATAATGAAGAAAGCAGTTTTTAATAAGATTTATGCAAGAAGACCATTAAAAATGAAAGACTTTATTGAATGTGGAAGATGTTAAAGTTTTTAGCAGTAAGAAATATCATGCTGAGCACAAAACAGCTCTAAAACCGAATTATAGTAATATTTTAAATAGACAATTATGAAAAAGATATGGCAGAAAGATAATCTTGCCACCAATATATTAGTCAACCAGTTTACAGTAGGAAAAGACCTTGATTTCGATGAGCGATTAGCAAAATATGATGTTAAGGGTTCTATGGCTCACTGTAAGATGCTTGCAGAAGTTGGAATTATTTCCAATGAAGAATCAGAACAGATGACCTCTGTTTTGGCTATGATATTAAAAGATATTGAAAACGGAAGTTTCGAACTCGACAAAGAAGCTGAGGATATCCATTCTCAGATTGAAGCGATCTTAATTGAAAAATTAGGAGATGTAGGGAAAAAGATTCATACGGCAAGATCCCGAAATGATCAGGTTTTATTGGATATCAAGCTTTATTTACTGGATGAGATTCGTGAAATAACAAGCCTTACTGACGAGTTTTTTCAGCTATTGATAGGATTGGCCGAAGAGCATAAAGAGGTTTTGCTTCCAGGATATACACATTTGCAGATTGCAATGCCTTCGTCTTTTGGATTATGGTTCGGAGCGTATGCAGAGGCTTTATTAGATGATGTTGAAATGCTGTTCTCGGTAAAGAATATCATTAATAAAAACCCATTAGGTTCTGCAGCTGGTTATGGTTCTTCCTTTCCGATCGATCGAGAAAGTACAACCTACAACCTTGGGTTTCAAACGATGAATTATAATGCTGTATATGCTCAGATGACCCGTGGGAAATCTGAAAAGTTACTGGCAATGGCCATGGCAACAATAGCAGGAACCCTTGGGAAATTTGCCTATGACGTATGTTTGTATTTAAGTCAGAACTTTAATTTTATAAGCTTTCCTAAAGAATTTACAACGGGAAGCAGTATTATGCCTCATAAAAAGAACCCGGATATTTTCGAGTTGGTGAGAGCGAGATGTAATAGAATTCAATCTTTACCGAATGAGCTTATACTGTTGACGAATAATCTTCCTTCAGGATATCACAGAGATGTACAGCTGACAAAAGAAATTCTTTTTCCAGCTATTGATTCCTTAAAAGAATGTCTGGAGATCTTAAATTATACTTTGCCCAACATAAAAGTGAGAGAGGGTATTCTGGAGGATGAAAAATACAAATATCTTTTCAGTGTAGAGAAAATTAATGAAGAGGTTAAAAATGGCAGTTCCTTCCGGGATGCTTATGTAAAAGTAGGCCAGGAAATAGAGAATAATGAATTTGATTTTGAAATTGCGAATCTTAGCCATACCCATCAGGGAAGTATAGGAAATCTATGTCTGGATAAAATAAGTTATCAGTTTAATAAACTGAAAAATAAAATACTGGGTTAGGCGAGATCAATTTTAAATTTAGTGGATTTTTTCACTTCATGTAAAACGATGGAACTGTGGTATTGTCCGATATTAGGAATATTTGAGATCACACTTACAGCAAAATCATTATAAGAGTTGATATCCTTGGCAATGATCTTCAGCATATAATCATATTCGCCAGAGAGGCTGATGATTTCCTGAACTTCGTCATATTTTCCAATGTTCTTCTCAAAAGTCTCCAATACCTTTTTGGACTGCTCTTTAAGACGGACATTACAATAAACAACAATATTAAGTCCCAGTTTTTCACGGTTCAGAAGGCCAACATATTTCTCAATAACCCCTTGTTTCTCTAATTGTTTGATACGCTCATAAGTTGGAGTGAAGGTAAGACCAATCTTCTCGGAGATTTCTTTTACAGATAGAGTAGAGTCTTCCTGAATAATACTGAGAATCATTTTGTCTTTAGCGTCCATAGTGTAGATTTGAGATTTAACAAAAATATTAAGAAAAAATGAGAATAATGGGTGATTGAAGTTTTTTAATTTATTTGGGATTTTGATTTTGTAGTATCGCTGAAATGTTATATCTTTGCACCTAATGAATAAAAGAGTATTTATATCATTAGATTTACCGGGCGACAGCGCCCTTTACGATATTTATTGTTATTAAGCGAAGATTTTGTCTTCGCTTTTTTTATGTAAAAAATTAAGATATTATGTTTACGATTACAGAACTAAGTACCGAGAAAATCAACAGTATACTGGCAGAAGCACTGGCTTTTGCTAATGGAAAAACTGCTAAAATAGAGGGCGAAGTTTTTTGCTCAAATCTATTCTTTGAGGATAGTACAAGAACAAAAACAAGCTTCGATTTAGCTGAAAGAAAATTAGGATTGCAGGTCGTTCCATTTGATGCTTCACACAGCTCAGTAAATAAGGGTGAAAGTTTATATGATACAGTGAAGACGATTGAGAGTATAGGGGTAGACTTAGTTGTAATAAGAGATAAAAAAGACGGATTCTTTGAAGAATTAAAAAATATTAATATTCCGGTGATCAATGGTGGCGATGGAAAGGGAAACCACCCATCGCAGTGTATGCTGGATCTTATGACGATCCATCAGGAATTTGGAAAATTTGAAGGTCTGAAAGTTGGAATTGTAGGGGATGTAAAGCACAGCAGAGTTGCTAACTCCAATGCAGAAGCATTAAGAAGACTAGGTGCTAAAGTATATTTCTCAGGACCAGAGGATTGGTTTGATGAAGGTGCTTTGATTAACGGAACTTACCAGTCGGTAGACCAGCTGATCAATGAAGTGGATGTTTTAATGTTATTAAGAATTCAGCATGAAAGACACGACGCTAAAATGAGTTTTTCGGCTTCAGATTATCATAGAAAATATGGTTTGACGAAAGAAAGGGAAAAAGCGATGAAAAAAGAAGCGATCATCATGCATCCAGCTCCTATCAACAGAGGAGTGGAAATCGATACCGATTTAGTAGAATGTGAGCGTTCAAGGATTTTTAAGCAAATGCAGAATGGAGTTTTTGCAAGAATGGCGATACTTAAAAATACGCTCGAAGAAAAAGGATTTAAGTTTAAATAATTGTAAAAAGTATTAATGTAAAAGGTATTCATGAAAATCGTCTATAGGTTTATATATGAATACATGGTACAACAAAAATAAAAATGAAAAAGAAATTAATATTAGAATCCGGAGAGGTTTTTAACGGAGAAGGTTTCGGAGCAGAATTGGAAACAGCAGGAGAAGTGGTTTTCAATACCGGAATGACGGGATATCAAGAATTGATTTCCGACCCATCTTATTGTGGTCAGATTGTATGTATGACTTATCCGTTGATCGGAAATTATGGGATCAACCGCGATGATTATGAAAGTATTGAACCAGCTATTAAAGGTCTTATTGTAAAGGAAATTTGTGATCTACCATCCAATTTCCGTACTCAGATCACCTTGGATGAATTGTTCAAAAAGAAAAACCTTTCAGGAATTTCAGGAATAGATACAAGAAGACTGACAAGAATTCTTCGTAACTCAGGTGTGGTAAAAGGAAAAATTGTAAATGCAGATGCTGATGAAAACGCAATTGTAGAAGAGTTAAAATTAACAACTTTCCCTACCAACCAGGTAGAAACTGTTTCTACGAAAACACCTTACGCAAATCCGGGAAGAGGTTTCAAAGTAGTATTGGTAGATTTCGGTTCTAAATTAGGAATCATCAGAGAGCTTTCTCAAAGAAACTGCGACATTATCGTTGTATCACATGATACAACAGCTGAAGAGATCTTACTAATGGATCCGGATGGGATTATGCTTTCAAATGGTCCTGGTGATCCTGAAGATAACCAACAGGCCTTAGAAATGATCCGCGGTCTTTTAGGAAAAGTTCCGATCTTTGGAATTTGCTTAGGACACCAGTTAATAGGGTTAGCTTGTGGAGCGAAAACATTCAAACTGAAATTCGGACACAGAGGAGGAAATCACCCGGTTTTAGATTTAGTGAAAAATAAAGTTTCGATCACTTCCCAAAACCACGGTTATGCAGTAGATCAGGAAAGTCTTAAAGGAACAGACCTTATCGAAACCCACATCGCTCTAAACGACAGAACAAATGAAGGATTGAAACACAAAATCCACCCTTGTTTCTCAGTTCAGTATCACCCGGAAGCAAGTCCAGGCCCGGAAGATGCGAATTATTTGTTTGATGAGTTTATTGATTTAATGGAAGACTTTAAGAAGCTATAATACAGACATCAGATAGCAGACACTAGACATCAGACTTTTGAAAATTAAAGTAATTATGCACAATTTTGAGAAATTAATTTTAACAAAAGAGTTAGAACTACTTAATGTGGAAAAAGTTGATAGTCTAATATCAAATCTGAATGAAATTCAAAGAATGATTTATACATTCAAATCTAATTTAAAAAAGTAAAAACAGAATGTTGGAAGTCTGAAATCTGGCATCTGAAATCTTGTATCTAAAAAAAGAAAATGGCAAAACGTACAGATATAAAAACAATTTTAGTAATCGGTTCTGGTCCTATCATCATTGGGCAGGCGGCAGAATTCGATTATGCAGGAACGCAGGCTTGTTTATCCTTAAGAGAAGAAGGTTACAAGGTAATTTTGATCAACTCAAATCCTGCAACGATTATGACGGATGTGGAGATCGCTGATAAAGTATATATCGAGCCGATATCCCTTCAGTTTGTAAGTCATATCATCAGAAAGGAACGTCCGGATGCGTTGCTTCCTACTTTAGGGGGGCAGACTGGATTGAATATGGCAGTAGAATTGGAGAAATCAGGGATCCTTGAAGAATGTAAAGTTGAGGTATTGGGAACTACACTTTCAGCGATCAACAGAGCGGAGGACAGAGATCTGTTCCGTGAATTAATGAGAGAGCTGAACGAGCCGGTTCCGGAATCTGATATTGTAACTACAGTAGAAGGAGCTCTTCATTTCGCTGAAGAAATCGGATATCCCGTTATTGTTCGTCCTGCCTTTACCATGGGAGGGACTGGAGGTGGAATCGCTTCCAATGAAGCTGAATTAAAAGAGATCGCAGAACTGGGATTGAAATACAGTCCGGTAACGCAGTGTCTTATTGAAAAATCAATCGCAGGTTTCAAAGAAATCGAATACGAAGTAATGCGTGATGCGAACGACAATGCAATTGTGGTTTGTAACATGGAAAATATAGACCCGGTGGGAGTTCATACGGGAGACTCAATTGTGGTAGCGCCTTCACAGACGCTTTCAGACAGAGAATACCAAATGTTGAGAAATGCTTCCCTAAAAATCATCAGAGCACTGGGTATTGAAGGGGGATGTAACGTACAGCTGGCTTTGGATCCACATTCATTTGAATACTATATCATTGAAGTAAACCCGAGGGTTTCAAGATCATCAGCTTTAGCAAGTAAAGCGACGGGATATCCGATCGCTAAAATTGCAGCTAAAATTGCAGTTGGGTTAACCCTTGATGAGATCATGAATCCGGTTACAGGAAAAACTTACGCATGTTTCGAACCAGCTTTGGACTATGTGGTAACTAAATTCCCAAGATTTCCTTTCGATAAATTTGAAACTGCGGACAGAAGACTTTCAACACAGATGAAAGCGACCGGAGAAGTAATGGCTATCGGAAGAAACTTTGAAGAATCTTTACAGAAAGCGGTACGTTCCCTGGAAACAGGTTTAAGACACTTAGGATTAAAAACAAAACAAGCTGCAGCTTTAACAGACGAAGACATCGAAAGAAGAATCAGAGTTTGTGATGACGAAAGATTATTCATCATTTGTGATGCTTTAAGAAGAGGTTACGATTGGGAACAGATTGTAGAATGGAGTAAGATTGACAAGTTCTTTATCTATAAATTAAAGAAACTGGTTGACTTCGAAAAAACAATTGCTGAACATAAATTTGATAAAGAGATTTTAATTAAAGCTAAAAAATTAGGTTTCTCAGATCAGAATATCGCTCACTTATGGGAATCTACTCAAAGAGAGGTTTACAATTTCAGAAAAGAAAATGGAGTGATACCGGTTTACAAAATGGTAGACACCTGTGCGGCAGAATTTGAAAGTGAAACACCCTATTTCTACGGAACTTATGAAGAGGAAAATGAAAGTGTGGTTTCAGATAAACAAAAAGTGGTCGTTTTAGGCTCAGGGCCAATCAGAATAGGACAGGGAGTAGAATTTGACTACGCTACAGTACATTCAGTTTGGGCGATCAAAGAAATGGGCTATGAAGCGATTATCATCAACAATAACCCTGAAACAGTTTCTACAGACTTCTCAATCTCAGATAAATTATACTTCGAACCTTTAACGGAAGAAGATGTAATGAGTATCATCGACCTTGAGAAACCAATGGGAGTAGTTGTTCAGTTTGGAGGACAAACGGCGATTAACTTAGCAGATAAACTGGCAAGCTATGGAGTAAAGATCTTAGGAACTTCATTAGAAGACCTTGACAGAGCTGAAAACAGAGATAAATTTGAAAAAGCGCTGCAGGAAATGGGAATTCCTCAGCCTTTAGGAAAAACCTCAACATCAAAAGAAGAAGCGATAAAAATTGCTAATGAGATTGGTTATCCGGTTTTAGTTCGTCCAAGTTATGTACTGGGAGGGCGAGCCATGGAAATCGTGTATACAGAATCAGAATTGGCTCATTATATGGAATTTGCGGTAGATGCAAGCCCGGAACACCCGGTATTGGTAGACCGTTACATTACCGGAAAAGAAGTTGAGGTAGATGCGATCTGTGACGGAGAAACGGTAATCATTCCTGGAATTATGGAACATATCGAAAGAGCGGGAGTTCACTCCGGAGACTCTATAGCGGTATATCCACCACAAAATGTTTCTCAAGCTGAAATTGACACCTTAGTAGATTACACCCAAAGACTGGCAAAAGGCTTGAATGTTATTGGATTAATGAATATCCAATATGTTCTGTTTGATGGAAATGTATTCGTGATCGAAGTGAACCCACGTTCATCAAGAACAGTTCCTTTCCTTTCAAAAATTACAGATGTACCGATGGCTAACTTAGCGACAAAAGCTATCTTAGGTCAGAAGCTGAAAGATCTGGGATATAAAAACGGATTGGTTCCGAAAAAAGAAGGCGTGTTTGTAAAAGTTCCGGTGTTCTCATTCTCAAAATTAACGAAAGTTGATATCTCTTTAGGACCAGAAATGAAGTCTACAGGAGAAGTGATGGGGAAAGACACCACTTTAGAAAAAGCTCTTTATAAAGGACTTATTGCAGCAGGAAGAAAAGTTCCGATGCACGGATCAATATTATTCACAGTAGCTGATAAACACAAGCAGGAAGCTGCTGATCTGGCTGCAAGATTCCATGAAGTTGGATTCAGAATCTGGGCAACAGAAGGAACGGCTAAATTCTTTGAAGAAAAAGGAATCCCTTGTAAAATAGGATACAAAATCGGAGAAGAAAGTGTAAACCTTATCGACCTGATCCAAAAAGGAAAAGTACAATATGTAGTCAACACCATGACCAAAGGAAAGCAGGTTGAAAGAGATGGTTTCCAGATCCGAAGAATGAGTGTTGAAAATGGAGTACCATGTTTAACATCAATGGATACGGTAGAGGCTATTTTAAAAGTGATCGAAAGTATGACTTTTAAAATGAATGCGATGTAATCTTTGAAAAGCAAATATATTTAAAACCCCGTAAGTTTTCTTACGGGTTTTTTTTATAAAAATTAAATTATTTGTATAATTTAGATAGTATTAATATTATATAGAAATTCAAATAAACTCAAAGATTTTTTATAAACAATGAAAACTAAAATAACAATTCTAGGAGTCCTAATATTAGGTTTTTTAGCCGCTTTCTTTTATGTGTTGCTAGCGAATCCATATAAGGCTGAAAAAATAAAAATACTTGATTGTGAATCTACTTACAGGGACTATTATTTTGATGATTGGAGTTTAAGAGATTACTACATAAAGCCTAGGGCAACAACGTCATTCGGAAAACAATTTGCTGAAAAAGAAGTTGGAATATGTTTGTATGATAATTATTTTAAGTCACTCAACTCTAAATATAAAGCTGAACTTTTAAAATTATTCAAAAACAATAAAGAGATTATTATTACAGAGAAAAATTTTGAAATTGAGGAAGATTTTAAAAATAGGACAGGAATAAATAAACCTAAAAATCCTATTGAATTTGATCAATATTATCTTGAATAGGGAGTATTTAAAAAGTAATCGAAAGAATGTGATTTATCAAAACCTAACTAATTAACAGGATTTATGATTAAAACTTACAGAGAAGGTGCCGTTGGTGCATTGCTCGACGAATATGAAAGGGCAATTAACGACTTGCAACAGGTAATTACTGACATTTCAGATGATGAACTAATTACAATTATTGATGCTGAAACAAGTGACTCTAACTGCAAATCGATTCAGACAATACTGGCACATGTGGTTAGTGCAGGATTTGCTTATGCTATCGATATCCGATTAATGGGGCAAAATGTAAAATATCCAGACATTGTACTTCGTTGGACAATAGATGATTATCGTAAAGACTTTGACCGCTTATTCGTCTTTACCGTAGAAACTTTCAGAAATATTCATGATGATCAGCTTGAAGAATTTGACAACACCAAAAAAATAAATACTTTGTGGGGACAAGTTTATGATATAGAACAGTTAATGGAACATGCAATTGTTCATGTTTTACGTCATAGACGACAAATTGAAAAATTCAAAATTATATTGCATGGGCAAAAATAAAAATAGTTGAACATGTTATTGTTGAATGGGTAAATTGATATAATTAAAAATTAATTTTGCAGAGTTTTGTGAGATCAGTTTAAAAATAAATAATATTTGCTGATTTATTTATAAATTAGAGCGTTAAAATTCAGGCTGTTAATACTATTTAAAAACCAATAGAAATTCCACCAAATTAAAAAATAACCATGGCAGAATATCAAGCAGAATCAAGCAATTCTTTATTTTTTGAAGTAACAAAAGAGAGCAGGTTAGTTGGAAAACTTATTTATAATAGTTGGTTTAAGTTTAATGCTGTAATAGAAATTGTAGATGGTTTGGAGTATCATATTGAGCCGAAGGGGTTTTGGGGAACAACCATTGAGTTAAAGGACAACGAAAAGATCCTTTTAAAATTCAGACTGAACTGGAATGGAGAAATTGTTATACAAACCTACTTTGACGACTTGAAGAGAAGCTATGCTTTTAAGCACAGAGGTATTTTTAAAGAATCATTTGTACTAACAGATCAGGAAGGACTTGAACTTTTGGTAATGAAGCCGGATCTCAAATGGAGCACCATGAATTATGAATACCAAATAACAACATCAGAAGCTTTTGAGATTCTACCCAGTAAAGAAATACTATTGATCAATTCTCTACATTGTGCCAATTATTATATGTCTATGATGATGTCATCAATGCTTACATAGATTATGAAAAAATAACATAGATATCAAAAGGATGCAGCGATGCATTCTTTTCCATTTTAAGAGGAAACAGCTTCAAAATTTATATCTTTAGAAAGTAAAAATAATATTTAAACACCAAATGACGAAACATCAGCAAAGAGTAGCGGACGTGTATCATTTCTTTGATAATAAAGACACTATTCTCGGATTCAGAAAATTGCTTGACTGTGCTATGGATACTCAGAATATGGGTATTTACAACGAAGCAATTTCTTTAACGGACTGGAAGGAACAATACCCAGATAAAACCGAAGAATTTATTGATAAATCAAAAGATCTGCTTCAGAAAATTGAAGCAATTAAAGTTCCTGAATATCCTTTAGAAAAATCAGTGCTTCACGCAGAGCATATTTCTAAATCATATGGTAGTAATCGGTTTTCTTTAGGACCTGTTTCCATTTCAATTAATAAAGGTCAGGTTTATGGATTAGTTGGTGAAAATGGTAATGGGAAAACCACCCTTTTAAGAATTTTAGCAAAAGAAATTTCTTATAATCAAGGTCAGTTGCAATATGCATTTAACCAGGAACCAAAGAATGATTATGATCTTCGTACAAAATTGGTTTACATTCCGCAACGAACTGCCAAATGGTATGGAAGTCTTAAAGACAACCTTAAATTTGTCCTTGCCAATTACGGGGTGAATACAGAAGAAAATGAAACCCGAACGCTAATGATGATCGCCCGTCTCGGATTGTGGAATTATAAACATTTAAAATGGAGCGAACTATCCTCAGGATATAAAATGCGCTTTGAACTGGCACGCACTCTTTTGAGAAAACCTGAAATTCTGTTGTTGGATGAGCCTTTAGCTAATCTTGATGTGGTGGCCCAACAGGTGATTCTGGAAGACTTGAAAGCGATTGCTAATTCAGTAAATAATCCCATTGCTTTGATCTTAAGTTCTCAGCAATTGTATGAAGTGGAAAAGGTTTCGGATAAAGTTATTTTCCTGAAAAACGGACAATACAAGGATAATTCTGATCTTAAGAACAATGAAGAAAACCATTTGATCATTGAAATTGATACTCCCAGTTCCAGAGATGAACTTTTAGAAGTTTTTAAAGCTTTAAAACTGGAAAAACTCAATTATAATGGTGGAGTATATGTTGCCTATTTTTCTGTAGAAACAGAATTTTATGATGTAATGTCTTCATTGGGAAATGCTAAAACCAACATTGTTTATATCCGTAATATTTCATCTTCCACAAGAAGATTTTTCGTTAGTTAATCTTCTTTAATTCGATCAAAATGCAAAAAATAAATCAACTCAATCAATATTTACTGGAGCGATACCCAACCATCTGGAACACAAAAATCGTGTGGATGCTTTTGGTAAGTGCGCTTATTCATATCTTGTTTTTCGCAATAGGATATTGGTCTCATATGGATCCACGCTCCCTTCAGACCTATAGTGTAAAAGATGATTATTTTAAAAATGGTGTTATATTCATTCATCTCATCATCTCTATTTTAATGATTGTAGGTTGGCTCATAATGATGTTCAAAAACAATGCTTTCAAGAATTTTTATCCTGTTTCAAAATGGAAATTATTCTCACAGTTTGTTCAGTATTTTATCATCCTTTTTGCCAGTACTACCTTCTTTTTCTCTTATATGATAGGTTTCAGGATGTTTATTAATCATCAGTACCCTGATCAACAAGTAGAGAAAAATATAGATATTATTAATAGAACCTCACCCTTTCTTTCACAGGAACTTGAAGCCTATACCTTGGATAACAGAAAGTTTCCAAAACCTTTTGCAGATCTTTTCTGTGAAACGGATATTAATAAAATAAACACGGGTAAAAAATATTTTATTTATTATAACAGGGTATATCAATACTATTCTGTGTATTCCAAGACGTCTGCTAAAAAAGATAGATATGGAAATTTTGCAATTCCTGAACCTGAAAGAACTAATAAAACGGCTGTCGCTTATTCTGAACTGAAAGAAAATTCTGGTACATTCTATTTCAAAAAAGAGGTTGTGGATCTTTCATCATATATTCAGACAACAGGTTTAAGCTATTATAATTTTTCTAAAATTTTCTATGATGAGACTTCTAAGGATGTTCATTATGTAAAAGAGCAAAATTATAATGATATGAATACGGAAGGTTATACAAGCAGTGACTACAAAAAATTAGCTTTTGAAATTAATAAAAAGACTACTGATCTTTTAAATAAAAACAATCCTGCAAAATTAGAAAGCTTACTTTCTGATTTTTTGAAAATATCAAAAGAATATAAAATACAGACTAATCTGGAAGCTAAAGAATGGGCGAAAATGATCTATTCCACACAGAATAATAATTTTGAACCCAAATATTTTATACGAAAGGTTAGAAACTACAATGAAGCTGATGATCCATCAATCTCCAGAGAATATGAAGCTGATTATGCTGTTACAGATACCGAAGCGGCTATTGCGGATAATGGAACGATCGTAAGGGATTCTTTAGCTATAGTAGCTCTTAACCCTGATATTCATCAACAGGTTTCTCCTGAAAAGTATTTTAAAAATAATCTTACAGACTATTACTTTTACACAGATTCTTTGAAAGATGTTCTGAATAATGTTAATACAATAAAAAATATGGATTTCTTCTCGGAGAATATTCATATTTACTTATGGATCTCTTTTTTCCTGGCAGCTTTTATTTTTAGTTTTAGAATTGTAGGATTGAAATCACTATTATTCAGTGTCATCAGTGCCGGAGTATTGATTTTAGCCGTCACGTTACTTACCGTTTTATATTCTGTGTTAGTACGTGGAAAAGAAGAGTTTTTTGCTTCTTATTTTACTCTTTTTATCTCTTTAATCATTCTTTTAGTTCCCTTATTGATGATGCGAAAAGTTGGAAAGCTGGTATCTTCGATTTTTATTACTATTTCAATGAGTGGATTTGTGCTTTTCTTATTTCTTATCTTCGGAATTATCACTATTCATCAGAAAGCGACGTGTATAAGTACGAGTACTGTACATTCGTATGCCGAATGTCCAACAATTATTGATTCTATGGGTCTTAATCTGAGCTTTATTATATTTGTATGTGGTTTTATATTTATGTATTTCTATACTTCCATTCTTCAAAAATGGAAAGCAATGCCACAATAATTTAAACAACATAAGAAAATCCTCATCACATATAAGATGAGGATTTTTAATTAATTTTATAGTAAGGTACTGAAAAATATTTGCTTGGCTTTATATATGCTGTTTTTCTGTCAGCATCAAAGATCCAGATAAACCTTCGTATCATATCGGCTGCAAAATAGCTTACTTTTTGTGTTTTAAGATCTCCCGCAAAGAACCCGGCAGATACATTTTCCATCATTATATTTCCTATTTTGAATTTGGGCAAAATACCTTGCTTTGTGATGACACTTTTACCACTGGAGTTTTTTAATGTTTTTTCTCCTGTTACTTCCAGTTTTTTGTCTAATCCGTTGTCTTCGGCAAATTGATTATTGTAAAGCAATCCTCCGGAATATCCTGATTGTAGAAGAAAATGACCTTCAACTGATTTTCCATCAATGATATTCTCTGCATTAATGAATAGCTGATCTCTTTCAGGATACAGTTTAATAGCCTGATAACCTTTTAAATCTGGCAGCTGATCGTAGATAACGAACTTATTATTATCATAATCGATCTTGAAAGCTTTTCCCGAAAAAATACCTGTTCCAAATTTCCCGTCGGCTTCATGGCCTGTCAGCTCATTATCGAAAAACCGAACATTTTTTGTTACTATTTTTCCTAATTGTATGGTATTATTTTCACTGATCTCATCCTTGAAAATAATATGATCTGCTTTTCTAGCACGTTCAGGGGAAATGGAGGCATCTGCCATAGCAATTTGAAACATCAGATCCAGAGAGTCCTTATCATTTATCAAAGCTTTGACAATGATATTATTGTACTGAGTGAGTCGAAAAGGAATTGTTTCCTGTGCCTGAACTACAATAAAATATGAAAGAAAAAGAAATAGAATGTTAAGTTTTGTAAACATCAGTAAAATGGTTATTGGTTGAAACTTTAAGTTTAGAAAATTACCTTTTATTTTTGAAATGCGAAAGAACATAAAAATACTTGTCTGTTTTTCGGTTGCAGTGCGGATTTTCTGTATTTAAATTTGTAAGAAAAAATATGAACAATTTTAAATTTGAAGCACTGAATGATGTAGATTTTGCTTACTTGAGTCGCTTATCAGATGCTGAACTTTCAGAAAAAAATATTAAAAAGTTAGTGGTAGATAAATTTCCTGGTTTTCCATGCCGGGTTACTTTGGAAGATGCAAAGGTAGACGAGCAGGTTTTCCTTCTTAATTATGATTTTCACAATGTAAATTCCCCATATAAAGCCAGCGGGCCTATTTTTGTAAGAACAAACCACTCAACAAAAATGTATGAAATTAATGAGGTTCCAATAATGTTTAACCATAGACTTCTTTCTGCTCGCGGCTATACCAAAAATGGGATGATGTTTTTTGCAGACGTTTTTGAGGGAAAACTTTTGAAAGAAAAGATTCAGGAGATTTTTGAAAATCAGGAAATCGAATATGTACACATTCACAATGCAAAACCAGGATGTTTTAATGGTGTTGTAAGAAGAGCATAAAAATACTTGTCCATTTTTCGGTTGCAAAATAAGCCATACTCTTATTAACTTTATAAAAAAATAACAATGACAAATATTCAAATTTTTAAAGATCTGCATATAAATGATGACCTTTTATTAGTAGGAAATGTATGGAATGTACAAAGTGCTAAAGTATATGAAAAGTTAGGATATAAAGCATTAGCCACTTCTAGCTCTGCGGTAGCTCATAGTTTAGGATACGAGGATGGAGAGGAGATGAGTTTTGATATATATTTCTATATTGCTGAAAGAATATTAAAATCAGCGAATATTCTTTTATCTGTAGATTTAGAAGGTGGATACGGAAATACAAGCGATCAGATTGTTTCAAATATTTCAAGGTTAGCAGCCATTGGTGCAGTTGGTATTAATATAGAGGACAGTGTTGTGGTTGATGGAGCCAGAAAGTTATTAACGAAAGAAGAGCTCCATGAAAAATTTAAACCGGTTATTTCAAAATTGAAAGCGGACAATATTGATATTTTCATCAATTTCAGGACTGATCCTTTTTTGTTAGGAATTGAAAATCCTGTAGATGAAACACTGCAAAGAATAAGGATTTTTGAAGAATTAGGAGTAGATGGAATTTTCGTTCCTTGTATTACGGATGAAAACGATATCAAAACCATTGTAAATTCTACAGAAACTCCAATTAATGTAATGTGTATGCCCGATTTGCCCGATTTTGAGACCCTTAAAAATTTAGGAGTTAAAAGAATTTCTTCAGGAAATTTTTTAAATGGGTATATTTATAATCATTTGGAAGATGCAGGCCGTGAGGTACTCGTAAAACAAAGTTTTTCACCCATTTTTATGTAATGATGAGACTTACAGAAGATAGAATGTATCAGGCCTCTTTGGAAAAAGATTCCACATTCGAAGGAACTTACTGGATGGCGGTAAAAACGACAGGGATATTCTGTCGGCCCACCTGTACTGCCCGAAAACCCAAAAGAGAAAATGTAGAATTCTTTTTAGATACAAAAGAAGCTATAGAAAGTGGATATCGAGCCTGCAAAGTTTGTAAGCCTCTTGAAAAACTAAACGAAACACCACTTTATATTCAGGAATTGCTGAATGAACTAATGCGCGATGAATCTTTAAAAATCAAAGACGCCGATTTAATGACCAGACATATTGAACCGGTAACGGTTCGTCGGTGGTTCCTGAAAAATCATGGAATTACTTTTCAGGCCTATCAAAGAAAATTGCGCATGAACAAAGCTTTCAAAAAGATAAAAAATGGTGAGAGTATTATAGCAGCTGCGATCGATTCAGGATATGAGAGCTTAAGTGGATTTAATGAACGTTTTAAAAATATAGTAGGTGTCTCACCTAAAAATACCAAAATGCAAGGAATAATAGATCTTAAAAGAATTGAAACTCCACTGGGACCGATGTTTGCCTGTGCAGTAGATGAAGGGATTTGTTTGCTGGAGTTTACAGATCGGAAAAATATGGATAAACAGTTTGCATCACTGTCAAAATCTTTAAATGCAGAGATCGTTCAGGGTGAGAATAAACACTTTCAGCAATTAGAAAAGGAGCTACAGGAGTATTTTGAAGGAAAGCGAAAAACTTTTGATGTTCCGTTATATATCACCGGAACTGAATTTCAGGAAAAAGTATGGCATCTCTTATGTGAAATTCCAATGGGAGAGACCAGAACTTATAAACAGCAATCAGAGTTTTTAGGAAATCCAAAAGCAATACGTGCAGTCGGAACTGCAAATGGAATCAATAAAATAGCTATTTTAGTTCCCTGTCATCGGGTCATCGGCTCTAATGGTGATCTCGTAGGATATGCAGGAGGAATCTGGAGGAAACAAAAGTTATTGGAGTTAGAGAAGGCAATATTATTCTGATTTTATTTAAATTTATAGACCCTGATATTAAGGTCATTTTGAATCTATGAGTTCTGTAAATATAATCCAAACACTGATTGATGCTGATCTGTTTAAAACTGAAAAAAACATTCAACGTTACCAGTTTCTAAAAATAAAAGACGAGATAGACACGAATGTTTATTTTGTGGAAGAGGGAAGTGTCCGTATTTTTATCATGGATGAAGATGAAGAACGGATCATTAGATTCGGTTATAAGGATAATATCATTGTTTCCCTGGATTCATTTTTATCAGATAAGCCATCGGATTTCTATATTCAGGCGATTAAAAAGACAAAGGTAAAAGTAGCAACAAAAAAGGATTTTTACGAATTTATTCAATCGAGTGATGAGCATTTAAAATTATGGACTTTTATTTTAGAAGATCTTGTTTTACAACAGATTGAAAGAGAAAAAGATCTTTTGGTCAACTCACCTCTTGAACGTTACGAAAGGGTTTTAAAAAGAAGTCCGAAGCTATTTCAGGAAATCCCCAATAAATATATTGCCAATTACCTTAGAATGAGTCCCGAAACATTATCGAGATTAAAAAAATCTTGAGTTCAGTCAATATTTAGAAATGTAGGAATACAGAAATTTGCATAAAAAGGATCAATGAAAATTTCTTCTTCACAATTAATATCAGAATTAACGACGATTACCCAACAACACATCCAATATGTAGAAACACTTTTGCAGAAAACAGATCAAGAGCTGAATCACAGAACATCCGAAAATAGCTGGAGTGTTCTGGAGTGTATTGAACATCTTAATCTTTACGGAGGTTTTTATATTCCGGAGATTACCCACAGGATATCTTCTTCTCATTCTACTACAAAGACTACATTTTCACCGGGAATCCTTGGTAATTATTTTGCAAAGTCGATGTTGCCAAAAGAAAAGCTAAATACAATGAAAACATTTAAAACAATGAATCCTATCCGCGCTAAGCTGGATAAAGGAGTATTGAAAAAATTCATTTGGCAAGAGCAACAACTATTAGTTCTGTTGGAAAAATCCAGAAACATTAATCTGGAGAAGACAAAAACAAGTATAAGTATTTCAAAACTGATCAAACTGAAACTAGGTGATACGTTACGTTTTGTTATTTATCATAATGTTAGGCATATTGAACAGGCAAAAAAGGTTTTACTGGCTGTTTGAAATTTTTGAAAAAATAGAAAAGTTAATAATGTGGATATTATAAAAATTATTGAAATTGGAGCAGACTATTTTGTTTTGATTTCGTACTTTTAAACAAAAATTTACACGTGAAAAAATTAGTATTCGCACTTTGCCTATCGGCTTCAGCTTTAAGTTTTGCACAAGACTATTCAGTACCGGCTGCAAGTCCGCGTCAGAAGGTGGAACAGCAGTTCTCTATGTCTAAAATCAGTATCGATTATGGAAGACCTGGTGTAAAAGGTCGTAAAATCTTTGGAGAATTAGTTCCTTATGGACAGGTTTGGCGAGCAGGGGCCAACTCATCTACAAAAATTACATTCGGACAGGCTGTTAACTTCGGTGGTAAAATGGTGCCTGCAGGAACATATGGATTATTTATCGTTCCAACAGATAAAGAATGGAAAGTGATCTTAAATAAGGATTTTCAACAATGGGGTGCTTATACCTACGATCCGAAACAGGATGTGGTAGATGTTACTGTCCCTGTTAATAAATTAGCTGACAAGCAAGAATGGTTTGAAATTACATTAAATCCTACGGATGAAAATTCTGGGAATTTAGTGATCAAATGGGATATGGCTCAGGCAGAAGTTGCCTTAAAACCTGCAAAATTAGATGCCGTAATCAAAATTTCAGATAAACTGAAAGAAATCAAAAAAATAGAAACTGACGCTGCTAAAACAAAAAGCTAAGACAATGAATTTTTCTATTCAATCTATTTTAGAAGATAATGAATTTCAATTAATCCCCTTAATACAAGGGGATTTTGAATCTGTATATGAAGTAGCTTCTGATCCCAGAGTCTGGGAACAGCATCCTAATAAAGACAGATACAAAAGAGAGGTTTTTGAGAGTTTTTTTAAAGGTGCGATTGAAAGTAAAGGTGCTTTTAAAATTATAGATAAAGCTTCCGGGAATATATTGGGAAGCAGCCGATACTATGATTTTGATGAAAAGGACAATCATATTTTTATTGGATATACTTTTTATGGCACAAAATCCTGGGGAAAAGGGGTAAATCCAAGAGTTAAAAAACTGATGCTGGATTATATTTTTCAATTTGTAAATAAAGTTCATTTCCATATTGGGAAAGAGAACTTCCGTTCCCAAATTGCCTTGGAAAGATTGGGTGGAGAAAAAATAGGGGAAGAAGAAGTAGCCTATTTTGCAGAACCCACAAGAACCAATTTTGTATATGAAATAAAAAAGGAAAATTGGCTGAAATGAAAAAATATAAAATTCAGAAATCACCATTTGTAGTTCCTACAACAGACGGGAAATTGATCGAGGAGCATTGGGGAAATTCTACGCAAAATCCTAATGTATCCATCGCTCATATGGTAGCACCACCTGATTGGAGTGAACCCCATCAGACGCCTCAGTTTGATGAATTTACAATTATTATTTCAGGAAAAAAGCAGTTTGAAATAGATGGTGAAATAGTCACCCTTGAAAAAGGACAGAGTATTATGGTGGAAAAAGGAGCAAGAGTCCGCTACAGCAACCCTTTTACCGAGCCTTGTGAGTACATTGCAATCTGCCTTCCTGCTTTTTCGATGGATTTGGTGAATAGAGAAGGATAATTTTTTTAATGTAACAATTTACCAATAAATTAATGCTGCAAAATTGAATCAAGTGACCATATCATTGCTACATTATTAAACTGGTAAATTGTTAGATTGAAGCTTTCACTTCAAAATTTCTTTCAGGAACATCAACGTATGATTCCAGGCTCTTTTTGCCATTACTTCATTATAATCAGGAGATTTTGGATCCGTGAAAGTGTGCTTAGAGTGTGCATAGGTGATAATTTGCCAGTCAGCATTTCCTTCATTCATTTCTTTGATCAGATTGTCGTAATCCTGTTGGGTTACTCCTTTGTCTTCTGCTGGATTTTCAATTAACATCTTAGGACCTATTGCTCCATTTTTTCTAGTTTGGTCCTTACCAATACTTCCATGAATGGAAACAATGCCGGCTATGGGCATATTAGATCTGGCAACTTCTAATGCTCCAGTTCCACCAAAACAGTATCCGATAACTGCTAATTTATTAGCAACAGCACCACTTTTTTTAAGTTGATCCAGTGCCAATGAAATACGCTTCTGATATTCTGCATAATTTTGTTTATAATGTCCTGAGGTTTTTCCTGCGGCATCATTATCCGCAGGGATATTTCCTTCTCCATAAATATCTGCTATAAAAGCAATATAACCTTGCTTCTCAAGTTCTATGGCTGCATTTTTAGCTTCATCATCAATTCCTTTCCATGCGGGTAATACCAATACTCCCGGAAGTTTTTTTCCGGCGTTTGAAGTTACTAGGCCATTCAGTTTTTGTGAGCCGTCCTGGTAGGAAACTGTTTTAAGGTTTTGGCTGAATAGAGCTCCAGATGTCATAAAGAGAGTTGCTAATAAGATTGAACGTATCATATTTTGTAATTTTTTAAATAAGATTTGATCCTGTCATTTCAATTGGCAATGACCTATCATATCAATAGAAATCTACATCTAAATTAATAAAAATAACTTATAATAATGATTGTCAAAATATTATTATAAGTTATTAGAACTTTAGCCCTATATCAATCAGTTCCTGTTCTAGATTAGTATCTGCATACACCTGAACAGTATGAAAGCCCAGGGTTTTTGCCATTTCTATATTTTTGGGATTATCATCAATAAAAAGGGATTCGTTAGCTTGAATGTTGTAACGCTCCAATAAAAGATGCCAGATTTTAGGGTCAGGTTTTATTAATTTTTCAGTTCCTGAAACGACGATCTTACCATCGAAAAGCTGAAAAAAGTCATAGTTTTCCAAAGCATAAGGAAAGGTTTCTTCGGACCAGTTGGTCAATCCATACAAATGATAATCTGTTTTGCTTAGTTTTCTAAGAACTTCTACATTTTGTGGGATCTCGCTTTTCAACATGACATGCCAATTGTCATAATAAGCCCTGAGTTCTCTCTCCCAATCAGGAAATTTCTGAACCTGTATATTGGTTCCTTCCATGAGACTTCTTCCCCGGTCCTGTTCTTCATTCCATTCCGATTGAGCAATGTGGGTAAGGAAATATTCCATTCTGTTATCGTCATTAAAATAATCTTTAAAAAAATATCTTGGATTCCAATCCATTAAAACGCCCCCGAAATCGAATATTATGTTTTTGATGTTCATATCAATCATTTAAATTTTATTTAACCATATTTTATCTGACCACAAAAGGAACAAAAGTTTTTTTTGGGTATTTAAAATTTGAAGTTTTTTGTTTTGAAAAATAAGGAGATCACCTAAGACGAGAATCAAAAGATTTCCAAAATGCTTATGTGTCCTTTTATTGTGACTTTAATTAAAGCACTTTAAATTTATAAAAATTTAAAGTCATATTAACTATCATATGCATTTAAAAATTGTGAACTTTAGTTAACAACAGAGCCAAAGAAGATTCTTTTTAAAATTTAGTATTTTCAAAAACTCAAATGCAGTCTTTGGGGTACATTAAAACTTTTATGACTTTTTTGGTTTATATCTATGAATAGGCAAGACTGAGATTCCAGACGCCAATTCGCTTAGATCTGAATGACAAACTTTGCGCAGGATTTTCCCTAGATAAATAATATAAACTGATTAATTATCTGCTTTATAAAATTGATACTGGTCATTCTCAAAATAAGCATTAATATGCTGCAAGCCGTTGGTTAAAATGATCTCTTTAGCGCCAATAATTGAATTGTATCTTGCGGTTTGCTCAAAAGTTTTTTCAGTCAGTTTGATCTGTGGAGCCTTACATTCGATTAAAATTTTTGGCTGTGCTTTTTCTGTAATAAGCAGGTCAATTCTTTTAGTAAGACCATTTAAAACGATCTTTTTTTCTGTAATCAATGCAGATACAGAATAGGATTTTACTGTGAGATAATAATGTATCCAATGTTGTCTTACCCACTCTTCAGGGGTAAGCAAAAGGTAAGTTTTACGAACTAAATCATAAATAAAAAACTTATCTTTGTCTTTCTTGAATTTAAAATCAAAAGTTTCCTGAAAATTCAGTTTTGGAAGTTCCATTAAAAGATGAAAGAATTAGATTTAATCCTCAAAAATATTAAAAATAAAGAAGTTTTACCGATTTATTTTTTCCACGGAGATGAACCTTATTTTATTGACGTTGCTGTAAAAGCTCTTGAACACGACTTTTTGGAAGAAGATGAAAAAGCTTTCAACCAGACCGTGACTTATGGAAAAGATACTTCTTATCAGGAAGTTCTTTCTTTGGCAAGGCAGTTTCCCATGATGGGAGATAAACAGGTGATTATTGTAAAAGAAGCTCAGGATCTAAAACTTAATGACGAAGAAAATAGAATTCTGGAAGCGTATGTTGAAAATCCGATTCCATCAACAGTTCTGGTTTTTGCCCACAAACATAAAAAGCTGGATAGCAGGAAAAAGGTGACAAAAGCTTTAGATAAGGCAAAAGCACTTTTCCTCAGTGAATCGATCAGAGAGAATAATCTTCCGAAATGGATTGCTGATGAATGTTCTAAATTAAGCATAAAAACAGCCCCAAATATTTCTCACCTTTTAGCAGAATATCTTGGAAATGATCTTTCAAGGATCGCCAATGAATTGGGTAAATTAAAAATAATCCTTAAAGAAGGAGAGCTTTTGGATGGCACGATTATCGAAAACCATATCGGAATCAGTAAGGAATATAATGTTTTCGAACTCCAAAAGGCTCTAGGAACGAAAAATGCAAATGCAGCATTTAAAATTGCCCATTTTATGGGAAAGAATCCTAAGAATAATCCTTTTGTAATGATGTTGGCGAGTTTGTATAACTATTTCTCAAATGTTATTATTTATCAGACAATGCCGGGACAGTCGCCACAGGCTATTGCTTCCCAAATGGGGATTAATCCTTACTTCATCAAAGATTACGCAGAAAGTGCAAGGTTATATCCTTTAAAACATGCTACGAGAGTGGTTTCTATTTTAAGGGAATTTGATATGAAAGGAAAAGGTTTGGGAGCGGTAAATATGAGTGAAGCAGAGTTGATCAAGGAATTGGTATATAAGATTATTAATGTCGATAAATTTAAGATGAAAGTTTAGTTTATTGTAGAGTTGGGAGGTTCGGGATGCGAGTCACGGGGAAGGAAGTGAAATGTTGTTAGTTGCAAGTTGTTTAAAAGCCGTTTCGCGATTTCAAAATGAGCCCCAATAACGGTCAGCAACGTATAAAAACAATCATTGACAGTCGACATATTGATTATTGACAAGTATCATTAAAATTCCTTTAATAAAACATTAAAAATTACGAAATTAGCAGACTTTAATTTTAATCTTTTTGAAAAGTAAATTATGGAGCAAAACATTTTAGATTGTGTAATAGTTGGATCAGGGCCTTCTGGCTTTACAGCGGCAATTTATGCGGCAAGAGCAGATCTGAAGCCTGAATTATATACAGGCTTAGAGCCAGGCGGACAATTAACAACAACAACGGAGGTTGATAACTTTCCCGGATATCCTGCTGGTATTACAGGTCCTGAAATGATGATGGATTTGCAAAAACAAGCGGAAAGATTTGATACCAAAGTTCATTATGAAATGATCACGAAAGTGGAACTTTCTAAAGAAAAGGGTGGTGTTCACAAATTATTTGCCGGAAATAAAGAGATCCTTGCTAAAACCGTGATTATTTCTACAGGAGCTACAGCTAAGTATTTAGGTCTTGATGACGAAAAAAAATATAATGGAGGTGGAGTTTCTGCATGTGCTACTTGTGATGGATTTTTCTACAGAGGAAAAGATGTAGTAGTAGTAGGAGCCGGTGATACTGCGGCGGAAGAAGCAACTTACCTTGCAAAATTGGTTAATAAAGTGACGATGTTGGTGAGAAAGGATGTTTTCAGAGCTTCAAAAGCGATGATCCACAGAGTAGAAAATACACCAAACATTGAAGTGAAATTCAACCACGAATTAATAGGAATAGAAGGGGAGAATAATCTTGTTGAAAGAGCGGTTGTTATTGATAACCAAACTCAGGAAAAATCTACGGTTGATGTTCATGGAATTTTTATCGCTATTGGTCACAAACCGAATACTGATATTTTTGTAGGACAAATTGACTTGGATGAAAACGGATATATCTTAACAGAAAAAGGATCTACAAGAACAAACTTACCTGGAGTTTTTGCTGCTGGTGATGTTCAGGATCATATTTACAGACAAGCAATTACAGCTGCTGGAAGTGGATGTATGGCGGCAATGGATGCTGAAAAGTATCTTGCTGAGTTACATTAATACTTATTTTTATATAATATACAATAAACGCATCATTGATTTGATGCGTTTATTGTATATCTGATTTTCTCAAATTTTGTTGATCAGTAAGTAGATTACAGAAAATAATTAAGTTGATTTTTAGTGGATTATTTCAATTTGCTAAAATTTATCTAATAATTATTTTGTCAGAATTAAAAAACATTCTATATTTGCACCACTGAAAACGACAGTATAACTGGAGTTTAAGGAGAGATGGCAGAGTGGTCGATTGCGATAGTCTTGAAAACTATTGACTGTAACAGGTCCGGGGGTTCGAATCCCTCTCTCTCCGCTATAAGTGAAAGCATACACTAACAAATGCTTAAAAGAGCTAATAAAGCCTGCAATTTTAAAAAATTGCAGGCTTTATTTTTTTTGAGGAAATCCCAAAATTTGCAAAAAGCCTCATAATCTATGTGGCAATATCGTGGCACTTTTAGGTTATGAAAAAAAGTGCCACAGATTAGTACTTAATATGTTGATAATCAACATGTATTGCAGGCGTACGACTTGATTTGAAGAAGCATTATTTCGAAATTTATTAATACTAAAATTTTCGAATTATGCTAGAGATTAGTTATGGGCTAACATTCTTTTTAAAAAGCCCGAAAAGTAAATCTGAACTATTCAGATATGTTTATGTGAGAATTACCGTTGATGGAGTTCCTAAGGAAACCTCAACGAAGCGCAAATGGGATATGCGCAGATGGGATCAGAATTTAGAAAGAGCTATTGGTACGAAAGAAGATGCTAGGTCGCTCAATTTCTTTTTAGATTCCCTACAATTAAAAGTTGATAATTTCAAAACTGAGTTAGTCAATACAGGAAAAACAATTATTGCTGCTCGGATTATTGAATTTATAAAAGGAAACGAACCTTCAAAAGCTAAAGTACTTGAAGAATTTCAGACGCATAATGATGAGTTGCAGGCGTTAGTTGAAAAGAAAGAGTTTGCAAAGGGAACTCATACCCGTTATGTGACTGCACGTTCTCATGTGCAGGAATTTATTTTTTTTAAATATAAAAGAGATGATCTTGAATTTCGTGAATTGAATTATGAATTTGTCACTGACTATATGTTTTATCTGAAAACAGTCAGGAACTGTTCCAATAATACAAGTTTGAAATACATATCAAATTTTAAAAAGATAGTGCTCCGTGCGATTGCAAAGGAACTTATTCTACAAGATCCATTTAAATTGTTTAAAAGCAAAAAGACGAAGATTAAAAAGAAACCTTTGACTAGGGTGGAATTACAAGCACTAGAAAATAAAGAGTTTCAGAGCGATAGACTTTCCACTATTCGGGATATATTTGTTTTTCAATGTTATACCGGTCTAGCCTATATTGATGCCTATCAATTAAAAAAAACGGATATTAAGGAAGGGAATGATGGCAGATTGTGGATTATGAGCAGTCGACAAAAATCAAAATCCAATACGGACATACCCCTTCTTCCCAAAGCATTAGAAATTTTGAATAAATATAAGGATAATCCTCTGTGTATATCAAGAGGTTCAATACTCCCAGTGAAATCCAATCAAAAGATGAACGAGTATCTTAAAGAAATAGCAACGTTGTGTGGGATCAATACATCTCTTAATACACACAAAGCAAGACGAACATTTGCCAGTACGATAACTCTTAATAACGGTGTACCAATAAATGTTGTTAAAGAAATGCTGGGGCACCACTCTGTAAAACAGACTGAAGACTATGCTATTACTGAACAGGAAACGATAAGCCGGGAAATGATAGAATTAAACGAAAGATTGTCAGGTTCAGAATCTTCACAAATTGAGAATGAGGAAGATATTGCAAGACTATTAAAGCACCTTAATAAAGAGTTTGTGAATCTAAAATTAGCGCAACATACAAGCGAACGAAACGTTTTTAAAATTAGGCTGGCCCAATTTGAGGCGAGTTTTAAGAAATTTAAGGCAGATATCAGCAAAGTTGTAAAAGCCACTATTTGAACTTATTGCTATAGAAATAAAGTTAACGCTATATCTGAATCAGTAAAATAATTGATTTCATTCATTCGGTGTAGGTATTAAAAAACTTTTCATAAATTACCTAAAATAATGTAAATACAATGCAAACAAGGCATCTACTTGGGGTTACATTTGTGAAAAGTATAGATAAATTTAAACCGATCCTCATTAAACAATATGCGGAGCTAAAGGGGAGAGAAGTTCCTGAACTTGAGCCAATTTTCTCAGAGAAGGATTGCAGGCATTATTATATTACAGAATCAGTAATAAAGGACTGTAAAAAAATAAAAGTTGAGGAGCCATTTGATTTAAACTGGCTTAACCACAAACTTGATGAAAATGTAAAACAATGGTCATTCGGAGAACGGTTTATTCGTTTTTTGAAAAAAGATAATAGGATAATTGCAATCTATAGCAAATTTCAAGATATTGAAGAACCTTTCAAACTCAGAGCTGGGGAACGAGGCATTAACTACGTCGTATTTGATTTTGATTTAGCAAATAAGGAGGTGGATGTCACGGAGGGTAATTCTAAATTGCCAATTGCAGATGAAGGTCGTTTGTTATTCTATCAATTATTGACTTTTATTTTATTAGCAGCTGTTGATATATATATTGTTCCTCCAGGCCAAAAGCATGGAACTAGAAAATCACCGGAAAGGTTGTTGAATGAGGAGGACTTCCCATTTACAATTATTAATAGTAACTGGAATAAAATAAGTATTAACATAGAAGGATTTATTGTAAGTGGGAATTCTGGTTTAGGCTTTCCTCGTAAACAAGCATGTGGCCCAGGATGGAAAGACCGAAAATTAATTTGGATTGAACCATTCAACAAATCCGGTTATGTATTAGGAGCAAAGGGAAATAATGAATTGTGAGATTAACTAAAATTACGTCTTTCAAAATGTATAAGATCAAATGTTGGCTTTTACAGATAATTGAATTTTTTGATTCTTTGAAACGTAAGAATTTCTGTTGATTAAGATTATGCAATAGATTCAATGTTTTCTGAATCGATTAGTTTTTAGCATTTGTAACTCAATATTAAGAGCTTCTGGATCTTTAATTTTACCAGAAGCTCTTATGCAATTTTTGAGTAATAAACCAGTGGTGAAACGCTGTACTTATCCTTTTTTCGACTTGATCACCCGCCGCATTTGTTGTCCGTCTTCTTTCTAAGCTTTCTGTTCTAATTCATTTTAAACATACTATAGATCAAAAATCAGAATCTTATTCAATAAGATTTGAAAAAGGAAGCTTTTCCAACTTTTTATCATTTCGATTGACATCTATTGCCTCCAAAAACTCATTCCTATTCTTAATTCTATCTCTTAAGGATGCCAACCATAGATAAACATCTCGACCAGCCAATTTAAAATGATTTTCATCCCACTCATGTTCCGCAATTTTATTTAATAGATCCTTTGCCCCAAATTTATTTACATACAACAAAACATTGAAAAGATTCTCTTGCAATGCAGCATATAAAAATGAGCCAGGGGCGTGGCTTAAGGGTGGTCTTTTTGAAACAATATCAACAAGGTTAAGTATTGTTTCAGTTTTTACGTCCCCTTGCAACGGTATTAATATTTGATTTTTTATGTTTGAAACTGCTACGGGGATCAAGTTAGGATCATATGTTAAATCATATTGAAATCCTTTTTCATCAAGAAATTCATAAAGCAGTAATGGGCCAACAAGGCTAGCTTTTAAATCATTCCCATTCCTATTAGGCCATAGACCATAAAGTACAAAATAGGGTCTATAATGATCACTCATGGGTAATTTCTTCAATTCAATTCCTACTAAAAGAGGCCCAATAATTTTGTAAAATTTATTCTTTTCATGAGTTGATAAATCGGGAAAAGCTTTTTGCCACTCTTCAACTATATGTTTTGCCACAAAAAAAATTAAGCAATTTTAAAAAAAATATAAGTGCTGTCGGATATAATATACAGCTATGCCATTAAGTATATAATAAATTCTCTGATACCCAGGTTAGTTGCTCAGTGCCGGTTAAATTTTTTTCAATAAGTAGCTTAACCCTTTCTGACATTAAAGGCCAGGCTAGGCTATTGGGCTGATAATCCAACCAGATTGGATTGAACCCACATAAATCAACAGATTTAATTAATTCATCCTCTCCATCACACAGCCTTACCAAAGTTTCTTTATCAGGGAATTTTATAGAATTTAATATATGACTAAACTGTTATTTGTAATAGTGCACTTATACTCGAATAAATAGAGAAATTGCGCCCTCATAATTCAGTTCTAAGCTATTTCCATTTAACTTGAAAACAGTGGTTTCTTTATTAGGCATTGAAGGCTGATTTGTTATTAGCTGATTTCCTACTATTTCATAAGTCATAAATATTACCTGTAACCTTCCATCCTCGTTAATATTGTAAATTAGATCACCGTTGGGCTTAAACTCTATGGAAGCTCCGCTTCCATAGAGTTGTTGTGTTTCAAGGTCATTCGGATCTGCCAACCAAGTACCGACCAATTCATTTTGTAGCATATAAATTGTTTAGTTGTGTCAAGTGAACATTTGCAAGATATTCACAACGATTATTTTTAGTATAATTAATTAGATCCAAAACTTTTGAATCAAAAGAATCTTTTTTATAATATTTTAATAGGACGGTTAAATTTATTAGTCGTTTTAATTCCTCTGGGCCTGATGTTTCTTTTTTTAACCAATTTTCTTCGAGAGCACTATCAGATAGGTGCAATTCTATTTTAGGAACAGCTAACTTCAGAATGTGATCTTTAATCTCCAGATACAATACTTCCAAATCAATATTGTCATCAATTTCCCACCAATAATCTCTTTTGCCAGGCATTAAATCTCCTATTCTAAGAGTCCAGTGGGAATCTTCAAATGGAGGCCTTTTCGTTAAGTCATCCTCATTAAATGCTCTAATTACTGTTGATGAAACACCTAAGTTTATTGTAAAACTTGTTTTGTTCGATTGATTATTTACGCTACGTTGAAAATATAATAATCCCCAATTATTATATTGGGAAAAATAGAACGTATTAGCCTTTTTTGACCATCCCTTTAATTTTAATTCCTTTCCAATTCGCGATATTAATTCTTGAAACTTATCCATTTTACCAATTTAAGGGTTTTCTAACAACATTTACTCTATACCTTTCAGCGAACCATAGCCAAATGTCTTTTGCCCTCTGTGCCGCACGGTACCTCGCATTCATGCTGGCTTTTGCTTCAATCCCTCCAAGATTTCTACCGCCAGATTCGATAGGTGCTGTCCATACATCAATATCGAGGTATCTTCTTCCAAAAGGTGTCTTCTTGTAAACTTCTTTATAAACAGTTTTTCCCTCAGCTTCTAAGGCCTGAGCCAATTCATCTCTAAAAACATTTCCTGCTGTTCTATTGGCTTGAACTCCTCTGGATGCAAAAGAACTAGTTAAACCTGTTGTCTCTGCAGCGGTTTGTCCTACTGCTTTGCCGCCATTTCTAGCCATTCTAAAAATCGTTGAAACAGAGAGTTTTCTTACAACGCCACTAGTCAACAATCCTTCCAACCCCATCGTTGTTACTGTTGTCACAACAGGTTCTACGTAGTCTGTAACAAATATAAAGGTTTTCCTATTGACAGCGATACCATCTCTAAATGCCTGTGGAGTGGTATTATATGCCTCAAAATTACGTATAGGGAACCCATTATTAAGCTCGAAATTCTGGTCATCCGGCATTGTCATAGGTTCTGCCTGGAGACTAGGTAAGGTTTGCAAATCTATACGCTGGGACCCAAGATTTTGCCTATTTACGTAACTTGCTATTTGATTAAAACCATTGGTAGCAAAGCTTCTGATTGCGCCATCAGCAAACCCTTTAGCAAGATTCTTCGCAACAGCTCTACCGGTTTCCGGCACGATATAGGTATATGTCCATCCAACACCATCAATAAATACTTTGATCGGATCATCCCCTAAAGGATCATTA
Source organism: Chryseobacterium paludis (assembly GCF_025403485.1). Classification (NCBI taxonomy): domain Bacteria; kingdom Pseudomonadati; phylum Bacteroidota; class Flavobacteriia; order Flavobacteriales; family Weeksellaceae; genus Chryseobacterium; species Chryseobacterium paludis. The sequence goes on from NZ_CP099966.1 coordinate 145,771, forward strand.
AAATATATTGGATTATTAAAACTGCTACTGTACGGACTTATACCGGGATATGTCTCCGCCGCCGGGTCCATTTGCCACCATCTTCCTGTTTGCGGATCAAGGGTACGGTATTCTGCATCATATTGGTTTAAACCAAGCTCAGTAGTTTGCTCTATGCCATTGTAATTGTTTTTATTTTCAGCGTATGGGTTTTTTAGTGCTTTCGAACTAATCCCTGCCATGGTCAGTCCAAAGGGATAGTAATGTGTTTCCTCTAATAATGGTCCGCTATTGTGGGCGACCACTATATTATCGAAAAACACATCTTGGATACTCTCATTGCTCGTATAAACATAGATGAATCCATCCTTTTTTATCACCATCCTGTCAGTGGCTAAAGTCTGTAATTGATCAGGGCTTCCCTGTACCTGCCTTACGCCACTATTTTCATCTACCATATTAAGCAGGTCATCAAATAGCACATAATTCAAATAGGCCTTGGGCTTAGCTGTTTGGTTCTGATTTGGATCTTTATCCCTTATCGCTTGATAATTTGCTGCCGAAAAGTTGGTTGCAAGTGGGGAGCCCGGTCCTGTGCCATTACCATGAACTCCTTCGGATGGCATTGAGCCTGATGCAAAAGCCTGTAGTAGCGCAGCCAGCATATTGGCTGGAGTAGTGCTAGAAGTACTAGCGGCAGCTGATTTGTAAAATGCCTTAGCGCCAAGTTGAATCGTATCGCCTGCCATTACCCGTAAAACAATAGAAGGACCAATTTTTTGGGTGCCTGCGCTTGCGTTTAATTTTGAAACATAATCGTTCGGAGAAGTGGTGCCATCAGCCGGATACCCAACAGGCTTTGCACTTCTGGTATTATCAATATTAGAAAATAAAGCATTTTCTTTAGCGGAACTGGCCGTTTCCATAGTGGCAGCATAAGAAGCCAAATTGGTTTCTTCGGTTAGAATGGATCTTGTATTATCCAGATGATCAGAAATAAAATAGTCATATACTAAAGCCACCGGCTTACCGGTAGCATAGGTAGCTCTCACTCTCCCTTCATCATGGGAAAAATACAATAAGCTATCATTTTGATATACGAAACCATCAATATAGTCCATTGTCTTGACCACCACCGTGGAGCCTGATACGTCGGTTACTTTTTTACGAAGTCGGTTACCAAGGGCATCGTATGCATACTCAATATATCCTTTACCTAATACAGTGAGGCTGTCCGGCAGATTCAAAAAATTGTACGGCTTAGGACTTAAAAGCCGGTTCATGTCAAGCGTTAAATTGCCAGAGGAGTCGTAGGCATAATCCTGGGATTCATTATTATTGATTTCTTTAAAGTCGCCCAATTTGCTTTGCGGGTCATTATTTTTATCTGTGACAAAGAATACTTTATTGGTATTTGGGATGTATCCATATTTTAGGCTGTCTATAGTGGCAATAGAAAGCCCTTTCATTCCCTTTTGCACCATGCTTTGAATATTACCATTGGCGTCATATCCAAGGCCACTTACAGAAAAGTCAACTTTATCAGTAGTCCAGGCTGTAGCTCCCGCGTTTTGTTGTGAAAAGTCGGCCTTTAGTATCCTGTTGGTGCTGTCATAACTGTAGCCATAGGCCCTGGCAATGCCATCGCCTCTGCTTTTCCATTTTGTACCTGCAATGCCACCGTCGTATTGATTGGCAGTGAAACCATAATCGTATGCCAGTTCCTCTCCAAACCAATTGGTGCTGCTACCGGCTGTATTCACAAAATCTTTGTTTATGGCCTTTAGCCAGCCCTGAATAGTAAAATCATAATTGAGCGTTTCCCTGGCAATGTTATTGATAATCCCTAATCTTCTGGTTTTAAGCCTACCACCCTCATCATAGCTATAACTGCCCACTGTCCGTTTGGTGGCGGCTACGTCATTAAGAAGTATACTAGTTTCCGTTATTTTTCCCGAAGCATTAAACAATGTTTGCGTTAGAATGGTGGTCTGTGGGGTAATGGTACTTCGTGGATTGGTATGCCTAAGATAGGTGCTGAGCAACTTGCCGCTGAAGTCATAAAGGTAAGTCGTTACCGCTTTGCCGCCAGCAATATTGTCAGAAATCGTTTGTATAACTCTGCCTTTATCATTATAATAAATAGTGGCTGCAAGCCATTGATTTGTCCCTAAAACACGGATTCGGGCGCCGGTTACTTTTCCGCTCAACCGATGGCTGATAGAGATATTCGCCTCCGGATAAGGATTGGAGCCACTTTGGGGCTTTCCGAAATCAGATGTTACGGGTACCTGTGCTCCCTGAAATGAATAGTTATCGTCATAAAAAGTAAATACAAGGTCCGTCAGGTTGGCCCCAGTTATAAATGGAAAAGTTCCGATTGGAGCGACGTCTACCTGAGCCTGTAACGCACTTCTAGTCGAAGCTGAGGCATACAGAGAGGTTTTTACGGGCCTATCGAGTCCATCATAATAGGTGATCAGCCATTGTTGCTTGGCTTTCAAATTTCCATCACGCGATAGTACTGGACGGTCCCTTGTATCATAAATGGTTTCCGTTGAATCAGCACCTGGAAGCTTAGCAACAATATTTCTTCCACGGGCATCATAGCGGTACATTATACACAAACCTGATAAAATGCTGGAAATATTCCATGTTGGCATTATCTTTTCAACTGCCAATGGTGGGATTATAACCCTTAATTTTCCAAAGTCGTCATAAACGAAGTAGGTACATAACCACCCCAGGTGGGCTGTTCCTGGAATAGCGGCACTTTGAGATTTTTTTAAAATCAGCTTGCCGCTCTTATCGAAATAATCAACAAGCTGTGTTCCCGTCTGATCTTTATATTGTCGCTCAGATAGCTCTCCGGCAGGATAAATACGGGTGGTTGTAGGAATACCACTTGCATTAAGGGTCCATACCCTTACGGAGTCCGAAACGGTATTGGAAAATGAGTATTGTTGTTGAGACCTGGCAGCTCCTTCTTTGGACCAGGTATTTCCAGGCCCAAAGGATTTTATTGGAACAGAGGAAGGAGCCAGCTCAAATTCTGTGGCCCCATAGAAGATACTTTCTCCTTTACTGGAGGGGCTTAAAACATTATCCTTGTAAAAAACATTCTGACCGGCAAAAGGGTCGTTTTTAAATTTCCCATCACTAACATTGCCCGTTGTTTGAACATAAGGTAGATAAGTGTATTTACTTCTTCCAAATTGGTCATAAACGTTAGGAACAACAATGTCTTTGCCGCTGGTGCTAAGCCCTTTTGCTACAGACTGTAGCGGCCTTAAAAGACCATCAGCGTAGTCGGTCATTTGTAGTACTTCGGATAGCGATCTCGTAGTCGCCGTAACTGTGGCCGGATCAGTAGTCGGCATGGAAGGAATCCAAGTCCTGACATAACTTTTAATAGGATTTTGATAAGCAGTCGGGATGGGGATAGCTACGGCATTTGGCTGTGTGCCTGCGGCAGGTTTGACCTGACTTTTAACATTAAGTATTAGTGTAAGGCAGTACAGAATACTATAAATTCTTTTTATGAATATCGAAGTCATAAAAATGGATTAAAAATGATTTAATTTTTTGGTTTACTATTACGGGCAGTTAACAAATCCGCCTAATATTTTGGGACTATGCGAACCATCAGAGAACCTGTACCAATATCCACTTCGACATTTTCCACCTGCAACTGGCTCAATAAAGTCTTCATAAGTACCAAGCTCGCAGACACCATTGATAACCGCATGGTCATTGCCCGTGCAATCACAGGCATTTTGCTGATTGGCGTACGCTTGTCCGTTCTTTTGAATATCTGATAGCGCCTTGGCATCAGCTGTTCGCTGATCATCGGAAGTATAAGTACCTGCCGGAACGGTGTATACCACAGGATGAGGCGTAAATCCTGACGAACAATTTGTCGGTAGAAAGGATTGGGAAACCAGTACATTGCCAAATACCGAACCACCGCAGTTTTCTATCTCACCTGCATAGTTGTAGCAAATCCTGCGGAGGATATTGCGGTCTTGATCCCTGACGATACTTATATGACCCAAGGGATCATATTCGTAAATCGTCGTATTACCATTCTGGTCCGATTCTGAGGTAAGTCCAATTAGAGGATCGTAGGTTCTGGTACTAATAATCGCGTCTGTAGGATAAACCCTTATCTCATCTATACCAGTTCCATCGGAGAGCACCATATTATTGGTGTATGGCTTTGAGTTGTAAATCCATTTACCGGAGGAAAGGTAACGGTAGTCTACCTTATAGCTTCTTGCATTAGGCATTGTAAATGGAACTGTGTAATCTCCCAAAAGATACTTCTTACCTGTGAATGGATTATCCGTAGCAGCGGCTACGTTTTCTTCAAATCCTTCATAGAAAATTTCGGAGGTAAATGAAGAAGATGGATCGGTACAATAGGAATAATTAAGTGTTGTTGTTTGGCCAGCGGCAAAATTATACCATGTGAAATTATTAACAGTAAGTGTATAAGTTCCGGCCGGCAGATCCCCAAACACAACGGTGCGGGGATACAATTGTTTTAGATCGTCCCAAGCGTCGGTAATGTTATCCGATATTCCAACATTACAAAGGGTACCTGATTTGGTGGTTAATGGATTTCCACCACTAAGTGTAAACCTACAGGAGCGGGCCTCCCCATTATACTTATTGCCAACCACAGCGTTTAGTTGGATACAGATGGTACCTGCCTGAGCTAAGGTTATAGAGACTGTTTTTGTTTCATTGCCATTAGCATTAATGCTACCATTATTGACTGTTCCCAGAGTTAGGCTTTTTTCGGTATGAGCCATATGAGCATTTTGAATTGCCGCAACGACATACTCTTTATTATATCCCCACTGATAACCACCTTCAGCTGCATTAGGACTGGAAACATGCAAAAGTTTGCTATTGCCGTCAAAGCTGAAGCTTTGCTGGGCCTTTACGTATGTGGGTAAACGATTCAAAACATTGGCATTAAAGCTTCCTGCTACGGAAAGGGGAATTGGACTATCGTTTTGAAAACTCAGGTTATGAATGCCTTTAATATCCCCATTGGCTAAAAATCGAAAATCAGTAATGCTTGCATCTGTCAGCCGCCGGCCTGAGCTGTTTAAAAGCCACGTTTCCTGAGCAATTGGAATGTTCACCATATTGGCATCCCTCATAACTTTGACGGCAATGGAATTCGTCGGATTATAATCATCCTGGTAATAAATACGTTTTTGAACCGTATCCCCGGTGCTGTTAACAGCACTTATTTGAATTGGATTAAAAGTGGATGAATCATAATTATAACTAGTAACAGATTGCACAAAAGCGCCTGTCGTGTCATATTTTTTTTCTGTTGACGTATTTATCAAAGCCCTACCGATTTTAGCTACATAGCCGTCACCCATCATCCTTGATCCGGAACCGTAATAACTGCTAAACAGGTTTTCTGGACAGACAAGCATTTGAGTCGCCTTCCATTTAATATTACCTTTGCCGGGGCCATCATCTCCCGTAACTAAACTATAGTTATTGACTATCTCAGACACCGGTTTATTGGATTGGGACAATTCTACTTTGCGTTTGAGCAAACCATATTCCCAAGGCAGACATCTTGGAATGGCACTGAAAGGAGGTTGCTGAACGGGAACAAAAAGTGGAAAATCGTCTGGCGAAGTAAATTCATAAACTATTTTGCCGATGTTATCCGTAGCAGCGCCTTCAAAGACCTCAACCCGTTTATACATGTGCGGAAGTTCATTGGCTTTTGCAGGGTGAGCACTGAATTTCTGATAGGAGGTAACCGTCATTACCTTTGTCGATGGGGGTGGGGTAAATAAATCAATAATGATGGTGATGGCAATTCCGGCAAACATGTTCCATGCAAATGATCCCGAAATGGAGGTAAAGCTTGTCAGTTGATTGCTTATGATGTCATTCATGGTGGTAGTAGCAACACTATAGCTTAAACTTCCTACAGTACCCGGATATTGCGATGGCGGTATAACATAATAAGTGCTCAGTGAATCATCATAGCGTGGAGCTTCATAACCCCATCCGGAACTACCACCGTCAGTTTTGACATACCGGTAATCGCGGATCATTTTCTTACTGGTATCGACCATGTCAATAAGCGTCGTCCTTTTAACTCTTACCCCACCACTCAGAACAGATGAAACTCCGAATAGAGCAGTGTTATTTTCATACTCATACAACAATTTTCCACCACCTGGATAAATAATTTGTTTTAACAGACCAATAGATGGTATGTCATATGAGGACGGCCTTCTATTTATATCAGAGACCAGTGCCTTTACACTCGAATAAGTATGGGAAACGTTTGAGAAGTCACCAAAATTGGTATCGCCATTAAAGTATCCCCAATAATCCTGTCCGCCTAAAACGCGTGCGGGCATGGTGGCAGGCGTTACTGAACTTTTGTAGAGATAAGAAAATTCATATGGTGGTTCCGTCATTTTAAATAGCCCCATTTTTTGAACAGATTTCAAACAGAGCCTGGCATAAGGAAGTTCTGCTGCATTAAATGAGTAGTTAAAAGCGCGTACTGAATCTTTAAAGTAATACTGATAATTGAACTGGTAGCCCGATGTCTGTATCCCTTCCCGAAGGACTTGTAATTGAGCCAGAGCTCTTTCACCTGGTAGATCGACCAACTCCGAATCAGAATAAACCAGTTTCACTTCTGTTTTGGCACCTGGAAGATTAATAGCGGTAAGTCTCTTTTTGGTGCCTGCGAATTTTGACTGGATAAATTGAAGAGCAGCCTGATCGACCCCATCTACTCTGGTGGTCGAGTAAATCCCTTCATTGCTCTGGAGGTATTCCACGTTATAGTCCGAATAAGTAAAAGTTATTTTACTGCCGCTAAACGGATCTGATATTTCAGTCAGCACCCAGCTATTAATCACTGAATAGCTGCTGGTTTTATACCGTTGAGTAATGAGTGCCCTTGTACCGTCCATTAACTTATTACCGTTCTCATAGGTGATAATGTTTGAGATTTCACCGGGATCGAATTTGTACCGGACTCCATTCTCATCAGTTATGATAAAACTTTTTATCCGTGTGACGATATGGTCAGGAACTAAGTTTTTTTCAATTTTTTCAATCCGTAGCTTTGTTTTGTCTAACGGATATATTTCGCCCTCCCGGTTTATCACAAAGCTGCCGGATCGTCCTCCAAACTGAAAGATGAAATTATCCTGTTCTCCATCTGCCAGGACCGTTGAGTCAGGCTTGTAGTAGTGTGGGTCTGTACCGTTGGGCAAAAGAGGTAGGTAGGCTCCCTTCAAGGGGGCTGGTGACAGTGTAGAAAGCCCAGAAGTAATGTGGCCGGTTCCGATCCTGTCACCATCATATATACCTCCTGTTTGGTCATCTGGGAGTCCATTAGCTCTTCTGGTGATAACTCCTCCAGATATCAGTTCCCAGCCAAGCCCAACTGTAGTAGGAGTTTGATTGACCCTGATCCCATTTCCTCCCGAGTAATTTAGTGTGATGTCGCAGGAAAGTCTTGACGCGTCATCGAAATGAAATAAAGAAATATTGAATAACGGTCTACCGGTTTGCAGTTCTACCTGGGAAAAAGCAGGCGCAATATAGACCAGATAGAATAAAGTAAATAAGGGATAACATTTTTTCAACATAACATGTAGATTAATTTTTTATGGTAATTGATTTATTGGCACTCAGAAATTGTAACCTACTCGGAATTTTATAGGATCAGTGTGAGGGTAATGCTGATTGTATAAAAAATCGAATAGTATCATCGCATTTCCTTTGAGCCTACTGTTTATCTTATATTTTTTACTTACACCGACTAGTCCACTCTGCGTCCATTTCTGCATGACTCTACTTGCTAAAATGACGTAATTTGTCGGCACCCATTCGTAGTTAGGTTGGTAATTCTGTTCATAGCCTCCATTCAAGAAAATTGTTCCTTTTATTTTCCAATCCATAAAGGACCGTATGCCCATACCTTGATTGGAAAATTGGATGTTATTAAATCCTGTACCCATGCCCAGTTTATAAGAGAGGCCAAGACCTGCACTACCATTTTTATGAAATTTGTAGGCAACCTGCCCGGCTAAATCACTAGTAGTCGGAAAGAATTTGTTACTGCGTTGAAACTGGATATTACTTCCAAACTCCAAGCGTTGCAGGAAACTTTTTGTTTTCATTTCCTTAGGCTTAAAGTCAGGCATATCACCGGTATTGTCCAGGTTTGGGAATTTACATTTTAGCTCATCAAATTTGCTTCTTGCTTCCGACATTTGCTGGCTCAAAGCAGCACCAGCATTAGGGCCACTACCGAGGCGTTGTTGGATGAGTTGCTCCACCTGATTACGGGTTTGCAGGCCTTCTAGGCTTTGAGCTGAAGCGCCGTTTCCCTGAATATTAAAAAGACTAGCCAGCTGGGAGTGCTTTTGCATAAACTCATTAAAGGCAGGTATTTTCTTCATTAATTCCATTGCCTTTTGCTCTGCCTTCTTTTTATCTTTAAATATTTCTTTGTATTCTTTAAGTTGCTGAGTATAGTAGTAGGCTTCTTTATTCATTTTTTGTAAGTCCTTAGAAAACCCAGTATACTGGCTTAACTGATCTTTGAGCATTTGTTTACGCTCCCGGATATAGGCCTTTATCTGCTCTGTCAAAGCAAGTTTATCTTTCAAGTCATCAATTGATTTTAATGATCCATTTAATTTATCGGTGATGCCTTTGGATTGCTCCAGGATTCCTTTCGTTTGTTTTAGAAAGACAATAGAGTTGCTAAGACTATCCACATAGAGGTCTCCACTAGCTTGTGACAAGGCGCTGGAGTATTTAACCACCTTCCCTTTCATGCGTGATTTTAAGCTCCCCAGCGAATCAATGGAATGTGTAAAAAGATTATTCGCTTTCAAGGAATCGATTTTGCCCAACTTGCGTTTCAGCTTTTGCTCCTGCTTTATAAAGCGGCTAAGAACCTCTTCACTCTGTTTGGAAATCCGTCGATCCATTTTGTCGGTTTTCTGTTTTACCTGAGAAAAATAATTCTTAGATATTTGGTTGTGGGCAATCGATGTGGAATCTTGTGAGATCGCACGACCAGATACCAATAATAGGTATATGGATATAATGACTGTTTTCATAAAACGGCCTTTAAATAAGTGGGAATTAAGCTAATTGGAAGAATATTTCCTTACATCTAATAGGATTTAGACCTATTAAGCAAAGACATGAGTTAACATGGGAGATAATTAATAAGGCCACATAGAGACATGATTTTATTTTTGTTAAAATGACATTATGTCTAAAATCTAATTGCCAATGCTGTTGTTATTCAAATGAGCTTTTGGTGTAATTAAGTAAAATGAAAACAGGTGATTAAGAGGGAATACTATTTGACTCTTCGAACAGATAAAGGGAACAATCTGCCTTCAAGTTAAAATGCATATTTGAAATTATAATATACTTTTTAAGAATGCGTATAAATACTGGAGTCCTAACGTAATTATACGTATCCTCTATCTGGTTCTCAAATTATTAAAACAAATAAATTCCTTCCTGACGCATTCTATCTGCGCAGCGGAAAATCTCTTCAGACTAGAACAGTTCAAAAAACAATAATGGTAAGGTAGCTGATTTTAAATCTATTTATTATCACGATAATTTCATTTCTGAAGTATTTTCAAAAAACAATAAATCCGATAGGATTTGCTATCGGACTTAATTTTAATTATAATTATAGGTAAAAGGGATTGTCAATTTGTTTAAGTATAACTGAATACTATGTAGCTATAGGTTATGCATATACAAATTCTACTGTACTTCTATACCCTGGATGATATGATGGAGTATATATTATATAAGACATTTCTTGGATTTGCTTAAAATATTTGTGGTAGGTAGACAGGTTATTAATATGAGAAAGTGCCATAAGTTTACTTCGGCTTACGTGTATTATTTTCTTTTCATTTTGTAAGTAAGCAAGTTGTATTAATGCTTGTAGTAGGGCAAGATGCCAAACGTTTAGTCTTGAATCGTGAGTGATCGCTGCTAGAAAGTTTATCCACTCTGTCTCGCTATTGATTTCCATCTCCAAATAGTTTTAATAAATCAGTTCTATTATAGTAATATGATCCCATTATCTTTCGAAAGCGGATTTTTCCTGTTATTCGAATATTTTGCAACGTTCCAGGAGAAATATTCATAATGCTCCTTATGGATTTACTTCTTATCCATTCTTGTAGCAGCTCCTTAGGTCTATCATCAGTTTGTAGTTGCACTTTTTTGTCAATCAGCATTTCAATGTCATGCAATAGCTGCATTCCGAATTGTCTTAGATCATCCTTTGTAATTTGTTCCATATCTTATTGTATTTAGCGTAATAAAAATAGAAGTAAGAAAAAGATGGATATTATGGTTGTCCAACTTTGTCTGGGAAAGGAAGTGTATGACAAGGGAAGAGTGGCTATACGAGTCTTAGGAATTTTTAATAACGAAGAGGGTTCAGTTTTTTGTTTTGATAGAGATAATCAACCTTATTCTACAGGGAATATTTTTGTATTAATCTCCTGCCAATAAATTTTTGTTTAAAGGCTTTACCTAAGTTGTGTGTTGGTTAATAAACACAGTTTCTGTTTTTTAGATGTAATATATTATGTTAAATAAATGTCTATATAATATTGATTGTAAATCAATGTATTACTATTTTTGAATGAGTGCTCCGATAATATAACCCAGAATGGAGATTTTTCTTTACTAATGAAATAATTTAATAGGTCTGAGAGCAGATGAGTGTTGTATTTAGTGTTTTGGATATAGTTGTTATTGTGGGTGCTATACAGGGTATAGTAGGAGCTGGTGTTGTTGTGGCTTATCCTTCCAACTTGCCGGATAAGAAAATATTATCAGCTATATTAATTATCCTAGCATTGTTAAATTTCAAAATCCTAATGCCTATTTTTGATATCAATGAGCATCCTACCTTACAATATTTTCCATTGGCAATTGATACTCTGATTCCACCACTTTTTTATTTATACACCTGTTCATTGACGGAGAATAATTTTGTATTTAGACGTAATAAACTATGGCATTTTTTGCCCGTAGTTTTATTCCAATTCCACGCTGTTGTGGTATATGCCATGACTTTTATGGAGCCAGGTTTTCACACAAAATATCTTATTGCAGAAGGATTTCTGTTTCATAATACCGTTAAATGGATTGAAGATATTGCGACACTTTTTTTATCGCTTATTTATTGGTATCTAAGTTTGAGAAGAACGCAAGTCTATCGCCAGTGGCTATTTATGAGCCAGTCATCAACAAAGTATTCCGAACTGACCTGGCTCAGGAATCTTCTAATCGGGACAGGCATATTGGGTGCCGTATTGTTCTTATCTTCAATTCCGGTTACTATTCTAGGATTTACTGATTCTTCTACATATGTCAAAATTTTTTACAGCTATCTTACCATACTTATATACTTTCTCTCGATTCGGGGCTATCAAATGGAATTAACTTCTGAAATGCAGGCTGTAAGGCTGTCTCAGGAAGCGTTAGAAAAACAAGACGAATCAGCAGATTTTCCGGATATTTCTGAACCAATGATCGAACAGGAAAAGGACTATTCTGATATTCTATCAGCATTGAAAGAGTCCATGGAGAAGCATCTTCTTTTTCTGGAACCGGAATTGAGCCTTAGGGAAATGGCCAAAGCAATCGGTTATCCGATGGGACAAGTTTCTGCGGCTATTAATGCTGGCTTCGGACTGAATTTTCGAGCATGGGTGAATGGTTATCGGGTAAACGAAGTCAAAAAAAGGCTCGATGATTCCGCTTATAAGCATTTAAGTCTTACCGGTATAGCTTTCGAGTGTGGCTTTAATTCCGAAGCCAGCTTTTACCGTATTTTCAGACAGTATACGGGAAATTCTCCCAAATCATATCTACAGGAAATAAAACGAGAATATTAAAAAAAACTCTCAAAAGATGTTCTGAGTGGGGTAGAATTGGCAGATATCGTTTATTTGCTAGAAATAATCTGAAAATGAACAATGTAATTAGAGATTTTCAATCACCAAAAGTCCTCGAATAATTTTGAAAATAGGGCACTAATTCAATCAAAGATAACAGAAATGAACCAGCGTTGTTATAATTGATAAGAAAAAGAGAAATTTACAGTGACAAATATTCTTCAGACCAGATCCCCTTGGCAATAGGCTTAGAAATCGTATGCTAATAAATTCAATTATCACTGGGACGTTTAGCTCAAAATGTATCGTTAATATTAAGAAATTACCCCATAAATGTTTGCATAACCCATTAATTAAAATCCATGAAACCCACATTCAGAAACACTCTAAAAATCTTAAAGGAGGAAGAGGAGAGAATTACTTTAGCCCCTGAGCGAGTGGTAACAGAATCCCGAAAGATGATGACCTGTTTGCATGAACATCTTGAAAAGTTGAAAGAGTGTGTGCTTAAAGAGGGATTTGAGAATACTGAGGATGAAATTGAGTTTTTTAGGACCATTAAGCCGCTGATTTTTGGGAAGCTGCTTTATTACAATAAGATTTTTAAGATTGAAGCCGGCAGACCTGTTGAAGTAGGTAATATCTCTCAAAAATATTTCAAGGGAAAACTAGAAAAACTCGAAAGTTATTATATCAGGGATATTGCGGGAACTGATTTCTATAAATATTACAGGTCTGAAAGCACAGAGAAAGATGAGGAGTATTTTGTGAGAGGACACCTTGATTTGCTGCCTGGTGCAAGGAGCCGTTTTTTCGATGCTGACCATCGTTTTTCTACCTATTACGATTATGAAGCGGCACGAATCATAGAATGTGAATTATTGTACGAATATCTTCATTTACGCCTTTCTGGGCAATTTGATCAATCCGGTAATTCATTACCGGAAAATCTTGGAGATAAAAAATTTTTATGGACTGAATCTAAAAATGCGCTCATCGAGCTTATTTATGCTCTTCACGCTTCTCAGTCGGTGGGATATGGGAAATTAAGCATCCGGCAGTTGGTGACCTTATTCCAGATGGTATTTAATGTTCAGTTAGGGGATGCCAATCATGCTTTTCACCGAATGAAGTTTCGTACCGGTGATTCTTACCTGGACCGACTTAAATCAAGCCTTGACTCCTATAAGGAAAAGGATTTATAATTGGGCCTCCCAATTTTATAGCGATCTCATCATTGTCAATCAAACTGATGCCCATGTGTGCCCATTGGCATCTCGTCCTGTTTCCTTCCCAATTACTTTGCCATTCCTCTCAAACCTCTATATAAGTACAGCAGTATGATTTTTAGTGCTATTTAAAAAAAATAGCAATGCGGTGGGTAAGCCTTGGCAATCAATTTAATGAAGTGTGAGGAGCTTTGTAAGAAGCAAAACCCCATTATCATGAATATAGACAAGATGGAATTTATCGCATGGATGGAGCGGATTTCAACCCGCCTTGATATCCTGGCAGAGCAGCTAAAGTCTTCTGATAAGCGACAGCATTTAGTAGATGGTGAAGAGCTTTTGGATAACCAGGATGTGCTTCAGATCCTTAAGATTAGCAGCCGATCATTGCAGCGCTACCGTGGTTCGGGAAGACTACCTTATTACAGAATCAGTGGCAAACCATACTATAAACTCTCAGACGTACATCAGTTTATCAGGGAAGGGTTCTCCCACCCGGTACAAAAAGCCTAATTCAGGATAAATGTCCTTCAAGAAGAAAGGATTCTGGGTAGTCACTTTATTCCTATCCCTCTTAATTAATATAAAGAAACTATGAAAAGAAAAGACCTGAAAATAGAACTGCGAGCCATTGCAGGACAGCTACAGAAGATTCTTCTGATTTTGGATAAGGAAAAGGGGCAGACCATCTCCAATCAAGATGCAATAGAGTATCAAAGAAAAACTCCTGAGAACCGGAGGTATATCATAGATAATGAACAGCTTTTAAATAATCAGGATGCATGTCGTACCCTTCAAGTCAGCCGGCGTTCATTACAGCGGTACCGAAGTTCTGGAAAGCTTCGGTATTATATGCTCGGTGGACGAACCTACTATAAGCTTTCAGACGTTCATCAGTTTATGCGAGAAGGATTATCGCACCCAATAGAAGATTAGCTAAGATCGACACTATAAATGCCTTTCTCGGACAAAGGCGGACAGAACACTCTGAATGATATTTATCTCAGGCTACATTCGAATAAAAATAATGAAATAATGGAAGAAGAAATTTTAACAAAAGAGCCACTGCCCGAGACCGGACAACTTCATGAGATCTTGTTGGTGTTGGATAAAGAAGAAAAGAAAATCTCGGCAGTTACCGGAATTGATAAGGATGGGCAGCTAAAAAAGGCAGATGTAGCGAAAAAAAACCAGAGTGAGTTCATGCGTGTAGATATGCACGGGGATTTATTTACCAATTTTTTTTCAAATTTTTTTCGCCAGCTCAAAGACCCAACTCGTTTTTCATTTTTTAAAGTTCCTTTGAAATCTGCCATTGGGATGGCGAAGAAAATGCAAGATCATATTAATTCTCCTACGAAAGAGGGAGAAGGACTTATGGAAAAACATCAGGTAAAAGAAACACAAAAACATCAACAAAAAAAAGAAATTACAATGGACACAACAGAGGTAACACCGCAAACCAATACAGTAGCACCAGCAGAAAAAGCAGTTTCACAGGAATACCGCTTTAAGCCCGAACAGATCGACTGGGAAACAATATCTAACCTGGGCCTAAGTAAAGAGAAGCTGGAAGAGAAGAATCTTTTGGAACCGCTACTTAAAGGTTATAAAACTAATGTAGTAGTTCCTGTGAATGTTAACCTGGGTTCCTGTATCCTAAGCGGTGAAGGGAGGCTGTCCCTTCAGGAGAGGGGCGGAAAAGTAGTGATGGCCATTCATGGCATCCGAAAAGAGCCCAACCTTAATTCTCATTTTTTTGGTCATCAATTTACTGACGAGGATAAGTCTAACCTACGGATGACCGGGAATATGGGACGTATTGTTGATCTGACGAACCCCAAAACGGGTGAACCTATTCCGTCTTTAATTAGTGTTGATCGATTGACCAATGAACTTGTGGCATATCGTTCTGATTGGATCAAAATCCCAAATGAAATTAAAGGGATCATCTTAAGTGAAGACCAAAAGAAGACCTTACAAGAAGGCAAGCCCCTCTTTATTGAAGGGATGACTTCCAGTAAAGGAGAAAAATTCGATGCTAATGTTCAGTTTAATGCTGACAAACGTTATGTAGAATTTCTTTTTGATAGAAATAATAGTAACCACTTGTCACAAGGCCAAAATGGAATAAAGGAGGCTTCAAGAGTCTTTAGGGGTAAGGAACTTGATGACAAACAATTCCAAAAGTTTCAAGAAGGGAAGACAGTGTATGTGACTGGGCTTATTGATAAGAAAGGGGAAGAATATAAAGGGTATATCACCTTTAATAAGGAGAATGGAAAAACCATGTTTTCCTTTAAAGATCCTAATGCGCTGAAAGATAAAGTGAAACCTTCTCAGGCTCATGCCACACAGGTAGCTGTTAATTCTGGTGGTAAGACTAATGAGGCTACCAACAAGATTCAGGAGCCGTTGAAGCCAGGTCAGCAAACTCCTAAAAATGCCAAGCAGCAAGAGGATCAAAAACCTGAGACTACAATTAAATCTAATGGGAGAAAATTATAGTTGTGAATAATTCATCAAAGAGATATTATGAAAGCAATAATTGCAGAGAAACCGAGTGTAGCCAGGGAGATTGCTTCTCTTTTAGGGGCTGCCGAAAAGAATGACGGTTACTTCGAAGGGGGTGGTTACAAGGTTACTTGGGCTTTGGGTCACCTGGTGGCTCTGGGAATGCCAGAAGATTATGGTATTACAGGTTTCAGGCAGGAGTCTTTACCGATCCTGCCTGATCCATTTGTACTGACAGTAAGGAAAGTGAGAAAAAACAAGGCTTATGAGCCGGATAAGGGAGCTTTAAAGCAGTTAATGGTTATTGATAAAGTAGTTAAAAGCTGTGACAGTATTATTGTAGCAACAGATGCAGGAAGAGAAGGCGAGCTTATATTCCGTTTTATTTATCAATATCTGCAATGTACAAAACCCTTTGAACGACTCTGGATAAGTTCCCTTACGGAAAAGTCAATAAGGTCGGGTTTTGAGAATCTTAGGCCAGGAGGTGATTTTGATGGTCTTTATCAGGCGGGGAGAGCACGGAGTCACGCAGACTGGCTGGTGGGGATTAACGCTTCTCAGGCGTTGACCATCACCGCCAACAGTGGAATATATTCTTTGGGACGAGTACAAACACCAACCTTGGCATTGATCTGTAAGCGGTATAGGGAAAACAAAAACTTTGTTGTCCAGAAATACTGGCAGGTTCAGCTTTGGCATCGCAAGGAGTTTACGGATTTTAGCAGTCTCTCGGTCTCCAGGTGGGACAACATGCAAAAGGCGGAAGATGTGCAGAAAGCCGTTATACGGATAGGCATAGCAACGGTGAGCACAGTGGAGCATAAAACAGTTACTGAACAACCGCCGCTACTTTTTGATCTTACAGGGCTACAGAAGGAGGCAAACAAAAGCCTGGGATTTTCTGCTGAAGAAACCCTAAATATAGCCCAAAGCTTGTATGAGAATAAATTCATTACCTATCCGCGCACAGGTAGTAGGTATATTTCTGAAGATCTGTGGCCTGAGATTCCAGCTCTTGCCAGAGCCTTGGATGAAAAACCGTCCTTAAAGGAAGCTTGTAAAAAGATTACTTGGGGCCGCTTCAATAAACGTATTGTTAATGATGTAAAAGTAACTGACCATCATGGGCTACTGGTGACTGAGAAAGTTCCTACGGTGCTACCGGCAAAGGAGAATGCTATTTATGATATGATTGCGTTACGTCTGTTAGAGGTTGTTGGACAAGCCTGTGAGAAGAAAATCACAGATGTCACTTTACAGGCGCTACACTATGATTTTACGTTGAAAGGATGCCAAATACTGGATATAGGCTGGCGTGGTATTAAAGGAAGTTTTATAGATGAAGAAAATGGTACTGCTCAAGAGCTCCCGGAACTACATGTGGGTGATGAGTTGAAGATTGGACGTGCTGGCGTGCTGGAAAAGAAAACTAAGCCGCCGTTGCTTTATACTGAGGCAAGTTTATTATCTGCTATGGAAAATGCGGGGAAGGAAATTGAAAATGATGATGAGCGTAAGGTTTTACAGGGCATTGGTATCGGAACACCTGCTACCAGGGCAGCTATTATTGAGGCACTCTTCAGTCGGGAATATATTATTCGTGAAAAGAAATCACTGATCCCGACAGATAAAGGATTGCAGGTTTATAATTGGGTAAAAGACAAAAAGATTGCTGATGCTTCAATGACGGCTGAATGGGAACTTGCTTTGGCAAAGATCGAAAATAAGGAAGGCGATGCCCAGACCTTTGAAAAAGAAATGGAGACTTATGCGGGGTCAATTACCAGGGAACTGCTGGCTTTATCCGATTCCATAGAAAAACTACCTGCACTGGTCTGTCCGAAGTGCAAGAAACAGCATCTGCTTATTCGGGACAAGATTGTAAAATGCCCTGATGAATCCTGTAACTGGTTTCAGTTCCGAAATGTATGTGGAGTAGTATTAACTAATACAGATATAGATAGTCTCACTACGAAAGGGAAAACGGGGCTGATTAAAGGCATGAAAAGCAAGTCAGGAAAGAAATTTGATGCTTACATCGTCTTAAATGAAAAAGGAGAATCTTCATTTGAATTTAAGTCTGTATAAAGTGCTTCAAAAGATACAGAAACTAGGAATCTATTTTTACTCCCCTTAATGGGGAGTTTTTATTTTCCTTACCATACAACACTTTCGTAATCAAAATCACCATCACTAAGTTCCAGGTCAGATATTTCGCAATGCAGCCTTTTAGCTTCATTTTCTAAAAACATCTTGTAGGTTTTATATTCCTCAGTAGAGTATACTCCTCGTCGTAGTAAGTCTGGAAGTTTTCTAAATGCATTAACCCCTCCTTTTAATGTGAAAAAGTCGTAGTTAATGCTTCTCATATATTGATATATATAAGGATTTCCACCATGAAGACCATCTTCAATATACCCGGCGACTTCTTTAGCACCTTTGCTATCAAACTTCATCATGGCATCCTGTAGCCAAAATTCAAAGAGTAAAATTTGGGAGACATCCAATGTAGGGATTATATGCATCATGGTGTTTTAACGAATCATTTTTCGTACCTCCAAAAATACGAATTTCTCTTGCAATTCAGGTTTTAAAATTGCCTATGGCAGCCAATAGTGGACATGGGAGGCCATCTCCAAGATTCACTGACTTTCCATGATACTTTTGACTTTGATTTAAATTAAAGAAAAGAGTATGAGTATAGAAGCAAAAGACCTTTCTTATTTCACATTAAGGTTATTGGAATTGCTAGTGAGCAGTTTCCCTGAAAAGGTGGGTGATACCGCATTTGTGGAGGAGCGCTCCACAAATTGCGCAAATGTTTATGAACAGGCATTTAAGGCAGGGAATTCCCACGATGCAAGTTTACGTATGGCTGAAAAAGTCCTTTTTGAGGGGCTGCATTTTTCAAGATACGATACCGTGTTTAAAGTGGTATGTAATGAGTTTGACAGGTTGATGGCGGATGAAGAGTTACAGCCTTTTGCCATGAAGATGCTTCCGGTATGTGAAGAAGTATTTAAAGGTTATATCCTGACTGATGATTTTCAGGATCATCAGGATTACGAATTGCTCTATACGGAGCTGACAGGAACTATTCAACTCTGGATTGAAGATCATGGCCTTTAGTAAGCGTGAGCATCTTAGGCAGAATACAGAGGCAGTGCGTACGATGTTTCGATTAGAGAAAGAAAAGCGTCATGCTACCGAGGCTGAAAGAAATATGCTTATGCTGTATAGTGGTTTCGGCGGACTTAAATTTGTTCTTAACCCTGCTGACCATCCTAACGATATAAAGCACTGGAAAGATTATGAACATGGCCTCTTTGCTTCTACACAGGAATTGTTTAAGCTTCTTCGGGAAAATGCCGGTGATGAGAAGGAATATCGTCAATTTCTTGATAGCCTTCGTACTTCAGTACTCACCTCATTTTATACCCCTCCAGAAATAGTCAATGTTCTTTCTGAGGTATTTAAAGAGCATGGAGTAGACATTCGGAGGTTTCTTGAACCCTCAGCAGGAATAGGTGCTTTCCTCCTTCCTTTTTCGGGAAAAGAGGTGTTACATACTACCGCTTACGAAAAGGATATTTTAACAGGGAAGATCCTTACACAGCTATATCCACATCAGGATATTCATATCAGTGGTTTTGAAGAATTTCCCAAAGAAGACTTAAATAGTTATGATGTTGTGACAGGTAACATTCCATTCGGAACAAGTGCCGTTTTTGATCTCAGTTATTCACGCGGTAACGATGCTGCTCGTATGCAGGCGTCGCGTGGTATCCATAATTATTTTTTCCTGAAGGGGACTGATGCCCTCCGTGACGGGGGGATACTAGCCTTTATCACAAGTCGTGGGGTGTTGGACAGTCCAGGCAATCATGCTATACGTGAGGCGCTGATGAAAGAACACCAGTTGCTATCGGTAGTACGTTTCCCCAACAACCTTTTTTCAGACTACGCAGGAACCGATGTAGGTAGTGACCTGGTAGTCCTACAGAAAAATAGTAACAAACAGGGGCTTTCAGAATTGGAGAAATATTTCTGCGAGACATTACCTACTGAGCAAAATGATCATATCAATGCTTTCATCCGATATGCTAATCCAGTTGTAAGTAATAAAACCATTGCATCTACTGACGGATATGGAAAGCCAACAACTTTGCTTTTACATAGTGGCGGTATAGCCGCTATTGCTCATGAAACTAAGAATATACTAACAACCGATTTTAAAAATCGTTTTGATCTTAAACTCTATAACAAGTTCTTTCAGGAAGTTGCTTTGCCATCCATTAATAGACCATCGTTGGTGGCATTGGATGACGAGAGAAAACAGTTCGTAGCCACCACTTCTCCGGCAGCTCCTAAAGAAAAGAAAGAGCTTACAGCTCCCAAAATGGAAGCCCACTCTTCGCAGGTAGAGGTGCAGTTAAGTTTATTTAGCCTTTTTGATCATAATGCAAACGCTGCAATAGCAGCATCTCCATCAAAGAAAAAAACTAGTATTTCCAAAGGGAAAACACATCCTCGTCGGCAGCCTGGGCTTTTTGATTCCTTGCCAGTAAATGCAGCTGATAAAAAAATGACTCCACCTGCACCAATCTCCAAGATGAGCGAGAAAAATGGCGTTATTGGAGATCTATTTTCCTCATTGGAAGATCAGGTAGAAACTACAATCACTAATCCGGATGCACCCGTTTCTTACTCAGGGCAGTGGAAGAACTTTTATAGGGATGATTGTCTGGTAGGATATCAAGGAACTGTGGGGTATCTCCAAAAAATGGATAGACACAGAAAAACAGCAACGTTTCATCCATTGAGTTTACCCTCTAGTCAAAAGGAAAGAGCTAAAGCCTATATCGCTCTCCGGGATGCCTATCAGGATCTTTATCAGAAAGAGGCAGAACTACACACTGAACACAAGGAAGAAAGAAGAAATCTTAATAGCCTGTATGATGCCTATATCAAGAAATATGGAAAGCTGAATGAAGCAGAAAACATTAAGTTGATCAAAACGGACAGTTCCGGTAAGGAAATACCTTATTTAGAGCGTGTGGTAGGAGGTGTGATTCATAAGGCTGATATCTTTAACCATCCGGTCAGTTTTTCTACATCTTTGACCGTTGTAGAAACTCCTGAAGAGGCATTAATAGCATCCCTGAATATCTTTGGAGGTGTCGATTTGGGGTATATGGAACAGATCAGTGGGATTACCAAAGAAGAGCTAAAGACGGCTCTCCATGGTCGTATATATTATAACCCTATTGAAAGACAATATGAGATCTCCGAAAAATGGATTTCGGGAGATGTCGTAACCAAGGCTAAAGAAATTAGTTCCTACCTTCTCAAATATCCAGAGGACAACGAGGCTACCCTTAGCCTGAAGGTACTGGAAAGTGTGAGGCCGGAGCGGATTGAGTTTGAGGAGCTTGATTTTAATCTAGGGGAAAGGTGGATAGCCCCGGAGATCTACAGTCGTTTTGCTTCTTCTCTGTTTAACACAGGGGTGAACATCGGATACATGGAAAGTACTGATGATTTTTCCATCCATTGTCCATCCAAGAATATTCATATCACGGAAAAGTACGCCATTAAGTCTGAAAGCCGCACGTATGATGGTATTGCGCTATTAAAATATGCACTTGTGAACACAACCCCAGATATCACTAAGAAAGTGATGATAGGGGATCAGGAGGTAACGGTAAGGGATATTCAGGCGGTTCAGATGGCTAATACTAAGATTGATGAGATCCGTGGAGCTTTTACCGACTGGTTATATGCGCAGGATCATGAATTTAAAAATCGGTTAACTGATCAATACAACGATAACTTTAACTGCTTTGTCCGTCCGCAGTATGACGGTTCTCATCAGGCATTCCCTGGCCTTGACCGCAAAGCTTTGGGTATGGAGGACTTATATCCCAGCCAGAAAGATGCTGTATGGATGATTAAACTTAATGGCGGAGCCATTTGTGATCATGAGGTGGGCGCAGGTAAGACCTTGATCATGTGTACTGCAGCACAGGAAATGAAGCGTTTGGGACTCGCTTATAAACCCATGATCATTGGATTAAAGGCTAATGTTCATGAAATAGCAGAAACCTATCGGAAGGCTTATCCCCATGCCAAAATACTATATCCTGGCAAAGATGATTTTACTCCTGGAAAACGCCAGCGCATCTTTGGTGATATTAAAAACAATGACTGGGACTGTGTTATTCTTACCCATGATCAGTTTGGTATGATCCCTCAGTCTCCTGAACTGCAACAAGAAATTCTGCAAGCGGAGCTTGAAAGTGTTGAAGAGAATTTGAGGGTTCTGGAGTCTCAGGGGAAAAATGTCTCCCGTGCCATGTTGAAAGGAGTACAGTTACGCAGACAAAATTTAGAAGTTAAGCTCAAAACACTAAAACATGACATTGAAACCCGCAAGGACGATATTGTAGACTTTAAGATGATGGGTATCGACCATTTGTTTGTTGATGAAAGCCATAAGTTCAAAAATCTCATGTTCAATACGCGGCATGACAGGGTTGCCGGATTGGGAAATATGGCTGGGAGTCAGAAGGCGATGAACCTGCTTTTTGCCCTCCGCACGATCCAGGAGCGTTCGGGTAAAGATTTGGGTGCTACTTTCCTTTCAGGAACGACGATCAGTAATTCATTAACAGAGTTGTACCTGCTTTTTAAATACCTACGTCCTAAAGCTATGGAAAAGCAGGGTATTACTTGCTTTGATGCTTGGGCGGCCATATTTGCCCGTAAGACTGTAGATTATGAATTTTCGGTTGCCAATAACATTGTATCAAAGGAACGATTTCGTTTTTTCATTAAGGTACCTGAACTTGCGCAGTTTTATGCAGAAATAACCGATTACCGTACCGCCAAAGATATTGGTATTGACCGCCCTGAGAAAAACGAAATTCTGTACCACATTCCACCGACTCCTGATCAGGAGGTTTTCATTAAAAAGTTGATGGAATTTGCCAAGAGTGGAAATGCAGAAGTATTGGGAAGGCCCAAACTTTCTCAGAGTGAAGAAAAAGCGAAGATGCTGATTGCTACTGACTATGCCCGGAAGATGTCTCTCGACATGAGGCTAATCAGTCCGAAATATAAAGACCATCCTGGCAATAAAGCTTCCCTTTGCGCTGCTAATATTGCATCGTATCACAAGAAATTTAACACACAGAAAGGAACACAGTTTGTTTTTTCGGATCTTGGAACTTATAAGCCTGGTGAATGGAACATATATACTGAGATTAAGCGCAAGCTTGTCACTGACCACGGGATACCAGCGCATGAAATACGTTTTATACAGGAGGCCAAAACAGAAAAGCAGCGTAAAGAACTTATCCGGGATGTCAATGAAGGTAAAATACGGGTATTATTCGGGTCTACAGAGATGCTTGGCACAGGAGTTAACGCTCAAAAGAGGGCTATTGCTATTCACCATCTGGATATTCCGTGGCGCCCTAGTGATTTAGCTCAGCGAGATGGTAGGGCAGTGAGAAAAGGCAATGAAATTGCCAAATTTTTTGCTGGCAATAAAGTGGATGTATTCATTTATGCCGTTGAGAAATCGCTAGATAGTTTCAAATTCAATACCCTGTACAACAAGCAGGTGTTTATTGATCAGCTTAAGAGAAACAGTTTGGGAAAACGGACCATTGATGAAGGGGGAATGGATGAAAGTACAGGAATGAATTATTCTGAATACGTTGCTATATTGTCGGGTAATACCGATTTACTTGAAAAAGCCAAACTTGAAAAACAGATCGCAGGACTGGAAAGCGAGCGCCAAGCATTCAGCCGTTCGAAGAGCAGCTCCAGATTTAAGCTCGAAGATACCAAGGCCGAATTGAAATCCCACAGATCTCTTTTGCAGCGGATGAATATCGATTGGGATCACCTCCAAGGAAGGATTAGAAAAAATGCTGATGGTACGGTAATCAATCCTATCCGACTTATAGGTCTTGCAGAAAATGCTAATGTAAAAGAGGTAGGTGCCAGGTTAAATATGTTATCTGAGAAATTCGCTGCCGAAGGGAATTATCAGGAAATTGGTTCACTATATGGTTTTTCCCTTTTGGTGAAAACAGAGGTTATGAAAAAAGAAGGTGAGGCCGTAAAATATAACCGCTTTTTTGTACAAGGCGAAGGCGGAATTAAATACAGCTATAATAATGGGATGATGGCTACAGATGCGAAGACCGCATCACTTAATTTTTTAAACGCCCTTGAGAAAATCCCTGGCTTCATAGAACAGGAGCATATAAAAATTACAGAATTGGAAAAGGACTTGCCGGTACTTGAAGAAGTAGTTGGAGGTAGTTGGCCCAAAGAAAAACACTTATCAGCTCTCAAAACCCAGCTGGCTTCTGTGGAGAGAACCATAATGTTGTCAATTGAAAAACCAGAGATTCATACAGGGCAGGTAACTGTGGCCGAGGAGCCCATTGCTTCTGAAGCAAACACCTTCACCCACTTGAAAGGTGTCCACATCCCAAGAGGGCTCCTTTGACTTTGTTATATGCTATTTTAGTATTAAATAGTTGAATACACAAATTTTTATCTTCGATTGATAGCTAAATGTATCTCCTATTATAAAATAGGTGAAATATGAACCTTAGGTAATTTGCATAATATTTATAACATCGTAAGATTTGGTTCTGTTGAATGAAACTGGTATCATGATAATTATTTATTGTTAAAGTTTTACCGACGTTTTTTAGTGCTCTTATCCACTTTTGCAGATGCCATGAACAGCTCAAAATTCCTATCAAATTGCTTTTTCTTTTTGGTGAGTATCTCAATGATCTTTTCTTTTTCAGCATTAGAAACTGTTTCGGCGGGTGATTTTCTTTTTCTTTGATATTTTGAGATAGGCCAGTCGCATTCCAAAGCGATTTCATTCATAACCGGATTGTGTAGCTTTTCAATAAGTGCATAGTAACCGAAAATGATATTGCTCGATTTCATTTCACTTCCCTGTCTACGTACATCATCATAAAATAGTTCCTCATCACAAAATAGTTCCTCATCGCTGATAATCTTTGTGGCGTGTGTTGTTTGTCTCATTCTTTGCATAATTTTCAGTGATTTATATTTGCAGTTTATTGTGCAGCCGTTTTTAGCGAGCCACAGGTAATACCTCGCAGATCCATTGGAGCAAAACTTCTACAAATAGATTGAGATATGCCCGCTCAGTTGACGTTGCTCGCAGGTAGAAAGGGCATGTCTTTCTATACTCATTTATCTGCTGCAAATGTTGGCAGATATCTGTCGCATTATACGAAGTGAAAATATCTAGACGGATTTTCCACGTAGGATCATAATGCAATTGTAACAGGTCAGCTGCAATTGGGGCAATAGTTAGAAACTGACTGCGGTATTGTGAATTGCGATGTAATATGAATTCGCGGGTGCTGGTGTAATAACAAAGAAACAGTCTGTAGTTCTCTATTGCTTCGTCATGGGAAAAACAGTCTGATAATGATAGCTTTTCCGGGTTGCCACTACCAGTTATATAATTATCCATGCTATGGGATTTAACTTAATTATTGGTAACTGAAATATGAAGGAAATAAGCTTGCCTTAATTGAATAAGGGCATATCTAAATTGCAGCTAGATAAGAATAATAGTTGTTTTGGTTGAAAACAGGAGTACTCATAACTAGCTTACAGTAAGTTAACTACGAGAATCAAATATAGTCCTTTTAAATAAAAAGATGAAATATTGAACTAAAAATATTAATTAGTGAACTATAAAATATACAATGTCATATATTAAATAGCAGCAGTCAATTATTAGAGCATATTAGTGATAGATAATATTTCACTAATCAGCAATGACAACTCATAAAATCCAGAATAAAGAGGTGTATGCTACCGTAAAAGTATTAATTGACGCGGGGCATGCTACAACCTTCAGCTCTATTTTCCCGACTGTGAAGAAAACGAATTTTGCAAAAGATATGGGGATGAACTACCAAACTTTACTTTACCGGATTAAACATCTAGGTTCTTTTACTGTAGAGGAAATCAACGCTGCTGCTTATCTGATAGGAGTGGATAAGCGGGTTATATTTGGTATGCTTGCAACAGAGATAGAAAATAAGCGCCAAAAGCCGCCCCATAAGTAGATATGATTATTTTACATGTGCAAACTGGTAGCGGGTTGTTTCATTTTCTGACCAATCCATATTTCCGCGGATAATATATTTCAGCCCATTTATATAGTTGGAAAGTAAAGGGGAATTTCCTGCAACTGCATCTGCCTTAATCTGAAAACGTTTCATGTCCTGGTCATGAATACCGACTGTCTTATTGATTGCCTCATCCAAAGACAGCTTGTATACCTGTTGAATAATCAAGACGAGGTTATAGGTATCTCCCTGTTCGATTTCTTTGGTGAGGCTATAGAGATCATTTGCCCAGCAAACAATATTTTCAGCCAAGGTTGTAAGTTCAGCAACCTGCATTGTCAGGCGGCCCCAATTGCTGGTAATATCCAAAACGGCAGGTATGGAAGCAGTAGCGATATTAGCAGCTCCTAAAAAACGGCGGTGCATTTTATATTCTTCTAAGGTCGGTTTGTAACCGTTTTTAACATTCTCCATCTGCCAGAGCGCGGAATGAAAGGTTTGGCAAAGTGCTGTTGCAAACTGCCACTGCCATAGGTCCGAAGTTATGACAGTAACCCTGCTCCAGAAATCTGCTAAGGCGCATAGAAAAGGGTGAGTATACTTCTGAGGCAATGGGTTAAACAAAACGGACATAAAAGCTGAAATAAAAGGACGTAGTTGTAGTTTATCCTTTCCTGAATCCTTTGAAACTGGATCTATTTGATCATCAAGTAAAAAAAGAAGACTATTAATATCTGTAAGGGCAAAAAGCAATGGTTGCGGCGCCATGGGAAACATTCTTGCGACCATGTAAGCAAAACCTTGAGCCCTGTAATTTTTATAAGCAGTGTTATCTGGTAGTAAGTTAAATTGGCGTAACCATGCGTCTGTATGGTCTTCCGCCAAATGGACAAGCGGGTTAATCGTTCCATTGTAAGGACAATAGATACGGGGAAGGGTGACAAGCATTTTTTTCGGATCGTTGTGAGTAAAATATGACCAACCTGAACTGGCTTGATAAAAATACCAATAGCGGCTGCAAACAAGTCGCAGCCGCTTTATTTATGGATTTTTCTGTTAGCAATGTTTTATCTAGCCTTGTTTTTATTACTCATTGGTAGAGGTAACCTGGAAACAGTTATGCACCAGTGTTCTTAATTCCTTTAGAATAACTGGCTTTAGAAGATAATCACAAGCACCGGCAGCTATTGCATCGTCTCGGGTTATATTCTTATCGGCAGTTACCATGATCACGGGAATTAGGTCGAAATGGCTTTTTTGCAGTGCACGGAGGGCCTCAATGCCGCTAATATCCGGTAATGTATTGTCCAAAACAATCAGATCTGCTGCCTGTTTATCCAATTCCTTAAAACCGTCTATTCCAGTTTCTGCAAGACGCACGATGGCACCGTTACTTTCCAAAAATTTTTTCAAGTAAGTGGCTTGCATCAGATCATCGTCAATAATGAGTATTTGTTTCCCCAAAAGATCAGGCTGCTTTAGGGAATGCCCATCTGCCTGGGATTCTGGGATGGAAGTAGCTGTTATTAATGGGAATTGAGTAACGAAGTTGCTACCATGTCCAGAGCGGGTAAAGACCTCTATCTTTCCTTTCAAAAGGCCAATGGTTTCACTTACGAAATAAAGCCCGAGGCCCGTTCCTTCTGCACTGTCAGTACTGCTGGAATGAAATATTTTAAAGGCTTCATCCAATTCTATTTTAGGTATACCTTTGCCTTGATCGGCAATACTGATGTTCCAAAATGTTTCATTACTATCTACTGTAATTGTTACTGTAGTGTTTTTACGGGTAAATTTAATGGCGTTGTACAGTAGGTTATTGACAATCCGTGTCAATTTTTCATGATCTCCTTCAATGTGACTGGGAACACGTGGCCGAACTATTGTTTTTATAGTGACCTGCTTATGGGAAGCTATGTATTGGAAGATGTCCATAATGTCTTTTATCCAGTTGCGAACACAGATCGTACTCATTGTGACCGGATAGCCACCCACTTCCAATTTAGAAACATCTAAAGCACTGTTGATAATATTAAGTGTTTGATAGCAGCCTGCATTGAGTGTGTGGATATCATCTTCGATTTGTTTAAAATTATCAAACTTGGGTAATTTATCAAGTAACTGCTGGGCAATTGAAAAGATAGCATTAAATGGCCCTCTGATTTCATGAGTTATTTGCTGTACATATTTGACTTTTGATGCTACTAATTGTTGCAGCTGGTCAGTAAGCTGTTCCAATTTTTCATTGGCGTGTGCAAGGGATTCATTAGCTTTTCGCTTGTCTTCTTCATTAAACCAGACCACAACCATTACCAAAAACAAAATAACGGATAGGCTTAACCAGCGCGTAATACGCTCATCATGGAGACTAAGGGATATTGGTTCGAAAATGGGATACTGGTAATTGTATTCGAGAATAAACAAGGTTACGCAGGTCACAATGAAGCAGGTAATCTTTACATGTTTGTCGGAAAATAAAAGAAGTGGTATGATCCCTAAGAAAACGATCATTAACTTTACGTCTACATGTTTTCCGAACAGCAGGCCGAAATATAGTACAGTTGCATTTTGGAAGATGTGAATGGCAATACGTGCCACACCATACTTCCTATAATGGTTCATGACAATAATGCTGGAAAACATACCCACCTCGGTATAAGCCGCAATACCAATAGCAGCCTTCCCAGTGAGTATAAAAAGAAATGTCCCTGCTGAAACCGCAAGCAAGGAGGTAATAATGGAAATGGTGTTGACAATTAAAATAATCCTTTTTTGTGCTTCACTTACACCAGATGTACCAATATGACGGATGGATTCGAGGGAATAGCTCATGGAAAAGGGTTTAATCAAAATAAAATTTTTCCTAATACCAAAGTGTAAATTCTTTGTAAACGATTTTGGTAATAACCATTGCTAAGTATTGGTAGTTGACATAGTGATTAGTTTACATTTACGTTTACCCTTGCGTTTTCACCATAAAGAAGCAAGTGAGAAATACAGTTTGCCAGCTCTTGCTTAGAGCCAATATATTTAATATCTGTAACTATAGATTGGTTCATTTGCCTACCATCGGGAACAAAAAGAAGCATTATTTTATATAAATAGCTTTGCTTGTCAGCTGTAGTGTGCATGAGTGCGAATGCGATGGGGCAATGCACCGAAAGGTAGCGGAAATGCACAATACCGGAAGTTTCGGGATGGGTGTCAACCTGTATGATATAAAAAGATGTTAGAGCCATTACTGTAATTTTGGGAGGCGTGGTTTAGAAAACAAAAATGGGTTATACAGCAAGTAAAAAGAGGCGGATTTGGTTTTGTAGGGCTGAAAGAATATCTGTTTCAGCATGTTCCCACGACAAATTACTGTGTACTAAAAGAATGGAAAGTAAAATAGAAAAAATGGCGCTAAGTCCCAGAAGAATAATAAGAGTAAGCACCAAATAACGGTAATAACGTACTTCGTCTGATAAGAGTTTACTCATACCATGAATGTTTATGGGTATTGATACCCTACGATGAATATTGCTTTGGCGTATATAAAAATGACGCGGACACTCACTTGCCTAACGTTTTGTCTGATTACCTTGGACGGGAGACAGACTAACATTAACAAGCGAGTGCCCGCGCCAATGAGCTGCGAGCATCGCTTTCCCGACTACCTGCTCTCCCGTCCAAGGTAATGCAAGTATGGAATCTTTCGCACACGTCAAGTTTAAATATGATCTAATCCTTGAAAATTGCGATAAATAGCAATTGATTATCAAATTACTATAACCTGAACTTTCGATACTGTTCTAAAAATCCGTTCTATAAGCCGAAAATAAATAAAAAACGCAAATTTACCAAAGGTGAGAAATCAAATGCCAGAAATTGACAGGATTTTGCGAAAATGGATCGTTTGGACGATAAAATTGTATTATATGAGATAGGTGCCAACATCAGGAAAAAGAGAATTGAACTCGGTTGGACACAGACTGATTTAGGCATTGCAGCCGGTGGTATGGGCGTTGGCAGAATAAGCGAAATTGAAAGAGGTTTACGTGACCTTCATACTGTAACACTGGTAACATTGATCTGGGCCCTTGGAGCGGAGCCTGGTGAGATCATCCCCTATACTAAAAAAGATAAATAAAAAACAAGGAAGAATCCCGGTTCTATTTTAAATTTTAATATCTATTAAAAAAACGAAATGCAATACTAGAATTTTCGGATGATTTTATATGTTATTCAGCCGTTAATACAAAATAATATAGAAATACGGCGAAATTTATAGGTATTCATTATCCGAATATTGGGTGATGGATCATTGAATCATACTTAGAAGTCATCTGTTGTATAAGTCATTATCTTTAGCCTACTGAAGGGTACTAGCTGCCGAGAGAAATGCTTTGATTTCCATTATGAACATACAGTGTAATATTTGACCCCTAGAAATTGATAAAATCATATTTCTAGTAGGAAAAATCGACAACAATAATGTACTAAAGGAGATTTTATTTGTCTACTTTTTTAAAACTCAGGTTCGAAGTAATATTCATCGTAAAATATAGGCTGAATAGAGAGGATTTATTATATTAGCAGAAATGCTTAATGTTATAAATTCTTGTTAAAAACTCAATTTTGAATTAAGTATTTGGTGTAAGCATCATCCAAAATCAAATTATATTTGTAGAACTGCAGATGTTTCCCTCAAAGTGTGAATTGTAACTCCAAGAAATAATAGTTAAATCAGTAAGAGATGTTTAAATATCAACTCATATTACTGGGGACAATTACCCCATTAACAGAGGAGCTTGTTGCTCTATACCATCAAAAAATCGAAGAATTAAAACTCCAAAAGGATTTCTATAAAGTTATTCGTGCTAAAGAAATTAACGAATACAAAGGAAACCAGCCTGCTTTTGTTATTTATTTTGGTGACCCTGCAGGCAATCATAAGGATATTGATGAAGTATCAAAAATGATTGATCAAGGAAATATGGTATTGCCTATTTATTATAAACAAGGTGCATTTAGAACAGAAATACCAGCAATACTTAGTAATCAAAATGGATTGTTATTTTCTAACTTTCAGAAGGATAAAATTGTTGATTTAGTACTTGAATCATTTGGCAAGCTTAGAAATGCAAGAAAAGTCTTCATAAGCTATAAAAGAAATGAATCAACATCTGTAGCCATACAGTTATATGAAGCATTAGAGAAACATAACTTCGATGTATTTTTAGATACTCACGCAATTAAACAAGGGGAACCATTTCAAGAGGAGCTTTGGCATAGGATGACGGATTGTGATGTAATTGTTGTCTTAAATACTCCTGGATTCATGGAAAGTGAATGGTGTGAAAAGGAAATAGCCGAAGCAAGTGTAAAACAAATCGGTGTCATTCAGCTAATTTGGCCAAATCACAAACTAGAAAGGATGGCAGAAGTATGTTTTCCTACTCAACTCAGTACTGTAGATTTTATTAATGGGCTTTATTCTGATAAGGATAAATCAAAGCTCACAGATCAGATGGTCGAGGGGATTGTTTCCCATGTAGAATCTGTAAGAGCAAGAAATTTAGCATCAAGGCAAGATAATCTGATTACCGAGTTTTTAAACGCTGCTCGTAAGAATGGAAAACAAATTAATATCCAACCCGAAAGGTTTTTAACAGAAGAATTACCTAATAGCAAGAGACGAATATTTATACCATTGGTGGGAATTCCACAATCTTTGGACTACAACCAATCTTCTGAGCTTAGAAAGGCAATTAAAGATTTTCATGTTGAAGAAGTGTATCTGATATATGATGATGTGAAAATAAGACAAAAATGGTTGGACCATTTAACGTATTTAGATGGACAATTAGATGTTGAAACAATTAAAAAACAGGAATTTGACCTATGGCTACAAAATCATTAAAAAATATTTTCTTATCGGCCAGTATCCCCTTTAAAGAACGAGATCAGAAGTACTACAATTCTGCTGATATAATTGCAATACGGGATTCAATAGTTGCATTGGCTTCTACTGTTTTACCGGGTCATCGCTTGATTTGGGGAGGTCATCCTTCTATTACACCAATCATTTACTATGTAATGCAAAAATTGGATTTGAATATTCAAGAGCATGTACTACTATATCAAAGTAAGTACTTTGAGCATTTGTTTCCCCCTGACAACGATAAATTTAAAAACATCATTCTCACAGAGAAACGTGAAAAACTAGCTGACAGTGTATTTCATATGCGTGAGCGAATGTTTGGAGAGCATAAATTTGAAGCGGCGGTATTTATAGGAGGAATGGAAGGTATTGAGGATGAATTTAAGATGTTTAAGGAGTTTCACCCTAAAGCATTTCTCATGCCCGTGGCAAGTACAGGAGCTGCTGCCAAACTCGTTTATGAAGAGGCTTTACCTGACAGATTTAAAAATGATAGGTTAGTTACTGATTATGGCTATATGAGTTTATTTCAGGAATTATTAATTGAACAATTATAGAGATGGCAAGAGAGACTTTTATTTCATATAAATATAGTGAGGCAAAAGCATTGCGTGATGAAATTATCAACCAATTGGGAGACGATGCTAATTATTATAGAGGGGAAACCTCAACATCTCCTAACCTAGTCTCGACGACGGTTAACAATATAAAGAATAATCTTAAAGAAATGATTTATGGCACCTCTGTTACAATTGTTATTGTCTCGCCAAACATGCTTCATAGTGAATGGATGGAATGGGAAATAGAATATTCTTTAAAAGAAATAACTAGACAAGATCGGACTTCAAGAACAAATGGAATATTGGGTGTTGTCATGAAAGTAAATGGCAGTTACGATTGGTTGATATCGAGAAGGATGAGTCAAGATGGGTGTTTTTCAAGGTATATCGACAAGAATTATCTTTTTGAGATTCTTAATAGGAATCGATATAATTTAAGAACAGATGATAGATATTATTGTGCCACCTGTCAGTCTTATGACAGACTAACAGGATCATATTTCTCACTAATAGACCAAGATGAGTTCTTAAGTGATCCCAATAAATATATTGAAAACGCATATGAAAAAGCCACAAACCTATGGAAGTACAAAATCTGCAAAGAAAGCTAATATAACTTATTAAGTTAAGAAATAACCTATGGAAAAATTAATCTCAAAAGATCTTCTTGCTAAGGTAAGGAGCGAAAACTTGAATGAATTTATTCAACTTAATACCAAAGCGGAAGATAAAAGAAAAAGAAACAAGTATTCTTTTGAAACTTCTGTATTCCTTTCCCATAAACATGACGAAAAGGAAATTATCAAACAAGTCATCACATTACTTAATAAATTAGGGATAGATGTTTATGTGGACTGGTTGGATAATGAAATGCCTAAAAATACTAATGGTAGTACGGCAACAAGGATAAAAGAAAAGATTAAACAAAACGATAAATTTATTTTATTGGCAACTGAAGCTGCTATTAGTTCTAAATGGTGTAATTGGGAGCTTGGTTATGGAGATGCTCATAAGTATCATAAGAATATTGCAGTGATGCCCATTACCAACAATAATGATAATGTCTTTAGCGGAACAGAGTACCTACAAATCTATCCAATAATTACTTCAGAATTTTTCACTTTTACAGGTACTTATTGGGTAGAATATAATGAAACAAAAATTAAGCTTGTAGATTGGCTAAAACAATAATAGAATGGAATTTACGCAACAACAACTTGCATTTATCAATGCATTCGTAACTGAGATCAATAATGGTGATGCCGCAATATTTGCTGGTGCCGGTTTTTCTACGTCTATTGGGTTTGTAAACTGGAAGGAACTTCTAAGAGATTTGGCGGAAGAACTTAAATTGGATATAGATAAGGAACATGACCTACTGTCTATTGCACAGTATCATTTTAATAAGTTTAAGCGTGGAAAGATAAACGACAAAATAAAAAATGAGTTTACCACACTAAAGGAAGGAAGTGAAAATCATAAAATATTGGCTAGAGTTGGGATTGATACTTTCTGGACTACCAATTATGACCAGCTTATTGAAAGAACTCTAGAAGCAGAAGGAAAAACAGTAGAACGGAAAATCAGAAATGAAGATTTTTCAAGTAATATAAAGAAAAAAAATGCGATAGTCTATAAGATGCATGGTGACAAGGATTCTCCCGATGAAGCTGTATTGCTAAAGGACGATTATGAGAGCTATAATGATAAGAAAGAATTATTTTCCACTGCTTTAAGAGGTGATTTGTTATCAAAGACTTTTCTATTCATAGGATTCAGTTTTGATGATCCCAATTTAGAATACATTTTAAGTAGGATAAGAATTTTGTTAAAAGATAATACACCTACCCATTTTTGTTTTTTTAGAGAGGTTTCAGTAGATGGTTTTAATGATCCAAATAAATCAGAGGCGCAAAATAATGAAGAGTATGTATATGCTAAGATCAAACAGGAACTTAAAATCGAAGATTTGCGTAGATATGGAATTCATGCTATCATGATAAAAAAGTATCCTGAAATAACTTCTATCCTTTCTGAAATAGAAAAACGTATTAAGAGAAGAAATATTTTCATTTCGGGTGCAGCTCACGATTATTCTCCCTTTACTGAAGAAAATGCAATAAAATTACTTCATAATTTAAGTTATAGATTAGCGGAGAAAGAGTATAAAATAATTTCTGGGTATGGTCTGGGTGTCGGAAGTACTATAATTAATGGCGCATTAGACTTTAAATTAAATTCCCATTATAAGAGTTTAGACGATTTGCTGATTCTCCGTCCATTCCCGCAAATCAGCTCAGATACGTTAAGCCTTTCTGAAATGAGAACAGAGTATAGAAGAGAAATGATTTCAAAAGCGGGAATTGCACTCTTTGTATTTGGAAATAAACTCAATGGTGGAGATATTGTCAATTCCGATGGGATGCTGGAGGAATTTGATATTTGTCTTGAACATCATGTAGTGCCTATACCTATTGGTTTAACAGGTGCAGTATCTAGGGTATTATGGGATAAGGTAATGAGTAACTTAAGCGCATACTATCCTGATAATACCGATTTATTCGATGCTATTGGCGAAATGGGAAGGACTGATATTTCTGAAGAAGATCTTATAAAAAATATAATTAAAGCAATTAACATACTACAAAAAATATAAATATGGCAAAGAGGCAAATATTTTATAGTTTTCATTATGACAATGATGTGTTCAGGGTTCAATTGATCCGTAATATTGGTGCCCTAGAGGGAAATGAACCAGTTTCGCCTAATGAATGGGAAACAGTGAAAAGAGGGGGCGAGGCATCCATAAAAAAATGGATCGATGATAATTTGAAATATAAAAGTTGTGTGGTAGTTCTGGTTGGATCGGATACTGCGAATCGCAAATGGGTGAAATACGAAATTGAAAAGGCCTGGAATGATGGAAAGCCCGTACTAGGGATATATATTCATAATTTAAAATGTCCCCGAAATGGAACCTGCAGCCAAGGTGCCAATCCTTTTGATAGCTTGACCCTAAGTGGTAGTGGAAAGAAGCTGTCTAGTATAGTTAAGTGTTATAATCCTGCTGCAAACAATGCTTATTCGGATATTGCTAATAATCTTGAAAAGTGGATTGAAGAAGCCATATCTAGCAGGTAAATTTTAGCTATAAACTTCATAAGCCAGGCTTTGCTTCTTTATGAAAAGCAAAACCTGGTTATTTACAGGAATTGGCTTAAGAAAGAAATTATTTCTTGATCAGATGTTGTAGACCGGGATCGTTATTGATCCGT
Organism: Chryseobacterium paludis; assembly: GCF_025403485.1. Lineage (NCBI taxonomy): Bacteria > Pseudomonadati > Bacteroidota > Flavobacteriia > Flavobacteriales > Weeksellaceae > Chryseobacterium > Chryseobacterium paludis. The sequence goes on from NZ_CP099966.1 coordinate 181,386, forward strand.
TCTTTTTCTCTTTCAATAATGGATACAACATCTAACTTTATTTCCTTGTAATTTTCCTGAATTTCTTTTTTCATGATATCTTCTCTATTCTCATTCAAAAATGATCTGATGTATGGCATTTTCTGATAGGCTTTTGTTTCAGAAGCAACTTTGTCATTATCAACTACGATCTCCCCATGGAAAATTTTCTGTTCAATGCGCTGATCAAAATTGTCAGAAACAGCCCCTACGAATATACCTTGGGTTAAGGTAGAAATTTTAGAGGCGGGTATCAAGCTATCAAGCTGTGTTGATATCGATGTTGACGTATCATTCCTATTGATGGTCATACTCTGGCGCTTCTGTAAAACTTTCCCAAACCGCTCTGATAAGTTTTTGGCGGTTTCGCCAACTACCTGGCCACTAAAGATATTACCCACTGTATTTTGTATCACTTTACTTTCTTTATCACCGTAGTCCCTAGTGAGCTGGGAAAAATCCTGAAATCCAAGGCAAACAGCAACCTTATTGCTACGGGCCGTTGCAATAAGGTTATCCAATCCACGAAAATATATCGTTGGTAGTTCATCAATGATTACAGAGCTTTTTAATTGCCCTTTTTTATTTATCAGTTTTACAATGCGTGAGTTGTAGAGCCCGAGAGCGGCAGAATAAATGTTCTGACGGTCGGGATTATTGCCCACGCAAAGGATCTTGGGTTCTTCAGGGTTGTTAATATCCAAAGAAAAATCATCGCCTGTCATAACCCAATAAAGTTGGGGAGAGATCATTCTTGATAAAGGAATCTTCGCGGAAGCGATCTGTCCCTGAAGCTGATCTTGGGCGCCACTCTGCCAAGCATCCATAAAGGGAGAAAGGTAATTTTCAAGCTCAGGGTAAGAAGTTAAAATAGTAAACACATCGGAGTACTTTTTATTTAGCAATTCTATCGCGTGGGGAAATGTACAATATTTGCCATTTTCGTAGATTTTTAGAAACCAGATAATGGCCGCCAGTAAGATAATTGGTGACTCAACAAAAAAATCGCCCTGCTTCTGAATCCAGCTACGGTTAAGATTGAGCATGATGGTATAAGCAGCTTCATAGGCGTCTGATATATCTGTCATAAAAGAAGGGTTTAGTGGATTACAGCGATGGCTTCGATGAGGGTCATCAAAGTTGATGACATAGAATTTGGGTTTTACCTTGTATTTGTCAGCATGTTTTAGAAGATGATTATATGCTATGGTAGAAAGGTCATCGAATTTGAAGTCATATATATACATCGAAAATCCCTTTTCAATATGTTGCTTAATATAGTTGTTAACAATGGCATATGATTTTCCTGAGCCAGGAGTTCCCAGTACAATGGTGGCCCTGAAGGGGTTTACGACATTTATCCATCCGTTGTTCCATTGACCTTTGTAATAAAATTTGGTTGGAAGGTTAACGGAGTATTCATTTTGCATCAATTGGGTTTCCTGCTGGAAACTCTCATTTTCATTATTGAAAACATCATCCATCAGGCGGTTCCGAAGTAAACGGCTCATCCATAGCCCTGCAACCATTAGGGCAATGTAGCCTACTGAGGTGGTCAGAATGTATAGTAATGTAGCCAGCGCCGTAGAGAGATTCAGCAAAGGGGTATTTAGAAAAAAGCACACCAGACCAATCATTAAGACCAGAGAGATCTTTGACCAGGTGATCTTTTCATTTTTTACTCCTTTGGTTCCTAAGCAACTAAGAGCAAGCAATACCAGAGCAAATGCTTTAGTATAGAATGGAGCCAGAAACAATCCGGCGGTTCTGTTAAAATTAATAAGTATCCTTCCTATGACTTCCAATGTCCATTCCCGCTGAGCGAAAAACTCGTAGCAAAACCAGTAAAAGTGCATGAGTACCAAAAGGATACTTACTGCTCGCATAAATGCCATAATCTTGGCTAATCCTCTTAAATCATCTTCTCCTTGCATAATCTATAAAATTGTGTGTTAGAGATCAATGTAAGGCCTTCACTTAGAGTGATAGAAAATACGGTATGGATGGCTTTCAGAGGCTTTATTTGTCCATCAGTATAAAGTGAAATTTTTTTGAAGGATTTTATTGCTTAAAAAATCGGTGATAGGTTATCAAACTTTATTATTGCTAAACTTTAAAAGTAATTTGGACTCCCAAAAAAATATTTTTTAAATTTATTGTTCATAAGAATCATTTTCTTATCTCATTTGTTTGATTAATCAAGATTAAAAAAAAGGAATGTTATGGATTGGAATAATCCCGATGCTTTCCCTGGAGAAAGCGAGGAGGAATATAGCACTCGGAAAAGAAATGAAAGTCAATCAGCCACAGGATTGATGTTTGGGGTCTTAGGTATTTTTATTTCTGTTATAAAAATAGCAGTCATTTTTGGGGTGTTCTTTTATGCCGGATTTTTACTGTCACAAAGATTATGGGGTAAGGAAACCACTAATCTTAAAATTTGGCTTTTTTCTATAGTATTTACGTATCTTATCTTCTGCATCATTTATTTTTTTAAAGGTACTATCATTGGGTTACGAGAAAAAAACCGAAAGTTGTGGATGCTTCCATGGACAATCTGCGTGTTATTATGCTGTATTACTCCTGCATTTATAGTAAAATCATTGATATCTGGTATGTTTAGCCCGACAGAAAGGCTTGGTGTATTGTGCATTGTGCTTAGCTGGGGTGCTTTTGTGCTTTTTTCATTATACATCTATGGCTTATATCAATTCAAAACACCAACTGCACCAAAGATTTTGTACTGGAGCTATGCTTTAGGGCTAAAAATATCTTCATAATTTAGAGTTGATAATTAAGTATAAATATTATTGATTCCTCTTACGCTTCCTTTTTTTCTTCTTCATCATGTTGTCAAAATCATTTTCCGAGTAATTTTCTTGCTGTACTTCTGGCAATAATCCCCCTATAATTTCTATAAAACCGTGTTCGCTTTCCAAAAATGTAGGCTCCGTTCTATCTAAGAAGTCAAATAAACTATTGGAATTTGTTGATGAAGCAGGAGTTTCTAATGCCATATGATTGAATGGTGCATTCTTTTCTTGTGTGATACTGAAATTAGGTCTATGGTCATCTTTCCACCGATCATTAAAGATGTTGGCTGAAAATTCTTTTCCTAATTGGGAGCCATTCCAAACCGTTTTAGAATGATGATCTATGAATGTAACCCCATAAATTGTTCCGTCATCATTATGGCGAATTACCGTATTAATACCCCTTGAAGCAAGCGCTTTCTTAAAATCCTGTTCATTATCTGTAGATTTCAATGCGGTAGCAATATTTTCTCTGATAAAGTGCTTTGCTTTACTTTCCTTCAAAACACCCTTGCACTTAGTAAAATGTTTATTCTGCGCCTCATATCCTGCACCTTTCCCAAAGAGGGATGCTTTGAATGCAGGACTGGCTTTTTCTCCACTGGTATTAAGTGCGGAATAAATCAGTCCCTTTTTGGTCTGACCATGCAATTCCCCTTCTATCTTTTCAGCAGTGATGTTGAAGAGTGAAAGAAGCGCATTGTACTGGCCAAGGGTTTGATATTGGTAATACTGCGGTAAATGCCTGACAATAGAAGCAATTTGACTTTTGATATTTCCTCTTTTATAGTCAACAGGATGAAACTGTAAACCGCCGTCCTGCTTTTCTTCTTTTCCTATTGCCGGTATTAACCCAAATTGCTTTTCGATATTGCGACACGCTTTCATGGATCGTACTTTTTCAAATTTATCTGAAATTTTTTTTCCGTCTTCGTCCACACAGACTGATACAATATGAATGTGAGTGCGATCTATATCTGTGTGCTTAAACACAACAAAAGGCTGCTCTCCATAGCCCATTTCTTGCATGTACTCCTGGGCCATGAGTTTATATTTCTCATCGCTAACGTTATCCCTGGGATCAGGGTTGAGCGATATATGCAATACCGGCTTTTCAGTGTTACGGTTAGCGATCAAATACGGTTCAAAAGATCGTAACAGATAGGAAACTGTATATGATCCGCTAGGGGTTTCAAGCATTTTATGGGTTAATAGAACCTGTCCATTTTCCTTATCCACCTTGAGCTGATTGTAAGAAAGAGCCCCGTAAAGGCTATTCCCTCTACCTATTTTTGCAATCATTTTACCCTTCTTTTTTCAAATATTCTGCTTCAAATTCCTCTGTTAGCTGTATTATTTTTTTACATAATGCTGCCATTTCCTTAGTTTCTTTCTCCAGTTTAAACAGAAATGCCGCTGCTTTTTTCTCTGAAAAATGACGGTATAATATCTTAACTAGCTGGTTGTAGTTAACTCCAACCGATCTGAATTGCCCATATAAAGTGGTCAATCGCATATAATAATCCATGGCAGCCTTGTCGATTTTTACAGTCTTAATAGTCTTCTGAAAGATACAGGCGGTAATAAAATGAGCCATAACATTCATTCCTGACCTCTCAAAAAGAGATAAGAATTGTGCGTTTTCCTCTGCGGTAAAGCTGATGGAATACCGGAAAACCGCAGGGCTTTCTTTCGGTTTTCGTCCTCCTTTTTTCTGTTCTTGATTCCTTGTCTTATCCATAACTGTCCATTTTAATTTCACAAAAACATCCGACTTCGGAGGATGTTTCCAGCCCCCGGCAGGGCAAGTGGTTTTGAGCAGCGGAGAAGGATTCGAGCAGCTCAAAACACAACTTGCTGTTACCGGGTGGTAACAAAATCCGCCCTTCGGGACGGATTGATTATAGCTGGAAACAACAGCTTGCTGCTGTTTAATTTCGTATTCCAAATACCGGCTTGTTTTAGCATAAACCACTGATAAAAATTGTACTACAAAGTAAAACTTTGTTTAAGCAGGTATTGCAATGCGATACCCAGCCAAACACTGCATTTACAGGACAATCACTGCCACATAGAAATAGGTTGGTACCTATCTACATTTCTTTGTCCCTGAAAACGGACGTGCAGAGATAGAGATGTTGTTACCTACTTATGTGACTACATCTATATGGATTGATAGATCTAAGTATATAGAGAAGTAAATAGAAATGTTAGCAGGTAGTTATCGAGGCAAGGAGGTACATATGCCGGTGGAGTTGTACATAGCTTCTTACATAAATACATAACTATTACAATAACTGTATAGTTACATAGATCCTTATATAGATGGGTTTATAGGGGAATACTTATATACATAAACAACTGCTTATAGCAATACAAATGCAATTGAGTAAGTAAATAAGACTGTACAGAGTTATCTGTATACAGATAGATACACAAAAGTATAGATGCACAGTTATAGAGACCTAAGTAAGCAATTATATAACATTAAAAGCAAAAAAATGAGAACAAAGCAAAGACCTTTATTCATCGCCTTTTCATCTCAGAAAGGAGGTGTGGGAAAAAGTACTTTTACAACACTGGTTGCCAGTATACTTCATTATCGTTTGGGCTATAATGTCGCGGTATTTGATGCAGATTTTCCTCAGCACAGTTTGATGAAAATGAAAGAACGCGACCTCAATATGGTCATGGAAAACGAGGTTTTAAAGAAGCTTGCGTACAAGCAGTTTACAACCATTAACAAGAAAGCATATCCTATCATCCAGCATAAAGCAGAAGGGGTTGTTGAAGCAGCACAAAACTTCTTTGATTCTTCTGCTGTACCTATTGATGCGGTCTTTTTTGACCTTCCTGGAACGGTAAACACTCCTGGTATCCTAAAGGCACTGGCTGGAATGCATCACATCTTTACCCCAATAACAGCAGACCGATTAGTGATGGAAAGTACGCTGGTTTTTACACAGCTATTGCAGGATGTGATTATGAAAAAGGGAGAAACTTCCATTGAAAGTATTAACCTCTTTTGGAATCAGGTTGATGGTAGGGAAAGCACTCCTTTATACAATGTTTATATCCAGGTGATTGGAGAACTAGGTCTAAGTCTTATGCGTAGCCAGATCAGAAGCAGTACCCGTTTTCGTAAAGAAAGTGAAGTAGGAGCCAAGGCAGTGTTTCGCAGTACATTAATGCCTGCTGATGAAAGATTGATGAAAACCTGCGGGTTGGATCTCTTCATTAGTGAGTTTTTACAAATTATTCAATTGTAGTTTTTATGGAAAAAGAAAATTCTAAAAAAGCCGGTCCTGATATCAACGAAGAGCTGATGATGAGTCTTATGGCTGAAGGAGTGAAAAAGGATGGTTTACGGCTTCCCCCTGAGGAGCCGAAAACTATGGTAGAATCCGTGCAGGAAAAACCTGCGGGCAAGGAGAGAAGCAAATTGAAAAGGCAAATTGACGCTGATTATGAAAGTCTATTTTTCAAAAAGACTGATACAAATGCTCGTGATGGGAAGACGGTATATATCCAGCCTGATTTTCACGAAAAGCTATCACGTATTGTCCAGGTTATAGGTGAAGATAAACTAACTATTTACACCTATCTGAACAATGTACTGGAATACCATTTTTTGGAATTTGGGGAGCAGATCACCAAAAGTTTTAATGAGAAATATAAACCTATTTTATAGTTATGGAAAGCTTGATACTCATATGCCTGGTGATTGTGATTCTTCTTCTGATACATGATAAAATCTTTCCCAAGAAAACTATAAGTCAGAAAAAACCTGAAGAGAGTCATACAGTCGGATTTTCGGATATCATGGGGAAAACCAGAAGTGTTTCCCGCCTTTCACTGCCATTATCGGACAAAAGTAGCCAAACGAAAAAAGTGGATGGATCAGCTGTTACCTTTGAATCAGAAACCGGTGGGAATTCTACCGGGATTGAAATTCCGCAGGAAGAAGAGGAAGAAGTTTTCAGGGTGATGCCTGACTTTGAAGAAGAAGAGGAAGAATGGAGAATAGACGGACTTTCGGAAGGCGGCCAAGGTTTTGCTATGGGGGTTACCTTTGAGGAACTAAGCGCTGTGGGAGTGCTTCTGCTGAAAGAGAAGCCAGGAGCCTCCGAAATTGAAGAAGCAGCGGATATAGTTCAAAGAATACAGGGAACCGAGTTGCTAAGTCTTTTGGAAAGTTCTATGAAAGGAGCATCGGAGAAGATTGCACAATTGCTGGACAGAAGTATTGCCAGAGAATCGACTTCTTTTTCTTCCATCATGCGGAATGGAAATCTGGATCAATTTGACATCGGGGAGTTTGTCTAAATGACAACTCCCTTTTTTAAACTTTTAATAGTTGCACTATGAAGTACATACAGCCGGTGATTAATATTGAGGGTAGTGAATTTGTGGTTGACGTTGATAACTTTCTGCTATGGGAGAAAAATAATCCTCATAATACCATCCAGTTTTCTGATATGAAGGATACGGGGGACGGATACGAATTTGAATATTGTCGGGATGATAAGAACATTCCATTCTATTTTTATTCTGATAACTCGGTTATGGTAAAGTTACCAGCATTGATAGAATTAGACCCTGAAGGTATGGCAAGGAAGTATAACTTGTCGGTACAGGATTTTAAGGGAAAGACAGACTTTGATATCATCGTAGATAAAGTTGAATATGATAAGCGGGTATTCATGGGAATTCTTCCTACTTTTGATATTGCAAGTCATACTTTTTATGTAGACCTTCGCATGGATATGCTTCGACCCAAGGATGATTTTTTGTCAAAAGGAATTGTTTTTTCGAAACTTGAAGGATATTATATTGCGGATAAAAAGAAATATTTAATTCCGTACAACCCTAAGACCCATGAGTTTCAGGAGCCCAATTACCAAACCATAACAGAATTTCCGAAAGATCTTATTGCCGTTGAAATTCCGATGGAGAGAAATCTTGATCCTGTTGGCTGGAACAGAAAAATGGGCTTAGATCCAAAAACCGATTTAAAATGGGTTGGCCTAAAGAGTAAACACACAGCCACTATCATTCCCTGGAAAGATACCCCTTTATTGAAAATCATTGATAATAATCTGTCGCTCAAACAAAAGAACGAGTTGAAGAATGATTCTCTCTCTGATAAACCAAAAGGTAAAGGTCGAAGAATATAGCGTTTGCGCCATTCTCATTAAGGTAAGACTACTTTTTCTGCATATTGCTAATTTGCACCCATATTACTGGTACCTTTTCCTTTTAGTTCTTATTTAGTTTAGAGTCTGCCCAGTTACCGTCACCATCTCCTTTTTTCCGACTTAGAGGTAGCGGAGGTCTTGGATGTATAATATCAAATAACCAAATTTTTCCCAAAATGGTACCTTTAACTTCCACTGATTCTAGTACAATAGAGAATTCAACGCGCTCACGAGGAACTAGTTTTTTAACAAAGGGCTCGTTTTTAGCCGTGTAAAAAACGTCTATTTCCTGTTTCTTTTGACTTGTAATGATCTTGATCCGGTCAGAAAGAACTTGCTTAATTTCGCCACTTATTTGCATTCAGCAAAATTGATACAAATTATATCAAATCGCCAAATATTTTCAGATATAATTTATAGCAAAATACGTTTTTCCTGATTTCACCGGTACTAAAAAGCCCATCCGAAGACAGGCTAAAAAACACAAATGTTTATTAAAAAAATTACATTGTACTTAAAGATATAGATAATACGTCAAAACGATCTATTATGATTACGATCATAAAAAAACTTAAAAACACGTAGTAATTTTGGAAGGGAAAACATCCCAATAATAATTTCATCATTTTTGCATAAGCTTCTCTCCAACGGGAAGCTTTTTAATATGAAACACTTTTTTTAGTTCATATATATTACTGGATAGGAGTCCTTCAATTGAAGGACTCTTTTTATTTAGTGTAAATTTTTATGAAGCTACCCTGTTTTATTTTCATCAGGTATTCTTTCCAACAACGTGTCCAATTTCTTTTGGACGTAAGCTCATCTCTCCAGTTAGCCGGTGATTTATTCAGGATGCTTTTTCATTGATTCTATTCTTATTATATCTCCTAATCCGGACAATTCCGGACAAAGGTTTCCTCTGGGAGACGCTATAGTAGCGGGCTTTGAATTCCATGGCATTTTTGTCGTGACAACTGCAAAGAGCAGTATTCACAAACAAAAAAAGCATTTTACACATGGAAAAACAAAAAAAGAAAAAGCTGTTAACGGGGATCATGCTCCTAGCAGCAGTAGTAACCTATGCGCAGGGAAATGGTTCTGCCGGGATCAACGAAGCCACCCAAATGGTCACTTCTTATTTTGATCCTGCCACTAAATTGATTTATGCCATTGGTGCGGTGGTGGGTCTCATCGGTGGAGTAAAGGTTTACAACAAATTCAGCAGCGGAGACCCCGATACTTCAAAGACTGCCGCGAGCTGGTTTGGAGCCTGTATCTTTTTGATCGTGGCGGCTACTATTCTAAGATCCTTTTTCCTTTAATATCCGGCGCCATGTCAGAGTTTAAAATTAATAAAGGAATCGGCAGAACGGTGGAGCTGTACGGACTGAAAGCCCAATACCTGTTTGTATTTGCAGGTGGGCTTTTAGCAGCACTCATACTGGTTATGGTACTCTATATGGCAGGACTATCTCCTTATGCCTGCATAGGTACTGGGGCTGTTAGCTGCACGCTGATTGTGTGGCAAACCTTCCGTCTGAATAAGAAGTACGGACAATATGGGGTGATGAAGTTAGCTGCCAGAAAAAAGCATCCCAAGTACATTCTCTCCCGCAAAGCTGTCTTCAGGTATTTTCACTCAACCCAAAAAAGTTAACCGCCATGAAAAACACGTCAAAATCAGCGACCCTGGAAAGCATGTTTCCGTTATTGGGTTTCGAGCAGGGATTTTTAATCTCTAAAGAGGCGGATGTTACTGCCTGTTTCAAGGTTCGCCTTCCAGAGATCTTTACGGTGGGGACGGAAGAGTATGAAACGATACATTCTACCTGGCATAAGGCTATTAAGACCCTCCCTGATTATACGGTGATCTGCAAACAGGATTGGTTTATCAAAGAAGATTATCAGCCTGAATTAGACCGAGAGGATCAAAGCTTTTTGGGACGCAGCTATCAATTGCATTTTAATGAGCGTCCTTTCCTGAATCATTACTGTTATCTCTATCTCACAGCTACCACTAGGGATAGAATGCGCAAGCAAAGTAACTTTTCATCGCTTTGCCGGGGTTCACTGGTTCCTAAAGAAAGTCAGGATAGTGAAACCTTACATCGATTTGCAGAAGCTGTAAGTCAGTTTGAGCGTATTGTCAATGACAGTGGCCTATTGTCCATGGTAAGAATGGAAGAGGATGATTTATTGGGAAATGAGAAGGATCAAGGCTTATTATCCAGGTACTTAACATTATCGACTGGTAAAGAGGGAGTCCTTCAGGATCTTTGCCTGGGATCTGAGGAAATGCGCGTCGGCAATAAGCGAATATGTCTTCATACACTCTCTGATACGGACGATTTACCCTCATCGGTAGGTTCTGAAACTCGGTATGAAAAATTATCTACAGACCGTAGTGATTGCCTGTTGTCTTTTGCTGCTCCGTTAGGGCTGCTTCTGAGCTGTAATCATATCTATAATCAATATCTCTTTATAGATAACAGTGAAGACAATCTCCGGAAGTTTGAGAAGACTGCCCGCAATATGCATTCTCTGGGCCGCTATAGCCGCAGCAACCAGATTAATAGGGAATGGATAGAAAATTATCTGAATGAAGCCCATTCCTATGGACAGCCTTCGATTCGTGCTCATTTCAATGTGATGTGCTGGTCTGAAGATCTGCATGAGTTGAAGTTGGCCAAGAATGATACCGGAAGTGCAATGGCGCTTATGGAATGTGTGCCAAGGCATAATACCAGCGATGTCGCAACTCTATACTGGGCGGGTATTCCCGGTAATGCAGGGGATTTCCCCAGTGAGGAAAGCTTTTACACTTTCATCGAACCTGCATTATGCTTTTTCAGTGGAGAAACCAATTACCGAAATTCTCCTTCTCCCTTTGGTATTAAGATGTCGGATAGGCTGACGGGAAAACCTGTTCATGTAGATCTCTCTGATTTGCCGATGAAGAAAGGGATCATTACCAACCGTAATAAATTTGTGCTGGGTCCATCAGGTAGTGGAAAATCTTTTTTCACTAATCATATGGTAGAACAGTATTACCAGCAGGGAGCTCATGTTCTGTTGGTGGATACAGGGAACTCTTATCAGGGATTATGCGAACTTATCAAAGGAAAAACCAAAGGTAAGGATGGGATATATTTCACTTATACTGAAGAGAATCCGATCTCTTTTAATCCATTCCATACAGACGACCGAATATTTGATATTGAAAAGAAAGAGAGTATTAAAACTCTCATTCTCACGCTATGGAAGCGGGATGATGAACCACCAACCCGTTCCGAGGAAGTGGCATTATCGAATGCTGTCAACCTATATATTGATCACCTGAAAAAAGATCTGATTCATATACCTTCTTTCAATGGCTTCTATGAATTTGTAAAGGATGAATACAGCCAGGTATTAACAGAGAAAAAAGTAAGGGAGAAGGATTTTGACCTGACTGGATTTCTGAATGTACTTGAACCCTACTATAAAGGGGGAGAATATGATTACCTGCTTAATTCCGAAAAGCAGCTGGATCTTCTTTCCAAACGATTCATCGTTTTTGAAATTGATGCAATACGCGAGCACAGAATTCTGCTCCCAATTGTAACAATTATTATAATGGAGGTCTTCATTAACAAGATGAGAAGGCTCAAGGGAATCCGGAAAATGATTTTGATTGAAGAGGCGTGGAAGGCCATTGCCAAAGAAGGTATGGCTGAGTATATAAAATATCTTTTTAAGACGGTAAGAAAATATTTTGGAGAAGCCATTATTGTTACCCAGGAGGTTGATGATATTATTCACTCACCGATTGTTAAAGAGTCCATTATCAATAATTCAGATTGTAAGATTCTTCTGGATCAACGCAAGTACATGAACAAGTTCGATGACATCCAAAAAATGTTGGGCTTGACGGAAAAACAAAGAGGGCAGATTCTTTCAATCAATCAGAACAATGATCCTTCCCGGTTATATAAAGAAGTCTGGATAGGGCTTGGCGGAACCCACTCAGCGGTGTATGCTACAGAAGTTAGCGCGGAGCAATATCTCGCTTTTACCACTGAGGAAACGGAGAAATACGAAGTGATGCAACTTGCTGCTGAGCTTGGAGGCGACATAGAAGCGGCTATACAAAGGATCGCCTCTTTAAAACGAGAAAACAACTAATAAAAATCCAAAAAAAATTAATCAATGAAAAAGTCAATTCTGATGCTATGCGTTGGCATTTTGCTAGGAACAACATCACTAAAAGCACAGTTTGTAGTAACTGATCCGGGAAATCTATTCTCCGGTATAATCAACAGTGCGAACGAAATCATTCAGACCTCTTCGACGGTATCTAATGTCGTCAAAAATTTTAAGGAGGTAGAGAAAGTATACACACAGGGAAAGGAGTATTACGACAAGCTAAAGGCGGTTAATAACCTGGTGAAAGACGCCAGGAAAGTTCAACAGACAGTCCTCTTGGTCGGTGATATTTCAGAAATGTATGTGACCAATTTTGGGAAAATGATTAATGATCCTCATTTCTCACCACAGGAGGTCACGGCCATCGCCTATGGGTATTCCCAACTTCTTAAAGAGAGTAGCGGTCTTTTAAACGACCTCAAACAGATTGTTGGTAACTCAGGGCTGGAAATGAACGACAAGGAGCGCATGGATATCATTGATAAGGTGTATAAAGAGGTCCGGGAATATTACAACCTGGTACGTTACTACACCAATAAGAATGTGTCGGTGAGCTATCTGAGAGCCAAGAAAGAGAATGACGGAGCCAGAGTTTTAAAGCTCTATGGTACTGACAAATTAAGATACTGGTAAACTACAACATTATGTTATTACAAATAGAATTTGAGAGCCTGCATGAAGTGCTTCGCTCTCTGTATGATGAAATGATGCCGCTTTGTTCCCAAATGTCGGGAGTGGCAAGGGGGATTGCGGGATTAGGAGCGCTTTTTTATGTTGCTTATAGAGTTTGGCAGGCACTTTCCCGCGCAGAACCTATTGATGTATACCCGCTGCTGCGTCCTTTTGCCATAGGAATTTGTGTGATGTTCTTTCCGATTATCGTTCTTGGCACTATCAACGGGGTATTGAGTCCCATTGTCACAGGAACCCATAGTATGCTAGAAGGGCAGACGTTGGACCTCCATAAGCTTCAGGCACAGAAAGACCAATTGGAAAAAGAAGCACTGCTTCGGAATCCTGAAACAGCTTTTTTGTCTTCCAATGAAGAGTTTGACAAGAAGCTGGATGAGTTGGGATGGTCGCCTTCAGATATCGCTTCCATGGCCGGTATGTACGTCGAAAGGGCTTCGTATAATCTTGAAAAACAAATAAGAGATTGGTTCAGGGAGCTGGTGGAAATTCTCTTTCAAGCAGCTGCGCTGGTGATTGATACAATACGGACGTTTTTCCTGATTGTACTCAGTATTCTAGGGCCTATTGCTTTTGCCATTTCAGTATGGGATGGTTTCCAATCTAATCTTACCCAATGGATATCGAGGTATATCGGGGTGTACCTATGGCTTCCGGTAGCTGATCTTTTCAGCTGTATGCTGGCGAAAATTCAGGGACTGATGGTTGAACAAGATATAGAAAAGCTTTCCGATCCCAGTTTCATTCCTGATGGCTCGAATACGGTGTACATCATATTCATGCTCATCGGTATTGTCGGATACTTTACCATTCCTACCGTAACAAGCTGGATTATTCAATCAGGAGGCATGGGAAACTTTAATCGCAATTTGAGTCAATCCGTCCGCAAAGCAGGAAGCATTGCCGGAGCAGGAGTTGGAGCTTTAGCTGGAAATGCAGCAGGACAAGTCAAAGGACAGCTTTTGACCAAGAAGTAGCACTGCGTTGATACTTGATTACGGCCGGAAAGGTCACTCATGAATAACGGGCATGGATATACTTTCAATTATAGCAAATACAGTCTAATCCTACCCATAACACTAGTTACCCGACCGGCTTTTTACCATTTAACAATTACAATATGGAATTTAAAATATTAAGAAACATTGAGAATAGCTTTAAGCAGCTTAGACTGTTTTCTTTTCTGTTCGCAGGAATGTGTTTAGCTGTTACTGCATTTACGGTTTGGAAGTCTTATGAGTTTGCAGAAAAGCAGCGTCAGAAGATTTATGTACTAGAAAAGGGCAAATCATTGATGATGGCATTATCCCAGGACATCAGAATTAACAGACCCGCAGAAGCAAAAGAGCATGTAACGAGGTTTCACGAACTCTTTTTCACCCTAGCGCCTGATAAAAGCGCTATAGAGTACAATATGAAGCGTGCATTTCTATTGTCTGACAAAAGCACTTTCAACTACTACAAAGATCTTTCAGAAAAGGGTTACTATAACCAGATCATTTCAGGGAATGTACTCCAACGCTTAGAAATAGACAGTATCAAGTGCAATTTTGATCGCTATCCTTATGCAGTACAAACCTATGCACGTCAGTATATTACGCGCAGTAGCAGTATTACCGAGCGTAGTCTGGTAACTTCCTGTTTCTTGATTAATTCAGTAAAATCTGAAGCTAATCCTCAAGGTTTTATTATCGAAAAATTTACGGTTCTGATTAATAAAGATCTACAGGTGGTAGAGCGCTAACCCCAATATTACGATCAGGCGGTGAAGTCCTCTGAGAAAGGTATCAAAACTCACCGGTGAAGAGTAAAATCTAAAATAAGAATACCATGAAAAATATAAGAAAGATGGCGGGAACCTGGCAGGCGGATTTAAAGGTCTACTGCAACAGTTTGACCCCACACCAACGTTTGCGATTCATCCTAATTATCTCCATACTATACTTGTTGATGGCGATGGCCACGATGGTTTGGATTTACCTGGATGCAAAAAGAGGTAAGAAAGCAGGAAATGACATTGACCATATCACCAATCCATTGCCTGCTTTACAAAATAGTAAAAAAGTAGCTTTTATGACTACAGTCGATAACAGGGAAATAGAAAAATTATGGAAAAGGAAAGGAAAAGTACAGTGTTGATCCATGAGGCAGGTGGTAAAAAGGACATGAAGGTGGAAGCTTCTACTCGTAAAAAGCCTGAGTTTAAGAAAGCTGCAATTTATGGACTTCTTGCCATAGCCTTTGCAGGATGCCTATACCTTATTTTTCGGCCTGATGAAAAGAAGGTAATTACAGATGCAGGGCTTAATAATGCGTTACCACAGGCTAATGATGCTGGTTTATTAGGAGATAAAGAAAAAGCATATGAACAGGAGCTTCTTGAAAAAAAGCAGAATGAACGAAAGAATGCAATGCTTTCTTTATCTGATTATTGGAATAACCGTGATAGTGTTGCCAGCACAAACCCATTAACAGGAGAAGGTGGTAAGAACCGGGCAAATCCGACATTAACCAGTCGGCAGAATTATGAGGAGATCCAGAATACCCTGGGAAGCTTTTACCATGATGACAATGAGAAGGAAACATTACGGAAGGAAATCAGGGAGTTGAAAAGAGAAAAAGCCAATGCAACCTCTTCACAGGATGCTATTACCAATGATCCGATTGCTATGATGGAGAAATCCTATCAAATGGCAGCCAAATATCTTCCTCAGGTTATGCCTCAACAGAAGCCGCTGGCTTCTGATACAATAAAGCAGCATCCTGTTTCCAAACGGTATATTGAACCAGTATATATGACGGAGAAGAGCGTAGTGTCTTCTCTTACCCAAAGACAGCAACAGACCGATCAGGAATTTGTGGCTTCAGTATTGAACGGTGGACAGGTGCGATTTTTTAACGGAGGTATTGGAGAAAGTTCTGCTGTTTCCAAAATACTGTCCAATAGCATCCATGCCTGTATTCACCGAACTCAAACGATCACGGTAGGTAGCAGTATTCCTTTGCGTCTGCTCGAAGGTATTCGTATCGCGGGAATAGCCATCCCACCCGGAACACTCCTCACGGCCAGAGCTGGGATTAGAGATGGAAGGCTGGGACTGGAAATTAGTTCTGTAGAGTATAAGGGTAAGATAGTCCCTGTAGAAATTTCGGCCTATGACCTGGATGGCCAGCCTGGGCTTAATCTTCCTTACACTCCAGATGTCAATGCGATAAAGGAAATCGCTTCGGGGATGAGCAGTTCGGCAGGAACTAACATTGTGCTGAGCAGCTCTACAGGGCAGCAGTTGATCTCTGATCTGACGAAAGGGGTAGTACAAGGAGCATCAGGATACCTGGCTAAGAGGATTGGAGCTCCAAAAGTTACTGTAAAAGCAGGATACCTTCTTTTCCTGCTCCCTAAAAACAATAAAAACAATTAGAACAACCCATTAAAAATTAATTATGAAACATATTTTTAGAATGGCTGTCATTGTTCTGTTAACCCTTATGCAAAATGATGCTTGGGCGCAGTTACAGCCAGCAGAAATACCAGTTGATACCATAAAAGAGGTGAAGAGCCTTCCAACGGAAGAGTCTTATCCAACTATAGCCCCATATGATATAAGGGTGACTTATGATAAAACCACCCACTTGATATTTCCTTCTGCCATACGTTACGTGGATTTGGGTAGTGAGAATATTACTGCCGGGAAAGCAGAAAGTGTGGAAAATGTACTCAGGGTTAAAGCTGCGGTAAGAGGTTTTACAGATGAAACCAATTTTTCCGTCGTTACTGAAGATGGAAAGTTTTACAATTTCAATGTCCGATATAGTGAATATCCTGATACTCTTACCGTGAATTTATCAAAAGATAGAAAGAACAGCAAAGACAATATATCCACAGCTACAGAGGGCGAAGCACTTTTTAAAGAACTCGGTACTGATGCTCCGGCATTGTCTTATTTAGTGATGGCAACTATCTATAAACGCAATAAGCGATTTGTTCGGCATATCGGTGCAGAAAGCTTTGGGATAAAAGTGCTCCTTAAAGGTATCTATACACTCAATGGAAAGCTTTTTTTCTATTTGGAGTTTAACAATGCAACTAATATTCCTTTTACCATTGATTTTATAAGCTTTAAGGTTGTGGACAAGAAGATTAGTAAGCGTACGGTTATACAAGAAAGGACAGTGAAGCCTCTTGGAGAATATATGGAACTAAAAGAAGTTGCGGGGATTAGTACAGAAAGAAATGTTTACCTGCTGGAACAGCTCACTATTCCTGATGATAAGGTATTGGTCATCGAAATCTTTGAAAAGCATGGTGGCCGGCACCAGATGCTGAACATAGAGAATGAAGATCTCATCAAAGCAAGGTTGGTTAAGGATATGCGCCTGAATTTTTAAACTAATACCTAAAATTTTAAGACAATGAAAAATATAGTTTTAATACTCATCCTGATTTTGGCGGGCTTTAGTGAAGTTAAAGCCCAAAGACTAATGGAAGGAAAGAAAGGAATAGAGCTTTCCATAGGCAGGATCTTGGGAGGGAATTTTTTACCCACTCCCTATTATATACAAGCAGGAATGACGGTTACCCGAAAGAAAGGCAACTATCTACTGTGGGCATTTGATTATTCCCGTCGGAAATATGCCTTTGGAGGGATGGAAATTCCTGTGGAGAGTTTTGCAGCTGAGGGTAGCTATAATCTCTATGTACTGGGGGACTGGACAAGAACAGTATCCCTTTACGTTGGACTAGGTGCTGTAGCAGGTTACGAGACCATCAATGAGAGCAAAAAGATACTTCCTATGGGAGCTGTCATTCTCAATGAGGATCGCTTTATCTATGGAGGCGCATTACGTCTTTCTCTTGAAACTTATCTGGGAGATAGAGTAGTGTTGTTAGTGCAAGGAAAAACCCGGTATGTGATGGGTACAACCCTGGAACGCTTCCGTCCCATGGCTGGTGTGGGAATTCGTTTTATTTTCTAATGATAAATCAACAACTATGAAATATTTTAGCAGTAAGCAATTATTAAGAACAAGTACTATTAAGAACGGGAGCTCATTTATCATGCTTCTGTTTATCTGCCTGGGGCTTGTCTCCTGTTCAAAGGAGCTGGAGGTTCAAACTAACTTTCCTTTTACATTAGAGATTATGCCGATCCCGTCATCAGTAGAATTAGGAGAAATCGTGGAGATTCCTTGTCATATAAAAAGAGAAGGATTCTATAAGGATACCCAATATTCTATTAGGTATTTTCAATACGAAGGGGTCGGTAGGTTGATGTTTCAGGATGAAAAATATTTTCAGCCTAACAAGCTGTATAAAATTCCAACTGATTCTTTCAAGCTGCACTACAAACCGAAATCAAAAGAGGGGCATAAGTTTCAGATATGGGTATCAGATCAGTTCGGAAACGAAAAAACAGCTGAATTTGATTTTAACTGATATATTCATTCACTTGATGGGTTAATTTGTATGATAATGTTGACAGCTGGGATTTCCATCCCGGCTTTTTAATTGTATTAACTAACAAAAGTTATACTCTTAACTTTTCTATTAATGCTTCAATAAGCTTATTCTGTGAATCCATTAATTTAGCAAGATGTTCCTGGTTCTTTATAATTCCTTCCATCATAGCTGAAGAATTAATATTAAATACGGGGTTGTAGGCTGCTCCAATTACATTGGAAGAACAAGAATCAAATGTATTATTCGAAATAACTGTATTTCCATCTTCTAATAAATCATTAATTTCAATATCATAGATTTCACACAACTTAACGACTGATTCAATACCTGGTTTGGAAGTATCCGTTTCCCATTTGTGATAGGCGGGCTGTGATATGTGCAACAGATCAGCAACTTCTTGCTGTGAGTATCCTTTTCTTTGTCTAAGTCTTGTTAGTTTGGTTCCCAGTGTTGCCATAAGTAAATTTTATGTTGCTAAAATATAAAAAATATATAATATAACTGATGTACAATTTATAACCGCTAGTTATTAAATTTATAACTAAAAGTTTTCACTCCATGCAGAATTATTTTATAGATTAGCCCCAATTTATTTCAAGTCAACATCATGCAAAAAGATATTGTTTTAAATAACCTTAATAAATAAACGTCTTCGATTTATTAAAAAATAATACGACACCTTCTGTCGCTTTGCACTGATACATTTGTAATAATAAATGATTAAAAAGAACATGCCTATGAAAAACAGTAAATCTCACATTAAAATATGGGGAAATCCCTCATATGTTAATCAAATTACCTTTTTAGATTTAGCCTCATAAAAATTAATAATACCTATGAAAAAAAAATATCTAGGTGCACTTATGCTGTGCGCCGCATTAAATCTCTATGCACAACAAATCATCTGGCAAAAAGATATTAAATCCAGTACACAGGATTTTTTAAGTCAGATTACCGCAACAATAGATGGGCAATACTTAATTACAGGCAGTGCCATTCAATCAACTAAACTTCATTCAGAAAGCAAACAAAATAAAGGATACGATTTCCATTTGGTAAAATTGAATCAGCAAGGAGACCAAGTTTGGGAGAAGTATTTATCAGGGAATAACCATGATTACCTATCCTCTACTGTTGCAACACAAGAGGGTGATTTTTTAATATCAGGAACAACTTACTCAAATAAGGGTTTGGATAAAAAAGATGACTCTAAAGGAGGATCAGACATCTGGCTGGTCAGACTCAATGAATTTGGCGATGAATTATGGCAAAAAACTTTAGGAACTTCTGCTGATGAAGAAGCGAGAGCTGTTATCCAAACTACTGATTTAGGACTCTTTGTAGCTGGTAATGTTCAAAATTCAACCAATGGTTATGGTTCTAAAGATGTTTTGATAATAAAACTGGATAAAGACGGAAAGGAAACCTCACAACTTGTATTAGGAGGAAGGGGATTAGACGAGGTAGAGAAAATGATTCCAACTAAAGATGGTGGAGCATTATTAGGTATTTATTCCAGAAGTACTATCAGTGGATCAAAACAGACTGAAAATTTTGGTGAAGGCGATTACTATATTATCAAACTAAACAAAGATGGAAAAGTAGAATGGGAAAAGGACTTTGGAGGTATAGGGGATGACCATTTAAGAACCTTGGCTCTAACTTCAAACGGGTATATTATTGGGGGGGAGTCTATAAGTGAAAAATCAGGAAACAAATCGGTGGGAATAGAAGAAGGAACTGATCTGTGGCTAATCTCACTGAATGAAAGGGGAGAAGAGGAGTGGCAGAAATCTTACAACTTTAAGAACAGAGATATTTTAATGGGGATCAGTGTGATTCATTCATCCGACGATAAAACGTCTAAAGGAATTCTACTAGGTGGCTATACCCAGGCGGAGGGAAGAGTCGAAACTGATGATGAAAGTTTCTGGATGTTATATTTAGATGGGGCTGGAAATGAACAATGGAGAAAATATGTTAAAGGTGAATCAAAAAAGCAGGAAGAACGACTTTCGGATATTAAAATCAACAGAGATGGCTCCATCATCTTAGCGGGAACCAGTGCTGAAGAATTAGGAAAGGAAAACTGGAAGATTATCAAACTAGGAGATAAACAGTTAGATCAGCTAATTGAGAAGCAGGATATCAAGATCTATCCAAACCCAGTATCTGATTATGCTTATGTTGAAATAGGCTTTGATTTTAAAGATTCAGACATCACATTATATGATATGGGTGGAAGGCAATTGCAAAGCTTGAAAACAAAGAACAAGGTAACGAAAATAAATACCCAAAGTTTGATACAAGGGGCTTATTTACTAGTAATCAAAACTGATACAAATAAAACGGCTAACGCAAAATTGATTAAACAATAAATTATGAAAAAAATAGGAATAATTATATTTTTCTTTTCTGTTATTTCTACGGTTGCACAAACCAAAGTGGCAGATACCATTGGTGCAAAGAACGTGATTGAGGATGAACCAATTTTTGCTGATCCGGATAATAACCCCTTTAACCTTAATATATTAACTGCTAATACTGTAAACACATATACAGGAAGGGCTGATATTTCGGTTCCCTTATATAATCTGAATTTTGAAGGTTTGGAAATCCCTATAAATTTACAATATAATTCAGAAGGGATTAAAGTAAATCAGTTCGCTTCTGAAGTTGGTTTAGGATGGTCATTATCATCTGTTGGTGAGATTATTAAAGAAGTAAATGGAGGCTATGAAGATAATGAAGGACGTGACAATTGGAGGGCCTACCTAAGAGGCTTACCTAATAATCCATCAAGTGATTTTCCGGATTATTATACCATAAATACTCCAGTCTTATCAGGTAAATTTTTTATTGACAAAGAATTAACGGTAAAAGAATTAGAAGGATTTAATACTGCGAACATAACCTTTACACGAGCAAAGACCGCAGAGAGTGAAATTCTAAAATATGGATTTGTCTCTAACCGAAGAACCCAATGTTCATCAGGAAATGGTATTCCGGCCCCAGCAGGACCATTTGTGAATTATTTTTTGCATACATTAATCGGAACCTGCACTAACACAGAAACTCCAGGAAATCATTTTGATACACAAATGATTAATATAATTAAGGATAAGTTTACTTACAGTTTTTCAGAATTCGAACATATTCATATAGGAACAAAAACTAAGGATGAAGCATTTAGAAGCTCTCCAACATTTCCAGAAGATGGTTATACTTATTCTGATATGGAATATCATAATAGCTATAAATTATCTAAGATCATGGATAATACGACAAAAAATACTTTACAGGTGAGTTATATTCCTTTGGCGCGTTATGATGAAACAATAAAACGGGACAGGATCTGGGATAAATTAGTACATAGGGTGGATGGTGGTTCTGTTACTAATTTTTTTAGAAAGATTGAAAACTTTGATATTTCAACCAAAGAAGCTTATATCAAAAAATTAGTTTCAAAAATAAAAACGGATGAGGTGGAGATTCTTTTTAATTATGAAAACTCTAGGGAAGATAGAATAAATAGGAATATGGTTTTAAGTGAGATTCCAAATGCTCCAGCAGTAGAGTATACCGGACCCTTTTATGGAGCTGAGATTGTTAATCCTATTACACAAGAACCACTATTAAAATCGATTGTTATTAAAAATAATATAGGACAAATCATTTCACAATACAATTTTATTTATGATTATTTTAATTCTGGATGTACTGACCCTGTTTGTAAAAGATTAAAATTAGTTGCTATTGAAAAAGGATTTGGGCCAAATAATTTGAACAAGGAAACTCATACATTTTCTTATTATGAAGATACAAACCTTCCAAAGATCACTTCATTTAACAAGGATGTATTTGGTTTTAAAAACAACCTTATTGAATCTTCTATAACAGATTCTTATGGGTTTCCTATGAGACCAAATCTGTACAAATACAGTGAAACAAGAAATAATATTAATTTTGTTTACTACTCCCCTCTAAAAGTTAATTCTCTTAATCCGGCTATAGCTGCTGGCAGTTTTGATCAAGGTATTGCGGGACTTGAAAACATTCGTGCATGGACTTTAAAAACAATTACCTATCCAACTCAGGGAGTTCAGTTATTTTCATATGAGCCACATGTTTTTTCATGGAAACAATATCAAATCAGTGGTGGTGGACTAAGGATTAAGGAAATTAAAATGCTTGATCCTATTACTAATAAAACACTGACAACAAGCTACACCTATAGCAATGGTCAGGTGGCTACTCTGCCTCTGGTTACAGGTGAGCAGAATATTGCCACATATAATTTTGAGATTAAAACAGGCACACCACAAAGTTTTAATACCTCACTTAAAACATCTAAGGCGAGCTATGTTATTTATCCGGAATCTAGAAAAATAGATCCCAATGGAGGATATACAAATTATAAATTTAGCAGTTACACTGAATACCCAGAAAGTAATAAGTATACTTGGGATATCTCTGGCAGTCTGGTTGATATTGATTTAGACCAATACTTATTTTCAAAGAATAGTATCAATACTAAAAGTTTTAACAGCGATTATTTAAGAGGGAATCAAATCAGCCAACAAATATTTGATAAAAATAATATCTTATTGAAGTCAACCGACTACAATTATACATCAACTGAATATGCTTCTCCTATTTTCGGAGAACAGGCATATTATCCTAAAGTTCGTTATTTATATTGGCCTCTTGCAAGCAGTTATGATGCTTGTTTTCCTCAGCAAACGCCTTTCCAAAAAGCGAAAATAATTAAGAAAAATAATTTAACAAAGATTATTCAAACAGATTATTTCTCAGGTAATACAATAAGTAGTGAAACAAATAATATATATCTGGAACGGTTTAATTTATTAAAATCAGTAACTAATACTAACCAGGCTGAAAATACAGCCATAACCAATACCTATGGTTTCGAAAGTGGAGATGTATTACTAAATAATCCCGACTACGAACAAATACTGGTAGGAGTAGATCAAAAAAATAATAATGATAATATAGGTAAATCAAAGGTTACTTATGCCAACATTAATGCCCTTGTTTTACCTAAAGAAAGTAACTATAATAATGTTGAATCTGGTGCTTGGGGAACAGATACGAAATATGACCTTTACGACAACAAAGGTAATATCCTTCAAAAAACAAATTTAGAGAAGCCTTCTACTATTATTTGGGGTTATCGTCAAAGTAAACCTATAGCCACGATAGAAGGTGCCACTTATGCCCAGGTAATGCAAGCAATGGGATTAAGCACAACAAGTAACACCGCTTATTTGCAGCTTGATATTGTTAAAAAATCGGATTTGGATATTGATGAAACTACAGAAGCTAATCTTACTTCTGTCCTTAATATCTTTAGAACTAAACCTGAATTAAAAGATTACCTGATTACCACTTATACTTATGATCCTCTGATCGGAATAAAATCATCAACGTCAAAATCAGGAATTACAACAAAATATAAATATGACACATCTAACAGACTACAGAAGATAGTAGATAAAGATGGAAATACATTAAAAGAATATACGTACAATTATTCGGCAGCAAGATTTTATAATAGGGAAAAAAGTCAAACATTTGTTAAAGATTGCGGAAGTTCAGGATTTGGAAGTGCTTATGTCTATACAGTCCCAGTAAACAAATATTCATCATTGTTCAGTCAGTCAGATGCTGATAATCAGGCTGATAATGATATGAATACTAATGGGCAGAATGTAGCTAACAATTTCGGGACATGCACCAGTATGTCATGCAATGTAATAAAAGGCAGTGGAATTAGTACCATGCACTTTTCATCTATAACCATGTATGGTAGCAATCCTTCTCAATTCAGGGTTAAAATCCAGTATCCATTTGAATCTGGGCTTAACTGGACAAACGGAAACGGAGTCCTAGTAGGAAAGATCACCGGAAATTGTGTAACTGCAGGAATTCGAACATCCTCTTGCTATTCAAGCGGAGTTTGGGGAATTACAGTAAACCCTAATGGGGACATCTATGTGAAGTTTGTGCCAGGTGCAACCTTTGTATTGCCCCCAAATAATACAATAATCCTTCTGGATTTTGCACTTTCAGTAATCTAAATAACCGAATTATGAAAAAATATATTATAATATTCATTTTATGTTTTGTATCTAAGGTGATTTCGGCTCAGACCATCCCTTCAAATACCGAAAATTTTATTTATACGAAAGATTGTTTAAATAATGATTGTACAAATAAAGCAGAAGAAATCCAGTATTTTGATGGCCTGGGGAAGGCCATGCAGGTCGTTGGAGTAAAAATTTCTCCTACAGGAAAAGATGTTGTGATTCATAGCGAATATGACCAGTATGGCAGAAAAACTAAAGATTTTTTACCTATTCCACAAGCAGGAACACAAAATGGAGCTCTTTATTCTGCACCTCTGACAAATGCCGCATCAAATTATGGAAGTGAAAAGATTTTTTCTGAAGTGATATTGGAAGACTCTCCGTTAAACAGGGCTAAACAAAGAACACAAGTTGGAAATGACTGGACAAGCAAACCTATTAATTATGTTTATAATGTTAACGCAAACTTAGATAGAGTAAAAAGATTTACAGGGACAACAACCTGGGATAATGGTACGACCAAAACCATTCTTGGCCAAAATGCATTTTATCCACCCAACTATTTATTTAGGAATACAGTACAAGATGAAGATGGAAATATAACCACTGAGTTTAAAAATGGGCAGGGACTAGTCGTTCTAGCAAGAAAATACAATAAAAGTAATGAGTTTGCAGACACGTATTATGTGTATAACACGTATAATCAAGTAGCTTATATCATACCTCCATTAGCTAGTGCCAAATCTGATATTGCTACCAATGTGCAAAGACAAGAAGAGTTGTGCTACATTTATCATTATGATGGAAAAAAAAGACTCGTAGAAAAAAAACTTCCTGGTAAAGGATGGGAAGAAATAGTCTATAATAAACAAGGGAAGATTGTCCTTTACAGGGATGCCAATCTTAAAAACGGATTAGCAAATTCGATCCCGGCCGAGGCTTGGGTTTTTACTAAATATGACCAATTTGGAAGAGTTGCTTATACAGGGATTTCACTAGATGCAACCCCAAGAAAAAATATCCAGACTTATATAGATAACCAGGCTGCGTCAATCTCTTATGAAACCAGAGGTGGAGGAAGTGTTACTCTTAGTACTATTACTATCGATTATAGCAACAAATCTTATCCTACTGTACTTGCAAAGCTTTTAGGAGTTAATTATTATGATACCTATCCATTAGGAACACCATCTGCTACTCCTACCATACTTGGTCAACAGATACTTACGGATAATTTACTGAGTCCCACTAATACTAAGAGTTTATTAACGGCCTCTTTTCTTAAAAATATTGAAGACGATAATTGGACAAAAGATTATTTCTGGTATGATGGGAAAACAAGGCTTATAGGGAATCATTCTGTGAATTATTTAGGGGGGTATACCAAAATGGAAAGCAAATTAAATTTTATTGGAGCCCCCGAACAGGTTAAGACGTATCATAAAAGAATAAATGCTGATACTGAAACAATAATCAATGAAACCTTTGAATACGATAATTCTGGTAGGCTATTAGCGCATAAGCATCAGATTGATAATAATCCCATAGAGATCTTATCTCAAAATTCATACAATGAACTGTCTCAGATAGAGAGTAAAAAAGTGGGAGGAACAAATGCAGCTTCACCACTTCAAGTAGTGGATTACAAATACAATATTAGGGGTTGGATGACTAAGATCAATGATCCAGTTAACTTGAATGGAAAATTATTTGGATATGAAATAAAATATAATAATCCATCAAACGAAGTTGTTGCTCCTAAAAAATATAATGGAAATATCGCAGAGATAGATTGGAAAACCTCAAATGATCAAGTCTTAAGAAGATATGGGTATCAATATGATAAACTTGAACGCTTAACTAAGGCTACATTCCAAGAGCCCAATACATCTCTTCCTGAAAACGGATATTACAATGAAGATTTAACATATGATATCAATGGAAATATCCTTAATCTAAATAGATTTCAAAAACCAGAATCCGGAACAACTCCTTTACAGATTGATCAGTTATCTTATACCTATTCAGGTAATACCTTAATCAGAGTATTTGATGTAAAAGGCAATGACGAAGGCTTCCGTGATGATGTTGCGCCCGGTAACGATGACACATCAGATGACTACGCTTATGACCTTAATGGAAACATGACAAGGGATGATAATAAAAGAATAACATCAATAAAATACAATCTGCTCAATCTTCCTATTGAGGTACAACTTTCGGATAATAATAAAATAAACTATGTCTATAGAGCAGATGGTTCGAAATTAAAAAAAATAAGAAAAATAGTTGGATCAGGCAGTTCATCTTATGAGACAACAGATTATTTAGATGGTTTCCAGTATCAACAAATTAGTAATTCCAGTACTATTACTCCAGCTAAGCTTTTGTTTTTTCAAACAGCAGAAGGGTATTATAATAAAAATGTAAATACGAATCCTTCTGACCCGGTTGTATCAGCTTATGTGTATCAGTACAAAGATCAAGTGGGTAATGTAAGGCTTAATTATTACAAGAATAATAGTAGTAATTCTTTGGTTGTAGATAACGAAAACAACTATTATCCTTTTGGATTACTACATAAAAAGTACAACACACAGCCGGGAAATATAAACTATCAATATAAATTTCAAGATCAGGAACTACAAAATGAAACTGGATGGTATAGTTTTAAATGGCGTAATTACGATCCTACAATAGGAAGATTCTTCAATTCGGATCCTTTATCAGAAAAATATGCTTACCAATCCCATTATAATTTTTCTGAAAACAGGGTAGTTGATGCTGTAGAGCTAGAGGGGATGGAGGCCATAGTAAATAGTAAGACTGGGGATATAGTCATTAACATCAATGGGCAGGGATCATTTGGCTTATCAGCTGGTGAATATACAGTTGGGGTTGATGGAGAAATTAATATAGCGGAGATTAATCTTGGAACGTATACTGCAAAATCCAGTTTAAATTTTTCTCCTTCACAATTGGCAAATGCTCCAACAATGCAGCCAATGCCAGAGATATCCGCAAGTGTAGGAAGTGCTGTACAATCTATCAGAAATTCTTCTCCAATGAAAGGATACGGAACTTCTCGTGGATTAAATATTCTGGCAAAAGGAATTCAAGATCAATTATTAGATGCTGGAAATTTTGTAAGAAACCAATTATTTGATAAAAGAGACTATTCAGGCTTAGGTCCCAGAATGACGGGATGGGATGGAACTCCAATGGGTGCTGAAGAGAGTATGGATGCAAGTTTTAATGCTATTTTATTTTTTGGTAGCTTTACAACTGGAGGATTAAGTGCAGAATTAAATGCTACTAAAGCAGGCTTAACCGACCTTCAAATAGTCCAAAAGGCAGCCATGAAAGCTGAAAATGCTATAGGTGGGACAGGAAGATTCGCAGGAACAGCTAAACACACATTCTCTACAAATCTTATAACTAGATACCAAAGTATATATGGAGATAGAGGACTTCGTACAAATTTTTATTTTAATAAAAGTGCGGGAAGAGGCTTCTTAGATGTTGTCAACCATAATACTGCGACTATTTATGATTTTAAATTTGGTAATGCTAAGATGAGTACAAAACAGTTTACTAAATATTCAAACGCTTTTGAAGGATACTCGATACAAATTGTTAGACCATAAATAAAATATTTATAAAAATGTCAATAGATGCAATCATTAAAAAACAAGTAATTCAAGATTGGATAAATAATTTTCCAGAATTATCATTATATGGTACAGATAAATTATACAAAGTTATAGGCCCTGTTATAATTGGTTTAGAATTAATAAAGCTTCCTAGAACAGAAGAATATAGACCTCATTTTGTTATTTACCCATTATGGAAAGAAAAGACAGAGTCAACACTTAAGGTACCCATCTTGCTGATAGAATATGACAATAAAAAAGGGTTACAATATAATATACCATATAAAAACCATTACACTTCTTTTTATGAAGCTTTGGACAGTATAAAGAAGCAAACACCACTCTCTTTTACAGCTAATATTACTTTGAAACAATTAGAATCAGTTTTAGATAAATATTCAAAATCTCGACCACTAAGTGCCGCTCCTAATTCTTATTTGCAGGCATTACTACATGAGGCAAAACTTAGAGTAGCTTTATTTATAGGAGTTAAAGAAGCAGAGGGAATATTAGATGAAATTATAAAAAGAGAATGGGATACGAAATCTTTTAATAACTGGAAAATTGATATGATTGACTGGTTCAAAAGTTTACATGAGATTATTGCTAACAGAGATGAATTTTTAAAACAAATTGAAGTAAATAAGCTAGATAAGAAAATATCAAAGCTAAACAGGTCTGAACTTGTTTTATAGCAATCTTAAATATGAAATAAAAGTCTAAGCTATCAAGAGCAGGGAATAGATAAAATTCCTGCTCTTTTATTGTAGAGCAAATACTATAATAGTTTGAAAGAACAAGGGTAATAAAAAAAGACCTGAAATAAACCAAGTCTTAAACTAATAAAAATTTGCCATGATTGGCACATTTGATAACAAATATAAAAAAAATAAATATACAACGGAGGGAAATAATGCAGTTTTTGTAAAAACGGTGATTTTACAACGTATTTTATCAGTTCCAAAATGTAAATACATATATTATTTGATTATGCATTCAATGTTTTCAAAACCCATTCAAAAGAAGAGGCAATGCTAATTGTGAAATCTACAATTTGAAACTTAATGCTTTAAATGAAAAATGTGATCATGCTTTGATTGAAACTGATGAAAGAGAGCAAATTGCCAAAATAATAATTTTGAAACAAAATTTGAATTTACAGAAATTTTGATGGAAAATGATTCGAAGAAGTGTAAACTAACTATTAGTTATTCAGTCCCTGCTAAAAAAGAAAAGGTTAAGGAATATTAACTTGTGTTTGTTTTTAATAACATTAAGCCTGAATAAAATCTTTATAAAATTCCGCTGGCATTAAATATTAGGAACTTATGGAAACTTTAAATCAAGTGGTCGAAACATTTATGCAGCAATCAACTGGCAGACCGGATGCAAGTATAGCAATTGAACATCTAAAAGAAATAGGATATAAAAAATAATAAAATAGACGATGTCTTTGCAGTTATTATAGGTGAGAACGCCAAGAAGTATTTTTAATATGTTGTGTGTTGTGTGCTGCAATTGCGTTGAAGAAGAGTATCACTGAAGAACTGAGATAATTTTAATTGGAGCTTTAAAGGCAAAAATTAAAATGTTGGCAATATCAAACTTTTTGAGAGTTGATACTGCCTTTTTTTGTTTATAATAGAATGGCAAATAGGAGGGAATTGCATGATTTAAAATATACTAATTGAATAAGCATTTAAATTTAAAAAGGTTGTATAATATAAACAATCTTTTAGAATGGAATTATTAACTTCCTGGACTACTTTTAATTTCGGAACTTTGATAGTTCCGTTCAAATATGCAGTAGCTGGTCAGGTAAAACGTGTGAAGGTTTTTGTGGAGAGGGTTAAGTTCTACCTGACGGGCTACGCCACTTCTGAACGCAAAAATGCGTTTCCTCCGTTTCGGAAGGGACGGCATTTTTGCAGCCGGATTTTGAATTATCAGACCAGGATAGGCTGAGAGCGGAAATTTTTTAAATTGAGGAAAAATCTCCTGTAGACTATCATACCATTACGAAATAATCGCCATAGCAAAGAATAGCATGTATAGGTCTTGTTTTTTTCAGTGCTTAGCTAGTGAGCGACCTTATTTTAAAGTGTTTTTAAATTTGATACGACGTTGTATCAGCTTATTGTACATATCTGCCCAATAAGCATTTTGCTTTTGATCAAAGCGAGAGAAACTTTTATCCTCATGCCTAAAATCTTTGTATTGTTTGGCTTGCCTTATCGCTTTGTGTAGGTTGGTAACCTCGATAGGACAACCATGTAAATCTGTTATTTTCATAATGTTCAATTGGCTTTTCATTTTTTAGTAAAGACAGTCCGCCATCAGCTGACGGACTGCCATATATGGTTAATTAAGGGTAAAAGCTTCTGCACCGTCTGTAGCAAATGAAGTGCATAGCTCAAAAGCTTTTTGAGTTTTCAGTTGCGCAGTACCTCCCATTACTATGGATTGCAGTTTAGCTTCGCTGTCCTTGTAGTTACGTACATTCTGATAATAGCCTGTCACAGCATTGTAAGCGCCAAAGAGTGTTCCTTTTGTAGTTTCCATTTGTTGTGTGTCATTTATCATTGCATAAGCGAAGGCATCATCTACTGTATTTTTAAATACGGTGGAAACATCTTCTTCCGCACCCTTTTTGAGCAGATCTAAGGTTTCCTTATTGGGACATAGCGCCAACTGGATCAGTTTTTTCACTTCCTCGTCTGTTACCTTTACTTTTGCCCACTGATTGAATGTGCTCTCCAATTGTTTGCTTAGGGAATTGGCCAATCCCATCACTTTATGGGCGTTTTCTAAACGTTGTTTAGCCCCTGCGGTGTGTTTTATACGTACTACATTACTCATGTTTCGCAGTGAAGCATTCAGAGTATTCTGGCAGACAATACGAATAGGGGTGAATGCTGCCGTAATACTTCCACTGCCATCGTGCGAAGTTGTCAGGAAGATGTATTTTTCTGTGATATCATCCCCGTTTCCTACCCGGATATAATCGGGGAGCTTAGCGGTAATAAAGATGCGTTCACCTTGTCCTAAGGCCCCAGCAGTTTCGTAAAAAATGCCGTCATTACCACCTACAATTGCATCAAAAAAAGTGAAAGCATCACGGTTTTGTATTATCTGATAATCTTTTCCTACTACGCCTAATACTGCATTATTGTCTGTGCGGATATTAGCGAAGTAATTGGGAACATGTAGTTCATTTGAGCCGATTTCGATGCCATCCGCGGTTTCAATGATACCTGAGCCTTTAGTATAGAGTGGGGATTTAGCTACTTCGTAGTTGAGTCCCGCATACCTGATAGCTTCTTCACTAGTGGGATAATCCTGAATAATTTGTCCCAATCCGTGCCAAGCTTTTTCTTTCACGCTGAAAAATGAATAGCGTCCTGTTTTGTTGTTGAAATTTAAATTGTGTGCCATGATATTTTATTTTAGATTAATTATTAAAAAGTTTAGAGAACAAGCAAACCTGATAAGACGGTCACCTGTGGGAGAATACAGAATTTTTTTGTAGCTGTCATTAACAGATAGAGAGAACTTATTACCTTCCTGTTGTTTGATGTTGTGCGTACTTGCGCATCTTGTGTTAATTTTCCAATGATGTTCATGACTTTTCTTTTTAGAGTTATAGAATGTTTTTTTCTTCTCTTTTTCCCTGTCCTGCTTCGTTTTTTCGTGATACTTTCCAAAAGAAAAACCGGAAAAAAGAAAGCAGATATGGAAGACGTACAAAGGGGAAAGCCAAAAGGAAACGGAATAAAGGATGGCCTATGTGCAGGGGGATTGTGTTTATGCCGTAGTCTTTTGGCAGGCATGTGCGTGAGGTGTACGTCGTACCTTAGCTGCCTTTTTACCGGTTTCTTGTGGAAAGTATTACTTGTGTAATATTCTCTACCATCAAATAAAAATTTCTCAAACCGATAAAATGTTCATTGCCAAACAAGATAGCAGGTAAGAACTGTTGGCATGAACACTAAAAAATAGTATATTAGCTATTATAAACTAATACTAACCAAGAAACTCTGCTTCATTGAATGAAAAGAAATAAAACTGAATTTGCCATTTTACCAGCATTTCATGGTGATTGTATTCTGATAAAAACATTTGATGTTAACAACAATGATTTTTTTATCCTTGTAGACGGAGGAACCGCTCAGACCTTTCGGTACTCTCTTAAAGCAGAATTAAAAGATATTACCCATATTGATTTATTGATACTAACTCATATTGACTCTGATCACATAGCCGGCCTAATAAGCTTATTTAAGAGTAGCCTTATTGACAATATTACAATAGGCGAAATTTGGATGAATCATCCTGAGCTTGTTGAAGTCGAAAATGATGAATTAATTAGTACAAAGCAAGGAGATAATTTGAAGAATTTAATTCTTGAAAAACAGCCAAATGTAAAGCTACTTGAAATATCTACCCTTGAAAAATCAATAAATAAGTCAGGTGTTGAGTTTGTTATATTATCACCAACCCCAGAAATCAAGAATGAATTGTATCGGCAATGGCAAGCATCCACTTTGGCTGAAAAAGAAAAAGAAAAAGTAACCATTTCTTCTCAGCAAGACACTTATTGTAAATCATTGAAGGATTTGAGCAGGATTCCATTTGCCCCTGATAAAGGTATTAATGATGATATCTTTAACTCATCATCTATTGCATTTATTTTAAGATGTCGAGATATTTCAATTTTATTATTAGCGGATTCTCGACCTGAGATTATATCTGAAAGTTTGAGATCGAATGGCTTCAATGAATGTTATCCACTTAATGTTAATTATGTCAAAATTTCCCATCATGGAAGTCTCAATAACACATCACAAGAACTGCTTGGTTTAATAAAATCTGATAATTTTATAATTTCCACTAATGGAGGAACTTCTTCCCATAAACATCCATCTAGAGAAACAATTGCTAGAATAATCTTTAATTCACAAAGAACAGATGAGATCCTAAACATCTATTTCAATCATCAAATCGAAGATTTGAGGAAAAGGATTGGTAATTTTATAAGCGAAGATGATTTTAACAGTGGAAATTGGGTAGCAGAAAGCAAAAACTGGTTTTAAGAAAAATGATATATAATCTGGCAGAAAAATATTGTGTTCGGGTAAAAAGTAATGGGCACACTGGGAGTGGGGTTTTACTTCCAGGAAAAGATACATTTTATGTTTTAACAGCTGCACACTGTTTAGGCGATAGTATTCCCAGTACTGATGATATAATTATAGAAAAACAAAATGACTATAC
Source organism: Chryseobacterium paludis (assembly GCF_025403485.1). Classification (NCBI taxonomy): domain Bacteria; kingdom Pseudomonadati; phylum Bacteroidota; class Flavobacteriia; order Flavobacteriales; family Weeksellaceae; genus Chryseobacterium; species Chryseobacterium paludis. Next base: position 214,788 of record NZ_CP099966.1, read on the forward strand.
TTCCGAATTCAAAACAATAACTAGTGTTGAAATCAAAGAATTCAATAAAGAACATGATTTTGCTCTTATTGAAATCGACTTTGATAATGAAGAGAACTTGCTTTATCAATATAAGTTAGGTCGTGGAGTCTTGTCTGAAAATGAGATAAAGTTCTGTGGTTATCAGGGGATAAATATAGAACAATATCGCCCTTTTACAGGAAAAATATTATCTACCAGTGAAGATCTTGGATGTTTTAAAATTACTTTAGTAGGAGAAACATTCGATCAAGGTGGAGAAGATGGAAATTACCTAGCTAAAGGTCTGTCTGGTAGTGGAGTGTTCGTTTATCGACATAATTCGCCATTTCTTATTGGTATTCTTAACTCGGTTGTCACAAATAAAGCCTGGAATGATGATATTGCTTGTTGTTCGATAAAACATATTGAACAATACATATCAGAATATGTGGACTTGTCTGATTTTGAAAATTTGAAACAGTGGAACGAAAACTTAGAAAGAGAGCGAACCGATCGGGAAATAGAAGTTTTTAAGAAAGAAAATAGTGATTTTTTTGAAAAGCTTTATCGTAAAAACAATGTACTGTATCCTGAAACAGTTAAAGCGAATACTGTAACAGCGAAACAAATACGGAAATTTCTCGCAATGAGGGACAATATTAGAACAATTGAAAATGACTATCCTATACTTTATTCTAACTTCAAAAATATTGTTAAGAGATTTGTAGACCAAGTACAGGATGATTATTCGAGAAATGTTAATGAAAGTAATGAAGCAATAAACTTAAAAATGGAACTTCAAAATCAATTGAAAACCCAATTTGAGGTTCTTCCAAGCTTTACGAATTTGGATTTATCTGAATATCAGGTTATAGAATGGCTAGGTATATGTACATTAAATTTTACTAAAAATGATTAATATTCAATTAGACGAGAAGCCAATTTCGGTATCTATCCGATATAATGGATATTATAAAGTGGTTTTGTTGCTAGCAATCATTGCAAATTGTGGTTATGCAAAAAAGGCAAGCTTGGAGTTAATACATATTGTTTTTTGGAGTTTACGTAACGAAACTAACTATCAGGTGTTGTTAGATTTAGCAAATCAACAGAGAAATACTTTAATACCTTGGACTTTTGAACATGGTATAGATGAGGTACTAGCTCTAGGTCTAATCAATGGATACATTGAACGTGTGATTGTAGGCCAAACACTTGAAATTAAAATAGCAGATAAAGGCAGTGAAATTATTAATGCAATTGACCAGTTTGGCCTGTTTCAAGATGAAGTGCAAAAAATAAAGGCATTGGGAAAGATACCCAAAAACAGATTGAATAATGCAAATAAGAATTGGAAATTAATATAGGAGATATGTTTAAGATCAATAAACTAAGAGCTGAAATACTTACAGATAAGAGCGGAGATATAACTGATTTATATGGTTTCGATTTTTCATTCGACCAGGGCTTGAATATCATTGCTGGACCGAATTCAAGAGGGAAGACAACCATAAATACATGCATATATTATGCTTTAGGAATGGAAGAACTTCTTGGTGCTCGTAATGAAAAAGCATTAGATAAAGCTCTTAAAGAGGAGTTTACTATTAAAGTGAATGAAGAGGAAGATGGTATTACCTATAAAGTACTTTCTTCAAAAATAATTTTAGAAATAGAGAATTCAAATAATGAAATTGTTTGCTTAGAAAGATTCATTAAATCCAATACGGAAGAAGCGAAAACATCAAATATTATAATCTACCATTCTCCCTTTGAACGTATTAACGAAGAAGGAAATAGCAGTCGTCATGGAGTTTTTTTTGTTAATGCAAGAGGAAATAATGAAGATCCAAATGGTTTTTATAATTGGTTAAGTGATTTTATAGGTATTCAACTACCATTGGTAAGCAATAGCTCTAGGTCAGATAATTACAGTCCTCTCTACTTACAGACAGTATTTTCAGCATTATTTATTGAACAAACAAAGGGATGGTCCGATTTTTTCGCTACAATGCCTTTTTTTGGAATAACAAAAGCTAAAGAGAAAATTGTCGAATTTATACTTGGCTTGAATGAAATTGAACTTTCTACACAAAAAGATGTATTAAATAAAGAAAAAAGTATAATAACTGAGGATTGGAAAAGAAAAACTAAATCATTTTCGTATTTAGAAAAACAAACTAATTCAACAATTATTAACATTCCAGAAGAACTTACAACAGACAAAGCTGAAATTGATAAAATTAATGTTTTGTTCTCTACATCGGAAGATGAAAAAATTGGTTTTACTGAGTTTCTTGATCAAAAAGTCATGATTGTTAATGATCTTGAAAATAGACCGCTTTCTACTATAAGAGAAAACAGAGAAGAAGCTGTATTAGAATTTAATCGACAGAAGGAAGAGTATTTCAAGCTCAAAGATTATATTGAAAGATTTGAAAATAAATTGCGGATAGAGAAACAACAATTCGCAGCCCTAAATAGTCAGTTAAGTATTGTGGAGTCCGAAATTAAGGATCATATCAATCTACAGAAAGTTTTTAGTGAGAATATCATTAATGAGCGAGGTGCAAATCATTGTCCAACTTGTTCTCAAGAAGTTGCGATTGATCTTATTTCTATAAGAAATATAAAGATTCCTCAACTCACTCTGGAAGAGAATACTAATTTTTTACGAAGTCAAAAGAAAATTATTGAATCTTCCATAGGAAGTTTGAAAGAAACTGTTAATGAGAAAGAAACTCTTTTACAATATTTTAAAAATTCACTACGGCAAAAAGAAATCTTAATAAAATCGCTTTCAAAAGATTTAATTGCAGATGATAGAGCTCTTTCAGAATCAGAAGTGGTAAAAAAAATACAACTTGAAAGAGAAATCGAAAATTTACATTTGCTTAAAGAATCTATTTCAGAAATGAAAAACGAATTAGAAGCATTAGCCAATAAATATCACAATAATAACTTAAAAATTGAAAATTTGGGTGATTCAGAAAAGGAAGACGAGGTAAAACTTTTGGATTTTGAAACTCAATATAAGGATTGCCTTTTTGGATTTGGTTATGAGAGTAATGAGAAGTATCAAATTTCGATAAATAGAAAGGAACCATTTAAATATTTCCCAATATATAAGAATCATAGAAATGATACAATGCCTCAATCAATTCGTATCAATTCTTCAGCTTCAGACTTCGTTCGTAACATTTGGGCTTATACATTAAGTCTATTAAATAACGGAATTAATCATCCTGGTATTATAATTTTTGATGAGCCAGGACAACATCGGACAAATTTAAGTAGCTTGAAATCACTTTTTAAAACTTCATCTGAAGTAATCGAAAAACAGACTATAATTTTCACTTCGATTGATAAGCCTCTTAACAATGAGGAAGATGAAAAGATTGAATTGGATATCCTAATAGAAGATTTAGATAACTCTAAATATAAATTAATTAGGCTTGATAATGTTCATAAAGTGATTGGTAAGATATAAGATAAAAATGCCTTTTTAGTATGTTTTTTCAATTTTGTGCATAAAATAATTTGTATATAAACATAATCAATAAAAAAGTTAAATTTGCAGTAAGAAATTTTGTGTTCTTTATTTTAAGTCGTAAAATATTTTGCAAGTAAAAGAAGCTTGGGAGGAAATTGTTGAAATTTTTTTATTTCTGGCAGTTTCATGGCACTTCATATTTTATGAAGCTGGAAAGAGGCACCAATAAGGCATTTGCTGTATTGGTTCGAATCCCTGACTCTCCGCAAAGCAAAAGTTAGAGTAGTTTATAAAACTTCTTGAAACAAGAAAAGTTAGTGTGGCAATATCGTGGCACTTTTCAAATCTTGAATAAAAAGTTCAATAAACATCACATATACACGAGATAGGTTCATATCCCTCTCTCTCCGCAAAAAAAGGGTCTTCTTTTAGAAGATCCTTTTTTTTGTGTTAATAATTCTTTCTCTTTCATTTTCATATGGTTATAGGATAGAATGCCTAACATTGTAAGGGTTCGATAGATGCCCTTTTAAGAGTAAAGAAATGAATGGGATTATGCTCTTATAAGTACACTAAACTAAATTGTATGTCAGCAGTCTTTCTATATCAGACGTTCTTGATATATTCATGAATGTAGGTTTGAAGGTGAAAAGCCCGTTATCTTTAAAGGTAGTGACATACTTGCCGGGGTGCTAAATACTTAACTTATAGTCATTATCTTTAATTATCTAAGAGTGCTGAAAAATCAATTTTACTATAATAGTATAATTCTATGTTTTTTTAATGTAATTTTTCCTGCAATACGTAAAGGCCATCGTCAAAAGTACTAATAATGTCTGTTTCACAGCCTGTAGCAGATGAGTGAACGGTATTTAAAAGCAGAGGGGCAAGTAAAATTCAACTTATGAACTTGGGGCTATAAACAGTCTAATGGGCAACTCCTATGCTGCTTTCATAGTGGAAATACCTTATTTTATTATTCACGTTTTCCTTTAAAATAGGCGTACATCGCTGTTGCGTGACCATGGCCTAAACTAAAATCCTCTTTTAGCCAGTTGATAATTTCAGTGGCTTTAACGTTAATAGTTCCATTTTTAGTAAAACCTTTTTTGTCTGCGAGAAATTGGAAATCTTCCGGTGATTTGCCGGTTTTTTTTCCTCAATATTTTTGATGTAAGTTATAAATGACATAATTATTTTTTTGAATTTGACGAAGATGATAAGCCTTTGTAACTTAGAACAAAGGTAAATAGTATGAAAAGAAACGATATGGTCCAAAAAAGGATATTAATGGTCAATTCCTAAGCTTTTCTGATTTTTTGAAATCAAGAGGAGTGAAATGGGTATGCTTTCTGAAAAATTTCCCAAAATTAGACGGATCCGAAAAGTTAAGCCGAAAAGCTATTTCGGAAAATTGGTTAAAGATTAATACAAATATTGAACTGTAGTGATTTATTATTGAGGTGTTTAGGCAATGTTTGATGTTTATTAACGGCTTGGTTTTTGTAAGGTTTTAAATGAATTCATTCAAGAATAAATGAGGAAATTTAGAGAAAGTGAAATAATTACGGATACTAAAATACTAAAAAAATAAAATCATGAACATTAAACGAATTTTTGCAACAATATTAACCGTTCTGGGAATCGCTGGTTTGATTTACACTGGATATCAGTTGATTAATAAAAATACTTCTTATACGACCTTAGGGGTGATAGGAGTTCTTGGTTTAATCTTCTTTATTGCAGGGATTGGCCTTGTGAAAAACACAAAAGATGAATCTTAGCTATAATTGGAAAAATAAGTAAATTGATTGTGTCAAAATAAAGGGGATTTTAGAAGATTTTCTTTAAAAAGATATCTTGGAACACACATTCTATTTTCCCAATATTTTGAGGATAACTTTATAAATCAACACTATGGAAAAAAGTAAATTGTTGCGAATGGACAATATGGGCATTGTTGTAGAATCCCTTGATGAAGCTATTTCCTTTTTTACAGAAATAGGGTTAAAGATTGAAGGACGTGCGAAGGTTGAGGGAGAGTGGGCTGGTCGTGTTACGGGATTAGGAGAGCAGCTCGTTGAGGTGGCCATGATGGTGACACCCGATGGCCATAATCGGCTCGAGATTTCACAATTTATTAACCCGTCGACTATCTCAGATCATCGGAATGCTCCTGTAAATTCTCTCGGATATTTACGGGTTATGTTTACTGTTGAGAATATTGATGAGCTGGTGTCCAGGCTAGTGAAACATGGTGCTGAACTCGTTGGCGAAATGGTTCAGTACGAAAACTCTTATCGCCTGTGTTACATTCGTGCAAAGGATGGGCTGTTAATAGGTTTGGCTGAGGAATTAAACGGTAAGTAAAATTCCTCTTCACAAAGACCTGTGAGAAATTCGGCGAAGAAATATTATTTATGAATACTCCAATTATGAAAACATTATTATGGAAGGGAATAGCTTATGAATCTCTAGAATATTTTAAAATTGAAAAAAAGAATGAAAATAATGTTGTAGAATCAAAGATTATCGGCAGCCAAAATGGTAATATATATGATGTTAATTATAGATTGGTTATTGATGGAAATTGGCTGATTAGAGCATTTGAAATCGAATCAGAAATCAATACGATAAAAAGAAAGATGACTGGTGAGAATTCCGAACATGGATGGCAAATTAATATAATGACAAATTCTGATTTTAAAGGTTTTAAATACATTGATATTTCACTTACACCATTTACCAATACGCTTCCTGTTAATAATTTATCATTTGATATGGAAACACCAAAGGAAATTGATGTGATTTATATAGATGTCTTAAAAAATAACATTGTACCTGTCAAGCAGAGGTATACCAAAATAGCGGATAACAAATATTTTTATGAAAATTTAAATTCAGGTTTTAAAGGAAATATGAGTGTTGATGAAGTTGGATTAGTGGATAATTATTTTGGACTTTTTGAAAAAATAGCAGAATATTAGTTTTGAGCTTGTCAATTATTTTCTAAAGAGTTAACGAAATGGGAAAAAAAATTATTTTTTTTATAGTATCAATGACTTTTCTTTCCATCTATGGACAGAGCAAACCTTCCATAACTGACCGGAAGAAAATTGATATTGAACAGATTACAACCGAATTTGAAATACAAAATTATTTTAACGATGAGAACTTATCGAAGAAGAACGAATATTCGGTTGTTAGAAATACGAAACTTTTTATTCAAAAAAAACAAGGGAAAAATAGTATATATTATAATTTATCTATCTGGTCTCCTAAGAGGGATACAATAGCAAATTTCGGTACTATTAACTTTGATTATATTGAAGGGCTTACAAATAAAGAGAATTCTTTTTTTGGATTAGTATTTAAAAGTACAAAGGAATTAAATGAACAAGGCTTTAAAGAAAGAGTGGACTATTTTAAAGACAAATTGGGAATGCCGAATTTTCAATTTAGAGAGGCTGGTTGGGATTTAGTTGGCACTAAACTGTATAGTTGGAAACTTAAAGGGTTTATTTACGTAATCCATCTGGATGGACAAAATGGACTATGTTTACATTTAATCAACTTTGAAAAGTATAAGGAAATACAAGAAGCAGAATTAGGATGGCGATTAATAGATATATGATTTCGAATATTATCCGACTTTCTCGCATAATACATTATTTTCTAATTGACTGGTTAAACACTTTGCACAACGTATATTACATCCGAAAAAAATCAAAACCAAAAGGAGGATATGTAGTTGACTTAAAAAATGGTAGGATTTAGGCAGTAGGGAGATGTTGAAAACTTTCCAGATTCCTTAGCCCTTATTTCTACGTGTATTTTATATAGCTGTAATTTTAGTAGTTCCTTTATATATTTGTGATATGTGACATTTTTATTAGCCTACTTCTGCTAACCCCATATCATTTTGCTCTTATATTGTCAGAAATCGATTTTTTCTTTTTGTTTAGCTAATATTTTCAAAAATACTACTCAGCTTCCAATTTTTCAAAAAAGTATAGATTCCAAACTATTATAAAAGTGGGGAACAGGAATTACAAAATAATATAATAATATACTTTATTTATTATCAGCGACTGCTTAAAAAAAATTACCTTCTTATATCTCGAGAGTTTAAAAAACAAGGTTCACGATTATAAATTGGAACGCAGTCTTATGGTTAATGGTTTTATTTTCAATCAGTTAAATTTCATTAATGAAATGGGTTCGCATTTATCCTATGGAACATTCTAAGGCTTTCCCATGCCTAATTTTGCATCATAAATATTTTTAAAGAAGCCATTATTATTTTAAAAAATAAAAAAATGAAAGCACTCCTGATTTTTTCGATGATGTTGTACCATTATTTTCAACCCAATATTGTAACACCAATTAACAAAGAATATCTGAATTATTCTATTATAAAAGACGATAAAACGATTGGCAATATCCATGTGGAACGTTCTTTGAAAGATGATGTCACCGAATATATTTTTGAATCCCGAGCTAAAGTAAAAATCATTTACAGTATTGAAATTTATGACAAAATGGGTGTCACTTTTAAACAGAATATTCTACAGCAGGCCAAACTTTACCGAACAATGAACGGGAAACTAAAAGTGAACAATACCGCTACCTGGAACGGAAGTGTTTATAATCTTTCGGACAAAGATGGAGCCAATGGTTCTCTAAAACAGTCCATTTTCAGCTCTACTGCAAGTCTGTATTTTAATGAGCCCGAAAATATAAAATCTGTTTTTTCGGAGAAATTCCAAAAGATGATTCCTATTCAGAAGATTAATTCCAAAAAATACAGGATCGATCTGCCAAACGGAAACACGACTACTTACACATACAGCAAAGGAATTTGCACTTTAGTTGAAGCCAATACCGATTTTGCAAACCTAAAGTTTGTTCTTGATACGAATCCAAATAAAACCCATTAAAGTCCTTATTGCAACTATTTATTGTGAAAACTTTGGATTTTTCACATAAAAATGAGATAAATGTGGTATTTACGAGATAGGTTCACATCCCTCATTCTCTGCAAATACTTAAAAAGAGTTTTTTTTGCAGTTGTTATTTAATATTTTTATATTCGGTGAATTAAAAATTTCATTTAAAGATATCTAGAACCCGATGAATATTACATTAGGAGTAACCTATTTATGTGAAGGAATAAATTCATTTGAATATTACAAATGTGAGAGGATAATATATATAGGCTCTAAGAATGTTTACTATTTAACTATATCAAGTACCTCCACAAGTTTTAAAGAATGGAAATAACTCTTTGTAAAAATTGCAATTTTAATTATTCAGGTAATTATTGTCCAGAATGTGGACAGTCTGTACACGAAAAAAGAATTGATGTACATTGGCTAATTCATGATATACCACATTCTGTTTTTCATATTGACAAGGGGTTTTTCTATACACTAAAATGTCTTTTTACAAATCCTGGAAAAATGGTAGAAGGATATCTTGCAGGAAAACGAGTAAAACATTTTAGGCCTTTTGCTTATGTTATATTAATAGCATCTATTTGTACTTTTGTTGTTAATAAACTTCAAAGTCTTACACAAAGTATATATCAAAAAAGGTTTCCTAATCAGGTCCTTGAGGTCAATGAATCATTCTTTAGTCATTATTTCAGTCTTTTTATTTTTATAATGATTCCTTTTGCTTCTTTAATAACGTGGTTGTTTTTTATAAAAAGGCAATATAATTATTGGGAGCATTTTCTTGTGAATACTTATTTAGCGGCACAACTTAGTCTGTTATTAGTACTCATTAACTTGATAAAACTCTTTATGACCCTCTTTTCAGAGAAAACAGATGTAAGTGAGCAAGGTTTTTTTATCTCTTTTTTTATGACAGGATTTTTGTTTTTATATGGTTATACGTATGGCAGCCTGATGAGTACAAAGAAAACCAACTTGCTAAAAATATCATTAACAATTACTGTAATGAATTGCTTACTGTTTATTTTGTACTACTTTGGACTAATAATAACCAACGTTATCCATTAATAACAATAGAGAAAATGGTGGATGGTAATCCAAATGAAACTAGGATCAAAAAAATGCAGTCAATCATGAATCACAATGGGATTTATTGAATAATAAAAGCTATTGGAATGGCTAGAAGAAATGGCTATTAATGAAAAATTCAAAAAAAATTCCTCTCCATTTTAACGAAAGAACAGTATAAGTGGAAAAACGTTTGAATCTTAGAATTGTGTTTTGCTGTAAAAGATAATTTATATTTTGCTGATAAATTTTACCTTAGGTTTACTGTCTACTCTTAATACACTTTGTTGATGAAATCTGCGGATGTATCGTTGGGTAATACTATCCAATGAAGCATTTCTTTCTTTTGTAGGTTTACCCAGGAAAGTCACCACTTTTGTCTTTTCTGATATGGTTAATTTTGTTTGGGTATCCATCCACTTACCAACCGCATCCGATTCGGTATATCCTTCAGGAAAGTAATGTGTGATCACACTATCAGAGAATGCTTTCCACTGTTGTGCTGTTACATCCCCGCCAGTAGGAATATTTGTTCCAAAATATAAATCAGTTCGTTGCATGGTACTACAGGAAACAAAGGCTATACTTAAAAAAGCTGCGAATATTAGTTTTTTCTGAGTTTTCATTTGGTTATATTTATTTACTAGAATTGTAGGTGTTCTATTCAACAAATATAAAATTTTTAACTAAAATAATTCGAAAATAGGGGATAAATAGATGTGAGTAACCATTTCGTATGTAATAAAACGACGGTAAAATAAAAAGCCCTTAAATAATAGTATTTAAAGGCGTTTTATATTTATTCCTGAGTTTAGCTACTCATAAGAAATCTAAACTTATTGATATTTTTAAGGGCAATGCCCGTTCCACGAACAACGGCTCTTAAAGGGTCTTCAGCAACGCAAACAGGTAATCCTGTTTTTCTGTGTATTCTATCAGCCAATCCATTGAGAAGGGCACCCCCTCCTGCAAGATAAATTCCAGTTTTGTAAATATCCGCTGCAAGCTCAGGTGGAGTAAGAGAAAGGGTTTCCAAAACAGCATCTTCAATCCTCATAATGGACTTGTCCAATGCTTTGAAAATTTCCTTATAGTTCACCATAATTTCTTTTGGCTTACCAGTGATCAGGTCTCTTCCCTGTACAGGAATATCTTCTAAAGGATATTCAAGCTCTTCCAATGCAGAACCTATTTCGATTTTTATCCTTTCGGCAGTTCTTTCCCCAACGTACAAATTGTAGTATGATCTCAGGAAGTATGCAATATCATTTGTAAAAACATCACCAGCGATTTTTAATGATTTGTCGCAGACAATACCACCCAGTGCGACCACCGCAATTTCAGTCGTTCCACCACCTATATCAATGATCATATTCCCTTCAGGGCTTTGAACGTCAATCCCTGCTCCAATTGCCGCTGCCATTGGCTCATAGATCAATTTTACTTCCTTAGCATTTACTTTTAATGCCGAATCTTTAACCGCTCTTTTTTCAACTTCTGTAATTCCTGAAGGAATACATATTACGATTCTTAATGCCGGTTGGATAAATCTACCTCTGATTCCCGGTATTTGTTTAATGAATTCCTTGATCATATGTTCAGACGCATGAAAATCTGCAATGACACCATCTTTTAATGGACGTACTGTTTTGATATTTTCATGGGTTTTCCCCTGCATAAGTTTAGCTTGTTCTCCAACCGCAATAGGTTTTCCTGTAGTACGGTCAATAGCAACAATGGAGGGCTGATCAATAACAATCTTGTTATTATGTATGATCAAAGTGTTAGCAGTCCCAAGATCCATTGCGATCTCTTGCGTAAACATGTCAAATAGCCCCATCTTTTCATTGTTTTATTAGACTGCAAAGTACGGCTTTATGGATTGATTTAAATAGTCCGGTACTTTATAATTGAAGTTAAAGTTGTGTTAATTTGTGGTATTAAGATATTAAAAGGCCTCTAAATTCTTAAAATACTTTTACATAAGACTAACAAAACTTCTGAAGTTCATTTTAAATGTATATAAAAGCAAGGAAATCAATAATTAATTGAATTTCAATACACTCTTTTAACATAATAAAATAATTGCCTAAGTGCTTAATTAATATAATATATTTACAAAAAGAATACGTGATTATATTTATTGTGAAAAATAAATTAAAAAACGCAATTATATCCGTAAATTATTAATTAAAATGAAGATTTTATGAAAAAATTATTACTCTGTTTTTTTTTATTAACAATTACATTTGTGAATGCTCAAAATGATAATTGTTCAGGTGCAATACCATTGGTAGTAGGAACAAGCTTTGCTTCAGGAGCGGTTACCTCTTCCAATGTTGGAAGTACTATAGATGGTGCTCTTCCTTCATGTAATTCTGATGCCGTAGATAATGTATGGTTTACTGTAGTTGTTCCAGCAAGTGGAAACCTGACTATAGAAACCAGGGAAGCTGCCGGATCTTTATTTGACGATTCAGTGCTTACTGTGTACACAGGAACATGTGGTACTTTAACTGAAATTGATTGTAATGATGATACAAACGCAGATCTATTTTCGTTGATATCATTAACAGGACAAACTCCGGGAACAACTTTATATGTGAGTGTATGGAAATATGATGACACGATCGACAGTGGAACTTTTCAGATTTCAGCATATGAGCTTGTATCAACGAACAATATCTGCTCACAGGCAATGCCACTGACAATAGGAACTGATTTTGCGTCCGGTTCAATTGTTACTAATAATGGCGGAGCCACTACCGATGGAACTCTTCCTTCCTGTAACGGAGATGCGGTTGATAATACATGGTTTAGTGTAGTTGTTCCTCCAAGCGGGAATATCACTATAGAAACAAATGAAGCTTCCGGATCGCCATTTGATGATTCTGTTCTCACCGTTTACAGTGGTAGCTGTGGAACTTTAACTGAAATTGCCTGTGATGATGACAGTGGAGATAGTTTATTTTCACTAGTCTCTCTTACAGGACAAACTCCGGGATCTACACTGTATATAAGTGCCTGGAAATATGATTCAAGCATAAGTATGGGAGAATTCCAGATTTCAGCTTATGACAGTACCGTTTTATCTACTAACGAAACTACTAAAAAAGACAAGCTTAAAGTATCTCCTAATCCTTTCAGTGATTTTATCAGTATTTCTGATATATCTGATGTAAGATCAATTTCTGTTATTGATATCTCAGGAAGATTAGTCAGAAAAATTGAAAAAGTATCATCATCGATTTACTTGGGTGATTTAAAAGAAGGGGTATATTTAATTTCTTTAAAATTAAATGACGGCACTACAAAAACAATTAAAACAATAAAAAATAATACATTTTATTTAATTGTCAGTAACAATATGTTAAGTACAAAAATGTCCGAAGAATCAATTGATTCTTCGGACATTTTTTGATGCAAGCTAAAAAAAGAGACACGAGTTTATATTGATAGAAAGTTTGTGTAATTTTAAACGATATCTTCTGGTTAATTTATAATAACAGCATCATGGACTATAAAATTTTTGCACAAAAAATAATTCATTTAAAAGATGCAGATCTGGAATTTCGGAATCAACTTATTCAAAAAGGGCAGCTTGGGGAAGGGTATAATGAAGAAATGGAAAAACGGCATAATAAGAATGCAGAAATATTAAATGATATAATAGATTCCATCGGCTACCCGACTATTGATAAAGTAGGTAAGGAAGCCAGTGAAGCAGCTTGGCTGATCATACAGCATTCAATTGGGAAACCCGTTTTTATGAAAAAATGTGCGGAGCTATTAAAAAAAGCAGTGGATGAAAATAAAGCAGATCCGAAAAACTTGGCTTATCTAACCGATCGGATAGCTGTGTTTGAAGGAAAGCCACAGCTTTACGGAACTCAATTTGATTGGAATGAAAATGGAGAATTAGTTCCCAACTCCTTTGATGACTTAATAAAAGTAAATCAAAGAAGGAAACTTATAGGCTTAAATACCCTGGAAGATCAGATTGTTTTAATCCAGCATCGGGTAAAAAACGAAAATCAAACACCCCCAAAAGATTTTAATCAAAGGAAAAATGATAGCGATGAATGGAAAAAGAAGGTAGGCTGGATAAAATAATATCAGATCATCTTATTTTTAAGATCCTTATATTTTGAGCGTCCTATTGGCAATGTTTCCCCGGTTTTAAGCTGCAGTCCATATCTTGTGCCGGGGTTGATCAGTATTTTTTCAGCCTGTTGGAGGTTAACGAGGTAAGACTTATGAATCCGCTCAAATCCGTCCGGAAGAAGTTGTTGCAAAAGCTCAAGTGATTTATCGTGCAGTTCCTGTTGTCCATTTCTAAGATGCAGTTCTGTATAGATACCTGCCCCTTTGATGTAAATTATTTCAGCAATATTGATCAGGCGAATCTGCCCCGATCTCTTTACCGCAAGGTATTTCATGCCATCATCTGATTTTATGGATGGACTTATAAACCGGTTCAGAGCCTGAAAAAGTCTTTCCTTATCAAAAGGTTTGGGAACAAAATCAAGAACACCATAGGTAAAAGCGGTAATTGCTTTATCGATATTGGCTGAAACAATGATCGTATGAAAAGAAGCAGCTACCATATGTTCCAACACTTCAAAACCATTGTCTCCATTGAGATTCAGGTCCAGAAGAAGTAAATCGGGAAGCTGACTGGCAATTTGATCAAGACCTTTTTGAAGAGAATCACAGATTGTAATTTGGACAGGCTTGTTCCCAAAGAATTCAGCAGTCATACGCTGCAAACGATGGGCGATCCTAGCCTCGTCCTCAATGATCAGTATATTCATTGTTTTAAAATTTGAATAGTAGATATCCAACCGTTTTCTGTCGCATGCGAATCGAATGTCCAGTTTTGTCCATAGCTTTCAGTCAGACGTGCCCGGATATATTTAAGTCCATTACCACCTGTACGGTCTGTGAGTATCTGTCGGTTCTTTGCGATGGTCTCAAATACATATTGATGACTTTCTTTCGTTACAAAATAACGAAGCACAAATTTAATGGTATTTCCGGGTAATGGCTCACTGTGGGTAATACCATTTTCCAGCAATGTATGAATAACAGCGGGTGGTATCAGTTGAGTTTTATCTATTCCGTTTTGTTCCCATACATAATTAATCTCCTTACGAAAACCCATTACAGAAAGGTGTTGACGGCAAAGTTCCAGTTCTTTTGTTATGGGAATCAGGGTTTGCTCTGAAATTTCGTTCATAATGTCAAATTCTGCAGCGAGTGCCTGTATAAAACGAGAACCTTCTTTTGGTGATTCTTCAACCCAATCCATCATAGAAGTCAGGGTATTTCTTAAAAAGTGAGGTTGAATATTTTTTTTGAGCAGTTCCAACTGTAGCCTTGAGGAAAGTAAAACAGCATTCTGATGCTCTGCCTCCATCACGCTTGTACGGATGGAATGTAGATAAAGCATACTCAGAACAATTATGGTAAAACTAATAAACAGCCCAAAATCATAAACCACTAAATTATTGACCAGAGCACTCATTAAAAGGGCAACCATAGCGATAAATCCTCCTTTTTCCTTTTGAATAATACCATTCAATACTACGATGAAAGCAGCAACAAGCATTGCTAAACTATAAAGCCGGGCAGTCAGATCATAGTGTCCGTAATTAGACCAGTAAAGGAATATCAATGCTGTTAGCAGGGCAGCCATTAGCCATTTTCCCTTTTTAAAATTGAACTGGATGATAAAATACAATGGAACCAGTAATGCATTGGCAAAGGTCAGCCATCCAATAATCTCAAGGCGTACGAAAAATTGAGAATAGGGGATCACCACATGGAATTTAAGGTATTCCATAATCAGCAGGGCAAAAAACAGAAAACAGATGGTACCGAAGATTAGGATATCCCATTGTTTTCGCTTGCTGTTTACATAAAGAAAAAAGTAATAAACTGCTGCGATAAGAAAAGCTCCTGCCATGAGATTCATATAAGACATCGTAACCAAAGGTCTTGTCAGCAAGGAGTTGTAAGGATCAACTTTAAATCCAATGCTGCGTTGCACATGCGGAAGTGATGATTGCGAACTGCGTAGAGCAACTGTATGAAGACCAGGTGACATTAGGTGGTCCGGAATCCTGTAATAACTGCTTTCAGTACCGGGTATTTCCGGTTTGCCATTTTGTGGGATTTGACCGTTATTACCGATCAATACTCCATCCCAGTATACTTCAAAAGATCCAAAGGATTCAATCTGAAGGCCAAGCGGCAATACCTCACTTTCAACCTGACGCAGATCTAAATGAGTTCGGGACCAGAAGATTTTACCAGAGGTGTTGCCTCGCTCCTGTGACCAATTCTTGTCATTATAGTCCTTAGATGCCCAAGCTATATCATCACCTATTTTGTAAACAGGTACAGGATCTTCATTACGAATAACAGATGGGTTCAGTATGCTGAGTAAAACCAGCAAAAACATAAAATTATGCATCATGTAAATATACAAGGTAATTTGAAAAAGCTGAAGGCTGTTTGAAAGTCTGTAGAGCCGTTCAGATGTTTTTACTCAAAATGACTATGTACGGGATCTAATTTTACATCATGAAACAAATACTGCTCTTTTTTCTGATCATGTTGGCTGTTCAAAATTCCTTTGCACAGCAAGCTCAAATAACGGGTGTCATTCATGAAAAACCTTCTGTTCCTATCCAGTATGTCAATATAACACTAAAAGATAATGCGGGAAAATTAATTACGACCAGTACTTCTGATGCTAAGGGAACATTCACCATGGAAAAAATTCCGGCCGGAAGTTACCATATCACCTACAACCTAATAGGTTTTAAAACCGTCAATAAACCTATACAAATTAGTTCTGGTACGGTAAATATTGGAACAATAACTTTGGAGCCTGATGCAAAACTGTTAGAGGAGGTAGCACTAACCGGACAGCGCGGATCAGTCAGTTTAAAACTTGATAAGAAAGTTTTCGAAGTAGGTAAGGATGTGCTTTCTCAGTCAGGAGCAGCAACTGATTTATTGAACATTGTTCCATCAGTCAGTGTCAGTCCTACTGGTGCGATCAGCCTTCGGGGTAATGCTAATGTATTGGTATTAATTAATGGACGACGAACAGGACTAACTCAGGGGAATGCTCTGGAACAATTGCCTGCTGACCAGGTGGAGCGCGTAGAAGTAATCACCAACCCTTCTTCAAGGTTCGATGCCGGAGGTTCAGCAGGAATTATTAATATCATCCTTAAAAAAAATAAGAAAGCAGGTTTCAGTGGACAGTTAAGGGTAGTTGGTGGTATTCCCAATGAAACACGGGTTAGCCCCAGCTTGAATTATAAATCAAATAAACTCAACCTTTTTGCGACCTATGGTTTGCGATTGTCGGATTATGTAGGTCTCTATAAAACAGAACAGTCGACCGGACTTTCAGGTACTCCTGTTTATCTGAACCAACGACAGGATGAGAACCGCCATGATAATGCCAAATTACTTTATTTTGGTGCAGATTATCAGATTAATGATCACAATACGATTACTGCAGCTTTCCTTAGGAATTCTACCCATGACCATGATAAGACGCGACTGAACTATTTATATTCAGGAAAAAATGGCGCCATCGACAGTACGCTGAGCCGCAACGGTGAATCATGGGAAAAACGAAGCTATAATCAACTGGAATTTAATTATACCAAAACTTTTAACCAGACTGGTAAAAAATTTACAGTGGATATGCAATACGATTTCTGGAATAGTGATAAAGAATGGAATCTGGCAACCAATAGAGTTTCTCCTATACCCATTATTTTTCCTACGATCAGGACAGGTTCAATAGGAGAAAGCAAGGACTTCATGATTAAAACGGATATGGTACAGCCACTGGACAGTACCTCAACGTTAGAGTTTGGACTGAAGTTTGAGGATAGGAGGGTAAATACTGATTTTATTGCGGAGCAGCAAAATACTGCAGGCTGGGAGATCATTGATCAGATCGACAATCATCTATTGTACAAAGAACTGATTGGGAGTGCCTATGTGCAGTTTGTGGGAAAGATGGGGAAGTTTAGTTATCAGGGCGGCGTACGTGGCGAACTGACCCGTATAGGTATTGAAGACCGTATAGGAAATTATACCAATGATAAGAATTATAGCAGGTTATTTCCAACATTAAATGTCAGTTACCGCTTTGATACAGGAACGACCTTACAGGGGAGCTACAGTAAACGAATCAATAGGCCATCGCTGAACATGATCTATCCTTTCAATGAGTTAACCGACCTGAATAGTCGCTATGTTGGTAACCCGAACCTAAACCCATCTTACGCTCATGTTTTTGAATTTGCTTTCCTGAAGAACTGGAAGACACTTACATTTAATCCATCTCTTTATTATCAAAAAAATAATGGGGTTATTGAAGATTATACATCTCGGAATGGGGATGGTTTGTTTATTACCATGCCGGTTAATATCAGTAAAGAAATACGCAGTGGTTTAGAGCTTTCGGTACTATATAACCCCATCAAATGGTTGCAGTTAAATACCGAACTTAATATATTTCATTATGCTAAACAGGGAAGTTATCAAAATCAGACCTTCGACTATTCAGGAAATACACTTACGGCCCGTTTAAGTGCTCAGGTGAAACTGAAGGACAAACTTGCTTTCCAGACGTTATATAATTTCAGGGGTGCCAATGCAACTGCCCAAATTCACTCAAACGCTTTGCATAGTATTGATTTTGGGTGCAGTAAAACTTTCTTAAAAGACAAAGCAACAGTCTCCTTTGATGTAAGTAACCTGTTTGAATTAAGAAAATTATCCAGTACGACCAAAGGAGCAGATTACCTGATCAGTCAGACCAATATTCCCAATGCAGCCCGTTACCGGTTAACACTTGTTTATCGACTTAATTTAAAAGATAATCAGTCCGTTCGACAGGCTAAATCCGGTAATCGCAATTGATGGTGTCCTATATTATTTTTTAATGGAAAAAAGGAATTTTAGCATTTTAACGTAAAACCGATCCCTGCTTTAAAAATTGTATTGTGCAGAGATAGAGGCATTATTTGCTTTTTTAAATAAGTCTCAATTAAATTTTCCAGTTCTTTAATTTGTTCTTTATTTAAATTGCATTCCATGACTTTATCATCCTTTTCCATTTTTAATAATTGACCACTTCCATTGATGTGAAAGGTATAAACCAATCGTAATTTTCGACAAGGAGTACAGTCAATTGAAATTTTATGTTCTACTAAATAGGGAGTGATGCATTTTCCAGTTATACCATTGTTAATGATCGACCAATCGGCAGACTGATAAATAGTTAATTCTTGTATTTTAGAGGCCTTGTTTTTAACTGATTTTTTCGTTATATCGGATGGTAAGCGTTCATTTGATTTCTTAGTATTTTCACATCCTGATAAGATAAACAGGAGGCAAAAACTAATTAAGGCTAAGGTTATTGTTTTCATGATAAATGTTGATAATATCTAATGCAATTATAATCTAAATTTAGAAAACGATTTTTAAAAAGATTAATCTGTTATTGCACGATCTTTTTTGAGTTGGTATAACCTAAGTTAATTCGTCTTAACCATATTATGGAAATATTTTGAGCCTGGCATCTCATATCATTTTATTATTTTTATAAAAAAACTTTATGACCGATTGTATTTTTTGTAAAATAATAAATAGTGAACTACCGGCAAGTCTCATTTATGAAGATGATCATGTCATTGCCTTCATGGATATACAACCTGTAAATCCAGGACATATATTGGTAGTACCTAAAATTCACAAAGAACTTATCGCGGAGCTGGATGAGGATCTGACTTCCAGACTGTTTAATGTAGGGGCTAAAATTAATCTGGCGATCAGAAAATCAAATGTAAAATCTGAAGGTATTAATTATTTCCTGGCCGATGGGGAAGTGGCTGGCCAGGAGGTCTTCCATACGCACTTACATATTATTCCAAGGTTTCAAAATGATGGTTTTGGGCTGAAATTTCACGAAACTTATTACGAACTTCCAAAGCGGGAAGAGCTGGATGAGATTTGTGGGAACATTAAACAGTTAATGGAATAGTAACTTTATTCTGCTAATACATCAATTGTACTACAGTTTATATTTTTTTAGACTGTAATCAGGAGCTTTTTCCCGCTATCCACTCATACTCCTCGCTCCAAACCATTTCCCATTCCTGCTGCGGGGTAACCGTTTCTATCGGGGCTATAAAACAGCCGGAAGAATAAAATTTTCCAGTATTTTGGTTACCTGAGGGTGAGCATAACTTTGATTGTATGCGCTAGCTGTAATAACGATAACTAAAGGTTGGTCTTTAAAAATAAGAATATAATTCCCACCATTTCCTGCACAGTAAAATGCTTCAGCCTTTTTGTTGCCCACACTGAAACTTTTGTTCCAGAAAAAATAGCTGTAATATTCATCTTTTCTATCCGGTATTTGAATCTGTCTGGTGAGTGTTTTTAACACCCAGCTTTGAGGAATGATCTGTTTTTTATTCCACATCCCATTGTTTTTATAAAGCTGTCCATATTTAGCAAAATCCAATGCATTCATACGAATACTTCCTGCTGTATTGGGAATATTCTGTGGAGTATATTGCCATTTGTAATTTTTAATACCCAATGGATGAAAGAGCTTTTCTTCAGCAAATTTTTCTAAGCCCATTGGTACCGATTTGTTGATGATATCTCCTATAATGATGGTACCCGCTGTAAAGTAATGCCATTTATTTTTAAAGGTCTGATCATATGGTAGATTCAAAGTAAAGTCAACCCAATTACTGGTAGGATACATATTCTCTTCATTTCCGGGAGAATTTTCATCGCTATCATCGCCATCAAATCCAGATGACATGGTTATAAGCTCTTTAATAGTTGCATGATCTTTACCCTGAGGATGCTGATAGGACTGGATATTATAAAAAGCACCGAGTTCTTGATTTTCGTCTTTAATGAGGTTATTATCAATAGCAATTCCTAATAAAGTTGAGGCAAAAGATTTTCCAACAGATCTTGGATCATGCAGTGTATTTCTGTCTTCCCCATTAAAATATTCTTCTATCTGCAGTTTACCTTCATTAATAACGATAATGCTGTTGATCTGTTTAAAAATTCCTTCATCAATAGATCCCTTCAATTCCTTTATTTTGTCTTCATTGAATTTTTTAGAGGAAATCTCAAAACCCACATAAGTCATTGGTTTATTGAGTTTAATAGGGGTGATATCAATTTTTGGATTTTGTGAAACATCTAAGGCCAATTCACCTTTTGCTAACAGAGGACTTACTTTAATTTCATTATTTATGTTGACATAAGCACGGATTTCCAAACGAAGTTTATGTTGTCCGTCCTGTAATGCTTTGTCCCCGCCATTCGCTATAAATCTGTTCCAGAAAGATTCACTCCATGTTCCCTGACCATTTGTATTATTAATTAAAGGTCTGTTGAGTACCAATGCCGTATCCTGTACTTTTTGATAAGGTGCACCGGGTGAAAGATTACTTCGATAGATTTCCTTATCATCTATCCAAAGTGTAAATTGGTAATTGCCTTTTCTGAATAAGGAGTCTTTCTCTATATTCGGAGAAAGTTCAGATTTGTAGTCTGTAAGTGATTTATCAAAAAATGCAACAAAGGAAAGGTCACTTTTATTGGTTAATGTATATTTTTTGACCAGATCATTTTCCTTAATCTGATGTGAATTCTTAAAAGCTGGAAGAAATACTATTTTTCCAATGTTTTTAGAATAGAACTCATCATTATAGTCTGATTTTAGAAATGAATTGTTTTGAGCACTTGCCTGTTTAACAAATGCAAAAAAAATGATAAATATTAAAATTGAATTTTTCACGGAGTAGATGTTATATATGGGTACAAATCTGACGAAAAAAAAGGTAGAAAAATAGAACGAGATTAACATCTTCGCCTTTTTTCTGTGATGGACTTATGCTGATCTCTATATGTAAATGATTTTAATCGAAATGAATTACATTTGTCATTACAACGAAACATCATTTTCAGCATTTAAATAAGTTGTAACAAAAGATGAAACTACCAGCAATACACGGATATATAGACCGGAGGATACTCATAAATTTCACAGCTGATCCAAAAGTTGTAGAGAAAATTATTCCTTTTCCATTCAGACCACATCTTTATAAAAATAAGGCTATCGTTGGAATCTGCCTGATCAGGCTTAAAAGTATAAAAACTTTAGGTTTGCCGGATTTCATGGGGATAGGTTCTGAAAATGGGGCACACCGGATTGCGGTAGAATGGGACGAAGATGGTGAAGTAAAGACCGGAGTTTATATTCCACGGCGAGATACTTCGTCAAAAATAAATGCACTGGTGGGTGGACGCATTTTTCCAGGTAAACACTATCATGCAAAGTTTAATGTAGAAGAAAAAAATAAAAAATATCATATTGATTTTAAGAGTTCGGATCAGTTGGAAACTTCAATCGATGCAAGAGAAACCGAAACATTCAATACCCGTTCTATATTCGGAACCTTAGAAGAGGCTTCAGGTTTTTTTGAAAAAGGAAGTCTTGGATATTCCCCCAATAAAGATAAATTTGAGGGGCTGAAACTTAATACCTACAAATGGGAAATGCAACCTCTTGATGTATTGGAAGTAAAATCAACCTTTTACGAAAATGAGCACGTTTTCCCAAAAGGTTCCATAGTATTTGACAACGCTCTATTAATGACAAATATTGAGCACACATGGAAAACGATGCCTGATAAATGATAATTTCTTTAGAATCAAATAAATTAAAGCAATATTATGTACAACGAAACATTGGTAAATCGCATACGGGAAACATTGATCGGTGAAAAGAATGTTGTTGAGAAAAAGATGTTTCAAGGTTTGAGCTTTATGGTTGATGATAAATTATGTATAGGAGTCCGTGATAACGAAATCCTATGCAGAATTGATCCTGAAAAAGCAGAACTCGAATTGGAAAAAAACTATTGCCGGCCTATGATGCATGGCGGAAAGATGATGAAAGGATATATTTTCATCAGTGAAGAGGGATACCGACACAATAGCGATTTCCATTATTATGTAAACCTTTGTCTGGAGTACAATAAAGTTGTTCAGAAGACCAAAAAGAAATAGCGGATAGTATCTTACTTCTTTTACTAAAGAGTCGTGGAAAGGACGAATAATTTTATTTTCCAATCATCATAAATTGATCCAATCTTTTAGCAAATTCCCCCTGTTTACATCCGGCAATAAAATAAACAAATCCAACTTTTGAATCCTTATAAAATTGAAACAAAGAATTGTAGCAATTGCCGTTACTCCCACCGTGAGAATATTTTAAGCCAAAGGGGGTCTCTTGAACATAAACGCCCAATCCCATATTGATTTTTAAGTTTGGATCCATATCCTCTTCATGAATTTCTACCTGTGAACCAACCATAGACTGGAAAGTACTATTTGGAATATAGCTTTCCCTGATTAATTCAATGATGAATTTAGCGTATTCTTTAGACTCCGTATATAAACTGTAAGCGGCATGTGGTTTTATATAAGGTTCATTTCTGCCTCTTTCATTATTGTCCTTTATCCCATCTGCTAAATGCTTGTTTATATAATCATTGAAGACCAGGTAAGAGTTTTTGATAGACATGGGTTTCATGACATATTTTTCAACAAGTTGATCTATGGTTTTACCCGTTAGGTGTTCTACAACAAGGGCAAGATATCCGTATCCTTCCCCTGAGTAGCCAAATTTGGTGCCTGGAGTAAAATTTATGGTCAGTTTATTATTTTCTCTCCAGTTCGGAAACCCTGTAGTATGATCAAGAACCATTCTTGCTGTAATTAATTTATAACGGTCATCATAAGCAATATCGGGATAAGGGAAATATTGGTAAAGTGGAGTGTCTAAATTAAGAATACCTTCCTTAACAAGTTGGAGGACTGTATAGGAAAACATTGGTTTAGTCATGGATGCAGCTTCAAAAATGGTATTCTCATCAATAGGTTCCTGTTTGGTATTTTTGGTTCCTATAGCTTTTGAATAGACTACTTTGTTACCTTTAATTACGGCAATTGATAATGCTGAAATCTGAAGTGAATCTACTTCTTTTCTGATAAAGGCATCCATTTCTTGGCCGGAAACATTTACCCCTCTCACGGTTTTTATCTGAGCAGATATATTTTGGGAGATAAGAGCGATGATGAATAGATTACAAATATTGAACTTTCTCATATTACTTTTAATTAGGTTAAAGTTTGAATTTTCTTATTAGTAAGACAACTACTATTGTAATTTGGTTACACGAGACTTATTTTTTGTAAATAATATCCTTCATAAGATTGTTTTATTCATTTGAAGTAGTATCTGATATTCACAAAAGTTGTCTATTTTTAACCAATCAAATTTAAACTAATATGAAAACCAAAGCTCCTTTTTATATGATATTTCTGTTCGGAATGGTAGCAAATCAACTATTTGCCCAAACAGACACTCAGTTAAAAAATGAAATTGCTAAAGTAGAATCAGGATTAATGCCTGCAGTTCGTTTTGAGGGTGAGCCTCTTTGGACTATGGAGTCTCGAATGAAATATTATAATGTTCCGGGAGTAAGTATAGCAGTTATCAAAAACTCTAAGGTGATTTGGAGCAAAGCCTACGGATTAGCAGATGTAGAATCTAAAATTCCAGTAACTACTGAGACAAGGTTTCAGGCAGCATCCATGAGTAAGCCGGTAAGTGCATACGCCGCATTAAAAGAAGTGGAGCTTGGAAAAATAAATCCAGATGCTGATGTGAATGCTTATTTGAAATCATGGAAAATTCCGGAAAATGAATTCACAAATGAGAAAAAAGTAAGTCTTAAACATATTGTCAGTCATACCGCAGGGCTTACGGTGAGTGGTTTTCCGGGATATGAAGTAGGTAAACCTGTGCCAACACTGATTCAGCTTTTGAACGGGCAAGGTCCGGCTAATACCCCAGCTATTTTTGTTGATAAAATACCAGGAAAACCATTGCGATATTCCGGTGGTGGATATTGTGTGATGCAGCAAATGCTCATTGATATTGAAGGTAAAGACTTTGCAACGATTATGAATGAAAAAGTACTTTTACCACTGGGAATGAAAAACAGCACGTTTAACCAGCCTTTACCGGAAGCTTTGGCATCGTTGGCCGCTACAGCTTACAATGAGAGCGGAGCCAGGGTTCAAGGAAGATATCATACCTATCCAGAACAGGCACCTGCCGGTTTATGGACGACCGCTGAAGATTATGCAAAATTTGTCATTGACATCCAAAATACACTAAGTGGAAAAAGCCATACCATCATTTCTCAAAAAATGGCAGAAGAGTTTACAAGTCCTTTTATCGAACCATTCGTAGGATTGGGTATTTTTCTTGCTAATAAAAACGGACAGGTTTACTTTCATCACGGTGGCTGGAATGAGGGTTTCAGCAGCGACTTTACAGGAAACACAACCAGCGGTGATGGCGTTGTTATTTTTACGAATACGAATAAGCCCGAATTTATCAATGAGCTGCTTCGATCAGTTGCAACTGTTTATCAATGGCCGAATTTTATGAATCCAGTCGATAAAATTCTACCCTTAACGGCAAGTGACTTAAATAATAATATAGGTCGTTACCGACTTGATAAATATAGTTTTTGCAAAATCTATCACGAAAAAGGAAAACTAATGGCGATCAATAATGTAGAAACTCCTAAAGAACTTATTAAAGTAGGAGAGAACACTTACGCCCTAAGGGATTGGGACTATAAAGTGACATTTGCGAAAAATCCTAAAACAGGCAAGAAAGAACTTGTGCAGATCTTACTCGACAATGCTGCTATTAGACAAAGAGGTGATCAAATGAACAAGGATGAAAAAACACCTTTAGAATTGATTCTTGAAGGGCAATTTGAGAAAGGTCTGGAGGCATATAAGAAAGCTAAAACTGAAGATCCTGCTAATGAGCAGCTTTCTGAAGGTTCTGTGAACGGAACAGGTTATGCATTGCTTGGACAAAAAGATTTCAAGAAAGCTATTGATGTATTCCGCGTAAATACCATATTGTATCCTAACAGTGATAATGTTTATGACAGTTTGGGAGAAGCCTATCTGAAAGCCGGACAAAAAGATAAAGCGAAACAGAATTATCAAAAGGTATTGGAAATTAATCCCAATAATGAAAGTGCTGCAAAAGCTCTAAAAACATTATAAAAGAAACTGCCTTCAGAAATGAGGGTAGCTTTTTTTAATATGCTCCGAAAAGCTTCTATAACAGAATTTTTTATTGCCAATTATATTTACAAACCCTGCAACCAATCAATTTCGATGATATTATTATCTTTCTTTAATCTTTCTTTTGTCAGTTTTTCGACCTCACGTACAACTTCGGTTCCTGTACGGAAATTTCCGGAGCTATCTTTCTGGTCTATTATTTTTCCCTGCATATAGAGCTGTCTTGTACTTGCTGCAGGATCTTTTCGATAGTTGGTAAATAATTCTATGAATTTCTCCTGAGTTAAAGAAATTACTTTTGCCTGAGCATTTAATTCCGGATATTGCAAGTCACTGTTGATATTCTTTACCCCCACCAATTCAAACGCATGACTATGAGTGTTATCTTCGATTTTTATAATAAGTCCTGGTAAACCTTTAAATTTGTAAGGGCCATCCTGAATTGTAATATCAGAAGAAAACCAGGCAGTCCATTGTCTGCCTCCAAAATTTGTAATTGCTTTTTGAGTATTATATTCACCTATTTTCTGCTTATCCGGAAAAATTTTCCACTCCATTTTTCGATCGTCTTCCACTTTTATTTTTCCAAGACCATAATCTGTAGTTTTAAAAAATGCTTTATCAGGATAGTTTTTTTCAATACGGTATAAAAGGTCTGCATTTGGTATGTAAAATTGCCCCTTCTTAGCTTGAGCAATGGAGATTGAATCTTCAACATTCTTACGGTGGCTATAGAACGAAGATTTGGCATTGGTAATATCTAAAAACATCAGTTCTTTGACCACATTAGACCTATTGGTAGAGTCAGGAACGTATTTATATTGATATATGAACCTTTTATTTTGACCATGTATCATCTGAACGAAAAGAAAGAAAACTAAAAATAAATTTTTCATAATACATTGTTGTGGTTATTTGTAAATATAGATATTAAATCAAATAAGTGGGCAATGTTTTTAAGCTAATCAGCTCGTAATACAGAATTACCGAACTTCTGATGTAATGGAATCATCGACATAGTTGTTTTTATTAGTAAACAAATTAATGCTAAAGAGCACCTGAGAATTTCTAATATGCCGCATTTAACAACAACCTAAATTTTTTATGTTCAAAATTGAAACATAAAAACTCAAATTACCAATCCATATTAATACTTTAGCCATAAAATAACTTCATAAAAAATGTATCAATAATGCAAAAAATTATACTTGCTTTGTTCGTCTTTCTTGCTTCGCAAATCGTGTCAGCACAAACCTTCGATGACAGTTCATGCTGGGAATATTTTAAATTGACCGCAGACTTGAAACAGGATAAGCCTCTGGACAAAAAAACATGGGATCAATTTTTAAAAAATGAAGCCATACAAGTTTATCTGAACGATCAGGGAGTTGACAGCACCTACACGGAGAGTTACAGAAGATCAATGGAAATTGTATATATGCCAAAAAACAGTGCGATTTTACAGGAAAAACTAAAAAAGCCGATGAGCAATTGGTGGATTTATAACATCAATGAGTGTAAGGTAAACGAAGATCAGATGAAAAAATACCTTACAGATATCAAAAAAGATTCTAAAGGTTATTTTGATACTTGTTATCAGTATACCTATAATATGCTTCCCAAGAAATATCAGAAAAAAGCACCCAATTATAAAGTGACAATTATTCCGATACATAATGACGCCCATGTTGAGAACGGATGGATCATATATACACTTATTTCAGCATACTTTCACGATGCCAACAAAATGGGGGCAATGGGAGGTCATGAGTTTCATCATTTGCTTAGGCCCCAACTTGTATTTAAAACTGATGATCAGGATGCAGTCATTATCAGTCTGCTTCAAAAAATACTAAACGAAGGAAGTGCTGATTTAACAGATAAAATTTATGAAGGGAAAGATGCAATAAAGCTATTGGAATATCAGAGAGGAACTGGTCCAGAATTCATAGCAGATGGAGCGAAAGTGATTAAAAATATTGATTCTCTATTATCTGTAAAACAATTAGACCGATCCAAGCTAAAAATGAATAAGCTGATCAATAATGGCAACAGGAATGGTCATATCCCGGGATTTTATATGTCTAACATTATAGATAAGGGTGGATATAAAAAAGAATTGATCAAGTATATCGATGACCCTTTTCAATTTGTATATCTATATGATAAAGCGTCGAGAAAAGTTAAGGATGCTTATATTCTGTCATCGACCACGATGGATCTTATTCATGAATTAGATAAAAAGTACAGACCTAAAGCTACTATTGAGCAACAGCAATTGAACAATTAAAAATTAAAAAGGACAAATCATTGATTTGTCCTTTTTCTTTTATATACAGCAGATCAACCGGATTGAACAGGCTTAACGTATTGAAATTCAATATTGTGACTGGTTTGTGGCTAAGGAGTAGAAAAGGGCTTCAGAGATTGCTTCGTTCCTCGCAATGACAATGATGAAGAGTAGTAATAGTTAATAGATAAGATCGAGCAGAGTAAAAGGCTAAGTTTCAAACTTTGTTGACAACCATTAACCGACCTAGGAAGCTGCAGTGTTAAAAAAATAAGTTCTGTGAACGTTAAAAACATTCTACTGTCCGAAGCGTGACACCAATCTCGAATCGAAGAACTCAAGATCGAATTCGCGCAAGTTTAGAATTTTTAGTGAGCAGAACTTATTTTTAGCGGAAGCTTCCAGTCTTGAACTTTTGGTCCATTTTGCTTCAAGGCAAAAGGACATAAAAAAATAAAAAAATATTTATTAAGACTGCTTCGTACCTCGCAATGACCGTAAGTTGTTTTTAGGACTACTTGATGTCGCATTCTTTTCTTCCGGCAGAATAAAAAGCATAACCCCTACAAAAACCACACAAATTAAAATAGCAATGATACCTGCTTTATAAGCTTCCTGCCAGCTTTCCTGCGAAAAATAGAAGAATATCCCTCCAATAATACTGACTCCTAAGGCTGAGGCGGTTTGTTGAAAAGTTGAGTAGATTCCTGCTGCAGCTCCGGCATGTTCTGCAGGTACACTTTTAAGTACAATGTTTAATAACGATGGTAAGACCAATCCGTTTCCCAGTCCCCAAATCCCCATGAGTGCAATGATGAGCCAGCTATCTACTCCAGGTTTCCATAATTGAATCTGAAGAAAAAAGCTCATGGCTAAAATGACAACTCCAACTTGTAGAACGCGTTTTCCGAATCGGACGATTAGTTTTGAAGCTATAATGGAGGAGAAAATAAATAAAATTCCAGGGAAAATAAAATAGAGCCCACTGTGAAGTGCAGATACTTTAAGTCCATTTTGCAGATATACAGCGCTGAGAAGCAAATAGGAAGTGTGTAGCATAAAATGAAATAATACGGCAATTAATCCAATATTAAAATCCTTGATTTCAAATAACCGGACATCAATAAGAGGAACTTTATTAGTTGTTAATTTCTTTTTTTGATTATAAATAAAATAAATGAACAACACAAATGATAAAATAATCAGTGCAATACTCCATAATGGCCATCCTGCTTCACGACCTTGAGTTAAAGGATAAATCAGACAAACTAAAGCCAGGGTTAAAATAAGCACGCCTTCATAGTCAAACTTACTTCCTTGGTTGCTTTTAGTTTCAGTTACATAACGATGCGTTGCCCATAGAGTTACGATGCCAATGGGAAGGTTGATGAAGAAAATCAATCGCCATCCCGCAATGATCCAATGTGTATCCGATAAATAGCCACCTAAAACCTGTCCGATAATGGCAGCGAGTCCTAACGTTATACCGAATAAACCAACTGCTTTGGCTCTTTCCTTTTTTTCTGTGAAAAGTATTTGAATGAACGCAATGGTTTGTGGAACCATAAATGAAGCACTGAGCCCCTGAAGGAATCTGGTAATGTTGAGTTGCAGCGGGGTCATTGATAGGCCGCACAGACAGGAGGCGATGGTAAAAGCAAGCATTCCCCAGAAAAATACTTTTTTGCGTCCGAAATGATCTCCAGCTCTGCCTCCGGTAATCAGGAAAGCGGCATAGCCCAATAGATATCCGGCTATGACAAGCTGAACTTCTGCATCCGTAGCATGGACTCCTGTTTTAATTGATGGAATAGCGATATTAATGATGAATACGTCTATTACAGAAAGTAACGGTGCGGACAGGACGATGATAAGTTCCAGCCATTTATTTTTTATGTCGTTCATTTAGATTAGTTTTTGAATGATTTTTTTTGCAGATTGGAGGTCTTCTGCCTGTTTAAATATGGAGGCTGCGACGATTCCACCTTCAGTCATCAGAAAGAGCATTTCGGTGAGTTCCTGATCGGTCAGTAGTTTTTTGTGATCAGAATTGATGACCAGCTTTTCTATAATCTCTTTAAAATGCTTTTTAGCATTTTGTATCTCAGCCAAAACCCGCTCATCGCTGTCTCCAGCTTCGTTGTTTGCTTTAACAAAGGCACATCCCCGGTATTCCCTGTATAATTGTCGCTCTGTCATATGATCAAAAATGGCTAAAAGCTTTTGTTTGGGATCCGATTCTTTATTAATTCTAATTTCCAGGCGATTAAGCCAATCTTTATGAAAACGCTGCATATAAGCCAGTAATAAATCAGCTTTAGAGTCAAAATGTTTATATAGAGAGGCTTTAGCAATATCAGCCTCTGCAATTACCTGGTTTATACCTGTTATATTATAGCCTTGTTTATAAAAAAGCCTTTCGGCGGTATCTATGATTTTGTCAGTTACAGTCTGACCTCTTTGTTTTTTCATGATGCAAAGTTAATCATTAAATATACAAGTCGGTCTATTTAATGAAAATATTTTTTTTAAGCTGTCATTGCGAGGTACGAAGCAATCTCTTCAATTCTTCTACAAATAGGTCTTTAATTAATACTCAAGCAGATCAAGTCGGTTGAGTAAATTAATAAGTTAAGATTCGAAACGGTGTTGATAGTCATTAATCGACCTAGGAAGCTGTAGCGTTAAAAAAATAATTTCTGTGAACGTTAAAAAAATTCTACTGTCTGAAGCGCGACACCATTGTCGAATCGAAGAACTCAAGATCAAATCCGCGCAAGTTTAGAATTTTTAGTAAACAGACCTTATTTTTAGCGAAAGCTTCCAGTCTTGAACTTTTGGTCCATTTTGCTTCAAGGCAAAAGGACATAAAAAAATAAGAAAATATTTATTGAGATTGCTTCGTACCTCGCAATGACGGTGGGGTTTGTCTCTCGCAGATTACGTAGATTTAAAATGGCAAAAATTTAAAAATTGAAGAGAATCATTAATCGACCTAGGAAGCTGTAGCGTTAAAAAAATAATTTCTGTGAACGTTAAAAAAATTCTACTGTCTGAAGCGCGACAAGAATGTTGAATCGAAGAACTCAAGATCGAATTCGCGCAAGTTTAGAATTTTTAGTGAACAGACCTTATTTTTAGCGAAAGCTTCCAGTCTTGAACTTTTGGTCCATTTTGCTTCAAGGCAAAAGGACATAAAAAAATAAGAAAATATTTATTGAGATTGCTTCGTACCTCGCAATGACGGTGGGGTTTGTCTCTCGCAGATTACGTAGATTTAAAATGGCAAAAATTTAAAAATTGAAGAGAATCATTAATCGACCTAGGAAGCTGTAGCGTTAAAAAAATAATTTCTGTGAACGTTAAAAAAATTCTACTGTCTGAAGCGCGACAAGAATGTTGAATCGAAGAACTCAAGATCGAATTCGCGCAAGTTTAGAATTTTTAGTGAACAGACCTTATTTTTAGCGAAAGCTTCCAGTCTTGAACTTTTGGTCCATTTTGCTTCAAGGCAAAAGGACATAAAAAAATAAGAAAATATTTATTGAGATTGCTTCGTTCCTCGCAATGACGGTGGGGTTTGTCTCTCGCAGATTACGTAGATTTAAAATGGCAAAAATTTAAAAATTGAAGAGAATCATCAATCGACCTAGGAAGCTGTAGCGTTAAAAAATAATTTCTGTGAACGTTAAAAAAATTCTACTGTCTGAAGCGGGACAAGAATGTTGAATCGAAGAACTCAAGATCGAATTCGCGCAAGTTTAGAATTTTTAGTGAACAGAACTTATTTTTAGCGAAAGCTTCCAGTCTTGAACTTTTGGTCCATTTTGCTTCAAGGCAAAAGGACATAAAAAAAATAAGAAAATATTTATTGAGATTGTTTCGTTCTTCGCAACAACATAGAACGTTTTTATCAATTGATAAATGAATCCAGAACCATAACCCTTAGTTTTGTATAAAAAAGATGTCTGGAGAAAAAGATTTGAAAACATTGTTGCAAAATATGAAACCTGTATTGAATTCAGGGGAATATGTTTTCTGCAAAGTAGAAAGCTTGAACGAAATCCCGGATTTGGAAAAGCTCGTGTTTTTCTTTCGTGAAACGGAAGCTGTTACAGTAGTTTTAGAAACATCAGTTGCGGATGAATGGGAGTTAGAATACAGTTATATTTCATCATGGATTACTCTTAATGTCCATTCCTCACTGGAAGCTGTAGGATTGACGGCTGCTTTTGCCAATACATTGAAGCATGAAAATATAAGCTGTAATGTCGTGGCAGCCTATTATCACGATCATATTTTTGTAGTTAAAGAAGATGCTGAAAAGGCAATGTCAGCTTTAGTAATGCTAAGTAGGTAAAGTTATTTATCTTTGATCATTGATTTCATCTTTTAATAAATCAAGTCCATACTAAGCACATGAAATATGAAAAATCAATATTACAACAGGCTCAAAGAGTTTCTTGAGAAAAATGAATATCACATATCTATGGTCATTATAATCATTGTTATATTTGTTTTTATCATCGCTTTTTTTGTTATAGAACCTGGATCTGGTTATACTGGACCTTGATTTTAATTATAAATTCTTGATAAAATTAGAGATGAAGGCAAAGGTTTTAACTTCACCTACTATTCAATATTTTGATGGGTCTAAAAATTATCACTTATTTACCATTCATTTTTATTTACCGTCTAAAATGTTTTCGATAGCTTCAGCGATCTCATATACATTTCCTTGTTTTTGATTGGATAAAATGATGATCGTTCTGCCTTTTTGGGTTTCAGTTTTTAAAAGGGCCTGATAATGTATGGCACTGCCATCATGTATATGGCTGATTACCTTGTCAGCTTCCATACTTCCATTCCCCAAACCAGCTTGTTGATCAGGGCCAAAAGGTATAATTATTTCGCGGGTTGAAGCCGGGTTGATTAAACAAAAGTTGTCTATGCATTGTGCCCATTTGTAAAAATCGTCCAGGTTTAGGCAAGTCCATCCGGAAATGGGAACTTCCAATCCGTCCTGTTTAAAATTATTGTCAAATGATCTGGCCATTAATGGATCTTTATCCGTTGGATCTACTAATCCATTGTTAATGCCTACTTTATTAAGAATGTTTTGTAAAACAAATTTATTAAAAGGTATTCCTGTTACTTTTTCGATAATCCTTCGGCGCAAAAAGGTATTGTTATTATTATAAGCATAATTACTTCCAGGCTCGAAATCAAGTTTTTGAAGAGATTCTAAATCTTTCCAATGGTCTGCATCGCTATGTACTGTTTTCCAGTTTATATCTGGTAATCCGCTTGTATATTGAAGTAAATTTTTGATACTGATGTGATCAGCCCATGAAGGTAGGTTGGGGAAAAATTTAGATACCTTGTCATTAATGTTCAATTTACCTTGCTCCTGAAGCATCATCATTCCAACTGCATCGAATTCTTTCGCAATAGATCCGATATGAAAACGATATTCTGTGGTCAGTAGATTTTTTTTAGATGCATCTGCATAACCGATTGCTTTTTTTACGATTATTTTACCATGATCAGCTATTAATATATTTCCATTGAAAAGACCTGACTGGTGTGTTTTATCTAAATAGGCATTAATGAGTGTGGCTTTATTTTTTTGAGCGAATGTTTGGATTCCCAATAGAAATAGAGTAATAAAAAGAAGTAGACTTCTATTATAAGACATAGTTATGATTTTTTTTTTAAAGATACAGTATAATTTCATTTGCTCTATAATTTCAAAGTAAAGTAGCTAAATATCAATATATCTTGACGGAAAAAAAGTAATTAGTTAAACAATTCCCTAAACGCCAGGGGAGTCGTACTCGTCATTTTCTTAAAAAATTTACTGAAGGACTGTGGATGCTCAAAGCCCAGTTCGTAAGCTATTTCACTCACGCTATTGCTGGTTGTGCTTAATTTTTCTTTAGCTTTTTCAATTAATTTCTGATGAATAAAATGCTGGGTACTTTGTCCCGTAAGGTTTTGAAGCAGGGTCCTTAAATATCCAGGTGAAATATTAAGCTGTTCGGAAATATATTGAACTGTGGGAATCCCATTATTAACAATAAGATCGCTGTTCAGATATTGATTAAGGATCATCTCTAGACGTTCAAGGATCTCATGATGTGCTTTATCACGGGTGATAAACTGACGCTGATAAAAACGATTCGAATAATTGAAAAGTGTTTCCAGTAAAGAAGCCATAATATCACTGCTGAATTTATCCGTATTGGTATTGTATTCCTGTCGGATATTTTCAATCAATTGCACAAGGATCTGTTCCTCATCATCGGAAAGAAATAGGGCTTCATGGAGGGAATAATCAAAGAATTCATATTGGGAGATCGTTTTAGCAAGGTTTTTATTCCATAAAAAATCTGGATGTATCAAGAGCATCCAGCCTGATGGAGGCTGTGAGTTTTCTTCTGTTTCAATACGTAAGACCTGATTGGGTGCGATAAAGAAAAGAATCCCTTCGTCAAAATCATAATCCTTCTGACCGTATTTGTATTTATGATTCATATTTCTTTTCACAGACAATGAATAAAAATCGAATATCAGGCTTTCATCTCCTATTTGGGGACGGTTTTGCATTTCGGAAAAATTAACAACACTGATAAGAGGATGCTTAGGTTTGGGTAAGCCTCGAAGGTTGTGAAATTCTGAAATGGTTTTAATTCTGATGGGTTCCATTGATGCCATAATTTTCTGATAAAAGAGAAGAATAGGCAGGCTGAGGTCTGCCTATTTTTCATTGATTTTGATAATTAAATTTA
This sequence comes from Chryseobacterium paludis, assembly GCF_025403485.1. Taxonomy (NCBI): domain Bacteria; kingdom Pseudomonadati; phylum Bacteroidota; class Flavobacteriia; order Flavobacteriales; family Weeksellaceae; genus Chryseobacterium; species Chryseobacterium paludis. Next base: position 249,651 of record NZ_CP099966.1, read on the forward strand.
CGATTTATTCAGCTGGAAAATAAGCTTCACTCTGCAAATCTGATAATAGATCGATTTGATCGGGAGACCAGCTTAGGGTTTCACGTGTTGCTGCACTTGATGCTAAAATATTAAACTTCGCAAAATGGGCAAACCAAGTAAAATGTTCTGCCACATCAGCAGCTGCTATTGAACGTGTAGGAAGACCCAATTTTGAACCTATTGTTTCAGCGATCTTCTTAAACTCGATTCCCTCTTCAGCTACGCCATGATAGCGTGTTCCAGTTCCGGAGTGCTTTTCCACTGCCAAACGGAATAATTTTGCGGCATCTCGACGATGTACGGCTGGCCATAGATTCGTTCCGCTTTCAATAAATGCAGAAAATCCTTTAGCTTTTGCAATCCCGATCAGGGAAGGGGCAAAACCTATTTTATCTCCAAGGTCATGAACCAGGGGTGGAAGTCGTACCACAGCTACCTGTACACCCATATCAGCGACTTTATCTGCAGCACGTTCCGTTATAATACGTGGAATTCCGTCACCTTCCGGCTGATCATTTTCTGTTACCATTCCTTCTTTTTGAATAACACCGATCCCAGAAGTAATAATAAATGGTTTTTGTGTTCCTTTCAAAGCAGAGCCGATCATTTCGATGATTTCTCCATCCAAAATACACATTTCCTTAAATTTACTAAAATCATGAATAAAACCTAGGTGAACTATCGCATCTGACATCTCCACCGCCTCTATCAATGTTTTGGGTTGACTGAGGTCGCCGTAATATACTTCAACACCAGACTCTCTTAATTTTTGGGCAGATTCTTCTGAACGTGCCAGTCCTAAAACCTTATGTCCACCAGCTTGTAATTCTTTAACCGTTGCAGAGCCTATAAAACCTGTGGCTCCTGTTACAAATACTTTCATTTTTATGTTTGTTTTTAACAATACAAAGGTGAAAAGAAAGCATTTTTTCCATGTAGTCAAAACACACTTTGTTGTAGCCGGAAAACACATTTCAGATTAAGCTGAGAAAGCTTTAGTTGTTTTTATTTTTTTAGTAGGTTAGATCTTGTAACTTTTTTTTGCAACCGGGAACAAATAGCTAAAGTTAATAGATTTGAAAAAGACAGATTTAGAATTAGAGTTCGAATTAAAGCTAAAAGAATATAAACTTTTGATTTATAAAGTTTGTAGGATATATGCCAACGATCCAAATAATATTCAGGAATTGTACCAGGACATTATCATTCAATTGTGGAAATCATATCCAAAATTCAGAGCAGAGTCAAAATTCAGTACATGGCTCTATCGAATCGCTATTAACACTGCATTAACGAGTTTTTCTAAACCAAAACGATCTCTTCAGTATAGTGATGTCGAATTACACAATGTAGAGATACCCGACGAAGATGATATTGGATTAAAAGACGAGCAGCAGGAACAGCTATATCTGGCGATACAGCAGTTAAATGACATAGAAAAATCTATTGTGATGCTTTACCTGGAAGACAAGTCTTATGATGAGATGGAAGATATATTGGGTATTAGTAATGCTACCTTAAGGGTAAAAATGAACAGAATCAAGGAAAAATTAAGAACCTTAACCAACAATAAATAAAATGGAACTGGACCTATTAAAAAATAGCTGGAAAAAAATTTCCGTGGATGTAGACAGCAATGAATTCGACATCATTTCTGCAACGAGAAAACAAATGAAATCTCCTTTAGAGGAGCTTAAGAAAAGATCGAAAAAGCAAATAATAATTTTACCGCTTCTTTTTATCTTTTTAGTTGTAATGGCAATTACTGTAGCCAAGGATAATAATAACTTTTTGATCTATATGGCCTTAATTATTCTACCCTTACTAATGATATATTATTATTTCAATTTAAGGTTAATAGGACAACTAGAAATGTTTAATGGCTCAGTAAAAAATGATATCGAAATTAAGATCAGGAAACTGATAAAGAGCAATGTTATATATCTTAACATTACCAGACTGCTCTTTCTGATTTTGATTATTTTTTCTGAGGTATTATTGAGGTATAACAGATTTGATTTAGTTCCTGAGCTTGCCTTACTTTCAAAAGTTAGTTTTCTCTTGAGATTGTGTATGTATGTGGGAATATTAGGAATGCATTATTTAATAAGTAAATATACATTTAACCTGTATTTTGGAAAGTACTTAAAACAATTGAGAAGTATATTATCAGACATGCAGTAAAAAAATACTCCGGAACTTATTTCGGAGTATTTTTCAATATTTTTCTGTTTTTAGATGATAATTAAAATGATCTACACCGTTTTTAAAACGCCACCATCTGCCCTTAAACTAGCTCCATTCGTAGCACCAGACAACGGACTTGAAAGATAGGTAGCGAGACTGGCAATTTCCTTAGGCTTAATAAATCTTTGCAATAAAGAATCAGGATTGGTTTGCTGAATGATCGCTGTTTTCATCTGCTCAACGCTGATGTTTTGATGGGCTGCAATGTGTTCAATATTGGTAGCCACACCTTCTGAATACGTAGGGCCACCAAGAATAGTATTGACTGTTACCTCAGTTCCTTTGGTGAGTTTTGATAAACCGTTACTAATGGCCAGCATTGAAGCTTTCGTCATTCCATAGTGGATCATATTGCCCGGAATATTGACTCCCGATTCACTGCTGATGAAAATAATTCTGCCCCATTTTTTCTCTAACATCCTGGAGAAGAGATGTCGCGATAACCTGACTGAACTCATGACATTGATTTCAAAAATAGTGTACCAGTCTTCATCGGAAATTGCTTCAAAATCTTTCAATTCAAATACACCTACGTTATTGATTAGAATATCGATGTCATTTAATTCCTGGAGCAAAAAATTCACTTCTTCTTTGTTTGAAAAATCAGCGACAAGGCTTGATACTTTTGCATTGGGAAATTGTTGTTTGAGTTGGGAAACTGCATTCTCAGTTTTCTCTTTTTGTCTGCCATTGATAATCACTTCAGCTCCTTCTTCCAGTAATTGCTGAGCGATTGCAAAACCGATTCCCTGTGTTGAACCACTGATAAATGCTCTTTTTGATGTCAATTCTAAATTCATTTTGTTTCTTGTTTATTTTTGTAATGATCGATCCATAAATAGATAAAAAAATTAGCTGAGCACAGCTAATTGCATTTCTATTTGTTGAGACAGTATTTTTTTGTCAGGGTACATTCTTCTCAGCGTATTCAGACCGCACCAGAAGGTGATGAGGTATTTTCCTAATATCGAAGCATCGGTCTGATTTTTAATTTCTCCTTTTTCCTGTGCTTTACGAATGTTTTCCGTGTACATTTCTTCAACTTCTTTAAGGATCTGTATCGAGTCGTTTTCCAGCTCTTCATCGATGTAGGTCATTTCCACAACCGTATTGGCGATGATACAGCCTTTTAGGTGAGAGATCTTGCCTTCGTAGGCGATACTTCTGAAAAAGTCTTTGATCAGTTCGATGGGAGAATCACTTTTTTCCAGTTTGGTTTTAAATTCAGCGAAAGCCTCCCTTCTTTGTTGGATGGCTTCCTGAAAAACCTGTTTTTTCCCTCCTTTAAAAGTATTGTAAAAACTTCCGCTTCCTGTTCCTGTGATGGTTAATAAGTCACTTAAAGAAGTAGCAGTATAGCCCTTTTTCCAGAATATGTCCTGGGCTTTTTCTATCAATTCTGAGCTCGCGTGAATATTAGGTCTTCCTCTCATTTTATTTTTGTAATGATCGATACAAAAATAGGAAAATGTTTTATATTGATGATAATTTTAGAAAAAAAATTAGTTATCTAAGGTTTAGTTTTAGCGAAAGCTTCCAGTCTTGAACTTTTGGTCCATTTTGCTTCAAGGCAAAAGGACATAAAAAATAAAAAAATATTTATTGAGATTGCTTCGTGCCTCTCAATGACGGTGGGGTTTATCACTCGCAGATTATGCAGATTACGCAGATTAAAACGACAAATATTTAAAACATAAACCACCACCACTAAACGACCTAGGAAGCTGCAGCGTTAAAAAAATAAGTTCTGTGAACGTCAAAAAAAATTCTACTGTCCGAAGCGCGGGACCTCAAATTCAATAATAAATTCACATTAAATCCGCGCAAGTTTAGAATTTTTAGTGAACAGAACTTATTTTTAGCGAAAGCTTCCAGTCTTGAACTTTTGGTCCATTTTGCTTCAAGGCAAAAGGACAGATAAAAATAAAAAAGAATAGTGTTTATTGAGATTGCTTCGTGCCTCGCAATGACGGAATGTTTATCTCTCGCAGATTATGCAGATCAAGCAGATTAAAACGACAAATATTTAAAACATAAACCACCACCACAAAACGACCTAGGAAGCTGCAGCGTTAAAAAAATAAGTTCTGTGAACGTCAAAAAAATTCTACTGTCCGAAGCGCGACAAAAACATTGAATCGAAAAACTCAAGATCGAATTCGCGCAAGTTTAGAATTTTTAGTGAACAGACCTTATTTTTAGCGAAAGCTTCCAGTCTTGAACTTTTGGTCCATTTTGCTTCAAGGCAAAAGGACATAAAAAAAATAAAAAAATATTTATTGAGATTGCTTCGTACCTCGCAATGACGGTGGGGTTTATCACTCGCAGATTATGCAGATCAAGCAGATTAAAACGACAAATATTTAAAACATAAACCACCACCACTAAACGACCTAGGAAGCTGCAGCGTTAAGAAAATAAGTTCTGTGAACGTAAAAAAAATTCTACTGTTCGAAGCGCGGGACCTCAAATTCAATAATAAATTCACATTAAATCCGCGCAAGTTTAGAATTTTTAGTGAACAGACCTTATTTTTAGCGAAAGTTTCCAGTCTTGAACTTTTGGTCCATTTTGCTTCAAGGCAAAAGGACAGATAAAAATAAAAAAGAATAGTGTTTATTGAGATTGCTTCGTGCCTCGCAATGACAGTGGGGTTTATCACTCGCAGATTATGCAGATCAAGCAGATTAAAACGACAAATATTTAAAACATAAACCACCACCACTAAACGACCTAGGAAGCTGCAGCGTTAAGAAAATAAGTTCTGTGAACGTAAAAAAAATTCTACTGTTCGAAGCGCGGGACCTCAAATTCAATAATAAATTCACATTAAATCCGCGCAAGTTTAGAATTTTTAGTGAACAGACCTTATTTTTAGCGAAAGCTTCCAGTCTTGAACTTTTGGTCCATTTTGCTTCAAGGCAAAAGGACATAAAAAATAAAAAAATATTTATTGAGATTGCTTCGTACCTCGCAATGACGGTGGGGTTTGTCTCTCATAGATTAGATCCATTTTGCTTCAAGGCAAAAGGACAGATAAAAATAAAAAAGAATAGTGTTTATTGAGATTGCTTCGTACCTCGCAATGACGATGGGGTCTGTCTCTCACAGATTAGGTCCACTTTGCTTCAAGGCAAAAGGACATAAAAAATAAAAAAATATTTATTGAGATTGCTTCGTACCTCACAATGACGATATAGCAATTACCTGGGAAGATAAGATTGATTAAAAAACCTAATTAAACGACTCCCTGAACTCAAGGGGAGTCCTCTTCGTCATTTTCTTAAAAAATTTACTAAAAGATTGCGGATGTTCAAATCCCAGTTCATAAGCAATTTCACTTATAGATAAACTGCTAACAGACAGTTTTTCCTTTGCCAGATTACTTAATTTATGATGAATATGCTGTTGTGTACTTTGCCCAGTAAGGGAACGTAACACGTCACTCAGATAGCTGGGCGAAATATTTAACTTTTCGGCAAGGAAATTCACGGTAGGAATTCCTTGTTCCAGTAAAGCGGAGTTGTTGAAATAATCGTTCAGAGTCTCTTCAAATTTTTCCAGTAAGCTGTGATTGACAGCTTTTCGGGTAATAAACTGTCGTTTATAAAAACGGTTGCTATAGCTTAACAGAAGTTCTATTTGTGCGATCATTACATCCTGACTAAAATCGTCTATTCTGTTATTTAATTCTTCCTCAATAATGGTAAAAACTGATAAGATGGTTTCCTTTTCTTTTTCAGAAAGGTGTAAAGCTTCATTGGTGGTATAAGAAAAGAACCCATATTCCTTGATTTTTTTAGCCAAAGGATAGGACAGAAGAAGATCGGGATGGAAAAACAGGAGATAGCCGGAATTGGCTTTATTATTAGGACTTTCAAAGACCTGATTGGGAGCAGTGAATACCAATCCACCTTCTCCGAAATCATAATAATTCTGTCCATATCTTGCCTGACTGCACAGATCTGTTTTATAAGCAACTTTATAAAAATTCAGCATCATGGTTGGAGACAGCTCATCCGGATTAATTTTAATGTCTTTGATATTGATAAAACTCACCAAAGGATGTAAGGGCTTTTTCAGCCCAAACACCTTATGTAATTCGGATAAAGATTCAAATTTTTGTGGAATATTTTTATCCATTTCAAATGAATGTATTAACGTTGTTTTCTTATTCAGGGAATTTAATGACAATTTAGGAATAAATCTCTTTTACCAGTCCATTCCTGTGTTGTAAAATTAATCTTTTAATGTTCGCAATTTGATAAGATCTTCATCTCTTCGGTTACCGTGAATCTGAATGGTCGATAATGCAGTTTCTATTTGGTTAAATTCATCCTCACTCAGTACAATTTCAGCTGAACCCATATTCTCCTCAATCCTTTTCATATTTCTTGAACCAGGAATAGGTACGATAAAATCATTTTTATGAAGCATCCAAGCCAGGGAAACCTGTGCAGGAGTCGCTTCTTTTATGGTGGCAAACTGATGCAATACTTCTAACAAAGGCTGGTTGGCAATGATATTGTCCTTCTCAAAACGGGTAATAACCCTTCTTGCATCAATTCCCTTAAACTGTGTTTCCGCATTCACCTGGCCAGATAAGAAACCATTAGCAAGGGGTGAAAAGGCAACAAAACCAATTCCAAGTTCCCCACAGGTTGGAATGATATCCTTTTCAAACTGTCGCGCCATGATGGAATATTCACTCTGAATGGCAGTGATTGGAGTCACCGCATGAGCCCTTCTGATTTCCTCTTTCGTTGACTGTGATTGACCCCAACCCAATATTTTTCCTTCTTTGATCAGTTCACCCATGCAATAAGCAATGTCTTCAACTGGAATATCTTTATTGACCCGATGCTGATAATACAATTCGATATGGTCTGTTTTCAGTCTTTTTAATGAGTTTTCTAGTTTGTTTTTAATGATACTCATTAATTTTTCTGTGGAATAATCTTCGATACTTTCCTGAATCCAGAACTTAGTGGCAATGCTGACTTTATTTCGGATGTCGGCTAAAGCCTCACCCAACAATTCTTCATTGGCTCCCATTGCGTAGGCTTCAGCAGTATCAAAAAAGGTACAGCCAAGATCATAAGTGTTTCGAATTAATTCAATAGATTCCTTTCGATCCGGTACTGATCCATACCCCTGACTTAGTCCCATACTTCCATAGCCGATTGCCGATACTTCCAGGTCTCTTAATTTTCTTGATTTCATTTTTTCTTATTTAAAGTTTACTAAGCAAAGGTCATCTTATCGCAAGACTTGCACGTAGCCTGATTGCGGGATCACGTAGCCTGATTGCGGAAAGTAAGTTGAATTAAATAAATTAAAGTTTTGAGCATTTCTAAAATACCAAAGCGAATAGGCAAAAGAATACCTACGTAATTTTTGAGATTCCAAAATGTCTGATTAACCCCTGAAAATGTCTGTTTAAAGTACTTTGTACGTGATCCGCTTGCCTGTACTTTTTAAGTTTGCATCATAATCATACAAAAATAAACGATAATGAAAGCATTCAGAACAATTTCAGCAGCAAGTATTTTATGTGTAACTCTTTTTACTGTAGTTACCGTATCGTGCACAGAGGAGAGTGAGGTGATCACCCAGGAAGTACAGGTATTAAATCACCGTAACGCTAAAACTAAATTTGTAAAAGTCAAAGGCAATGATTTTGCGTACCGTACCTGGGGAAAAGAAGATGGAATTCCTTTGGTATTGTTACCGGGATTAGGAGGTTCTATGGACGATTGGGATCCTTCAGTAACAGACGGACTGGCACAGAAGTATAAGATCATCATCTTCGATAACCAGGGAGTCGCAGCTTCCCAGGGAACTACCCCAAACACCGTACAGGCTATGGCAGATGATGCCATCGATTTTATCAAAGCTTTAAACCTTACTAAAGTCAATATCATGGGATTCTCTATAGGTGGATTTGTAGCGCAAAGAGTGGTTTTAACCCAACCCACACTGATCAACAAAGTGATCCTAACAGGGACGGGACCAAAAGGAGCAATAGGATTATCCAATTTACCTAATATCATTGCCGGAACAGCAGGATTAAGTGCTGAAGAATCTTTCCTGAAATTCGGATTTACACAATCTGCAGCGAGTATTGCAGCTGGAAAAGCGTCGTATGCCAGAATCCAGCTTCGTACCACCGACAGAGATCTTCCATTAAGTGATGCCACTTCCAATTCACAGTTTACTGCGGTTCTAAGTTGGGCACAGCCTGATGCCAATTCACTTGAAGATATAAAAATGATTAAAAATCCTGTGCTTATCGTTCATGGAGAAAATGATCTTCCCGTATCGGTTCAGAATGCACAAAATATGAAGCAAAATTTAGAACATGGCGAACTTCTGGTTTTTCCGGATTCAGGTCATGCGTCTTTCTTCCAGAATCATGACGCGTTTGTAGCGAAAGCTGTTGCGTTTTTAGGTGAGTAGTTTTGTTTTTGTGGTTAAGAGCCTACCGTTTATGGTAGGCTTTTAATTTTTATATAACCTTAATTCAAAAATGTATTTGCTGAGTGATAATTCAACTGATTTATTGCCATTCTTCCATTTCACAGTTGAATTTTCTTTATCCCGATTATTTAAAATAGGACTTCCTAGTTTTCGCGTTAGAAAAGAAAAGAGCCAGTCAAATTTTGATTTATATAACTTTTGTGTATCGATATTAGAGGTAGTTCGATCTTCTTCTACACTATCAAAATGTGATTTAATACCCCATTCAAATTCTATCAATTCAATTGATTTTTCCTTTGCTGTATAATAATACATTGTTATCAGATGAATAGAAGGACTTTCCTTTTTTCGATAAATTCTAGGAGTTTCTATATCTTTTCCGTCAAGTAGGTAGTGAGAGATTTTGTGACTCTGGGTTAAGTCCCTTGCATTTTCCTTTTGCTCAATATCATCAATTTTATCTAAAGACAAGGTATCTAAGTTAGAATAGAAGTAATCGAAATTTTTTTCAACCCAGCTCCTTGCCCAGTCTTCATCCATAATAGGTTCCTTGTAAGAATTTTTAAATGAAGTCACATTGATTTGATCTTTTTTAATTTCAATGATCCCAAAAGTATTTTTATCGTTAGTAGCAAACTGAATAGTTTGATATAGATTGTTCTGTATTGGGTTTCTTGTATCATAATACCATTTGAACGGGTGGAGATCATATTTAAAATCAAAAATTGGTATTAACTTTTTATTCTCGAGTCTTCCGATTTTTGTTGAAATACCATCGTTAAATAAATGATAAAATTTATTGTTCGCTACAAAAGAGGTTGCTATCGAACGTTTAGATTTATCATCAGTTGTATCAATATATATAACTTCACCTCCTTTCATTGAGACGCTCCCTTCTCTGAAATAACGTTCTGCTAATACTGCTTTTTTATAATCGTAAGTTTTTTTACTTATTGCTAATTTTCTAGGATCTGATACTCTAAGGATGTATTTACTTGTCGTTAAATAATAGGCATTATCAAATTTATTGATCACTGGATCTGTTGCGGCTATTTCATATTGTTTATGAGTTAAATTATCTTTGAACCAAGTTACCCCGCCCCATTCCCCGAAGTCGCGAGCATATATGGTGTATTTTTTATCTTGATATACAAGATCAATTCCTTTTTTAGTTTCAATCCATTCTTTATTTTTTTCATCAAGATAAAAAGTATGATGATTATAATACTCTGTGGTAAAGATGGAATCATTTTTTATATATAAATCGTAGTAATAGGTTTGGAGCTTTTCAGGAACACTTATTTTAGAATTAACTTTTCCTTCCTCATCTAAAATGTAAAAGTTGTGATTAGAACCAGAGCTGAATTTATCATTATCAGTCTGAAAATAACAATAATATTTGGAATTATATTTTAACCAGGGTCCAGGACTTCCGGGAATATTAATTTCTATGGTTTTATAGTCAACTTTTAATTCTTGTGAATGACAAGATTGTATAGAAAATATTACGATAAAAATGAGGATAATGTTTTTCATGGAGCTAACTGTAATGATGCTAACTTACGATTAATTCTGAGATTAATTTATATTCTACTTGCTGAAAATCTTAGATTTTCTTACGCCTTAAAAACAGCATAATATTCGAAATTCCCTTGCGCCTTTGCGATTAACTAAATGAAACTCAGTAATAGGTTAGCCCTTTTTATAATCTCTAATCTCTTTTTCAATGTAAATATTCATTAATGCTTATATCTCTGTTTTTATTATTGGCCTCTTCTATAGCCTTTAAGATCGTTTTTATTTGAATTTTATCGATCATGTATTGATCAAAAAACACATATTCAATCGTTTTTGTGTTTTTAATATTTTCTAAAGGATCTTTTGTAAGAAGTACCAAATCAGATTGATATCCTTTTTTTATTTTTCCAGTATTGCTTTTCATCCAATTGCCTGGAGCGACGGTTGCGGAATAGATTGCCTGTGAATTGGTCATTCCGGATTTAGATAAAGATTCCAGTTCATTATGAAGGGAAAAACCGGGAACAACAGTTGCTACATTGGCATCTGTACCAGCCATAATGTTTACTTTTTGATCGACCAATGCTTTGGTCATGATGTGAATTGCTTTTGTATAGGTATTCCAAAAAACCTTAGAGGCCTCTTTTGCATCTGGTTCATCTTTTCCAGAATATTCATATCCATTTTTACCAGGTAACCAACCTAATTTGTAAAGTGGTGTTCCTTCGATAATTTTGGGATTTACATATTTTAATTCTATTGTTTTAAGCTTAGACTTTAAGTCAAATTTTTGGCTTAGAAAACCTTCACATAACCAAACCGTTGAAGTCACACTCATATTATTCTTTTTTAACTTTTTTGCAATTTCGGGGGCACGTGCTTTTAGAAAATTGAGGTATTCTTCAGGGTTTTTAGAAATTGATTTTCCAAAATCATCAATCGTTTTAACGGTTAATTCTTCAATGTGAGCAACTTCATTTTGACCTGACTGATAAAGAGTTTCTAAATCCACTAATGGGATATGACCAATAACAGGAATGTTATTTTCTTTGGCAATCTCTATGGTTGTTTTAAACATTTCTGGATTTACAAAACCATACATTTTAATAGCATCATAGCCTTGTTCCTTGATTTTTTTTATTGCTTTTTGAGCATCCTTTTTATTGGCGTAATTAATAGAATGTCTGGTCCAGCTGTAATAATAACCTGCCAATCCGCGCTCACTAAATATTGGGGGAGAGGCAATAAACATTCCGGGACCCATGTTATTTTTCTGTATTGATTTTCTCCATTCTAAATTGACAGGCTGTCCGGCCATCTCTCTAACATAGGTAACACCATTTACTAAATACAAAAATAAATCATTCTTACTTTCTTTTAGATGAACATGACTGTCTACAAGACCTGGAATCAGGTATTTGTTAGTGCCATCAATGATTGTTGCTGTATTATTTATTGGTTGATTTTTGCCTAACTGAATGATGATACCATCTTGAATAAGTACATCCTGGTTTTTAATGAAATGGGTACAATCGTCTGAAAGAATACTGACGTTTTTTATCTGAATTATTTTGGCTGGTTTAACGATCGAAGATATATTGATGACCTCAGTAGACTTACCCAAAACCTTATTTAATTCATGATCTGCCCATATAAAAACGACCATAAGAATACCGGACAATATAATGACCGAATACAGAACTCTTCTTAACCAAAGTTTCATAAATTATTTATTTTTATCTGCGACAAAAGTAAATGGAAATTGATCCTTAGAGGTTATGAATAGGGGAATTAGGTACGAAATAAGCCGTTTTAGGTACGAGAATTATAAGGCCAATAGATCTTTCCTGTAATTTTTAGAAACAGGCAATTCAATTTGAGTAAGAGAAATGGTATCCTGATTTTTCCATGCCTTAAAATGAGATGGATTTATTAAATGTGACCGATGGACCTGAATTAAAAAATCAAAATCATTCTGGACTTTTTTTAATGTACTCCGAATTAATTTCTTTTTCATTTGACTTCCATCGGTAAAGAAGATCTCGACATAATTTTGTGAATTTGAAACACAGATCAAATCCCCTTTTTTTATTTTTAAAATATCCAGTTTATTTTCTCCCCGGATAATGATGATATCGTCTTCAGCAGGAATTAAGGAGACCACATATATTCTTGCTAAAATTATTATGGGAGTGGAAATCAGGGCTGATTTAAGAATGATCATTTTAAAAAATTTAAAAAAATCATATCCACCATGTAAAACAGGACTTTTATAAAAGCAGTATGTGCTTACCCAAAAAAGGAGCTGGAAAAAAAAGAGACTGGCTATTTCAAATCCAATATTCCATTTTGAGAGTTTCTGATAAATACTTTTTTGAACGACCGAAAGTAATCCATAGCATAAAAAAGCAATCAGGCTAAATCCAATACTGATGATTACCCATACTTTAAAACTTACCGTCCCATCGTCAAATGGCCTTATAAAAAAAGCGAAGATAAAAAGCCACATACTGATGAAAATTCCTATCAGTAAATGATGCTTAATTGAAGGGTTTAACTTTTTCATTGAATAAAAATAGTCTGCTATATACTGAGATATTTGTTTCCGGAATTCTATACTTTCAATATACAATTAGTTTCGGGAGTAGGTTGGTTCTTCGGTTGATCCTTATTACTGCAGGTTTCGGGATGCTATTTCTTTTTGTACTTCCTTTTCTAAGATGGTATTGCTTGCAAAACTCCTGGCGATCAGAATTGCTGCGACCAAAGTAAAGAAAGTGAAAAATCCAAACCCATTTTTTACGGCACTATACACTACAATTCCGATAGTAACTCCAATAATGGTAGCATTAATTAATTTATCGGTCTTTAAGTTTTTTAGTTTCTTTAAAAGCTCTTCATTGCTTAACGCTGTCAGGTTTTCAGGTTTCATGGATTTAGTTTTTACTAAGGGCTAAAATAAAATAATTTTGGTTAATGTACATCTACGTTTGAGTGAATAGTTATTATTTTAAGTAAATAAAAAAGTTCACCGATAATCAGTGAACTTTTTTGTATTAGTTAATTTGAACTTTATTTTTTAAGATCATCAATCTTATTTTTTGCTTCTACAAAAGCAGCTTCTATTGTATCTCCATTATCGATAAATAAGGTGTTATCTGAACCATACTTTTCTAATTTAATATACCATTTAGCCTTCCCCTGACTTACATAATATCCAACCTGAAAACCATCTACAGTTACAAATTTATTTTCCATATAATCTGGATTGGAGGTAATATCACTATTAACTTCTGCTTTTAATACTGCTATGGCTTTTAAAACTTCGATCAAGTCACTATATTCAATAGATGCAGTTGTATTATTGTATTTACCTGTTTTTTCAATTTGATAGAAATAAGCATTTGACGAACCATTTGAGATCTTTCTGACTCTTGTTTCAGAGGACTCATAAGTAGCCTTTAATTTAGGGAGTTTAGTATCTACAAATTTTGTAATGCTTCCTGTTTTTGATGCAAAAACATCCATTTTAGTTTTTACAGGTTCTGATTCCTTTTTCACATCTTGTCCATAGGAGGTTATTGAAATAAAAATGATTGCACTAATGGAGAGTATTTTTTTTACCATTTTATCTATTTTTTAATGTGAGACAAATTTGGTTGTTTAATTCTTTTATTCAATACGGAAATCCACAGTGTCCAAAAATAATTTTTAGGATATTAGAAATAAACCCATCTTATGAAAATAATAAAAACCCCATTAATGTCAATTTAATAGGGTTTCAAATCTTAAGGTTTTGAATTCTAATTGAGTTCAATAAACAGCTCCTCGTTAGACCGCCTTACTTTTTTAAGATTCACCAGCCAGTCATTCTCTTCATCTCGGTATCCTAAAGCCATAAGAACTGTACTCTTTAATCCCTGCTCTCGAAGATGAAGGATCTCATCGTAAGCTTCACTGTCAAAACCTTCCAGAGGAGTGGCATCTACTTTCAGATGGGCAGCAGCAAGAAGACCAAATCCCAATGCGAGGTAAGCCTGATGCGCGGCACCTACAAAATGCTGGTCCTTACTTCTTTGATCCAGGATACCAAGAAGTTTTAAACGGTAGTCATCGGTGGCACTGGAAGGCAGGTTGCGTTCCTTATTGCTGAATTCGAAAAATGTATTCACTCTTTCCGGGGTGTACTCATCCCACGCGGCAAAAACCAGCAGGTGAGAAGCCTGAAGAATCTGCTTCTGTTCCCATGATACGGGATATAACTTTTCCTTTAATTCCTGATTGGTGATCACAAAAACTTTAAAAGGCTGTAAGCCTGAACTCGAAGGCGACAAACGGATCGCTTCCAGAATCTGGTCGATCTTTTCATTTTCTATTGTTTTCCCATTAAAACTTTTTGTGGCAAATCTCCATTGTAATGTTTCTTGTAATGACATAATGTTGCGTGTTTTTTATTAAAAATCTGTTGAGGTTTTAATCTCATTTATGGGTACAAAGTTAGGGTGTTTTGGTTTCCATAATACACCTGTTACCCGTTGGTAACCAGTTACTAAAAAGTAACCAGGTGACTTTTTGTAAAAAGAATTCTGTAATTTTGAGTAATAATTTCAGGGTATGAAAAAAGATAAAATTGAGATCGGTGAAAAATGCAAAAGCCATATCCGTGGGGTAAAGGATACCATGGATCTACTGGACGGAAAATGGAAAACCCTTATTATAAGCCAATTATACTACATTGGGAAATTGCGTTTTATGGATTTAAAAAGGCAGGTAGAAGGTATCGCTTCAAAAACCCTTTCAAAGGAATTGAAGGATCTGGAAATGAATAACCTTATCAAAAGAACCCAGAACAATACCATGCCCGTTTCTGTGGATTATGAACTGACCTGTTTTGGTGAAAGCCTGCATACGATTATCGATACGATGGGAGAGTGGGGGATCAAGTACAGGAAAGATTTGCTAGGAAAAGAGACTAAAGTGGTTGCTGAAGTTGTAAATTGATCCGTAAGGTTTATTTTCTCGGATCTATCATGATGTTTTCGTTTAAATTTGTAATTAAAGAATGGATAACGAATCCGACATTCACGACAGCGATATAGGCATAACCTATATGATCAAATTTCACTATAGTTGAGCTATTTTTGCCTTCCTTTATTTCAGGTTATTACTGTATTTTTTCGGCTTTTGACCTATATGTTTTTCAAATACCCTTGAGAAATGACTTAGGTTTTCAAAACCCATTAGATAGCCTGCTTCAGATACGGACAGTTTTTCATCCCGTAAAAGCCGGGCAGCTTCTTTCATGCGTAAGTGCTGATAGTAATCGTAAATTCCCATACCAAAAACCTGCGTGAATATTTTACGGAGCTTAAGTTCATTCATTCCTGCAATTTGTTTCAGCTCTGCAATGCTGGTCGGTTGGCTTAATGAGGAAACTATTTTGTCGCGTACCTGGTAAATAGATTTTATTTCCTTTCCGCTTAGTTTTTGGTGGACAGAACCTTCCCGTTTGCGCAAACTTTCAAATAAATAAAAAAGAAGTTCCATCGCCTTGATTTTGTAGTAATAACTTTTCATTGTACTTGGCGCTTCCTTTTTTACAATATCGTTTATGGTGCGCAAAATATCATCGGTCATCAATTCTTCAATCAGAAAACTGTTGGTATCATCGAACAGGAATTGAAAATAGGGAGATTCCTCCTTCAGAAAACTTTTCAGATAATCAGCACTGATGCTGATTGAAACGTACGTGGCCTGTGTATTTTTTGTAAAATTGATTTTCTGCTGTATCGTAAATGGGAATATCCGTACAAATGGCGCATCTCCGGACAGTTTGATTGTACTTATACCAGAAGAGGTCTGATCATCCTCAAAAATGTTGTAAAATAAAAACCCAATAC
The DNA here is from genome assembly GCF_025403485.1 of Chryseobacterium paludis. Classification (NCBI taxonomy): domain Bacteria; kingdom Pseudomonadati; phylum Bacteroidota; class Flavobacteriia; order Flavobacteriales; family Weeksellaceae; genus Chryseobacterium; species Chryseobacterium paludis. The sequence goes on from NZ_CP099966.1 coordinate 265,817, forward strand.
TGTCTTTGATCGATGATGTTGCGGTTTTGCGGATAAAATTCTTTTTAATGTTAAACGTACCAAAATGCATGGCTATATCCGGCAAAAACGTGAAGGCTTTAAAAAGTTTGACTTCGACATACTGTAGCTCGTCCAGTGTCGTTAGTCCTACTTTGGCTGCATATTCAAGAATTCTGTGGTCTATATTATTATCTGCATCATTCATAATTTTTACGACTATTTTTAATAGCTATTGGAGTATTTTAATCGTAAAGTTACTGCTAATTTTGATCTATCAATGTTACAATGACAATTAAATTTTCAAGCTATGAAAAAACAAGTTTTGATCTCAGGGGCAAGCTTTGCCGGATTAACGTTAGCGTATTGGTTAAACAAATTTGGCTATAAAGTGACGGTCGTGGAAATTGGCAAAGGTCTTAGAAAAGGCGGTTCGCCCATCGATGTCCGTGGCAAAGCCCTGGATGTTGTAAAAGAAATGGGAATATTGCAAAAAATAAAAGACCATGAATTTATCCATACCGATGAGGTTGTCAATGCCAAAGGCGAAACACTGACTACTTTTTCAATAAACGCACTGGAAGAATATCTCGGTGATATTGAAATCCATCGCAACGACCTGGTCGATATTATTTTTGATATTGTCCCTAAGGATGAAGTCGAAATTGTTTTCGGCAATAACATAAAGAGCTTAATCCAGCATGAAGACCGTGTGGATGTATCCTTTGAAAATGGACCGAACAGAAGTTTTGATTTCTTATTTGGAGCAGATGGTACACACTCCATCGTAAGGAAACTTGTATTCGGTCCTGAAGAAAATTTCAAAAAGTTTTTCGGTGTTTACTTTGCTTTTGCCAAAGCAGATCATATACAAACAGGCAAGTCAGGTAACACGGGAATCGTATACCGGGAGCTGGGCAAACAGGCGGTGATATATCATTTCAAAGAGGGAGCGAATGCTATACTCATGTTTAGGACACCTCAATTGGATTGGGATTATAGAAATGATGACCAACACAAGCAAATTCTAAAAGAATATTTTGGCAATAATACAAATTGGAAAATCCCTGAAATATTAGACACCATGCTTCATTCCGATAATTTGTATTTTGATGAAGCCTGTCAAATTCATATGCCGAACTGGACAAAAGGACGAGTTGCCCTGATTGGCGATGCTGCACATGCACCAAGCTTTTTTACTGGAATGGGTACAAGTCTGGCTTTGCAGGGGGCAACGTTATTAGCAAAGGAGCTTAAAGAAAATGATGATTATAAAACTGCTTTTGAGAAGTATAGTGAAACGTTCAAGCCAGTTGCAGAAAGTATTCAATCACGTATTACAAGAGGACTAAAGGTTCAGTTGCCAGAAACAGAAGAAGAGTTACAGGCATCTTTCATGGCGATGACTAATAATAAGCCGTCCTAGTTGCTGAAATTGAAAGAGTTCAAAAGAAATCTCACGTTCGGTCATCTATCCTTACTCATGTCCAATGAATAACATCTTACATAATAATTCGGGAAACTTAAATCTCTCGAATTTTTCAATTTTTTTTTGTTGCATTTATAATAAAAAACAGGTAACGAGCGTGACGTTAGCAATAACTTATGAAGAATTAGGCTCAGTAAAGGCCAATATTTAAGAGTAGGTAAGATTTATGATTAAAAAGTTTTATGGTTACATATACTTTTAATTTGAGCTGTTTGAATGCTGTTGTGATTAAAAAAATTATTATATAAATGACTTTTTAGTAAAAATGTAATAATTAGAAAATTAATTAAATCTACGCAAATTGATTGCGTATGTGTTAATTAGCTTTGTAATATGAAATTTATCTAATAAAATATTTGGGAAGGAATTGTTACAAATATGTGAGGTTTGAAAATAATTCCAACAATAATATTCTTAGAAAAATTGATTTAAAATTTTTATTAACAAAACTCCAGCAGAAATATAATAAGCTGGCCTGGGTGGAAGAGACCAGAAAATATTATTTATTATGAGTATTTTTTATGTAACAGCGGTAAGATACAGTAGTGATCATTCGCATATTAGTCATGTGTTAGTTCATTCACCAGAGAATGTAGGAGGACGTCTAACTAAAGGAATTATTTTAAGTAAAGAACAAGTAATTACCAATATTGGTCAAGGGCACATTTATACAACTGCGATCCATAGTTATAGGGATCAATGTTGGAAATATGGTGCTAAAATTGGAATTGTATCAGTAGGGTTTAATCGTTATCTTAGAACAGATCGAGATTCAACCTCGACTGATAATTTGGAAAATCTTTTATTGATAGATGAGTTAAGATAAAATGGATAGGATATAAATAGATTGTGGTCAGCTTTTATATAACCTATCTTTTATTTATCTCCCTTTAGTTGAAAATTTCTTATCTAATAGATGTAAGTGGAAACAAAAAACTTTCAAATAAAAAATTTGAAAGTTTTTTGTTTAATATTTAATGAATTAGTTATCCTCTTGTACAAGTAACTAATATTATTTTAAAATAGTTTCTCGCTAATGTCATCAGTAATTCTTGGTGCTAGCCTATCATCTTTCCAATCGCTAATTAATTTGTAAGCTACACTTTTAATTGTCTCTATTTTTGATGTCACATTTTCTACTACATTAACGTCAATGGAGGCAATACCGTGTGCTATATCCTTTCTAATATCATAATTTTCATCAATCCAATCTATTTCATTAGGTATTATTGGCCAGTGGGGGCATTCACCCCAAATCGATTTAAATGTTTCCCACATATGACATTTGGTATTTGTACCGGGATTATTACAGCGATCTTTGTTAGGATTGTACTTGTTACAAAGAATTTCTATACTATTAAAAAATGCAAGAAATTTATCAAATGGGTCTTCTGTGTATAATCCTTTTCTATACCAGCCTACTGCCCGTAAAAATGTTGGCTCGGTTAAAACCCAAAGCCTTGCAGTTTTAAAAGCATCACTAAGTTCATTTTCGGCTAACCTTCTACGTTCAGTTTCTACTTTTGCTGGAAAGTTCTTATTATCTGTAATTGTTAATATAGTTGGTAGATTAATATTTAATGATAATACGTCCAGTGCTTGTCCACAAAAATAAAGAGCCGCTTTTCGGGCTATTGTTTGTTCAATCGCATATGCTGTTAATGTAATTGTTATTCCAAGTGAACTATTTTTTGATACCTCAATATCACTATATAATTTATCATTAAAATGGAAATCTTTACGTTGGCGAAAATTAAATTTTCTTTCAACAGTTATTGGACCATAAACATTTAATGTGATTTCCCAAGTAGGTAAATTTTCAGGCATACTTTACTTTATAAATTTGATTCAAGAATATTAAGATTTGTCCATGCTTAGATGAGATTTTCACACATAAAAATGATGATGTACTTTTTCAATAAAATTAACTTCTTCTTTATTTAAGCGCTTCTCTTTTGTTCCTTCATGTGCCCAAAGATTTCTATACGAGTTAAAAAAAGAAATCCATTTTAAAGCTTTTGGTTTACTTCCTATTCCATCACCAATATTAATTGAGAAGTCTTTTTCAAAAGTTGTGAAATCTATAGTTTTATTTTCCGGTATTTTGTTCCAATATTTTTCTATTATTGTTTTATAATCATTGATGTTAAACATTTCAGTCCAATCAACTTTCTTCTTGCCTAATCCCTCTTTATAGTTTTTTTCCATTTCTTGTTCAGCTCTATTTTGACATTCTCTCTTAATACTATTAATCTCCAAATCCCAAACGTCACCATATAGCAATTTCATCTTTGCTAGAACTATACTTTTCATTCTTTTCTCAATTTCGATACCTAAACTTCTTCCTTTATTTTGTAATTCTTCATCTTGAGTCTCTAACCATTTTATTAATTCCACTGGAAAATATTCATCGTGTTTTCTATGAATTATGCTTTGAAAAAAACGGAGCCACTTAGTTTCAACACCACTTCCTAAAAATGCTAGTTGCTTACTTTTCTCCTCATCTGTAATTTCCTTTTTTAAATATTCAAGTAATGACTCTAAATAAGGTTTTATTTTTTCAAATCGAGTATTTTCATCTGTGGATTGATTAATAATATTCTGATCAGTTAAAAATCTATTCAAACTGTCAATAATACATATAAAAGGGTAGGTTCCTCTATTAGATAATATTAATGATTTATCTTCAGTGTATATTTCATTATAATTTTGTTCTACATAATCGTAGCATTTAGCTAAAAGTTGAAATATTCTTTTTTTGCAATTAGTCATTTCTGCTGTGTGGTCATGATTTGAAATATTGTAAAGTGAATATTTATGAGCTTCTTCTGTGAAATTATTTCCTTTGGCTTTGGGTAATATATTAGAGGCGGAAAGAGCATTGGAAAAAGGTTGAAATGTTAAAAGTGACTTATCTTCACCAACGGAAATTTTTTCAAATAAAGGACTGCTTTGATTATTAGCAAGTTCTTTAATTATTGAAGAACGTAGTGCTTTAAGTCTAGAGTCTGTTCTATCTGAATTCCAATATAAATCTTCTTCAAGATCCAACCTTAAGCTTGGACTTACTGCTTTCTGATTTTCATTTATGTCCATGAAGATTTTAAGTTGATCACTAGTATCTAGGTTTTCAAATGCAACAACAGGAATTGTATTCGAATTTTTAAATTTTGAATTAGCATATCCATAAACACGGTGTTGACCATCAATTATATAAGCTATTGCAAAACTATTTGGAATTTTTAATGTCCCAAAACATGAATTTGTATCTCCAATTTTTGAACTTGCTTCAAATTGAACTTTATTCTTTTTATTGCTAAAGTTTATTATTATTGAATTTGGAAAATACCCTCCGTCATCAATAAACTTTGTAATACCGGGCAATCTTTTTGCAACTAAAAGTCTTTGATATGTTGGGAATTCTGATTCATTGACTTTTGTTCGATGGAGAATAAATCCCATCTTCAATAGTAATTCCGGTTCAATAGAAAACATGTAGTAAGTTTTGGTTCCCATTTCACCTTTTACAGCCGGAATTTCTATTCGATCTTTACTAATAAGTTCATTTTTAAAGATTAATCCTAAAAATTGATAAAATGCAACATTTTTATAGTTTTTTATTAGGTCATCAATATATTTAAAAGTATTATTGTTATAATAAAAAGAATTTGTAGAAAGTAATCTTTTCATATCTTCACTTTCCATATCAATTCGTAGATTTCTAGTAGCAAAAATGTATTTGATTTTTAAATTTTTCCCATAAATCTGCTGAAGAGTCTTTTTAAAACCATCTAATCTTAAACTTAATAATTCAAATTCATCTTTAAAACTTGGTGCTTTTTTAAGCGTATCACTTGATTTACATTCAATTATAATTGCTGTGTCGTCATTAATAGCAAGAACATCAATCTGCTTCTTATCATTATTGTTAAAGTTTAAATGTAAATTTTCATCTATATTTAGAGTTCTATATCCTAAATCATATATTTGGCACCACACATCATCCTCAAACTTTTTAGAGTGAGATTTAGCTTTTCTAAGTCTAGTTTTCGTTTTTAAAGGTTTACCAAAAATTTCCCACCTTTCCTTAATATAAGCATCAACCAAGTTATGATCTACACTGACAATTTGATAATCATTTTTTTTTGCTTTATATAATTTACCAAGAAAAGAAGTATCATTAGTTATTTTTTTCTCAATCTCAATAACTTTAATGTGATCGATATATGTCATATTGTATTTTATAAAATGTTGGTTAAAATTAATTCAGAGTATTTTTCCCTTTTCGCATTTTTTCCTCCAATTAAGCTTGCTCTTTGAAGTTCATACATTTTATCTCCGTTTGAAAATATCTCTTTTATTGCTATATGTGCTGCATTGGTCATAATATAGTAAGCACCAATTTCTTTTAATTTCTGAATGTACTCCTGTAATCTATATTGATCATTCAAAGAAAAAATCTTTTGATTATATTGAATGAATCCATTTTTATTATGAGCAACAGTATAAGGTGGATCAAGAAAGACTAAATGACCTGGTTTAACTTTATCAATTGTTCTGTGAAAGTCTTCAGAATTAATGTTTGTGTTTTTCAGATTTTCACTTGCAATTTTGAGATTTTCAAAATCATATTTATGATTTTTTCGATGCCCAAAAGGAACATTGTATTCACCTTTTAAATTAACTCTGAAAATTCCATTAAAAGAAGTTTGATTTAAATATATAAACCGTGCAGCCTCTTTAATTTCATCTTCAAATTTTTCTTTTCTAATTTTATAATAGAATTCTTCTGTATTTTCAAACCCATTAAGTAAATGTATTATGGGTTCAACATGATCTCTTAACTGAATATATGAATTAATCAGCTCATGATTAGAATCAGAAATAAAGGCGTTCCTAGGATTGAGATGAAAATAAATGGAGCCTCCTCCTATAAAAGGTTCGTGATAAGTTGTAAATGCATTAATGTCTACTAATCTATCAATTTCTTTTAATAACCATCTCTTTCCTCCTGCCCATCGTAAAAATGGTTTAGCTTTAGTTTTAATCATTTGCTGTGGTTATTTTATTGTGAAAATTTAAAATAATTCACAAATATAAATTATTGAAAAATTAATTGTTGGTATTTTTAAGTAGATTTTGAACTTTTTTAAATCCATAATTATTAGTTTGCCGTAAATATCCAAATTAAAATGATATTAAACAATACGGTTTTCCGTAAAATTATTTTAATTAAATTTTTTTTAATTATAAATGAAACAAATTAGTACTTTCTTTCCTAGAAGGCTTTTTTGTTATATTTGGGGAAACTAATAATAGATGCGACAAAACAAGCAAGACACGGATCAAGAACTTGACTTAAAGTATTTAGCAATAATAGTTGGTTCGATAATAGTTGTACTCTGGTTAATATCATTAGGAGTATTAGGTATATGGGTCACTAAGGGTAATGAAATTGGAGATTCTTTTGGAGCAGTTAACGCCTTATTTTCAGGTTTGGCACTTGCTGGAATTATTCTCACAATTTTAATGCAAAGAGAAGAGCTTAAATTACAAAGAAGGGAACTAGTATTAACCCGGAAGGAAATGGAACACACCAGAGATGAATTTGTTACTCAAAATGAAACCCTTAGAATTCAGCGTTTCGAAAATACATTTTTTCAAATGACTTCCTTGTTAAGTAGTATTTTAGCGAATATTGAAATTGATTGGGAAAGATATGGCATTATCAAATCAAGAAAAGCTCTAAATAAGTTGGCATATACATTGAGTGGTTACTTAGTAGAAGAGATGCACACAGATGAGTTCATGGAACGTATCTTGCAATTTGATTTATCAAGTCTAGATGAAGCTGTAACAGAAAAAGATTTAATACTAGTTTACGATAGGCTTTATCAGAATAATAAAGATATTTTGGGACATTATTTCAGAACTCTATATCATATAATCAAATTAGTTCACGAAACAGACGGCGTTGATAGAAAAAGATATATATCAATAATCAGGGCTCAGTTGTCAAACTCTGAGCAGATACTATTATTCTACAATTGTTTACATGAAAATGGGAAAGAGAAATTTAAACCATTGATTGAAATTTATTCACTTTTACATAATATTGATTTATCATTTCTTCCTAATATGGAATTAAAAACAGTTTATGCAGAATCAGCTTATAATACTACAGCCCCTTAATTGGGGGCTTTACTTAACGGTTTTGTAGTTCATGAACATATCGCATGCAATTTCCAATAGGAACTACTGTAAGTAATGGATTGCCGAATCTCATGATTGTCTTCACTTCAAATTTATAGAGACATTTATTGTTAAAAGCATAATCTAAATCATTATAAAAATATAATTTAAAACCTGCATAGTCATTAATTTCTAAGTCAGTTTCAAGATTTACAAATCCTAGTTTAGTAAGGATTGACTCAGTTAAATCTACAGGCATTATATCCTCGTACTTGGCTGTATGTTTGCTGTCTGGATAGTCTACTTGTTTACATTTAACAAAATAATCGTCTGCTTCTTCGACTTCTAATATTACTTCAATGGGGTTTCTGGGAATAAAATTACTTTCTAAGTATACCCAATTCCCAACTTTGACATCATCTTTAATCATATGTTCATGGTTTTATTTCTGTCAAAGTTAACTCTTTTCCATTGAGTACGAAGAAAGGATTTTGTAACTGGTGAATATAAGTAAGTGTACCACACGCGAATAATTCATTTGATATAAATGCTATACTTCTGGGAACAACTGCAGACTCTCCAATTCAAATTTTAATTTATAAATTCCTACATCTTCGATAAACTCAAACCCAAACTTCAATACCCAGTACTCGGTTAAGGGGACGGCATGTAGTAGTCAAGAGCTATATCGTTAATTAATATCTAATCTCCCAGATTGTAAAGCTGATATACATATTCAATATTTTCATCTTCTTTATCACGTATAAAATTTCCTAACCGTAATTCGTTTGTTTCTATAATTCAAATTTAAGTTATTTTAAAAATTTGGACTTACTATTATTCAGTCACGAAACACAATATATAAAACCAAATTTTCTCTATATTTGTACAAAGCACAATAAACCACTATGGAAAAGCTAAGAAGTCTAAGAAAGCAGCGAGGATACACTCAGGAATACATGTCAAACATCTTATCAACAGATGTTTCCAATTATTGTAGAAAGGAGAATGGAGATGTCAAAATATTTGAGGACGAGTGGGAAAAGTTGGCTAAGGCTTTGGATGTTTCTGTTGAAGATATTAAAGAGGAGAGAGGTGCTCAGGTGCAGAATAATGATAACCTTACTTTTAATGATAGTACAGGGAACTTTCAGTCTACTAATAATTACTATAATCTACCAGAGTATATACTGGAAAATCAACAAGATTACATCAACCTTCTAAAAGAGCAGATTGAAGCTTTAAAAGAAGAAAATAAAAGATTAAAATCTGGGAAATAAATCTGTTTCAGAAAAACAGATCTTCAATATACTATACTGCATCTAACGAGGCAGTATTTTTTTGTAATAAATTATTCTTTAAATGTTCCTATATGAATTACAATTTGATCATTTATAAGGTCAAATCTCTTATTCTTCCTTGTTATTTTAACTGGTTCACAAAACTGGGAAACTTATGTTTTCCGAATTGATTGCTTAACATTCATTATTTCATAATTAGAACAGTAAAAAAAACTAAAGTTTCAAATTTTCATTTGAAAAATTCAATAGATATTTTTATATGTAAGTATTTGTTATTTAGTTTATTAACATAGTTTTTTTTCTTGATTGTTCGATTTATATTTTTATATTGGGTACTTAACTTTATATATTTTAAACACAATGAAGAATTTAAAAAAATTATCTCGAAATGATCTTGAGACAGTACAAGGAGGAAGACGGCCGCAAACCTGGATCGCAGAGACATCTTGTGGTGTAACTGCTACCACTACCCAGGATTGGAGCGCACAACAAGCGAATGAATGGCGTGATAGAGTTGAAGCAATTAATTGCCCTCCACCTACTCATAGTGGTTCTATTACTAATTTAGCTTGAAATTAATTTAAATTTAGGCACTTATACTGCAATCATTTTAACGATAAGTGCCATTTTATTATGAAATCATCTACCTTTAATTATCATAAAAAACTATTTCAACTATTCATTTTATTGTATAGTATTTTATCTTATAGTCAATCATACAAGCAGGATACTTTACGGGGTGAATTTACTTATAGGTTGAAAGCTAAATTTAGCACACGAACTGATTATAGAAACGAAGAATTGTTTACACTATTAATCGGGGATAAGCATGCATTTTTTGCAAGTAGCAATTCTCTTAAAAGAGATTCGGTATTAGATAACTCGAGAGTAACAACCCATAATTCTGATGGAAGCATTACCCTTGGTGTTAAAAAAGGGACTTCAACTCCAGAGACAAATTTTAACTTTACCATCATACAATCCAATGAAAATATACAATATTTTGCACCTGTTGTCATGTCAGTACTCACCTATAAAGAATCGGTAATAAAAAATTGGAAACTTGTGGATGAAACAAAAATAATCAATACCATTCATTGTAAGAAAGCGGAAGTTATCTTTAAAGGAAGAAACTGGATTGCATGGTACTCCCCCGAAATTCCTTTACCCTATGGCCCTTATAAATTTAGTGGATTACCGGGGCTCATCATTAAAATAACAGATGATAAAGGGGATTATGATTTTGAACTTATAAAATCGGTATCCGGCTCTAAATTAAAAGGAAAATTAATTAACATTAGGAAAAGCAGATATACCGAAGCAATAGAAACGACACAACAGAAATTGAAACAAGCATTAAGAAATGCTGATGGTAATGCAGCTGCCATACTTGCAAGCTATGGAACCACTATTATAAAAGGACAAGAAATAATAAGACAAAGAGAAAAAGAAAGAGAACAAAACAAACAATATGAAAACCCCATAGAATTGGAATAAAGAAGAAAATAAAAGATTAAAATCTGGAAAATAAATCGGTTTCAGAATAACAGATCCTCAATATAGATACCGCTTCCAACGGGGCAGTATTTTTTTGTGATAATGTAGTATTTTCAGTCTTTACGTGTTTCTACGTAACTCACCGTTTGGTTATTTATACTATAGCATCTCCGGCTTTTTCTTCGTTATTTTGACCTGTTCGCAGAACTGAAAGCCTTATGATTAAAGTTAAAAACTAAAACATTTACCATGAAAACCATTACCCTCACATTACCTTTATCTCCGGATTATCACAATGAGTCCGCAGATCTTCAGAAAACCGGATATACCATATCCTTTGAGATACAAAACGGAACGCATACCGTAGATACTCATCCAATACCAGTTGGAAAACTTTTATATCTTAACAATACCAACCTGATGGCACAGCTTTCTTTTACCTACAACTACGAGGAAGAAAATCAGGTAATCACCATCAGCGGCCCGGAATATGTAGCAGAAGATGCTGTCTGCCTAACCACCTACCCGGAAGGAACCATGGAATATGCTTACCAAAGAGGATCAGAAACAAAGATCAGTACTCAAAAAGCCCTGTATAATCCCAATTGGAATTACAATACACCCATGACCCCTAACTTAGATCAGCTTTTCGCGAATACCGTGAAGGAGGCCAATCAGGCTTTGATCGATGCTTTCCTGAAGGAGAATCTGACCGTTCAGGTGAAGACGCCGCCACCCGCACTCAGTCCCGAAGAGCATAATGATCTTCAACTGCTGTATAAGAATGGCTTGTTTGCCGGCTTTTATAACTCTGAAGAGCATTACGGAAATGAATTCGTAAAAAGATCTATTTATTCCGTCTGGGGTGGGGAAGTAACCTTCAACAAAAATGAGAATTTTGCCAACGTTATCGGCAGTACCAACGATCCTAAGATCGCCAGTAAAACATGGCTCAGATTATGGAGCGATCAATACGGAAATCCTACGAATTGTACTTCCCTTAATTACAGTCCGGTTACCTGTAACACAAACTTGGTTGGAGGTCATGTAATCCTGGGAAAGACCGCAAAAGCAGAGCCCAAGGGTTCTAACTCTGTTTATATAATGCCGATTTGCAGTGCCCATAATAACAATAACAATGTTTATATGGCCGCGATTATGTATCAGAAAGGGGTTTGGCTGAAGAATTATTTGAATTAGGAGTTTAAATAAAATACAAAGAATACTGCTTTATTTGAAGCAGTATTTTTTATTATGTCAAGTTTTCATGTAAGTAAATTTAAAAGCTCTCCAACTTTTTCTTTGTTATTTGCATCTATATTATAACACGACATGTTCTGTCGTTTTGCTGGAATACTTTTGTTCCATGACAAATTGAATTAATTTCAAATATCGATGATATAAATACAATATAATTTATATTAAATCTTTTTAATGTGATTAATGAATACTAAAAAATGTTAAATTTGCGTAATTCTTACAATGAATACTAATATCAATTATAATATGCAAAATAGATGAAAAAAATCTACATCGGTGCTTTTACTATGTGCACTTTTTTATTTGCCAGCGCTCAAGATGTTGTTTGGCAAAAGGATATTAAATCCAGTACACAGGATTTCCTGAGCCAGGTGACAACAACAATAGACCAGCAGTATTTAATTACTGGAAGTGCAATTCAGGGAGGTAGCCTTCGAGAACCTCAGGCTACATCGAAACAGAATAACGGGTACGATTTTCACTTGGTGAAACTAAACCAGCAGGGAGATCAGGTTTGGGAGAAATACTTTGCAGGAAATAATCATGATTATCTTTCTTCAACTGTAACAACACAGGATGGAGGATCGCTTTTGGGAGGTACCTCGTACTCAGGGAAATCTTTAGACAAAAAAGAAGATTCCAAAGGTGGATCAGACATTTGGCTGATCAGAATTAATGAATTTGGTGATGAATTATGGCAGAAAACTTTAGGAACTTCTGCTGATGAAGAAGCCAGAGCTGTTATTCAGACTACAGATCTTGGATTTTTTGTGGCAGGTAATGTTCAAAACTCAGCTAAAGGTTACGGATCAAAAGATATTTTAATCATCAAACTTGATAAAAATGGAAAAGAGATTTCTCAATTAGTTTTAGGAGGGAAAGGGCTTGATGAAGTTGAAAAGATGATTCCTACAAAAGATGGTGGTGCATTATTAGGAATTTATTCCAGGAGTACTACCAGTGGATCAAAGCAAACTGAGAACTTTGGTGAAGGTGACTACTGGATCATCAAACTTTCAAAAGACGGAAAAGTAGAGTGGGAAAAGAATTATGGTGGTAAAGGTGATGATCATTTGAGAACACTCGGTTTAACTTCAAATGGATATATCATTGGTGGAGAATCAAGATCTGAGAGATCAGGAAATAAAACCGTAGGAATCGAGGAAGGAACCGATGTTTGGTTAATCTCTTTAAATGAAAGGGGCGATGAAGAGTGGCAGAAATCCTACAACTTCAAAAACAGAGATGTTTTAATGGGGATGAGCGCAATTCATTCCGCAGATGATAAAACAAAAGGAATTCTATTAGGTGGTTATACTCAGGCAGAAGGAAGAATAGAAGCTGATGATGAGAAATTCTGGATGCTATATCTGGATCAAAACGGAAATGAACAGTGGAGGAAACATGTGGAAGGGGAATCCAGAAAAAGAGAAGAAAGGTTATCTGATATCAAACTCAACAGAGATGGTTCAATCATCTTGGCAGGAACCAGTGCTGAGGAATTAGGAAAGGAGAACTGGAAGATCGTAAAACTGGGTGATAAACAATTGGATCAATTAATCGAAAAACAGGATATCAAGATCTATCCTAACCCTGTATCAGATTATGCGTATGTAGAAATAGGCTTTGATTTCCAAGAAGCCGACATCACTTTGTATGATATGGGTGGAAGACAATTACAGAGTTTGAAGACGAAGAATAAAGTAACGAAGATCAATACACAGCCATTGATCCAGGGAGCTTATCTTATATCGATCAAAACTGATACTAATAAAACTGCCAGCGCTAAGCTGATCAAAAAATAAACTGATATTTCATGAAAAAAAATACTTCAGCCGTTATATTACTAGCGGCTTTATGGGGAAATACGTTTTTTGCACAGACATCACCATCGGCACCGAGAAGTTTTGTCGGAAGCATTAACGAAATGTTTCCCCCAGCACCTACAGCCAATAATCTAATGAAGTTTGAGGAAGTACCGGTAAGTTATTATACAGGAATACCTGATATTAGCATTCCCTTGGTAAGTATTCCAACTAACAGTCCAAATGTTAAGATAAATCTTCAACTTAAATACCATCCACTAAATGCTAAACCTGAGGACAGAGCAGGAGAAACTGGTCTGGGATGGAGTCTTATAGCCGGAGGGACTATATCAAGAACGGTAAGAGGGGGTAATCCAGATGAAAAAGACAGAAGTGTCTTATTTTCTTCTCCCCCTAAGACAAAATATGGAATTTATAATGTGATTTACAATTCCACTGCAAAAATGATCAAGGACCAACCTCTTAATCTTGATGAATACCGGTTTGAAGCAGCAATGGGAAGGTTTGATACAGAATATGATCTTTATCAGTATAATTTTTCAGGACAATCGGGAAGATTCTATGTGATCAAAGACGATGCAGGAAATTATCAGGTAGAAAAACTAGATAAAAATAATCTTCAAATTCTTACAGGTAAAGATGCGCAAGGTATTATCAATTCTTTCACAATAGTAGATGACAAAGGAATCAGATATACTTTTGATGCCATGGAAAAGTCCCAAAAGAATATTACTGCAGTAAAAATTGGTCTTACTGAAGGTCAGGGAGATGTAAGCCCTAGTGTTGATGTGGGTGATTACTGGACTTCCTTCCATCTGGCTAAGATACAGGATCAGAATAACCAGACTCTCGCGGTTTTCAACTATGCTCTTTCCTCGCTGGTGAAGTTTGAAGAAGCTCCTACAACCACAAAAAGAATTGCAAAAAATATATACTATACCAATAATTCTCAGTGGGAAACTGGTACGAAACAAAACCCAGATCCTAGTATGCCTGGGGCTATAGAAACCCAAATTGTCTTTAGTGATAACCAGACAAAGCTTCTTACAAGTATTGATGTAAGGGGTCGAGGGACAGCAATTTTGACTTATGAAAAAGGGAGACAGGATACTAACTATAGTCAGCCTTCTGAACTATATAAATTAAAATCAATACAAACGAATTATCCTGGTCAAAGTGCAGCCCAGTTCACAGACAAATATGTATTTGATTATGGCTATTCAAATACATATTACCAACCTCCTTCTGGTCAGCAAAAAAACCTTAAAAAATTATTACTTACAAAGATTACTAAAACACCAAGTACACAGGATGTTCAGAACCAGGAATATGTATTAAGTTACAGCACAACAACAGGTGTTTTAGAAAAAGATAAATGGGGATATTATAAAGGTGATATTGGAGGATTTAAGACGGATGTGCTTAATTCGATAACATATCCTACTAAAGGAAAGAGCGTTTTCGATTTTGGTCTTAATGACTATAGCAATTACTATAGTGGAACGGGGAATGATCCGGTCACGGGACATTGGACAACCAATGTCAATACCTGGAATGTTAATTTTGGTCAATTAAATAATACCTTCAAAAAGCAATTCTTTACTGTAGTAACCCCACAGGAAGTTGATCTACATCATATGCTGGGTTCTCTAATTAATTTTAATTGGAATTTTAAGATATTCAAGAAAAATGCAGATAATACTTTCCCATCAGTACCGGTATACAATATAAGCCCGGGTAATCAAACCTGCAATATTCCCCAGCCACCTTACTGTTCTACATCATGGATAGGAAATCCGGGAGAGATCGTATCGGATATGTATGCTACTATACAGCTTGGAGCAGGTGAATACTGGGCATCATTGGGAGGATCTTATTTTCCTTCTAATGTTACTGATACAGGAGATCTTTTCGAAGCTACTACAAAAGAACAGGTATTTATTAACGAGAAGATCCGTTATGGTGGGGGTTTAAGAATTAATAATATTACTTATTATGCTAATTCTTCCTCGACAGTTCCATCGAAAACCTATAGATATGATTATAAGGATATCAATGATACTACGCTTAGTAGTGGAACATTGGTTTATCCGGAGCCAGTAATGGAGTCTACAGATTCTTATGCCTATCAAAACAAAACAAATCCCAGCATAACGTACAGTGCCGATTTTGATATTACAACAGATTATAATATTATTCCCACCGAAAAAACACAAGGTTCAGAAGTAGGGTATCAATATGTCACCGTAAAACAGCTGGACAAGAATGGGAATAGTAAAGGGAAAACGGTACATACCTTCCGTTCTCCATTAGAATATCCAAATGAAGGTGGACTTGTTCCTATTATGCCAGTAGTACCAATTCCTAATCTGGATTATAAAAGAGGGCAGCCATTGTCAGAGAAAGTTTATAATGAAGCAGGACAAATCCTTTCGGAAACAACTAATGAGTATATAACAACCGAGTTCCAGAAGAATGATGGGATCAAAATTCTTGGTAACTACGACAAAAATATGGTTGGCGAATATTTTTCTTATGATAATTATCAAGCTCTGGCCAATCACTATCCTGGAATCATCTTGACAACACCTTATAAAAGTTTTGAAAAATTTGGAATAACACTTCCTTCCAAAAAGAAAGAGACTTCTTATTTCTACAAAAATGGGATTCAGAGCTCGGTAATGACCACTACTGATTATGTATATAATCCTGAAGACTATCCATTATCCGAAACCCAGACTATTACCGGAGGTGATACTTATTTAAGCTCTTATAAATATGCTAAAGAAAAGAGTAATCAACGATTGATTACTGCCAATATGATTGGTATTGCGTTGGAAACCGAAACCAAAAAGAATGGACAGATGAAGGAAAAAACGGAAACATTCTATGCCGATCTTTCACACCTGTTTCCAAGTTCAATTGCCTCTTATAATCTTCAGACTGCCGCTGCTACCACAGAATTAACTTATGAAAAATATGATTCCTTTGGAAACCTCTTACAATACAGAACAAAAGATGGTATTCCGGTATCCATTATCTGGGGGTATAACAGTACCCAGCCTATTGCGAAAATACAAGGTATAGCCTATGATCAAATTGGGCAGATTGCCGGTTCACAGCTTACCACATTTATTTCAGCTTCGAATACGGATGCTTTAGCCGCTCCTGGAGATGCAGAAACAGCACTATTATCTGCAATGGAAACTTTTAGAGCCGCTATTGGAGCTCAGAGTAGTGGGATTACTACCTATACTTACGATCCTTTGATAGGAGTTAGAAGTATTACACCTCCTTTAGGAGCCAGGGAACTTTATTATTATGATTCAGCCAACAGGCTTAAGGAAATTAAACAGATCCAGACGGATGCATCTGGAACTACTTCTCTTAAGACGGTTAAAGAATTTAAGTACAACTATAAAAACTAATGATTGTGAAAAAAATAATAATACGATCTGTCATTTTATTATCATCTATAGGTATGTTACATGCCCAAAGTGATACGGTAAATTATGTACAGACCAAAACCTATCTTGATTATCCTTTAGGCCAAAGTGTAAAGATGGCTGTGGATGTGCAGTATTTTGATGGATTGGGAAGACCTAAACAAATAGTAAAGGTAAAAGCTAGCCCTTTGGGAAGAGATGTGGTATCTCATATAGAATATGATGCTTTTGGAAGACAGGCCAATGAATACCTTCCGGTTCCTCAAACTGCAACTCAAAACGGGAATATATATGGAAATCCACTAATTAATGCAACGAATCCTACAGTTTATGGAACTGAAAAGATTTATGGGGAAAAAGCATTTGAAAGTTCCCCTTTAGATAGGGTTCTTCAGCAAAAGCAGCCTGGAACAGCCTGGAATAATAAGCCCTCTACATTTGAATATGGGAGTAATACGGCCACTGAAGTTAAAAAATATACGGTTACCACCACAAGCTGGGTCAGTGGGGTTGCTACTACTTCTTCTGTAACTCTTTCCGGAAATTATGCTGCAGGACTTCTTTACAAAACAGTTGTCACGGACGAGGATGGTAATGCTACGACCGAATATAAGAATATTCAAGGACAACTTATTTTGGCTAGAAAAGCAGTAAATGCTTCATTGAATGCAGATACTTACTATGTGTACAATAAATTTGACCAATTGGTTCTTGTTGTTCCTCCTAATGCGGTAGTGGCTCCGACGATAGCTTCTGCATTGGACACACTGTGTTATCAGTATCAATATGATGGAAGAAACCGGCTTGTGGCCAAGAAGCTTCCTGGCAAAGGCTGGGAATATATGGTGTATGATAAACAGGATCGTATGGTGATGACCCAGGATGCCAATCTGGGAGCAACCAAACAATGGCAGTTTAGCAAATATGATGAACTGGGAAGAGTAGTTTATATGGGTATTTATACCAGTACAGCTGAGTATGGACTGGCAGGAAGATTAGCAGAGCAAACCAATGTGGAAGCTAAAGGAAGTAATAATGAACTCAGGGGAAGTGCTTCTATTCCAGGAAGTGGAGCAGATGCGCTCAATTACTCTAATACTGCTTATCCTACTTCATCGATCAAGATCATGATGATTAATTATTATGATACCTTCCCGCGGGATTCATGGTTTCCAAATGATTTAGCTGATGCCGTATTCAATCAGAAAGTCATACTCAACACTCAGAATGGTTTTGCAAAGGGATTGCTTTTGGCTTCATATATAAGAAATATTGAAAACGAGGGCTGGACAAGGAATTTTATACTGTATGATACGAAAGGGCGTCTTATCTCTACACGATCACTTAATCATTTAGGAGGATATACTATAAGCAGCTCAGATCTTGATCTTTCAGGAGCAATTAAACAGACCATTATAAGGCATAGAAGGCTGGCTACTGATACAGAGAGAACTACAAAGGAGATTTTCACTTATGATAGTCAGAATAGGCTGCTGACTCATACCCATCAGGTAAACACAGGCCCTATTGAATATCTGGTCCAGAACAAATATAATGAACTTTCACAGTTAGAATCTAAAAAAGTTGGGGGTGTAGATCCAGCAATACCTTTACAGACCATTGATTACAAATATAATATCAGGGGCTGGATGACTAAAATTAATGATCCTACTAATTTGGGAAGTGATTTGTTTGGGTATGAAATCAAATACAACAATCCTACAAATACGAGCTCTTCAGTTGGAAAATTCAATGGGAATATTTCAGAGGTAGACTGGAAGGCATCTAATGATGGGGTATTCAGAAGATATAATTATCAATATGATGGTTTGGACAGACTGAGAAATGGAATTTATTCAGAACCAAATTCAACGGTACCGCAAAATAATTACTATAACGAAACAGTAGATTATGATCTAAATGGAAATATTGTAAATCTCCAAAGAAACAGGTTTTTACAAAATGTTGGTGTGCAGTTAATCGATAATCTTAGTTATACTTATACAGGGAACAGACTTAACACAGTTACTGATTCTTCAGGAAATTATACCGGTTACCCCGATACGTCAGGCACGCTCATTACGTATGACAATAATGGCAATATGGCAGATCATGTTGATAAGGGTATTTTGAAAATAGACTATAATTATCTAAATCTTCCAGGTTATATTAAATTTAATCAATTTGTCATAAGAGATGATCCTTTTGGCCTTGGCTCAATAACCACCTATCAAAATACCAGTTATCTTTATCGTGCAGATGGAGTAAAGCTACAAAAGCTTCATAATTATTTTACAGGGCGTACCCAGTTAGATGCATCCATTACAACAGACTACCTGGATGGATTCCAATATAGTGCTTCTGTTAATGGAATATCAATGTCACTTGCAGAGTTACAATTTGTACCCACTAAAGAAGGATATTATGATTTTGTTAAAAATAAATATGTTTACCAGTATAAAGATCAAGTCGGAAACATCAGGTTGGCATATTATAAAGGCGACTCAGGAGCTGCTCAAATAGACAGAACAACAAATTATTATCCTTTTGGTTTAGAATTTGGAGGAGATATAAATATTTCCACATCGATTTCTCCTAATTATACTTATACCACCCAGGGACAGGAAAAACAATTAGAAACGGGATGGAGTTCTTTTAAATGGAGAAATTATGATCCTACAATGGGGAGGTTTTTCAACATAGATCCACTTGCAGAAAAATTCTCATATAATAGTACTTATGCATTTCAAGAAAATAAGATTGGTTCAGGTCGGGAACTTGAAGGTTTAGAGTTAGTACCCTTTGAATTTATGATGATGTCTAACTCTGCTGTAAGACCAACGACAACAATCGCTGAAACTATGGTTCGAGAAGGCCAGATTGAGGGTATAACTTTAGTTGGTAAGGCAACTCCTCCTCCACATATCGGGTTTTTTGAGAGAATTGGAAATGCAATAAGCAAAGGTTGGGATTCTGTTTTTGGGGGAAATAAACCTGAAACAACAACTCCTAAATCAATGGATAAAGCCATAGAACAAGTAAAACCTGAGAGCCCTGTTGAACAAATCAAACCTGGTGGATCCTCCCAATATGAAGATATAACTTCGGCAAGTAGAGGAAAAGAGGCTGTGAAAAACAAACAAACTGACATATCGAAAGAAGAATTTGGACAGAATTTAGAAAAAGCAGGTTTTGATAAAGCTGAAAAAGGAGGAGGTAAAGCAGTGGAGTATAAGAAGGGAGATCAGTCTTATATGATTCGTAATAATAAAAACGGTCAACCAACAGCAGATTTTCGGCAAAGCCCTGAAAGTAAACAGGCAGATATCAAAATACGTTTAAAGCCAGAAACACCAATTGAATAAATGATAGATTTTGTATCAGATAAAAAAGAATTTGAAGATTATAAACTTAGGTATTCGGAGTTATTTAATTCAGATAAAGAGTTTTGTGATAATAATTTTCATGAAAATTTCAAATACTTTCTTGGATTTGAGTTTGATTATATATTCCATAAGTCTTTTTTTGAAAAATTAAAAAAATATGTATCTCATATTGAGGGAAGTAGTGTAGTTTTTTATACTCTAGAGCCTTCTCCTGAAGAGTATTTTTATAAAAATTTTAAAAAATATAACGTTTTAAATATTGATCTTCTAAGTACGGATGAAGAATTAACTAAAATTATGATGGAAAATCCTTCGGACTCAGGAGGCATTAGTATGGCCATGGGATCGGATGATATAGCAATATTTTCTAAATCTAAGGAGTGGGCTATTATTGGATCCCGAGATTGGGAAATAGCTATAGTTGGATTCACTTCTTTAGAGATGAGAGAAAAATTTTTAGAATCATTTGGAACAAGCTCTGATATGTTTACAACGGTAAAAGAGCAAGTAGAAATTTTAGATGAAATGCTACATTTCAATGATGTTGCAAAAACTGAATATGCGAAAATAGTTGCTAATTATTCTGAGAGAATTTAATTTTTGATTAACTGTAGTCTAAAATTTTGACCCAAGTCGTGAAGTGGTGTAATTTTCACTTCATTAGTTAAGATATTAATATACAAACAATCAATAATTAACAAATAAGCCACCTACAGGGTGGCTTATTTAGCTACAGGTAATGACAAGAGAAGATATGTAGCGATCATGAGGCAGTATTGGTGAATGGTAGTTTGGAACCCCTTAGGAGAGAAGTCAAGAAAATTCTTTGAATATCTATCAGGTGTCTTCTCTGAAATATAAAGTCTTTCATTTGTGTTAGTCTGTATTGTACTAGTTTGTGCATTTGCAAAGAACTAATATGCACTTATAGTAATCCATAATGAAGCTATTTCTAATACTGATATTTTTGAGATTAATTATAAACTTTTGGGTACATATAATACGACACGATCTGTCGCATTGCGGGAGTACTTTTGTATTATAGAAATTATTAAACCTAATTAGAAATTATGATAGAAATAAAAACGTGAGGTAATTTATATTAAATCCTTTAAATAAAAAGCTAATAAATGCTAAAAAATGTTAAATTTGCAAAATTTATACAATGAAAACTAATATTAATTATAAAACACAAAATAGGTGAAAAGAATCTACATCGGTGCTTTGACTATATGCACTTTTTTATTTGCCAACGCTCAAGATGTTGTTTGGCAAAAGGATATTAAATCCAGTACACAGGATTTCCTAAGTCAGGTGACGACAACAATCGATCAGCAGTATTTGATTACGGGGAGTACTATTCAGGGGGGTAGCCTTCGAGAGCCTCAAGCTACTGCCAAACAGAATAACGGTTACGATTTTCATTTGGTAAAACTCAATCAACGAGGTGAAGAGGTCTGGGAAAAGTTTTTCTCTGGACAAAATCATGATTTTTTATCGGCAACAGTGAATACCCAGGAAGGAGGATTTCTTCTTGCTGGAACTTCTTATAGTGGAAAGGCGTTAGATAAAAAAGAAGAATCAAAAGGCGGATCAGATATCTGGGTAATCAGAATCAATGAATTTGGGGATGAATTATGGCAGAAGACAATTGGAGGAACGTCCGATGAAGAAGCAAGAACAGTAATTCAGACTACCGATTTAGGATTTTTTGTAGCTGGAAATATTCAAAATTCAGCAAAAGGTTATGGATCTAAAGATGTTTTGATCGTAAGATTAGATAAAAACGGGAAAGAATTATCTCAATTAGTTTTAGGCGGAAAAGGACTGGACGAGGTTGAAAAAATGATTCCTACAAAAGATGGTGGAGCTCTGTTGGGAGCTTATTCCAGAAGTAATCATGGTGAATCCAAGAAGACGGAAAACTTTGGAGAAGGCGATTACTGGATCATTAAGCTTAATAAAGAAGGAAAAGTAGAATGGGAAAAGAACTATGGAGGAAAAGGAGATGATCATATAAGAACACTTGCTTTAACTTCAAACGGATATATCATTGGTGGAGAATCAAGATCAGAAAGATCAGGAAATAAAACCGTTGGGATCGAAGAGGGAACAGACTTATGGTTAATCTCTTTAAACGAGAGAGGTGATGAACAGTGGCAAAAGTCTTATAATTTCAAGAACAGAGATGTTTTAATGGGAATGAGTGTGATTTCTTCTGCAGATGATAAAACATCAAAAGGAATTTTATTAGGAGGATATACCCAGGCAGAAGAAAGAATAGAAGCTGATGATGAAACCTTCTGGATGTTGTATGTAAATGGGGATGGAAATGAGCAGTGGAGAAAACATGTAAAAGGCGAATCCAGAAAGAGAGAGGAGAGGTTATCTGATATCAAATTAAACAGAGATGGGTCGATCATTTTAGCTGGAACGAGCGCTGAGGAATTAGGAAAGGAGAACTGGAAGATCATCAAACTAGGTGATAAACAATTGGATCAATTGATCGAGAAGCAAGACATCAAGATTTATCCAAATCCTGTGTCTGATTATGCTTATGTGGAAATAGGATTTGATTTTAAAGATGCTGATATTACTTTGTATGATATGAGTGGAAGACAATTGCAAAGTCTGAAGACGAAAAATAAAGTAACGAAGATTAATACCCAGGCTTTAATACAAGGAGCTTATCTGATTGTGATCAAAACAGATACAAATAAAACGGCTAATGCTAAATTGATTAAGAAATAAAACCATGAAGAAAACAACAGTAGCTATTATATTATTAGCTTCATTAAACAATATATTTGGCCAAAATCAGTACGATCCCAGCATAAAAAATGTTCCTACATCCCCAGAAGTAGCATTGTTAGGCAGATTCGGGAATATACCGGTAGGGCATTATACAGGAACAGCCAATGTTTCAATTCCTTTATACAATTTAAAGGTTGATGATCTTGAGATTCCGTTGGCATTAAGTTATCATACTTCGGGAATTAAGGTAGCAGACGAGGCAACCTGGGTAGGCTTAGGCTGGAATTTTATGCCTGAGGGAACAATAACCCAGGAAATAAGAGGTAAAGAAGATTATGTTTCTGGGGGTGATGGTTTCTCTACTGCTACGGGTTATGATATCTTCAAAAGTCATTTCCCTACTTTATTTGCGCAAAGTCATATTAATAGACTACAGGTTGGATATAATGATTACAATTCCGGTGGAACAGTAGGAACAAATCCGGCTGTTGATGATTCTAATGATATTATTCTTCGGTTAAACGAAAAAAAAGGTCAGCCTGATATTTTCACGTATAATTTTTATGGGTATTCTGGAAAGTTTTTCTACAATCCTGAAAATAACAGCGAAATACTTTTTATGGAGAGTAATGATGATGTAAAGTTTACCCGAAATACCCAAGGGTGGATAGCTACAACCAATAAAGGGGATAAGTTTTATTTTTATGCTATAGAAAAATCTAAGACAGACCAGACAAGTTATACAGATATTGGTTACACTTTTAAGATCTCACAAATAGTACTTACCAGTGGCAAAACAATTACTTTTACTTATCAAAATGAAAGTACGAACCAACTGTATCCTGTACAAGTTGCCCATATCACCAATTTTTCGAGCAATACTATTGTAAATACCAGTTCGAATGCTACAACTAACGAAAAAAAGACTTTGACAGGTATTGAAACAGACGATACAAAAATAGAATTCAATTTAGATAACAGAGAGGATATCCGGCCACAATTTCCGTCAATTCCTATTAAAAAATTAAGCTCTATTGATATCAAATCCAAATACCCGAATAAGAAAATTAAAAGTTTTGTGTTTGGTACAACCTATTTTAATCCTACAGTAAATACTCCTGAAGAAGGGTATAAATTCAAAAGATTAAAATTAAACTCTATCCAGGAAGTCAATTATAATGAAACAGGTGCTGCTGTACAGAGTAGTCCGCCATATTCATTTGAATATGATATGAGTAAAACCATGCCTTCTAAAATATTCAGCTCAGATTTTTATGGATATAATAATGGTTCAAACAGTAATGTACTTGTTCCTGATTTAGCTTTTTTTAATTATTTCAGTCAGGATCCCTATAAAAATTATGGGATGACACCTACTTTTTACAGTGGTACATCAAGGTATACGGATAAAGAATATATAAAAACTTATATCTTAACGAAAGTCATTTATCCTACGAGCGCCCGTACTGAATTTGAATATGAGTCTAATACGTTTGGCAATCAGTTTGTTCCAGCGATCGGTCAGCTAATAAGCCCTTTAAAAAGTATAAATCTAACTCACAGAGGAGCGTCAGTTGTACCAGGTGGCCAATACTTTATCGAAAGTCCCACTTTCAAGATAACCCAAACACAATCTATAACATTTCAGAATACAATCTTCGACGGTTTTTTTGGTCCTAACTATCCTGAAACACATTATGGTTATTATGATTTTGATTTATATAAATGCAAAATACAATTTTTAAAAAGGAAAACAGTTAATGGGCAGCCAGTAACTACTCTTATTAAAGAATGGACAATAGATGTTGGTGGTGATGTTTTTGAGCAGACCCATAGCCGGGTCTGGAATGAAACTATGCAGATGTATCCTGACAGTGACCTCACGACTGAATACTACGTACGCGTTGAAAATCCAATTCAATATCGCAGCAATGACGGGATGCATCGGGCACTTGTATCAAGCAATGTTAATTACTATGACGAATCTGAGATTGACAAATCAATATCGTATGGAAATGGAGTAAGAATAAAGTCCATCAAAAATTATGAAAACACTACCTTATTATCTTATAAAGAATACGGTTATCAGGGTGGAAGATTGACTTATCCTTTTCAGCCTCTCAATTTTATTAGAGGTGCAACTTATAAGTCTCAGCCCACAAATTTAAATGGAGGATGTTTCATAGAGAATATTTCTATTTTTAATGATTTATCAATTGATTCAAATGATATGGGAATCGGAGGAAATAAACCTTTTGGTTACAGTCAGGTTACAGAAAAAGATATCAATGTCTTAGACGGAACACTAAAAGGCTCTACTGTATATTATTTCACTAATGAAGCACCTGTAGGACTTTCTTTAAAAGGAGTACCGAAAGTTGATATTCCGTCCAACGGTGAGAATACTTTTATAGAGATGTTTGATAAAGATCAAAATAAACTCTCTACAAAACAAAATATTTATGATAATTTACCCAATACCTATGGAGTTTATCCGTCGTTTAGTTCGATCAATACTTCAATTGGCCCGGTAGACCCTGGAAATAACTATTATCCCTACACGGTTAATGGCTGTCCTGTTATAGGATTATCTTACACTGGTAATACTGTTCAAAATCCCTTGGGAACGACTAAGTATAATTTTATCTTCAATCCATTAATCACAGGAAAAAGAAGACTGATGAGAACGTTTGATACTTCTTATTTTGGCAATAAAGAGGTAGTTGATAAAACAGAATTCTTTTACACGACTGCCGGTAATTTGGATATCAGCAAAAAAACAACACCAGATGGTAAGATCATTGAGACGAATTATGATTACGCGGGTGATATGGGAAATAACCGTTTGGTAAATAATGGTATGACCGGTATTGCTTTAAATACTCAGGTAACTTCGGATAATAAGATTTTAAATCATGCAGAAACGAAATATGACAATCCAGACAATTATCTCCCGTCTTCAGTTGTATCTTACAATCTTTTATCAGGAACTCCAGATACTGAAGTGACTTATAACAAGTACGATAATAAAGGGAATTTGTTACAATATAGTGGGAAGGATGGGATTCCAGTATCCATTATTTGGGGGTATAACAACACCAAGCCTATTGCTAAAATACAAGGCATTACCTATGACCAAGCCATTGCTCTTTCGGGATATGCTGACATCGTTGCCAGATCAAATGAGGATATTAATGCAACTACACAAAATACTTTAATAGATACCTTAGATACATTTCGTACAAACAGTAGTAGATATTATATGTCCACTTATACTTATGATCCATTAGTTGGTGTCACCAGTATTACTCCACCTTCAGGAATCAGAGAGATTTATATTTATGATGCCGCCAATAGGCTGAAAGAAGTAAGAGAAAATAATTTAACAGGTAAACTTTTAAAAGAATTCAAGTACAATTATAAAAACTAAGACACGATGAAAAAGATAATAATTCCAATAGGAGCTTTGCTAATGACTGGTATGGCACATGCCCAGCTTTCTCCTACTGAAAACTATGTGTATTCAAAAACCTATCTAGATTATAATACTTCTAATATAGCTACCAAAACTTCAGAAACGGTTCAGTATTTTGATGGTTTAGGCAGACCTAAACAGATTGTTAATATAAAAGCATCACCTACAGGGAAGGATGTAGTAACTCCTATTGTATATGATGGATTTGGAAGACAGACAAGGGATTACCTTCCTGTTCCACAATCAGCAACAACCAATGGAGCGATATACGGACAGAATTCAGGGTTAGTGCCCTTACCGGTATCTGATCCCACAGGGGTTTATCCTGTTGGAGAAAAAATTTTTACTGAAAAGAAATTTGAAGATTCTCCTTTAGACAGAGTCCTAGAACAAAGACAGGTTGGACTAGCATGGGGTGATAAGCCTGTAAAGTTTGAATACGGTACAAATGTGGCATCGGAGGTTAAAAAGTATGTAACGGTGACAACCCCAGCCAATGGTACTACATCTTCAGCAATAGGCTCAGCTACGGCTACCTATGGTGCTAATCAATTATACAAAACTACGGTTACTGATGAAGATGGAAACAAAACCATAGAGTTCAAAAATGGAAAAGGACAGGTTTTATTAGTGAGGAAAGTAATTAATGCTAGTGAAAATGCAGACACATATTATGTTTATAATGAATATAATCAATTGGCTTTTGTCATTCCCCCAAAAGCATCTGTAGTTGCTAATGTAAATACTGTATTAGGTAGTCTATGCTATATTTACAGGTATGACGGAAGAAATAGGCTTGCGCTTAAAAAATTGCCTGGAAAAGCCTGGGAATATATGGTGTATGATAAACAGGACAGGGTTATCATGACTCAGGATGCTGTAATGGGAGCCAATAAACAGTGGCTTTTCACCAAGTATGACCAGTTCGGAAGGCCAGCTTATACCGGAATATATACCTCAACACAAGCTTATGGGCTTGTAGGAAGAGAAGTGGAACAGACAAAGGCAGATGCAGCAGGCAGTAACAATGTAGCTAGAACCGCTTCTGTAGGATTTAATGTTGGTGGACGTGGGGTATATTATGACAACACCGCTTCTACAAGCTATCCTAATTCCATTACTTCGCTTTTAAGTATTAATTATTACGATACCTATCCTGTATATGGATTTAATCCAACATTTCCGACCAATATTTTAGGAATGCCTGTAATGACAGATAATTCCACGGGAAATTCTGTAAGCACAAAAAGCCTTCCCGTGATGAGCATGGTAAGAAATATCGAAGACACTAACTGGACAAGTAATTATACCTATTATGACAATAGAGGAAGAGCAATAGGAACTCATTCCGTTAATTATTTAGGTGGATTTAACAGGACAGAAACTGAACTGGACTTTGCCGGGATACCAAAGAGAATGAATACAACTCACCTAAGAAAACCAGGTGAAATAGGTGTCAGCATACAAGAGCGTTTTGTTTATGATGCTCAAAACAGGTTAAAGCAACATTATCATCAGGTAAACGATAGAGCTGAAGAACTACTGACGGATAATTCTTACAATGAGCTATCACAGCTGAATAATAAAAAAGTAGGAAATAATCTTCAAAGTATAGATTATAACTACAACATCCGGGGCTGGCTGACGGACATCAATAAAAACCAGATGACGGTAGCTAATCTTGATGGAAAACTGTTTGCTTATAAAATTAAATATAACCAGAAAGAAGGGGTTACGAATCCTGATTCAGTTTTGTTTCCCGGTAAAAATGTTGAGGCTAAATACAATGGAAACATTGCCGAAGTAGACTGGAGAGCTGTGGAAACAATTGGAGCTAACCCGTCACTTACACCCAAAAGATATGGTTATGTTTATGATAAGCTAAACCGACTAACGGCAGGTTATTATCAAAACCCAAGTAATCCGAATAGTAAAGAAAATATAGAATCAATAGATTATGACCTGAACGGGAATATCTCAAAATTATACCGTACATCTGTAATGCAAAATACAATTGCTACTGTAATCGATAATCTCGAATATAAATATGCAGGTTCGGATAACAAATTAACAAGTATTAAGGATTATGCCAATAATTCCACAGGATACGAGGGAGGAGAAAATACAATAGGATATGATCTTAATGGAAATATGACCGATATGCTCGATAAAGGGATTACTACCATTAAATATAATTATCTTAATCTTTCCAATAAGCTGGATTACAGCAAAAATGGGAATGAATCAGTTACAGTGAATACCAAATATAGGGCTGATGGAAGTAAATTACAGAAAGAAACTATAACAACAACTACAGGTATTATTGGTTCATCCACTTCCAAAAAGATAACAGATTATCTTGATGGGTTTCAGTATCTGAGGGTTGAAACTCCTAACCCAGGAGGTTCAGAAGAGTTTGCTGCGAATTTAGAAACCAGCAGAGCTTTAGAAACAGAAGCCTACTCATTAATGATTCCTGTTGATGAACCGACGCTTGAGGCAACTAATCCTGAACTTCAGTTTTTTCCAACTGCTGAAGGATTTTATGATTATGCAAAATCTCAGTATATTTATCAATACAAGGATCATTTAGGAAATGTAAGAATAAGCTTTGCAAAAAGCAGCGCAGGAGTTCTTGAAATTACAGATTCTAATGATTACTACCCATTTGGAATGAATCATTTAAAGACCGGAAATTCTTTCTTTGGTCCTAGTGCTTATAAGAACTATAAGTACAATGGTAAGGAGCTGCAAGAGACCGGTATGTATGATTATGGAGCTAGAATGTATATGGCGGATATTGGGAGATGGGGAGCTATAGATCCTTTTGCTGAAAGATATATTAAAGCAAGTCCTTACCATTATGCCCTTAATAATCCTGTTTTTTTTAAAGATCCTGATGGAAAAAAAATCATTATCTACTATCAAACAGGAAGTGGTAGTAATCAAGAGTGGGAATATTCATACTCCAAGAACCGTACTACAACAGGATTTGATTTTCTAGACAAAGCAGTTGCTGCTCTTGATCAATTATATGAATCTAATGCATTGAACCTAGATACCGATGGAAATGGCGAAAAAGATACAAATTATCTCCAAAAGATAATTGACAGTGATAAAACTTTAGGGGTAACAAGTGGTGAAAAAAGTGATTTTGCAGAAGGTTTATCATATGATAAAAAAAGTAAAGATTGGAAAAGCGGAGATAAATCAGCTATAGGGCGAATACGCTTTAATAGTAATAAAGGATTATTATTTAATAATTCCGAATATAATGATGAGAATCAAAAAGGACTAATAGAAAGATATAAATCTGGAAAGTTAAATAAAGATGATAAAATTAACTCACCAACAGCATCGCTCGGTCATGAACTTGTACATGCAGGGAATTTTTTATTAGATAATGCAAATTTTTTCCAAAGGAAAAAACCATTTGATAAGTTTGATAATAACGGATTTATAAATAATGAAGAAATAAAAACAACAATTTTATCAAATCAAGTAAATGATGCGTTACATGAGCCACAAAGGAAGGTTTATTGGGGAATTAAAGTTCCTACAACATCAGTTAATAGTAATAAATTACAAAACTAAAAATATGAATAAGAGTATATTAATCATTTTTTTTTCAATATTTTTTTTTACAAATTCTTGTTCTTCTCATTCGGAAACAAAAAAAGATACCCAATCGGTTATTTTGTTTAAACAAGAAAGCATTGCGAGTGATTCAGACTTTAGTTTTGAAAAAAAATATTTTTGGGAGGATAATAAAAAGAATAATACATTTATAACACAAAATTTCACTTTGCTAAATTATAACGACATAATTACCACTGTTAAAGAATCGAAATTTTTAGGTAATTCCAGTCCTGAATACTCTAACCACATTATCTATTCATTTATTTTGTATAAAAATAATAATGTTGCAAATGATACAGTGTATTATGATGGATATAGCAAATGGTGGATAATTAGTGATGAAAAATCATTACAATATGAAGATAGGAAAGGAGAGCTATCTGATAAGTTGAAAAAGTTTTATCCAATATTTAGAAATTGTCCTTATTCTAATTGAGTAAATTAATGAACATTACTTATGCTAAAATAGATATTCCCCTGCCTGCTGCGCGAGCGTCACGCTTGTGTCCGAATAAAGATTAACAATCTATAAATAAATCCGAGAAGGTATACTTTCTCGGATTTTTATTTATGATTAAAAGTTAAGTGAGTCTGAAAGTAGTTTTGTAACAGAGCCTTATGAATGGAAATATAGTAGTGCAAGAAATTACTATAATAATGATCAGAAAATTTTGGAAATAGATTTAAATTTGTAATTAGTGAATGGGCAACGAGCGTGACGCTCGCGCCAGCGAGGGGAATTATATTGTTGATTTTTAATGAAATAACAGTTTTTTTATAACAATATTCTAAAAGTAAAATAGGAGAAATGAGAATTCACTACTGATGAGAGTACCTTGCTTATGCCTAAATAAAGTAACAAGCAATAAATTGACTTAGGAGACTTCACTTTCTGGGATCTTTCACTATAATTTCGTTTAAATTTGCAACTTGCTCTAGTGGGGGGTAATTTTCCAAATCCTTTCATATATTAATTTTCAAGTTCAACATTATGAATATAATTTTACAAATAATACTCCTTATCATCATATTTTCAAATTCAATGTTTTTAATGTTGGGGAAAAATATATTGTCCTTTAAAATATTTAAATTAAGTTGGGTTATCGCATTATTAGATATTTCAGTCATATTATTGTTTTTTGAACTGAAACAATCCATTATTCTTTACGTCATATTTACATCAATTATTGTTGTATTTGCTTTAGGGCTAAAGAATTCCGTAAATAGTAATAATTCTAATATTTTAGAAAACAATGATAATAAAAAACGTTTTATCAATTTTTTCGTTTACTTTTTACTCTTCTTTTTCATTATGCTTACAATTGGTGTTGTGAAAAATCTTTTATTTGATTCTCCTTTAGAATAAGCTACTATATTTTAATTCCTACTTGAGCGACAGTCTTGTTCGTGTCAAAATTAAATTGGCAACAATTAATAAATTAAATCTCTTTCTATTCAACAAAATAAAAGGTCAAAACCCACCCAATCATGCTTAAATAAAGCATGATTGTTTTTTTAGAGTTATTGTAAATAAGCCGCTGTATCGTATAACCTCTAACCGCCCACCAATCAGGGATATATTTAATTTTATTATAATTTCCTTAAACTCAAATTTTGTCTTGTTTTAGTGAGTTTAATTCCAGTAATTTGCACGCTATTAATAATAAGACTAAATAATAATAATGAAATTGAAATTACTTATTTTGTTTGTCTTCTTTTCTTCAATGGGGATGGCACAGGAGAAAGAGGGAAACAATGGCTCTGTTACAGGTACTGTAACAACAGCTGACGGAAACACAGGACAAGGCGTTGACGTAAAAGTAAAGGAACTGAATATAACCACTACTGCAGGAGCAGATGGGAGTTTTGAGCTTAAAAACCTTCCTCCCGGAAAATATACCATACAGGTTGCCAAAGGAAAATCTGATGGATATTCCCAGGAAATAGAGATCACTCCCGAAAACGAAAATGTACTTTTAAACATACAACTGGATTATTCTTCCCAAAAACTGGAAGAGGTGATCGTAAGTTCCGGAGGAAACCGTTTCGCTAAAAAAGAAAGTAATGACGTTTCCAAAATGCCTTTAAAAAACATGGAAAATCCACAGGTGTATTCCATTGTAAGCAAGGAGCTGATGAAAGAGCAGAATATTACAGATTATAACAGTGCTTTCAAAAATATTCCCGGAGCAGGTATTGCAGAAGTAAGAAACCAGGGAAGAACAACCAATATGTCCCGTGGATTTCCAACGCCACAGTTGGTGAGAAATGGAGTAGGGAGTTTTACGTATAACACGATCGATCCGGCTAACCTTGAACGTATTGAAGTGATCAAAGGACCCTCAGCGACTTTGTTTGGAAGTACCATTTCTTCGTTTGGAGGTTTGTTCAACAGGGTAACGAAAAAGCCTTTCGATACTTTCAAAGGAGAAATTTCCTATTCAGCAGGAAGCTGGGATCTGAACCGTTTCACGGCAGATATCAATACTCCGCTGAACCCGGAAAAAACAATGTTATTGAGATTCAATACGGCTTTTCATAGCGAAAACAGTTTCCAGGATGCAGGGTTCAACAGAAGCTTTTTATTAGCACCAAGTTTTTCTTATGCTGTTAATGACAGACTGACTTTCTTATTGGATGTAGAATTCGGTGTATTGAAAGGAACTTCCCCAACAAGATTAGCCCCTTACATTAGCAAAGATCCGACTAAACCGGCACTGGCAACGAGCATAGAGGATATGAATATCCCTTATAGCCGTTCTTTTGCCAATAATACGGTAAACTATAACGGACAGCAGTACAACATTTTTGCGCAGATGAAGTATAAAATATCGGATACCTGGAACTCACAAACGATCGTTTCCCGCACGAGATCTTCTTCGGAAGGATATGTGGTATCATTATCTGCTTTATCGGATACAACACTGAGACAGTCGGTGACGAAGCAGGATTACCCTTATTACGGAACGGATATTCAACAGAATTTTATCGGGGATTTTAAAATCGGAGAGCACAGAAACAGAGTGGTTGCAGGTGTGGATTTTTACAGCCTGAAAGCCTACCGTAATGATGCCACCGTTAATATGCCGGCCATTGATTACAGAAACCCGGGTGCGGCTTACAATAATTTTACGATATCGAAAATAGAACCATTATTCAATAATGTAACCTTCAATAACTTTACATCGAACAACGAACAGACGTACAGCGCGTATGTGTCTGATGTTTTTAATGTGACTGATAAATTCATCGCAATGGCAGGAGTAAGGCTAGACCGGTATTTCAATAAAGGGTCATATTACCCGGAGAAAGATCTTACTGTTGGAGATTATAACCAGACAGCATTTTCTCCGAGATTCGGTTTGTTATATCAGTTAATTGACAAGAAATTATCTTTGTTTACCAATTATATGAACGGCTTCAACAACGTAGGAGGTTCTGATTTTAATGGAAATCCTTTTAAGCCAAGCCAGGCCAATCAATGGGAAGGTGGGGTGAAACTGGATCTTAATAAGATCAGTGCCACCGTGAGTTACTACAATATCAGAGTAACGAATATGACCCGTCCTGACCTGGATCATACGGAAGGCAGTTTCCTGATTCAGGATGGAACACAGATCAGCAAAGGTTTCGAAGCTGAATTGATCGCCAATCCAATTCCAGGATTAAATATTGTGGCTGGATTCAGCTACAACGACAGTAAATATGCGAAAGCGAGTGCTGATGTAGATGGTTTAAGACCTTCCACAGCAAGTTCTCCAACGATGGCGAACCTTTGGGCGAGTTACCGTTTTATCAATGGACCGTTGAGCGGTTTAGGTGTTGGGATCGGTGGAATTTATGGAAGCAAATATTATCAGACGAATACCCATACCTTCACCTTCAGCATTCCTGAATACACGGTATTGGATGCTTCAGTTTTTTATGACAGACCTAAATTCAGAATCGGTTTTAAAATCGATAACTTAACCAACGAAAAATATTGGTCGTACCGTCTGGCAGCTCAGAATCCGACCAGAGTGACAGGAAGTTTTACATTTAAATTTTAATAATCAGGGATTCGGTGGCGAACAAAAAATTTAAAAAAGCAATACGACAGATTCATTTGTGGCTGGGTTTAGTGACCGGGATTATCGTCTTTGTGATTTGTATCACCGGATCCCTGTATGTTTTTGAAGAGGAGATACGGGATTCAATGGGTAAAGAATGCCTGCATGTTGAACCCGAATCAAAACCTTTTATAGGGCTTGAAAAGATCATTCTGAATTTCCAGGAGATCGCCCCGAAAGAGAAGATCAATTCGATCAGAATAACCGAAAATGAACCTGGTGCAACTGTTCAGATCCTGAACAAAAAGAAACAGGTCTTTTATTTTAATCCATATACCGGAGATTTGGTTGGCAAACAAGGCAGTGACTGGCTCAATGTGGTTTATGATCTGCATACTTCCCTGATGATGGGTGAAACGGGTAAAATGATTCAGGGCTGGAGCGTCGTGATCTTTTTATGCATGCTGATAACCGGCTTAATCCTTTGGTATCCTGCAAAAGTAAAACAGGCGAAACAAAGTTTAACGATCAAATGGGAAGCTTCTGTAAAACGGAAAATTTATGATCTGCATAATGTATTAGGATTCTATGCCTCGATCTTTCTGATCATTATCGCGCTTACAGGAACTTATTTTGCTTTTTCAGGGGTTAAAACGGCTGTAGAGTTTGTAACCAACTCCAAATTAAGTAAGGGAGATCATTCAATGAAGATGACTATTGATCCGAAAGCTAATTTAGCAGTAAGATATAATGCGATCTATAAAACACTTACTGAAACTTACCCGGGTGCTATTTCAATGACTTATTCAATTAGGAAAAAAGATGAAATGCGTGTGCGGATGATCTATCCTTACCAATGGTCGGCCCGTAAACAAAATACATTCTTTTTTAACCAGAAAACAGGAGAACTCTTACGTGGCAAGCTATACAAAAACAATAACGCAGCAGATACGGTGGAAGCGGCTAATTACGATCTTCATACAGGAAAATTTTTCGGAATTATAGGAAAGGTCTTATGGCTTTTGGCATCATTGATCGGAGCTTCCTTACCTGTCACCGGCTTTATCATGTGGTGGAACAAGAGGAAAGCGAAAAAGAAAAAACCGAGAAAGCATCATCACCAGCATAGAGTTTTGAAAAAACTGGAGGTAAAACAATAGATAACTTACGCTTTGGGATTTAAAAAAATCACTCTATTTTATAATATCATACTTCAAAAGGTTATTAGTCTTTTTTAGGGCATTTTTGTTATTCTGCTCCATAATTCTGTAAAATTCGGAGCTTGAAACTTCTTTACCTTCCATATAAAAAGTCATCTTTTTACCATTATCCTGATGAGCTTCATCATTCATTTGTACAGAAGGTTTCTCATAAAAATTTTTAATAGCTTTTTTTAAATCATTTTCATTAATCGATAATAGATCTGACTGGAAATAATAGGGTATTTCATTGATGTTGAATTGAGGCAATGATTTTATTTCGATCAGACTAAATGAAATACCTTTGTTTTCATCTTCCGCTTTTATGATCAGACCAGGCAAACCCTGAAGCAGGTAAGGGCCATCCTGCACCGGAATATCAGTGGTAAACCATACCGTCCATTTTCTTTTGTATAAGGTAGTGGTTGCTTTTTGAGCAGAGTATCCCAAAATATTCTTTTTCTCAGGAAAAATCTTCCAGTCCAATTTCTTTTGTAAACTTACTTTATAATCAATAAGGCAGTTTGTGTAGAAATTGATGTCAAAGCCAGGATAATTTTTTATAACGACATCCAAAAAATTGATGTTCTGATAAGGGAAATCACCCATTGGGGTTTCTTTATTTTTTATTAAAGAATCCAGTTTTAAAACTTCAGCAGCATAAAACTTAGATCCTTGTTGCCCTATATCCAGATTTAAAAATTCTTTTTCTTTAATTTCCAGATGGGTTGAATCCTTTGCTAAAAAATATTCATACACAAAACGTTTATTTTGAGCGTTAATAATTGATGAAACAAATAAGAAAAGGAAGATGAGTTTATACATTTCTTAAAATTAAAGGTCAGTTATACTTGAGTTAATATATTGTTTTTTAATACAATAAATGTAAAAATAGTAAAATTTAAAGTTTAATCTGGATATTGTGATATAATTTATTAACGCTTATCAATAAAGGCTTATATCTGTATTTTAATGTATGCCAAAGGGTTTAATGAAAGTTAATATATTATTTAAACTTGTTAATGTTTTGTTAAAAGGTAGTGCGTGTTTTTTGTGGAATTTTGCCAGGATAAAAAAAGATAAAGTGAAGTTCCTGAAAAATCCCGTAATTATTCTTATTTCTCTTCTTAGCTGCAATGCTTTTGCTCAAAAGAATATACCCCAGAAAAAAGTAGTTTTTATCATTGTAGACGGTATCGCTGAAGATATGCTGAACAAAGCTGATATTCCCAATCTTAACCGGATTAAAAAAGATGGTGCATTACTGAAAGCTTATGTAGGTGGAGAAAAAGGGGGCTATAGCGAAACGCCAACCATTTCTGCAGTAGGATATAACAGCTTGCTGACAGGAACATGGGTAAACAAGCATAATGTGTTTGATAACGATATTAAAGATCCTAATTACAGTTACCCAACGATTTTCAGACTTTTCAAGGATCAGTTTCCCAATAAAAAGACGGCTGTATTTTCAACTTGGGAAGACAACCGTACAAAGCTGATTGGTGAAAACCTTGATGCTACAAGGAAAATAAAAATGGATTTTTTCTACGATGGAATGGAAAAGGACACCCTGCATTTTCCACATGATAAGCAAAGTGGATACATCCGTAAGATCGATAGTCTGGTAGCCGGAAAAGCAGCCAGTTATATCAAAGAAAATGCACCGGATCTATCATGGGTTTATTTAGAATTTACAGATGATATGGGACATCGTCATGGTGATGGTGATATTTTATATAAAGCGATTTCTTATGAAGACCGTTTGATCGGAAAAATATATGATGCGGTAAAAGAACGTGAAGCGAAACATGGGGAAGACTGGTTATTCGTCGTGACTACAGATCACGGAAGATCTGCAAGCAATGGAAAAGGTCATGGCGGACAGAGTGATAGAGAGCGTAACACATGGATCGCTATTAACAAGCCAACGATAAATACCTATGCAAAGAATAACCGGGTTGGAGTTACGGATATTTTACCTACCATCACAGATTTTATGAGCCTGAGTGTTCCCGAAATATTTCAGCAGGAAATAGATGGTATTGACTTACTTAAAAACAGAACTGCTTATCAGTTAAAGGCTTCTTTAACCTCTGATAAAACACTGGAACTTACCTGGAAAACAATGGGTCCTTCTAAAGAACTTGGTGAAGTATATATTACAGATACCAATAATTTTAAAACAGGAGGTAAAGATCTTTACCAGTTATTGGGACAGGCAAATCTTGGCAGTGGTAAGTTTAGTTCTACATTAAAAATTAACAATTCCAATATCTATAAGATCGTTCTCAAAACCAAAGAAGGTTTTCTGAATACCTGGATCACAACCAAATAAATAAGGAATCTACTTATGAAATTACACCTTTTAATCGGCCTGGGCTTAGTCACAGGCTTAGAAGTTTATGGTCAAAATGTACAGAAGATAGATGCTGCTGATACGATAGCGACCCACGAAAAAAAGATCGATGAAGTTGTTATTACAGCTTTAGGAATCAAGAAAGAAAAGAAAACATTAGGGTATGCAGTACAGGAGGTAAAAGGCGAAGTTTTCGAAAAAGCAAAAGAATCGAACTTTGTCAACTCACTCTCAGGACGTGTCGCAGGACTAACGATTAAGAACAGTACCGACCTTTTTCAGGATCCGGGAATTAATTTAAGAGGGTCTAAACCACTTATCGTTATCGATGGAATCCCAGACAGAACGGCTGATGTATGGAGAATCAATGCTGATGATATTGATAATATCAGTGTACTGAAAGGTCCAACAGCTTCTGCTTTGTATGGATCTGTTGGTAAAGACGGGGCGATTATGATTACGACCAAGAAGGGAAAAAAAGGAAGAATGAGTATCTCCTTTAATAACTCTACGATGTTTCAAAGTTCTTTTATCCGTATTCCAAAGGTTCAGACCGTTTACGGTGGCGGAAATAACGGGAAATATGCTTACATAGATGGAAGCGGCTCTGGAAGCGAAGGAGGTGGATGGATCTGGGGACCAAAATTAGATCAGAAAGATCCTTCTACGCCAAGCGGATATTATGAAACCCCACAATACAACAGCCCGATTGATCCGACAACCGGAAAACCAATACCACTACCATGGATCTCCCGCGGAAAGAATAATATTAAAAATTTCTTCGATACCGGAATTATTCAGTCCAATAACATCAGTGTGGACTGGGGAAATGACAAAGCAACTTTCAGGCTTTCCCTTTCCAATATTTACCAGAAAGGTATTGTTCCGAATACAGATCTGAAAACAACATCAATAAGTTTGGCAGGTTCTGTAAACCCTATTGAAGGCCTTACGATCAATTCTTCCTTAACCTACAATAGAGAATATACTTCCAATTTCCCGGAAGTAGGCTATGGGCCGACCAACTATCTTTATAATCTGGTATTATGGACGGGTGCTGATGTAGATGTAAGAGATTTAAGAAATTATTGGGTAGCAGGAAAAGAAGGTTATCAACAAAGACATTACAATGTGTCTTATTATAATAACCCCTACTTTCAGGCTTATGAATACCAAAGACCTTATTATAAGGACAATGTAATGGGGAATGTAAACATGGAATATCAGATTATTCCGAAATTATCTGCCAAAGCTCGTGTCGGAACTAATGTATATGCTTTGAACCGTGAGTATAAGGAGCCTAAAAGTTATATTGGATATGGTAATAAATCATTAGGAAACTATACCCAGATAAATGGGAATTATCTTGATATCACCTCCGAGCTAGGTCTTAAATACCAGAATAGGTTTTCTGAAAACTTTATGCTGACAGGAGAGGGCTATGTATCCAATTATTACAGAGAGCTTAAGAAAAGTGAAATACGTACCGATGGTTTGGTAAATCCAGGCTGGTATAACCTTTTTAACAGTGTAGGGCCTTTATTTGCTCCAAAGGAGGGAAATAGAAAAGAATATGAACTGATCAATAGTGTGTATGGTTATGTAGATATGGAGATTTACAAAGCGTTCTTCCTGAATATGACTGCACGTTATGACAAAGTATCCACGCTTCCAGATGGAAATAATGCCTATTTCTATCCATCTGTTTCCGGATCAGTAATGCTGAATCAGCTGGTCACTCTTCCTGAATGGATAAGTTTTGCTAAACTGAGAGGATCTTTAGCACAGGTTTCCAACGGTAAAATATCCGATGATACCTATGGCTATATTTCTGCATTTACAAAAAATGATATCAGTTGGAATGGGCAGTCAACATTTTCTTTTGGAAATACCCTCATCAACGCGAATATAAAACCTGAAACCTCAAACTCATGGGAGATAGGGACTAATATCGCGGTGTTGAAAAATAGGATCAATTTAGATGTGGCTTACTATCAAACCCGCGATTATAATAATCTGACCAATATTCCTTTGTCAGAAAGTGCAGGTTATGATTATTTTAAAACAAATGGAAATGTTTTCCAAAGAAAAGGAGTGGAGATTACCGTAAATGCGGATATTGTTAAGAAATCAGATTTTAGATGGAGTACTCAGCTGAATTTGAGTCATTACCGTAGATATCTAAAAGAAGCCTATGGAGGAAATGGATATACGACGATTTATAATCCTGCTAATGGCAGGGAGAACTTCATCAGAGAAGGTCAGAGGGCGGATCAATTAACTGCAGTACCTTATGAAACCTCACCTGATGGGCAACTGGTTCTGAAAAACGGATATCCTGTGAATTCTACAGCGCCATTCGAATCCAACATGGGTTATTCTGATCCGGATTGGACCTATGGATTCTCTCATAACTTTGGGTATAAAAATTTCTCACTCTCATTACTGTTTGATGGAAGAATTGGTGGAACAATGTATTCTACAACCAACCAGAAAATGTGGTGGGGTGGTATTGATCCGGGAACAGTGAATCAGTACAGGGATGATGCTAATGCAGGAAATAATACCTATATCGCACCAGGGGTAAGAGTGGTTAGTGGCTCTATTACATACGATCAGAATGGGAATATAAAATCTGATACCCGTGTTTTCGCTCAAAATGATGTTGCAGTAAATTACAATGCCTATATGCAAAGTACGAGCAACGCTTTTGAACGCAATTACCATTATTACAAACAAACTTTTATTAAATTAAGAGAAGTTACCCTTACCTACAATTTCGAAAAATCTTTTGCAGAAAAACTGAATGTCTCTTCAGCGAGTATTTCTCTGATCGGAAGAAACCTCTGGTTGGCTTCAAAGATTAAAAATGTGGATCCCGATTCCGGGGTAGACCAACTTCAGACTCCGGCGACCAGAAGTTTTGGGGTAAATCTTAATGTAAAATTCTAATTATAAAAACAAAAGAAATGAAAGCAGCTAGAATATACATATTCCTATTAATATCAGCAGCAAGCGTAATAAGTTGCAGCAAGACTGAAGATTTTCAGGATGATCCCAATCGTCAAACAAGTGTGGATGCCGAAAATATCCTTCCCGGAATTGAAGTAAGTGCCTTTAGTAATATTAAGGCTGAAGCTGCCCTGGCATCCAGACAGCTCACCTACATCAATGGAGTGAATGCTCAACAGTATTACAACTGGCAGAGGGGATCTTTTGATGCTTATGACAATATTAAGCAGGTGGAAAAGATGGTAGAGCAAGCGAATAAAAAAGGGGGGAAGGAGTATGTAGCATTGGCTCGTTTTTTCAAGGCTTATTATTTTATCTCATTATCTGAAACTTTTGGTGATATTCCTTATAATGAAGCAATAAAAATGGATAATTTTTATCCAAAATATGATGATCAGAAAAGTATTTATAAAAATGTTCTTGCCGAACTGGCCTTGGCTAATACGGAGCTTGCTAATATGAGTACAGTGATAAGAGGCGATATTATCTATAATGGAGATTTGTTTAAGTGGAGAAAACTGATCAATTCTTACCGTTTGAGAATTTTAATGGATTTGTCCAAAAAGACAAATGATACAGATCTGAATGTGAAACAGACATTTGCTGATATTGTAAATA
This sequence comes from Chryseobacterium paludis, assembly GCF_025403485.1. Classification (NCBI taxonomy): domain Bacteria; kingdom Pseudomonadati; phylum Bacteroidota; class Flavobacteriia; order Flavobacteriales; family Weeksellaceae; genus Chryseobacterium; species Chryseobacterium paludis. The sequence goes on from NZ_CP099966.1 coordinate 307,313, forward strand.
ATCCTGCACAAAATCCAATTATGGAAACGAGTGAAGAAAGTGGGCAATTATCCTTCTATAATCTTGTCAATAACCGGTATCCATTTTTTAACAGTAATGATTTGAAAACAGCTTATTATATGGAACAGAGTTTTGTAGATAAGCTTAAAACTTCTAAAGATCCAAGGTTATTTAAAATGGCTGAAAAGAAAACGAGCACGGTAGGAACCACACCGACAGATCCTTTTAGTTTCTATGATGGATTGTACGGCAGTGGAGATTTAGGGCAAAATTCTATAAAAGCTTCTAATGGGTTGGCATCAAGGATTAATCCAAGATATTTTGATGATCCAATCAACGAACCTACATTACTAATGGGGTATTCAGAACTGCAGTTTGTTTTAGCCGAAGCGGTTGTACGTGGATGGATCAGTGGAAATGCAAATACCTATTATCTGAAAGCAATTAATGCTTCTATGAGCTTTTATAAAATAAATCCAACTGATGTTAGTGCCTATTTAGCACAACCATCCATCAATCTGCAGCCTGGAACAGAGATCGAACAAATCATGGATCAAAAGCATACGGCATTGTTCTTTAATACGGGCTGGAGAATATTTTATGATCAGAGAAGGACGGGATTTCCTAAGTTCAATACAGATGGACCGGGTATTTTGAATAATGGAAAAATTCCTAAAAGATGGATGTACCCTGCATCAGAAAATAGCACGAACAATGCAAATCTTAACAGTGCCATTACCAAGCAATATCCGGGTGGTGATGATATTAATGAAACCATGTGGCTGATTAAATAAAAGATAAATAAACTTAATGTTTTATTTAAATAGATCTCGATACATTTTCCTCCATTTCATTACGAAAAACACTCGATCTGACGGTAGAAGAATGTTTGTATTGTGAGGAGAAAATGAACAACGTCACTTCGAGTAGATTTTGAAAAAATCGTATCGAGAAGTATTTACTTTTGAAATAGTAAGATTATAAAAATTTGATTTCAAACAGAACTTCTTTAAAGTTTAAAGCTTAATTAAAACTGATCACAAATAAAACTCCTGTCTCAATGAGGCAGGAGTTTTTTATCGTGGCATATAAAGAGATCAGTTTCATTTTATTCATGAAGTATCAATATGGCTTTGATGGATTTATTTAATACCTCATTTACAGTACTGCTTGCAAATAAGCGGTAAATGATATTATGATTTCGTTTTACCAGGCAGAGGATATCGGTTTCATTTTGCTCTATAAAATCTATAATTCCGCTTGATGTTTTACCGTCATCCTCAACATAGTTAAAGTTAATTTCTACCGAAGGAAGCTGTTCTTTTAATTTTTTTTCACCATTTTTTATGGATTTAGGATCCATATCCTTTTCGGAAATATGAAGGATCTCCAGCTTCTTTGGCTTGGTTGCCTTCAGTATCTGGTTGAGTGCTTTAACATCCCTTACTGATAATCTGGTTGTTTTATAATCCGTAGCCAGGGTGACCACCGGAACAGATGGTAAAGTACTTTCTAAAGGCACAATTAATGTTGGAATACGCATTTTTGTAACCGCCATGCTGGCATTGCTACCCACAATTCCTTTGATGCCTGTTGCACCGGTAACACCCATTACCAGGAATGATACAGAATTATATTCGACATATTTGGTGATGACCTTACGCAAAAAGCCTACATCACATATGGTTTTAACCTGCACATCTTTATAGTCTTCATTTTGTTTGAACGTTTCGGCCCATTCTTTTAAGGCAGATCTTTTTTTAGCGTAATAATCTTCAATGAAAATAGCATTGTATGTGCTGTTATTGATGCCTTCTGTTGGATGTATAGCATGAATAACCGCAATTTCCATCTGCAGGATTTTAGCAAGAGACAATGCGTATACCATCGCATTGCTGGCACTGTTTGAAAAATCTGAGGCAACAAGTATTTGTTTCATTTTTTTTCGGTTTTAATAAAGTGAATTAATCAAAATTTGTGATCTTATATAAACAGATGGAAGAATAGAAATAACAATAAAGATAATAAAATAGAAACAGGTAAGGTAAGTACCCAGGCAAGACCGATACTTTTTAATGTACCTGCATTCAGGTTGCTTTTACCGCCTGATGCAACCATGGAACCTGCGATACCACTTGATAATACGTGGGTCGTACTTACCGGTAACCCCAAAAGTGTGCTCATACCAATAGTGGATGCTGCCACAATTTCACTTGAAGCGCCCTGGGCATAATTTAAATGTTCATTTCCTATTTTTTCTCCGATGGTTACTGCAATCCTTTTCCAGCCTATCATTGTACCTAATCCCAATGAAACAGAAATTGCAATAATAACCCAGATGGGAGCGAATTCGGTTAGTTTTTTAAGTTCAGATGCCTGATGGTTAAGGGCTGTTCTATTACTTTCATTAATGACGAGGACTTTATTTTCATTAAGTGCTTTAATTGATTCTACCAGCGCTTCTACTTGTTTTCTGAATTTATAAGTCCCTTCCTTATCTTTTTCACTTTTAAATTTAAGATGTGTTTTTACAGCATTAATATCAGTATTGAGCTTGGTGAATTCTGTACTATTTTTCGTATTGTCTGCAGCAATTGTTTGCAAAATCCTTTCCGTTTGGTGTAGCGTAGTGATAATTTTATCGTTAGGAATACTGTGGTCGATTGCAAATTTGGCGGGTAGAAAAGCAATCAGTATCAGCATAAACAGACCAACGCCCTTTTGACCGTCGTTACTGCCATGAAAAAAGCTCACCAAAGTACAGGTGGTTATCAGAATGGCTCTGATTAATAAAGGAGGTCTGTCATTTTCGCCCTCAGGGATATGAAAAAGAGCTTTGTATCTGACTACATGTTTTAAAAACAGCATCAGTAAAATGGCTAAACCAAATCCAACAATAGGGGAAAGAATAAGTGATAAACCGATTTCTTCAGCTTTATGCCAGTTTACGCCATTACCCCCATAATACCATGTAAAGCCTAAGCCGGCACCGATCAAAGCACCAATAAGAGTATGTGAACTTGAACAAGGGATGCCTAAATACCAGGTCCCTAAGTTCCAAATGATAGCCGCTAGCAACACGGCAAGTACAAGACTTGCTCCAACAGCTGTTGGCAAGGTCATTAAGGTATCCATTGGGACCAGTTTCAATATTCCCATGGCTACAGCAATTCCACCTGTAAAAACACCTAAGAAATTCCATAATCCCGACCATGGAATGGCAATAACAGGTTTAAGTGCTTTCGTATAAATAACGGTGGCTACTGCGTTGGCTGTATCATGGAATCCATTAACGAATTCAAATGCTACCACTGCAAGCATACAAAGTGCAAAAACGATGACAAGACCTGTAGTTAAATCTGATTCCCCTAAGAAAGGGATGAGTTTATTTAAAAGCATAATGTGCGTTTTCTTGTTTAAATTGAGTTAAGTTGATCGTTTGGGATAGGTCGTCAGAACTTTTAATGGATATACTATGCACTACACCAACTATCAGAGGTATCGCAATCGAGCTCTAAGAGCATCATCTTTAAGATCATTGGTAATATTTTTAAAATTTGTGAAACGATTATCTGAATCAGAAGGAAGGATAATCTCAGGAAATTGTGTGTTTTGAAATTGAATTTGTAGATACTCCCTGGTTTTACGATCGTGTAGATTGTAATTTAATGGAGTATTGTTGTTTTGCGCTGCAGAGATAACAGATAGAGCCAGCATTAATAGCAACAGATCTTTTTTCATTTCTGTAAAAGTAGAATGTCTATATTATTCTAATGTCAATAAATGATTAACCTTCTGTTACATATTTTTGAAAAGAGAATCTATTTCGCTTAGTAAATCGTTTTATTTAGAAATAAAAAAGACCCGGGAAGGCTCCCAGGTCTAAAAGAATATTAAAATAATGAGTGGTGACAGATTTAAATGGGAAGGCTCAAATCATTTTGCCTTCAGGAGAATACTTAGCTGAATTTTTTAATGGCTTCCGGTGTTACTGGAGTGAAAAAGTTGATTAAATTTCCATCAGGATCACAGAATAGGAGCGACCGGTTACCCCAGGGCATGGTAGTCGGAGTCTGAATAATGTTATCTGTCATATTTTTAATCCTTTCATATTCGTCATCAACATTGGCAACAAGAAATTCTATAATGCTGCTTTTACTACCAGTTGATTCTGTCATATTTTCACTAAACATCTTCATAGTGCGGGTGCTTCCGATAGCCAGAGTAATTGAATCTGTTGAGAGTTCAGCAAAATCTTCTGTAAACCATTGAGCCGTTAATCCGATTGCCATTTCATAAAATTGAACAGATTGTTTGATGTCTTTTGTAATAATTCTTAATGAGGTTAACTTCATAATGTTTTAAATATTTAAACAAAAGTAAGGCAGGGTTATGACACCAGCGTGTCAGGAGGTTTGGACTTTTTTATAAAAGCTTTTATCTAAATAAAATGTTTAAAGACAAGTTTCTTAATAAAGTATTGGATTTAGAGAATTCTTCAACTTTTTAGAAAGGCTGATTCTCAGGTAGATGATATTTTGTACATTGTCAATTAATTAAACATGAGTAAAATACATAGCTTATGAAGACAAAATATATCTTCTGTAGTTTCATCCTTTTACTGTTACTGAGTTGTGGCAAAAAGGAAACGATATATAAGGGACAATATCAAAATCAGCCGGTTACAGTGAATATGAAGTCAACCCCAAACTTCAGCTCAAATACAGTTGATTATTATGTTCAACTTGGTGATTTAGAGCCGGTAACTATCAATGCCCAGACAATAGATCTTTATGGCAGGCCTTACAGCTATTCTATTTTTAAGGATATTCCTTATTTTATGATTGAGCCAGATACCGTTACCTACAAAAACAGAACCGGAAATAATGGTATAAAAACAACCATGCTCTATATAGATCCCAAAGAGCATGACGTGAAAAGCTTTACTGCCTATGCCGGTTTTTTTTCTAAAGAATGGCCTCAGATACAAGAAAAATTACGTAAACTTCCCAATATTTACTTTGATATAAATCTTATAGGCGTTGCATATACCCAAAATAAAGACCTTATACAGTATTTTGAAGGAGAGAAAAATGGTAAACCTTATTTCTTTGATATCACTCCGGATGGTGTTATCTCATTTCATGAAGGAACGTCTGAGAAAAATGACTTCAATCTCCAAGGAAGTGGTTTGGCAGAAAAAGTAGAAATGCCAGGCAAGGTGATCAATATAATTGATACTACCTTTTATAATCGATCCACATTACGACAGTTTAAAGACAGCTATGGTAAGAGCATGGAAGATTATTTTACAATCAAAACAAAGCAATAGTCTTTCTTTTTTTACTAAAGCTTAAATAGAAATATTTTCGATATTCATTCGCTGAATTTTCAATCTTAAAATTAGATGTATTTTTATACATTCGCAATCTAATGGTACTGCCTGGGTAAAAGGTTTCATTAGTAAAACCATGAAATACAGATATAATGATCAGTACAAAACTTTTTCAGTATGATAATTTCCCCAATATCAATGGAGATAGAATATCACTAAGACAGATTTTAGACAAAGATATTCCTGAGCTTGTTGAAATATCTTTCTATGATGCTATTCAGGCAGAGACTGTTGAGCAAGCAGCAGAAATGCAGTCTAAAATTAACACAGATTATATCAATGGAAACTCAATTCATTGGGCTATCGTAGATCATGCGACCGATAAGATTGTTGGAACCTGCGGCTATTACAGGGGTTTTAATAAAGGAGAAGGAGAATTAGGCTGTGTTTTATTACCCCAATATAAAGGGAAAGGGTATATGACGGATGCCATGTTATTGGCCATTGATTTTGGTCTTCATCAGATCGGGCTCAAACGTATCTGGGCTGCCACAAGTCAACAAAACACAAAAGCAATACAGCTTCTGGAAAGACTGGGATTTAAGAAAATTGCGGATCTGGATGATAATGAAATCGAATTTGAGTTAAGTCAAAAGAGTTGATAATAAACTAATTATTAAGTGACCATGTTATGAAAGAGGATGCTTTAATAAAAAATATTTCCAAATATGTAACCCTGACACCGGAAGAGATTTTAATTTTTAAAAGTTTCTGGACTGAAAAGACTTTGGAAAAAGGAGACTATCTTTTGAGAAACGGAGATGTTTGCCGGTATGATAATTACGTGGTTTCAGGATTATTAAAAGCATTTTATATCAATTCTGAAAACGGGAACGAGGAAATTCTCTATTTCTCAATCGATGACTGGTGGGCTACCGATCTGGACAGTTTCTCCAGACAAAAGGCTTCTATTTACAATATACAGGCACTTGAGAAAACCATTCTTTTACAGATCAATTATCACTCTTTTCAAAAGCTTTTAGTAAAAATACCACAGTTGGAGCGGTATTTTCGGCTTATATTGGAAGGATATCTTGTCGCATTGCAAAAAAGAATTATTTACAATAATATATATGATGCCGAACACAGGTATTTTGATTTTCTAGAAACCTATCCGAATATCGCTTCAAAAGTACCTCAATATTTAATTGCTTCCTATTTAGGGATCTCTGCAGAATTTATCAGCAGACTGCGAAAAAAAAATAAATCATCTTGAACTAGATCAATTTTTCTACATTTTATAATTGGGAATTTTGCTTCATAATAATTACGAAGCAATGAAAAAAGTATTGATCATTAACGCAAGCGTTAGAAATGAAAGGTCTTACAGCCGAAAACTTTCACAACTTTTTGTTGATAACTGGAAATCGAAATATCCACAGGATATGGTTAGTTACCGGGAAGTGGGAACTGATATAATTCCGGGGATTGATGAGTCCTGGATTGCGGGAGCATTTATAAAGCCTGCAGATAGAAGTGAAGCCAGTGAAAGAGCATTAAGTCTAAGTAATGAGCTGGTGAATGAATTGAAAGAACATGATATCTATGTTATTGCTACACCCATGTATAATTGGTCGATACCAAGCGGGTTGAAGGCATATATAGATCAGATTATGAGATTCAATAAAACCTGGAAATTCAGATCCGGTGTTCCTGATGGTGATTATGTAGGTCTACTTGAAAACAAAAAGATGTTTATATTGTCAAGCAGAGGCGATACCGGTTATGGCGAAAATGAGAAAAATGGGCACATGAATTTTCAGACTACCTATTTGAAATTTATTTTCGGTATTATGGGAATAGAAGATATGACCATCTTTTCGTTGGATAACGAAGAATTTGGTGGTGAGATATTTGAAAAATCTAAAAATGAAATCTTTGAAACGATAAGTTCAATAGAATAAAATCAGGCTTAATACATCACCCTAAAAACCATAGTTCAAAGCTGCTTCCTTCCTCCAGTGCCTGATAATTGAGGTATCCGCCATGCGCTTCCATAATACTTTTAGTAAGGGTAAGCCCAATTCCTGAACCGTTATCTCTTGTAGTGAAGAATGGAAGGAAGATCTTGTCTTTGATCTCGGTCGTAACCCCTAAACCATTGTCGGTTACACTCACTATAATACGATTGTTATGAGATCGAACGGTTGTTTTGATCATTTTATGTTCTTTGTCAGAAACAGCAAAAATAGCGTTGAGGTAAAGGTTAATAAGACTTCGTTCGATCATTTTCTCATCTGCTGAAACGATAAAATCTTCTATTTCCAAAACAGGCATAATATGTTGTTTTTCAAATTCACGTTTCAGAAAACTAACGGCAGACTCAATCACTTTTTTCAAAGAAACACGGGCCAGGACAGGTTTAGGTAATTCTGCAACCTGTCGGTAATTATCTACAAAGCTTAAAAGTTGTCTTGATTTAGAATTAATGATCATCAGGCTTTCTCTCATTTCCTGCTGATCTTCTTGATCTACAGTCTCCTGATTGCTGATATATTCCAGATTCTGGATCAGGCTGTTAACAGGAGTCAGGGTATTCAGAAGTTCATGAGAAATAACCTTCATCAGATTATTCCAGGCCATCTTTTCTTTTTGTTCAATGATTTTTTGAACAGATTCCAGAGTAATAACATAAAATCGATGTTGCGTATTTCTTACCTGTTTGGTTCTGAGAGAAAAGGACTGTTTCGAATTTCCCCGAATAGAAATATCAAAAAATTCCTGAGAACTGTTATATCCGGTATCTTCAATAATTTTATAGAACTCCGGGACTTTTGAGGCATAGAAATTCCAGCTGTTATATTTAGGGATTTGTAGAATATCAAGAAAAGCATCATTTACATAAAAGACATCCCAATCTTTACTATTTTCTGAAAGGATCATAAGACCCGTTTCCATCTGATCCAGAATACTTTCATAGAGGAGTTTGTAGGAGGATAAAGAAAATTGCTCCTCTTTGCTTTGGTAATATAATCGTATGCTGTTGTCCAGAAGTTCTGTTCCGTCTTCTTTGGGAAATAGTGAAAAATCTTTTCTTCTGATCGATGAGATGATTTTTTCGGTTTTTGAAATCTGTGTTGTTAATGAGGAATTAATTAAAACTACGAAAACGATCATTATGCCACCAAAAAAAATAGCGCTAAACCATTTCTCTTCCAAAAAGAAATGATAACATACGATTCCACTTAGTATAGCAAGGAAGTTATAAATTAACCATAGGTAATTGTATTTACTCATAATTTACCAATATTTTAATAATAAAAAATAACAATTTTGTACTTGCCTTTTTTTATTTCACGATTAAGGCCCGACATCTGATATCTGGTATCCGCTTCTATCATATTCCAAATTTCTCCATTCTCCTGTAAAGAGCAGCCCGGGAGAGTCCCAGATCTTCTGCGGCTAAAGAAATATTTCCGGTATGCTTTTTTAAAGCTTTTTTAATCAGGATCTCTTCCATTTCTTCAATATTGAGATTGGTGATTGTATTTTCATTTTCTTCGGGCTGAGGCATTAATAGCTGTAGATTGATATCTGTTGAAAGAATAACACTTCTCTCAATGGAATGATCCAATTCCCGGATATTTCCCGGCCATGGATAATTTTTTAGGATAAGCAGTAAATCATCATTAAGTTCCAGATTAGGTTTATGATATTTCTGCTTATAACGATCCAGAAAATACTCTGCCAAAAGGGCAATATCTTCCTGTCTTTCCCTTAAAGCAGGAATCTGAATTTCTACCGTATTGATTCTATAATACAGATCCTGACGAAAACGGTTTTCAGCAACTGCTTTTTTCAAATTTTCATTGGTTGCAAAAATAAAACGCACATCCAACAAACGCTCTTTAGATTCTCCTAATCTCGATAACTTTCTATTCTGGATCAGACTTAGTAGCTTCGTTTGAAGTTGGAGGGGAAGATTTCCAATCTCATCAAGAAAAACGGTTCCATTTTGAGCATTCTCGATTTTTCCCGCGTAATCCTGATAGGCATCTGTAAATGCACCTTTTTTATAACCAAATAATTCTGATTCAAAAAGACTTTCCGAAATACTCCCTAAATCAATATGAACAAATGGTTGATTTTTTCTATCAGACTGCTCATGTATGGATTCTGCCAGTACATATTTTCCGGTTCCGTTTTCTCCCAAAAGAAGGATGTTAGCATCTGTAGGAGCTACTTTTCTGATCTGCTCAAGAACTTCCTGCATTTTCAGGGAATGACTTTCCAGTTGATACTGGTTGTTTTTTTGACTCACATTTTCCCATTGGCTAAGCTTTTTATTTTTTCTGGAAATATCTACAGCAAGATTAACAGAAGCGTATAACTTCTCATTATTCCAGGGTTTTAGAATGAAATCCGAAGCTCCATTTTTTAAAGCTTCTACAGCCAGTTCTACTTCGCCATATGCAGTCATTAAAATAATAGGAAGATGAGGTTCAAGTGTTTTGATTTCGTTCATCCAATATAGGCCATCCTGTCCATTCTCAAAACCTTTTCTGAAGTTCATATCCAATACAACAGCATCGATCTGATTTTCGATAATGAATTTCATGATCTGAGCAGGCTTACTGAGACAGCTCACTTCTGAAAAAAACTTTTTAAGCCAGACCCTTGCAGAGAACAGAATATCTTCATCATCATCTACAATTAAAATATGAGCTTCTTTTTTACGCATGTTATTTTTTATTGAATGTATTAAAGCTAGTTCTTTATTATTAAAAATCTTCGGTTAAGTGTTCATTTTCGCACAAGAAGTGTCCGATAATGAACAGTTAATGCCCTGTTATCAAAAGTATTATTTCAGATTTTCAGGGACTTATAGGTTTATATTTTTCTGGCACTTCTGTTGTGTAATCTATTGTAATAAAAAGAGTTATCTTTATTATGGATACGAAAATAGTAAAAAAGAAATCGAAATTAAAATTTGTTTTAGGTGGATTGGGAGCAGTAGTTATATTATCGTTGTCGGGAATGTATTTTAGCCAACAGAAAAAAACCTATAATGTGGCTTCAGAAGATATTCAGACGGATAAGGTTACCCAGGGTAAGTTTGAAGATATGCTTATGGTTACTGCACAGACACAGTCTCTTAATTCCTCTCTGGTAAATGTTCTGGAAGGAGGTGCTGTTAAAGAAATTTTTGCTGAAGATGGGCAGATGCTTACGAAAGGGCAGCCTATTGCAAGGGTGTATAATCCCAATACGGAATTCAACTATATGAATCAGGAAACTGGGGTTATGCAGCAGATCAGTCAGATGAGGACAACGCTCCTGGAACTGAAAAATCAGGAACTGGCTCAGGATAAAGAAGTACTGCAGGCACAGAATGACTACAATACAGCACTTCAAAATTTTAATCTTCAGAAGCGTCTTTATGATGCTGAGATTGGAAAAAAAACAGATTATGACATCAGTATGCAGAATCTTAATTACCAGAAACAACGAAAATCAATTGTAGAAAACGGATCTTCCAGTGAGAAAAAGTCCCGAAGCTCTCAGATGTCAGCGATTAACACTTCGATCGGGCAAATGGATAAAAGTCTCCAGATCTTGCGCTCTAACAAGAATAATTTCCTGATTATGGCTCCAGCTTCCGGAAGGCTCTCGTCCTTTACGATTACAGAGGGAGAGAACCTGACCAGCGGTCAGAGTATTGGAAAGATTGACCTGATGGACGGTTATAAGCTGGTCGCGAAGGTAGATGAGTATTACATCAATAAACTCCAGAATGGGATCAAGGGAATCCTTGATAATGACAGCCAGTCTTATGAAGTAGTGATCACAAAAATTCTTCCAGAAGTAAAAGACGGACAATTTTCTGCTGAGCTTAATTTTACCAATAAGAAGCCTGCAAATCTGAAAATAGGGATGACTTTTGGAGTAAAACTAAAACTTTCGGCAGATACGCAAAGTACCATGATTCCTAAGGGAAATTTTTCCAAAGACACGAACGGAAAATGGGTATTTGTTGTAAAAGGAAATAAAGCTGAAAAAAGAAATATCAGTCTGGGAAGAGAGAATCCATTATATTATGAGGTGAAATCGGGACTGAAGGCTGGGGAAACAGTTATTGTATCCGATTATTCTGATCTTAAAAAATATGAGATCCTCAACATTAAAAATTAAAAATATGAATACTTTTAATTTCATAGAAGTGTATGATTAATAAAAGTATTCCTTTAACATAATAAAATTTCACTGATGAGCCTTAAACAGCGCGTAGCCAGTATTATAAATACTAAAATTTAAAAAATAATTAAAATGATCAATATTCATAATCTTTCAAAAATTTATCAATCAGAAGATGTACAAACTCATGCATTAAATAAAGTGAGTCTTAGCATTAAGGAAGGAGAATTTTTAGCTATAATGGGACCTTCAGGTTGTGGTAAATCAACATTTCTAAATATCCTTGGGCTTTTGGATTCTGCTTCAGCAGGTTCTTACCAATTTTCAGAAGTGGAAATGGTAGGACTTAATGAAAAAAGAAAATCAGATGTTCGTAAAAGAAATATAGGTTTTATTTTCCAGAATTTTAATCTGATAGATGAATTAACGGTCTATGAAAATATCGAACTTCCTTTGATCTATAACGGAATTTCACCTTCAGAAAGAAAGAGGAGGGTAGAAGAAATTATAGAGAAAATTAACATCAGCCACCGTGCAAAACATTATCCACAGCAGCTTTCGGGAGGTCAGCAGCAAAGAGCAGCTGTAGCAAGAGCTTTGGTAACAAAACCTAAACTGATCCTTGCTGATGAGCCAACAGGAAACCTGGATAGTTCAAATGGAAATGAAGTGATGAACCTTCTGGCAGAACTTCACAGAGAAGGTTCTACTATTGTGATGGTAACGCACTCTTCATATGACGCGGGGTATGCTTCCAGAATTATCAATATGAAAGACGGAGAAATTTTTAATGAGGAACATGCTTCCCAGAGAAAAGATGTATTTGCAAAAGCAGATGCTGCAGAATTTGAATAAATCAGGAGATTTTCCGGCTTGTATTACTCAGATCATACCAAAATGATCTATAACATTCATTATTAATAACATACAATTATGCTTAAGAACTGGCTCAAAATTGCTTTGGTCAATTATAAAAAAAACGCATTATCCACGATCATCAATATATTTGGACTCACCGTAGGTCTTACAGGATTTATGATGATCCTGATGCATTGGAATGATGAGGAATCTTATGAAAAATGGAATCCTAAAAAAGATCAGGTTTATGCTTTTCAGCTTTATACCAAAAAAGATAATGCTTATGGAAGTACTATATCTTATCCAATGGCCTTTAGTGCTTCAAAAAAAATCCCAGAAGTTCAGGATTATTTGCTTTTCAGCAGCCCAACAGGCTATAAGATGACGACAAAATACCGGACAGCTTATCAGCAAGACGGACTTTTATCATCAGAAAGCTTCTTTAATTTCTTCCCGTTTAAAATAATTTCAGGAGAACCTAAAGATGCTTTAAAAACAGAAACATCTATTGCTATTTCTAAGCAAACGGCAATAAAATTATTTGGAAGGACCAATGTTACCGGAGAATCAATAAAAATTGAAAATAAGGAGTACATCGTTACGGCGGTTTATGAAATTCCAGAAGGAAACAGCCAGGTAAAACCGGAATTTATTATCAATCCCGTAGAGCAGTTGAGAAATGACAGGGAGCATTGGAGTGACTTCAAGTACGGATCTTTCTTTATGTTAAAAAAAGGAACAGATCCTGCTGTTTTTGAACAGAAATTCAATAGAGATATTATTGAAATGAGGGCGGCTATTGAAGCTAAGGCTTCTGGTATAAGTGTACAGGAGTTTTTGGAGAAGTATGGCCCAAACAATGGTTTTCTGACTCCTTTAGATGAAATTAGACTCCATGCAAAAGCATCATGGTTTGGAGTTGGAGATTTCAAAACGATACTCATTCTATTTTTCCTATCAGTGATGATCGTGGTTTTATCTGCCATCAATTTTATTAATTTAAAAACGGCAGAAGCTTCACAGAGAGGAAAAGAAGTAGGTGTAAGAAAGGCGATCGGAGGGACAAGGTTTTCTCTGATGATGCAGTTCCTTTTAGAGACCTTTATGATATGTATACTGTCGTATTTTCTTTCGTTGGCACTAACGGAACTTTTACTTCCCAATTTCAATAAGTTCTTTGATAAAGAAGTAAAACTGAATGATTGGCATATCTTCATCTATTCATTGGGAATGGTACTTGTAGTCACTTTAATATCCGGACTCATTCCTGCCTTCTATCTTTCAAGCTTCAAAGCCATTGAAACCCTTAAAGGAAACTTTTCACGAAGCAAACATGGGATCTGGTTGAGAAATGGAATTCTTACCCTCCAATTAATGATTTCTTCATTTTTTATTATCGGTGGCCTGATTGTAAACAGCCAGGTAAAACATATGATGAATAAAGATTTAGGTTTTAATGGAAAACAGATCATGCTCATTACCTTCAACGAAAATAATCCGAAACCATGGTTAAAATATGAACGTCTTAAAACTCAACTTTCAAAGATAAATGGAGTAGAAGCAGTTTCTTATGGTGAAGCTGTTGCAGGAAGCAATCGGAGAAGCAGTTCAAATATGGATTGTATGAACCAGACGATTAATTCAGATTACAGTTCAATGGATTATAATTATCTCGAATTTATGGGTATAAAACTATTGAAGGGACGGTGGCTGAATCCTGAACTTGCCTCCGATACGATCAACAATATGATTGTAAATGAAGCGTTCGTAAGAAAATTTGGCTGGAAGGACGATCAGATACTTCAGGGTAGCTTCACTCCGGGATTTGATGACAGTAAAAAATACAGAGTTGTAGGAATTGTCAAAGATTTTAATTTCAGAAATCTAAAACTTAAAGTAGAGCCGATCGCGTTTTTCCATTATAAAGAAACCGATCGCAAAAGATTTGATGTGTATAATATTCAGGTGAAAATTAAACCTGATGATATCGAAGGGACAGTTAATGGGATTAAAAAATACTGGGAAAATTCTGTAGAGCCGGGGTATCCTTTTGAGTATTATTTTGTCAGCCAGCGTTTTGCCAGAACTTTTGTGCAATACGAGAAACAGAAAACCACATTTTCTATTCTTAATGCGATGGTACTGATGGTTGCTTTATTAGGACTTTTCGCACTTTCTTCCTTAATGATTGAGCAAAAACTGAAAGAAGTAGCGATCAGAAAAACATTGGGAGCATCAGACCGTATTTTGGTTTTTGGATTAACGAAACAATTCCTTTGGATCGCAGTCATAGCAGTATTTATGAGTATTCCGATCTGCTATTACCTGATGAATGAATGGTTGAAAGATTTTGCTTACAGGATTGATATGCCGGTCTGGCCATTTATTGTGAGTTTCTGTGTCCTGTTGGCATTAACGTTTGCTGTTGTAAGTATCAAAGCTTATAAAGCAACAAAAGTGAATTTAGTGAAATATCTGAAATATGAATAATTAAGTTCATCATTAAAAATTGCTTTTAAAATATATTTAAATCAGAACGTACTCATGAAAAATTTCATTTTCATATTTTTTATCAGTCTTTATCCCGGACAGCAGTCCTGGAATCTGCAACAATGCCTGGATTATTCCTCTGCAAATCATCCATTGATCAAGCAGGCCACTGTTGCGGTTAAGAAAAACGAAAGACTGATCAGCGCATCACAAGGGATGTTGCTTCCTTCTATAGGAGCAGGCGTTAATCATACATACAGCTTTGGTTCTTCAATTAACCAATCGAGCAATCAAAGAGGAAAGCTAAATACTCAATATGATGAGTTTAATGTAAAAGCGGATTGGGAACTTTTTAATTGGAAAAATTTTCTTACTATTTCTCTGTCCAGGCTTAATAAAGAAACCAGTACCTACAAGCTTAAACAAGCTCAGAACGACGTAAAGCTTAATGTTATTCAGATGTTTTTTGCTTATCAGAACAGCAGAAGCTGGCTTGAAGTTTTGGAAACTCAGATCTCAGGAATTGAAGATCAGATCAAGCGTACTGAAAAGGAAGTAGAGATAGGGAACAGGCCTAAAAGTGATGTATATGACATCAAAGCCAATTTAGGAACTCTTCAAGAACAATGGGTGTCTGCAAAAAACCAACGTGATCTGTCCAAAATTAATCTTCTCAATGCGATGGCTGTTACTAAGGATTCAATCGATTTTGTGATGAATGATGATGGGGTCTTTTCTGAAGCCGAATTTCAGGATCCGGATTTTACAAAAAAGTTATTGGAGAAAAATCCTGCCTATCAATCGGTAATGGCAGAGATCGATGCTCAGAAAAAGAGAGCAGACGTTGCAAGAGCAGATTATTTACCTACGATCAATGGCAGATACAGCTGGTCCAGCTTTTATAATAAAGTTTTAGGAAAAGATGATGCTTCTGCAATAGGATTCTCAGATCAGTTTGCACAAAACAAAAATCAGTCTTTATCTTTTGGACTCAATATCCCGATTTTCAATAAATTACAGGTGAAGAACAATGTGGAAATAGCCAAACTGAATGCGATCAATTCCAATTACGACAAGGAATTGGTTGTCAATAATCTTACACAGAGTATTAACTCTATTAAGGCTCAGTTTCTGAATGCCCAGGAGAAATATCATCTTCTGGATCTAAATTTTGAAAATCAAAAACTGTCTTTCCAGAAGTCTGAAGAAAAATATAAGGAAGGATTAATGGATGCCTATACCTTTTTCGTGGTGCGGAATGGATGGCTTCAGGCCAATTATAATCTGATAAGCAGCAAGAATGATGTTATCCAACAAACTGAGCTGTTAAAAGTATTGGAATCCGGTTTATAGATTTGAAAAACGAATTTCAGTATTAAAAAAAATAACCCTATTTAACATTCATTATATTGAAGAGGCTATTTCGGAATTTCCGAAATAGCCTTTTTTATCTGATATTATTAATTGGGTTGCTGGATAACAAAATCTCTTTTGCTAAGCGTATGCGCTGAAAAATATCCTAAAGCACCATTATTAATATTGCTTGGTGGATTGGCAGGGGTAACACCAGCGCCACCGTCATCCATAATTTGAAGCAAAGCACTATAATAAGTAAATACATTATTGTCTATGGATTGCATTTCAACATGAATGGTATCTCCAACTACTACGAGAACATCATCAGGATCATCGCCGTCATCATTAGGCAGGAATAATGGCCTTTGGTTGGGTAATCCGTTATTTACATTATCTGAAAATACATTAAAGGTCTTCTTTGGTTTGTTGTTGACCGTAAAAGTAAAAAGATAGCGGTTTCCTAACGCTATAGGATCCGTAAAAATAGGTAAAAGGGTAAAAGTCGTTGTACCTCCGAAAACAAAAGAATCTTGTTTCAGACCTTCAAAATCTACGGCTGCAGGCATGGTACTCTGAGCAGTATATTGTTTTCCTTCGGCCTGTATTTTCAGACTATAGGTTCTACCGCTTACCCCGGTAAAAGCGTTCGTCTGGTATTTTCCGTCACCTATATACTGTAAGGTTTCTGTTTGGCCTGTATTATCACTTACAATAACCTCAGCATTGGTCACTGCGGGATATTGATTATTTTGTGTGAAACTAACGGATTTTGTTATTCTCACAATATAAGGTCCCGGTTGATCAGTAATATTTCCTTCAATGACAATGTTTCCACTTTTGTCAGCAAGATCAAGGTCGATCTCTTTTTCACAAGAGTTTAGTAAAAACAGGGATAATATGATAAAAAATGTATTCTTCATGATTTAAAATTTGAAATTATAAGTGATGTTTGGTACCCAACGGAATAATGAGGTCTGCATGGCGCGGGTTGTTCCCGGATTATTTGGATTATCTTCAAAAGTAATGGTGTAAGCATTCTCACGACCATAAATATTATAAATACCAAAGGACCATGAACCACGGAAACGTTTGTTAGAGTTAGAACTTGGCTCATATGTAGCACTTAAATCCATTCTGTGATAAGCCGGCATTCTATCCGCATTTCTACTGCTGTATTGAAAAACAGTTTCTCCGTTCAGCTCATATTTTCCTGTAGGGAAAGTAACAGCATTTCCTGTACTGTAAACAAATAATCCTGAGAAAGACCATTTTGGATTCAGTTGATAGGTGGCAACGATAGATAAATCATGGGTTTTATCCATTCTCGCATTATACCACTCATTATCATTGATTCCATTTATTTTTCTTTCAGTTTTAGATAAAGTATAGGAGATCCAACCTGTTAGTTTTCCGCTTTTCTTTTTTGCGATCAATTCTAAACCATAAGCTCTTCCTTTTCCAAACAGTAATTCACTTTCTACATCAGCTGCAGTATCAAAGGTGATTTGTGCACCATTTTTAAAGTCGATCTGATTTTGCATTGATTTGTAATAGATCTCAGCATTCAATTCGTAATTGTTATTATTGAAATTTCTGCTGTATCCTACGCTCACCTGATCTGCAATTTCAGGTTTTACTGTATAGCTGCTTCCAATCCACTGATCAGTAGGGTTTCCACTGCTGCTGTTGCTTAAAAGGTGCAGGTTTTGGGTATTGCGGGAATATCCTCCCTTTACACTACTGACTTCATTGATACGGTAATTGGCAGTAATACGTGGTTCAAGGTTGACATAGGTCTTTCCAAATTTCCCTTTTTCCAGAAATCGACTGTCTGTAAGAACTCCATTTTCGTATGAATTAAAAGTATCACCTCCTAAAACACTGAATCCGGAAAGTCTCAAACCATAATTAACGGTTAGTTTTTCTGTTGCTTTAAAATCATCATTGATATATACCGCATTTTCCCATGAGTATCTTGGATTTCTTGGAAAACTGCTTACACTGGTACCTGAAGCACTGCTCGGGGTAAGCGTATGATAAATCGATTGAAGACCAAAACGAACAGAATGTTTATTTCCTGCAAACCACGTAAAATCCTGTTTAAGATTCCAGTCCTGGATCTCAGAATTTAAACCAAATTTATTATCATTACTTTCCAGACTGATTTTATAGTTATAATCGCTGTAAATAAAGGATGTGTTGGAGAATAACTTACTGCTGATAATGCTATTCCAACGCAATGTCGCTGTTGTATTTCCCCAGTCTGTTGCGAAGGTTTTACCTACTCCCAGTACATCTCTTCCAAAATATCCGGATAGATAAAGACGGTTACTTTCGTTGATCTGATAATTCGCTTTTAAATTAAGATCATAGAAATACAATTTACTGTCTTTATAATCATCACTTCCCTTAAGAAATAAGTCAGCATAGGTTCTTCTTCCTGAAACAATAAATGAAGATTTTTCTTTTTGAATAGGTCCTTCTACACTCAGCCTGCTGCTGATTAATCCTATTCCGCCGTTGACATTATAATCCTTATTATTCCCATCCTTCATCTTCACATCCATTACTGAAGAAAGACGGCCACCATATTGCGCCGGACTGTTTCCCTTAATAATACTTGCATCTTTTAAAGCATCACTATTGAATGTACTAAAAAAACCAAGTAAGTGTGAGGCATTATAAACCGGTGCCTCATCCAATAAGATCAGATTCTGATCGGTTGCTCCACCTCTTACACTGAATCCACTGCTTCCTTCACCATTACTTTTAATACCCGGCAATAACTGAATGGTCTTCATTACATCTTTTTCTCCAAATAAAACCGGCAGTTTTTCGATATTTTTAATACTTAATGTTTCAGTACCCATCTGGGCAGTTGAAAGATTCTTATCTTTTTTTACACCTGTAATAATAACTTCATCAATCTTTGCTGTTCTTTCTACCTCTTCTTCCTGACTGAGAGGGAGATCCAGCTTGATATTCTGATCAACTTTTATAGTTTGTTCAAAATCTTTGTAGCCGGGATAAGAAATAATCATGGTATAATTTCCTTCTGGCAAGGATAAAGAGTAGAAGCCATATTCATTGGCTACAACATTAATCGAAGGGTCTTCAGCTACTTTTACAGCAACTCCGATCATGAGTTCCCCGTTTTTCTGGTCTTTTATAGTCCCACTAACGGAAAATTTTTGTTGCGCTATAGCCACAGTGCTGAAACAGAGCGCAGCAGAGGCAGCAGCAATTTTAAAAAAAGATGTTTGCATTCAGTTTATTTTTTAAAGTAGTAGAGTTTTTTAAATAGTAGTAGAATTTATTTGGTGTTTGTTACATGGGGAAAGAAGAGAAGTTCAATTTTACCGAGAAACCAGTATGAAGATCTACTGAGAAACCAGTATAAAGAAAAAATTGATTACAATTTTACAGGTTTTAGTGAATGGTTTTTAGGTTAAAATAGTTTCTTTGAAAATCTGCAATGCGAAAATAGGTATTTTAGTTTTTAAAATGTACTCAGGTATATTATTTTTCAAACAAATGTGATTTTTCCCCTTTGGCTGTAGCCTAATGAGAGGTCATTTACGAAATTCGTTTCATCTTGTTGCAGAGATTTAATAGTTGGTTATCAAGGTCTATAACTGAGAAATCATAAAAATATTTGATCAATGATCAAAAAAAATAATAATTTTAACGCCTGTGCTAATTTTTAAACACTAAAACAATAAACATGAAAAAAGTAACAGGTATTGGTGGCATATTTTTCAAATGCAAAGATCCTAAACAAATGCAAGAGTGGTATAAAACCCATCTTGGCTTAGACACAAATGACTATGGTGCGACTTTTGAATGGCGAGAGGCTGAGGATCCTAGCAAAGAAGGAGCTACACAATGGAGTCCTTTTGCTGAGAATACAAAATATTTTGAACCCTCCACAAAAGAATTTATGATCAATTACAGAGTGGCAGATCTTGAAGCTCTCGTTGAAGAGCTTAAGAAAGAAGGAGTAACGATTGTAGATGAAGTAGCAACCTATGACTATGGAAAATTTGTTCACATTATCGATGTGGAAGGAAATAAGATTGAGTTGTGGGAGCCAAAATAAGTTGAGTTCGAAATATAACAGGAAATCAACAAAATTTCAAACCCATTATTGAAGATTAAAGTATCCCTTACTGGATTAGTAGGGGATATTTTTATAAAAATACGTTTGATGATTTCAGTGAAACTTTAGTGTGTTACTCTTATTTAGAGTCTTTTAGCAGCAGAATACCCCAGAAAAAATGATCTGGTGGCAATGAATCCCAATAATTGTAGGCGTGTCCGGAATCTGATTTGTAATGAAGCGTATATTGTCCACGGGGTAAAATAATTTCCTCGCAGACCTTTTGATTTTTAAATGCACCGCCTGCTGATGTGGAAGGTTTTCCCTGCATGCGCCAGACAGTTTGACCGGCATTGTTATCTATCCATCCATAATCGCACCAGGAACTGCCATCTCCTGAACAATTTTCACCTACAGCGTACACTTTTATAGAAGTAGCATGTAAGAGTTTGAAAGTGCGGTTTATATCCTTATTAACTCCAACATTTCTAATATCAGCGATAATTTTACCATTGGGGATATGATTTTCCTTGGCATCATATTTTTTTTGATAAACATTATAAAGTCGTTGTGCTTTTAAAGTATCTCCTTTTTTCAATGCCATTGTAGCATTAGTAATTAATTCTTTGTTTTCCAGATCATTTTCCGCCTTTTCATTGTTATTAATAAAACAGAGATAAAGCAACTGACCTACAGGAGACATTAGCAGATCACCGTCGCCCAGTGGAAAAGGCTGACTAAGCTGATCCATATTACACATAACGATTAAGGTCAGATGTATTGAAGGTATCTTTACAAAAAGTGCAGATTCTCCTGTTGATTGTCCGTAATGCCAGTAATAGTCTACGCCTTTATAGGATTGTACAAACCATCCCAGTCCATAAGGAGTAGCAATTCCGTTATTGGTTTTATGGGCTGTATAAACTTCCTTTTGTGAAGCAGCTGAGATAAATTGATTGTGATCAATCGCATCTGAATACTTTAAAATATCACTTACACTGGTAGCTAAACCACCAAAGGCACCGAATTCATTTAGATATTCACTGTGGATAGCATGGCCCGAATTATCCACTTCGTAAGGCTTAGCCAGGCGGTTGAATGTTGTGTCAAAGAAAGGCAATACACTGGGATTTAGTTTGCTGTAGTCATAAAATTGATCTAAGGCTATTGCAGGAGCTGAAGATGTCATTTTTAAAGGGATGATGATCCTTTCCATGAGCAGACTGTAAAATGGTTTACCAGATGCTTTTTCAATGACCTTTCCCAAAAGTCCGTAGCGATAGCCGTTATATTGAAAATAGGTTCCCGGAATACCCTCGGAAGTATGTGTTAATAGATGTCTTACAGTAATTTTGGAATTACCTAAATCGATACCATATTGAGTGACAGGATCGTCAAGGTTTAGTTTATGCTGTTCCACTAATTCCATAAGTAATGTAGAAGTGAAAGTTTTGGTAACTGATGCTACACGGAAAGAAGTTTGAGGAGTAGCAGGAATATTTTGTTCCATATCTGCATATCCATAACCTTGTTCCAGTAGAATGGCATTTCCCTGTTGTACTGCTGCAGCCATTCCTGGGATCTTTAACTGTATACGAATAGAATCTAGCTTAGCACTGAATAGCTCAGCACTTGTTTGTTTTTGTGCGCAGATAGTTTTAACAGCAGCGATCGATAATAAAAAGACTGCATATTTTATAAACTTGTTATTAAAGTATTGATAATGGATTGATTGGGTCACTTTTTCCATTTTTTCCAGAATAAAACTAATCAGATTCTTTTGGTCGTGCAAGTGTAAATTTCATTTTGTTGACTGATACGGGTGAGATTCTTTTCCAACCGTTCTTTGCGTGAAATAAAATTAGCTTATCAAGTATGAAAAAATGCAGATAAAGCAGAAAAGAATCTAAAAATTAGATTCTTTTCTTATACTTTAACTTAAAGTCATTTCATTTGTCAGGTATGCAGAAATCTCTGCCGATTAAGTAATACTTCCTCCGTTTCCCGATGATCGGGATCATCTACACAACAGTCTACAGGACATACCGCCTTACATTGTGGCTCATCGTGAAACCCTTTGCATTCTGTACATTTTCCGGCAACGATGTAATAAACGTCGTCAGAAACAGCTTCATTAAAGGCACTGGCATCTACTTCTGTACCATCAGGAAAAACTGTTTTTCCGGAAAGTTTTGTTTTATCCTGCCATCGCCAGTCAATGGCACCCTCATAAATAGCGGAATTAGGACATTCAGGTTCGCAAGCTCCGCAGTTAATGCATGCGTCTGTTATTGTTATTGCCATTTCATCAATACTTTAGATTCTATGATCAGTAAATAATCTAGCATGATTCGTGCCGATGATTAATTTTATCCGTCTTAATCTGCATTATTATATATTATCTTTTCTATCCTGTTGGTGGTAGCGATATGAATCAGCCTGTCGAGCTTATCTGCATACATGGAAGAAATTTTATTGTCCTGATCAAATAAAGAGGTTCTGATCATTGGAACACTAAAAGGTAATGGCCACGCCCGTAATGATTTTGCAATAGCATCCATTGTATTGATCCCCTGCATAGCCTGTAGCCCATCGGCCCAACAAACTAAACCAACCGTTTTATCTGTAAGGTATGGCTGATCCCTGTCAGCAGTTACTTCAAGCCAGTCCAGACAGTTTTTCATAACTCCCGGAATACTTCCGTGATAAAGAGGTGCCAACCAGAAATGGATATCAGCATCAAGAAATAATTGAGTCATGCGTTCTACTGCTAACGGTGTTTTGGTAAGTGTGATATCATAAAGAGGAATACCAGAATCTGCAAGAGCAAAAGTTTCATGGGTAACACCCAGTAGATCAAGTTTCTCAGTAAAGTATTTTGAAATGAGCCCGGAAGTTGATTTTGGCCTTCTTTCCAGGGCACCGTTAAATATAATTGCTTTCATTTTGTTTTAATTTTTAAATATAACTTTTGGCAGGCCTATTTCACCATACATGAGGCTTTTAACAAAAGGTTTCAGTAGTCGGGTTGCTAATAAATAAAGTGCGGGATTGGTATCTGATCTTGCCTTAATAACTACTTTTTGATCCTTATATTGTCTGAGATCAGCATTGATGAGTTTATCTTTCCAAAGATCTAAAAGAACTTTTTCCACGCTGTTTAGATCAGTATAAATAGTATGAGGATATAGTTTATCCATTATTAACATAAAAGCCCATGGTGGAATGATAGCCTCCGTAGAACAGATTAAAGCTACGGCTTTTCCGGCATATACAGAGTAATCTATTGCGGATATTGATTCTTTAAATTCTTTCTCTTTGACAATCATTCCCATGAAAAGATGTTCTTTGAGATCGAGCTCAGCAATATCTACTGAAGGTTTGTAATCCCAAAGGTCAAATGATATAATTCCTGAGGTTTCTGCCTTATTGATTAAAATTTTCTGATCCATAATTAAATGTTAAAACTTTTTAATAGCTATTTGATTTTTGAAAGAGCTTCTTCATATTTTTTTTCTACCGATGACCAGTCCAGAACTGACCAGAAAGAATCCAGATAGTCTGCTCTTTTGTTTTGATAAGCCAAATAGTATGCATGTTCCCAGACATCTATTCCAAGAATAGGGAAGCCTCTGTTCGCCGATTGAAGATCCATCATAGGGTTATCCTGATTAGGAGTTGAACTAATAGCAAGTGAGCCACTGAATTTAACATACAGCCAAACCCATCCGGATCCAAACTGACCAAGCCCGGATTTTTTCATTTCTGCTTTAAGATTTTCCAGATTGCCAAAAGCCGTGGTAATAGCTTCACCTAATTTTCCTTCTGGATTTAATTTCGGTTGTGGGGATAAGGTTTCCCAAAATAAAGAGTGATTGTAATGTCCACCACCATTATTTCTGATGGCAGGGCTGTATTCACTTATTCTTTGTAATAAAGAATCCAAATCAGAATCTGTTTCCCCAGCCTGGTCAAGGGCAGCAATAAGATTATCAACATATGCTTTATGATGCTTCTGATGATGAATGGTCATCGTTTCTTTATCTATAAATGGTTCCAATGCATCGTAAGCATAAGAAAGCTCTGGTAATGTAAATGAGTTCATTATTTTGATTTTTTGATTAACGTGTTTCAAAGGTAATAATATATTTTAATTAAACAACCAACAAGTTGGTTAATTGCTTAAATGAAATAACTCTCAATACACTGATAATTATAATATTAAGTGATATTATAGTTAATTATAGAAAATGACTATATTTGTTGTAGGAAATAAAACAACTTATATATTGTCAAATGAATAAGCCAGCAACAGATCGTATCCTGATGTTTTTAAAGATGAGAGGCGAAGCAACTTCACTTCTTATCTCTAAAGAATTGTCTATAACAAAGGAAGGAGCGAGAAAGCATTTATTAAACCTTGCCCAGGAAGGATTGATTAAATCCGTTGCCAAAAGCGAAGGGGTAGGTCGTCCTTCTACATATTATGTGCTTACTGAAAAAGGATTAGCACAATTTCCTGATACACACGCAGATGTTACGGTACAGCTTCTTCGATCTGTAAAAAATCTTTTGGGTGAGAATGCTTTAGATTTGTTGATCAATGATCGGGAAAAGAATACATATCAGCGTTATGAAAAAGCATTGATTAAAGCTTCATCACTAGAACAACGTCTGGATATTCTGGCAAAGATCCGTAATGATGAAGGATATATGGCTGAGTGGAAAAAGGAAGGGCATGACTATTTTTTGATTGAAAATCATTGTCCTATCTGTGCTGCTGCTAGCGAGTGCCAGGGATTCTGTCGTGCAGAATTGTCTAATTTCCAGAATTTAATAGGTTCCCAATATAAAGTAGAACGGATAAAACATATTCTTTCAGGTGCGCAGCGTTGTGTATATAAGATCAGTGGATAATATATACTTTTAATCTCTTTCCGGAATTTGAAATAGGAATTGTATAAGTGAAACTTTCTAAATATGTAAATTGCATCAACCATACTCATGTAAAATTCATATGAATAAAAATATTTTAAGCCTTCCGTACTTTAAATGGGTTTTTATCATTTCGCTTATTGTAAATTATGGGTGCTCTAAAACGCCTAAAAAGCAAACTTTAAATGAAAGTAAAAGAAATTTAAATCCTGCTTTAAAGCCTCAAAAAGAGAATCCCATAATTGATATTAAAAAAGAACCTGCTGATTTTTTACCAAATGGGTACGTGATCTTTGAAAAATCCTATGGTGATTTAAATAAAGACGGAGTAGATGATTGTATTCTCATCATCAAAAAGACGGATCAAAGTAAAATTATTACAGATGAATACCGCGGAAAACTGGATCGCAACCGTAGGGGTATTATTATTCTCTTTAAGAAAAATGAAGGCTATGAATTGGCTTCAAAAAATTATGATTGTTTTTCATCGGAAAATGAAGATGGCGGAGTGTATTATGCTCCTGAACTATCTGTCTCTGCTGAAAAAGGAAATCTATATATTCATTATGCCCATGGACGATACGGATATTGGAGCTATACATTCAGATATAAAAATCCAGATTTTGAATTAATAGGCTACGATGAAAGCTCAAATACAGGTCCTGTAATTAACAGTGAAACCAGTATTAATTTTTTAACGGGAAAAAAACTTATTAAGGTCAATGTAAATGAAGGCGCTGAAAGTGGTGAAGAAAAATTTGAAAATACCTGGTCAAAACTTAAGTCATTAAAGAATTTTAATCTTTCAGAAATTAAAGATTTTGATGAGCTTGATTTCTCGGAATATTAGCAGATATTTATTTATTGTCAGATTTTACTACTCATTTCCTGAACTTCTTCTGCAGAAAAGCCATAGATCTGAGGTGTTTTTACATCAAGTAAATTAAGATAAATATAAAGTTCTCCTCTATGATGGATCTCATGTTCTGTCATGGCACGAAGCCATTTCCATATGGTGATCTCATTATTTGCCGGAGTTAAACATTTTCGGTTGAGATCCTCATCAGAAAGGCTGCTAATAATTTCGATGGTTTGCCTGTGCATTTCATTAAAGTAGCTGATAATATTGTCATAGCCATCTGCCAATTCTTTTCCGCAACCCTGATAAGCACTTTTTCTTCCCAAAATAGTTTCCCCATACATAGACCTTTCAATAGCCGCAATATGCCTGATCTGATCACCGACGGTAAACTTTCCGGGTTTATATGAGAAATCCAGATGTTCAGGTCTGATAACCTCAATTAATCGATTGGTTCTTGCCCTAACTTTTTCATAATAATCAATAAATGATTGTGCGGATCTTATTTCCATTGTATTAATTTTTGTTTTATAGCACACGAAAAGAAATTATAATTGAGCCGAAAACTTTTTGTGAATATAAGAAAATATACTTTCTGTTAAGGCTAACAACTCTTGTAAGCGATCTGGAATATATTAAAATGATCATTTAACTAATTTTTTTTGCGCAGCTGGCGGTTGCACTATTTAATTATAAATAATTTTTTTTAAAATTTTAATTGCAACATTGTTGCGGTTTGTGTTTTTTTTTATTATTATTGCAATTGAATTGCATTAATTTAAATTGATCTTACTGAAATGAAGAAATAAATCATTGATTAGTAAGAAATGCAGAATACTAAACAAATAAAGTTGTAGGACTGTGTTTGTATTTTCAGATAGCCTTTAATTTAAAAAACATACTTAACATTTTATCAATTATGAAAAAACAATTACTAGTAATTGGCGTTCTGTTCGCTGTTTTGGTCAGTGCCCAAGCCAATGATGATCTAAAAAGAGCATTTGAAAAACAAAACATACAGAACAACGAGAAGTTTGATTCTTATGCTGCAAAACACTACGGCTCGGCTAAGGCACCTGAGGTTCAAAAAGAAATTGAAGAGCAAAGAAGCAACTTAGCGGGTTTCCTACCGAATGGTAAGCCTTATTTCTATAAGAATCAGGATATAAGACAAGTACAGAATTCCAATGCTGATGCTTTAAATACGGTGGGCGGCGTAACTGGATTGACCAATGCTTATAAAGGAGAAAATATTAAGTTCACTATTTTTGATGGCGGAAGAGTATATGCCGGACATCCTGCATTTGATAATGCAGTTGGCAGAATTTCCAATAAAGAAGCAGCGACTCAAATTTATAGTGAACACTCAACAGGTGTCGCTGGTTTTATAGGAAGTAGGGCTTTAAATATCCAAGGAAATCTGAATGGAGTACCAGTTACAGGTAATATTCAGGGAGTTGCTGTGAATTCAACGATAGATTCTTATCGGTTTGCCCAAACGATCTTACCGGGAAATACCACAGCAAGTAATGTATTTCAGAAGATATTGGCAGCACAGCCAAAAATTTCTAATCATTCATATGGGATCAATGCAGGCTGGGATATAAAAACTGCAGATGACGGCAGTTATTTCTGGTTATGGAATGGTGCTTTTGACAGTCCGGGTACTTCTTATGATACACAGGGAACTTACTTATCAAATGATCAGAATTATGATCAGATTGTATATAATAATCCTTCCTACATTATTATAAAATCTGCAGGAAACTATTTCGGAGACGGTCCTGATCGCCCGGGAACAACTACGTTTCCCAGATATTATGAAGATAATAATGGAAATTTAGTTCAATTTGCTTCTACAGATACTCTGCCAGCAACAAATTGTGCTCAGGGTTTTGATTGTATAGGGCAGGGCTCATTAGCGAAAAATATAATTGTTGTGGGTGCTACAGATGTGATCTCAACTAATAATTTCAAATATTCAGCAGCAGCTGATGTTGTACATTCTGATTACAGCAGTGCCGGACCAAGGGATGATGGTGGGATAAAACCAGATATTGCAACGACCGGGACTAATGTGTTTTCCGCTTCTACTGCAGAGAATACAACAGGTAGTGTAAAGTATGATTATGGCAGTGGAACCTCATATTCAGCACCGGTTGTAACGGGAGTTATTGGTTTGTGGACACAGATTTATAAAGATCTTTTTTCTAATCAACTGTTAAATGCTGCCAGTGCCAAAACATTAATGGTTCATTCGGCTTCTGAAGCAGGAAACGTTGGCCCTGATCCATGGTTTGGATGGGGTTATATCAATGCCAGAAAAGGAGCTGAATTATTGGTCGGAAAAGCTAATAACACTGTTATTTTTAATAATGAAACATTAAATAATGGTGTTGCCAATACTAAAATTATTAAAGCATCAGGATCGGAACCTCTTAAAGTGACTATCTCATGGATCGATCCCGCATATAACGTTCCAGCTAACTTAACCTGGGGACAGGTCTACAATAATAGAAGCTCCAGATTGGTCAATGATTTGGATTTAAGAATTATAGATACCACTACCAATACGGTACACACTCCCTGGAAACTTAATGCAAACAGTCCAATGACTCCGGCTACTAAAGGAGATAATACAGTAGATAATGTAGAGCAAGTAGTGATTGATGCTCCGGTTGCAGGCAGAAATTACAGAGTGGAAATTACCAATAAAGGCAATTTAGTTAATAATGCCGGCGCTGGTGCTCCTCAGGATTATTCTATTATAGCCACCGGTTTTAGTCAGGAAGTTCTTGCAACCAGTGAGAAAGGAAAAGAGGAAAGCAATATTGTAATTGCCCCTACGATTACCAAAGATATCGTTAAAGTATTGAAAGCCCCGAGAAATTCAACGTTCAATATTTATGATCTTTCCGGGAAGAAGATACAAAGTGGAATAATTAATAATGATGAAGTAAGTGTAGATCTGTCTTCAAGTGTAAGAGGTATTTATATCATTGAAGTAAAAACAAATAAAGAAACAATCTCTAAAAAGATTATTAAAGAATAAACCGTAATTCTCTATTCTACTATTTTTTATGTGTGCAAAGACATTATTATGCTAAATAATAGTTTTAATTCTATGAAGTAGCTATTAGATGACCTTGCTTATTTACGATAACCTGCAGTATTATGTTGCAGGTTATTTATTTGGTATTTATATGTAATACATTTGTTGTTAGTATTGTCTTATTACAAACTACCCAGAATGAAAACTTACTTTTTGCTTATTATTTCTATGCTTTCACCCTTCTTTTATGGTCAGAGCACGACAGCAGCTGTTGATGCTATTATTAAAAGAGAAATGACTGAGCGAAAAATTCCGGGATTACAGATCGCCGTTGTGCAAAACGGAAAAATTATTTTAAAAAAATCGTATGGTACAGCGTATGTACAGGATCATATTCCTGTTACAGATACAACCATTTTTCCTATTAACTCGTGTACAAAAGTGTTTACAGCTACAGCTATTATGCAGTTGATGGAGGAAGGGAAAGTAGATTTATCAGCTCCTGTTTCGAAATATCTGGATGACCTTCCAGAAACATGGAAAAAAGTGACAGTTGAGCAAATGATGACTCATATTTCGGGATTTCCCGATTTGCTAAGACTGTTTGATCCCAATACAGGTAACGCATCGAAAACTGAAAAAGAAATATGGGAGGAGCTAAAGACGGTTCCTATGATTTTTAAAACAGGAGACCAGTTCAGTTATAACCAAACGAATTATTATTTGTTAGGGAAGATCATTGAAAAATTTAGTGGAGAACCTTTTGATCAGTTTTTTAAAAATCGACAGTTTCAACAGGTTGGTATGACTAATACTTTATTTGGAGATTCAAGAGATGTTATTCCTCATTTTGCACCCACTTACCGGTATAGAAGCCTAAACGGAACCCAGGGAAAATGGGTGAATGATTACTTTATATTTCCGGATTTCAGCAGAACAGGTTCGGGAGTCAACAGTACCGCTGAAGATATGGCAAAATGGATTATTGCTTTGGAAAGTGGTAAACTCCTGAAAACCCCTGAAGCATTAAACAGAATGTGGTCACCTATAAAAATGAATGATGGAAGCCCCACAGCCTGGGCTCCAGGATGGGGTATCGCGAAATTCCGGACCAAACACAAAGCAGTAGGGATGTCAGGAGGTAGTAGGTCTGCATTTCTGGTTTATCCTGATGATCATTTAGCGGTCATTGTTCTTACTAATCTGGGAGGAAGTTCTCCTGAAGATTTTCTTGAAGAGCTTGCAGCCGTTTATAATCCAGACATTATAAAAGCCGATCCCGTTACTTTTCTCAGAATGAATTTAAAAAAGATTGGTTTTGATAAAGCCATAGAATTAGTTGATTCCGAAAAGAAAAGAAATCCTGATTTTAAGCCACAGGAATTTGAGCTTAATGAATGGGGCTACAGAATGATGTCAAGAAATGAGCTCAAAAATGCATCTGAAATTTTTAAGTTAAATGTCTACCTATTTCCGAAAAGCTGGAATGCTTATGACAGCTATGGAGAAGTATTACTAAAGTTAGGGAATAAAGATCAGGCAGTTAAAATGTATCAAAGATCAATGGATCTGAATCCTGACAATGAAAATGGGAAAAATGTTCTGAAGAAGTTAAGTGAAGAAAGATCTAAATCTATTTCTAAATAATAATTTTAAAGAAACTCTAAGAATAAAAATTAGGCATCATTTCCATAAGAACCAGTAATGATATTAGCTTTTTAGAGGATTCGTAATTCGGATTTAGCTGTTCCCTTATTTCATTTAAAGCCTTACTTAAATTGTTACTGACCGTTTTATTACTTAAATTAAGTGCTTCTGCGGTTTCAACAACAGACATATTCTTTCGGATACGTAAGTCGTATACCTTCTGCTCAGTCGGGGTAAGTTGAGAAATTACTTCGTCTATCATTGTAAAGAGTTCGGCAATATCATTATCTTCAAGTATCTCTGCATACTCAGAATCGGTTATTTCAGATAAAAAATCTTCTGACTCATCCACATATACTTCCTGTATTTTTTTAATACTTGCGTAATAATCAAGAATACGGTAGTGTATAAAACGGAATAAATAACCTTTAGCACTTTCATCTTCATCGGTCTGTACGAATTCAGGATTTTCAAGAATTCTGATCCATAGGTTTTGCAATAGCTCTTCCGTAGCTTCTCTATCCTTCGTACGCATAAAGATCATCGTATAGAAACTATCCCAATATCGTTCATACAATATCACAAAAGCAGGGCGGTCGCCTGATTTTATTTTCTTTAATAAAATATCGTCTGTAGGTTTCATAATTTCTAGTACAAATTTACCTAAACTAATATTAATGTTTTATGAATTATCCAGCCTGTAAGGTTAAATATTTCTGAAAAAAAATCACGTTTTCCACCTTTAATGTGTAGGATTGTTCATAAATGTATTGTTTTTGTTGAAAAAATAACGCCAATGTTAATGATATATTAAATGGCGTTTGGGAAGTTTTTCTTTTTGCCCAGTATTATAAGTGAGGGTATTTACGAAACTAATACAACAGAAAAACTAATACAACAAAATTATAAAGTGAAGAAATTGAACTACAGCAAGGCCGAGGCATTTGTTTTTAAATTATGGGGCAGGGAAGTATCCGGCGATAAGATCTCAGAGAAAGAATCAGAAGTCTTGGAATTGTGGAAGAATGAAACTATAAAAGATCTGGATAAAAAACATGTTCAGGAATCCAAAATAAGAGTACTCTCAGGTTTGGAATCCTACTTTGCAAGTCCGGTGAGAAACAATGTGTTTTATCTGAGAAAGAAATTTTATAGTGCTGCTGCTGTATTTCTTATCCTATTTGGTCTTACGGGTTTCTTTACTTATCAATTTTTCATTAAACCTGATGTATATGTCGCTGTAGATGCTAACCGTACTATAAAACTGGAAGACGGATCTACAGTAATGCTTTTGCCTGGTGCAAAACTTACCGTTGAAAAATCTTTTCCAGCTAAAACAAGGATAGTGGATTTACAAGGGGATGCCATATTTAAAGTAGCTAAATCCAAAATCCATCCATTTATAGTTCGTGCAGATGGTTTCAGTACAAGAGTAATGGGTACGGTATTCAAGGTAATGCAGAGAGGAGGACAAAAAACAGTGGAATTGTATGAAGGTAAAGTTGCTGTTTCTTCACCAGGAACTGCTGTTTCTTACCTTACCCCTAATCAGAGATGGACAAACTTTGGAGCTCCACATACGGCCGCGGTAATTACTGAGAAAACTGATATAAAATCTGGAAAAAAGACTTCAGTATTACTGACGCTGACCTTCAATGATGTCACGTTCAGGAGTATCATGGAGGTTTTATATAAAAACTATGGAATCAGTATCAAATACCCGGAAGAAATAGCTGAAAAGAAAATTACAGCAGATCTTACAGGAAGCAGCTGGGATGAAAATGTAGAAGCACTCGCATTTATAACGGGGCTTGAGGTACATAAAGAAAATAATACCACTTATATATTAAAAAAATAGTAACAGGATTATTAGATGGAGTTTACGAACAGAATTATGAGTCAGTCAGTAATAAAAAGTGGTGTTAAAAATATGAGAAACTTGAAATGCAGTCTTACAGTAGCGGTGATCTTCTTTGCCACAACAATAGACGCGCAGGAGCTAACAATGAAAGTGTCTTTTTCTGCTGCGGCAGGAAGACCTTTGATCAGCACATTAGAAGAATTAGCAGATAAAGCAAGGATGCGTTTGGTCTACTCAAAATCAGATATAAAAGATCTTAAAGTGGGAGAGGTAAAGTGTGATAACATTCCTGTAACCGACTGTCTGAAGAATATTACAGATAATCTTCCGGTAGCGGTGCGCCAAAGAGGAGAACTGATCTCAATACGATATCAGGGATCTAATAGGTCTGTGTCTTCTGTACAAGGAAATGGAAAACTTACCGGAAAGATCGTAGATGAAGTGGGAAATCCAGTTGTAGATGCAGAGGTAAATGTAGCAGGTAAAGCAACAGTAACAGATAACAACGGAGATTTTAATTTCAGTATTCCTTCAGGGATTTATACACTGACCGTTAAAGCATCTGGTTACAGCTCTTTAAGAGTGGAGAAATTAAAGATAGGTAATGAGGAAACGAATATGGTTTCTTTCGCCATGAAACATATTTCTTCAGATAAAGAAACCAGTATTAAAGAAGTCGTGATTACCGGAACACGTAAAGCAGATACCCAGGCAGGGCTTTTGGCACAGCAAAAGAAGGCTGCCCAAATGAGTGATGGAATTTCGGCTGAACAAATTTCCAAAACACCGGATAGCGATGTTGGGGGAACCCTAAAAAGAGTAACAGGGATTACCACGATAGATAATAAATATGTGGTCGTTCGATCAATGGGAGAGCGATGGAATACCGCTGCAATGGACGGGATTAATCTACCAAGTACAGAAGCTTATAATCAGAACTTTTCTTTTGATATTATCCCTACTGCAATGGTAGAAAGCGTTGTAGTAAGTAAAACAGCAACGCCGGATATGAATGCCAGTTTTGCCGGTGGATATGTGGAAGTAAGGACGAAAGATATTCCGAATGAAAATTTTACGACAGTGAATGTAGGTTCTTCTTACAATGATGTCACGACATTTAAAGAATTCATTTCCAAAAAACGGGGGAAATACGATTACTGGGGTTATGATGACGGAACAAGAGATTTTCCTAAAGGCTTAGTAGCAACTGACTGGAATAACCCTTTATTTTTTGAACAGTCCAAGCAGTTTACCAATGATAATTTTACGAATTACGCTACCAAAGCTAATCTGAACTCTAATATGCAGATTGCTTTAGGGAGAAACTTTAAACTGAAAAATAATAATAAATGGGGTTTTGCTGCTGCCATTACAACAAGAAACGAACAGAATAAACTTGATATTGATCACACTGGAAGAGGAGGGTGGATGGATAATGCTACTCCGGTTAACAACTGGCAAGAGCTGGGAGTTGCTCCGGTACGTTTTGCAAATTTTAAAAATAAAGGAGCTTCTTACACTTATAACTCTACGATTGGAGGAATGCTGAACTTCGGTCTACAGCTTGGAAAAAACAGAATCTCCTTCCGTAACTCTTATACCCATATTTATGATCAGACCCTGACAAGAATTACAGGATGGAATGAATATGTGGGTGGAAATGGAGATGCAACAGATTCTTACAACTATTTTTATTATGGTTTAAATCCTAATAATACAGATCCGAAACTTCTGGATAAGCCAATTACGGAAACAACTGACTATCCAGTTTATCAGACTTTGTTGCAGAACAAGCTGGAAGGTAATCATAAAATAGGAAATAAAGAAATCAGCTGGTTTGCAGCAAGAACTGGTGTGACTTCCGATACAAAAGACTATACCCAGTATCGCACAAACTATAATTTCATAGGAAATGAGATTTTGAGTTACAATCAGATTTACAATTCTCAGGATAATTTTGCAAGAGGTTATATTGCCAATAAAGAAACAGATTACAATTATGGTGCTGCATTAAAATGGAGTATGGATTCTGAAAATTTTAAAAATGATGTTAAAATAGGGTATGCCGGAGCTATAAAGAATAATACAAATCAGCAGCAAAAATTTTTCCTGAGAGTAGATGAAAACCGTGATGTTCCGAACAGTGAAAAAAACAGTCTGATCATGTATGGATCTCTTGCTGGTTGGTTTGATGGTTCACATTATAATCCAGGTGGTATTGGATGGCAGACGAAAGCACTTTATAAAAATGATAAATATGAAGGGAAAGTTACGCAACATGCACCTTTCATTATGTTCGATAACCGTTGGAATAAACTGAGACTGGTTTGGGGAATGCGAGCTGAGTATTTCAAATATGATCTTATTTCCCAGCAACAGGATCCTAACGACCCTAAAAGTGTTATAAAAGAGCCTATTAAAGAAAAAGCATGGCAATGGATGCCATCAGCAAACTTCACCTACAGCCCTTTAAACAGTATGAATGTAAGACTGGCTTATAACAGATCTGTCATCCGTCCCCAGTTTAATGAAAGAACAGGACTACCTTATTTTGATCCGATTGCAAACGGTCTTATCTATAATACAGAAATGACATCATCGGTAATCAATAATTATGACTTCAAGTTTGAATGGTTCCCTGGATTAGGAGAGATTATTTCTGCAGGACTTTATTATAAAGATATTGACAGGCCAATAGAACGGGAAGGATATATTTCTGCAGAAGGAAACCTGTTTCTTTATAATGGAAATTCTAAAAATGCCAAATTAAAAGGATTTGAGGTGGAAGTAAGAAAGAGCCTTGGCTTTATCAGAGAAAATACTTTCCTGAAAGACCTTTTTATCAGTGGAAACTTTACATATAATGATACTAAGGTAGTTGCTTTTAAAGACCGATATAAAACGCAGGACACAGATGCAACCTATGAGGTAAGCCGTCCGTTGTATGGGCAGACTCCTTATGCTTACAACCTGGGATTATTATACAACGGAGATCGTCTGGGACTGAGCTTTTTATACAATGCAAAAGGGGATCAGTATATTACTGTGGGGTACGCTTATATTGGAGAAGAGATACAACGGCCTTATGCAGTAGCGGATGCTCAGATTTCATATAAACTTTTAAAAGATAAGAATCTGGAGTTCAAATTTAATGTAAGAAACCTATTCAACAGAGTAAGGGAATACTACAATAATTTCAATTCATATTCAGTGTCTAAGGGTGGTGGAAGCTCTTTTGATACACAAAGAGAATCATTGGGACTTTTACCCGGAGCTACAGATAAATATGATAAAGATATTGATAGAATATTGTTCAGGGCTTACAATGGAAGAACATTTGGGTTATCTGTAAGCTATAGCTTTTAGATAAGAGAAAATAGAAAATTTAGCTTTTGGCAAAAGCATTATAATATAAGATCTTATAAATGGTAAATGTTACAGGTTTCCGTATCCTGAGATCTGAGCGAATAAAAACTGATGATGCGCACTTCAGTAAACATTCAGACGAAAATGGGAAATTACTGTATCCCCGGACAGTAATTAAATCTAAGGGGAGCTTTATATAACTGCACCTCAGCTATGTAAGGTTCTAAAAACAAAGTGTAACCAAATCGCGGAGATATTTAAAGGTGAGTATCCCGTAAAACAGGAATCATCCGGACCAAAAAAATAATAACCGGATCCATATTTCTAAATTTTACAACAATGAGAAAATTAACTTTAATCGCTGTAACAGCTTTATCCCTAACAGCTTGTCGTGAGAATGATTCTATGTCAGATTCTTCTAAATTTGAAATGCAATCTGCTTCTGCAGAGTACATCACAGCTTCTGCACTTCCTGTTACGGCAGTAAGTGGTGCGATTACTACTAATACTACTTGGAGTGGTGTTGTTGAAATCGATGGTATTGTAACTGTTAAAGATGGAGCAACTTTGACTATCCAGCCAGGTACTTTCATCAAAGCAAAACCTAATACTACAAATACACCAACAGGAGTTTTGGTTATTGCTAAAACGGGTAAGATAAACGCTACTGGAACTGCTTCTCAGCCTATTATTTTTACAAGTTATAAACTTTTGGATGGAAAAGAAGCAACTAAAGCTTCTCCAGGTGATTTCGGTGGAGTTATTATGTTAGGTGATGCCCCTACCAATAAACCAACAACTACTGTTATTGAAGGATTATCAGGTGTTGATTACCAATATGGTGGAACAACAGCAGGTCATAACGGAGGAACTCTTAAATATGTACGTATTGAATTTGGAGGATTTGACCTTTTTGCTCCTAACTCAGGAAATGAGATCAACGGATTAACTTTAGGTGGAGTTGGTAATGGTACTACATTAGACCACATCCAGGTTTCTTATGGTAAAGATGATTCATTCGAATTCTTCGGAGGTACAGTAAATGCATCTAACCTGGTATCTTTTGCTCCGGATGATGACAACTTCGATTTCGATTTCGGATATTCAGGAACTATTACTTGTGCATTAGCATTAGCTGATTACAACTCTACACATAGCCAAAGTGGTGGTGTTTCTGATACAAACGGTATCGAATTGGATAACGACGGGACAGGTTCTTCAGCTTCTCCTTTTACAAATCCAACGGTTAAAAATCTTACTATCGTAGGTGCTAAGAGTCCATTAAATGGAGCATTGTATGAAAATGCTATCCACGTAAGAAGAAACGGTAAATTAACTTTAGATAACGTTGCGGTTACAGGTTATCCTGTAGGAGTATTGTTAGAAACTGTAGGTGGAGCAGCTGTGAATCTTGCAGATCTTAACTTTACATCAGTACAGGCACACGGATATACTTTCGCTACAGCTTCTAAAATAGGATCTACTACTGCAGCGCTTACTATTCCTGGAGTTACTACTTCTACAACTAACCCTGCTAACGCTTGGGGAATGACTCAGCCATTCTTTAACGACGCTCCGGCATGGAATGTTACTCCTAGAAATTGTGGAGATTTCAAAGGAACATGGACAAAATATAATTTTTCAATTGTACAATAATTGATCAATATGGGGTGGCAGAACCTGCCATCCCATTTTTTATTTCATCTTTAAAATTTGTAATATGAAAAAAATAATTTTATTATCTGTTTTGGTTTTATCAAAATTAGTGTCAGCACAATATCCGGTGTGGACCAATTCTTTTAATTCCACAAGTGATATGCAAGGCTGGTCTTTTCACGATTTGAATGGAAATGGAAATGGATGGATCCAAGGACCAAATATTTACTATAACGGTACATCGTTAGCTTATGGTTCAGCAGGTTCTCTTCGTTATTCAATAAGTAACGTTCCTTCAGGATTTGTAACGGGATTTGCTACAGAAAATGACTGGGCTATTTCTCCTGCAATCGATCTTACTGCAGCTTCAGGAACTATTACCTTAGCAGCTTATATTGGTAGACAGCAGACCGCACATGATTTGGTTAGCAGATATCTGTATATTTATGAAAGTACAGCTCAAAAACCGGTACCAGAATTGTCAGATTTTCAGGCATTGGCAGTAGATGCTGGCGGAAATCAATTAGGAAGTCCTTATTATATAAGTGCAGGAGGAAGTAATCCTTTTCCTGCTGATTTAACTCAGTTTGTAGAAAGTCTTGTAGACCTTTCAGCATTTGCCGGGAAAAAGATCTATATTGGATTATGGTCAAACAGATTGACAGATGATGATACTAACGTTCAAAATATCAACATCAACGAAATGGCAATCTATTCATCATTTCTAAATACACAGGATGTAAAAAAAGTAAAAAATACAACTTCAATTATGCAGAATCCTGTAACAACATCATTGATGTTAAAACTTAATCCTGCATTAAAAGAAAATGCTGTTACGGTAAATATCATCAATATGGCCGGACAATCAGTTCTTACAACTCAATACAATAGAGAGATTAATGTTGCAGGTTTATCTTCAGGAAATTATATTGCTGTAGTATCAGATGGAATCCTTTCTGAGAAAGTGAAGTTTATCAAAAAATAGTTTTTTAGATGCAGGTGTACTCCTTGTTTCAATTTTTTATAGATGTAAAATAATAACCATGTCAGCAACTATCATTATAGGATTTATAGTACAACCTGCTTAATATACAATTTATAAGTATTGCCCTCAGTCTGGCTTTGGGCAATATTTCTAAATTTAGTTTTATATAATAATATCATTAAAAATGAAAAAAATAATCGCCCTTGCTATTCTTACAGGTTTGTTATCATGCACCGATGAGGTGATGCAGCCTTATGATAAATCGCAGAGACCTGCAGAAATTAATATCAAGGGATTTTCAAAACCGGATGTAATACAGCTAAGGCTTAATGGTAAGCCAATAAGCATTAATGGAAATACATCTTATACCAATAATATAGAAACCAAGCTAAGCTTTGTCGTAGATGAAGGAGAAACGGATCATATCGAAATCTATAACAATGAAAACGGAAAGCGCATAGCCAACTATAATATCAACTTTAATAATACAGATCAATATAAGAACTTAAATTTCTTTAACCTTCCGGGAATTTATCTTCAGACCTATGCTGTGAAACCTCAGGTAAATCTTGGAAAAGTAGGTTTTGAACTGCTCTTTCATAATCTGGGAGAATATTCACACTCTTCATTAGAAGGAGTAAAAGGAGTATTAAAGAAAGAGAATGGTGATGTATTGGCAGAGTTTGAAAATATTGAAAAAAATAATTTCTCACCATTGAAGATGTATAGCTTTTTCAGTGTTACAGCTCCCGTTTATTTAGAGTTGTATAAACCAGGAACAACTGATCCTTATTTTGGATCACAACTGATTAAGGTGAAAATAAAACAAGATATCGGAGCCAATATGATCGTACTGCAGGAGAAGCTGGAAAATGGAGTTGTTGTGGTGGTTGGTGATATCGATATCGTAGACTATTTATAAAAAATTCCATTAGATAACTATTATGGGTAGATTTTTAAAGTTTTATATGCTGACGTTATTGCTTTTAAGCACAATAGCTGTCAATTCCTGCAGATCTGAAGAAGAAG
The DNA here is from genome assembly GCF_025403485.1 of Chryseobacterium paludis. Taxonomy (NCBI): domain Bacteria; kingdom Pseudomonadati; phylum Bacteroidota; class Flavobacteriia; order Flavobacteriales; family Weeksellaceae; genus Chryseobacterium; species Chryseobacterium paludis. Next base: position 347,036 of record NZ_CP099966.1, read on the forward strand.
TTATCCCGGATTTTCCTGATGGAAGTGTGGAATCCGTTAATGTTTGGGTACAGGATAATATGAAACGTTATTATTACTGGGCAGATCAGATGCCTTCAAAACCGGACTATCATCTTCCGGTAAAGAAATTTTTTGCAAGTCTTCTATCACAAAACGATCGTTTTTCAAGCATTGTAAATACTGAGGATTCTTCAACCTATTTACGGACAGTCCGAAATATGTATGGTTTTGATTATGCCGTAATTCAGCTTGCCAATGGACAAATAACTGCTGTAATAAAGCTTGTGTTGCAAGATTCTCCTGCTCAGAATGCTGGTTTACAACGTGGAATGATCATAAAAAAGATCAACGGAAGTCTGATCACTGCATCCAATGCCGAAAGCCTTCTTAATTCTATTCCAGATAATACAACCCTCGATCTTACAGTAGGAGACTGGGAAGCCGGAAATGTGATCAATGAAAAAAATATTATAGTATACTATGGCTTTTCTCTAGATCAACCCATTGTATCAAGAATTTTTGATCAAAATGGCAAAAAAACCGGATACTTATATATATATGATTTTCCAGATGGAATGTCTCAGAGTCTTAATCAGAAATTTGCAGAATTCAAAGTTGCTGGAGTAAAAGATCTTGTTGTAGATCTTAGATATAACTATGGTGGATCAGTAGCTTCGGCTGCAGCATTATGCTCAATGATCCCTTCAGGAATAACTGCTAACTCACCATTCATAACCTATAAAGGGAATAAAAATGGTGGTGAAGTGAAAAAAACATTTGCAGAACAGGTAGCTTATGATCCTACTGCACTTAGTTTTTCGGCACTTCATACTAATTCATTGGGGTTAAGCAGAGTATTTATTCTTACCTCCAGAAATACAGCGTCAGCATCTGAGATAGTGATCAATAATCTTAAGCCTTATGTGCAGGTAATACAGGTAGGAGATACCACTTTAGGCAAAGATATGGCGGGGTTTGCAGTAACAGATGACAGTAAATCTCAGAAGATTACTTGGCAGATCCATCCTGTTATCTACAAAGTGTACAATGCAAATGGAGAAGGAGAATACAGTGGTGGAATTTCCCCTCAGATTCCCATTAATGAATATACCTCACTTCCTCTGATTCAGCTTGGAGAGTCAGAGGAGATTTTGCTTCATGCTGTACTAAATAAAATATATTCCAAATCTGTTAACCACGAGAATTCAAATAATAACGTGAAAATAATTACAGAAAGTGAGAAGCCTTTTTCAATAGTTAAACCCTAAGTAGGATCTATTGAATTAAAAAAAAGAAAAAGAAAAAACCAAATCAAACATATATTATATTTTTTTTTAAAATTGAATTCACTATGCAGGGAATAGAGCCAAAAATACATCAGGAAGTGATCAAGAGAATTAATGATCTAGAACAATTGCTAAAGCAAACACCTGAACCGGAAAGAACATATACAGATGAGATTTTTATGATGAATACAGAGCTATCAGCACTGTATGATGAATATCTTACGATAAAAAAGAGATTGGAAACTTGTATTAAACTGTACAGGTTAAGACATATTGAAATCCGAAAACAGCTTACCCAGAATATCAGGAAGCTGAGACGTGAGACAGTTAATCAAAATAGGTAAACATTTTTACCGCCATTTAGTTTTACTGATTAGTAATTTTAAAAATGAATAAATAAAATCAATATCGACATATAAAGCAAAACACAATTCCATATATATTTATACTAAAAATTATGTTTTTAGTATTTTTTTGTTGTATCCTATATTTACGGAATATTGTTCAGAAAATAAACTATTTTTTGGGATTTTGTGAGTACTTTTGAAAACTTAAGGAAGTATGAACTCTTATTAGATTATTTTACGTTTTATGATCTTAATTGTCGATGATAACGAAAACAATATTTACTCGTTAAAGAAATTATTAGAGTCCAAAGATTTTCAGGTGGACACGGCTAATTCCGGGGAAGAAGCATTGGGAAAAGCTTTGAAAAATGATTATGCCCTGATTATTCTGGATGTGCAGATGCCTGGGATGGATGGATTTGAAGTTGCGGAAATATTTGCAGGATACAGCAAGACCAAAGAAATTCCTATTATATTTCTGTCGGCCGTAAATACCGAAAAAAGATTCATTACACGCGGTTACGCTTCTGGTGGAATGGATTACGTTACCAAGCCGGTAGATCCGGAAATTCTTTTACTTAAGGTTAAAACATTTTACAACTTGCAGGAACAGAATCTTGCAATGAAAAAAACACAGCAGAGTTTAGAGCTGGAAGTGAAAGGAAGAAGGGAATCTCAGGTCAGCATGAAGTCTAAAATTGATCATTTTCATCTGATGCTGGAAGGCTTACCGCAAATTGCCTTTACTTTAAATGAAGAAGGAATTGTAGATTTTGTGAATGGCAGATGGTATCAGTATTCTGCTTCTGATGAAGACTTTCCGGAAACATATCCTGAAGATACAGATATTAAAGAAGAGTTTGAAAAATCTAGAAAAAAAGGAAAATCTTTTGAATTGGAGACCCGGATAAAAAATATTGAATCCGGAAATTACAGGTATCACCTGTTAAGAATATCGCCGGTATATGAAGGAGATACCGTTAAAAACTGGGTAGGAACATTCACCGATATTGATGATCAGAAAAAGGTAGAAAATGAGAAAGATGAATTTCTCAGTATTGCCAGCCATGAGCTGAAAACTCCCTTAACCAGTATTAAAGCTTATGTGCAGCTATTGGAGCGTAAGCTAAAGCTTGATAAAGATAGTGCAGAGGCAGGTTATGTAATGAAAGTACAGGATCAGATCGAAAAGCTGAACAGCCTCATCAGTGACCTTCTTGACGTTTCCAAAATAGAGAATGGTAAACTGAAGATCAATAGAAAACCTTCTAATTTGGAAAAGGTACTTGATAGTGCTATCGAAACCATACTTCAGACGCATGACGAAAATAAAGTGAAAATTCAGCGTCATGGAGAAATATCAGATATTCTCATTCCTTTTGATGAGATCCGTATAGAACAGGTGCTGATCAATTTCCTGACGAATGCCATTAAATATTCACCTCAAAATAATCAGGTTATTGTAACTACTTTTGTAGATGAACAAGAAGTAAAAGTAAGTGTTACGGACTTTGGTATCGGTATTCCTGATTTTAAGCAGAAAGCTGTATTTCAGAAATTTTATCGTGTTGAAGAATCATCATTACAATTTCAGGGAATGGGAATAGGTTTATATATCTGTTCAGAAATTATCAAGCAACATAATGGAACTATCGGATTATCGAGTATCATTAATGAAGGTTCTACATTTTATTTCACTTTACCTTTAAACTAATTTTTTATGCCGAAAAAAATTATAAGAAATCTGCAATTTGGAGTAGGAATGTCTTTGCTGATTTTAATAGCAAGCTCAGTAGCATCATATTGGAGTATTCAAAAGCAGATGGATAATCGTGAAAGTTTATCCAAAACCCGACGATCTATAACTGCAGTAAAAGATGTATTAATTGCTCTTTTAGATGCAGAAACAGCAAACAGGGGATACCAGTTAACAGGGAAACAAAATTTTTTAGAACCTTATAATAGAAGTATTGCCGAATATCCTAAAGCAATTGCCAATGCAAAATCTTTAGATGTTACAGATAAAGCACAACTCAAACGTTTAGAGGATTTAGAAGAAAATGCAAGTAGTAACATTAAGAATCTGGGGCTTTATGTTGAAAATAGACGTCATGGAGTAGAAATGACACAGGAGCAGCTTATTTTGAGTAAATCCTATATGGACAAATGCCGGAAGATCGTCCGTGATTTTGTACGATATGAAGAAATCCAGCTCGAGATAAAAAATAAGGATCTTAATCGATCATCCAATACAACCGTTATTTTTATCCTGTTTTCGGCGATTGCAGCCATAGTAGTTACGGTTTATCTCTATGTTAAATTGCGAAATGATCTGACCCGCAGAGATATATTGGAAAAAGAACTGAAAGCAAAAGACCTTGAAATCAGCAAACGGGTAAGTGCTATCCGACAGATTGCAAATAGAGTGGCAAACGGGGATTATAGCCAAAAGGCAGTTGATAATGCACAGGATGATCTTGGTGATTTAGTGGATTCACTTAATAATATGACTGATTCACTGAAAAAGTCTTTTGAAAAGATCAATAGAAGTGATTGGCATCAAAAAGGTTTAGCACTACTGAACGAATCACTAGTAGGGATTAAATCAATTAAAGAAGTTACTACCAACTCTTTGAACCATCTCATTGAATATGGAGAGGGTACAAATGGAGCTATATATTTAATTGATGAAGGAAAATTACAACTAAATACAGCAGTAGGTTTAGAGGAAAACATGAAAAAATCCTTCGAACCGGGAGAGGGAATGATTGGACAGGTTTTTCTTCAGAAAAAAACAAAGGTTTATAAAGATCTTAATGAAAATGATTTTGCTGTAACTTTTGCAAGCAGCAAAGTAAAAACTAATGGAATTGTGCTTGTACCAATTACATTGGACAGACAGAGTATTGGTGTATTGGAAATAAATTCAACTACTAATTTTGATCAGGATAAAATCAATTATTTTGTAGATAGTTGTCGGAATATTGCTACTGCCATTAGTGCGGCAAAAGGCCGCGAAATGGAACAGCGATTATTAGAAGAAACCCAGACCCAGTCAGAGGAATTACAGGTACAACATGCCGAACTTGAAAACCTGAATACTGAACTCGAAGCGCAAACTCAAAAACTACAGGCTTCAGAAGAAGAATTAAAAGTACAGCAGGAAGAATTAATGCAAACTAATGCTGAACTGGAAGAAAGGTCAAAACTCCTGGAAGAAAAAAATCATCTGATTGCCGAGCGTAATATCGAAATTCAGAAAAAAGCAGAGGAACTGGCTTTAAGTACCCAATATAAATCTGAATTCCTGGCAAATATGTCGCACGAACTGCGTACACCTTTAAATTCTATCCTTCTTCTTTCCAGGTTAATGGCAGAAAACCCTGAAGAAAACCTGAATGAAGATCAGGTAGAATCAGCTAAGGTAATTCAGAGTTCTGGAGGAAGTCTATTGACACTAATAGACGAAATTTTAGATCTTGCTAAAATTGAATCAGGTAAGATGGTCTTAGAATATGATGATGTAGCCATAGATGAGGTCGTAAAAGATCTGCGAAATCTTTTCAATCCGGTAGTACTTGAAAAAGGAGTTCAATTTGATATCCATATAGAAGATGGTCTTGAAAAAACTATCGAAACCGACCGGTTAAGATTAGATCAGGTATTACGAAACTTGCTGTCAAATGCATTTAAATTTACCACAGAAGGTAATGTAGCATTGCATATTAAAAAAGATCCTACCAATAAGAACTTCATTATTTTCAGCGTTAAAGATACTGGAATTGGTATTCCTGAAGATAAGCAAAGAATTATTTTTGAAGCATTCCAACAAGCTGACGGATCTACTCAGCGGAAGTTTGGAGGAACAGGTCTGGGCTTATCTATAAGCCGTGAAATTGCTAAGTTATTTGGTGGAGAACTATCATTAAAAAGCAAAGTGGACGAAGGAAGTGAGTTCAGCTTAATCATTCCTATGAACGCGGGTTCAGAAATATTACCGATGCCTTCTGATCTGGAATTAGTAGAAATTATACAGGAAGATGTAGAGGAGATCAAAAATATTATCGGTTATGATGAACATGAGTCTGAAATAGCAGCATCAGTTAGCGTTTTGGAAATACCCGAAGATGTAGCAGACGATCGGGATACCATTACCGATGGTGATAAAGTAATTTTGATCATTGAAGATGATACCAATTTTGCTAAAGCATTACTGAAATATGCCCATATGCAAAATTATAAAGGAGTAGTTGTAGTAAGAGGAGATCATGGATTATCTGCAGCACTGCAATATCATCCGTTAGCGATCTTACTGGATATTCAGTTGCCTGTAAAAGATGGATGGCAGGTAATGGATGAACTAAAATCAAATCCTAAAACAAAACCTATTCCGGTACACATGATGTCTTCATTGCATGTGAAAAAACAGGAAAGTCTGATGAAAGGAGCTATTGATTTCATCAATAAACCAGTTGCTTTAGAGCAGATGACCGATGTTTTCAGAAAAATTGAAGAAGCTCTCCGGAAGTCACCTCAAAAAGTTCTGATTGTTGAGGAAAGCGCCAAACATGCCAGTGCATTATCTTATTTCTTGAGCAATTTTAATATTTCATTATCAATAAAAGATAATGTAGAAGACAGTGTAAAAGCCTTAACTGAAGATCAGGTGGACTGTGTTATTTTAAACATCGGACCAACCAGAGGTAATGGCTATAAAATTATTGAATCGATCAAAAGTTATGATGGATTAGAGCATTTGCCGATTATTATTTTTACTGAAAATAATTTATCCTCATCAGAAGAGCTTAAAATCAGACAATATGCAGATTCTATTGTTGTGAAAACAGCACATTCCTATCAACGGATATTAGATGAAGTAGGTTTGTTTTTACATTTGGTCGAAGAAAAGAAAAGTTCGGAAGAAACACCTAGAAATAAGACATTAGGATCACTAACCGAAGTTTTAAGTGGTAAAAAAATTCTGATCACCGATGATGATGTCCGGAATATATTTTCATTAACGAAAACTTTGGAAAAATACAAAGTAGAAGTAATTTTGGCGATGGATGGAAAGCAGGCATTGGAGCAGATTAAAGTACATCCCGATATTGATGCCATTTTAATGGATATGATGATGCCAGAAATGGATGGCTACGAAACGATACAGGAAATAAGAAAAAAACCGATGTTTACCAGATTGCCAATTATTGCAGTAACAGCAAAATCAATGATCGGAGATCGTGAAAAATGTATCACCGCAGGGGCTTCAGATTATATATCAAAGCCTGTAGATGTTGATCAGTTATTGTCATTGTTGCGCGTTTGGTTGTATGAAAGTTAAACACAAGAGTTCTGATGAATAAGAAAATTTTGATTGTGGATGATGATCCACGAAATATATTTGCACTTAAATTAACACTGAAAGCCCGTGGTTATCAGATGGAAAGCTGTACTATGGCGGAGGAAGCCATTCAGCTTTTACAGAAGGATGATCAGATTTCTGTGGTGTTGATGGATATGATGATGCCCGAGATGGATGGTTATGAGGCCATTAAAATTATTCGTAATACACCATCTATTAGTAAGATACCTATCATTGCAGTTACGGCGCAGGCTATGCAGGAAGATCGGCAGAAATGTCTGGATGTAGGTGCACAGGATTATGTGAAAAAACCTATTGATGTAGATTTATTATTAACAGCTATAGAAAAACTATCCTAAAATGCTAGAACCGAGTATTGTAAAAGATGAAGAGGTAGAATGTCTTATAAAAGATGTTTATGAGCTATACGGATATGATTTTTCGCTATACAGTAGAGCTTCCTTCAAACGTAGAGTGAATAGGATCTGTCTGATCGATAAATTTACCAGTTTTGCAGAACTTCGGTATACCGTTCTCAATGATCCCGATTATCTCAAGCATTTTATTGAAGAAATTACAGTGAATGTTACAGAGATGTTTCGTGATCCCTATTTTTTTAAAGCATTAAGGGAAAAGATACTGCCACAACTGGGAACCTATCCTTTGATCAGAATTTGGGTAGCTGGATGTTCAACAGGCGAGGAAGCATATTCCATGGCTATATTACTTAAAGAGGCCAATCTCTATCAAAAATCACTGATCTACGCAACAGATATTAATCCTTCCGTACTAGAAACAGCAAGAGCAGGTGTTTTTCCATTACAACAGATGAAATTATATTCTGAAAATTATATTCTCTCCGGAGGAAAAAAAGATTTTTCTGATTATTACACGGCGAATTATGATGGAGCAAGATTTGATAAGAGTCTGCAGCAGAAATTAATTCTGTCAACCCATAATCTGGTGTCCGACAGTTCCTTTAATAGCTTTCAGTTGATTATATGCCGTAATGTATTGATTTACTTTGATAAAGAATTGCAGGAACGTGTATTTCATCTTTTTGATGATAGTTTGGAAAATCTGGGTTATCTGGCCTTAGGTTCTAAGGAAACATTGAGATTCTCTAATTTAGGTAAGTCTTATCATCAGGCGGATGATCAGAAGATCTGGAAGAAAGTAGATTATAATTAAAACAGAAAGATGAGTGTAAATATTGAATTGGTTGTCATAGGAGGTTCTGCGGGAAGCTTGGAGGTTATTTTAGATATGATCAAAAAGCTTGACCAGAAGATCAGCTTTACTATACTATTGGTTGTTCATCGTAAAGTGCAATCCACAAGTATATTACCAACTTTGTTACAGCAGTTTTCCTCCATTGAAGTATCTGAAATAGAAGATAAAGAAGAAATACTAAATAACCATATTTATATTGTTCCCGCCGACTACCATCTGTTGTTTGAAAATAAGCAATTGGTGTCACTCGACAGTTCTGAGAAAATGAACTATTCCCGTCCGTCGATAGATGTGACATTTAAATCTGCAGCAGAGATGTATGGGAAAAGTCTTGTTGGTATACTGCTGTCAGGTGCCAATGCGGATGGTGTAGAAGGCTTACAATACATCAAGAAAAACGGTGGTGAAGTCTGGATTCAGGATCCTGATACGGCCGAAGTGAACTATATGCCAAAACATGCTGTAGATGGAGTCGCCTATGATCTGATCATTACTCCACAGGATCTGGCAACACATATTAATCAATTGAATACTTTAAATAAGCTTTAAAATTAAAACTAACCATATATGAACAAGAAGAAAATTTTGATTTTTGACGATGATAAAACGATTTTAGACGTAGCTACCATCATTTTTGAAGAAAGTGGTTACGAAGTTGGAATTTCTGAAACATCACATGACATTATTGACAAGGTTTCACAATTTCAACCTGATGTAATTTTAATGGATAACTGGATTCCCAATATTGGTGGAGTAGAGGCAACAAAACTGCTTAAGAGTCATGAAGAATTCAAAAAGATTCCTGTGATCTATATTACAGCCAATAATGATATTAATTCATTAGCCGAAAGTGCTCAGGCAGATGATTATATTGCAAAACCATTCAATTTAGATGATTTGGAAGAAAAAGTAGCAAAATACATGAAAGATTAAAGTTATCATTAAGTAACTTTGAAATTTAATATACAAAGGGTCTTCAGTATGAAGATCCTTTTTCTTTTATTCTTTATTAAAAAAATAATTAAAAATAAATATAGTTAACTATATAGTTGTATATATTTTTATATATTTGATCATCAGAAATTTTATTTTTAATGAATAATGATTTTATAAAAGAACTTGGTTATAAAGCACTTGATTCCCGTTTTAAGAGGATAAGTGAAAAGATGGCTTATAGTGTAAAAAAGCTTTATAAAGACCTCGATTATGATATTGAGCCCAACTGGTATCTCGTTTTTATGATACTGAGAGATAAGGGTGAACTGTCTCTTATTGATATTGCTGAAAGCCTGGGCTATTCACATCCGTCTATTGTCATCACCGTAAAAAAAATGAACAGCAATGGATACCTGATTGTAAAAAAAGATCAATCAGACAAACGAAAACAGATCGTGTCACTTTCTCCCAAAGCAATCCAGTTAATGCCTGAGTTTGAAATTCTTTGGAACAGCTGCGAAGCAGCAATCTTAAATGTACTGCAAGAAGATCTAAGCATTTTAAATTATCTGGATGACATAGAATCAGCACTGGAGGAAACTTCGTTTTATTATCGATTTAAACAGGAATATAAAAACCATTTAAAATAATCCTCATGAAAAAATATTTAATACTCCTTCTTACCATGTTTTGTCTATTTTCTTACGCCAAAGAGACAAAAATTACAATTAGGGCAAAAGCAAAAGATGCAAAATTTATAGGAAGCTCTTTAGGTGGAGCCTATGTAATTATCAGAAATAAGATCAATAATACGATTCTGGCTGAAGGAAAAACAAGTGGAAGCACCGGGAATACTGATTTGATCATGAAGGCTCCAAAACATAGAGAAAGCTCTATTGCAGATGATACTACAGGCAAGTTTCTGGCGACTCTACATATTGATGAACCGACGTTTGTGAGCATTGAAGTATTTTCACCTTTTAATCATAAGCAAGCACAAGCTAAAGTCAGTACAGAAATCTGGGTAATTCCCGGTAAAGATATTCTAGGCGATGGAATTATTCTGGAAATACCAGGCTTTATTATTGATATTTTAAAACCCCGGACCCATCAGTATATTGGCTTAAATTCTATTAGTGGAAAACCATTTCAAATTCAGGCTAATATTGTAATGATGTGTGGCTGTGTGATCGATAAAGGCGGAGTCTGGGACTCCGATAAATTTGAAACAAAGGCTATCATTAATAAAGATGGAAAACTAATTAGTGAAACCAGTTTATCATTAATTTCTACTAATCTTTTTGAAGGCAGCGTATCAATCTCTTCACCCGGGAATTATGAAATATTTGTTTATGCTTTTGATCCGAAAACTGGAAATACCGGAGTGGACAAAATAAATTATGTGATTTACTAATATAATTTTTTCATAATTAATATATAGTTGTAGTATAGTTTTGGATTCATTTTTTTATTGAAATCACTAAAATTGACAGATAAAATTAAAATATTATTATCCTGATTTTTCACTTTTCTGATGCAAATTACCTTTGAAATTCATACTTTTATACACGTATACAAGAGTCTGATAGATGATGAATTTTAATCGTTGGAGTTTTACAGAATATTTGAAAATACTTGAACATTTTTCCTTGTCAGAGTGGATTGGGTTTAGTTTGGCAGTCAATATCGCTCTATACTTATTTTCAATAGGATTATATGTCTTTATTGAAAAGACCTGTCGTAAAAATAAACTGCAGCATTTCAGTCATCCCATAGTACGTTCTGATTTTTATTTAAGCATTCTTACAATTGTTTGCAATAGCTTTGTAATGCTGCTAGGCGTTTTCTTATGGAAAAATAACTGGATCGAACTCGATGACAATTTTTCAGCAGTTTCAATTTTTTTACAAGTTGTAGCTTTAGTCCTCCTCATGGATTTTTGTATGTATCTGTTTCATTATGCAGCTCACATACCATTTGTGTACAAGAGGCTTCATGGTAAACACCACGAACATGTGAACACTAATTTTTTAAGTCTTTTCGTATTGCATCCGGCAGAGACTATAGGTTTTGGATTAATGATATTGGCATTATTAATAGGCTATGATTTCTCTGTGATTTCAATAACTCTTTATCTTTTTATCAACCTTATCTGGGGAACCATCGGGCATTTAAATAAAGAATTTTTTCCTGCAAGATTCAATACATATTTTGTAGGAACGACCCAGTTTCATAATCAGCATCATCTGGATGAAACTAAAAACTTCGGTTTCTATACCTCTATTTGGGATAAATTGTTTGGTACTTATAAAATGTAGACGTTTTGTAATGCAACTTTTTAAAGCTTTGTAAGGTATCGATAACCCCTTCAAATTTTTCGTCTTTAAAAATACCAGATTTGTACACCCTTTCAAAAGTCCCTGCAATTCCAGAAGCTACCATATTCGGTAAGTTTTCATTTTTTAACATTTCAGTAAGCCCTTTCATTTCATCAATTCTCCTGAAAATATGTTGTGGATAGGTGGGCGTTGTTTTTACAAGATCCTGATAGGTACCAGGAAGAAACTCTTTTAGACTCTCATTTAGTTCATCAAGAATACCAAAATGAGCTGCTGCAGTCATTGTTTCAAAGAATAAAGCATTCATTCCCTTATTCACCATGGAAAACAATAATTTGTAGGCAGATGCTGCCTCCGTTTTATCACCTGCATCTTTTACTTTAAAAATTTCCGAAAATTGATCAATAAATAAATTTCTGTACATGCCACTTACGATCAATGTAGAATTATCAGGAATGTCTTTTGAGGCTCCCATCACCGCTCCGTTTATAAATCTGATGTTTATAGAAGAAAACAGATTCTCAATGGATAAGGCAATTTCAGGAGTATTGGAATTCAGGTCTATGTAAATCGGATGGTTATTGGTGTTTTTTAAGCAGGAAACCGTATTTTTTGCAAGCTCCAGACTTGCTTCAGGACTGCTTAAAGAAAGAATAATATCTGCCTGCTCAACTACACTTTGCAATGAACCTCTGTCAATAATCCCGGAATCCTTTATGTTTTGTAAAGTTTTCTGTGACCTGCCTTCTCCGGCAGTAATCACATTATAGTTATTTCGGATCAATTCTTTCACAATTTGAGTTCCCATATCTCCGGGAAATAAAAGGGCAATAACTGGTTGTGCTGACATTCTTATTTATTTTTAAGTTGAAGAAGTAATTAAATGGCTTCAATTATTCTATTGCAAATCTCCTTAAAATTTTTAGATCTGTAAAACACATTATTTCGATGGATTCAATTGCTAAAACCGATTAATAATTAAAATCAATGTAGGACTGATCAGTCTTCCTATATTGATTTTAATTGAATTATTGTTAAGCTTATCTTTTTTCTATAACCGGAATATTGGTGATTACTTTCCATTTATCGTTTTCCAGTACACAAACGATGGTGGATTTAAATCTGACAATATCACTTTCCAAAGTTAATTTAGCAATGGCAATATTTCCTTTTTGTTCAACAGATTCAAAAGAAATGGTTCTCGGTCTTCCCCCAAATGTTTTGTTTCTGATATGATCAATGTATTCTTTTTTAGAAATAATAAAAATCCCTTTCTGATCAAAGAATCCATCCTGGATATTTTGATAGTCTTTGTGAAGGATTTCCTCCATAAGCACGATATCACTGTTATCGCCAGCTTTGATAAAGCTTTCAATGGCTTGTTGTATATCTTTCATGTTCTTAATAATTAAATGTTGGTTTATTTGTTTTCTCTGCTGTTCAATTTTCACTCCGGCATCATCTGGATTTATCATTCCATCCATTGGAAAATAGGTAATCTCCATAATTCCAAGCTGATTAAAAATACTGGTTAGTTGGATTTCAATAGGATTTTGTTTCTGTATGATGGGTTGAAGGATACCCATTGTAGAAATAATAAATGCTCTTTTGTTCAGGAGTAATCCTTTTATACCATTATTATCATAGGTAAATGTTTTTTTTGTCCGGACAACCAGATCGAAATAAGCCTTTAATGAAGAAGGGATTCCATAATTATACATAGGACAGGTGATAAGGATCTCATCACTGATATATAATTCCTCAATCAACTGATCCGATAGTTTAAGATGTTCAGAATAAAGGGTTTCATCAAAAAATCCATTTACGGTTTCCTGTGTTAAATGGGGCGTAGGTTCTAAGGTCACATCCCTTTCGATGATCTTTCCATTCGGGTGTTTTATTTTCCATTGCTGAACAAAATAGTCACCCATTGAACGGGAATAAGAATCTTTCATCCGGAGGCTGCTGTCAATACGGAGAAGTGTAGTCATGTTTGCTTTTTTATTAAAGACAAGCAGCTCTTCTAAAACGTGACGATTATACCAATTTTTTTAATTTTTCAGGATCAACGATAGAGTAGATTTCCCGAATCATGCCTTCATGGTCAATATCTAAAATGTGACAATTGTAGATCTGATTTTCCCGCCAAAAGCAAATAGCGTGCTGATGATTGAAAATATGAAAAGTATAGGGTTTTTGATTAAGAAATTGCTGTTGTACATAGGCAAGTAGAGTAGCAGTGGCTGATTTTCCAACTTCAACAGCTTTTATAACACGAACCCGCTGCCCTCCATCTGCAGAAAGCCTGATGTCATTTAATAATAGCTCTTCAAGCATAGAAATACTTCCTTCGCTTAATGCCCTTTGATATTGGGAAAGCGTTTCATTAGGAATGGATGAGTTGATGTGATCCGGTATATACTGTACATTTTGAAGCTGTTTACCAGCTCTACTCAGTATTTTTCTTGAATTTTCTACAGAAATATCAAGAACTTCGGCAATCTCCTGATGCGAATAATCAAAACCTTCCTTTAAAATATATACGGCACGCTCTTTTCCAGACAGGCGTTCTAAAAGTACGAGCAACGTATAACGAGCTGTTTGTTCTTTTATAAGTTTAGTTTCTGCATTTTCAAGGGATAAAGGTTCAGGTAGCCATTCACCATACACCATTTTTTTGGTGTGCCTGTTTTTAAAGTTAATGGCATGATTGATCGTACTTTTGATTAAAAAGTTCTTTTCATTCCGTATATCGGTTTTATCCAGTGAAATATATTTTTCCAGCACATCTTGCACAAGATCCTGAGCATCCTCGTAAGAACCTGTAATATTATAAGCGTACGTTAAAAGTTGACGGTAATTTTCCTGCATGCTATTTCTTTTTAAGACCCAAAAGAGGGTGAAAACGTGACATCCCATAAATAAAGATGATCAAAAAGAGTAAAAGTAGTACTTTTATATTTTTGTAACTATAAACGATGCAGGATCCATTAAGAATACATATTGAAAAAGTTATTCCTCTTAGCGATGAAGAGTTTGCATTAGTATCCTCTTATTTCACAAGAAAAAAGTATAAAAAACATCAGTTTTTAATACAGGAGGGAGAGAAAGTTATGTATAATTATTTCGTATTAAAAGGGCTTTTAAAACTGGTCTATACCGACGATACCGACAAAAGTCATATTGTTGGGTTTGCAATGGAAGATTGGTGGGAAAGTGATTTTCAGGCTTTTTATACACAAACTAAATCAACAATGTCTCTGGAGTGTGTTGAAGACACTGAAGTTTTATGCCTAAGTCTGAATGACTACAGAAAACTGTGTAATGAACTTCCAAAGATGGAACGTTTCTTTCTTGAAAAAGCCTATTTCGGTTTTATAGCAGCGCAGCAGCGTATTATCTCTACAATGACTTCCAATACTAAAGAACGGTATGATAAATTGCTTGAAAAATATCCAGCATTGGTTCAGCGCGTTCCAAAGTCTCTTTTAGCTTCTTATCTGGGTGTTTCCAGAGAAACATTAAGTCGCTTTTCTTCTTAAAATGTGATCTTCCTCACTCTATAATCGTGATGAAGGTCAAGAGATGATCCTGGGTATAAATTGCAATTTTGTCCTATTAATTTTATACAGTTAAAACAATGGAAAAAAGAACAATCAATCCCTGGAATTGGCAAAAAGAACGCAGCTACTCGCAGGCTGTAGAAGTAAAAAATGTTGAAAGTACATTATACTGTTCCGGTCAGGCGGCTATTGATCCGGATGGAACATCAAGTAATAAGGATATGAAATCTCAGCTTCAGCAGGCCATTGCGAATCTGGAAGAAGTAATCACTACTGCCGGATACGAATGTAGAAATATTGTAAGGTTAAATATATATACTACATCAACTAAAGAACTATGGCCCCATTTTCCTATTCTTCAGGAATGGATAGGCAGGCATAAGATTGAGCAGGCTGTTACCATGCTGGAAGTGACCGGATTATTTGAAACATTAACGGTTGAACTGGAAGCAACTGCTGTAAAATAATTTCAAAAAGTATTTTGAAATAAAACCTTCAAATCTTTGATTTGAAGGTTTTTTATGCCAGTAATTTCTAAAAACACTAAAGAATCCTTTTGCATATGGAAGCCAGGAAATCAGGCTTCCGGTTATTGAAGAAAATTATTATGATATAAAAACAGAAAAATAGTTTTAGAAGTTTAGTATAAAACGCCCATACTTTCCGCTGCGAAGCCTGAAAGCTCTTCTATTTTTCCTTCTTTTATTTTTTTTACCCATTGGTGGTCATTCAATAAGGCACGTCCTACCGCAACTAAATCGAAATCTTCTCTTTCTAATCTGCGTACCAATTCTGTAAGATCAGACTTTTCTGAACTTTCACCTGCAAAAGCAGACATGAAATCTCCTTTAAGACCCACAGAACCTACAGTGATGGTCGGTTGTCCGGTTATTTTCTTTGCCCACCCTGCAAAATTAAGATCTGAACCTTCGAACTCAGGCTCCCAGAAACGACGTTGTGAACAATGAAAAATATCTACACCTGCTTCTTTCAGAGGAAGTAACCAATCTTCCATCTCAGCAGGCGTTGTTGCCAACCTACTTTTATAATCCTGTTGTTTCCATTGGGAAAGTCGAATGATGATCGTAAAATCTTCCCCTACGGCAGCTCTTATCGCTTTGATAACATCTGTTGCAAAACGGGTTCTTTCTTTTACTGTTTTACCTCCGTATTCATCAGTTCTGGTATTAGTAACCTCCCAAAAGAACTGATCGATAAGGTAACCGTGGGCTCCGTGTATTTCAAGACAGTCAAATCCAAGGTCTTTTGCTGACTTAGCAGAAGCTGCAAATTGTTTTATAGTGTCCTGGATATCCTCTAAAGACATGGTGGAAGCTTTCTCCATTGGAACTTCAGGGTATTCTTCTGATGCTCTGGTATCACCAACATGCCATATTTGTGGTCCCATTTTACCCCCGTTATGATGAACCTGATCGATTACGTTTTTCCAGCCTTCTAATGCCTGGGTTCCATAGAAGTCAGGGATATTCTGCATATTTTTTGAAGCCGGTCGGTTAATTACTGTTCCTTCGGAAAGGATAAGTCCTACCTCTGAAGCAGCTCTTCGTGCATAATAGTCGGCTATTTTTTGTGTTGGTACTCCATTATCTGATTGTGCTCTGGTCATAGGAGCCATTACAATTCTGTTTTTCAGTTGTAGATTTTTATAATTAAATGGACTAAATAACGCGTCTGTACTCATTTTTTATTAATTTTATTATGATGTCAATTCTTTTGTTACACAAAGTAACTAATAATAATTCGTTTTTGTGCCTGGATAAGAAAAAATTGTGGTAACTTTGACGTAACAAACAATAGTAACTTCTTAGTAACTTATGAGACACAATAAAATGACCCAAGGCAGTTGCCCTCTAGGGAAAGCCATGTCAGCATTGGGAAGTAAATGGAAACCGATCATTGTGATGGTCATTAAAGACCGTGTATTGCGTTTCGGACAGATCGCTACCCGTATCCATGTCATTTCAAGAAAAGTTTTGACGGATCAGTTGAGAGAAATGGAAGAAGATGGGTTATTAATTAGACAAGAATTTAAAGAATTACCTCCGAGAGTTGAGTATTCCCTGACAAAAAAAGGGCTTGCTCTTCTACCAATCTTACATCTACTGGAAGACTGGGAGACAAAATACGACGCGAAGGAAGTTTTTGTGGATGCAGCTGTATAAGATAAGTATAGTTTATGATCGATCTTTAAATCGGTCGTTAGCATTCCTGGCTATCTGCTAATCAGGGATTAAGGAATATTTCTAAAAGTTAAATGTAAAAATGGCTATGACATGCATAGCAGATTAAAGAGAAAAATGAGAGAATATTTTTCGCGAGATACTTTTTTTTACATTTAATCGTTATATTTAACGAATTAATTCTTAAATCAAAAATGAATTAAAGCATCATAACTTTTAAATGACTAGTAAAATCATCGGTGTAGGAAACTACATTCCCCCAGAAACCATTACCAATTTATTCTTTGATAAACACAATTTTATAAACAAAAGCGGCGAGTCATTAAAAGAGAGTAATGCCATTATTGCCAGTAAGCTAAAAGACATTACAGGTATTGAAGAGAGAAGATATGCAAGTAATGATCAGGTTACTTCTGATTTAGGTTTTATTGCTGCACGGGCAGCCATTAAGAATTCCGGAATTGATCCTGAAACATTAGATTATATCATATTTGCCCATAATTTTGGTGATGTACGTTTTGGAACAGTCCAATCAGATGCAGTTCCAAGTCTTGCCTCAAGGGTAAAACATCTTTTAAAAATAAAAAATAATTTTTGCGTAGCATACGATGTATTGTTTGGGTGCCCCGGATGGATAGAAGGAGTGATTCAGGCCAATGCATTTATAAAATCTGGTATTGCTAAAAGATGCCTGGTTATTGGTGCAGAAACACTTTCAAGAGTCGTGGATATTCATGATAGAGACAGCATGATATATGCTGATGGGGCAGGAGCTGCGATACTGGAAGTTACCAATGATGATATGGGTGTAAAATCCCATGTTTCAGCATCTTTTACATTGAACGAGAAGGATTATTTATACTTCGGAAAATCATATAATAATGAAAAATGTCCGGATACAAAATATATCAAAATGGAGGGACGGAAAATTTACGAATTTGCTCTTTCCAATGTACCTCTTGCTATGAAAAAGTGCTTAGATGAAAGTGGTTATAGTGTCAGTCAACTTGACAAAATCATTATACATCAGGCTAATGAAAAAATGGATGAAGCCATAGTAAAAAGGTTCTATCAGTTATATGACACACCAATGCCGGAACACATCATGCCTATGGTTATTCAAAAACTAGGAAATAGTAGTGTGGCTACAATTCCATCTCTATTAACCATGATTTTACAGGATGAGCTAGATGCTCATGAAATCAACGATGGAGATGTGGTATTATTTGCATCTGTGGGAGCTGGCATGAATGTAAATGCATTTGTATATAAATTTTAAAATAGAGAATAAAATTTCAGAGAGGATCAATATCTTTCAATTTCTAAGATCTTGATTAAGAAATCAATCCAACAACGGGAAATTTAATTTTACTATTTTTATGCATAGACTGACAAAATTATTTTGTCAGAAATAAAAAACTCTTTATATTTGCACCACTGAAAACGACGGTGTAATCGGAGTTTAAGGAGAGATGGCAGAGTGGTCGATTGCGATAGTCTTGAAAACTATTGACTGTAACAGGTCCGGGGGTTCGAATCCCTCTCTCTCCGCTAAGAGGGTCTTCTACAAGAAGATCCTTTTTTTTTTCGTATATTAATAATCCTTTCTCTTTCATTTTCAGGTGGTTATATGATAGGGTGCCTAACATTGTAGGTGTTCGATAGATGCCCTTTTCATAATAAAGGTTGCTGTCGAACACCAGGTCAACAAATTCCCGCTTTTGAAGGGTATTGGCATGTGAGTAGATATAGCGCAGATCTGTTAATAACTCTAATTTATCTTCCAGAATACTAAATGCACGACTTTGATCTTTGCCAAGTCTTTCTATTGCCCTTCTTAGATTCATTATGTCTTTATTGTATGTTGAATACCAACGATCATAAGTATCTTTATTAATTTCATTCTTTATCCATTTTTCTTCAACCGTATATAATCTTGATTCGATTTCATCTAACTCCTTTTTCTTTTCACCGATCTTTTTACGGTTAATTTCCATTTCCTTATCAATATTCAGTTTGCTTTCTGTTTTGATTTTTTTTACCCTTAAAGGGCTTAAGCTCATTAACTCACAAACGGACAGAAATTGATCGTGGGCTTTTATCGCACTGATATTATTATGTTTGGAGTGTTTGCATTTGTAATAGTAGAAGTATTTTCCAGATTTGCCTCTTGATGGGGCACCAGATAAAGGATGTCCACAATGGCATTTTAAAATTCCGCGGAGTGGAATTTCATCATCTAAGATTGTTCTTAGTTTTTCAGGTCTTTTCATTTTTTCCTGAACCATTTTCCATGTGGATATATCAATAATAGGCTCATGGTTGCCCTGAAAAAGTCCACCTTCATGTTCTTTAAACGCGGTAACTTTCAGCAGTCCTGCATATATAGGGTTTTTAAGGACCCGCTCAACAGCCATACTTCCTTTTGTAGTAAAACCGAGTTGCTGAGCTTGTTCTTTTATTAAATACAGAGGTGTATTTCTGATGTAAGAATCATAAATAAATTGAATAATCTTAGCTTCTGTTTCTTCAATAACCAATTTTCTGTCTTTTCTCTCCCCTTGCTTTCTATACCCAAAAGGAGCATTTTTAAAAACAAATCTTCCTTCCTTGGCCTTAGCGGTATAGATTCCACCCTTTACTTTAATGCTTCTATTGATATTATCTTCTTCGGCTAGCAATAATTGCAAACCGGCTCTAAAGAAGCTTCCGGGAGTTTCATAATCAAACGTAATTCCCTCAGTAACACTTACAACCTGGATGTTGTACTTTTGTTGAAGAAGCTTGACCATACTCATGGCCTCTCCGGCATCACGGCTAAAACGATCAAGTTGGTCTAGAAGCAAATAATCTACTGTTCGATGGTGTTTGGTTATGAACTCCTTTAATTTAATGAAATCAGGGCGGTCAAATGTTTTGGCGCTTTTTCCCCGATCAATAAAAGTATCAACAAGTTCAACATTATTGTTTTTCAGCCATTGATCGGTGTAGAGTTCCTGCCTTTCTATGGAACCATTACTCTGTCCGATCTGGCTGAACCTTAAATATCTTATTGCACGTTTCATAATATTCCTTTAAAGTTGATGATACAATAATTTCTATAATCAATCTTTCGAATTCATCCTCTTTTTCCTGTTCTCTCTTAGTCTGTAATTCTTTAATATTTTTATCTATATCAGTAGTCGTTGATTCTTTTTTATTAGTTCCCATTTCTTTCTATTGCTTAGATTACCCCTTACTCCGTTTTTCAGGTTTGGTCTAAATCTAGAGGAGAAATGAAACACCTTATGTAGATAGGAAACATCTTTCGTAGTTAGGCATTTATTGACTCACCACTGCATATTGTCTTCTTATGACGGTTGAATTTACAATGATTTTAAAATAACTATTGCTTTCTAAAAAAACGCAAATTGTAAAAATAAATTACAAGTTGCCATAAAAATATTAAAAAAACTTTAATTGAAAATTTAATAATTGAGGGTTGGATTGATTCTTTTTATCATATAAATAATTTTCACAATCAACCGGTAAAAAGGCAGCCAAGATATAGCGGCCAATCCCTTTCTTTTTCCTGCCAAAAGACTACGGCATAAACGGTTTCCTCCCTAAAGGTGCCTTCCATTTATTCCGTTTCCTTTCGGCTTACTGCATTGCCCGCTTACATTATCTGCTTTCTTTTTTCCGGTTTTTCTTTTGAAAATACTTAACGAAGCCTGACAAAGGCTTTAATAAAAGCAGAGGCGGAAGATTGAGAAGAGATCTAATTTGAAATTCGAAAAAAGTAAGTGCGGGAAATGAAAGTCTCTGCCGTACTCAGAGCAAAAAAGATGAAATTTAATGTTGTCAATGAAATTAAATTAAGTTATTACAGAAAAGGAAATTCTGAAAGGTTAATCACCAACTCAAAGGATGCTGTTGATGTATTTCGGGAGCATTTTGATAGTGATGAAATTGACTATCGAGAGTCATTTTACACACTGTATTTAAATCAGGCCAATAAAGTCTTAGGCATTAAGAGAATTTCGGAGTGTGGGATCACTTCGGCGATCGTAGATGTAAGGCTTATTATGCAGGCCGCTCTATTGTGTAATGCATCATCCATTATTCTCGCACATAACCATCCCTCCGGAAATCTAAAGCCTTCAGCTGAGGATGTGAAAATAACTCAGAATATAAAAGCAGCTTCAAAATTTCTAAACATACAATTGCTTGATCATTGTATTTTAACCTCTACTGAGTATACATCGTTTTCCGATGAAGGAATGCTATAGGTACTTGTAAGACATAATAAAAAGAACGGCGATGTTTAATTGCCGTTCTTAGTCTATATGTATCGGGCGAAAAGAGCACTTCTTCTTTACAATCAGAAGTGCCTTTTCGCAGTAGTTAAATTGCCTTTTTTAATATGAATTCACTGATCAATGACTTCAGGCAATTGATCTAATCATGGTAATTTTCTGATTGTTATCTTCATCTTAGTTTAAGCTTTCGATAATTGAGGCATTAATCAAATCAGTATTTTTAACGTGAATTTTCTGATGACGGCTGCCGTCTTTTTCGACGACTTCGATTTCCAACACCTGACCTTTCAATAAAGTAAATTGATTGAGAAGATAGACAGCTTGTTCCTTTGTCTGATATCTGACTGTTTTGTCCGGCAGGAATGTTCGGAGTGGCACCAATAGTTTATCCTGTATAACCGTACGCTTCAGTTTCTTTTTATCGGTTATCTTAAAGTTGATAAAATCAATGCTATAGTTGATATTACTGAGGTTCTTAACCAACAGGATAAAATAAAATTTTCCTTCATGTACATACAACGATTTTAAACTAAGCTGAATTCCGGAACTTTTTGCCTTGATATGTTTAATGTTTTGTTTAGGGCTTTTGTGGAGCATCTTCATAATAAGTTCGGTATCTGATGACCTCTCTCCTCCAAGTTCTTCAAATTGTGCATGAGTAGAATGTTTTTTTTCTACAGTTTGTTGCAGTTTCAGGAGATCATAGTTCAGTATGTCGGGATATGAACTGTACGACACATCAAAGTTGTAGAATTTTCCATCCTGGGTAATAACGGAAAAGTTTGTTTCTTCTTCAAAGTCCCTTACGGCAGATTTTATTCTAAGTACATTTTCTATATCTTGAGCTTTATTGGCAATAAGATGTTCACTTCCTAAATCGACATATCGTATGGGCGAAGGAAACAGCAAATGGGTTGTTTTATCATAGGTAACTTCCATTTTGTAAGGCTCCAATCTTGTTTTATACAGTGAAGGAGTTTCAGTAGTTTCCTGGGCTTTTATTATACATGTAAAAAACAAAATGAGCACTGCTGAAAGCCATTTATCAATTATTGTTTTCATTGCTTTATATTTTCAATTAACTATTTTTTTGAAATTAAGAATACCTGATGTCCGGCTTTTACGGTGACCTTAGGTGATTTTACCCTTTTCCGGAAATATCCTGACACTCCCTGAACCAGTCCTTTTGTAAGATCAGCGGCAATTTGTTGTCCTGCAGACTGGGTCATCATAATATTAGTTCCTGATGATTGACTCATATTAGCGAGCATATCGGTAATCGCGTTTTGTTCAGGAGAATAAGGGATATATAATCCTGATTGTCCATCATTATCATGAATGGTGATATCAACAGGTTGTATAGATCCGTCATATTCTATAGCAGATATTTTTAACTCTAGTCTGGCATCCTGGAATTTCCCCGTAGCTTTTAATAATGTTCCCGATGGAATTCTGGAATTTCCAATCATCATAGGCTCAAGAAGTCTTAGGGATAATATACTTTCAGGTGTCATTACTTGGGTTTCATGAATTACTGCACGGATGCTGTTTTTCCTTTCAAAACCTTGTGGATTTACATTTTGGATCCCTGTAAACCGGTTATGATCAGGACCGGCCAAAAGCATACTGTCAGAAGGGTAGCGGTATAAACCGGAAACAATATCATTACAGATAGGCTTTATTGAAGCTATCTCAGCCTTATTATGATCTGTTTCTTTTTTTTGAATCTCATTATTATCCGGATCTTCATTTTTGGGTAAAGGCAGATATTTTGCTGCCATCTGATAAGATTTTTCCATTAGTTCAAGCTGATCGTTAATTCCTGAACTGACTGGAACCAGATCTTTTTGCATCGATCCATGCTTAAGTCTGCTGATCTCTTGCTTAAGTTGATCAATTTCCTGATTGTCTCTCTTGTAAAAAGAGCCTAACGTCTGCTGTGCAGTCTGGTAGCTATTAAATGCATTACGGCCTGTAACCATATTAATTTTGGAGTTTTCAGCTACATCGGGGTGGAGGGTTTGGTTCTTCAAGTCAGAGGAATGATCCGGATCATTCCAATAATCAGATAAACTGGTTAGGGCTTTTCTTTTTTCTTCATTTTTTTGCTCCAACAGATCCTGTTCATAAGCTTTCTGTTTGTCAGGCTGAAGTTGATCATTGGCCGCCTGAGGAACCGCCGTATTAAAACCCGCATTCCCGGTGATGACTTGGTTTTTATTGGGCTTAAAGATCAAATATAAACACCCGGCGCAGACAATCCCCATTAAGAGATAGATAAGAGGCTTCTTTAATTTTTCCAATTGCTGTGTCCCGCTTTCTTGATCATCTGGATCTGGTGAGTTTCCTTCTGTTATTCTGATAGTGGTTTTACTTAAATCTTTCATGGTGGGAATTTTTTTCTTGAATGGGTGTCTTTTGATTCTTAATGTGGTTTTCTGTCTGGAGACTTCTTATATGTTCCACTGGAATGGTACTATTGCGACCTGCCAGGTTCAACCCGATATGCAGTATGGAAAAAATACTTAGCAATAGGTACATTGCAAAAATGATTTTTATTATTCGCCGGTGCCTATAATCAGGTAACGTCTTCCACTGTTGTTCCATCTCCCTGGCATAGCAGTCTATCGCTTTTCTGAATTCTTTCATATTCGTTGATTTACCGTTCAACAGTTTCGATATCCTTATTCTCAATAACACTGAATTTCTCAATGGTAAATCCCTGCGGGTTATTATCTGATCTCACTGAATTGACAAGTGAGCAGCTGGTGATCAAACTTCTTATGGTCAGATTGCTTGAGCGTATAATGAACTGCCTGGCGTAGGTTTTCACTGGATACGGATAGGTGTTGAAATCAGCGATCACGCTGTCCACCTCAATCCTTTGTTGGATGTTTCCTGAAATAATTCTATTGTAGTATCCTTTTTCAGAAAGGTCTTTATAGTAATTAAATGCGGATTGGTCTGCCAGATTGAAAGCCCTTTTGACATTGCTTTCAATGGCATTTTTGTCAGGTGCAATGGTAAAGAATAGCTCATGGAAACGTCTTGTATGCTCTCTTGCCTCTACAGGCCGGTTGATAGACATATCCTGAGATAAGGCCAGCATTAAGGATTTTCCATTATCCAATACGTAGATTTTTTTTCTCTGCTCTTCAGCAAATCTATAAGAACGGTATATGGCAAATAGCACAACACTCAGGCAAAACACCGTAAAGAGAAAAGTAAATAACCTGATCTGCTTAAAGCTGTTTTCAATATTTCTTAAGGTCTTAAATTCCATTGTAATTTGATTTTATTATTTAAGTAATTTTCCCGATATATTGCCTGTTGCTGATCCTGCAGCAGCGCCTGCAATATTTCCTGATTTCTGGGCAGTCTGGTTGACATTGCGCATAAAGTTGCCTGCGCCTCCTGCCTGGATGACCCAGCCTGTAACGGTTGGAACCGTAAAGTAGCCGATGATTCCGATGATCATATAAATGATGTATACGGTATTGGACGTATCAGGAATGAAATCAGGATCCGAGAGCATCTCAATATCCCGCTCCAGGATAAGGGATTGAATCTTGGCAAGTATCGTACTGAACATGTCTGCAACCGGAAGCCAGAGGTAAACGCTTACATATCGGGTCAGCCACTGGGTGAGGGTAGTCTGAAAACCATCCCACACAGAAATCGAAAAGGCTATCGGTCCCAGGATGGATAGTACAATGAGAAAAAATGTCCTTATGGTATCAATAACCAATGCTGCTGCCTGAAACAATATCTCCAGGAATTCACGGAATCCGTCCCTGATATCTTTTTTAATGGCAAACATTTCCCTTTCGATGTACATACCTGACATGGTAACCAAATCTGAAGGGGACCAGCCAAGCTCTTCCAGTTTTTTGTCAAACTCTTCATCAGAGATCAGATAGGCCATTTCCGGATTTCTGAGCATGGCCTCCCTTTCCAGCAGGTCTTTTTTTTGCTGCATTTCATTGAGATCAAGAACCTGGCCTTCAAGCATGGAATGACTGCCTTGTACGATAGGACTTAAAACAGCATTGATGCTTCCCAGGACAATCGTTGAAAAAAACATAATACAGATTCCGATGGCAAAAGGGCGTAACATGGGAAACAGATCAATAGGTTCGGCGCGGCTCAGTGCCTGCCAGACCTTAAGTGAAACGTAAAATAAGGCTCCCAGCCCGGCAACTCCCTTTGCCACTGCTGCCATATCAGCACAGAAGGGCATCATCTCTTCATAAACAGATCGGAGTACTTCGTGTAAGTTATTGGGTTCCATACTACCAGTATTTTTGATTGGATGTTCCGTAGAGGCTCAAAACCCTTTGTGTATTATTGTGTTTCTTAGCTCTTAAATAGCTTACCGAAATATTTTTATTCGTATAGTATCTTACCAGATTATAATACTCCTTAACCTCTTTGTATACCCTGTCAATGACATCCATACGTTCCTTGTCATTAAGTGATAAACCGGTTGAGGACACGATTTGCCTGAGCTCTTTAAGCAGTTCGGTGCTTTCGGTAAGGAGTGCCGAATATCCATTGGCTATTGCGGTCAGTTCCTGGGTGTTAAAGTTGGGGTCATTAAGCATTTTGCCAAAATTACTGACGTAGATTTCCGATACATCGCCTACCAGCAAAACCGTTTGCTGGACTTTGCGGGCATCCTTAACCAGGTTGTTGACTGCTTTTAGCTTGTCATAATATTCTTTACCCTGTTCATAGACTTTTTTAACTTCATTAAAGTTTTTGATTACATTGGAGACCGTCGATGAAGTCTGTACAATTTCATTGGCGGAATTCAGGATTCCGGAGGCAAGATTGGTGGGATCTGTAACCACAAATTGAGCTTTAACGAATGTTGTTGCAGCAATTACTGCTGCTAGTAATGTTGTAATGATTGGATTTTTCATTGTTGTACATTTTAAGTGATTGGGTTGTCTTTATTTGTTCTGATTCTTTTAAGGGATATTCTTTTAATAGCATGTTCAATATTTCCGGCGAGTTCGGATGCCAGGTTCATGACCTCCATTTTTTCAGATTCTTCCGTAGTGTAAGCAAGGTATTCTTCTGTGGAAACCTCGGTTGCGTAAACGGCAGAATGAGTTCCTCCCAATCCAATCCAGACTTCTTTATAAAGCCTCTTAGGATCGTTATTCATATTGATTGAAAGGACCTGGGCTTTTTCTTTATCCGTTAATCCGAGCATAGCCTGGATATCATCGAACTTGTTCATATATTTTCGCTGGTCAAGTAAGATCTTACAATCGGAATTATTAATAATACTTTCCTTAACAATGGGGGATTGGATGATATCATCAACTTCCTGAGTGACTACAATGGCTTCTCCAAAGAATTTTCTTACGGTTTTGAATAGGTATTTGATGTATTCTGCCATGCCTTCCTTAGCAATAGCTTTCCAAGCCTCCTCAATCAGTATTAGTTTTCTGATCCCTTTAAGTCTTCGCATCTTATTGATGAAAACCTCCATGATGATAATGGTTACAATAGGGAAAAGGATCTTATGGTCTTTGATTGCATCGATCTCAAAGACGATAAAGCGCTTGGATAACAGGTCAAGCTGCCTATCTGAATTGAGAAGGTAATCGTATTCGCCACCCTGGTAATAAGGCTCTAAAACATTAAGGAAATTAGCAATATCAAAATCTTTTTCCCTGACATTCTTCTGTTCAAGGATGCTCTGGTAATCTTCTTTTATATACTTGTAAAAGCCGTTGAATGAGGGGATCTGCTTGCTGTTTTTTATTTGATCGATATAACCGCTTACGGCATTGGATAAAGCAACTTCTTCAGAACGGGAAGGCGGTTCATCATCTCTTTTCCATAAGGTGAGGATCAGGGTTTTGATGCTTTCTTTCTTTTCAATATCAAATATTCCGTCATCGGTATAAAAAGGATTAAAGGAAATGGGATGATCTTCCGTATACGTAAAATATACCCCGTCTTCTCCTTTTGTTTTACTTTTAATCAACTCACTCAGACCCTGGTAAGAATTTCCGGTATCAACCAGCAGGACATGAGCGCCCTGTTCATAATACTGCCTTACCATATGGTTGGTGAAAAATGATTTTCCGCTTCCTGAAGGCCCCAGAATGAATTTATTTCGGTTCGTGATAATTCCCCGCTTCATGGGAAGATCAGAAATATCCAAATGGATGGGTTTACCGGTAAGCCGGTCAGCCATCTTGATTCCGAAAGGGGAAGGAGAATCCTTATAATTGGTTTCCTGAGTGAAAAAACAAAGAGCCGGCTCAATGAAGGTATAAAAGCTTTCTTCGCTTGGAAAATCACCTGCGTTTCCAGGAATTCCGGCCCAATATAGAGTTGCCGCATCCGTTGTATTATGGCGCGGCTTACACTCCATTAAGGCTAACGCGCTTCCCGTATCGTTTTTAAGTTGTTTGAGTTCACGGGTATCATCAGACCACACCATCACATTGAAATGTGCACGGATCGACTGCAGTCCAAAAGAATGGGCTTCATTGAGATATTTTTCTATCCATTCCTTGTTGATCTGATTGGCTCTGCTGTATCTTGCCAGTGAATGCATATTTCTGGCTGACTTTTCGAATTTTCCCAGATTATAGTCGCTGTTGTCAATGAACAGATACTGATTATAGATATGATTGCAGCTTAGTAAAAGTCCGACCGGAGAGGCAAACGATAATAAACAGTCACTACGGTCCGTACTTAACTTTTCATACCGGGCATGTGATGACACTGCTGCCGGCAGATCATCCGCATCAGATAAGGTATGAATACTGATCCGGTTGTTACCGATACGAACCTCTTCAGCTCCAAGCTGCAGATCCTGAAGGGGTATGCTGGATTCTCGGGATAGGGTAAGATATTGTTCCAGGAGTCCGGACTCATTTTCAGTACCTGTAATCTCGTCTGCCGACATTTTCTTCAGATAAATGTAACCACTGTCATTCATAATCCTTTCGAACTGATCAACAGCTTCCATAAATCTACCGACAACCTCACTATACCTGATTTCTTTCGGGATGAGTTTGCCTTTGCACAGCGATGAAAAGTTGCTTTTAGTTCTCATCCGCTCTTTAGTGGTTTTGGTGAGAAATAGATAGCAGTAATGATTCAGGAAGGGTCTTTCATTAAAATGACGTTCAAAAGATTTTGATAAAAAACTTTGGTCTTCCAATGATAAATCAGGCGTGTAATTTTCTTTAATATACCAATCCTGTTTATGAACCACCGTATAATCGGGAAGGGTCTTTACCGCTTTAAACCATGTGGAATGAATGGCTTCATATTCTGGTGATGCGATGGTAAAGAGTTCCGGTAACCTCACCTTAAAGCAGACTGTGATATCGGCATCCTTAGATATAATGCAGTTATCTTCTACAGCAAGCAGTGGGAATTTACTCTCCAGGGTCGCTGCTTTGGAGCTGTTTCTCATATGAATGTTTTTTAGGGGTTGCTTTTAAATATCTGAGTATGGGTTTGCGGCTGAGTATGTACCTGGGATGCTTTTTCTTTGCACCCAGTTTCATGAGTCCGTGCTCACCGTATTTTCTATTCAGAGAGAAAGTCTTCCAGATCAGAATACCACTACATGAGCTCCCTGTAAATAAACAGATATAAGTATTAATGCCTGTCATATACAGTAACATCACCAATAGCAGTATTCCCAACAATCCACCTGCAAAAATAAACAGGTACTGTGCCTTCAGGCCTTTGAATTCGACCGATCTTCCAATTCCTTTGTTGATGAGATAAGTATTCATAATCAAAATTCTTAAAGGAAGAATGAACGCAGGATGGTCGCTGCTACAATAAGGAATATACAAGCTCCAAACCAGCTGGCGGCAGTTTTTGAGGTATCCGGGTCACCACTGCTGAACTTATTGTACACCTTAACACCTCCGATAAGTCCCACCACGGCTCCGATAGCATAGATAAGCTTGGTCGCCGGGTCAAAATAGGAAGTGACCATCTGGGTAGCTTCCGTGATGCCGGCGCTGCCATTTCCCTGGGCTTGCAAAAACCCATTAATCAGCACAGCTACCGATAGCAGTAAAATCTTTTTTCTTTGTTTTTCCATAATTGAAATATGTTTAATTGATTGTAATGAGCCGGCTCATTGCTGGCTTCATGACAAAATTGTGGTGAAAATCGATCAGTATTGGTGAATTGGCTGTACGTACATTGGTTTGGCAGTAATTGTCTTTATAAGAATAGCGTATAAGAAAAGCAGCGCCAACTCAGTTAAGGTTGGCGCAGTTCCTATTTAAAATTGAATGATCAGATGCCTAGTCCCCCAAAATTAGTTTCTAAAAATGGGCAGGCAGCTTGTATGTTCTGAAGGTATAGTTTTTGTATTTCTATATTAAACGAACAAGATTATTTTGTATGAAGTCAAGATTTATTCTGTTTTGGCAAAAATATGCTCCATACATTGAGTTATTATGGATCATACTTTTACTTATCGGGAATACCTTTATGAAATATTCCATGACCTTTAAAAGCATTGCGGTAGGTGGTTGGATTGTTTGTGTGATAATGTACATCCTTACGGAAAAAAACTATCGGACGGTACGGTTCTGGCTCTTTTTGATATTAGGTCTGATCCTTGCGATTAATCAGACTCTTCAATTGATTAATATGGCAAATTGAAATAGGAGATCAATGGAATTTCTATTTTTCCGGATGTATTTTATCCAAATAACCAGACATGTCGCCTCGTAATAATCTAAATATCCTTTAAATAATTTTCGGCATCAATATTTAAATATATCTTATTCTATTGGTAATTGTGTGTCTGTTAGATAAAAAGCCCCTCCGAAGAAGGGCTTAAAAAACACAAATAATGTAAAGAAAATTACATTGTAATTAAAGATACTGAAAATCCTTTAAACATACCTTTATGATTCTGGTCATAAAAAAACTTAAAATGAAAAACTTAAATTTGAATTGAGAACCTAACTAATAATTTTTCATCATTTTTACATCGTAGTGCTTCCCTCTTTTGGGAAGCTTTTATTTAAAACACTTTTTTAAGCATCATAGATTTTACAGCCCGTGGAGCTCTTCAATCGAGAAGGGCTTCTTTCTATGGTGGGCAATTTGAATATAATTATCCAAATTTAATCATCAGATAAATTCTCCAATATCGAAATTTTCATAGTCTTCTTTCCGTAAAATGGAAAAACTACTTTTGTCTTCAACTGTAAAACTATTATCCAATAGTTCTGCTATTTTATGAGCGGTATCTTCCATTGAATTTTCCAGTAGGTTGAATAGTGCAGTTCCATGTATCTTTTGAAGGATAGCAGAGGTTGTTTCCTTTTGAGACGGTGCCAGGCTATCTCTATCGAGGTCTCTCTCCACGCTGCATAGTTCTTCAAAAGTGACACCTTGGGCAAGACTGTTACCATCACTCATTATCCTGTGCTTTTTCCATTCTTCTTCCTCTTCCTCAAAATCAGGTTGGGTACTTAAAATATTTTTCTGTTCTTCCTTTGGATTTTCGGTACCTTTTGATACCAAACGTTTTTTCGTTGACTTGGACTGTCCCATAATTTCAGGGGGATGTGGGACTGTTTTTTCCATATTTCTTTGTGTAACCCTTTTATTGATGTATATCTTGTCCTGTATGAGCAATACGATAATAACCATCAGGCACATCATTATTATAATTTCCATGACTTAAAGAATAGGTTTGTATTTATTGTTGAAACTAATGGTAATCTGGTCCCCAAATTCATGAAAATGATATTCAAGCAAATTATCCAAGTACGCATAGATAGTGAGCTTATCTTCACCTATGACCTGTACGATACGGGATAGTTTTTCATGAAAAACAGGTCTGATATAAACCGTTTTACCATCACGGGCATTTGTATCGGGCTTTTTGAAAAAGAGAGTTTCATAATCGGGTACGGGTATTTTTTTTGCTTTAACCTTTTCTTTTCCGCTAGGTTTTTGATTGGGAAGGTCTGCATCATCCATATGGTCTTGGATTGGTTCCAAAGGAATTGGTAGTCTGTCAATTTTCACCCCCTCAACCATAAGGTTCATCATTAATTCTTCATCAATATCAGGTTGGGCTTTTTTTGTTTTATCTTTATCCATACAGCTATAATTGAATGATTTCTAAAAACTCCTCTATGAAAATATCCAGTTGGCACGCCCTCATTAGCCGTTCATCTGGAGGGAGTAAAGTAGAACGGAAGACATTTTTGCTGTCTAATTCACTTTCTTTACGGAATTTACTGCTTTTCTTGACCTGGCTTTTCATCAGATTTAATCCCAATTGTCCGATAAGCTTATTGTAAACCTCGTACAGAGCTGTATTCTCTCTGCCATCTACCTGGTTCCAGAACAGGTTAACGGATTTTATTGAAGTTTCTCCTTTTTCCATAATTACATTTTGCAGGAGTTGGGTAAATATAAGGGTGCTCTCCATGACCATGCGGTCTGCGGTTATAGGTGTGAAAATGTGATGCATCCCTGCCAACGTTCTGAGGATACCCGAAGTATTCACAGTTCCCGGGAGATCAAAAAATAATACATCGATAGGTATATTTGATTCGCTTATCCATTTGTGGGCGGCTTCAAGTAAATATTCCGCTTTGTGTTGCATGATAGGATAGGCTTTTTTGCCGATGGCAGTAAATTGTTTATAGGCCATTCTTTTCAGGTTCTCATTTTCCATGACCATTGCCAGATCACGGGATTTCATTTTCATAAGGCTGTGCTGAGGAAAATCCGCATCGAATACAGCGACATTATATCCCATACGGTAATGCATGATGCTTGCCACCAAAGAGGTAAATGTGCTTTTACCCACACCGCCTTTTTGAGAGGAAAAGGCGATAAATACTGGTTTGTGTTTTGGGTCCATATTATAAATATTTGTAATTGTACTTTCTTGTATTGTATCAGTTTGTCTGTATCTATTTAGCTGCATATTCACTACGAGATATAGAAGTCTAATTATAGGTGGACTTCTGTACTTAGCCAGATACAAGAGTGTTTTTTTATATACCTGTGCCCGGTAGTGGGTAAATGGATAAGCAGCTATTTCTATAAACATATATTGATAATTATATTTTTCTGCCTAATACCCTGAATAGGTATCTCATTACATGTATATCCAACTTTATCCCTATATATTGTTATAAGTGCAAAGAAATGCACTTACTTATTTGCGGTAGATAACGATGGAACACATTGGCATTTAATAGGGTGTATTTGGGACTCTTACGTATTGGGTTTTACCATTAACAGGCCTTTACTTTGCAAGAGATCACAAGTGCCTGATGTAATAGAAATGACGATGAAGCATCTGGTAATTTACTTTACAGGCCAGATATATTTTTACAGTATAGTTAATCGTTAAGGAAGCATGATTTTTTGTGTTCATCAGAACACGGCAAGTTGTGTTTTGAGTGCCTCATAACTGTTTTGGGTGCCTCAAAACAACTTGCCCTTGCAGGGAGCTTAAAACTTGCTCCGAAGTCGAAGTTTTATGAATAATTAAATAGGGGCAGACATGGAGAATAAAAACAATAATTATAAGAAGAAAGGTGGTCGAAAGCCAAAAATGAATCCAAGTATTCATCGTCATGTTTTCAGGCTTACTGATCAAGAAAATGATAGGCTGATATCGCTTTTTGAAATGTCGGGAATGACCAATAAAGCAAAGTTTATTGTCTCGGTGCTGTTTTCTAACGAAATAAAAAAGGTCAGCATTGATAAAGGCTCTGTAGATTTCTATATGCGGTTAACATCCCTTTATACACAATTCCGTTCAGTGGGAGTGAATTATAATCAAATTGTGAAATTGTTATATAGTCATTTTTCTGAGAAGAAAGCGGCGGCATTTCTTTTTAAGCTGGAAAGGCAGACCGCAGAAATGGCATTATTATGTCAAAAAATAATTGAGATAACCCAGGAATTTAACCGACATCATTTGAAAAAATAAGAAGGAAATGATAGCAAAACTTGGCAGGGGAAGTAATTTATATGGAGCCTTGGCATATAATGTGGCTAAAATTGAGAAGGGTAAAGGAGAAATTCTGTTGACAAATAAGGTAATTGAAACGCCAAGTGGCAGGTATACTGTTTCGCAATTGGCCAAATCGTTTGAGCCTTATCTTGTTGCAAACCGGAATACCGAAAAGCATACGTTACACATATCCCTCAATCCTGATCCGAAAGATGAGGTTGATGATGAATGCTTCATAGAGATGGCTCAAGACTATATGCGGGAAATGAACTATGAAAAACAGCCCTTTGTTGTATTTAAACATACTGATATTGATCGCACCCATATTCATATCGTATCAGTTTGCGTGGATGAAGATGGGAGAAAAATTTCTGATAGGTTCGAAAAAAAAAGGTCAATGAATATATGCAGGGAATTGGAAAAGAAATATGGTTTGTTATCTGCAACAGAAAAGGATTCCCTGAAAAATGAAATGATTTTTAATCCTGTGGATTACCGGACTGGAAATATTAAAAGACAGATTGCCTCTGTTGTAAGGCATTTGCCGGAATATTACCAATTTAAAACATGGGGGGAATATAATGCGCTGCTTTCCCTGTTCCATATTACGGTTGAAAAAGTAGAGGGTGAAATGAATAGCGAGATAAAGCGTGGTCTATTATATTTTCCGCTGAATCAGCATGGTGAAAGGGTAGGGAATCCTTTTAAAGCATCTCTACTGGGTAAAAGTGCAGGTCTTGATACTTTGGAGATGTATTTTATAAAATGTAAAGAATTGTCAACAAATGCTAAGGCTATAGAGGATATCAAAACGGTTATTGATCATGCTGTAAGGTCTGTGGATAATGAAAGAGACTTTAAAAAGCTTGTAGCCAGTCAAGGCATCAGTACTGTAGTTCGCAGGAATGAGACAGGACGCGTATACGGTATCACTTTTATTGATCATCATTCAAGAATAGTCTGGAACGGCTCAAGCCTAGGGAAATATTTTTCTGCGAACTCTTTTAATGAGCGATGGATAGACCGAATCCAACCTGATAAAAAACTAAAATCATGGGTGAACTCTTTAACGGATAAGGATTTTATAATCCCAGAAGACCCACATTCTTTGTTTGTCTTTTTAAGTGCCGGACAAATCCCTGATCCGTTTGATGACCATCTGCTTGAAGGAATAGGAGGGCTATTGGCTTGCGAAAATGAAGAAGACCATCAGGAGCAGGATTTTGCCCATCGAATGAAAAACAGAAGGAAACGGAAGCGATAGAAGGCAATAGATATTTCAGCTGTTCCCCTTTATCCTTCTTTGTCCAGTATGGCCTTCACTTTGTTTTGCAGTTCTTTTTTATCGGGTAAATAAAGCTGGTATTTAGAAACAAAGATCTTGTTTGAAATTCCACTGGTAGCATATTCTACAAGTACCTCGTCTTTTTCTGCGGAGAGGATGATACCGATGGGTTCATTATCATCTTCAACATTTTCCTCTGATTTGAAGTAATTCAGGTAAAGGTTCATCTGACCGATATCGTTATGCTCCACCTGCTTTATCTTTAAATCAATCAATACAAAGCATTTTAGAATACGATGGTAAAAAACAAGATCAATATAGAAATGTCTGTTTCTCAGTGATATTTTATATTGTCTTCACTCTAAAGGAAAAGTCACTTTTATCAGTGATTTTCCCTTTTTTTTATTCTGTAATTGATTGTTTATTAATAAGATATAAGATAGTGCAGAATTTATGTGGGGTGTTCGAAAAGTTGTTTCGTAAAATTCGAGTTTTTCGGCAAAAATCGAACACATTATTACCTTTTTAGTCTCAGAATCTCCTGTAGTATAAAGTTGAGAGAGATTTGGTAGCACTTTTAAAACCTGATCAAGTTTAGTTTTGATATCGGTGTTTCTACCAGTCAGCTTTTGATTTTGCAGATCCATTTCCAATACATCAATTTTCTTTTTACTTTCATTTTTAATCAATTGATAATCTTCAAAATCCAATTTATCCTCTAAATATTTTTCTCTGGCACTATTTAGACGATTATTTAAGTTGATAATTTTTGAAGAAATTTCTTTTCTTTTCACGTCGATACCTTAGATTCGATCGGGATGGAAATTTTGATCCATAAGCAATTGCTCAATTTAAATCCTCAGGGAAAATTAATTCAACCATTGATCGATTTTGAATACGAAGTTTCATTCTATTATTTAAATGACCAATTTCAATATGCACTTTATGCCCCAGACAAAAACAAACGCTGGGAATTGGTCGAATATAGACCATCAGAAAGCGATCTTGGATTTGCGAAAAAATTTATAGAATGGAATAATATAGAACGCGGAATTACAAGGGTCGATGCTTGCCGTCTTAAAAACGATAAACTTGTGTTAGTTGAACTTGAAGACCTGAATCCTTTCCTTTCAATCGAATTGTTGCCTGAAGAGAAACGAGATCAATTTATAAGTAATTTAGTGGAAGCATTAAACTCATCATCTAATGATTGATGATCTATCAAACCAGATTTAGGAATTTTATCTTCCCAACCCATAAACTATCTGCTTTCAAATCGTAAAACTATTATTAATCTCGAAATGGAAAGTTGTGATCTTATAAAATAGTTATACCTACAGTTTCTTGATCAGGCAGCTATTTAGCAGCAACTGATCATATGACTATTCGTATTGCGATTGTAATAATTTGTCCAAGGGAATCTCCAATTGAGCTAGTTATCGACAAACGAAGAGTGATTGAAACGATCAAACAAGAATAAATGTTTGAATAGCTTTTGTTAGGTGTTCAAAAAATATTAATCAGGATTATTCTGTTTTCGAAAAATAAAAAAATGGCTCCATCTATAAAAAAAAAAATGGAGCCATTTGGCTATGTATGAGCAAGACAAGCGTATCTTCAAACACTTTTATCGATGATTAATTTCTTCTTTGCTATATAGTTCATTTTTAGCTGTACTGAAACCAAGAAAATCCTTTATAAAGAATGAACGTGAGCACAATCCAGATTGCTAGATGTGTTCTGTAAATAAATTAAAAGAGTATCGACAGGGAGGAAACCGTTGCCGTAGTCTTTTGGCTGGGTGAAGAAATGGATGGCCGATATACCTTAGCTGCCTTTTTACCGGTTTATTATGAGAAATATGATTTCTCTTTAAATTATTGTAGTACTACTTTACGTAATCGAGAATATTTTTCAATTTGTATTTATAGGGTAAAAAAACTATATTTACATTATTCATTTAAATCTTGAGTTCCTATGCAGATCAGTGCTTTTAACGAATATTACGATAAGCTGACCACCGTTGAGAAGAAAAACAGTCCCAAAGAGTTACTTTACAAAGGGGACTTTTCGTTATTGGAAAATGGAAGAAGGGTAGCGGTTGTTGGTTCTAGGAAGGTGTCAGAACTTGGGGTAAGAAGAGCAAGGAAGATCGCAAAGCTTTTGGTACAAAATGATATCACTGTGGTCAGCGGTTTAGCGGAAGGTGTTGACTCGATCGCACACAAAACTGCGATTGAATTTGATGGTCATACCATCGGTGTTATCGGAACACCTCTTAATAAATATTTCCCTGCTGAAAATAAAGATCTTCAGGATTTCATTGCTGAAAATCACCTACTGATCTCGCAGTTCCCGGAAAACTATCCCGTAACACCAAAAAGTTTCCCTATCAGAAACCGCACAATGGCGTTGATCAGTGATGCAACGATCATCATTGAGGCCAGTGAGAAGAGTGGAACCAAGCATCAAGGTTGGGAGGCATTGAGATTGGGAAGACAGTTGTTTATTATGGAGAATGTCCTTAACGATAAAATCTCATGGGCAGAAGAAATGCTCAGTTATGGTGCACAGGTACTGACTAATGATAACTTTGAATTTTTGATCGAAAGCATTCCATATCTAACAACAAAGAAAGAATATGTCTTTTGAGTTCCTCACGTTTTTGGCCTATTCTCCAAGGGGTAAGTCTGAGATCGAAATTGCTTCACGTACGGTTGCAGGTTCCTGTAAGAACGGAGATGTCATATTTAGTACAAGATTAAGCCAGAGATTAAAAGAAGCCGGTCTATCGGAATATTTTGCAAAGTCAGCCCTAATACCTGTACCACGGAGTACACCTCTTATTGAAGGAGCTGTTTTTCCGTCTAAGATCATCTGTGAGACACTTGTTAGTAACGGATTAGGCGAGAGTGTAGCCGATTGTCTTAAGCGCAAATATGCAATCCCCAAATCAAGTGGACAATTTCATTCCGATACCAGAAATACAGTACAAGTACATCAAGACAGTTTACAAGTAACACCGATATTGATCACTGAACCAACCATTGTTGTGGTTGACGATATTCTAACACTAGGTAGAACATCTATGGCTTCTGCACTAGAACTTCAGAAAGTTTATCCTGATAAAGAGATTAAAATATTCTGCACTATTAGGACCAGAGGTTGGAAAAACTTGGAAAAAATTATAGATGTTAGCAAAGGATACATGAATGTTGCTGGTAATGGAGGCGTTCAGTTACCGGATTAATCTAAGTACCGTACAATTACACTAAGATATGCTGTAGAGACGTAATCAAAAAATACTTATTAATACTGTGGTTAACCGTAATATTTGTAAATGATTAACCGATATCTTTAAACTGCAAAACCTACTGTAATGTTTATAAGGTAATTGATACTCAAATATCATTAAGTTGCAATCCTAAATAAAAATTGTCTGAAGATTATGAAATATTGGTTATAATTCACTTAAATATGAGGATTTATGAATATTTTTTATAAATTCACAATTGAAAAACGACGTAATCAGTGAAGTAACTATGTACACAACCAAATTCGGTCCCTTTAATGGAGATTCTTGGGAAGAACTAATTCAAATCTGCTTAAGATTAAAATATGAATCTGAGCAATATCAATCTATTCCTGCTTCACCGGGTGATTTTGGAATTGAAGGATTTACTAGAACTGGTAAAGTTTTCCAATGTTATTGTCCAGATAATAACATGACTTCTGCTGCACTTTATGAGAAGCAACGAGATAAGATTACAAAGGATGTAAATAAACTATCACTTTACCAAGATCGCCTTCTTCAAATTTTCGATGGAACAAAAATAAAAGAATGGATATTTGTTACACCTGAATATCGAATGAAGGAACTTGTTATTCATTGTAATAATAAAGTAGAAGAACTTAGGCAGCTAAACCTTCCTTTTATTGATGATGATTTCAGGGTGATAATACATGATATTGGGAATTTTACCAAGGAAATTCCAATTGCACTGAATGGTGGTTCTCAAAAATTAATGATCAACCCAAAGATTTCTAGTACCGGAACTATGACTTCTTGGAAAGAGCAGGAAAATGAGCTGGTTGGTAACGCAATTAGAAAACATATCAAGAGATTTCCAGCTGATATGAATGGTGTTACAAAAAAAGTCAATGATCTTACAGAAAATACCATTAAAAGCTACTTTGACCGGGAATCGATACTAAGCAGGTGGCAACGTCTTCATCCGCAGGATTATGACAAATATCTGATATTAATTTCACAAGTTGAAGAAACTGTGAAAGAACAGTGCATGTTTCCTAGTGATAACAATAATGAACTGTATAAAAGTTTACGAACTTTGGTTGATAAGAAACTTAGGGAGAATTTCACGTATTTGGACGATACGACAATAACTAATCTTACAAATGGTGTTATTGCAGATTGGCTTTTACGATGTCCATTAGATTTTGAATAGTAATGCAGGGAAAAATACAGGGACTCAGCTTTACTAAAAGAGCCATCCCAATACCAGCTGATTATCGTCCATTATATAAGATTGCACATATTTTGTTAATTCTACATTTGTCAAGTAGATCAGGAAAATCTTCTATGATGAAGCTTCATTTTTTATGCTGGGCAATAAAAACAAAGGCAAATACATCAATTGTCAACGGATGGATTGGAGATAAATTTTCAAGCCACCTTCACATATGGGGGATTGAACCAACAGTGAATCGCGCATTAACTTTTGCAACTGCTGATGATTTGATA
Organism: Chryseobacterium paludis; assembly: GCF_025403485.1. Taxonomy (NCBI): domain Bacteria; kingdom Pseudomonadati; phylum Bacteroidota; class Flavobacteriia; order Flavobacteriales; family Weeksellaceae; genus Chryseobacterium; species Chryseobacterium paludis. The sequence continues at coordinate 386,658 of NZ_CP099966.1, forward strand.
GAAAATATAGGAGCAGATTTTGTAATTACCTTTAAAGGAAAGGAGCTTGCAAAGGCTATTTTAAAAGATAAAGAACTATTTGTCCGAGAGAAGGAATTTTTATCAGCAATAGGTAAAAATACTATCACCGAATCACAAATTACACAATTATCCAATAAATTTTTTTAATAGATGTTACAAATTAAAGCTCTTCGACTAGAAATCAATACAACCAATGGATTGTATGGTGCATTCTTTCCTTTTGAATCGGGTCTTAATATTATTAGAGCTAACAATACGAGTGGTAAGAGTACTATTTTTCAATCTATTATTTATGCTTTAGGATTTGAAGAGTTGATTGGAGGAAAAAATGAGAAAACCATGCAGTCGGTTTTAAAAGATGCAGTACTTGATGGAAACCATCAGTATAACGTCTTACAATCATCTATCGTTCTTGAAATTTCTAACGCTGATAAAACAGTTACAATTAGACGTAGCGTCATAAATGAAAATCGAAAGCCTCAGTTAGTAGACGTAATTGATGGTCCTTACCTGACTGATCCTAACGGAAATTATGAAATTAGACAAATGTATATTCATGATAGTGGTGCTGCAACCGACGTCAAATACGGATTTCATGTTTTTCTTGAAGAATTTTTAGGATGGCAAGTACCAAATGTTCTTGATAGTGCAGGAAATAGTACTAAGTTGTATCTTCCTCTTATAGCACCATCTTTTATAGTAGAGCAAAAATCAGGATGGTCGTCTCTTTTTGCCACAATGCCGTTCTATAGGGTGAAGAATGCTGAAGAAAGGGTGATAGAATTTTTGCTCAATCTTGATGTTTTCCAAAATGAACAGGCTAAAATCTCATTAAATATACAAAAGCAAACTGTAATTGCCCGTTGGCAATCTTTATACAGTGAATTCGTTAGATTGGGTGATCGAAGTAGTGGAGAATTAACAGGTATTACGGAATCTCCGGCGATTATTAACAATATTTCTGATGTGTATTTTCGGTTTCTTAGAAATGAAAAATATTATTTGGTTAGCGAACTGCTAGAAAATCTTCAAACTGAATATCATCAATTATCAAAACAAACAGAAGTAACAGTTGGAGAAAACGTTGAAAAAAATCAATCTCGTTTGAAGGTGTTAAATGAAAACTTAGTTAGATACACATATACTCTTGAAAAATGGGAAAATGAAAGTTTTATAGAAAAAGATCAACTAAAGCAGTATATTAGACAAAAGAGAAATATTGAAGAGGATTTGATTAACAATAAATCCGCTAGAAAAATGCTCAATCTTGGAGCTGCAGTAGAATCTCCATTGGCAAATAATCAATGCCCAACTTGTAATCAGGAAATAAATGCAACTTTATTGCCAGCAGAGGTTGACCAAGTACCTATGGATGTTGAAAAGAATATTATATTTCTTACAGCTCAACTCAAAATGCTTGAGACATTCGTTGTAGGTGAAAGAAAAAAGGTAATTGGGAACGAAAGAAAGCTCAATGATCTCCGCGATCAAATTCAAGATTTAAGACAACAAATTAGAAGTATTAAGAAAGATCTTGTTTCTGATGAAAGGCTTCCGTCAGAAGAACTTATCGAGAGAAAAATTAATATAAAAAAACTAATTATTGTTTATGAAAATTTGGTTGAGACGGCAGACGGTCTAAAAACTCAACTTAAATTGCTTTCAAAAGAGTGGGAGAGATTAAAAGGTATTGAATCTAACTTGGGAGGTGATTTCTTTACGGCAAAAGATAATGAAAAAATAAAATTTCTAGAGAATCGTTTCATAGCATTACTGACTCTTTTCAACTATCAAAGTAAAGACAAAAATTCAATTCGAATTTCTCGTGATAAGTACACTCCTGTAATTGAAATACGGCTTCCCAACGAAAGACCTAAATCTTATGATATTCGATTCGACTCATCAGGAAGTGATCATATAAGATGTATGTGGGCATATTACATTGCTCTTTTAGAAACTTCTTATTATATGAATGGGAATCACCCTCTTTTACTAATTTTTGATGAACCACAACAGCAATCAGCTTCTACAAAGGATTTTCATGAATTTTTAAAAGAGCTATCTATTCAAAAAGAAGGACAAAGTATTGTTTTTGCTTCATTTCAAAATTCCCAAGTGGATTTTAAGGCGGCAACAAAAGGATTGAATTTTAATGAAATAGAGGGGAATGGAAGATTTATTTCCAAAGAAGAAAGTTTTTAAAATAAATGAGAAAAATAAGTTTATCCCAAAACTCTTTTTACAAATGCCTTATGTTCTTCAGTCCGATGATTACGTCTTTGTACAATAGCTTTTAATTCCGTGGAGAAATCATCTACAGGATTCCATTCGTTGTATTTTTTCTTCTTAATACCATATTTCTCAGACAGGTCATTTGAAAGTTTGTGAGCAATTAATCCAAATTGGCAATAATAAAATTTTCTTTCATCAAACCAATCTTGATAATCCGGAGGATACGCAATGATAGTTGCAGCGCTGATTATTCGATTTCCATCTTCAATTTCAGATGGAAAAGAAAGAAGAGCAAACATCACATCTGGATCTATGCTTTTCCAGTCAACATCTTCAGGGTAATTCGGAGCTGAAGGAATATCAACTTGAGAAACGAGACAACCTTCTGATGATCTCTGTCCTTCGTATAAACCATCATCTTTAACTACGTTAGCACAATCCTCCATATACTTATCTAATATGCAAACAACTCTAATCGCTAAATATCTGGCGTTCTTTTCTGCTTCTTTATTAGTAGTCCAATATGATTGAAACCAAGAAATTCCAGATCCAACTAACACGCCTATTAATCCAAAAATTGCTTCAGTCATCAGTTTAAATTTGAATTACAAGATAACAAATTAATAACTTACAAATACATCATTAATATTTAAAACCTATTTTAAAAAAAATAACAAAAGTTTAAAGAATTACAAACACTGTAGTAGTTTTTTCGTTCTCGAAATGAATGCATTTTAATGCCATATATCAATTTACTACATGTTAAAATTTCTTTTTTTATCCATTTGTTAATTTGTATAATCAGATGCTTTTTCCAAATAATTGATTGATGATAATTTTGCAATTTCGTTCAAGTCTTCTACAAAAGTGTTCGAAAATTGTACCTCTGGGGTCCCACAAAGGCAAAACCTTTGCCCAGCTCCAAAAGGAACATTTGCAGGTTATCGATGATTTTCTGCTCCAAAGCCTTTTCTGTTACCTGATGGCTTTGAGGTAATTGAAGGAAATCAAGAATGTAAGGGTCTTTTATAGCCTCTGTGGAATGGGTAATGAGATGTCCTTTTTCTGCAAGCTGTAATACACCTTTTTTATCTTTGCTCAAGGCAAGGCGTTCAAACACGGAAGAATTAATCTGCCGGTCAAGCTCCCTGTAGCCCCAGTTTTCCAATACGGTTTGTTTTTCGTAAAACTTTCTTGCCGTATCATCTGAAACGCCGAGTAAAGTGACCATATGGGTCCAGCTTAATTTGGCAGGCACTGCCTGCCATTTTTGATACGTAAGGTAAAACCGGCGAATATCAAGGATATTCCGCCTGCCAAATCCTTTGCCATAACGCTGCTTAAGATCTTTGGAAAGTGTTGATAATAGATTACTTCCGTATTCAGCTCTTTCTTGTCCATGTTGCTCAAATTCGACAATATGCCTGCCAATTTCCCAATTGGCTTTCACAAGTTCAGTATTGACTGCTCTGACTGCATTTTGCCTGGCTATCTCGATAGTTGATCCTATATTGTCAAGGAGCTCGGTGTATTTTGATTGGATGGGTGTCATCGTACTTTTCTTAAACAAACAAATTTAAACATTCTCAGTGAAGCTTATGGATTGCCAGTGATTAAATATAGGATGGATACGCTGCCAAATACAGTCATAAAAAGCCGGTAGTTGCCACTTTTTAAAAATGCCTGTGACAGCATCTAAATTGAAGACAGAACATTAAAATATGATCAAATGCAAGGAGAAGATGACTTAAGAGGCCTGGCTAAGATCATGGCATTGATGCGAGCTGTAAGTATTCTGATCGTGCTTATGCACCTATATTGGTATTGTTATGCATTTTTTCTGGAAAGGGGGTGGACTTTGGAAATAATCAATAAGATACTGCGCAATTTCAATAGAACCGCAGGATTATTTTACCATCCGATGCATACCAAAGTACTTGTCCTCGTGTTGCTTGCATTGAGCTGCCTGGGTACCAAAGGGGTGAAAACGGAGAAGATCACCTGGTATAGAATCAACGTAGCACTGGGAATCGGGTTTATCCTGTTTTTCCTAAACACTGCTTTGTTAGGCTTATCTCCTCTGATCGGAGAATACCTTTATATACTTGCCTTTTTTTTGGGATACATTTGCTTGATGATGGCCGGTACATGGATGAGCCGTTTATTGAAAAATAACCTTATGGATGATGTTTTCAATAATGAAAATGAAAGTTTTATGCAGGAAACCAAACTGATGCAAAACGAGTACTCCATCAATCTTCCTACAAAGTTTTATTACAAAGGGAAATGGAACAAAGGCTGGATCAATATTGTAAACCCGTTCAGGGCGACCATTGTACTGGGAACACCAGGATCAGGCAAATCATATGCAATAGTGAACAATTATATTAAGCAGCAAATTGAAAAAGGCTTTTCAATGTATATCTATGATTTTAAATTCGATGACCTCTCCACCGTAGCTTATAACCATTTATTGAAGAACCAGCATAAATACAAGATAAAACCACAATTTTATGTCATCAATTTTGATGATCCCAGAAAAAGCCACCGATGTAATCCTCTCAATCCGGATTTTATGACCGACATTTCGGATGCCTACGAAGCTGCTTATACCATCATGCTCAACCTTAACCGCAGCTGGATACAAAAACAGGGCGACTTTTTTGTAGAATCACCCATTATTCTTTTAGCAGCCATCATTTGGTTCTTGAAGATCTATGAGAATGGAAATTACTGTACATTTCCTCATGCCATTGAATTGCTCAATAAAAAGTACTCCCAGGTTTTTACCATTCTGACATCTTATCCAGACCTGGAAAATTATCTTTCCCCGTTCATGGATGCATGGCAGGGGGGAGCGCAGGATCAGCTCCAGGGACAGATTGCATCTGCTAAGATCCCTTTGTCAAGAATGATTTCTCCCAGTTTATACTGGGTCATGACAGGGGATGATTTTTCATTGGATATTAATAACCCCAAAGAACCTAAAATACTTTGTGTAGGAAACAATCCGGACAGGCAGAATATCTATTCGGCGGCATTGGGCTTATACAATTCCCGCATTGTAAAGCTGATTAATAAAAAAGGGCAGCTGAAAAGCTCTGTGATCATAGATGAGCTGCCTACTATTTATTTCAGAGGATTGGATAACCTTATCGCTACGGCAAGGAGTAATAAGGTAGCGGTATGTTTGGGGTTTCAGGATTTTTCACAATTGACCAGGGATTATGGAGATAAAGAAAGCAAGGTGATCCAAAATACGGTGGGTAATATCTTTAGCGGCCAGGTAGTGGGAGAGACTGCTAAAGGCTTATCAGAAAGATTTGGTAAAGTATTGCAGAAGAGGCAAAGTATGACCGTTAACAGAAATGATAAATCGACCTCGATTTCTACTCAGCTCGATAGTCTGATACCGGCTTCCAAGATATCTGCATTGACTCAGGGAATTTTTGTAGGGGCTGTTTCTGATAATTTTGATCAACGTATCGGGCAGAAGATTTTTCATGCCGAAATTGTAGTCGATAATGAAAAAGTTACTGCTGAAACTAAAAACTATCAGAAAATACCTGAGATCATGTCTTTTAAAAATGAAATGGGAGAGGATATGATGACGCAGGAAATTCAGGGCAATTATATGCAGGTTAAGAATGATATTGTTCAGATTATTGAAACTGAGATGGAGCGTATAAAGAATGATCCGGATTTACGGCATTTACTGCAGCATGAATAACCGGTAACAATAAGAATGAGGCTGATCATGGATCGCCTCATTCCTTTAAATGATTATTGAAATACGGAATATTTGCCGGGATTATTTCTTATTGTTCTCAAATTCAAAAGAAATCGTATGATCTTCATTTAATACCAGATGGGCATCAAATTTCTTTCCTGATTTGCTTTTCATTCCTTTTATCAAATAGGTTTTTCCCTTTGCAAATAAGCTTTCAATATCATTTGGATCCATTGAAATTCCGCAAATATTGCGAAGCATCAGCCATCTGCAAGCGCCACCCGTACATTGGATGATTTTGTCCAGAATGGTTAATGGATGGGATTGGCATTTAGGACAGATTATCGGTGGTAAGTTCATCTGCCTGAGCTTTACTTGAAGCAATTCTTGGGTAATAGATGCTGCGTAAGCCTCAATTTCTTTTTGAAAACTGATGGCATCTGTTTCGTTGTTTTCTATTTTTTGCATGGTCAGCTCCCATTTAGCCATCATTGCTGCATCTGCAATTTTTTTGTCTTTAACGAGTTCATAGATCTGCAATCCTTTTTCAGTGGGAATCAGTGACTTATTTTCCCGTTTAATGTAATCCAGGTTACATAATGTTTCAATAATGCCAGCTCTTGTTGCAGGAGTGCCGATCCCAATATTCTGTGAGATTTTCTTTTCTTCACCATCTTCGGCTCGTTTTCCTGCTGTTTCCATAGCGGAAAGAAGCGTGGCTTCCGTGTAAAGTTCAGGTGGCTTGGCTTTTTCCTCCAGGATAGCAGTCACCTTGATCTTAAGTTCATCACCTTCTTTTAAAGATGGAAGATCCTCTATTGTCCTTGTTTCGTCGGAAAACTGGCCTTTGATCAAGCGCCAGCCCGTATTCAGGATCTTACAGCCTTTGGCTATAAAATCGTAATGCAAAGCCTGTAATGAAACTTCGGTAATTTGCCTGATGCATGCCTCAGAAACAGATTCTAATAATCGAAAGGCAATCATTTCATATACAGCATTCTGCTCTGAAGATAATGCCGAAGGGATCTTTTCAGTAATAAGAAGTCCCGGATGATCAGTAAACATTGCATGACGGACAATATGTTTATTAAAATGCCCCCATTTCATTGTGCAGATAATCTGCCCGAAATGATCCTTACTCTCCAATAGCCTGATGAGATTGGGGATCTCAGTCCACATATCTTCAGGAATATATTTGTTCTTTGTTTTAGGATATGTGATGAATTTCTTTTCATACAAACTTTGTGCTATATTCAGGGTCTCTTCAGCTGAAAGATTCAGTTTTTGATTGGCTTCTTTTTGCAAACCTGTCAGATCAAATAATAAAGGAGGATGTTCCGTTATATTTTTATGAGTAATGGATGCAACACTTATGGTATTGCCATTTCTCTCAATGGATCTCAAAAGGTCTTCTGCCTTTTTTTTATTATTCAGCGTGGTTTGTGAACGGCTTTTAAATTCAATGAAATCTTTGGTGTGCAGAAGTTCTATCTGCCAGTATTTCTGTACCGAGAAATCCCTGTTTTCAAAGTAACGCTTGCATATCATAGCCAGTACGGGAGTCTGTACTCTTCCCGGCAAATAAATATTTTTATGTGTGACTGTGTGTAATGCTTGCGTGGAATTGATGTCTATGAGCCGATCTGCGTAGTGACTGCATTGAGATGCTTTATATAATCCGTGAAAATCTTTTCCAGGCTTCAGGTTTTCAAAGCCCTGTTTAATCGATTTTTCAGTAAGGGAACTGATCCAAAGCCTTTCAAAGGGTTTTGTACATTTCAGGTATTGGTTGACGGACCTGAAAATAAGTTCCCCCTTTCTGTCTGCATGGGTAGCCACGATAATGCCCTCACACTGATTAAAAAGCTGCTGAATTATGCTCAGTTGTTTTAATGCGGCTATACCCAGAGCAAGGCTGTTCTCTTTCTTAATCTTGCCGGTAGCCCGTAAATATGGCTCCGGAAGTACAGGAAGAGAATTTGTTTCAAATCCTGAAATATCTTCACTATGTGGCATTCCCAGATCTATCCAATGTTCAAAAGCCCAGGTCACACAGTAGGTATTGCCTTCCAGATAGCCTTCTTTTTTTTGAAACGGGCCCAATACGCTGGCTATTTCCAGTGCAGCACTCGACTTTTCTGCAATGATGACTTTCATAGCTTATATTTTACGTGATCTTGGCTTAGCAGGTGTTTTAGGCTTTTGCTGTTTCTCTTGTTGTTTTTTGTCTTTATGTGTCTGCTGAGCAGATTGTAAGGGCTCCTTGATGTTTTTAGTGGCCTCATTGGTTTTACCCTCGGAGTTGATGGCCACCTGGGTTGCATGTGCTTCAGTAGGTTTTGCCTGTTCTCCGAGATTGTTAGGGTTTTTGAAAGAAAAATCAATCTTACCTGTGTCTCTATTGAATGTGATGTAGCCTTGGTATTTCTGATCTTTTTTATCAATCAGACCATCAATGTAAATAGTTTGACCCGCTTTGAATTGATCATACTGTTCGTCATTCAGTTCCTTTCCCCTGAATGTTCTGGGGATTTCGGCAGATTGGTCTGCGATTGCATGATTGCCATGAGATTGTTGGTTGCTCATCCCTCTGTCAAATAAGAATTCTACATATTTCTTATCAGCATTAAATTGGACCGATGCATTGAATAGCTCGCCCTTTTTGGAAAGCATTCCCTCTATATAAAGGGGTTTACCCTCCATGAGCGTTTGTTTCTGTACAACATCCAGTGGTACTCCTTTTATCTCATCAGGAATTTTAATATTTTCGGCCCGGTAGGCAATAAGCTCATTGGTGAGCCGGTCTCTGCTTATGACAGAAGGGATGATCTCATCGGTTTTAGGATTGACAAGATCAACAATCCTGCCCATGTTTCCTGTTTCCTTAAGGTTTTTCTTGTCTTCTTGGGTAAACTCATGTCCGAGAAACGGATAATTGAAGCTAGGTTCTTTTCTGATACTATGAAGGTTAATAACAACATCTCCGGTGTCATTGGTCTGCAATGAAAGGCGGACGTCCATTTTGCTTACAGCAGTTCCCAAATTCATTGTAATGGGGACAAGACCATTGGTTTTAAATCCCCGTAATAGGGGATCTAGTGCATTTAGTTTCTCTAATTTTTCCTGGTTTAAACCGAATTTTGACATGGTATTCCAGTCAATCTGATCAGTGGAATATAGGTATTCCTTTTCTGAAGATGGGGTAGTTGCACTCATCGTTTTTATATTTTGATTGGTTGTTTTGAATGTACTGTTAAGTTTATCCAGATTTTGTATGTGAAAACTCTTAGCATCTTTAGAAGAAACATCGAACATAATAAATGACGTAGGATCCTTAAGCTGACTGAAAAAATTGAAAAAGAAATTGGAAAAAAAATCCCCTTGTTTGTCAATTTTTATAAAAGAGTTGTTATTTTTTCTTGAGTTGGGAATTAAATCTATATCCCCTGGGTTTTCTAATTTTTTCATGATGTTAAATATGTATCTAACATCGAATTTAGCAGTCTTTGTTACAATTTCGTTACAGAAGGTATTTGATGGAAGGTATTGGCTTTTTTTGACTACTATTTTGGTATTTTTTTCTTTGAATGGAATGGGAGTAAGGGTAGAGGATAAAAAAATATCTCAATTTGCAGGTTAATTTCTCTCGATGTGATCATTTAGTAAGATCATCTCATTATAACAATTAATTATTGAAATGACGATCCAAAAAAAATGAAAGCAGTTATGGTGCATGAATTTGGAGGCCTATACAAATTGAAGAATTAACAGTTAGAGAATGAAAAAAGGTGATGCCAATGGAAAATAAGAAGTTGCTTGCTAATTAATGGTTATGGTTGAGGTACTAAAGGCTGACTTTCTATAAAGGAAAAACATTTTTATAAATTATAAGTATACACATTATAAGGTAATATCCTTTTAGCGAAATTTTTTGATATCAGGCATCCTATTAAAATAGGAAAGAACAGAATGTAACCATTGGGAGCAAGATTACAGACTAGAAAAAGTGCTGTAAAGGGAGCATAAATAGATGCCGATAAAGTAGCAGCAGCTCCGACTAAAACAAAATTGAGGTAAATTAAAGAAGTTCCCAAAAAGGTATTACAGAAAAGTGCAAATGTAAACCCAAGAAAAGCACCGGCAACAATACTTGGTGCAAAGACACCACCATCTCCCCCTGCGCCAAGGGTTAATGAAGAAGCCAAGGGTTTTAAGAGAATTAGAAAAAGAAGGAAAATAAAGGAGAAACTTTGAGGATGATTAAGAATTTCCGAGAGCGAATGATAACTGTCTCCATATAAAAAAGGAAAACAAAATATCATACCTCCTACGATTAGAGCTCCAAGATTTACCCTGTAAAAGTTATTGGAAATACCTGAAAAAAAGTCTTTAATTTTGATCACTAAAAATGTAAAATACACAGATAAAATACCACCTAACAAGCTTAACAGTATAAAAAAAGGTAGGGCATTCCATTTCCATCCGGTAATCTCGAAAGGAAGTAATGGTTCACTCTTTACAAAATGCAAAAAAACTCCCGAAATTACAGCTGATGCAGTGCAACTTATAAAAAGAGTTTTATTAAATTTCCTTGCAATTACTTCCATCGCAAAAAGCCAGCCTGCAATCGGGCTTCCAAACAAGATGGCCACTCCTGCTACAACTCCTGCGCAAATAAGTTCTAGTTTATAAATGTTAGCGGAAAATTGTTTTTCATACACTGCATTTCCAAGGGTTGCCGTTGCAACGACAGTGGAGACCTCAATTCCAGTGGAACCACCAAAGATGACTGTCAGAAATCCATTAAAATAATGTGATGGAATTTTAAAAAGTGGTAAATGGTCTTTTCTTTGATCAACGGTTTTATAAATTTCGGTGATTCCTTTATTTTTTCTGTTTAGGAAAAGATATTTTCTTAAAAAATATATAGCTGTAATTCCAATTGTCGGAAGAAAAATAAATAATATAGAATTCTCTCTTTCTACAAAATAGAATATGAGTTTTTGAAAACGTTCAGTTATGAATTTTAACGAATATCCCAGAAAAGATGCGCAGATGCTTATTAAGACTGAAACTAAAACTAACCTGAAATAATGATGTCTTTGTATTTTTTTCCTTTTCATTACCTGTATGAATTCAATTTTTACAAAATTAAGTGTTGGAGAAGTGCAGTCAAAAAAATAGTACATGATATTCTATCTGACTAGGTCAAATCTTCTAAATATTTTTTAATCAAGGGGTAGCAATACTTTTTATTTTTCGCGGCATAAATCAACACGATGGTGTCCTTATTTTTATGATATTCTAGAAAATTGTTTCTGTGATTTCTTTCTTAAGTTCTGGTCCTCCAGAATATGACGGCTGTCTGGGGGTAGGATACTTCATAAATCTAGATATCTTACAAAAACCTCGTCAGGAAGGCTATCCTGACAAGATTAAAAAAAATAAACTAATAATAAACTAATTCAAAGACGAAAGTTCGTTACTATATAAAAAGCTGCCCAGGCTACAAAAACCAAAGCGATTACCCAAACCCAAATTGGGATCGTTCTGGGATTTTCACTTCCTTTGATAATGAAGCTCTGGTTTCTTCCTGTATCATAGGCATTGAGCATTAATGGTAAAGTCCCATTCACCGTTTCATTATCGGAAAGTCCTTCTATATGAATAATGGGACCATTACGAACTGTAAAACGGATGATCTTTAATCCTTCTTTCTGATCAAATTTGCTTACAATTTTCAGAGTATGTTCTCCATCTGTTAATTTTGTGGTATCAAGGTTAAAAACGACAGGAGTCTGAAGTTCGGCAATTGGATTCGCTTCCTCATCCATAAATAAAAAGACAATGGCATTGTATTTTGACATTCTTCGAAGTTTTAAAAATCCAATATTGTATTTTTGATATGTTTTCTGTTCTTTTCCCCCGGTTTAATAAGGAATCTGAAAGAATAAAGCAAAGTAATAAGTGTTATTACAGTAATACCTACGACAATACACCAGTCCCAGTTTGACTCCGGACCAGTTCCATGAGTCAAATCCTGTGTAATTTTGGGTTGCTGAAGTTTACAGGCATCACAGGCACGAACATATCCTGCCCAAAATAAAAAAACAGGTATTCCAAATTTTATCTTTTTCATATTATTTTATTTTATCCATGATTGCTTTTACTTCCTCAGCCGTTACTTTCTTACCGGTATTTCCCCAGCTTGTCCGTTCGTGATTGATTAGAGCAGCCACGTCTTCCGGAGAAAATCTCGCGTTATCGCCAACTGCAGGCATTGTTGCAAATTCCGGACGCGGATCGTATCCCTTCATAATAATGGTGACATATAATTCCAAATTATCACCTAAAACAACGGGACTTCCCTTTAAAGGTGGAAAAGCTCCAGGCAGACCTTCTCCATTGGCCTGATGACAGGTTGCACAATTTGCCGTAAACAACGAACTTCCGTCAGGAAGGTTATCTCCGCTGGCTTTAGCTTCAGTTTTTTTCTCTATTTTATATAAAAATTCTCTTGCAGGAAGACTTTTAGGAAGTTCAGTTTGTTTTAAACTCAATAAATAAGCAACTAAATCCTGAGCATCTTTTGAAGGAATAATTTTCCCTTTAATTCCGGCTTTAAATTTCTCCAGAACATTTACTTCCACGTCTCCGGTGTCAAGTCTTTCTTTTATCATAAACAACCATTTATAAGAGGGCATTATGGATTCAGGAACAACTGATCTTGGATTGAACAGATGTGAATATTGCCATTCTTTACTTGGCTGCCTGGTTCCAATACTCGTAAGATCGGGTCCGGTCCTTTCAGTTCCCATTAAGGTGGCGGTATTCTGAAAAAGATTTAACCTTTTATTTCGTACATAATCGATAGCCAAACTTGGCCTGCTTCCAAAAACCTGATCCATATCAACATTTCTTACCTGTTGTGTATGGCAGGCCACACATCCTTCACGGATATAGATTTCTTTTCCATGACTTTCCTCTTCTGAAAGGGCTTTGCTTCCCGGCAGTGGTTGGTATGCTTTCTGATTGTTAAGTGCTGGTAAAATGCAGATAATCAAGGTTAGGAAAAGGAAAAATACCAATGCCGATGAAAACAATTTTTTATGGTCGCTGAAAAAATCCATTATGATCTTGCTTGTTTTGTGTGAAGGATTTCTAAAAGCTCTATAGGTGATTGAGGAAGTTTTATTTCCTTTCTCGGTTTTATCATTCTGTAAAAGTTATAGGCATAGACTATATGTGAAATCCACATCATTGTTCCGCCAATTGCTCTCCAAAGCCAAAAAGGAAACATCTTTATAACTCCTTCAATAAAAGGTTTTTTTTCCATCCAAAGCATTCCTTTTTCCGTAGAGCCTATCATTAAAGAGACCGTATAGACCAGTACTCCGATCAAAGCCATCCAGAAATGTAATCCTACGGTAATGCTTGGGGGATCATAGGAGGTAAGCCGCGGAACTAAGGTATAGGTGAAAGACCATAACATAAAGGTGATGATTCCATACATTGTCAAATGTGAATGAGCTACAGTAAAGTCGGTAAAATGCCATAATAAATTGGTTGCCCTAAAAGCCTCTGCTGTTCCTTGCATGGAGCCTGTAAAATAGAAAATGATGGAAACCACGTAAAATGGAAGTACATAACTAAGTTTAAGGCGATGCCATGAGCCACGGATGGTCATCATAAAATTGACGCTTCCTGCTGCAACCGGAATTACCATTCCGACGCTGGCAACAATAGCGATGGTCTGCATCCACCATGGAATAGCACTGAAGATAAAATGATGAGTCCCAATCAACGTATAAAATAAAATCTGCGTCCAAAACGCAAGTATACTCAGACTGTATGAATACACCGGACTGTTAAGTTCTTGGGGTAGGAAATAATACATGAGCCCCAGGTTGAAGAACATAAACCACATCCCAACTCCCTGATGCATAAAATATCCCTGGGTAATTGTTTCACCTAGACCATCCTGCCAGAAAGGAAGATAAGCGACCACTAAAATAACAACCACAAACATCATGGCAGAAACGATATACCAGTTAGAAACATAAATTTCTTCCGTTTTCCGGAATGCTATAGTACTAATATGATTGTAAATACTAATTATAATTCCTACAGCAAAAAGTATCATAACCGGCCAAATGTATTCTCTGTATTCCCCACCACTGTTATTGATCCCTGCCATTAAACAGAGACTACCTAGAAATACGGCGGAATTCATTAATATCAAGGTAAGGTATCCTATTTTGAGATTGAAGATTTTAGTATTTCCAACTCTGGGAACAACATAATAGGAAAATCCCATCATGGCCATCGATGCCCAGCCCCAGAAAACCATATTGGTATGTACTGGCCTCAGACGTCCAAAACTCAGCCAACTGACATGGTCAGCATCGGGGGCCACGAATTTAATCCCCAGATATTCACCAACGGTAGTTCCCATAAAAAGCCAAAATACACTACATCCTAAAAACCATAATATTAATTTTTTTTCTGCTTCTGGAATTTCAATATTTCTTCCTTCTTCTCTTTTGGTCTGGAGAAAACGGATATCATGTATTTCATTTGCCTGATCTACTAATCCCCGTGGATCTTTTACGATCTTATTAGACGAGAGTTCATTTCCTGAAAGTTGAAATTCAAGTTCCTTTTTTCGTTCTTCCAATGCTGAAATTTCTCCAGGTTGAAGGTGGCTCAGCTTCTCGTAGATTTTTTTAAGCTCATTCTTTTTTAAAGTATCAGAAATCATCCTATTAACCCTTATTAAAATAAGGATGAGTGCAAAAATTACAGGTAATGAAAATAGAATAATTGTGATTTGTAACCCAGGCTCATTGAGAAGTTTGTCCATCGTATGAATTTTAAAGAGATCAGCTTTTTTATCTCTCTTAAAGTTACACTGAAGTCCAATTTTTCAATTATGATCTCGATCACAAACGATTGTTTTATTTAATAGTAGATTTGCCGTTTTTTTATTTTAAGCAGATTGTTCTTCTCCATTAATTTAATGGTCCGAATAACAGTTTCTACCCTTAAACCGGTAAGATTGGCCATTTGCTGACGTGTTAAGGGAATCAGATATCCATCCTCCGAATTTTCTTTTATATGATTGCTGTTCTTAAAATAATCCATTAAAACTGTGAGTCTTATATTAGGGTCTTTAGAAAATAGATGCTGGGACATGATCATTTTATAATATAGCCTCTTTGAAAGATTTTTGTTAATTTCTACTGCATATTCCGGATGGTCATTCAATAATTTAAAGAATTTTTGAACGGAAAGTTTTATAATCACAGTATCGGTTAAAGTAATAGCATTTGAAGGATATCGTTCGTTTACAAAAAGCAAAACCTCACCAAAACATTGGGGCGCTTCAAAGATATTCTGGATAAACTCTTTGCCATCTTCACTGTAGTTGTTAAGCTTGATTTTTCCTGATATTATCTGAAAGTAGTTCTGACACACTGTATTTTCTTCATATACAAAATCTCCACTGTCATATTGTTCTATCTTGCCATTATATTTTTTTAAAAGTTCTTCAGGAATCATCCTTAAAGATAAAGAATCCTATGGAATTTTGTCATTAGAAATCCTCTTAAATCTAATATTTCTCTGCCAATCAGATAAAATAACCATTACTTACTCCTTCAGCATAGGTTTATGGCAGCGAGATACCGAATGCTGAATCTGTTATTGGGGGTAGTATTGACATTGTTTTCTTCATGTTATTTATTTTGAGCACAAGGCAAATTGGAAATTTTAACGCTTTTTCATATGAATTAGTTAAGAGCGGCATTCTCCAGGTGTATAATCCATTACATACTTTTGTGTTTTTGAAATAAATTTCCAAACTCTTGGATTACACTTACTTTAAAAATAATCACACTTATCTAAGAAATGTGAACACTTACTAGTTTATTATAACGATTTTTTTTAAAAAAAATGATCTTTGAAAAAAATGATTTAACTAAAGTTTCAAAAAAGTTGGATTAATTATTTTCAAAAGATCAATGGGCAAAAAAAGTGATTATATAATTTTATTAAACCAATAAAAAATATTAAAAAATGAAAACAAAACTTATTGCAATTGTATCAAGCATGGCGTTAGCCATCACATCTTTAATAGGCTGTACTAACAGCGATAGTAATGCTGGATTGGAAAATCAGCAACCAAGTGCTATGTCGGGTAAAACTTGTAAGACGGTTGATTTTACTGCTGCTGATTTTGGAGAATTACACAATCAATATGTTATTAGCCTGTATAATGGTGTTGATTTTTCTAATCCTACTGTTGCAAGGAGCAAAATCTTGAATAATTTCCAGAATATGGGAATAGATACATCTGTATTCAATATGTCGGAAGACGAATTTAAAAGCAAAGTTTTAAGTGTTAATGAACAGCTTTCTACTTATAAATATGATTTAAGACAATGGAGTAATAATCCTATCTCACAAAAAGAATCATATCCGTATATAGTTAGGATTCTGAATGAAACAGATAATATAAATAATTTAGATGCTTTTAATGACAAGTTAAGCTTAATAGAGCAGGAAGCTCAAGCAAATTTGAGTTGTGATGATTTAGACGTTGTCCTAGGCACGGTAAAAGTAGCTAAAAGCTCTGCAAAACTTTGGGCCCCTACTACATTAGGAGGTGATGGATTTTTTGATAGCACATTTGGACAGGATCCGCCGATGCAAATAATGAGTTGGAGAGGGGCATTAATCGGGGATGTAAGTGGTTCCGCCCAATATTTTACAGCAATTGGTGTTGCCGGAGCTGCAGGTTTAGGAGTGCCTGGTGCTAATGCAGTTATATTAGGAGGATGGGGCATTGCTGCAGCATTAGCTTCTGGTTGTGGAGCTTTAGGTTTCTAAAAGATTGAAATTTCCAGACAGTAAATCAAAAGAGATTTTTACTATTATAAAAAATCAGCAATACATACAAACCCACGTACAATTTTGTACGTGGGTTTTTTGTTCAATAAGTATGCTCATATTAACAGGTATTAGTGGTTAGCTATCACCATTCTTGCATCTGTTATGAATAATCTAATTTAAATTCAAAGAATTTATTCTTAAATTTTTGTAATAACTATAGAGATAACTTTAAATAATTATCCGATGTATTTTTGTTTCACTATTTGATGATTCTATATTTTTTAGAGAATAATTTTACTTTCAAATATATATTCTATCCAGTTATAGAAAATATTACCCAGTTTAATTTCGTTATGGTATTTTCTGTGGATGGATTTTTACTAAAACCGGGTACAGAACCGATGGAGAGTACTTGCTTGATAATCAGAATTTGTTGCAGATGCTTACGATTAGTTCAAGATCACTTCAGAGATACAGGTCTTCCAGGAGGCTTCCATATTATATGTTTTCTTTTTCTTTTGACCCTGAAATTCTCGGGCGTAATCTGAGTTTCGTGATATCGAGATTCCACAACGGTTCACTTTGATTAACCATGATGAGGTTTTTATCATTCATGTCAAATTCTTCAACAAAACAGTAATAAAGTAACCTTGAAATCATTAGCATTGTCATATGCTCTTTGTGATTTACACGAATATAAAAATAAGGTTTATTTCTACCAGCCTTAATTCTTATATTAAGGGACATAATTTGTTCTTTCCAAAAACTTTTATTTTTGCTTGTCGTCCAGCCACTAAGCCGTTTTACCCTTCCTTTGTTTGAAATGACATACCCGTTTTCAAGGCCAGGTATCGGTTTCCAATGTTCACCAGGGAGGTTATCAAGTGACAGGTTCATGCATGCGGGAGGATCGTTCTCATCAATTGGAGGTTTGCCCAGCTTTTCCCAAAGAGGCTTGTTAAACACTTTACTTGTAACTGATTTATTTTCTTTAGAAATTATAAAATCTTCTTTTTTAGGGCTGTAATCTTTAAAGAACCATCGGAATCCTCCTGCAGTCAGGCGCTCTTTGTTTAGTACTGCTTGAATATTTCTGCGACCAATACCAAGGGTATTGCTTGCTGCGTCAATGTTTTCAAATGTAGTTACCAGATCACCTTCTGTTGTGTACTGGTTCACAGGTCTCTTATAATAGGTTTTACTGTTTTTAGCGCTGTCCTTGTGGGATTCTTTAAAACGCGTCTTATTAAAGGAGAGCTTCTCTAAATTTTTAGCGTTTAAATTAAATCTATTATCGTCTTTAAATGAAATAATAAAGTGACTGTCATTTAGATCAAATTTTTCGACAAAATAATAATAAACCAACCGGGGGACGGACTTTCTGGTTTTTTTTCCTTTTGATGATAATACACAGATGACATTATAAAACTGATCATCAGGATATTTATTGAAAAATTTCATGAATTGTAACTTCATCATACGTTCAGATGCTTTCCATTTCCTACCGTTTAGTGATGTAATCCAATGCTCAAGACTTTTCACCCGCCCATAGCTGGAAACCGCATAGTTCTCGAAATTTTCAATCGACTTCCATTCCTCTCCTGGAAGGTTTTCTAAAGAAGTATTGTAAATAACTTCTTTTATGTACCAATCTTCTATTTCAAGGGGTAAGTTCATAAATGGGAAATTTCTTTTGTGGATAAATGAATCCTATTTGTGTACCATAAAAAAACTAAGATAGAACAAAATTATAAAATCATGGGCATAAAATATAGATGATAGAGATTGCTTAGTCAAAGTCAAATTAAAAGGAAATAAAACAATAGATATTGACTGGCAGAAACCTAAATAATATTAAAAAAAAGCTACCAATTGGGTAGCTTTTTTTCTTTGGATCAATTAGTGATATTTTTTTTATTCTGATTTTCCTGCTTAAAGTTAGAAAATAAGCAAATCTCATCCTGTAGTAAAATAATAATCTAATCTTAAAAGCGGCTTTCCATAATATTTAATACTAACTATTTTATTATATTTAACAATTTGCCATTAACCAGTAAAAATGATCTCATTTTAAGGTTTAATATTTACTATAGTATCCTAATTGTCAATAACCATGAAAGAAATAATACTTCCCAAATTAGAAGCATCAAGAAAAGAGCTGTTGGATCTTGGGATGCGTAATACTTTGTTAAACTATAAAATTCCAAAAGCCCGCGGATTACATATCGTTCAAGAGCAGTCAAGTTCTATTTTTAATATCCTGGTAAAACAGAATAAAGCCATGACCTTTTTAGGAAGGCCCGGAAAAGATGATAGTGAAGAGCTATTTGAATTACCACCACTTTCAGATGCCGAATTACAGGACGCCTATAATGATACCCGATTACAAACCAATGAGTCCGAACAAAAGCTTCAGACAAAAATTCTTAATACATATTATTTTGCAAGAACGAGTATAGAAGAGCAGGGGGTAAATACATTATTTTTATCATTAGGGATGCTCAACTGGTTTGAGAAAGGGAATACGGAGGATGTGAGAATGGCTCCACTAATCCTTATACCGGTTACTCTGGAACGTTCCAGTGCAAGTGAAAGATTTAGGCTGCTTTATACAGGTGGGGAAATTGGAGCTAACTTATCGCTTCAGGCCAAGATGATGGTTGATTTTAACCTTACTATTCCAGATCTTCCTGAGGAGGAGGAACTTGATATTGTAAGCTATTTTAATGAAATTCAGAAACACATTAATCACCTTGAAAATTGGAAAGTTGATCTGGATGCTATTGAATTGGGATTCTTTTCCTTTGGAAAGTTTATGATTTATCATGATCTTGATAGTGCCAAATGGCCGGAAAGTAAAAAGCCTTTTGACCATCCCATCCTTCAGTCTTTATTTGGAGATGGCTTTAGCGAACCACAACCAACTATAGGAGAAGAGCATAGGCTTGATGAAGAAACAGACGCAGATAAATTATTGCAGGTAGTAGATGCCGATAGCTCACAGGTCATCGCAATGCTGGCGGTACATGAAGGGAGGAATATGGTAATTCAGGGACCTCCGGGAACAGGAAAATCCCAAACCATTACTAACCTTATTGCTAATGCGGTTGGTAATGGGAAAAAGGTTTTGTTTGTAGCAGAAAAAATGGCAGCTCTTGAAGTTGTAAAAAGAAGACTGGATAGTATAAATTTAGGGGAGGCGTGTCTTGAATTACATAGCCATAAAGCCAATAAGCGTGAACTGCATACGGAGCTTAAGCGAATCTTAGATCTAGGTAAGCCAGCCGTTGCGCATCTTGAGGAAGAGGTACGTTTGCTTGATCCCTTAATTAAGGAATTAAATGCCTATTCTACAGAAGTTAATAGACCTATTGGTGGAAGTGAACTTTCAGCCCATGATGTAATAGGCTATCTTTTAAAGATAAACAATAAAAACAAAGATTATAAATTCCCGAAAATTATAGCTAATGATTTGTCGTCATGGGATTTTAGACAAATTAAGGACTTTGAGTTATCAGCTGAAAAGATTCAGGTAAGACTTTCTAAAATAGGGCAACCTGAAAAATTAATTTTTTATGGCAGTAAATTATCGGTCTTTCTTCCTAAAGATGAAGAGCTGGCCAAGGATCTTTTGTTACACTCAATAAGTACCACTGAAAATCTGATAAACGGCTCAAGAACCCTAAGTGATTTTATGGAATTTCAGGCGCCTGTTGATGTAATAGATGCTAAAAGACTTTTAGCTGTTGCAAGGTGGGCAGCTAATAATCCAGGTATCACCTCAATGTCGATTAGTAATGATGCATGGCTAAACAACAAGGCAGATATTGCCGAACTACTAGAAACCGGCAGTAGACTAAAAGAACTTCATGGTAAATATGATTCTGTATTTATATCGGAAGCGTGGAATCAGGATGTCCTTGAAATAAGACAAAACCTAATTGCTTATGGGGGTAAATGGTATAAGTTTTTAATTGGAGACTATAAAAAGAGCGTTAAAAAGCTGGCAGGATTACTTAATACTGTTATGCCCGATGATATTCAAAAGAAATTGGATTTTGTCAATACATTAATGGAAGGAAAGAGGCTTTCCTTAGCTTTAGAATCCAATGATATTTTAGGAAGTAAGCTATTTGGAAACCAATGGCAAAAGCAAAGATCTGATTGGGAAGCCTTACAAAAAGGAGCAAACTATTTGCAAAGTATCCACAATAATATCCAAGAAGGTAACATCCAGAAAGAAATTTTATCGTTTCTTGAAAAGAATAAGGATTCTGAAAATATTATACAATATGCAGGTCACTTAAGTGGTGCCATTGATGAGCAGAATACATCCTTTGAAACTTTATTTAAACATCTGAGTTTTGAAGGAAATGGGATTGAAAACTTTAAGTTATCAGCCCAGGTGTCTGTACTTAACAAATGGTTGGAGCAGCTGCCTGAAATCCATAAAGTAGTTTCATGGAATGTTTTAAAAGAAGAGGTAGAAAAGCAAGGAGCAGGGTTTCTTATAAAGGCGGTTGAAAATTGGGATGATGCATCCTCGCATTTAAAAACAGCGCTTCAGAAAACCTGGTATGACCATCTTCTCGAGAAAGCTATGCTCAATAGCCCTGAATTGAGAAAATTTGAACGTTCTACTCATGAGGAAGTTATTTCTAAGTTTAAAAGGATAGATGTCCTTAAGCAATACTATAACAGAGCTAAGGTAGCATTGAAACACTGGGAAGGTGTTCCTAAGCAAGATGGAGGTGGCCAGATCAATATCCTAAAAAGCGAATTCAACAGAAAGGTACGCCATATGCCTATACGAAAGCTATTGCAGGAAGCTGGTATGGCTATTCAGGCGATAAAACCTGTTATTATGATGAGCCCTATGTCTATCGCTAACTTTTTATCACCTGAAAGTATTGATTTTGATTTGGTGATATTTGATGAAGCGAGCCAGGTAAGGCCTGTTGATGCATTAGGGGCTATATTAAGAGGAAAACAAATCGTTGTGGTAGGTGATACTAAACAGATGCCTCCAACGAGTTTTTTTGATAAATTAAATACAGATACAGAAGACGAGGAAAATGTTACTGCCGATATGCAGAGCATTTTGGGAATGTGTGATGCTCAGGGGGCGCCACAAAAGATGCTGCGTTGGCATTACCGAAGCAGGCATGAGTCACTTATTAGCCTTTCCAACCAAGAGTTTTATGAAAATAAGCTTGTTATATTCCCAAGTCCAGGATCGAAAAACCGTATGGGATTATCCTTTAATCATTTGCCGGATACCTATTATGACAAAGGAAAAACAAGAACCAATCCGGGAGAAGCTGAAAAAGTTGCTGATGCGGTGCTCCAGCATGCCCTTAAAACACCAAAATTAAGCCTTGGTGTAGTGGCTTTCAGTACAGCGCAGATGCAGGTAATACAAAACGCCATAGAAATAAGACGAAGAAAAAACCCGGAAGTAGAAAGTTATTTCAGGGCACATGCTAATGAGCCGTTTTTTGTTAAAAACCTGGAGAATGTCCAGGGAGATGAGAGGGATGTGATTTTTATAAGTATTGGATATGGGAGAACGGAAGATGGAAAAGTTCCTATGAGTTTTGGTCCTCTTAATAATGAGGGTGGTGAGAGAAGGTTAAATGTCTTAATTACAAGAGCAAAGAACCGCTGCGAGGTCTTTACCAATATTACGGCATCAGATATGACGCTGGGACCCAATGCTAAATTTGGAATCAGAGCATTAAAGAGTTTCCTTTATTTTGCACAATACGGTAAGTTTGAAAGTGACAAAGATGAATTGCCTTACACGGCACAACCATTTGAAGAAATTGTTGCTCAAACCCTTAGAGAAGCAGGTTACCTTGTTCGTGAAAAAGTTGGTACTGCGGGGTTTTATATTGATCTGGCTATTGCAGATGCTGATAATCCTGGCAGATACCTGTTGGGCATTAATTGTGATGGTAAGTCTTATCAGGCAGCTAAATCAACACGTGACAGAGATAGGCTTAGAAATACTGTACTGGAAGGAATGGGTTGGAACTTAATGAGTGTATGGAGTCTGGATTGGTTCCGTAATCCTGCAGCAGAATTAAGCTTGCTTACTGAGGCTATAGAAAAAGCGAAGACACAGGCAGAGCACAATGATATTATTGAAGAAGAATTAATGGAAGAGCTTAAAAATCTTGTGCGTGAAGAACCCATAGAAGAGGAGAGTATTGTATATCCAGTTTATGAAATAACAGTATTACCCATTGAAATTGCTCACCAGGAATTACATACCTATCCCTTAGGAAAACTTAGCACATGGATTCAGGATGTGGTTATGACGGAAAGCCCTATCCACTTTGAAGAAATGGCAAGAAGGATAGTTGATGCCAATGGCATATCAAAAATAGGCAGTAGAATTCGTGCATCTATAACTAATGCTACCAACTATGCAATTGACAATGGCCATATATCTAAAAAAGGGGACTTTTTATGGCATCCGGAAAAAGAATTAACAACCATCAGAGATAGAAGCATGCTGGCTTCTAATTCCAAGAAAATAACCTTTATCTCACCTGAAGAAATTAATCTAGCCATTATAAAAGTCGTAGAGGACTCGGTTGCCATACAACCTGATAATGCCATTTCACTTGTCTCTAAGCTTCTGGGCTTTTCACGTGTTACGGAAGATATTAAAAAGTATATTCTGGAAATAATAGATTATAGCAAGGAAAAAGGAAATATTTATCAAGATGGATTGTTTTTGAAAATTACTGAAAAACAGTCGATATAAGTACATTAATGTTAATGAGTAAAAACATTTTTTCTATTTATTTTACTTATTATAATTTAGAGTAACTGATGCAAAATCAATTATGATACGACAGCCTCTTCGACTTTAGAAAGAAGATGTAATTATTATGAGAATGCTAAGCATACATGAACTATTTAAAGGCGCAAAACTTTTCTCTATTTGTAAAAATTAAAGTCATTATAAGATATGGATTGACAAATGGTCGGCTACTAACCACACTTTCATCTCGCCCAGTCAACATCATAAGAGAAAAAATCATATTGGCAAGTATGCAAGATTTAATTAGTCATTGCTTATTATAAATTAATTGTGACTTAAAAGATTATCAAAATTTAATGTCTGATCAATCTAAAAATGTAGCATAAAGAAGTATATAAATTTTGTCTCAAAAAATAGTTGCAAGTTCAACTTGTATGTGTTAAAATTAGCAAGAAGCAGGAAACTAATTATCAATAATGATAAGTAATTTTAAAAAGAATTATTGAAGTTTTTGTATTTTTGTTATTACATTAAGTATTTATAGTATTTATAGTATTTTTGAATTATGATAATGTTTTTATAACCGATTACTTTGCCGTGTAATACTATTGTGTAGTTATTTATTTCTGAGAGATTTATACAATTAAAACTTAGTTAATCTGCTATGAGGCTTTTTCTTGCGTATGTTTTCGGATTACTCTTTCATCAGCTATCGGCACAGCATGCATCAGATAAGAATCAGATATTTCACAAAATAGATTCACAAATGATAGTGAATCCCGCAAAAACAAGAGATTTAATCAGTTTTGTTGAAATAAATTATAAAAATAGGGAGGTTCTAAATAAGTGTAACAGACTTTTTGCTCAGGCTTATTATTATGAAAACAATTATAATGAAGCACTTAAGAAAATAATTCAAACAAAAGATCAACAAAATGTTAGCGGAGTTGTTTCTTATCGGAATATTTTATATTCAGCAGGTATAAAGAAAGTAGATTTCGGCACAGATTATAATCAGAATTCTGTGTTTAAGCTTAACGAAGAAATTTTAAAAGCAAATGAATTAATCTTACTGGGACGAAAAGAAAAAGCAATTAAAATAATTTTAAATATTCTCCCAAAAATCACGAATAAAAGTTTATATAATTATAGGGATAGTTTTAGTTTTGTCTTAATCAATTTGAGTGAAGATGATTGGATAACTAAATCTCCTGAATTCCGTATTCCCGTTTTAAAAATTTTATCTTATTATCCGGATGATATGGGATTTGATATTTTAAAAAAGAAATTATTTCCTGCAAATATTTCTGATGTCTGGTTAACAAAAGCCAAGAAAGAGATAAATAATACCACTAATTTCCAACTGAGAGCTATTTACTACAATTTTTTACTAGATTATTATCTTAGTAAAAAAGATGTTTCAAATTATATTTTAATATCAAATCAAAGAGATGAACAAATCAGGGAAAAAAATAAAGCAATAACGCAGGCTCGCTCTCAATGGATTTATTTGACTGAAACTAAGCACTACGATGAATATATTTTTGCAAAGAAAAGAGGAATTATTATATTGATAAGTATAATTCTTTTGTCATGTATTGTATTAATTTTATTGGTTGTCAAAATACGACATGAAAAACTAAGGGGTAAAACGTATCTGTTACTTTCAGATAAGTTAAAAAATTTGGTAAAAAAAAAGACACCTCAGGTCATTTCAGAAAACGTAAAACTTACTCTTTTAGAGAGGCTAGAAAAATTGGAATCAACGAATTTTTTTTTGGATCCAAACATTTCTATCCAATCATTGGCTAATAAACTTGATTCCAATTCAAAATATATTTCTGAAATCATCAATACTTACAAAAAGAAAAATTTTACAACTTACATTAATGAGATGAGAATCGAGTATATCAAGCAGAAACTCAATAATGAATTGGTTTATCGAAGTTATAAAATAAAATATCTAGCAGAAGAGAGCGGATTTTCATCTCACAGTGTTTTTTCCTCTGTGTTCAAAAGTATCGAAGGTATTTCTCCGGTGCAGTACATTCAACTTTTAAAATAATTAGTCCTGAGATTTATATATATACTCATTTTACTGTTATGTTCTGATCATATTTATTGTCAGAAATATGATTCTATAAATGTAAAAGAGATGGAGAAATATCTCATTTCAAATCCTGAAAAATCATATTATTTAGGTGTTAAAATATATAATAATAGTGATTTAGATGACAATTTCAGAACACGTCTATTATTTTCATTGCTCAATGTCTGTAATCAAACACGAAGGTTTAGTGAGGCCATACACTATGGAACAGAAGGGCTGAGTTTGGCGGAACAGGCAAATAACAACGTTTTGCAGGTAAAGTTTTTAGGAATCCTAGGAAACATTTATCAGTCACTTCAAGTCAATGATAAGGCTAAATATTATCTTAACAAAGCAGAGGATATTCTTGAAAAAACTAAACTACCAAGTTCAGTACAATATATTAAAGGTAATATACTCTATTTAAAAGGTATGAATTATGCTTATACGCTTGATTGCGATATAGCATTGGAATATTTCGACCAAGCAATTTCAGTTTATCGTTCAGCAAATAATCCTTTATCTAAAATGAATGTCAAGTTGGCTTATCTTAATAAGGCAAATTGTTTAATAGAGATGAGTAATCTGAAAGACGCAGAAATTTATCTGAATCTTTCAAAAGTAAATTATTCAGAAAGTGATTTGTCATCAGGTATTCATCAGATTTATTCTAATGTATTAAATCAATCTGCTGACTTAAGTTTTGCTAGAATTTTAGCCTTGAGAAATGATTTTAATCAATCGAACAAAATGCTGCTTTCTATTTTGAAACTCCAAGATAAAACAAATATTTCTGAGACCGATACTGATACTTATTTTCAGTTATCTCAGAATTTTTTGAAACTGAGAGAGATTGAAAAGAGTAAATATTACGATGTCCTCTATGAACAGGAGATGGCAGAAAAAAATAAAATTCAGGTTGAGGTACTTAATAATCTGCTCTTGCGAGATCAGAAAAACGCTGATAAGAAAATACAGGAACAAAACAATAAAATTTTAAAATGGTGCATTATTGCAATCTTGTTTTCTTCTGTTTTACTCCTTATTCTTACCATTACATTTCGGAAAATTAAGAGGGTTAATGTTTTAATTGAGAAAGACTTGTATAGTTCTGATAATTAATATTTTGATGCTTTTTTTCTTCTGTAGAATTTATAGAATATTCATTAAAACTGATACCCTTCTTAATTTTTATGATGTTTTTTTAGCTATTATTGCATTAAGATTTTAAGATTACTGAAATGTAAAAATTGAAGATTAAAACTTCTTTTGTTGATCATAATTTTTTATCAATGCATTCTTAACGAAAGCTTTTCTAAACATTCTGTAAATAAGTTTTCTTAATTACAGAAATTTTTGGAGATGATAGTATAGTAGGACTATGTTTTATTGAAAGCTTTTCAATTATAACGTGAAAAGGCTTAAAAATAATAACTAAAATATAAAGCCATGAAAAAGAAATTGTCCCATAAGTTTTCCTACGATTGTTCTTACGGGAATACTGAAGATATCCTGTAATCTCAATTCTCACATCTGGATGCGATGTATGTGCATGTTTATATATAATTCTATTTTAAGAATTCAAAATATCTAAAGTTAATGGCAAATTGCAAACTTGACAATAAGAAGTACATAAGGCTATTTATGTTTACGTTTTTATGCTTGATACTTCTTGATCTTTCAATGATAGCAAGTTGTATAATCACATCATTTAAATACAGCAATATTCCGGTAATTGTCGGAGTCTTTCTTTTGCTGGTTTTCTCGTTGGCATTTTCTGCAATACGTGTTGTTGAATTTGAGAGTTCATACGCACAGATAAAGATCAGGTATTGCCATCCTTTTAAAAGATACCATCATGGTATATTAAGGGAATTCCCATCAGTAATGTTACAAAGCTGCGCAATTGAAAATTCTAATCTGACAATGGTCATAAAAAAAAGTGATGGCGATACAGAAGCCATCTCTCTTCGCCTGCACGGACTGAGCACCGATGAAGTAAGAGAAATGGAGAGGGCTTTACGAGAAATAATTAGAAACGCATAATAACAATGAACATTGATTTTAAAGATATTCATATAGGTTCCCTTATACAAACCCGTGTAAGGGAAATGGGCATAGATATGAATAGAATATGTAGCAATATGAAGCTTAAGGAAGGGGAAATTAATAATATGTATCAGCAGGATACATTAGAGACAAAAGTCTTGTTGAAATGGTGTAAGCTTCTAGAATACGATTTTTTCCGTTTTTTTTCGCAGCACCTCATACTATTTACCTCTCCCATGGGAGCGAATTATAACAGGCCGACTGATTCTGTATTACCGCAGTTCAGGAAAAACCTTTATACGAAGGAAGTGATATTTTACATACTCGAAATAATTGAAAGCAATGAAAAAACGCAACTTGAAGTGATCAATGATTACAAGATCCCTAAATCGACATTACGCAGATGGATGACTAAATATAAGATCCGGTAAAAAATAAGTAAATGTATCTGATGGAAAACATGCCCGATTACAAAAGAATTTATACTGATATTCTGAACACCAGGTTTCAACATAAAAAGAAAGACTGCGAAAGCTTATTGAATAAAGAAACATTATCACATCTAGATGTGATAGACCTTAACACGATCATATTTGGGGCCGTCACTGCAGAAAGTTGGAAGTTTAATAAAAGGCATCGTTTTTATAATCAGAATACCATTATGGAAATACTTCAATACCAAAAAAAAAACAAATTAAGTAATACACAATTAGCTAACCATTACAAATTAAGTAGAAATACGGTAGCTCGATGGAAAAAGCTATTTGCCATATAAGTTCAACTAAAATATTATAGTAAAAAATTATTAATACATTTTATGGTCTTAACGAATAAAGATAAAGTAATATCAAAAATGAGGGTTTGGCAATTTCTTCTTGTATTTAATTGCTGTTTGGCAGTATGTGGATTTGTCTTACAATCTCTTATACCGGTGGAATTAAGATGGCCGTTACTCGGGATGTTTCTTGTAATAAGTATATTAATCATTAAAAAAATAACAAGTCTTAAAGTATTTCAGTTTGAAAATAGTGGTTTCATATTTTCAATCAAATACTATCATCCATCAAAAAAAGGGATTGTATTTCCTTTAGTTGAATATCCTGTGCACAAATTACGCTCGTTTAAAATCGAAAGATCGGTATTTGCTGATATAATTGTAATCGATGTTGATTTGAAGGAAAAAGAAATGCCTTTTAGAATTAAGATCAGGGTATCTGATATAAATGACAGGGACTACCGAAAGATGGTCAATTCCTTTTCACAGAAATAACCAAGTTTTTTCATATATATTTATTTCTGAATTTATGTTTTCAAAATATAGATTCAAAATGCACTTTACCAGCCTTTATAAAAATAAGTAAGGGCTGGTCCTGTGATGATTACTTTTATGGGTAGAAAAATTAAAACATTGTATGATTTTGAGAAAAAATAGACCAAAAGTTTAATGAAAACATAATATAGACTTTGAGTTGTCATGGCTGCATTCCTAAACTTATTTTCGTCCTAAAAACAGATACACGGATAAAACAATTTCAAAACTATTAGTGATGAGACTTGTTTATAAAGATCCAACAAAATCTCCGGAAAATATTTATAAACCCCTTGGGTTGACAAGGACAACATTTTATCGATACTCCAAAATTCTTAATAATAACACAGATGAAGACATGGAAAAAGAAAATAGTGTAAATGATACGGTAGAAAAAGTAAAAGATACTTTACTGGTATTAAACAATGCGATCAATACCATCGGACTTGTTCAGGGCGTTGATAAAGAAGGCTATCTCAAAGAAGTAGTTCTACCTGGAAATAGAGCTTCCCAACAAATGATCCGTATTGATGCTGATGGAGGGTTGTTCACCAGTTTCTTTACGGATTTTTACAGTCAGCTTAAAGACCCTTTTGATCTTTCATTTTTCAGAGTAACGGAATATGATCTTATTTTAAAAGTTTTTATTGTAGTAAATTTCACTTTTGTTGTGTTTTATTTTGCTTAAATATCTGATATGCTTAATTTTGATCGGATTAATTTGGGTTTGTGATTGTTTGTTTTTCTATTTTTGAAAGCATTTTTCGAGCATTTTCATTTTTTGGATTTAATTGCAAAGATTTCAAATAGTATTTCTTTGATATTTCATATGTTGCAGCGTCTAAAACAATTTTAAAAGGTACTCGGTGAAAAATCCTAACTTTGCCTGATGTCATGTCGCCGTTTAATAAAAAAGAGTACAATTAAAGAATGTTTAATAAATTTTTTGATTACATCGAACGCAATAGCATCACCAGGCTCTCCAGCGACGAAAAGCTGGAAATAGAGGCATTAATGGTGCCAATAAAAATAAAAAAGAAACATTATTTTCTTAAAGAAGGGCAGATCAATGAATATGCTGGATTCGTAGTCAAGGGAGCGTTACGTCTGTTCAGTATGGATGAGAATGGTACCGATCATATCCTCCAGTTTTATATTGAGGACTGGTGGGCAGTCAACATGAAGAGCTACATGAGCC
Source organism: Chryseobacterium paludis (assembly GCF_025403485.1). Lineage (NCBI taxonomy): Bacteria > Pseudomonadati > Bacteroidota > Flavobacteriia > Flavobacteriales > Weeksellaceae > Chryseobacterium > Chryseobacterium paludis. Next base: position 416,954 of record NZ_CP099966.1, read on the forward strand.
GGAAGCCGTCCGATTTTTTTATTGAGGCCAATGAGAATTCTGAACTATTTGCTGTACCGCGAGATAAATTCGAGGTGATCCTGGAGATTCCTGCTTTTAAGGAAATGTTCTGGTATATCAATCAAAATCATCATATTGCCACGCAAAGGCGTAGGGATCATGCGATACATCTCAGCGCATTGAAACGATATGAAAACTTTTCGCTTTTGTACCCTCAGCTGGTTCGAAGATTTCCTACTAGTCAAATTGCCTCATACCTTGGCATAACCCGGGAAACATTGACCAGGGTCCGAAAAGGTCTGTCAAATTGATGCAAGCCTGTTAATTCTTAATTTTTATAATGTATGGGGTTGGGCGTGGACATTATTGAGCTTGCCTTAAATAATACCCATCAGAGTTGCTGCATGACAAGCTTCAGTAGAATTTTTTACGTTTAATTTTTCGATTATATTTTGCCTGTGACGGTCAACGGTATTTTTACTGATATAAAGTTTCTCTGAGATTCTTTGACTCTTACTGCCACTGGCGATTTCTTTCAAAACTTCGATTTCACGTTTTGAGAGAATGTTTTTCAGGCGAAAGTCTGTGCTTGAAAATGTCTTACCGTTGCTTGAGTCAAGGATTGTACCGGATGAACTTATCTCTGGGTTGTTGACAGAAGTAAAACTGTACAGGTATAAAACGAGCTGAATACTATCTTGGGACGATGCGTAAAATACTTTAAGTTCTAGAGGAACATATTCCTTATTCTTTGCCCTCACTCGGATTCTCATTATAAGATAATAGTTTAAACGTTCATCCAAAGGTTTGTTTTTTAAGAAATGAAACAATTGGAGTTCCATTGTCTGCTTGGATTTCAAATCCTCTGGGTGGATGTTATTCAAAACGCTTTCTTTCCAGAGGTGATCTGAAATTTCAGATGTCATTCTTTCTCCTATGCCTAGGTATTCTGAGAGTGCGCCATGATAGATATAATTCTTTTGTGATTTTAAATCTGTAAGGATTGCTGTCGAATTTTGTAGAACAGAGAAAATAAAAGCAACATGTCTATACTTTTCAAGGGACATCTTTGGATCAAGTTCACCGCTAAATGTCTGGTCGAGTATTTCGTTGATGGATGGATTAGCTGAACTCATAAAAATGGTCATTTTCTACTATTTATTTATATCTCATTAGTAAATATCTTTGCGAAGATAATAGATTTAAATGATTTGCTAATCAGTGAAAGCAAAATAAAATCACCCACCAGCGTATTAAAAACGCATTTATACACTATCGAAATGAAACAGAAAATTAAAAATTTTTCTTTAAGAACAAGTATTTGGGCCTTCGCCATACCAATGGTTATTTTTTTTATAGTGATGTCTTTCATCCTCATTCCAAAACTTCAGCTGTTATTGGGTGAAATGCAACTTCTGGATACCATGTTCAAAGGATATGATCCCGCATATGTTCAACAATTATTTGATAAGCTGCAGATTGAAGGACAGGAGAATTATTGTTCGCTTGAGCTATATGCTGACATCCCCTTTATTTTATTGTATACGGTAACCTTTACAATTTTGATTACAAGGCTGTTGGTCAAAAATCAATTATGGGATACCAAACTATACTATAGTTTGCTTTTACCGGTCCTAGCAGGCATTTTTGATCTTCTTGAGAACATTGGGATTATTAAGATGCTAACGGATAAACATGCGATTACCGAAGAAATAGTCAAACTGACTTCCTATAGTACAATTCTTAAGGGATACTTTCTACCCCTAACTGCTTTCACATTGCTTTCCCAGCTAGGAATTATGGTATACAAAGCGGTGAGATCAAGGATCAAAGCTGCTCGTTAGCTGGTAATTTTAATGTTGATCTATGGTCGGAATTTGGTTAAAGTTGATTCGGCCGTCTTAAAAAAGTAAACGAATACTTTAGTGAAAACTTTCCCTTAAAAAACTCTGATACATAGACAACTGATTTGAGCTGGAATTGAGCTTGTATAAGTTTTGATTAACTAAATTTATACATTCAAATTCGAAGTAACTTTTCCATTTTACAGGTGCATACTTCATTGGATTGTCCCCAAAAAGTTAAACACTTTTTAGGGGCATTTTTTATGAATAGGAAAGAAAAATTTAGCGTTGCTTTGGACAAGGTGCATGGTTGGGAGACATTCTATTAGTGTTTAAAAATACCTGGCTAGAGTTGGGTCGCTTTTGGGAGAATTATTGAAAAAAAAAACTCACAATTTAAAGTGTGAGGTAAGTGACTTGGAAGGATTATCTTCGCATCAGTTTCTTAAAAACCTTGATAGGATCTTAAGTATAGGAGTTCAATAATTTATTTAAAGCAAAAAGTTACAGATTATAAATTGTGTAAAGAGCTGAAATGCAAATTTTAATTGACATAAAAAGAGACAACTATCATATAGTTGTCTAATAAAGCGACTTAGATTAAATTATTTTCAAACACTTTTTCACGGATATTGAAAATATTTTAGAAATATGTGCTTGAAAAATAGTTTTTTTATTTTTTTTATGGCTCAAGTCCAGGACCACCACATGAGTTATATGGAACGCATGTTAATTTATCATTTACAAAACATAACCTAGTACAATCTGCTCCTCCAACAATTGTTTTTAATTCTGCTTTATTAAGCTTTTTCAAATTTTTCATATCAATAATATTTTGGTTGTAGAACAAATTTCAAAAATAATTAGTACATAAAAGCTACGATTAACAAATTTTAACTTTTAAATTAGCAAATCATCAATAGATTTTTAGAAGTATGGATCTGCAGCAACAAGTTTTTGATATTACTCATATCATTTATTATACCAATATCTGTAGACCTTCAAGTCTATACATAAGATTTATGGCTTGAAGATGAATATTATAAAATCTCAATTTTTACGAGATTTCATCTTTTTGTACTTAAGATCTTAATAAAATTTATGATAAGGTCTCTTTATTTTTCCTATTATAATTGGTATTGTAGCTATTTTTGAATATAATGGACGTAACGGAAATGAAGCTACAGATAGAGAATTTGCAGCAAAATCTGTATATGGGACTCCTGGTGTCGGTTCATCAGTTTTAAAAAGAAGATATAATTATTATGAAAATACTAAGCATACAACAAAGAAATAGTCATAAGTTTTTTATGATCTTATTCGTTTTGATTTCGATCCAATCTTGTTATGCTCAAAATAAGGAGATTAACAATTTTTTTTCAGATGCTAAGAAATCTTCTTATCAATATTGTGTTAAAGAATCGGGGATTAATAGTATTAAAAAAACTAACGAAAATAAAGATTTTCTCAGATTAATGATTAAGGGATGTGAAGACCGAGGACTTTTTTTTGATAATCTTACAAATAGTTCAGTCACTTTACTATCTTCACTACAAGGAAAGCAAGATGATTTTATCATTTTCAATTGGAAAGTTTATTCTCCTTATATTCCGGCGCCTTCAGTTACCATTTTACAGAGTAATAAAACTGAGGCCATTGAATTTACGTATTACGATGAAGAAAAAAATGCTTATGATATACCTTTAAAAAGGAAAGCCTACGAAGAAAAAGAAGGAAAATTTAAAAATGAACTTTTATTTGCTCAATCCAAATTAAACGGAGACAGAGCTGACAATGGTTTATCTAGATATGAACAGAATGATTATTATATTATAAAACGGTCAAAAGGAAAATATACATTTTATACTATAGTTGATGGAGAGTTAAAAGAGGTAAAATAAATTCATTATTACATAACCAATTAAAACCGGGAGATGCATTAAATGCTTATTATGATATATAGGTTGTGGGCAATCTTTAAAAGATAGATCTAGTTATAGTAATGCAAAAAGACAAAAAAATGAGAATCTTTTTAATAGGTGTTTTTGTTGCTGTAACTTCCTGTAAAACACAAAATAATAAAAATTTAAAATCTGGAGTTGCTAACTTCATTAGGACATAATTCTTATGCTCTTTAACTTTAAGAGTATAGGTTCAGCTCTTTTAGGAGGGGAATTTTTGGGATGGCGTCAAGATTGGCGGTATTGTGGCTTTATTCAATCATACAATGCATAAAATTTCTGATAATTTGTTGATTGATAAGCAAACAAGAAAAGAATTCAGGTAGTTAGTAAAAGCGAAGAATTACCAAGGTGCATTTGATTTAGTGAACTCTAAATATAACCTGGATGCTAATATGGAAGGATATCGGAATAAAGCCAAGCAATTTAGTGTCTTGATAATTGTTTTTTCGGGAATGTTTTTTTCTTGTTCGACAGCAATATTTTCACAAAATAAAATTCCATATAAGACAGATTCTCTATATGTTGAAATTGAAAAATTAGGTCAGGAACTTACTTTAAAGAATAAAGTTCCCGGTACTGCGGTAGCAGTGATACGGGATGGAAAGATCGCCTGGATACAATCAATTGGGTATGCGGATCTGGCAAGAAAAAAACCTGTAACTTCTGAGACAATTTTTAATATTGGTTCTATCTCCAAGTTGGTTTCTTCGTGGGGCTTTATGCAACTTACAGAAAGAGGTTTTTTACAACTGGACGATCCTGTTGACTAATTTCTTACCCGATGGCATCTGCCTGACTCTGGGTTTGATAAATCAAAAGTAATACTGAGACGAATCTTAAGCCATACCGCAGGACTGTCGGTACATGGTTATGGCGGATCAGATGAAGGAAGCCCACTGCTAAGCCTGGAAGAATCACTGAGCGGAAAAACCAAACGGAATGGTGAAACCGTACATCTCATCAGTGAGCCGGGAACTAAATGGGATTATTCCGGAGGAGGCTATTCTTTAGCACAACTACTTTTAGAAGAGAAAACAAACCAAAATTTCTCCACCTATATGGCGAATAATATCTTTCTGCCACTTGGAATGAAACATACAAGCTATGAATGGACAACAGAAATGATGGCAATCGCAGTAACGGCATATGACGAACAGGGCAAACCTATAAAAAACAAAATTTTTACTGAAAAAGCAGCGGTAGGTCTTCAGACTACTATTAAAGATTTGGCACATTTTGCAGAGCTATCTATTATACCGGATTCTAATCAACTCAATAAAGTTTTGAAACCGAAAACCATTAAGCTAATGGAAACGCCCGTTCATCCATCATCCGAGGAGGGCGAAAGCGGTCTGGGCTATCGGTTTATGAATTATGAAGGTTTCAGAACCATAGGACATACGGGTGAAAATGCAGGCTGGAGTGCGGCTATGTTTTTGGATCTTCCAACTAAAAGCGGCATCATTATTCTATGCAACGGGTCCAATGGTGATCGAGCTTGGTTTCCGATTTATCAAAGCTGGCTGAAAACTGTAGGCAGAAAATGAATATTCCAAGTAATTTCTGATTTATCTATCAATAGATATGTTTTTTCTTTAAAAATTCACCATTCTGTAAAGCAATAATCCACTGAGCTATATCATCGGCTTTTTTAATTTCTTCTTGCTATATTTAAATGGTTAATAATTGAGTTAAACTTTTGAGCCCGCAATACAATAACCGCTAGCTCTATAATAGGAAAGTTTTCTATTAACTCTGCGTGCCAGCACTTTATATTGGATTACAATTTCTTAAAATCAATTAATTCGTTTGTTGGAAATAAATGTATTAAAAGGAAATTCACAGTATATCGTTGTTAAAATTAAATAAGGTGGTACATGAAAAAATTTAAACTTTATATTTTTTCAAGATAATGTATTGCTTGGCTTCTATATACAATTTATTTTTGTCTCAAAATGATATAATGTGATAAATGTCATGTTTATTTTGTTGTTACAGATGTTTCACCAATTATCGAAATATATTAATTTCGTGCCCTAATTTTAAAAACTAATAACTAATGCGAAAACTCTATATAAGTGCATTTTTCTTATGCAATTATTTGGGAGTATCTGCCCAGCATGTTTTATGGCAAAAAGATATTAAATCCAGTACACAGGATTTCCTAAGCCAAGTGACTACGACAATCGATCAGCAATATTTAATTACGGGAAATGCCATTCAGGCATCTAAACTTCAGACAGAAGGTAAACAAAATAACGGGTACGATTTCCACTTAGTGAAACTAAACCAGCAGGGAGATCAGGTTTGGGAGAAATACTTTGCAGGAAATAATCATGATTATTTATCCGCTACAGTAGCTACGCAGGATGGAGGATTCCTTCTTTCAGGAACCACTTATTCTTCAAAAGGATTAGATAAAAAAGAAAATTCTAAGGGTGGATCAGATATCTGGGTGATCAGAATCAATGAATTTGGTGATGAATTATGGCAGAAAACGTTAGGGACTTCTGCTGATGAAGAAGCGAGAGTTGTTATTCAAACAACAGATCTTGGATTTTTTGTAGCAGGTAATGTTCAAAACTCATTTAAAGGTTACGGATCAAAGGATATTTTAATCATCAAACTTGATAAAAACGGAAAAGAGATTTCACAACTTGTTTTAGGTGGAAGAGGTTTAGATGAGGTAGAAAAAATGATACCTACGAAGGATGGTGGAGCATTATTAGGGATTTATTCCAGAAGTAGTGCTAATGGATCAAAACAAACTGAAAACTTTGGAGAAGGCGATTACTGGATCATCAAACTGGATAAATCTGGAAAAGTAGAATGGGAAAAGAACTATGGTGGAAAAGGAGATGATCATTTAAGAACACTCGGTTTAACTTCAAACGGATATATCATTGGTGGAGAATCAAGATCTGAAAGATCAGGAAATAAAACCGTAGGAATAGAGGAAGGAACCGATGTTTGGTTAATTTCTTTAAATGAAAGAGGCGATGAAGAGTGGCAAAAATCTTACAATTTTAAGAATAGAGATATCTTAATGGGGATGAGTGTTATTCATTCTGCAGAAGATAAAACAAAAGGAATTCTGTTAGGTGGTTATACTCAGGCCGAAGGAAGAATAGAAGCTGAGGATGAGACCTTTTGGATCTTATACATAGACCAAGCTGGAAACGAACAGTGGAGAAAACATGTGAGTGGGGAGTCAAGACAGAGAGAAGAGAGACTTTCGGATTTGAAATTTAATAGAGATGGTTCCATAATTTTAGCTGGAACTAGTGCAACAGAACTCGGAAAGGAAAACTGGAAGATTGTAAAGCTAGGGGATAAACAAGTTAATCAACTGATAGAAAAACAAGATATCAAGATTTATCCAAACCCAGTATCAGATTATACTTATGTAGAAATTGGCTTTGATTTTAAAGAAGCGGAGATCAATCTATATGATATGGGTGGAAGGCAGCTACAAAACTTAAAAACGAAGAATAGTGTTACTAAAATCAATACCCAGTCACTGGTACAGGGAGCATATTTGGTAACAGTAAAAACCAATACAAATAAAACTGCAAATTCTAAAATTATTAAAAAGTAATGAAGAAAGAAAAAATCAATCTGGCGAGCCTACGAAATACACTCGGTACTTATTTGTTTATTCCCGCATTATGCTTGTCTCATTCTTATAAAGGTCAGGATCAATTTAATAGTAATAGTCAGATCACACAATCGGTACTGGATGCCTCAAGTTTTTCAACAGGAAATACAGGAAGTGTGGATATTTCAATACCGATTACAAATATTTCCATTGAAAATTTTAATATAGATGTTAAGCTTAAGCATAACTCTACCGGAGTAAAAATAAACAGAGATGCCGATCTGTTCGGAGTAAACTGGGATATTAATGCAGTAGGGTTGATTTCAAGGGAAATTAAAGGTTTGCCTGATGAGCTGCCCCAAATGGTTATTTTAGAAAGTAATCTAGGAGGATGTACTAAACTCAGTCAGATGCAGAATGTAGGATATTTTTACAATAGAGACAGAGTTAAAAACTTTCTTCCTGCTTATGAGGCCGGTTATCCCAATATCCCATTATCAGTGTCAGCTGATCTTACTACCAACGGATTATCTTCGCATTTTTTTAAACCACCTAGATTTTTTACTCCTCCTACGGATGACCCTGGACTTCTTAAAGATTATGAACCGGATGTTTTTACGGTCATAATTCCAGGATATAAAGCCTTCAAATTTTTCTTCGATCTTGATAAGAAGATTGTGATCAGCTCTGATGATAATTATAGAATAAGTCATGTAGAACAGGATGGAGAGATAGCTTCATTCGAAGTTATTGATAAAAACGGGACAAAGTTTAAATTCAGTAATAAAGAAAAACGTAAGCTAAGCAACCTAAAGACAGAGTTTGAAAATGCAGGGATTTTAGAAAATAAAGATATTTCAGCTTCTATAGAAACACCTCCTGTTTTAGGCCTTTTATGTGCAGGGTATGATCAGTCACATGTTGATAATTTTAAAAAGCAATACACTAAATCATGGTATCTGGATCTTATTACCAATACTCATGAGGAGACTATATCTTTTACCTATAAAAATCTTGAGCTTTACTCAATCACTCCTGCTTACGGTAAAAAACCCTACACATCCGATTATATAATTTATCCTAATAACGAAGACTACGGTTACATAACGTGGGAATATTCTCCGTTTGGAGGAAGCTATCCTGTATCGCATTTTAGATTTTTACAATCTGCACTGGTGACAACTACACCAATTATTAAATCTATAAGTAATAAGGATAAAATTGTTTATCTTAATGAGGGAAACTTAAGAGAAGATATATTTAATAATACATATACACAATATAAAGAAATTAAAAGTATTGATGTTTGGACTTATACTGGTCCTAGATTATTACTAGGGCTTGATTACTTCTTTACATATTTTCCAAATTCAATTCCAGATACTTTTAAAAAAATACAGACTTTTGACTTTGATTACTTTTATTCATTTTCAAATGGAGGGAGCAACAGTGCTAAATATGCATATGCCAACAAAAGGCTGTTTCTTAATTCCATCACTCAAAAGGTTGGAGACGAAGGTATTATTAAATATTATCTAACCTATAATGGGGATCTGAATGTATTACCGGATAAACAGACTACAAAGAGGGACTTATGGAATTATTATAAAGAAAATCCAGAATTAAATTTTTTTCATAAATTATATTATTATCCGGATGATGGGAGAAATAATGTTGATTTAGGTCCTGTTTCATTCTATCCGAGGCAGAGTTATACAGGATCTGAAGTCTCTATTTTAAATTATTATTCAAATTATCCTTTGAGGCCCGGTTACTTTGGAGATAAGACTCCTGACTTCAATAATACAAGTATTGGGTCGTTAAAAAGTATTATGACGAGTATGGGTGGGGTAACCAACTTTATTTATGAGCCCAATTATATTCAGTATTATGGAGTAAAAAGGCCTTCAGGAGGAATTCGTATCAAATCAATTGAGAATGTAGAATCAGGTAAAAAGAACATAACCGATTTTTATTATGGTCAGAATAGCAATGGAGTAGGACATGTTTATATGAATACCGGAATTAACAGGCTAACTTATAACCCTGATAATACTACAAGATTTGATCAGAATGCACCTCATTTTAGTGACTTTATAAAACTTAATTTCTTAGATGAAGCATCTACTATTACCTACTATGATGAAGTAAAAAAGGTGAAGAACGATGAAAATGGAAACTCCAAAGGATATACGGTTTCAAAGTACAGTTTATTTAAGGATAATAACCATACAGGCTTTCAATTGGGAAATGTATTTTATAAGTCAAATATTTTTTCGAGTTATAGTCTAATATACCATCATTCCCAGAACCAAAACATGGTGTATTATACCAATAATACCAAAGATTATTATCCTTTCAATGAAAAAGAAGATTTTTCAGAAATCAACGGATATTTATTAAATGAGAAGACATATGATAGCAGTAATGTACTACTAAAAGAAAATAATTATACCTATGATCTAAAAGTACAGGAATATAAATTTTTGAAAGATGATAACACTGGATGGCAGCCGGCTGGATCATTGTATAAGCTTCGAAAATACGATTACTTATTGCAGAATACTCTTAATAAAGACTATTTCAATAATAATACTGTGACAACCAATACTACAAATACATACAATCAGCTAAATCTATTGAAAAAAGTATCGACTGTTTTTCCTGATAACAGTATTTTTTCAAACGAACTTAAGTACTGCTACGAAACAGATAATTCATTTGTATCATTGAACAGGCTTTCAGAAATATGTGAAGAGAAAGAAACTAAAAATAATAAATCTACTATTGTTAAGTATTTATATAAGAATTTAAATAGGCCAAAATTATTTATTGGAACAGATGTTATGGGCAGCTTTTACACCTATTACGGATCTGATTCTGAAAATGTGCTATACACGACTCAGACATCTCTGAATGGGACGACGTTTAAAGATGGTGTTAAAATTAATACGCTCGGAGAATTTAGAAATGTATTAGAAACTGAAGCGAACACAGTTCCGGAAACTACAATTTACGGATATCATCAAAACCTTCCAATTGCAAAAATTAAAGGGGCTTCTTATAATCAGGTCCTTATGGCTTTCAATCTGGATCCGGCTAATTATGAAGATTATCTAAATCTTGATATTATTAAAAAATCAAATCTAGATGTTGATATACCAACAGAAGGCGCATTAATAGCCGCACTAGATACCTTCAGAAGTAATGCACAATTGAAAAACTATGAAATTACAACATATACTTATGATCCAGGAATAGGAGTAACGTCTATGACCTTACCCAATGGCATTAGAGAATATTACAAATATGATCTAGCCAATAGGTTATCGAAGATACTGGACAAAGACAATAACTTTATAAAAGAAATAAAATATGGAAATGCGCCGATAAAATTTTATAATCGTAAAATAACCAGGATTTTGTCACGTAATAATTGTAATGCTTATAGCGAAGATGGTGGACAGTATAGTTATGTTGTTCCACAATATACATATTCTTCAGTCATAAGCCAGGCCGATGCAGATCAACAGGCCGAAAATGAAATCAATACCACAGGGCAAAGTCAAGCGAATGCCAGTTTGCCATGTACACCTAAAACGATATGTACGTTATCTTTTGCGAATAATTTTATCCGTAGATCTCACCCTTCAGTCCCAGAAATATATAAATTACCTAATGCTCCAAAGGTATATTTTGATTTTTCATTCTCTGGATATCCTATCAATGCCGACTATTGGAGTAGTTATGTTACTGTAGGATATGTGTCCGGCTGTATTACTAAACCAGACTATTTTCTATATGAAGAGGTTCCGGGAGGTTTATTTGGCAATACACCTGCTAACCGTACATGGCAGATTGGAATTTCAACAGCCGGAGAGATCAGGGCTAAGATAGTGTCAGGATCAGTAGGTAATAATTCATATAACGCTATTAAGTTTCAATTTTCTAGTGAACAACAATAAAAATAATCATGAAAAAAAACATAACCTCAATATATTTTTTATTTACCTCATGTCTGGCATATGCACAAACTTCGGGAGAAGCTTATATACAGACAAGAACCTATCTAGAACCGGTTTCTTCTACTAGTTCTGATGCACGGCAAATTCATGAAGTTCAGTATTTTGATGCATTGGGGAGGCCCAAACAAATTGTAAGCGTAAAAGCAACACCGGGTAGTAAAGATGTTGTGGCCCATATTGAATATGATAGCTTTGGTAATCAAACATTAAGTTATCTTCCCGTTCCTCAGCAGGTAACACTTAATGGTGGCATACATACGAATCCGCTAAGCAATGCCTCGCAATCTGGTGTTTATGCAAATGAAAAAATTTCGTCAGAGAAAAAATTTGAAGCTTCTCCATTGAACAGGGTTTTAGAGGAAACTCAAGTAGGTAATGCGTGGTCAGCAAAGCCTGTAAAATTTGAGTATAATACAAATACTGATGGCGAGGTTAAAAAATATACTGCATCTTTTGACTATTCCACTTTCCAATCAGCTATTGATCAATCGGGTACATATGGTGCCAATCAGCTATACAAAAACATTATTACTGATGAGGATAACAATAAAACTATTGAATTTAAAGATGCAGGAGGGCGGCTTATTTTACTTAAAAGAATAATTAGCGATTCAGAAAGTGCAGATACTTATTACGTGTATAACGAGTATGATCAGCTAGCTTACATTATTCCGCCCAATGCTTCTGCACTTAATTTTTCTCCTGCCGTATTAGATCAGCTTTGTTATCAGTTTAAATATGATGATAAAAACCGTATGGTAGAGAGAAAAAATCCAGGAATGGGTTTAGAGTATATGGTGTATAACAAGGCTGATCAGCTTATCCTTACCCAGGATACTTTGCTTAAGGGAAAAGGACAATGGCTTTTTACAAAATATGATCAGTTTGGAAGAGTCGTTTACACAGGGATCACAAATAATACGTCCAGCAGGGTATCGATGCAAAACAGTGCCAATCTGAATAATAATTTATATGAGACTCGGATTGCTACGGCAGGACTGACATCAAATGGTATGCCTATATATTATACTAAGCTTTCCACTCCTACCAATGTCAGTCAGGTCTTAAGTATTAATTATTATGATAGCTATCCTGTAGGCTCTCCATCAGTACCGGCTCAGATCTTAGGACAAAATGTATTGCCACAAGATACCCCTGGAAGTATTACAAGTACAAAAGGTATGAAAACAGCTTCATATATAAAGAATATTGAAGATGATTCGTGGACAAAGAGTTACGTTTGGTATGATATGAAAGGAAGAATTATAGGGACAAGTCTAGACAATCACCTGGGAGGATATACGAATACAAATATTCAGTTAGATTTTTCAGGAGTTGTTATTGCTAAAAACACCAATCATGTCAGAAGGCAGGGAGAAAATGGAGTTGCTATAAAAGAACGTTTCATCTACGATGGACAAAATAGGTTGAAAGAGCATTGGCATAAAGTAGATGATAGACCAGAGGAACTCTTGACTAAAAATACCTACAATGAATTTTCTCAATTATCCAATAAAACAGTTGGTAATAATCTTCAAAGCATAGATTATGCATATAATATAAGAGGATGGATGACAGATATTAATCCAGCTCAGATGGCATTACCCGATTTAGGTGGGAAGTTATTTTCCTATAAGATAAAATATAATCAGAAAGATGGGATAACAAATCCCGATCCTGTTTTATTTTCTGGAAAGGATGTAAAACCACGATATAACGGGAGTATCTCTGAAGTAGATTGGAGATCAATATCTATACTGGGTGAAATGCCATCTTTGACACCAAAACGATATGGGTATGCTTATGACGGCCTTGACAGAATGACTGCAGGTTATTATCAAAATCCTGTTAACCCCAATAGTAAAGAAAGCATAGAGGCTGTGAAATATGATCTAAACGGAAATATCACCAACTTATATAGGACTTCCGTTATAAAGAATACAAATAGCACCACTCCTACAACTATTGATAACTTGGAATATATTTATGATCATTTAAATTTCGGCAATAAAATCACCAAGATTAATGATCATTCCAATAATCCTACAGGATATGAGGGTGGTGGTGGAAGTATCGATTACGATGCCAACGGGAATATGTTGAAAATGTCTGATAAGAATATCAGTAAAATATCATACAATTATCTTAATCTTCCAAATAAGATAGTATATGGTGGGATAGACCCTTTAGGAACGTCTTATCTTTACAGAGCAGATGGAATGAAACTGCAAAAAATTTCGCCAAGCATGGAATGTGGTATCATTAATTGTTATACTGTGACAGAAACTACTGAATATCTGGATGGATTTCAGTATCTGAAAAGTGTTACGAACAACGATAATGGTGGCGGGAGCACAGAAATTCTATCTGCTATATTAGAAAAAAGTAAATATGCTCAGCAACAGCAGGCTTTTACACTAGGAGATCAGATTATTGATCCCGGAATTACAGAACCAGGGATAGACCCACCAATAGGAAGTGGTGGTCTTATTCCAGTTGCATTAAAAACTCCTGATCTTAAATTTTTTCCTACAGCAGAAGGATATTATGATTATCTCAGAGATCAGTATATTTATCAGTATAAAGATCACTTGGGAAACATACGTATGAATTTTGCTAAAAACGGAGACTTTATCAGGATAAAAGATGTAAATGATTATTATCCATTTGGTATGAACCATTTAAATACAGGTACAGCTTTTTATATGGCAGGGTCCTATAATAATTATAAATATAATGGGAAAGAATTAGAAGGCAGCGGGATGTATGATTATGGAGCAAGATTTTATATGCCTGATATAGCAAGATGGGGTGTACTTGATCCTTTGATGAATAAGTATGAGAGCGTTTCACCCTATTCATATGTAGCCAATAACCCTGTGAATGCAATTGACCCTGATGGAAAGAAAATATTATTTGTCAATGGTCATTACCAACGCAGCTATGTAGGAAGATATATTTTAGGATCGGACAGAGCGGGAGAAGATTACTGGGGTAATGGATTCCCTTTCCAAGCAAAGGTTTTCTTTGATGACTTTGCTGAAATAAAAGCATCTAATTTTATTGATGGATCATCATTTATGGGTGGTGATATGAGTGGTCAGGATAGATATGATGCAGGATACAAATATGCTAAAGATCATATCAATGATCTTACTGCTAACATGGCGAAAGGAGAAACATTTAAAATAGTGACACACAGTGAAGGATCAGCTTATGGAGCAGGAATAGCAAAATATCTTTTGGATAAAGGATATAAGGTGAGTAGTATTGTGCATCTGTCATCAGACGAAGGAGATGAGTTTACAACTCCCAAAGAGCCAGAAACTTATCAGCTTGTTTATGATGGGGATATGGTTACTGGAAATAAAAAAATTGAAGGAGTAGATAAATTTGGAGTAGTAGATTCGGGCCTGAGTGCAACCTATGTTCATGGAAGTACTAGAAATAAAGGAGTATTCAAACAAGTACAAGATTTAAAAACTGTTAGAACAGCTAAAAATATAGGTACTGTAAATGGAAAGACGAAAACATGGACCTCACAGGACAGTGCTTCTACAAAAAACAAAACAAGTTTTATTAGAATTGATGACGATATAATTTATAATCAGGATGGGACACACAAATAAAAACAACACCTATATATTGTTAAAAGCTACAATATATACCATTGGACTTCTTAGTTTGGTATTCTTGTCAAACCTCTGGATTGGCTCTGAAGAAAATTGGGATGAAATCGTTACGAATGAATTTATTCCTGCCCTTATTACAAGAACTATTTTTTTAATAGTTGCTGGATTATTGTTTTTGGGGATATCTTTTGGCCTGGACCATATCTATAAAATAAAGGGAAGGTTTTCAAGAGATTTATTTTTTTTAACGATGTTTTCTCTTGTTCTGAATTTAATAATGATGCTTGTACGATTCTAAATAATTTTTGCGAGAATTAGATCTTTTTTAGCAAAAGCCTTAAATTATTTTGATGTTTGTTTTAAAAGTAAAAGAGATTGCCCTTAGGGGTAATTTCTTTTATTTTTAGAAGGAACGGAATATATAGTTCTCGATGGGTTTCAATCCTTCAAACTTAAGTTTTTCCACAAGTCCACATTGACAACACCGCCCAAACAACTCTTTTTTTTCAATTGAAATTAAACTATCTAGGTGAATCCTTAAAAAACCGAAACTTATTTTTTTCAATTGAAAGAAAAATATATCTTTGAAAAAGCGATAGAGAAGCGTTCAAAAATTAAGCGGTCACGCGAGGAAAAATGAAGTATAAAAATCTCCAAAAATGGGGCAGACTACGGAATGTATGATTACGGAGCGAGATTTTATATGCCTGATTTGGGAAGATGAGGTGTTTTGGATCCTTTGGCGGAGAAAATGACGAGATTTAGTCCTTATAACTATGCTTTCAGTAATCCTATTTTGTTTGTTGATCCTGATGGAAGAGAAGGATTGGGTTGGATTGAACAAAATAGTTTAATTGGTAAATCTTATACTTATGATCCAAATGTTAATACAACAGCGGAAGCAGAAGCTGGAGGATACAAGGGAGTAAGCAATGTATCTGAAAGTGTTACTATCAATGGAAAAACTACTCTTGCCGGAGTTGAAATCAATCATTACTCTTATACTTTAGCGTCTAACGGATCAGTATATGATACTCAAGGAAATTCGATTAATTCTGATTTTACTACAGATGGAGGCTCTGCAATTAGCAACGTTCAACCAGGATTTGGTGGATTAGGTTTCAATGACGGACCTATTAAGTATGTAGGAGGAGCAGGTGATGTTACTGGAATTTTTGAAGTTGGAGGAATAGTTCTTTCTTCTTCAGGTGATTCTAACGCACAGTTAGCAGCACTTCCTTTATTAGTATTATCAGGAAATGAAGATGATACTTTAAAAGTTTTAGCTGCTGAAAAAGGACTTTGGACTTCCACTAAAAATATGTCTGCGGCAGGAAATGCTTTTTCACACTTTAAAAAACATGGAAACGAGTTTCCTGAATTTGGAAATTCTCTACAATATGCTGAAGGAGCACATCATCTCCAGCAGGAATATTAATAAAAACAAGAACCAATGGAGATATTATGAAGTATCATCCTACAACTAATACGTTTGGAGTAACAAATTCTGCCGGAGCACCTAAAACACTCTTTAGACTTAAAGACGGAATGAATTATTGATTAAAACAAAAATAAAATTTTTATGAAAGAATATATTTGTAAAGCCTGTGGATTTAATAACTATCCTGAAGAATTTTGGGAAGATGATAACCCTATGTATATAATTTGTCCATGTTGTGGGTGTGAATCAGGGATGAAGATTATACTATAGAGTCTGCAAAAGAATATAGAATGGAATGGATAAAAAAGGGAACAAAATGGTTTGATCCATCATCAAAAACCAATGATTGGGACTTTTCTTCCCATTTAAAAAAAATTCCTGAAGAATATATAAAAACTCCGCTCAATGAGCGGAGTTTTACTTTTACAATGCAGCAATATTTTTAAGTTTAGCAGCTTTAATAAAGGCATCAATAGTCGCAAAAATGTGCACTTTTGTATCACTATAGAGTTCCTGTATTGCTTTTAGTTTTTTCAGAGTATCGTTGTCGATCTGCTCATACTGTCCGTCTTTTACGAGATAATCCAATGTAACACCAAAAGGATCTGCAATTTTTGTAGCGACATCAATTGACGGCACGTTATCCCCACGTTCGTACTTGTCAATCATTACACGAGACACTTCGTTTTTATCTGCCAAATCGCTTTGGAGTTTCGCAAAGAGATGCCAAGGTGGATCATATTGAAAATAAAAAGTCTGCAGAATTTGAAAATAATGCAGACTCAAAACTAAGATATGAATTATCATTTATAGGGCATTTTTTAAATAATTCAGTAAATGGCCTGGATTATACCAAGCCCCTAATAACCTGTGTTTATAGAGAAAATGACTTGATCAATATAAAACCGGTATAAGAACACCGGTGGAGGAATTTTTTTTGATAACAATTGCACTAAGAAAAGTACTCATATCATCAAAGTTTCCAATTTTTATATCCTTTAGCAAAGTTATATCTTACTTTCTTCAAAAACTTATTCAAATTATTCAATTGTTTTTTTTATTTATTCCGTTTTTCGGAAGGTCTCTTAGATCTTATTCAATCAACAAAAATAGAATATACATATTGTTGACATGAAAACGTCTGTTGAGGTTTATTGATAACTTTATAATATTTGATTTTAGACATTAAGTTTAGAAATATCAAAATCTTAGTGTACTCACAAAAATGATTAATCTATAAAATTATGCTTTTAGGAAGAAACTTACTACAGTTGAAAACTTATCAAAATTTTTAGTTCTAATCTTAAATCTCAACAAAAAAAGCTAAAAAATTAAAAGCCTGCAATTCAATTGGGAGACTGCAGGCCTTCATAAGCATAAACAAAATTATAAGATGATTACTTCTATAAGAATAGCAAATAACTGAACTAAAGACATATTGGAATTATTAAAAGTATTGTGCATATATTATTTGTTATTGTATTTAATGAACAATTTAAAAAACCTGGTATGATCAAATTTTCACACCAGGTACTGATAATAATATGTAGATAGTAATAAGTGATCAATTAAAAAGCCGGTAAGAAAACTAACTAATTACCGGCTTACCCATAACAAATTATACTATTTATAAAGAATAGTAAAAACTTCTATGTACGAAGGTAGCTAATGAGTAGAAATTTGGGTATCAAGAATTATTCAACAACTTTCTTATTTTATGCCTGAATTAAATTTTTATTGTTGAAGAAGGTATGATATAATGATAAGGTGGGTTATAGAGTAGCTAAGTCAACTAACATGAGATTTTCTTAGAAATAAATTTAGATGGATTGTGAAATAGTTAAATCACCGAATTATATGGAAACTTATCTGATGAATTGAGAGTTGATAATATGTTTATGTTAGGTAAAAAAGAATGTGTGTTAGAATAAAATATGACAAAAAGGTATTAATTAAAAAGCTTTGCAGATGAATTGCTAAATAGTAATCAGCGGCCAAAAATAGAATAATTTAAGTGTAACATAAATATAATATAGGATGACTATTAAGTTTGTACCGCTGATTAGTTTAATTAAGAGTAATTTTAAAAAAAAATAAAAATGCCCATTTCCAAGGCAAAGTTTATTTGCTAATGTTTACAGATACAAATTTACAATCTGTAGTAGTATATATTTAGTCAAATTTATTCTATTACTTATTGACTTTATATTATCTTAGTGTATGTTACTATGGGAGGACTATTATTTTTTAGTAAATTTTCCTTATCCATCTGATCTCACTCTTATTCATTTAAATAAACATCCATTTTATTACATAAGATGGTTTGAAGTCATATTCATAGATTTCGAAGTAAAACTATAATTTAAAAAAGTTTAATTGGTTCCGAATCCCTATCTTTAAACGGTAATTTTTTTATCATTTGTGTTTTTTCAAGTCTCTCAATATGAGAGGCTTTTTGTTTATACATCTATCAAAATAATTTTATTCTAAGTGTTAGATAAAATTATTTTAGAAAGTAATTTGATTATAGTTTATAATGTGCTTATGCAAAAGATGCTACAGGAGTACAATTTAAAATCCTCTCATTTATGAGAGGATTTTTTTGGATTATATTCATTGAGGATAAAAAATATGAATTAACCTAGTATATTGAATTTGTATTTTTTAAGGTTTCCAATAGGACCATTTACTTCCGTTGAAAACGGCAAGTCTTTTTGCCCCTGTTTTATTTATATATACCATCATTCCGGGGGCAGGATTTGGTATATTATCTGTGTTCTCTACATAAGGTAGAATCATTGCCTTGGATGCTGATTCCAATACAAGAACTCCTTCTGCTGTTGAAACTGGATTTCCGATCACGACTTTTTCGTCTGTATTTTCTATTGCTTGAGAGGTAGTTGGTTGAGAAGCCAATGCAGATGCAACATTGGCACCTTGACCACTTAGATCAGTCCACGATCCATTATAAAATTTAACTCTGGCATCACTTGCAGTTGTTGCATCCAATATTATTGTTCCTTCAACAGGTGATGTAGGAAGCGAACGTGTATAGGGTAGAACGATACCTTTGTTTTGTCCCTGCGCGAATTCTAGTAAAACAGAAGTCTTATTTTGCGCCGTTCCAGAAGCATTACCAATAATAACTTGGGTAAATGCGCATTGGAAAGCCAGTAGTAGTGTTATAGAAAGGATATTTTTCATACTTATTTATATTTTTATAAATTTTAATTTATTAATTACAAGCGGGTTTTGAAAAACACTGCCAAGCTGAATCTGAATAAATTTTAAGACATTTATCTGTTGTGTCGTATACTAGCATGCCTTCAACAGGAACTGTAATATTAGATAAATCTGATTTTGCCATTCTTGTAATAACAAATCCTTTAGAATTGGACTCCATTACTAAATGAGCTGATTTTCTAACCATGGGCCAATTTTCGCCTGCTCTTTTTAGTAAGGTAATTCCAAATTTTGAATCTATTCCGGGATTGTCTGTATTCGCATCATTATAGCAGACACATCTATTGTTGATTGTTGGAGTAACCGAACCATTGTTATTTGTTGTATTGGGGTCACGAAGATTTCCTATTATAGAGGCTGTATTTGTATAATTACCATCACAATTCACAAGAGCTGTAATTGTAAGTAGTGCCGATACACCATCATTAAGTGTTCCAATATTCCAAATGCCTGATGAACTGTTGTATGTTCCTGTATTGGTTGAAGCACTGATAAATGTATAGCCGTTGGGAAGTAAATCAGTAACAGATACATTGCTATTATTAGATGCTCCCTTATTTTGTGCAGTTAATGTGAAATTAACATTGGTTCCTGTATTAGGACTTTGAGTATCAACCATTTTTGTTATCGAAAGATCACTTTCCAAAGCTGAGATTCCCAGTGTAAGCTGATCCCCAACACCATTTTGCCACCTTGAAGCACCTCCGGTACCCTTAAAAGTTAGTTTTAATTTCAGTGTACCTATTCCTGTCCCTGACACCAAGACTGAACCTGAAGCAGAAGCAGTACCCGTGGAATTGGGATTTGATGCAGAATTATTTATAGTTGTTGAAGTCACGCTGAAGCTATTTGAGTTTCCTGATAGCCTGGAAAATGATACTGGGACATTGGAAGAAAGATACTCAAACCCCGCTGTTATTCCCATCGTTTCCTGAAATCCACCCATTCCGCCAATATGAAGTATAGGATTGTCAACTGGTCTATTGAACGTGATTGTCAGGTCTGCCATGTAATAGGTGGCATTCGTAGGTCTGGTACCTAAAATAGCACCATTAAGAAATAAGTTGACTCCTCTGTTAACAGATGTATTTATTCCCTCGCCTGCCTGTGCACCGGAAGACGAAAAACTATTATTGGGTGGACTACCTGCAGAATTCAACAAAGGAAAAATAGGTGCAGAACCACCATTTGTCGTACTTCCTATGCTGGCTGCGTTACTATACTGTTGGTTTGATATTGTAAAGGTTGCACTTAATCCTGGGGAATATAATACAAAATTTGATCCTGAGGGATTGTTGGTGTTTTTTACAAAATTGAGTGTTGTAGTGGTCACTGGTCCATTGCCTGTTGGATTTCCATCACTATTAACCGATGCATATTCTAAATTCGGCGAATTCTGTGCAGTAATGGAGGTTAGAGAAAATATGAACAATAATGCACCATATTTTTTTGTTTTGTTATTCTTCATTTATTATGCTCTTTTTGGTTTTCTTTATTTCTAAGGACATCGCAAAACTAGAATTTTTCACTCTTTTAGATGGGTTCAATTCTATGCAATAACTTGTTTGTTTTATTACAATTTGCGTATGAGTAATTGAAAATGAAATAACTCAGCATATGTAAAATATAAATAGTTTCAAAAATGTTCTGTATTTGACATCATGAATACTCTCTCTACATGAATCAATGAATGATATGTATTTGATTTGCAGCATGATAATGCTTGGGTAAATGGGTCGTGCTTATGATAACTTATGAGATTCCTACAAAAGAAATAAGAGGATTAAAAAAGTAAACCGGCACAAAAAAATATATTGTTATTATTGAAATTAAATTGGCCGGTTTACAGCCTATAAGATGTTTTCAAAAAAGAATTTTAGGAGCTACCTTGGTAGCTGTCATTTAATTCGTAATGTAAAAATACAATTTAAACCCTTTGATAGTTATATGTATATTATTCAAGTATTTATTTGTTTTATCTCATTATATAGATATTAGTTTTGTTTTGGTCTTCTATGCAAATCTCTAAAGTTTTTAGGTGAGATGCCTGTTATTTTTTTAAAAAATTTACTAAAGTATGCATGGCTTTTAAAACCAAAATCATCAGCGATATCCCTTATATTATCATTAGATTCTATAAGATGAAGTTTGATTATTTCAGTTATTTTAGTATGGATAATTTCCATTGCTGTTTTATTAAAATGTTTACGACAAAGTACATTTAGGTAATTAGCTGTAGTTCCTAATTCTTTTGCATATGATCCAACCATTTTATTTCCGTGGTATTTCTTCTTGATCAGTTGTAAAAACTCAAACAATAATGGATGTTGATAATAGGTATTCAAATCATCGAAATTGGTCTTGATCTCCTGACTGATATAATCGATAATTATTTTTGTCTTTAAGTTAACGATATGCTTCATAACACAGGACGGATCATCCAATTCATTTTTTATATCCAAAAATTCATGACATAATAGCTCTCCTATATAATGGGGGATATTGATGACAGGAAATTTTTTATAGATTCCTTTTGGTAATGGAACCTGTCCGTTCATAAATTCTTCAAAAGCTTTTTTTGAAATAGATAACTGATGTAATTTAGTCGATCCTGAAATGTTCCAGGAATGGACAGAGTCAGAGAATATAATGTGAATTTGAAATGCCTGAATATTATATTGTTTTTCATCTATCCGGTGTATTCCAAATCCGCTTTCAAAAAAAATGATGGAAACAAAGTCGGATTTAAGGTGCTGATTACTCGGATATAGTCTTTCTGGAGAAATTGAAGAATAGATTATATCATTCGTGACTTTATGTTTCGATTGTATATCATGCAGAGATTCCAAAAGAACATTATTTATATTTTTAACCATATTCAATCATGAAATAATTTGATTATTTTTTATATACAATATTTATTAATATTAATACATAGCAAGGTATCACGTTAGTAATCGACAATAAAGTTACTTCTTCATGTAGTTTTAGACTTTATCTAAATATTTAATAAGTTGCGTGAATTATAATTATTAGTGAAAATTGATAGGGAAAACACAGTATGTGATAGTATGGGAATGTAACTCCTAAACTTTCTTTTCTAATAATGTCATTTGAGCACAGGTAAATGAACTTATTGAAAATTTTCTGATTGATATGAACATCTATGTTTAGAACAATTTAATATTCTGGTTCTGGATGACAAAATCTCTCGGAGATAATCCCGTATGCTTTTTAAAGAAACTTGAAAATGAAGACATACTTTGGAAGTTATAGTCATACACCAGTTCTTTTATTGACTTATCTGATGTCATCAAGGTTCTTTTTACTTCAAGAAGGATTTCATTAATTATGATAGATGTTGCGGTTTTACCAAATTGTCTTTTGCATAGAATATTCAGGTAATTAGGGGATATGAAAAGCTTATCTGCATAGAATTTTATGCTTCTTTCCTGTTTGTAGTGAGTAAGCATCAAAGTAATGAAATTTGCCATAAGAGAAGAAGCAGTATTATTGTTTTTTTTCATGTATAACCGGCAAGCTTCCTTACTAATCATTAAAGTAATTATCCTTATTCTACCGTAGATAACTTCCCAGAAATCAATATTGCTTTTCATTGTTTTTTCAACGTTTATTAATTCATATAGAATTCTGTGGAAATTATCCTCACTTAAGTTAAATACTGGGTTTTCCCGATAAAATGAAAAAGGAAACATCATGTAATTACTAAACTTTTCAATAATGTTTTCATTGATCTCAATATGAAAAATTTCATGCTCTCCAACAAGATTTAATTGGTGTGTAACATTTGGAAATATGAAATGGATTTGGTAATCATTAACAGGAAATTTTTTACTATCAATTAAATGGATACCTTCTCCTTTTTCGATAAGTATCAATTGAAAGAATGCCCGAGATATTTTTTTATCCATACAAATATCTCCAACGGAAAATAGCGAATCTTTTATTTCAGTATTTAGCCCTAGAAGAGTTGATAGTTTTTGGCTTTTTTTTGTTTTCTTTTTAGTATCCATTTGTATGTTATATAATTTGGGATAAAAAACAAGACTTTACAGGGGAAATATGTAAAGCCTTGTATTCATCATTTAATATTATATAGAATCGTGTTTAAAATTATAGCATGGCAATATGAATCATTGATAATATCATAAGCAAAAACTGTCAAGTAGTGCTCTGATTAATTACTTAACAAATTTAAATCGCATAATGATTTGCAGTGTACTTAATATTATTTAAAAGGTTTATTAAATTATTCCAATACTCAAAAGCTCATATCTTTGGACTGACTGATAAAAGATCTTTACATTTTGCATGTGGAAAAAGGAAGGTTTTTAAAATGCCGTGAAGTTTTGTCACACTAATGTTTAGAATGAATTTTTAAGTTACTGGCTGAAACTTTATAAATAGGTAACTGATTATGAAATTTCATTTTTTGCACAACTAATTGAATAGTTTGTACTAACAAAGAATAGTTACATTTAATAGATTTGCTTTAATTATTTAGCTATATAAATTGGTGTTGTTAATTTATATTTTTAAATAATTTTTTTCATCATAAAGTTTTTTAAGGCCTATTCTGTAAAGAAAAGGCCTTTTTATTTTAGAGCTATATTATTGTTAATTGGCGGAAAATAAATCAAAAGAAGCATGTCTTTTTTTTAGGTTCTTATCATAAATAATCATCCAATTAATTCCAAATGGGTCGATGACCATACCCAGATAATCATTCCATAAAGTATAAGAGGGAGGAATAAGTATTTGACCTTTTTCAGCTAGTTTATCAAATAATCCTTTAGTACCTGATATAGTTGAGTCAGAAACGGAAACGGAAAAATTATTGCCTTTAATCATGGGATTTACCCATTTGTCCTGGATATCACAACCAATGAGTACGGAACTACCAATGAATAGTGAAATGAATACGATCTTATCGCACTCATTGCAGGAATCGAAATTTGAGATATTATTTTTAATATCCCTGAAACGTATTATTTGACCAAAATCTCCTCCAAAAATAGATTTGTAATAATTGAATGCTTGTTCACAATTGCCATCAAAACTCAGATAAATA
This sequence comes from Chryseobacterium paludis, assembly GCF_025403485.1. Taxonomy (NCBI): domain Bacteria; kingdom Pseudomonadati; phylum Bacteroidota; class Flavobacteriia; order Flavobacteriales; family Weeksellaceae; genus Chryseobacterium; species Chryseobacterium paludis. The sequence continues at coordinate 441,793 of NZ_CP099966.1, forward strand.
CCTGCTGTTCTCATTTTATTTTGCATTTGGTTTTAATACTTTCTTTATTAGGTGCATCAATAAGAATTATGCTAATTTGAAAAACGATCTAGCATTTCCAGTGAAGGAACAAAAAAAAGGGTGCCGGTTTTTGCAGTACTAAAGTCAAGTATTCTATCATAATTCCCTGGTGGATTTCCTACGAACATATTTTCAAGCATTTTTTCAATTGTTGAAAATGTACTGGCATATGCCAAAAAATAAGTACCCATCTCATTTGTTGTTGTATTTCCAAATGGCATATTATCCCGTACGATTTTAAAGTCATCACCAATATTGGCAAGAGCAATGTGCGAGTTAGATGGCTTAGAAGTATCATCCATTTCAATGTCATTCTCTTTTGAGCGTCCAATCACATTTTCCTGTTCTTTAACAGAAAGATTTTTCCATGCATTCATATTATGGATATATTTTTGAACAAAAAGATAGCTGCCACCTTTGTACACTGGATCAGTATCATCAATCACGGAGAAATAGCTACGGTCTTCTCCGTGAGGATTTTCTGTGCCATCAACAAAGCCAAGTATGGACCTTCCATCCCAGTACCGAAAACCATGTACTTCAACAATGCAATCGGCATAAGCTCTTAAAAAGTCTGAAATAATGGTCGATATGTCATAGGCATAGCTTTTTTTATCGGAACGGATATGAAAATGGAGATCTCCAGGAGTAGCTGGTGCGGTATGCTTGCTCCCTTTAATCTCATTAAAGGGTTTAAGTTCTTTTGGGAGTGGTTGGCATAAACTCAATTTAACCCATGCATCATAGCTTATACCTAAAGTACAGCTTGATCTTGAATCAGGAAAGCGATCAAGGGCAGAATTATTTATATTTGTTATTAATGCACATATTCTTTTAAAAATATTTACTACATCAACATTAGGTTTAAAATTCCATACTAAGAAATAGGTATTATCATTAGGATAGTCTGTAACATTCTGCGCTTGATATTTCATCATTTGTTTATTATGTGTAAGTTAAAATTAAAAAAATCTTTTTGTTCAGTCCAGCAATAAGTATAGCTATAATGTAATTATTACTAAAGTAAAGCGAGTACAGCAGCTTAGTTTAAAGCTTGTCAAATAGGCTATTCCTCAAATTTACTAAATGATGACTATGTAATTTATTTAAATCCTGAAAAAATTATAAAATGGGTAAGTTAATTCACGATATGTAATATATTTTCTATTGTACTCATTTTATTATATTCCTATTATTGTGTTTTTAAAATACTTTAGATTAATCTTAATTCAAATAAAATGGATACGTAATAATTTCATATAGTATTTAAATTTATTATTTATATAGTGTTCTGGAGGTAATTTAACAAAAATATCATTTCAACTATACTGGTTAAAATCAGAGGGTTATATCTAAATAAATGATAATTGAATATAATAAAATGAATGAATAAATGAGTAATAAGAAAAATGCATCTTCTGTTAATTCAATTTCAAAAACTTCTTTATTGGAGGATTCTAAAGAACATTCTTTTGTGATTTATGAAGATTTTGTGGATTCGGCCCAACTTAATTCTTTTCCTGAAAGATCTTTTACGATTGTTTTATTGGATCATTGCTCGGGAGATTGCCATACAAATGCAAATACCTACAAGGTTGAATCAAAACAAGTATTTATTCATCTTCCGGATGAGAAGATTGTTTGGGATCTCCGTCGTAATTCTTTTGGAAGGCGGCTTTTGATCAATAATATTCTAATGGAATCATTTACTTTACCTATAAGACATACATTTTCTTCTGCTAATGACTATATAAGCCTAAATCTGGATACAGACGCTTACCAAAAACTCAGTACAGAGTTCAATGCAATAAAAAAAGAAATTGAATCCAGTTTGGTATTTCCTGAGCTAATAAATGCGAGAGCTAGACTGATTGCATTAATTGTTCATTTATTGATTTCTCACCGATATGGTCAGAAAGTAGTTAATCACAACAGTCTCCCACATAAATTTCATGCATTGGTGGATAGGCATTACAAGACGGAGAAATCCGTTGCCTTTTACGCGAATGAATTATGTATAACTCCCAATTATCTTGGAATTTTATGCAGAAAACAATATAATATGTCACCTTTAGCCTTTATTCATGAAAGGATTCTGCTAGATGCAAAAAAGCTACTTCATAGTACAAATATGTCTATCAAAGAGATTGCCTACAGCCTTGGGTATGAAAATCTTGCTTATTTTTCTTCATTATTTAGATCACATACTGGTATAGGTCCTAAAGAGTATAGAAAGTTAATGCAAAAAATTAACTAAGATCTCATTGGTATCTTTGAGTAATCTAAAAGCATTGCTATTATAAGTATTCATGTTTCCAATGCACTTTTGGCCAATGTGTATCAAGGATATTTTGTCATATGTAAAACTACATTTCAATTTCACTCCTTTGTAAGTAGATTACTCCCTTTTTTTATATTTTTTACTTTAAAAGAATATCAGCTTGTTTACCCATACTCTTTATATGGTAAAGGTTTTTAGTCATTAATTTTTTATTTAACATATATGCTGTTTTATGGGATTTCTGACGCTTTTTGAGATAATATAGTATAATTGAGATAATATAGAAAAGAATTCAGATAAATAGAGCTAAAAAAAATCACATCATATTCATAATTTAGAGGCTGTATTACATGGTGTTTACAGAGACTTATAACTCTCTGTAAGAACCTTATAATATAAATTATAATATCAATAAAAATAAAATAGGTGTGTAGGAGTTGAAATTAAGATATGATGTTTATATAAAATTCATATCCAATTCATATCCAATTACCATAAAATTAAATGTTGTAATATGCCCTTGGATTTAATAGTAAATAGTGTCTTAGTTGTAAAATCAGATAGAACTTTAGCCATCACAACAATTCTGAAAAATAATTTTGAACAGCAAGTTGATTTTGGAAAATCTAAATTTTTATTAATTGATGGTATTGAGATACCTGTAACTATATACAGAGAATCTTCTTTAAATAATTCCTATTATAAAATATTTATATTTGCCTTAGACAATTTAGATCAAAATGTTTTATTCAAACTGGTTGCTATCAAGCAAGGGAAGGAAATACAAATGCTCAGTTATACATAAAGATATTTGTCTATATAATTATTAATGCTGTTTATTTCAATTTCATAACTATTTCCTTTCTAGAAATTGATAAGCAATACTTGACGTTACTAGAGAACCTACTAAAAAAATGTATCAGATGTGCTTATTGCTCCTAGAATAACCGGTAGTGAACTGAAAAATAAGGACGACATGTATACAGTTGAACAGAATGGTACTATCATCTATGTGACTGATGAGCTTGATGGTTCTTCTACAACTGCAAGAACCAGAAATGTACTACGGAAAGGGTATTATAGCTTTGACTCTTCCAAAGGAAGTGATGGTGAATGGGTGAGGTGTTTGATAATGCACTGCTGGTGCTAATGGAGTGAATGCCCATCAGGTGCAGCGATAACAGTAAGCGCAGCAAATAATAATACAGGCGGATCAACACTGTTGACTCGTACATTTACTGTCAAAGAAAGGTCATTGGTCACATTTAGAGTTTCTGTACCTGCATCAGAGATCTTAATTGCGAACGATTCAAATCTTACAGATGGAGCATCAAAAAACTATGGATTCAATCTGATATTAAATGTGGGAAGTTTTAATAATTACCTGTTTACAAGGCAAGGAGCAGCTTTTTCAAATAGTGGAAATTTCTATGCTATGGGCATTTATCACATTTATCAATTGAACTCATCGAGTCAGTTGTATTGGCTTCTGGATCTTATAACGTTAATCTTCAAGTTTTTGTCTTTGCGAGAGACTCTACAGGAATAAGGGCATCATTTGGTTGGCTTGCAATAGACACGGTATTAGATATTATTGGTTACGGTACACTATAATGATTATGGTATAATATTAATTTAATAATGGAAGATGGGAGTATCCAAAATTTTAAAACCTTTAAGAAGTAAGTTCTATTTAATATTGTATTGACATGTTAGTAAACATTTATTTTAAAAAGGCATTTTGTTACGCACAGCCTTGAGCTCATTACCAATGTTAGCAAGTGCGATATTACATCATCATCCATTTTAATATCAAGGTATTTGACTTGCTTGTTACTTTTATCTATAAGATAAACAATTCAGAATATTATTCTCACAAATTACTACAGAAACTTTTTACTATAACTCCATATGACGGCTTAAAAATGAGTATTATTGTAAGAAAATTAATTTCTGCAAAAATATATGGGGTATTGGGAGATCTTTGTGTTTTTTTTAATCATCGCTTTTATTTATTCTTCTGTTGGGTTTGGTGGTGGGTCCAGTTATCTAGCAGTTTTGGCAATGTATAACCTTCCTTACCAAGAAATACGCTTAATGGCACTTATTTGTAATGTTATTGTGGTAGTAGGAGGTGCATTTATTTACATCAGAAATAAGCAGACTGACTGGAAGAAAATACTGCCGCTTACGATTGTAAGTGTTCCTATGGCATACCTTGGAGCTGTTTTAAAAATAAGCCAGGAAACTTTTTTTCTGATATTGGGTATTACTTTAATTATTGCGGCATTGTTGCTGTGGATAAGGACAGAATCAAAAAATGGAGAAGACCCATCAGAACATACAGAAACCTCTCTCTTCAAAAACGGATTTTTAGGAGGTGGAATAGGATTTTTATCAGGATTGGTTGGCATTGGTGGCGGAATTTTTCTTTCACCTCTATTAAACCTTATGAAATGGGATACCCCACGAAAGATTGCAGCAACATCAAGTGTTTTCATATTGGTAAATTCAATATCAGGGATTTTCGGACAATTATCCAAACTGTCTGCGGATATGGATTATTTCAGAATTCTGAGTTTATGTTTTGCCGTATTCATTGGGGGACAGATAGGTTCAAGGATGTCCCTAAAATGGAATCCTTTGGTCATCAAAAGAATGACTGCTGTCTTGGTTTTGGTAGCCGGGATAAACGTTTTAATAAAATATTGGTAATAAGATAAAGTTAAAAATGATACTTAAGATATTAGCATTCGGAATAACGAAAGATATTTTCGGAACTTCAGAAAAAGAAATAGAAATAAACGAAGGTGCAAATATTAAAGCACTAAAAGAGCTTTTGGAAGAAGATTTCCCGGAGCTGAAAAAATTAAAATCTTATTTTATTGCCGTTGACGATGAATATGCGGAGGACGATCAGGTAGTAGCAATTTCTAACGAAATAGCAATAATCCCGCCGGTAAGCGGCGGATAATAGAATAGATATGATTGATATAAAAATAACAGAAAATATACTGGATCTTACTGATTGTTTTACACTTGCTTCGGATCCTGCGTGCGGAGGGATAGCATCATTTATAGGAACAGTAAGAAATCATACCAAAGGTAAATCTGTCATTCATCTGGAATATGAATGTTATGAATCTATGGCAGTTAAGGAAATACAAAAAATAGCGGATAAAGCCATTTCTTTATTTTCAGTAAAAAATATTGTAGTTCATCACCGTACTGGAATTTTGTTTCCTGGGGATACAGCCATTATATTAGTAGTGAGCGATGGTCACAGGGATTCTGTTTTTGATGCGTGTAGCTATATGATCGAAAATGTTAAAAAAACCGTTCCCATCTGGAAAAAAGAAATTTTTGAGAATGGAGAAGAATGGGTTTCTGCACACCCGTAATTTAAGGAACAAAATTTTGTACCTTTACTATACAGCTATTAAATTATGAAAACTCATCTGTTATTAAATAAGTCTGTAAAACAGATAGAAATTGTCAAAGTTAAGGCCAACAGCAGTTTTCCTTATATGGATGATGTTTCTGTAGAAGAACCTTTGGAGATTAGGGTTTCTTATTATGCAGGAGATAAAAAAGAGTTTAAAAGTATATCTGTGACTATGCGAACTCCGGGAAATGATGCAGAGCTTGCTGTCGGTTTTCTATTTACAGAAGGAATTGTTTCCAGCCGCCAACAGGTTAAAAACATATATTTTGCAGAAGTAGAATGTTCAAGAAACAGTGAAAATATTGTCACTGTTGAGCTTACAGAAGGTTTTGTTCCTGAACTTATGAAGGCTGATAGGAATTTTTATACAACCTCCAGCTGCGGTGTATGTGGAAAAGTATCCATAGAATCCATACGGACAGTAAGTTCATTTCATAACCATAAAAAAGGAAAGACAGATATCTCTCTTGAAACTCTGTATCAATTATCCGAAAAATTACAGTCTTTTCAGAATAATTTCAGCGCTACTGGCGGTATACATGCTTCCGGTATATTTGATTCGGAAGGCAATCTTCTGGCGCTACGTGAGGATGTCGGAAGACATAACGCATTAGATAAACTTATAGGATATGCACTATCTGCAGATTTGCTTCCTCTTAACGATAAAATTTTAGTTTTAAGTGGAAGAGCCAGTTTTGAACTCATTCAGAAAGCAGCAATGGCAGGAATTTCCATTGTTGCAGCAATAGGAGCACCATCTAGCCTTGCGGTAGACTTGGCAAAAGAATTTGATATCACTTTATTAGGCTTTCTTCGGGATATCAGGTTTAATATTTACCATTCCGGCAGCCATTTTAAAATTGAAAATTTGTTATGAAAATAAGAATTAAAGACAACTCAATAAGATTCCGCCTAACCCAATCCGAAGTTGCAGAATTAGGAAAAAACGGAAGTATCTCAAGCTTTACAGAATTTGTAGACCGTCCGTTTATTTATTCTATCGAAAGAACGGAGGACGAAGAGCTTTCAGCAGCTTTCATCGAAAACAGAATTGTACTGAAAATGTCTAAAACTATGATAAATGAGTGGATTTCCACAGACAGAGTTGGCTTTGACGGACAAGTCGGATTGGTGAAAATTTTAATAGAAAAGGATTTTGTATGCATTGATAATACGCTGGAAGATCAAAGTGACAATTATCCCAACCCTAATTTAAAATGCTAATTTTTCATTTTTAAAAATTTAGAAATCATGGAAAACAAAGATTCATTTGATAAAATAAAAGAAGGCAGTAGATTACCTTCTGCAGAACCTCCATATAAATTGCTGGATTTGAAACTGAAACCACCAAAAGCCTGGGCAGCTGGTATTCCTGCTGTTATCCATTCATTGGACCAGTTGGTTCTCAATGCCTCTGTTCTTCGTGGAGGAAGGGCTCTTTTCAGTATGAATCAGTTTGACGGATTCGATTGCCCAAGCTGTGCATGGCCCGACCCGGATGATGAACGTTCCAGATTGGGTGAATACTGTGAAAACGGAGCAAAGGCCTTAGCAGAAGAAGCTACCTCAAAAAAAATAGATGCAGCATTTTTCAGAGAAAATTCAGTGTATGATTTAGCAAAATTAACAGATTTTGAAATCAGTCAGTTGGGAAGAATTGCAGAACCTATGTATCTGCCGCAAGGAGGAACCCATTACCAGCCGATAAGTTGGGATGATGCCTTTTCAAAAATTTCTCAAAAACTAAACACTCTTGATTCTCCCAACGAAGCCATATTTTATACTTCAGGCAGAACAAGCAACGAAGCAACCTGGGTGTATCAGTTGTTTGCACGTGAATTCGGAACCAATAATTTTCCAGACTGTTCCAACATGTGCCACGAGACTTCCGGTTATGCACTTTCCAGAAGTATAGGTATTGGGAAAGGGACAGTAAAGCTAGAAGATTTCTATGATACAGATCTTATCATTATTATAGGTCAGAATCCAGGAACCAACTCACCTAGAATGCTTTCTGCATTATCTAGAGGAAAGAAAAACGGAGCAAAAATTATGGCTGTTAATCCACTTCCCGAAGCCGGATTGAAAGGTTTCAGAAATCCTCAGGAGGTTCGTGCCCTGCTTAATAAGCCTTATGAATTGTCAGATTTATATCTTCCTGTCAAGATCAATGGAGATATGGCGCTTTTAAAAGCACTGCAAATTCTCGTTTTGGAAGAAGAAACAAAAAATCCGGGAAAAGTTCTTGACCAGGATTTTATCGCTAATAAAACTGAGGGTTTCAATGAATTGGTTGAAGAATTAAAATTGTATGACCTCGATTATTTATCGGAAGAATGTGGAATTCCGATTGAAAATCTTCGGGAAGCGGCGCAAATGATTGCCTCAAAAAAACGTATTATCATTTGTTGGGGAATGGGAATCACTCAGCAGCATAACGGAGTGGAAATGATTTATAATATCGTGAATCTCCTGTTGATGAAGGGAAGTATAGGAATTCAGGGGGGAGGAGTTTGTCCTGTTCGTGGTCATAGTAATGTGCAAGGAAACCGAACATTACTTATTAATCATCATCCTACAACTGAGCAATTAGATAAGCTTCAGGAGTATTATGGCTTTGAAGTACCGAGAAATGGGGGTTATGATGTTGTAAATGCGATTAAAGCGATGCATGAAAGTAAAGTGAAATTTATGTTCTGTATGGGAGGTAATTTTCTTTCTGCAGCACCTGATACAACGTTTACAGCAGAAGCGATGCGCAATCTGGAAATGTCTGTGATTGTTTCTGTAAAATTAAACAGAAATCATCTTATACATGGGAAAGAAGCTCTGATCTTACCAGTAATCTCCAGAAGTGAGAAAGATATAATTAATGGAGAGCTTCAGCACGTAAGCACGGAAAATTCAATGGGAGTTGTGGAATGGTCAAGAGGGGTTCTCGAACCTATTTCCAAACATCTGATTAATGAAACACATGTTGCCTGCAGAATGGCAAAAGCGGTTTTGGGGGAACGTTCAGTAGTGAATTGGGATAAGTTTATCAACAGTTATGATGCCGTTCGTAATGATATTGAACAATGTATCCCCGGATTTGAAAAATATAATGACAGAGTAGTACAGAAAGGTGGCTTCTATCTTCCGAATGGACCAAGAGATGGTATTTTCAATAGTGAATTTTACCCGGGAAAAGCTGCTTTCAATATAACAGCTGTACCGGATAATTCGCTTGCAGATGACGAATATCTGATGGGGACGACCAGAACACATGATCAGTTCAATACGGTTGTTTATGGTTTGAATGATCGTTACCGTGGGATTTTCAATGAAAGAAGGGTTGTCATGATGAATGAAAAAGATATCGAAAAGGCTGGTCTCAAAGAGGGTGATCATGTAGACCTTTTCAATTATGATGATGGAATCGAAAGAATCGCACCACTTTTTATTGTAGTAAAATATCCTATTCCGCAGAAAAGTACGATGACTTATTTTCCGGAAACTAATGTTTTGGTATCTATTAATAATGTGGTAAATGGAGCCAATATGCCGGCTTCTAAGTATGTTCGTATCAAAATCCGAAAGCACAGTCCCAACATTTTTAAAAAGATTGACGACCATGTAATTGCAGCCGCCGGAACAAGCCTTGAATAACTGTAAAGTATATATTACTTAAATAAATAATAATCATGAGGAACTTTTTTTTTGTTATTATATTTTCTTTTTGCAGTTTGGTACCAGCACAAACTAATTTCAAACTAAAGGTTTCGGGAGAAGTTGCTCATCCTTTGGAATTGAGTTTATCCGATCTTTTGAAAATGTCCCGAAAAGAAGCTATATTAAAGGATAAAGAGGGGAACTCTCATACTTTCAGTGGAGTTCCGATCATGGAAGTTTTGGAAAAGGCAGACGTTCCATCTGGAAAAGCGCTTCATGGAGCAGAAAATTTTTCAAAATATGTGCTGATAAAATGTTCTGACGGTTACCAGGTTTTATTTTCACTTGCAGAACTGGATTCCTCTATTCAGGATAAGAATGTCATTATTGCTGATATTGTAGATGGAAAACCTTTATCGGTAGAAAAAGGTCCGTTACGTATCATCGCTGAGGGAGAAAATAAGCCTGCTCGCAGCAGTTATCAGGTTACGGAGCTTGTCATTGGATCAGTAAAAAAATAATTACAAATAATTATCATTTAATAATGATCATAAGAAAAAAAGAACACTGGTTCAGAATGCTTTTTGTTTGGCATGGCTCTGTTCTGCCGGCACTGCTTCCCCGTTTGGGATTACTTTTGATTCTTTCTTTATTGGTGACCTATTTTCATGGAATAATTCTTTCGTTTAAAGTTCCGTTAAATCCTGCTCCACTCACGCTGTTCGGTTTTGTATTGGCCTTATTCCTTGGATTCAGGAACAACGCCAGCTACGATAGGTTCTGGGAAGGACGAAAATTATGGGGTACCTTGTTGAATACTGCACGTGCATTGACTCGTCAGGCAATGACTCTGAGCCATATAAAGAATGATAGCGTGTCTGTTCACGACTTTGTTCAGTTGCTTAGTGCCTTTGTTTTTGCTTTGAAACATCAACTTAGAGGAACAGATGCTTATGAAGATTTAAAATTTAAGCTTAATGAAGACCAACTGAGAGTTGTTGCAGTATCAAAGTATAAGCCGGCAGTTATTATGCGGCTGCTTGCAGAATGGGTTCAGAGAGCAAAAGATGAAAGTTGTTTAGATTCTATCCAACAGGCTCGTTTCGATGAAAATTTTGATAAGCTTTCTGATATTTTGGGAGGTTGTGAAAGATTAATTTCTACCCCGATTCCTTACAGTTACCGTGTTCTGTTGCATCGGACGGTGTATATTTATTGTTTTTTGTTACCTTTCGGTCTTGTAGATTCGCTTGGATGGTTTACTCCTCTTATTGTTGTATTTGTAGCCTATACATTTGTTGCATTTGAAGCAATAGCTGATGAAATTGAAGAGCCATTTGGAACAGATGCGAATGATTTAGCTCTTAACAACATGTGCATTATGATTGATGAGACCATTCACGAGATGGTGGGAGAGAATATTACCATTTCTCAAAAAATAACTCAGAATATTATTGATTAACTTTTAAGAGAAGATGATTATTACTTTTTAATTGTTATAAAGTAAGAAAATATTATTATTGATAATATGTTTTTGGAATGCCGTCTTTTAAAGAAAACACTTCTTTTTCAGGAAAAATGTTTTTAATTTTTCTCACCGCTTCTGCACTGCGTTTCCCGGATTTACAATATAATACAATAGAGTCTGAACTGCTAGAAATATAATGTAGATGATCCTGTAATTCTTCTAGAGGAATATTGATTCCTCCAATATTGAACTGTTCATGCTCTTTTGGTGTACGAACATCTATGATTTCAAAACGATCTTTTTCCTGTATCAGCAGTTCAAATGTAATGGTCTCAATAGTCTGAGGTAAACTTGTAATTTGCATAGAAGTTTTTCTTAATTTAATAATTTGGGTACTACCATTCAGAACATTCATCATCCAGAGTTTTCCTGCCAATGAATCTTCGGGATTTGTAAAATATTTTATAGCTTCATTAGCCTGCATACATCCAACAATTCCTGCCAGTGTAGGGATTACACCGCCTTCTCTGCAGTTGGGAACCTGTGATTCTTCCGCATTCGGAAAAATATCACGATAATTGGGCGAGTAAGTACCGTCTTCCTGTAAAACATTCCAGATGCTTACTTGGCCTTCATATTGATAAATAGCGCCATAAATTAAAGGCTTTCCTGTCAATACACAGGCGTCATTCAATAAGCATTTTGTTTCGAAATTATCTGTTCCTTCAATAACCAAATCAAATTCCGAAATCAAATCCATAACATTGGAGGAATTAACCCTCAGGTTGTAAGGAATTATGGAAATGTAAGGATTTTGTTGTTGCAGTTTTTTTACTGCCACATCCACTTTATAGGTTCCGATATCATTAGAGGTATATAGGATCTGGCGATGCAGATTACTTTCAGAGACTATATCATCATCTGCAAGCCCAATTGTTCCTATACCTGACGAAGCAAGATATTGTGCCGAAGGGCAGCCAAGCCCTCCCATGCCTACTATCAGAACTTTGGCATTTTTGAGTAGTTCCTGAGAGGAAGCCCCAAATCCGGGTAAAGCCATCTGGCAATGATAACGTTCAAGTGGGTTATTCATATATTTCAGTCTTCAATTACAATCTACTTTTTTAAAATCTCCTGTGCTTTTGCCATATCTTCAGGAGTATTCACATTCATTAAAGAATCCGGGTTAGTGGGTTTCAGGATTAGTGTGTCACTGTTGATCAGAACTTTCCTCGGACAGGTATTTCCTGATCCTAAAAAATTCAGGAGCAAAGAATAGCTTTTAGGTTCCCAGATGGTGATCAGTGGCTCCGGTAAACCGTCAAAGGGACTTTCATATGTTGTTGCTGCTTTTTCCGGGTTTCTGGATTGTATTAGAAACTCTAATGCACTTTTATCCAGCAAAGGAAGATCACAGGCTACCACCAGCCATGCTTTATCTCTCTGAGAACGCAATGCTGAAAGTATTCCTCCAAAAGGCCCCATATTTAGAAAAGTATCAGTCAGGGCATTGTAATCCATATCAAAATTTTCCAGCTGGTCTTGTCTGCAGGAAATAAATACCTTGTCACAAAATGGAACTAAAAGATCAGCTGCATAATACCGCTGCTCTTTGCCATGCCAGTTGATTTTATCTTTAGGATTTCCCATTCGCTGGCTTTTTCCTCCTGCCAGCACCAATCCATTTAATTGGGGAAAATCAGTCTCTTTTGAAATCATTTTTTCCTCCTGATTTTTCGATGAGTTTTATTTCTTTTATCATAATATCATGACTCATTGCTTTGCACATATCATAAATGGTAAGTGCGGCAATAGATACACCTGTCAAAGCTTCCATTTCGATACCTGTTTTAGCTTCAATCTCAACAGTACAATAGATTTCAATTTCGTTTTGAGAGTTGATTTCAATATCTATTTCACAGTTATCCATACCAATAGGATGGCAAAGAGGAATCAGGTCATCTGTTTTTTTTGCTGCCATTATTCCTGCAATGATGGCGGTTTGGAAAACAGAGCCTTTTTTAGTTTTAAAGTCATCTTTTTGAAGCGCTTTCAGAATATTTTCAGGAAGTATTACAATGGCTTTGGCAATTGCTTTTCGGTGGGTAATTTTTTTACTACCCACATTGACCATACCTGGCAGTTCCTTTTTATTAAGATGTGAAAAATTCGTCATGAGTAAAATTAAAAATTATATTTCCAGATTTTATACACTTCGCCTTTTTTAAACGCATTTTTTTCCAAGGGAAGCTCTATGAATGCATTGGTTTCTGCAAGATGGGAGAAATCTCCGGAACCGTTGGTATTTACAGATTCTGCAATTAATTGTCCCGATTGATTCACGCTGAGTTTTACCTGTGCAAAATATTGTAACGAAAAAGGAAAATTTATATCATTTTGTAGAACAGCATACTGTGTTGTTTCCGGAATCTCCAAAGATTTCTCCAGCCAAGGAACAAAATACCTATATAGGCACATAAATACGGATACTGGATTTCCCGGGAATGCGAAAACCAATTTTTCGTTTTGGCTTTTTCCAAACCAGAACGGTTTTCCCGGTCTTTGCTTTATTTTATGAAAAAGCTTTTCTATTCCCAGCTCTTCGCAGGCTTTGGGTAGATAATCGAATTTTCCCATAGAAACCCCACCACTCATCAGTAAAACATCATAATTGTCAATGCAGTGGGAAAGTTCCTTCTTTATTAATTCAAAGTCATCATTCCAATGTAGCCAATCAGCATTGATCCTGTATTTTTCCAAAACTGATTTTATAGTAATTCCATTGGAACGTCTTAGCTGAAATGGAGTAGGAATAGTTTCAGGTGACACCATTTCATCTCCTGTGGAAATAATGGCTATCTTGGGAAGCCTTTTTACTGTTAAAAATGTTTTTCCGACTGACACAGCAATCCCCAGAATAGATGGCGTTATTACATGATCGGCTTCTACCAATGTTTCTCCTGTTTTTTTATCCCTTCCTTTCAGATGGATATTCTGTCCTTTTTTAACATCGATATTAATACTTGCGACATTATTATTTATAAAAATATCTTCATAACGAATTACAATGTCCATTGAAGAATGCAATGCTGCTCCGGTCATAATTTCAACACAATCATTTTCTTCATTAATAGAAACCGGAGCTTCTCCCGCTGCTTGCACAGCTTTAATGGTAAAGTCACGCACTCCTTTTTCATAGGATTTAGAACTGATCGCAATTCCATCCACCGTCGACCTGTCAAATGGCGGCAAATCGCGATCGGCCAAAATATTTTCAGCTAAAATTCTTCCTGAGGCATTTTCATAGAAAATTTCTTCTGTTCCGAAGTTTATGACCTGGGAAAAGATAATTTCTTCTGCCTGCTTTACACTGATCATATGCATAATTATCCTCCTATTGTTGCCATTGACTGATGTATTTGTGATGCGGTCAGACTTGATTTTTGAGCTTCCCAACCGTCTTTCGGTTTTTTGTGTACACTGTTGATAATTATATTTTTCAGCTCTTCATTTGATCTTCCCATACGGATTTCGTCTTTCAGATTTACACCGGTTCCTTCATATAAACAGGTTCTGAGAATACCGGAAGGAGTGATTCTGATCCTGTTGCAGTCCCCACAAAATGAACGGGTATAAGCTGCAATTATCCCTATATCTCCTTTAAAGCCCGGAATTTTATAGTTGTATGACGTTGAACTTTTAGGATCGTCTGCCTTTTGGATTTCAGGAAAAAATTCTTTTATATAGTTGTAAATTTGCGTGAAATTCCATTTCAGGGAAATATCAGTTTTGCTACCGTTAAAAGGCATTTCTTCAATAAAGCGGACATCTACTGGAAGATCTTTTGTAAGCATTACCAAGGGAATAATATCCTCAGTATTTTCCCCTTCCATGACCACCGTGTTGATTTTTACTTTTATATCATGCTGTAATAAGCTATCTAAAGTTTTCATAACCTTATCAAGACTATTTCTTCTTGTAATTTTGAAAAAGCGTTTCTTATCAAGTGTATCAAGACTTAGGTTGATAGATTTTATTCCATATTTTTTCAGTTGAGGAATATAGGGTTCTGTAAGAAGACCATTGGTGGTTATACTGATGTCAGTAAGTCCGTCTAATTGTGATATATTTCGGATAAGTTCAATACTATTTTTTCTAACAAAAGGTTCTCCTCCCGTTATCCTGATTTTATTTACTCCCATTTCTGTAAATACCGAGCAGATTCTGAGCATTTCTTCATCAGTCATTAATTCATTTTGCTTAATCCAGGTAAGACCATTTTCCGGCATGCAATATGTACAACGCAGATTACACCGGTCTACAATAGCAAGCCTTAGATAATTGATGTTCCTTCCAAATTTATCTGTCAACATTTAAATAGAATAAGTCCTATTACAAATATACTGAATGTTTCCCTTTCAAAGGGATAATTCTATACTTGCAGATAATAGACAATATTTATTTCACAATTCCGGATATAGATGAGTATTAATATCGAATTAAGTAACTTTATCGGACATTAAATAAGTGATGCAACAAAAGAGTAATTTAGCTGTATTAAAAAGAGAGGATAAAAAAGATATTGATGTTATTTATCAGGGTGAAATAAGTTCTTCCGAGCTTAATCGTTTTCCTGATAATTCTTTCACAATCATTATTTTAGATGAATGTATTGATGGTAATTGTATTACGGATATTGATACTTATGCTTTAAATTCCAAACAATTATTTGTCCATCTTCCTAAAAGGAAATATATATGGGAGCTGCCTATGCGTTCGAGTGGTAGAAGGTTGATCATTAATGACTCTATTCTTGAAACATTTTCTCCGACATTAAAACATACTTTTTCTCCTCATAGTAAATACGAAATGATCCAGTCAAACGAAGAAGCTTATGAAAAATTCAGTATGGAGTTTGATGCGATTCGTAAAGAAATAGATTCAGAAGTTGTATTTCCAGAACTTATTAATGCAAGGGTGAGACTTTTGGCGCTGATGATTAATCTTTGGATAGAGCAGATGTATGGAAAATCTGCATTGAGTGATTACAATAATCCTGCTTTCCGTTTCCATGAACTTGTTGAAATCTATTACAAAACGCAAAAAGGTGTTGCCTTTTATGCTAACGAGCTATGCATTACTCCCAATTATCTAGGAGTTTTGTGCAGAAAACAATATAAAATATCTCCATTGGAGTTTATAAGACAAAGAATATTATTGGAAGCAAAGAAATTATTACATAGTTCAAATAAATCAATTAAAGAAATAGCCTTTGATCTCGGATTTAATAATTTATCTCATTTTTCATATTTTTTCAGAACACAAACAGGTTGGACTCCCAAGAGTTATAGAATGACTATGAGAAAAAGTTAAATTTATTAGACATAGAAAGGGACATATCTTTTAGAGTTTGAATGACATAATCCCTTGTTTTGTCGTTCAAACTCTAAAAGAATTGAAGTTTTATTTGATGGTCTTGTTGTTTTGCCAGTAATAACTTGAAAAAAAAAGTACTGGTAAAAAAACATTAGTGGGAGTGAAATTATAACTTTTTTTATATGTATATCTGAGAACGACATACCGGAAGTAGCTAATTCTTTCATTAAATTGCTTGTTGGATTTATAATCAGAAATTATGATAAGTGAAGAAAGCCACAGTTGTCAAACAATTATAAAACCATTAAATTTTCTGCTGACAACCGGGCTATTCAAGCTAGTAACAAATTGACTGTTTACAAAATTACGATCAAATTTGTCTTTAGTAAAGTCTCAATTATTCAATTACTTGTGTATTTTATAACAGGATTATAAGAATTAAGAAATCTACACAAGAAGATTATATTGAATTTGATATCATTCAAATTCCGAAATACATACCGTTTGTCCAGCATTTTTAAAAAAATATATAACGTAGTAGAGATTCGATCCATACAAGATTTGATAAGAATTAGTAGGTTTATGGTAGTATTTATATAGATTATTCAAAAAGATGCTGCTACCTGAATAAGGGCAAAAAGTCGTAACAGCTACCTGGAAAATGGACTACCAAAACCATCATTTACGGTAGCTATTAGACTTGAGGACTTAAAATGAAATATATATGAAAATACAAATATAACTTGATCAAAACTTATTAATATTACCTTTTTTATTCAATTATTTGGTCAATTCATTCCAAAAAATAAACTATTAATAACGAAAGTATATCCCAGATGATATGAAATAATGAATGTCTATTTAGTTAGTTAATAATCCTTCTGTAATTCATAATTAAGTACACTAAATTCTAAGTCATCTTGTTAAGCAACATCTCTTGCTAGTTAATTAGGGGGCACCCACAGGCTTTATAGGTATTTTGTCTCATTTCATATTAATACCTGATTATTATCTTAAAGTATTCAAATGCTTTCGATTTTTATTTTTTTTTTTATCATAATTATTGAAAGGTATGGATGTTGAATTAGTAAAGTGAAATAAAAGTGTAATAGTAATAAATGAATAGCAAGTTTATTGAGAAGGATTTAGAGTTTGAAGCTCAGATTAAAGATCATGTTACGTATTTTCCTTTAGCTGGTGAAAGTGAGATTTCTGGTTTTAGAGCACCAGATAGTTATGTTTTTATATTTTTTGAAAAAGCCTCTGGTAATCATTTTATTGACTTCGTTGAGTACGAAGAGAAAGATAACCAGGTACATATCTCATTTCCTGGACAAATTCATTCCTGGAAAACAGAGATAGGAGCTAGAGGACATAAGTTGATTTTATCTAAAGAGTTTATAGAGAAGCGGCTATACAATTCAAGATTTTCTTCTTTACTTCCCAATAAATTTCCTGTTCTGGATATTCCAATAGAAATCAGCAAAAAGCTGTCACGCGAGTTTAAAATGATCCAAGAAGAGTTTGGAGAAGAGCCTGTCAACTGGGATGTAATAAGCTTTAGGGTAGAAATAATTTTCTCATTTATTAATATGTGTATTGATGACGCAGAGCGGGATACAATAGTGACGAACAGAAGAAACCCAATTATTTTGAGTTTTATTGAATTGATTGAAGTGAATTTTGTTGAGTCAAAAGCAGTAGCGTTCTATGCGGAAAAATTACCAGTAACCCCCAATTACTTAAATATTCTTACAAAAAGCACATTGGGAATTACTGCAAAGGAGCTTATTGATGCAAGGATTATTCTGGAAGCAAAGCGGCTTCTAAAGGGTTCTAACCAAACAGTCAAAGAGATTGCTTTCAATCTGGGTTTCTATAGCATTTCATCATTTTCTTCATACTTTAAGGGAAATACAGGGTTGTATCCCACCAAGTTTCGTGAATAAGAATTTAAAAGTATCAGACGAAGATCGACTTCGCATAGTACTTTAAAATCTCATAAAAGCAAGTTGTTTTCAATTTCTGACAGCACTTAAATTATAGTGTCCGGGAAAAGGCTACAAGTGAAATCATAACAAAGTATAATAAACCATTGCTTAGGAATTTATATTTTTACTGGGATTTAGCTAGAACATCTTTTAATACTACATGGAGCTGAAAAACTTAAAAAGTTGCAATAGAATAAAAATTCCGGCGAAAAATAATAAGCTGAACCAAATTATATCGCCGGAATAATATCAAAAACAGATCCTCACTCTGTTTCAAGAATACCAGTACAAATTAATGTTCTCTTTTTGATTAAAGTATATTCAAATCATTCAGAATATTATTGTATTTATTCTAATTTATTAAACAATCGAAATCTTATTCTTAATAATTCGGTTTAAATTTAGATGGTCAAATTGTTCAAAGATCGTTGCTGTCATAGAATTTTTGCCAATACGCTGAAAGGAATCTGCAATATCATCTGAGATGATATTATGCTTTTTAATCGTAGAAAGTTAAGGGAAGATGATAAGCTACTATATGAGGAAGTGTCTTTGCCAAGATAATACCATTGAATATATAGAATTTTATAATGCCAGACTTTTGATTGGTTACTTTATATTATAAACTTATAAGTAATCATTTATAAATAGCAAAACACCGACATAAGCCGGTGCTCTTATTCTAATTTTTCGTAGAAATCTATGAATACTTGATGTAAGATTTTGTAAAGAATTAGTCACCAATTCGAAAGACGAGTACCTGAGTAGATCTTGCAGCCAACTGCATACCTGCTCCAGAACAGTTGCCTGATTGTCCTCTTCCTAGAGCTATTTTCCAAGTTCTATTGGCGGGAATGGTCGTGGCATATGTGATCGTTCCTCCATGATTAGATAATGCTCCTTGTGAATGTGCTGCAGTACTATGAACTCTTGAAGTTGTATCATTGAGAGGGAAATCTACAAAGTATGAACTGATAGTACATCCTGTAGCATTATGGGTTGCTTCATACACAAAAGTAATCTGATATGTTCCTGGGGGGAATGTAATCGTACTAGTGCTTGTATCATAACTCATTCCAGGAATCGTATTTTTAACAACAGACATAGGAACCAGCTGCGATCCACCCGCACCCTGTGCCTGTAGAAAATTAGTTTGCGCATTTTCTAATCGGAAAACTGCTGGGTTAGGAATAGATAGTCCTCCCAATGTACCAATGTTCCTTATAACACCAGTAGAGTCGATTACAACAAGATGATCTGTAGTTGTATTCCCAGCCGAAACTCCTTGCAAACGTAATGGATCAGTTCCATTGATATGAAGTTTATTAGTAGGTGCTGTGGTACCAATACCCATGTTACCAGTGAATGTAACTGTTATGTCGTTGGCCTGCTGTGCTGCTGACGGCACTCCAGTTGATGGGTTATCTTTGGCTGCATCAATATTAAAAACTCCTTGTGGGTTTGTGGTCTGAATTCCAACTTGGCTGAATAATAAAGTACAATTACCTAGCAAAAGGATTAGGTAGTAAATGAATTTCTGTTTCATAATGAATTTTTTTTTGTTAGTATTAAAAAAATATTCTTTGAAACCGAGAAATGAGGATCTGTCTTAACATAATTGCAACTTCTAGTGAAAGAATCACTTTATGTTGAATCAAATATAAATAAAATAATGATTGAGTTTATTAAATTTTTAATTAAAAGACCAAAAAATGTTTTTTATTCAAGAAATAGATGTCTTTTATTTTATGGTTGCAGGTTATGTTGCTGGTAAGGAAAGAGAAGAATATGGATTGTTCGTTGATGAATTTTCTAAATATTTATCAAAAAAATATAATTTTAAAGAAGAAGTTCATGTAATCTAATAATCAAATCAATGTCAGTATATGATGAAATTTCTTTAGAAGTACTGAAAGAAGAGTTGTTTTATTTCTTGAATACATGCATTTGAAAAAACTGATTCCTAAAACTTTTAATTGATAAGTTACCATAAGTATCTTAACTCTTAGTACCATTTGTTTTTTATTACAGGCTTTTTCCTTTAAGTAAAGAAATTCTGGTTTTTAATTTAAGCTTTGATACATCGAGATTCCATCGAGGTTCATTTTCATTAACTATGACCAATGTTTTATCATTCATGTCAAATTCTTTTACAAAAGAGTAATAAAGCAGTCGTGATATCGATAATAGGATCTTCTGGCCTTTACGGTTTAACAGGATGTAAAAATAAGGGTTATGGCTACCATATTTATTTCTAAGATTAATGGACATGATCCTTTCTTTCCAAAAGCTTTTATTTTTGCTGGTAGTCCAGCTACCAAGGCGCTTTACCCTTCCTTTATTGGAAATTAAATATCCATTTTCAAGACCGGTTACCGGTTTCCAATGTTCCCTGGGAAGATCGTTAAGCGACAGGTTCATGCATGCTGGCGGGCTGTTCTTGTCAATGGGTGGTTTACCCAACTTTTCCCAGAGTGACTTATTGAGTAATTTACCTGAAGAATCCGACTTGCTTTCTGTGGAAATTATAAAATCTTCTTTTTTAGGGGTGTAATCTTTAAAAAACCATCTATATCCTCCTGCCGTAAGACGTTCCTTGTTTAATGCATAGAGAATGTTCCTGTCACCAATGCTAAGAGTATCATTCGCAGCACCAATATTTTCAAATGTACCTATCAATTCACCTTCAACAGTATATTGACTAATAGCCCTTTCGTGATCGTTTTGACTATTTCTAACTCTATTTTCCCTAACTCTTTTAAAGCGATCCTCGCTGATGGAGAGTTTCTCCAGATTGTCAGCATGCAGGTGAAACCGGTTGCCATCTTTAAATGAGATAAGAAAAGGCTCAATTCCCGAATCCAGTTTTTCAACAAAATGATGATACACCAAACGTGGCACTGACTTTCGGGATCTTCTTCCTTCCGATGATAACAGACAAGTGATATTATAAAAGTTCTCATTCAGATATTTGTTGAAAAATTTCATGAACTGTAACTTCATAATCCGATCCGGTGCTTTCCGCTCTTTCCCGTTTAGTGATGTAATCCAACGTTCAAGGCTTTTCACACGGCCATAGTTGGAAATCGCATAGTTTTCAAAATTTTCAATAGGCTTCCACTCTTCACCCGGAAGGTTTAGAAGGGAAATATTGTAAAGGACGTTTTTTACATATTGGTCTTCTAGTTCAATAGGTATTTTCATGAAAATTCTTTGCAAATGAATAACTATATATGTACCGTAAAGGCTATAATAGGGCAAAATTATAAAACTTTAACTATTAAAAAAAGACCTGACATTGTTTAAGGACAAGTTAGATTTTATGCGACATGTTTTGGCGCTTTGGTGTACTACTTTTGCAATGGGATAAGGAGTAGTGGTTTGTGAATGAATAATTAAGCATGATGAAATTCATATTAAATTATTTTAACATAAAATTAACAAATGCTAAAAAAAAGTTAAATTTGCAAGGTTTTAAATCAATATAAATAAAACTAAAAATATAAAACATAAACAGATGAAAAAACTCTACATGGGTGCATGTACTTTATGCATAAGCCTAGGCCTCTCAGCACAGGAGATAGTCTGGGAAAAGAATATCAAATCCAGTACTCAGGATTTTCTAAGCCAGGTTACGACAACCATAGATCAGCAGTATTTAATTACTGGAAGCGCTATTCAGGCTTCTAAAACTGAAGATAAACAAAACAATGGATACGATTTTCACTTGGTGAAACTAAACCAGCAGGGCGACCAGGTTTGGGAGAAATACTTTGCAGGAAATAATCATGATTATTTATCCTCTACAGTGACTACTCAGGATGGAGGATCGCTTTTGGGAGGTACCTCGTATTCAGGAAAAGGTCTGGATAAAAAAGAAGATTCTAAGGGTGGATCAGATATTTGGCTCATTAGAATCAATGAATTTGGTGATGAATTGTGGCAGAAAACTTTAGGAACTTCTTCTGATGAAGAAGCCAGAGCTGTTATTCAAACAACGGATTTAGGATTTTTTGTTGCTGGAAATGTTCAAAACTCAACTAAAGGTTATGGCTCAAAAGATATTTTAATCATCAAACTTGATAAAAACGGAAAAGAACTATCACAACTGGTTTTAGGCGGAAAAGGGCTGGATGAAGTTGAAAAGATGATTCCAACCCGTGACGGTGGAGCTTTGTTAGGAATCTATTCCAGAAGCAGTACTGGAGGTTCAAAACAAACTGAAAACTTTGGAGAAGGAGACTATTGGATTGTCAAATTGGACAAATCAGGAAAAGTAGAATGGGAAAAGAATTTTGGAGGAAAAGGTGATGATCATTTAAGAACACTTGCTTTAACTTCAAACGGATATATTATTGGAGGTGAAAGTCGTTCTGAACGCTCAGGAAATAAAACAGTTGGGATTGAAGAAGGAACTGATGTATGGTTAATCTCTTTAAATGAAAGAGGAGAGGAGCAGTGGCAGAAATCTTACAATTTTAAGAATAGAGATATCCTTATGGGAATGAGCGCAATTCATTCTGCGGATGATAAAACAAAAGGAATTTTATTAGGTGGCTATACCCAGGCCGAAGGAAGAATAGAAGCTGATGATGAGAAATTCTGGATGCTATATCTGGATCAAAACGGAAATGAACAGTGGAGGAAACATGTGGAAGGGAAATCCAGAAAGAGAGAGGAAAGGTTATCTGATATTAAGCTCAACAGAGATGGTTCAATCATCTTGGCAGGAACAAGTGCTGAGGAATTAGGAAAGGAGAACTGGAAGATCGTGAAATTGGGTGATAAACAATTGGATCAGTTAATAGAGAAACAAGATATCAAGATCTATCCTAACCCTGTGTCAGAGTATGCTTATGTAGAAATTGGATATGATTTCAAAGAAGCTGATATTACTTTGTATGATATGAGTGGGAGACAATTGCAGAGTTTGAAGACGAAGAATAAGGTAACAAAGATCAATACACAGCCATTGATACAGGGAGCTTATCTTATTGTTATCAAAACGGATACTAATAAAACGGCGAATGCTAAAATTATTAAAAGGTAGAAACAAATGCTCAAAATAAAAAAAACAATACTTCTAATTTCAACTTTCACTGTAATATTAGCTAATTCACAGTCAATTATACAGAATGCTGTTAATAATACAGCTGTCCAATCTCCTAATGCTGCAGCACTGTTCAGGTACTCTGAAACTCCGATTTCTTTATATACAGGAGTGCCTAATATCAGTATCCCTATTTACACAATCAAAGAAGGGGATATAGAAGTTCCAATATCTATTTCATATCACGCAGGGGGAATTAAAGTAAATGATGAAGCTTCTTCTGTTGGACTCGGATGGTCCTTGAACGCGGGAGGGCGGGTTTCTCATATTATAGCGGGAAGTAATGATTTTAGTACAAATGGATATTATAATATTTACCCTAAAAGTGCTAGTGGCTATATTGGCTCAATATCAGGATGCCCTACACCTCCTTGGAATAACAGCACTGCTGTAAGCTCTTATTATACTAATAATTTTCGTTTAATTACAGATCCAAATTATAGCACTCTATATCCTGGAGATGATTTTCAACCTGATTTGTTTTTAATCAATCTTCCGACTAAAAGCTATAAAGCATATTTAGATATGCCGAAAACAACTAAAACTGATTATCCAAAATTTGCAATAGCAGAACAGCCAAATATAGATTTTAAATTAATTCCTAGCTCAGGAAGCTTTATTCCACATTCTAATGGTGCAAACAAATTTACAGTTATTGATGAAACCGGCCTTAGTTATTATTTTGACAGTGTACAAGAAATTAGTACACCACTTACAGGAACTTACATTACCGGAGTTTCTCAATATCTATCTAAAATAGAAGACGTTAAAGGAAGAAAAATTAATTTTTATTATACAGCTAAATTGCATGCTGATAGAATAGCCGGATGTAGGACGACAAGATATAGTTATACTTATCCTCCCAATGACCCAAGTAATCCACATTTCACAAATAGCTCTCCGGGTTTGACACAATGTAATAAACAGACAATCGATGAAAGTTTTATCGAAAAAATAGAGTTTTCTAATGGTCGAATAGAATTTGTTTGGGTTGATAGAGAAGATGTTAATAAATCCAAAAAACTATCTTCTATTAAGATCTATAATAATTATAAATTAATAAAACAGTTTGATTTTAATTATGATTACTTCATTGCAACCGACAATCTAGATACAAATTCCTTAGTTACTTGGCTTGGAGCATCAAATAATAAAATATTTACACACAGACTTCGATTACTAGGTTTGACAGAGTCAATAACCAATGAAAAATATTTGTTTGATTATAATTCTACTTACAATTTACCCAATAAACTAAGCTTTTCTTCGGATTTTTGGGGATACTATAATGGCCAGGCTAATAGTGATAGCTTTATTCCTAATCCAGATAAATATATAAAAGGAAGTAGTCCTTTTACAGTTAACTCATTCAATCAAGATCAATCAGGATATTGGTACAATGCATCTGTTTATTATCCAGGACCTGTTCCAGACAATGAAATACGGCATATCAACTTTACTACTGACAATAAACATTATTTATCCGATAGAAGAGCATCACTGTATTCACTGGCAGGTCTTTTAACAAGTATAAAATATCCAACAGGCGGAAAAACAGAATTTGAATATGAACCTAATACTTTCTCTAATTATCCGATACAATCATTACTGGATAATGTAAGTCCTGGTGTTGAGCGCAATTATAGTTATGGGGGAGGTATAAGAATTAAAAGTATCAAAACAACAGAAAATGTTGGATCGAATCCCCTAATTAAGAACTATATCTATGATGAGTCTATAGATAACGGAACAAAAATTATATCGAATGGTAATTTATCTGAATTTCCAAAATTTTATGAAGTAGAGAATAGATGCTATATTGTGAAAGGAGGAAATAGTTATCAGATTTTATCCAATACAGCTTGTCCTACTGTATATATTCCCAATATTGGTGTTCCAGACCATCCTTTTAAAATTTCGGTTTTTGAAGGAGCACAATCTCAGGGAGTATCTACGCTTCCACAAGGAGGTCTTGTTGGTTATTCTAAAGTTATCGAAAAAGTAGACGGAAAAGGAAGAACAGAATCTTTTTTCACTAATACCTATAGTCCTACCTGTTTAAGTATGATACCCAGAGGTTCAGCTTTGATTATTGGAAATGGTAATCTTGTTAATGAGAGTCATTATGATAATAATAATTCTTTACTAAAAGAAACAGTTTATAATTATAAATTTAATTATCCTGATAACTTAAACACTTATTTTATCTCTGGAGCTATTTTAGAGCCTGTCACTAGATTTACACCTGAATTTGGTGGCTCACAAGATAATTATCCACCATTTGGTGGACTTATTCATAGCTATAGTGTGAATCTCTATAGATCGTTATTAGAATCTGCCACGACAAAAGAATATTTTCCCCCAGGATCTAGCAATTTTGTAAAAACGACTACCTTGAATACTTACAATAATAAATATTTGCCTAGTACACAAAAAATTACATATCCTGATAATGTCATTAAAGAAACAAGTTATAATTATGCACAAGAGGATGGCAATCAATTAATGATCAGTAAAAATATGGTAGGAATACCACTGGAAACAATTATTACACAAACAAGTAATGGAGTTACAAAAATGTTATCAAAAACAAAGAAAGTTTATCCATCCTCGTTACCTGATCCTCAAGTAGGAAATTTTGTACTACCTAAATCTATACTGTCATATGACATTTCAAACAATAATAATTCTTTTACAGAAGTAACATTAGATAAATATGATGCTACAGGAAACCTTATCCAATATACAAATAAAGAGGGAATGCCAGTTTCTATTATTTGGGGCTACAACTCAACAATGCCAATCGCAAAAATAGAAGGTACAAAATACAGTGATATTATAACTTATGTTCAGAATATTATTACATTATCAAATAGTGATGCTGCAAATCCATTAAAAGAGGCAGAACTATTGGAAGCAGGGGATAATCTAAGAAAAAATACTAATCTCAACAATTATCAAATTACAACCTACACTAATGATCCCTTAATAGGAACCACTAGTGTTACACCTCCTTCCGGAATTAGAGAATATTACAAATATGATACAACCAACAGATTGGAAAAAATTGTTGATTCAAATAATAAAATACTAAAGGAATACAAATATAGATATGGAAGTCCTTCGTCTTCCCCTATTCCAAATACTGAAAAAAGTCAAATATTTACAAGAACAAATTGCACCGGAAATACAGTTGGGGGCACTTACAATTATATAGTTCCTGCAGGTACGTATTTTTCTGATGTAAGTGAATTGGCAGCCAATCAAAAAGCATTGGATGATATAAATAGTAATGGTCAGAATGTCGCAAATCTAAATGGTCCTTGTATCCCAGTAATTTCTTGTGCATTTACATTTGTAATAAATCCTCAGTTTAGCTATAGTTCAACAAACTCAGTAGGTAATGATGTGAATTTTTATGTATCGTTTTCCAGTTACGGTATCTGGCAAAGCTGGACGAATGGCATAAATATAGGTAAAGTAGGCACAAGCTGTGTTCCTAGTGTTAATAGGGAAATAACATATGATTCAGCTGGACGCCAATGGAAAGTTTTCATAGATACATCTGGAAATTGTACTGTAAGACTAATTTCAGGAACTGTTGATGCATCATCTTCTACTTCATTAAACTTTATGTTCCAATATCAAAAGTAAAGTATATAGATAATGAAAAGACACTTAATAATAAAAGCTCTATTCGTGTTTGGCCTGTTATCTATAGCAAGTCAGACCTATGCACAGACCGGTACGCAAAATTATATCGAGTCGATAACTCACCTAGACACAATAAATATAAAAAAAATACGTACCGTACAATATTTTGATGGATTAGGGAGGTCAAAGCAGATCGTTAATGTGAAGGCTTCTCCAACAGGAAAAGACGTTGTAACTCCTATTCTATATGATGGATTTGGAAGACAGACAAGGGATTATCTTCCAGTTCCTCAACAGTCAACAACCAATGGAGCTATTTATGGACAGAACTCAGATTTGATTGATTTTCCAGTGGGTGATCCAGCTGGAATTTATCAAGGAGAAAAAGCCTTTTCAGAGAAAACGCTTGAAAACTCGCCTCTTGACAGGTTATTAGAACAAAAACAAGTTGGGACCGCTTGGAATGGTAAACCTGTAAAGTTTGAGTATGCCACAAATACCTCAACAGATATCAGAAAGTATGTTACAACCACGACTTCTATAGGAGACATAACTACTTCTGTATTAAATGTATCTAATGATTCTAATTCTTTAAATGGATTTTACAAAGCCAATCAGCTTTATAAAAACTCTGTAAAAGATGAAGATGGTAATGAAACGATAGAATTTAAAAATGGACGAGGACAAACCGTTTTGGTGAGAAAAGTAATTAATGCGACAGATAATGCAGATACCTATTATATCTATAATGAATATAGTCAACTTGCATTTGTAATTCCACCAAAGGCTTCTTTTGCCATTAAAGGTTTGGGTGTGGGATTACAGATTGCTGATACTACTTTAAACGATCTTTGTTACCAATACCGATATGATGGTAAAAATAGATTGGTGGAAAAGAAGCTTCCGGGTAAAGGTTGGGAGTATATGGTTTATGACAAAGCAGATCGGCTTATTTTGACACAAGATGCTGAGCTGCGCAAGATCAATAAATGGCTTGTAACAAAGTATGATCTATTGGGGCGTGTGGTTTATACCGGGATTTTCTCTTCTTTAGAAGGCAGACCAAGTCTTCAGAGTTTACTGAACAATTATGTAATTACTGAATATAGAAATGCGCAGGGATTTACCAAAAACGGGATGCAGATTTATTACAGTAAGGATTTTGTGGATTTAGAAACTGTCTTATCAGTTAATTACTACGATAACTATCTCACAGGTGATCCTTTTCCTACTCTGGTATTCGATCAGACTGTACTCCCTTCGGATGTACAACAATACGGGCGGAGTACAAAAGGCCTGCCTGTTTCCAGTTTCGTGAAGAATATCGAAGATGATAGCTGGACTAAAAACTATTTTTATTACGATCTTAAAGGAAGGTCTATAAGAGAATTTACGCTTAACCATTTGGGAGGATATACCAATGTAGAAAAACAATTGGATTTTTCAGGAGTAGTGAAAGAAATTTTAACCCAACATAAAAGACTCGCTACAGATACCGAAAAGACAATAAGAGAAAAATTTACTTATGACGATCAGAACAGGCTTATATCTCATAGCCATCAGGTGGGTGCTGGAGCTATTGAGTTTTTGGCAAGAAACAAATACAACGAGCTTTCCCAATTAGAATATAAAAAGGTAGGGGGTACTGTTACAGCTCCGCTTCAGCAAGTAGATTATAAATACAATATCAGAGGTTGGGTGACCCAGATCAATGATCCTAACGCCTTAGGAGGTGATTTGTTTGGATACAAAATCAAATACAATCAGGTTGAGGGACAAGAAAGTCCTAATATGGATTATTCTACTCTCAAAGTACTTCCAAAATACAATGGTAATATTGCAGAAGTAGACTGGAAAACCTCTACCATCCCTAATGATAATCTTAGAAGATATGGATACGTATATGACAATCTGAACAGACTGGTAGCTGGATTTTACCAAAAAGATACCAATCCTTCCGCGAAAGAATATTTCGAGATGATGGAATATGATCTTAATGGAAACATTACCAATCTGAAAAGATCGGCAGATGTACTTTCTGGGGATCCTAATACAAAATTAATAGATAATCTTAAGTATGATTATACAGGTAACAAACTGACAAAAGTAACAGAGCAACAACAAAACTCTACAGGTTACCCTTATTTTGTAGCTCCAAATGAAATTGGTTATGATTTAAATGGGAGTATGATCAGTTACAAGGACAAAGATTTAGAATTAATTGAATACAATTTTTTAAATCTCCCAAGTAAAATAACAGGAAAACCAGGTCAGACACAGAAAAACACCACTAACCTTTATAGAGCAGACGGTGTAAAAATTCGGAAGATTTTTTCTGCCAGCTCGGCTATGATAACTCAGACAGATTATTTGGATGGATTTCAATATAAAGATGCCGTATTACAGTTCGTTCCTTCAGCCGAAGGTTATTATGATTTTGTAAAAAATAAGTACATTTACAATTATACAGATCATTTAGGAAATGTAAGATTGAGTTATCAGAAGGGTACATCAGGATTGGAGGTTATTGAAGAAAATAATTATTATCCATTTGGATTAAAGCATGAAGGATATAATGGTTTAGCGGGTAATTCTGCTTATCAGTGGAAGTACAACGGGAAGGAGTTGCAGGAGACAGGGATGTATAATTATGGCGCAAGATTTTATATGCCGGATATCGGAAGATGGGGAGTTGTTGACCCACTGGCAGAAAAAATGACTCGTCATAGCCCATACAATTATGCTTTTAATAATCCTTTACGATTTATAGACCCTGATGGACGAGATCCTATTGATTATGTTAATGAAAATGGGAAGAAAATTGGAACTGATGGGACTGATGTTGAGGGTACTTTAATGGTTAAAAATAAAGACGATCAGAAAGCTATTACCACAGCAGAAAAGAACGGACAACATATTGGTACAGATAAGTTAAGTGAATTGAACATTGGTATGGTTGTTCCTCCTGATTCTACATTAAAAGAATCTTTAAACGTGTTAGCTAGAGGCGATGCAAATGGAGGCTTACGAGAAGAATCTTCATCAATTGCAGGAGATGGAGTGATAACACAAGGCACGACAGGGCCTTTGCCTACAGTCGATGCAAATGGTATTGGAACTGCACCAGCTTCATTACCGACTAATGCCAATACTCATACAACAATACATCTTCATCCGACTGGTATGTTTGAAGCAAATGGATTGGCGTATCCTTTTAACGCTCTAACTCCTACACAAGGAACAGATAGTGTAACCTTCTCAGGAAAAGGAACAAATATAATTGTAGGTAGATTGGAGGTCGCAAATGCAACGAACGTGACGAAAAATCCCAATGGTACTTATAATGATTATAGACCTGTAGGAGCAGCTATTTATAGGGGAGGTAATGCAACTACGCCAGCAATGGTTTTAACTAAACAAGTAATGCAAAATATAATTAATAGAAATGGAAAATAAATTTTTAAAACAATATTTTTTGTTGTCATTTTTACTTTTTTCAACACTTTTTCTCTCGCAGACAAAAAAAATAAATTTAATTATTTTAAATGATAGAGAGATTTCTAGAAGCATTTATGATGTTACGTTAAAACCTATTACTGATGATTCTTTAGCTAATCCAATTATTGGGAAGTATGTTCCTGGAGATTTAGTTTTAGAATCTAAAGATTTTGATAAACTATTATCTAGTAATAATAAAGATTTTGAAATGTCATTTACAGCAATATCAACTGTAAATCCAAATTTGGTTAAGGAAATTAATTATAATATAGTAATGCCTAAGATTTATTTAAATTATGAGTATTTAATTATAAATGTTTTTAATATGTATGATAAGGTTTCTAAGAAAAAATATAATAAATTAATAAAGAATAATAAAGAGTATTATGTGGTAATAGAAACTCCAGGTTCTATGAAGTTCGATTAGAAAGAACTATAAGTACAACGGCAAAGAGTTACAAGAGACCGGAATGTATGATTATGGTGCAAGATTTTATATGCCCGATATCGGGAGATGGGGAGTTGTTGACCCGCTGGCGGAGAAATCTAGAAGATGGTCGCCTTATACTTACGCTCTGAATAATCCGATTTATTTTACCGATCCCGATGGAATGGACGTCGTAGAATCGGCTTCAGGTACAATGTATACTGGAGCAGATGCACAATCAGCATTTTTAGCATTAAGAAATCAATTAGGAGGTGGTCCTGGACCAAAAATTATTTCTAGAAAAGAATGGGGAGCAAAATCTCCCATTTTAGGAGGTGGACGGTCATATGAAAAACTTAGTCCTAATATGAAAATGTTTGGCGCGTTTGATGTTCCAGTAGGAGGAGTTCCTATTGATTTAGCTAAATATTATAATACGATAACGGTACATCATTCAGGAAATGGAGATAATTATATGTCCATACAAGAATTACAGGAAAAAGAACAAAATGATGGTTACGCAGATATTCCATACCATTTTGCTATTGACAGTAAAGGTAATATTTATGAAGGTAGACCTATAGATGTAAAGGGCTCTCATGTTAAAGGAGGAAACACGGGAAATATAGGTATTGTTTTGCTATCTGATCTTGATACGGAAAATAAAGGATTAGGATATGTTAATAGTATAGTTGAGAGCTTAAGGGGTAATGGTGGTGCAAGTACAGCAATGCGTCAATCATTAACAGATCTTGTCTCCCACTTGAATGGTAAATATGGTATTCAATATTTAGGAGGTCATAAAGAAAAAGCAACTGATCCAAGAAATTGTCCTGGGAACGGAGGCATGAAAATAGTGGAATATTTAAGAAATAAATTACATATGTTATCCCCAAAAAATGAAAACTAAAAAACCAATTGCATTTTATTTACTAAGCTTTATATCATTAGTTTTAATCCTGTTAACTAATAAAAGTTTTCATGATGATGGGACAGAACTGTTAGATAAAATCATAATCTCAACTATAATATTTAATCTCCTATTATCTTTTTTTTCTTTTGAAAATAAAATATTGATTTATATAGTTGCTTTACAATTTTTATATACAATTTTTACAGTAAGCTATAACGATGAAATGGATAGTTATTTTTATAGAATAAGCTATGTTTTTAGCATAGGTAAAATACATAATAACTCATTATCGGCAATGATACAAAATATTTGGTTTATCTCTTTCTTACTATCAATAATCTTAGAAATTATTTTTTTGATAAAGACAGTTTATAGAAAAATAGTAAATAAACATTAACCCACTACGCAAAGGAGTTTCCCGACTTTGAGCGGATAAAATAAACCCTCGCAAAATGCGAGGCTTAGAGATCGATATGGTTACGGAAAGGGAGTGTTAAGTGATATACAAGGTGTTGGAAAATTAATTATGGATGTTCCAAGCCTCTTATCTGATTCTTTTAGTTCAATTGGCGAAGGTGAAAGTGGAGAGGAAACAGTTATTGCAACTGCAGTTTTACTAATGAATGTGAGAAAAGGCAAGTTTGGAAATGTTGCTAGAATGGGAAATTTAGGAGGTAAGTTTATGAAATTAGCCAGAACTCTTAAATTAAATATACATAGCCCTACTACAATGAGTATATTGGAAAATGCAGATAATACAGTGCAAGAATTTATATCCGCACATAGACAAGGTAGTATAAAATCTGTTTTTCCAGCAGAACATTTAAACAGTACTGTTAAAGAAGCTTTACAAAGTGGTAATACAACTGTGCGAAAATTATTAACAGATAGTAGATTTTTAAAATAATGGAAAATAAAAATACTGAAATAAACAAATTACTTATCAAAATAAGTAAAGAATCATTGCAGAATTATAAAATTGTTGATTTTTGGGAAGCAGATACTACAGCAATAGGTATTCAAATAGACGAAATTTTAATATATGTATCCACATTTAATTATGATAAAGCCCATAAATACAATGTAATTATCGAAGAATATGATACAGGCAAATTAATAGATGAAGAGAAAGAAAGTTCATATGATGAATTAGTTGAAACTATTAATAATCTGTAAAATAAAATCCCCCCGCTACGCAAGGTCATAGACTTTGCTAATCTATAATCACGGATATAAATGTCTATCAGATCGTAAAGCGTTTGTTTTTTACTTTCTTCCAGTTGTTCCAAATCCTTAATTCTTTCTACGGTTCTTTTATCAAAAGAAACCTGATTGGTCCCACCTACCAAATAATCTAAACTTACGCCAAGAGCATCTGCAATTTTTTTTGCAACATCAACAGAAGGAATCGCTTCCCCTCTTTCGTACTTGCCGATAATATCACCGGAAGTTCCAATGGTCTTTCCAAGATTACTTTGTTTTATTTTTTTCTGCTTACGAGCAAAAGCCAATCTGTCTGCAAAAGCCATAAATAGGTCGTTTTTATTAGTTATAAACTAAGAATAAATTTATTTGACATTAATTGTTTTTTTTAATTGAAATAAAAAACTTTGCGAATAAAAATCGCGCGCCGCCGAAATTTTTATTTTTCAAATGAATAAATCTGTATTTTTGAAAAGTGACAGAAAAGCGTTCAAAAAATAAACCCTCGCGCGAGGAAAAAATGAAGTAGAGAAATCCCGAAAAATACAGTAGAGTACGGTATGTATGATTACGGAGCGAGATTCTATATGCCTGATTTGGGAAGATGGGGTGTTATAGATCCATTAGCAGAAACATCTCGTCGTTGGTCTACCTATAATTATGCTCTTAATAATCCTATTCATAACATTGATCCTGATGGTAGAGCTGTAATAGGTAGTGGAGATAATATCACTTATACAGGAGAGGATGCACAGTCTGCTTTTTTACAACTCAAAAATTCAATGTCAAAACCTTCTGATGACATAACTGTTAATAATAAAGGACTTATTTCAAATATTCTTAGAAATGGTCAGCCTAATAGGTTTTTTGATCAAAGTGGAAAACAATTGTATTTCAATGACTCAAAAAATGATGATAAGTATATGCTTTCTCAAAATTTTAATATTGGAGATCGGTTATATTATCCTATTTCATATTTTGATTTAAGTTCTCAAGTGACTGGGGTTTTTCATAATAATCAGTTAATGCTTATGAATAGCTTAGATGGAATAGGAAGTAAATTTAATTCTTATTTTGATATGTTTTTAAATTCCTATAATGTTGGAGCTGGAAAAAGGCTCTGATTTTACCTATAGTTTTTTAGTTCCTGTTCTACAAAGTAACAATGTTGAAATTACGAATGAGAATTTACAGGATAAGTTCATTCCAAATGCTTTCTTTAGGTTTGGCAATGTAAATGTGGTTTATAATACTTTTGATGCTGGTAATTTTATGTGGGGAGCATGGACTAAATATACAGGTCTTTCGGCTGAAAAAGCCATGTGGGGAACTAGAATAAATGAATTTGGTAGTGATAGTTCCAGAGATCAAATGCTATATGGAGAGGGCATAGATATTTCTATAAAGGGACTTACAAAAAATGATACTATGAAAAAGAAAAGTTTTTTTTTATTACTAATTTTAATAATTTGCTTATTAGTAAGATATAGACTATACAATAATTTAATACCTAATTTTGTTTTTAACGTAGTAAATCCAAGACAATTACAGGGGATTTTTAATATAATATTTTATTTAGGTATAGTATTTCAAACAATATTAGTTATTACAATAATAGCTGATTACAAGAAAATGAAAATTCTGGATTTTATAATAGCAGGATTTTCATTACTATTTCTGATATCCTTCATTATTTTGATATTTACTATTTGACATTATATTTAGAACTAATAGATATTTCTTTTTTGATGATAACATAGAAAATATAAGAATTTCTTTCTTGATTCAGGTTATAAATCTTCTCAAGCATCTAATAATATTAATTTTAAAAGGGGAGATATATTATTATGGGAAGGACATATGATGGAAGTTGTGGGTTCAAAAGAAGGCGGGGATATATATAATTTAGAAACACCCATAATTAACATTAAAGCCACCAAATTGGTGGCTTTCTGCATTTGCAAATATAACAGCAGAGTGAGCAATTGATGAAATAGGGAGTATTGAAGGGTGTAATAAATGGGGGGATTCTTAGATCCGAAAGTAAAGGATTCTCAATGCCAAACATTACCAAATTATACTTTAATATCCTCATTATATCCTACTGCTTTATAACTTCATTCACTTATGTATGAAGAAATGAAAAAAGAAAACAACATAAATGATACGGTAGAAAAAGTAAAAGATACTTTACTGGTATTAAACAATACGATCAATACCATCAGACTTGTTCAGGGTGTTGATAAAGAAGGCAATCTCAAAGAAGTTTTACCTGAAAATACAAGCTCCCAACAAATGATCCGTATTGATGCCGATGAAGGCTCATTCACCAGTTTCTTTACGGATTTTTACAGTCAGCTTAAAAGCCCTTCTGATTTCTCATTTTTCAAAGTAACGGAATATGAGGCTACCCAGACAGCTACAGAACTACAGGAGTATGTTAAGAATGCTTCTGTAGAGGAAAGAAGGAATCTAAAACAGTATGAAGTTTCTATAGAAAGGGTAGAGGCTCATAAAACCCAATCTCCAATAAATAATACATCAACTAAAGAAGATGCCTTATACCGTTATGAGGCAGAGCAGATTGATTGGAGCACGATGGAAAAGCTGGGCCTTAACAGGGAGATGCTTGAAAAGATGAATGCGTTAGATCCATTATTAAGAGGGTTTAAAACGCCTATACTTGTTCCTGTTACCATTAATCTGGGAACAGCGGTCAGTACAATGGAGGTAAGGCTTTCCCTTCAGGTGCAGGATTCAGGAGAAGTAGGAGTGCTCCTGCATGGAGTGCGTAAAGAGCCTGATCTTAATTCGAAGTTCTTTGGGCATGAGTTTACCCGGGAAGATAAGAGAAACCTTATTGAATCCGGAAATATGGGTAGGGTGGTTAATCTTATCAATCCCAAGACTGATGAAGTGATTCCCTCTGTGATCAGCAGGGATCGGCTGACCAATGAACTGATTGCCTTAAGGGCTGAATTTATGAGGGTTCCACTGGTCATTAAAGGAGTGACATTGAATCTGGAGCAAAGGCGGACTCTTCTGGAAGGAAAACCTTTGTTTATTGAAAATATGCTTTCCAAAAGAGGAACATTATTTAATGCTACGCTTCAGTTTAATGCTGATAAAAGGTATGTGGAGTTTCAGTTTAAGAAAAATATTAAGAGCCTTTCGATGAAGGATTTGAATAGTAGAGAAAGAGCGGAGGTTCCGAGTGTATTCAGAGGGCGGAAGTTATATTCATGGCAGATGGATAAATTAAAGGCAGGAGAGACGGCGTATATCAATAGTCTTACGGATGGGAAAGGGAAGAAATACCAAGGGTATATGACGTTTAATAGGGAGGTGGGAAAGATTGAGTTTTCGTTTCGGAATCCGAGGAAGCAGTTGGGTAATACAGAGAACAAAACTATATCAAAGGGTAAAAGGATTTGATATGGTGTAGTCTCTTTAATGATATTAGTATAATCAATAGTGAGCTTATATTGAAACATTTTGTAGTTGATAGTGAACAAATGTCGAAAGTTTCAAAGTAATCAAACTTGCCTAGTGGACTTGACAGTATTATCTTCGAACACTTTTATAAATGATTTGGATTGTTTGAATCAAAATATATTAGAATTACAAAGTTCATTTTTATCAAACAATTTTCTTGTAGACTAAAACTTCTTGCAATATAATTTTAGGTATTTGAAACAATCGAAGTTGGTAGTTTGACTTTAGTTTACCTCGATTGTCTTTTAATTCAAAACTGCTATTATGTGCTGTTTATTTTTTAGTTTTTATTTATTCAGTATCTTGCTCTTTAGATCCGGATTGTAGGATTTAATCAATTTAAAAAAACAAAATTAAATCCACAGGAGATTCACTATTAATTGCTATCTTATATTCTCTCATTAATGACTAACTAATGGCAATTGAAAAATCAACAGGTTATACTGAAACAGAAAGGATTTTGGCAAATCTTTGCGACGCTACTTTCTTAAAACTATGGTCTTATCCAAATCCTTACAAAGAAGATACAAAAGAATTGTGCGATTTAATGGCTGTTTTTGACAATAAGATTTTTTTATTTTTTGATCGTGAAAGTAGGAAATTCGATAATTTGGAAGGAGATATTAATGTGCAATGGAAACGCTGGCACAAAAATGTAATTGAGAACCAAATAAGAACAGCGGAAGGAGCAAGAAGATATGTACTTGAAAATCCCAATAAAATATATTTGGACAGTAAAAAAACAATACCTTTTCCGATACTCATACCTCATGAAAATCTAACTATATATAGTATTATTATTGCCCATGGAGCTGCGGAAGCTTGTTTGTGGCATTCACCCGAAAATATTAACGGAAGTCTTGCTGTGACTTACAGTAAAATGGAAAAATTAGGGCTTGATATTCCTTTTCTCGTGGAGCTCGATAGTAATAAACCTATTCATATTTTTGATACCTTTAATTTAGAAATCATTCTTAAAGAATTAGATACTGTATACGATTTTTCTGAATATCTTTCAGAGAAAGAGAAGGCTTTAAAGCACTATGACAGTATTACTTATTGCGGAGAAGAAGATCTGTTAGCTAATTACTTTCAAAACTTTGATTCGGTAAAGCAAAAATATTTTGTTGGAATAAGAGATGAAAAAGCAACAAGTATTATGATTTCTGAAGGTGCGTGGAACTCTTTTGAAAATTCAGTTTTATACAAAAGGAGAAAAGAAGCAAATAAAATATCTGAACTGTGGGATAATTTACTTCAATATACTACTCAAAATGCCTTAGATGAAACGCTGAAAGGTAATAGTAACATCTTTAAAGGTGAAAGCGCCATTTGTGAAATGGCCAAAGAACCTAGATTTTTTAGAAGAACACTGTCTGATCTTATGATACGAGCTATAGAAGGATTTCCTGGAGATGGGACGATGCTTATGCGTAATTTATCTATTATGCCATCCTTTTATAAAAACACAGTTTATGTCTTTTTACAATTACACGATCCCAGAAATAAGGATTACGATAATGAATATAGACCTAAAAGACAAGCACTGCTTGAAATCGCCTGTGGTGTTACAAAAAATAAATTTCCTATGTATGAAAAAATAATAGGGATTGCTATTGACGCTCCTAAATTTACCCAAACTAATTCTGAGGATTTCATTCTACTTAACGCAAAGGATTGGTCCGAAGACGATATTTTATATTATTCGGATTCAAATAAAAACATTAATTTCTTAGAAACTAAAAAAATGGTTCGGGAAACATTGACTGTTAGTGATTTTCCAATTAAAAATAATTTGAGCAGTCATAAAAAAATTGGTAGAAATGATCTATGTCCTTGTGGCTCTGGAAAAAAGTATAAGAAATGCTGTATTGGTCTCAAGAAGTAATATTGTTGGTCTATAATCGTTGATACAGAGATGGTTTTTATTAAACACTTATCTATCTGTGTATTTAAGCATTATATAATTTTATCTTCCAAAAAAGAAACCGGTTTGTAACTTTTGTAAGGGGCTTACTATTAGCCCATTAATGTTTTTAGTACGCTTATCAGCTTCTCTCTTTCCCCACTTCCAGTCGTCGAAAACCTTACCAAAGGAATTTTATACTTCTCCAAGATCTTATTTTTCATGACATCTCTTTCAGCTTGTCGGCTTTCCATTTTATGGTATTCATACCCATCTACTTCTATAACTAATACAGGACTTTTTCCCAGCTTATTGAAAATAAGGAAGTCAAGATGTGCAGCGTGATGTCTGGCATATCGTTCTTCTTCAGCAGTTAATTTGGAAAAATCTAACAATAGATTTCTCAATGGATGATGCAGAATAACGTCATATTTTGAAAATTGCTCGTGAGACAATATTTCTTTGATAAGTCTATACATTAGATTCTCACTGTCGAAAATAGATTTCTTTTTTTGATCCGATAACAGCGTTCTTCTTTTTTCTTCATACCCTTTGTACAGGTAATCAAAAATAGAATGTACTTCACTGTTGATAACCTTGAAATTATTGTAATCAATATAGCGGATCAGATCTGAGATGTTCGTGTCATTATCACTTTCATTTCCGTTCACCAATAGAATCAGTTGATCTTTGGCTCTGGAAATGGCTACATTCAGGCGGTTCGGGTTGTCGGTGAATTGTGAGATTTCATTATCTACTGTGGAGAGAATGATCACATCATTTTCTCTTCCCTGGAATTTATCCACCGTATCTGCTTTGATATCTGTTCCCTGAAATGTTCTTTGTAGTGCTAAGGTCTGATTACGGTATGGCGTTACAATTCCCAGATTGACACCTTCCAACTTTTGTTGTGGAATGATCTCCTGAATAATCACATCAATCTGCCGCTGATTCTCTCTTTGCCGGGCATGATTGCCTTCAGTTGTTTTATAGACTAATAAAGGTTCTCTTTCCGTCTGTCCTTCCGAAAGAATAATCAACTGATCATGATAAAACTTACGGTTACAAAAATCAATGATTTTAGGATGGCAGCGATAATGTTCTTTTAAGAGTGTTTTAGGAACCCTCGGAAATACTTCCATCACAGAAGAAAGCAAGCTATGATTGGAATAACGATAAGGTTCCGGTATATCATAGTTTTTAAAGATCTGATCTGTATTTTCTGCTGTTTCGGAATCTACTACATTAGGAAGTTGTTTTAAATCTCCTACAATGACAGCCTGTTTTGCGCAGGATAATGCGAGCACACCCGTTGCAAGATCCACCTGTGAAGATTCATCAACAATAACATAATCGTAGACTACATTTTCAGCAAGACTTCTTCTTAATGAGTAGGTCGTACTCATAATGACAGGATAATCTTGAATAAATTCTTCTGATTTAAAACGAAGATCCCATTCGGTATATTCTGAACGTTCTTTTCCTTTATATTTTTGGTAGAGTTTGTTTTTAAACAGTTGCATCGATCCTTCAGTATATTCTTTCATTTTATCATTGAAGGAAAAATGCTGTAACGTATTTTGCAGCTCTTGCTTTCTGAGATCAAGCTCTGAAACTTTTACTTCATAGTATTTTGACTGGACAATTCTGATCATTTCTTCATACGATAAAGTATAAAAAATCTTATCTCTTATCCCATACAGAAAAGGAAATATGAGTTTGCGCCACCAGTAAAATCTCTTACCTGTTTTTTCGTACTCTTCCAACGTAACCCATAATGAAAGCAGCTGATCTGAGCTGACATTCTTTTTAAAACGAATTTCACTTGCCAAAGCGACATCATCCGTGAAATGCTGATGCTCTGTTTTGATCTTATCTATTTCCAGTTTGAGTAAAGCCAATTCATTCTTTAGTTCCAACTTATCAGTCAGTTCAGTAAAAAGAAGGACAGTAGATTGAGTAAGGGATTGCTCCTGTTCTTCCTCTAATATAAAACCGGATAAATCCGGGATTTCGGTCTGACTATCGATAAATTCTTTTTTATTCTGGCTGCTTCCTAACAAAGCTGCTATAAAAGAAACTCCATTACTTTCCAGCTTCTCAAAAACATTTTTTGTCGCCGAATTATTACTTGAAACAACAGCCACACTCTGATTATTCATCACTGCATTGGCAATAATATTTAGAATAGTCTGGGTTTTACCTGTTCCGGGAGGACCTTCTATAACACTTAGCGGATTTGAAAATGCATTATCAACTCCTGTTCTTTGGCTTAGATTAAAACCAAAAGGAAAGATTTCAATAGGAGAGGCGTGGTAATTCTTATCGCGTTCTTTCTCATTAAGGAAATTGTAGAGAATAGAAGTCTCAGGAATAAAACTGATACTCCCATAACTATTGGTAAGAATATTATTGCCTTCCTCTGTCTTCAAACCAATACTTTCTGCAATCGCCTTCAGATAAGAAAAAATATTTCCGGCTCTCTCACTCTGAATAGCAGATCTCACCATCTTAATTCTATGGTGAGGGTAAGAATATGCTTTACCACTACTTTTATACACGACTACACACTTATTGCCCTCAAAAGAATAAGATTCTATCTCCTCAGTTCTGTCTTTGCCATCAATGTAGATTGCTTCTTTTCTAAGAGGATGTGGAGTAGATTTTTGCATGGATTAATAATTACTTATAAATATAAGAAGTAATAACTAAAAATAAATTCACAAAATTAAAAGATAAAAAAGAGAGGATTAAAAAATAAGCAAGGTTAAAAACCTTGCTTAAATCTGTGTTGTCCAGGCCTCGATCTGCAATGTTGAATCACATATTCTAGACGTCCAAAACGTATTCTAGTATAAGCTCTTACAAAAACAGGTCTCCATCCGGAGCAAAAAAAACAATTTTCCATTACGGGCAATATTTAAAGTTAGCATCTTTAAAATGCCCCGTTAAATTGTTTGTTATGACAAATATAGCTAATTATGATATTAATTCAAAATTGATTCGCCTTGAATCAATTTGTTTTAAATCTTTGTAAAAAGTGATCTGAAAAATGTTTTTCATTTATTACCGATTTTAACAACGTCACATGACTTTCTTCGCGATTTATATTCTATAATCCTATTTTATTGGAATATCTATCCCGAAAACACATCATTGCTAGTAAGTTTTTTCATAGAGTTAAGTATGTTGTAAATAGGTGTAAGTTATTTAAATTGCATTTATAAAAATATCAGAAGATGACAAAAAGAGTTGAATATTACTATTTGCCTAAAAAATACTGGAAAAAGCATAGCTACTGTGAGTTTGTTATAAGTCAAATCGAAGAACTTATCATGGATGAAAGATTTATTGAACTAAAAGTACAAACATTTGAATTTTCCAAAGATATAATTGACAAAATAAATGTTTCAGATGAACATCTGTTTGATAGAATGTCAGAATTAGGATTTACTAATGAATTGACCAAGGTTGTTAGAACACAGTTGATTCTTTCTCTA
This sequence comes from Chryseobacterium paludis, assembly GCF_025403485.1. Lineage (NCBI taxonomy): Bacteria > Pseudomonadati > Bacteroidota > Flavobacteriia > Flavobacteriales > Weeksellaceae > Chryseobacterium > Chryseobacterium paludis. The sequence goes on from NZ_CP099966.1 coordinate 483,771, forward strand.
ATAATGGAAACCTGTTACTTTATACAAGAAAGTCTTTTATGTTCACTGAAAATGCGCATGACAGTGTGTTTTACATTGCTTAGAAAACCTTTTTTGGAAATTTTGATTCTTGTTATGAGAATTCTAAACGAATCTGATTTTATTGATAAATTCAACAACCTTGAAGGCTTTGACCCAATAAAAACTACACCAAATGAAAAAAGAGATTTAATAATAAAGACAAACTACTTGCTTAATGATTTATTTAATAATGAAGACTTGTATCAATATATTTTTGATAAAGATTTTGGAGATAGTTTATTTAACATAACGAATAATGCAATTCACTTATATACAGATAGAAATCCAGTATCAGCAACAGAGAAACAAAACTTAAATTTCATATTTGGTACTCAGGAAAATATTGATGATATGTGGGAATATATATACTATAATATTCCGATGCTTTTAACATTTTTAGCTTTTTCTATTGACTTATTAGTATTTAAATCTACTACAGTAGATGAAGGCGTTTTTTTGAAAAGACATAAAATGAGAGAAAAGCTAAGAAAAAGATATAAAGTTGATTAGATAAAACTAAGAATTAATGCTAAAAAATCCTTTGCTGATTTAAAACAAATTATTGTAATTTTTTGAAAAATAGCTACAAACTATTAAATCACAATAATTTTTTTTGTCAAAGGTGATGTTAATTCTATTACAGTTTTTTTCAATATCAATTTGTAAATCACAATTCTCTTTTATTCTGTAAAAATAAGAATACCACTTATCGCAATCTGTAGGAATAGGAAATGAAACAAATGCAATAATTCCAAAATTCGAATTAAGCTTTTTGTGTCTGATATAATAGAATTAAAATTCTTTGTTATAGGTCTTCGACAACTTTTCACATCCGGTATATTCCAATTTGTGTTTGGTGTTTTTAGTTCTACGCTGTAGAAATCATTATCTTTGAAAAAAGATAAATCATATCTATCTTTCCGTCTTTCATATGAGCTTTCAACAAAAACATCCGTGAATCCTTGTAACTCTAATTTACTGTCTAATTCAAACTTAAGCCAGCCTTCAAATTTATTTCGACTTTTTACGGCGATACTGATCACTTCAGAATTCTCAGGAATAATTTCGGTAATTAATTGTCTTATTAATTGATCCAATATTTATTATTTTTTATGATTTAATTAAAAATAAGTTTTAATTGCAGAATTTTATTATTATGATTTTTGTTCCTTTTCTATATCAATTTTTCTATATCCGAAAAAGCCAGAAATTACAAATAAAAGATCATCCGTAATTTTTTTTACTTTTTCAGGTTGTTGATCTTCTTCTTTTAACTGATCCTTTATTAATACAAATTCTTGGCTAAAAAACTGATGAAAACCAACCATAAATAGAATGCTTAAAATTAGCTGACATTGCGCTGCCAAATTATCAAGGTCTGCTTTAAATTCAGATGATTCAATTTCGATTTTTTTTGAACTATCTAAATTTTCTAAATAATCTGGGATTGGCTTCTTAATAGGGAAGCCGTCGTAATGCTTTACACAATTTGAAATCCAATTTATTTTCTCAGAAATTTTAAATGAGTTAATTGTTTTGAGTAGATCTTTATCAATTAATTTCTTTAGATATGAATTTAAGTCCAAAAAATTGTTTTCAAAATCAATCTCTTTAAAAAACTCATTTAGAATTCGTAAAAGATCTTTGAGATAACTTTCATATTTATGATATGCGCCGATATATCCTAATCTGATTGTTTCATAATAGTTTTCTTTAAGTTCCGTACTAGTGATGTTGATTAAATGTTTATATTTTGAAGCATTTAAATTCCTTTGGAAATCCTGAGAAGCTCTTTTTGCCGCTGGTAAATAATATTGGATAAACAAGTTCTTAAATGAGTTCATTTCCGAAATATGTTTAACCACAAAATTAAACATCTTATTACCAAGAGGATCATCTTGTGTTAATGAAAAATTACTTATTTGAGAAAATTGTTTTGCTAAATTTTCTACTAAAATGTCAATGGGATTATTTTTTTTCATCAGATTATTTGAGTTACGAGTTAGATCTATAACAAACTATTCCACTTGTTTTATAGCTTTAAAAATAACATCAAGTGTATGTTCAGGATAGTTGTACAGATTAATATTAATTTATTAAAGATTTTATTAGGTTATGTTTAGAAATGAATAATCATAATCATATTCTAATAGATGTGGGGTGGGACTTTTTCCGTCTGGATTATAATAGTTTATTCCTCTTGATGTTTCTGAAATCAGATGTAAATTTTTTCTCGCTCTTGAAGCTAAAACATAGAGTAGTTTTTTTGAATTTTCATACCCATTTGTGTCATTAAAATGAGGAACATAATCATCAAGCAAGGCGAAACCAATTACAGTATCATATTCTTCCCCTTTCACGCCGTGAATAGTTGAAACCGTTATGCCGTCTTTTTGCCTAAATACTTTTCGAAAATTTTCAATCTCTCCAATAAAAGGATTTCCTTCATCAATAAGCCTTTGTATACGACTTTCAGAACTCGCAAAAAATGAAGTATGGTGTTCTTCTAGTAATGGAAAATTATTAATGTTTATTTTTAATCTTTCACAAATTTGGTCAAAGAAAAACCGTAGATATGTTAAACCATCATTCTCATCTATCTCAATAGAATTACAAATTTTTAAAAATTCTTTATTTGAGAATTTTGTTATGTCAATCCCTGCAACATCAAGCTCATTTAATACTTCTTTACTCCACCTGAGCCTTCGAACATACATAAAAGGAGAAGGTTCTGTTAGAACTATTCTTGCAATTTTGAACCAAAAATTTTCAATATCACGAGAAAAGGGTGCCATTCCAGGACCATCGAAACTATAATCAGGAAGGCTAACCATCAACTTTCTGGTAATGCTTGCAATATGTACCCATTGTGGTGCCACAATACAAATTTCATTAGGACTTATGCCTGCTTCTTGTACATTAAATAAGATTAGTTTCGCAATTTCTTCTATTAAGTTATCTAAAGAAACTGAAAAATTATAAGTGATTAAACTCCTATAATCTTTATTATTTCCAAAAGCTATAATTGGCGTTGCAAAGGTTTTATAATGGTCAAAATAATTAATTACGACTTCCGATGACCTGTAATTTTTGTCTAAGATCAATTTCTTTAATTCAAATCCCAACAATTTTTCTAATTCATTTTTAGGCATTGGATAACCACCTAACGAATTATAAATTGACTGATTTGGGTCGCCAACAATTAGAGTTTTAGAGCAACCCTTATTGGCATTTAATATCTTTGTGATGATGTGATATTGTATTTCTTTAGTATCTTGATATTCATCAATTAATATAAATGGAAATAATTTACAAAGAATAGAACTGATTACAGGTTTTGTCTTTAACAAATCATAAGCATAAAAAAGAATTTGCTCAAAATCGAGCTGATTGTTTTTTTCTAAAATTGAAAAATACTCCTTAAGTATAGCTTTAATATGATTGTTTTGATTGCTGGTTTTTGAAGTGAATTCATACGTTCCATTGATGGTAGCATAATACTGAAAGTCATAAAAAGTAACCTTTGGATTACTATATTTTTTACATATCTCCGTTAAAAGCTTTTCGCTATCAAATGAATTACAGACCTTAAAACCATTTTTTAATCTATCAGAATACAAATGATAAGGCTTTAATATCCATTCCATACAAAATGAGTGGATGGTACCAATCCATAATTGAGTGGTATCTACGCCTAATAATTCAATACGGTCTTTAATCTCATCCGCAGCGTTGTTGGTATAAGTTATTGCAATGACAAACTCTCTGTCTGTTTTTAATCTGCTAAGTTCATAAGCAATTTTAAAAGTTAAGGTACGAGTTTTGCCACTACCCGGACAGGCTATGAGAAGCACACTTTTATCTTCTAAAATTGCATTTTCCTGTTCATCATTGATGCTACCTTTTTCCCAAACAAACATAATTATTTCAATTTTTCAATGATGGTTAATATTTGATCATTGGGAATTACTAAATCCAAGTCGATTATTAAATCTTCTAAAGGTATTTCTGCATTACGATATTTTAATAATTGTGCACGGCAAGTGGTAAAATCCAAGACATTATTATTCTCAAAATTTTTGGTTATCCTAAACTCAATAATGTCTGCAATGATGTGCGATGAATAGCTGTCTTTAGCAAAAAAGATTGCATCCAAAATATACTCAGGAATGATGGTTTTAAAGAATATATGTTTGCCAAGCATTATTGCAAACCAACCTTTGCCTTCTTGCTTTGCCATTGTAAGCACTCGTTTACCAGATACAGCTACATCTGCATTTTCCAAATCCAATTTTGCTTGGTCGCGAGTAGCTTTATCTACATAAACTTGTTTTATTATTCTTTGAACTTCCCAGTCATTTCCTTCAATAACAAAATCAACTTCAAAAGTATGCTTTGCATAAAATGTCTTAACCCATATATTACCTGTTTCAAACAAATCAAGTTTTGCCTTCCTTTCCAAGCCTTTTTTCTGCGATCCGGCAACTTTCTTTTTAAATTTTATGATGTCATCCGTATCGCCTGCAACTACTGTTGTATTGCAAATAGCATCATCTAAATCAGTAAGTATTGCGCATTTTCTCTTAATTCTATCACTATGGAAAAGTTGAGCTACATTTTCAAAACCGGTGCTTCGAATATTTATCAGGCTTATTCCTAATTCATCAAGTCCCACACCAAGAACTTTTTTTACCATTATTGGTATTAAAATTTCCTCGGCATCACCTTCAACTAAAATTACCCCCTTTGCAAAAAGTAGGTTAGTTCTAACCGCATCTAGATAGCGTTGTATTTGGTTAATATTTTCTGGTAATAAACCTGTTGAAGGTTGATAGACTTCAGCGTAATTGAGTTTCTTGGCAAGAATATTTATGTTCTCAACGTTACTGACTTCTGAAATTTGTGTTGAATGTGTCGAATAAATAATTTGCGTGTCGCCATAATTTAACTTGTCAAAAAGTGTCTTTTGAATGTGATTATGAATATGGGCTTCTGGCTCCTCTATAATCAGGAAATTTGCAAAAGTATCTTTAGATTTTCTATATTTAAATTCTAAAAGTTTTAGGGTAAGAAATATAAGATTTGCACCTCCTAAACTTAATTCGTGTATTCCCCCTTCGTAATCTTCTCCAGGTTCGCCGATAAAAAGTTTTAACGACTGCAGAAGCTTTTCTGCTTCATCTGGTACACTAGATTTAATGGAAAGAGACGATGGTGAGTAAGTCAATCCAACCGCGTCTTGTATAGTAGATTTAATATCTCCTCTGATGTTTTGTACATCAGGAAGTGCTTCAATATTTTCATTTAAATCGTTAACTAAATCACTTATTGGCTTATAATCAACTTCTTTAATTTCTCCACTTTTATTTTTTAATAGTGTAAGTAAAGGGTTAGTTCTATTGTTATGAAAATCACTTACAACATCTCGCAAAGCTTGAATAAATGTAAAGGAAATTTCTTTGGCAACAGATAATTGATGTGGAATTCTTGAGCCAAATTTAGAAGTATCAATCGATACAGGAAAAATTACATTTTCGAAATCACCAACAAGCTCTTTATAAACCTCAGGATCATTGAAATTGGCCATACTTTTTCCTGTGAAGAAAGTTTCATAATTATCTTGGATGGTAATGTCATCTAGTATTGCTTGCAAACTTTCTTGATCTCCTTCTTTCAGTTCAGATAATTTTTGTCTAATATCTGCTTTTGGTCGAAAAAATAAATTGTAAGTAGCTTTTTTTACATAATCTTCTTCCGCAATTCCGGCACCGTGAATAAAAAGAGATTGTATAGCCTCTTCATTATTAAGTTCATCAAATTCAATGCTAATGATTATCCAATGGCCTTTCCATTTATTTTTATCCAATTGCCTATTGAAATCTCCTTCTCCTAATTTATAAGCAAATTGCATTGAAGCATCTTCTAGAAGAAGCCGAATAGCTCTGAATACATTTGTTTTTCCAGAACCATTTTCTCCAATAACTGTGTTTATACCTTTCTGAAAGTAAAAACTTGCATTTGAAAAATTTCTATAATTGATGAGTGAAACTTTAGATATGTGCATTTAAAAAAAAATAGTATGTAATAATTATTAATTATTATTATAAATCTTTATTAAAAGTTTTCTGTACTAATATTTATACTAGCGCAGTACTGTAAAAATCAAGATTATAACTCATTGTCTTCTCATAAAATTTCTACTATATAATAACATTTGCGAACTCTTAAATCAATTTATATGTACTAAACTAGATGGGATTTTAATGTAACATATTTTTCAGTAATATCAATGACTTCATGTTTGTAATTTAATTTACTTACTATAATGTTATTCTTAACATCTCTATCAATTTGAAATAATCTATCATTATAGTTTTTAGCTATTTCTAAAAAAAACAAAAATAAATACAAACTATCACTTTTAAAATAGTATTTTTTAGAAAAATTGTTAATTACTTCAATCTTTGAGAATCTTGAATTGCTGAAAAATAAAGTAGAAACTATTACTTTTTGAATCGAATCTTTATCAAAGAAAATGTTACGATTTTGTAGATTATCGATCTCTGTGGTATTTTGTTTTTCGTCAATAATGCGAAGGGGATGTGAAACTTTCCCGAGATCATTTTTTTTGATCATCAACCGCCATTCTCTTTCATAATTCCAAATTACATCTTTAACAGAAATTGAATATATCATTGGAAGTAAAGCCTCTACAGTCATTTTACTTCCATTTAATATCCTAACTATAAACTTTTTAAATTCAATCCTTTCCAAAGGTTTATAATCTATTGGATACAATAATTTATTATCGCAAACTATTGAATCGAAAAACATTTCCTGTTTAAATTCTACGCAAAAGCCTAATTCGGAGGTGTAATGTGGCCAAAAAAGATTATTATCAAATGAATCTGTCAAGCATAAGACCCCTCGATGGGCAAAAAAATCTTCAGGAATATTTTTAGAGATATAATCAAACATGTACTGCCAATCATTTCCTGTCTCAAGTGTATATTCATCGATAAATGACTCCAAGTTCCAAAGTTGACTACTTCCTTCCATTATATCATTGAGCTTAAATGGATTCGAAAAATGCACTTTGCTTGTTATAAAGTTATTAATACTATTTTTATTAATCGAAAAATATTTATAAAGCTTATCTGGTAAAGGCTCGTGCACTTCAACTGCTAAATCATTATTATACAGGGTGAATGATTTGCGATCTAATGGTAAATTCATTTCTGATTATTAGTTAACCAAAAATACAAAAATTTTGATCTGTTTATTTTTTAAGGATGGGTTTTTATTTAAATATTAAAGAAAAATGTAGTATTTATTACACTTTATCAATATTTTAGAGAATTTTGATTAGTTTAAAATATAAATTCTTTATAGAAGAATTAAAAGAAATGTTGCAACTATTTTCGGATCTTTTCTACAAATATATCGGGTTTAAAAATCCCAACTCTTTTCAAGACCATGCCATATAGCATTTTTTCAGAAGATCTTATTTTAAATCGAGGTAAGTTAGAATAAATTTTCTTTCTGTGCTTTTGGGTATGATTGGAATTATAATTTCTCCAGTTTGCTTAAGCCTATTGTCTTTCATAGTCTTTGACGTTTTATTTTCTTTAAAATTAATTGTTATTAAAAAACCTTTCAAAAGAAAAGAATAGCAAGTTTCCGTTTCCAATTTACTTCTAAATGGTTGAACAATTAATTGATCAAATTCGGAGTTTTTATCAAGTTTCAATATATTTAATTGGAATTCTAAGTCATCGGTAAATGTATTTTCATATACAATTTTTCGAATCTTCTCATTATAAGGACCTAAATTGATGTCAGTAAATTCCTCAAACGTACAAATGTCAGCTCTAAATAAAATTGAAAGAAAGAAATTTTTAAATCTTTCATAATCTAAGTTTTCAACTTTTAGAGTTTCAATGTCTCCTGATTTTCCCTTAGTACATTTTACATCTTTATTTTTTCCTGACAATATATCAGCAAGGTAAGATTCATATTTTCCACCAATTAATCTATTTTCACAATCGCTGCATAATAGTCCTCCCTCATAAACACCTGACGAAGGTCTACTAATTTTAGGATTTTTCTTAATGATTTCTTCTGTGGATACTTTAATAATCTTATGATTTTTATCGTACAAATCTTTGTATAAAAAATCGGGGTAAATATGTGATTTCTTAACTAAAGTCTTTTCTATCTTGCATAACCTGCAGTTTTTCATAAATGATTTATTTAATTATTTTTAACCAACTGTTACATCCGCTTAAAATCAATATTAATGAAAAAACTAAGTATAGTCAAAATTTTTTAAACATTTAATAACTTTACAAAAACCACAAATATGAAAGCATTAAAAATCTACAGTATTATTTCAACTATTGCAATTATTGTATTTTCAGTTTCAGTTTACAATACAAATAAAGATGTTAGCAAAATAAAAAAAGAATTAAAAGAAACAGAAGAAGTTCTTGATCAATGTTCTGATTGATACTATCAGGAAGTTAATAAGTAAAAAAAATCCTAACTAGTTAGGATTTTATCTTTTTATACTTGCAAAAAAAATCTTCCAAAGTCATTTTCTTCTTTTGACAGATTTTAATTAAAGTTTTTAGGGACATATTGTAATCAGTCTTTGATGTTCCTAATGCAATATTTTTAATTCTTCTCACTGTACTTTCTTCTACACCGCATTTTGATGCAAAATCTCGCTGTGATTCCGCAGTTGAAATCCAGTTTTGGTAAATGTATTTACAAATAGCAATAATAACGTCTTTCTCATCGTCCATTACAACAAATTAAAAGAAAGAGCAAAAAAATAGTGCGGTTTTCTGTGCGCAATAGTGAAATATTGTTATATTTGTAAAATAGGTTACAATTAATGTAACTTTGCGATACTTCAAAGAATAATAGAAGCTATTGCTTAGAATCTCGCTTAGAAAACTGGTAATTTACGGAACGAGAGGATAAGTACTAAGCTCACGACCTAGGCGTGGGCTCTCTTATCTGTTCCAAGGTATACCAGTACCCCTAAGCTGATAACGTAGAGTCCCACGCCGTCTTTTTCCAATGCTGTTCGCTTTATCTCTACGTTACAATCTAAGCCCGCTTCCTAAAATAGTATCAGATTTACACGATACAATAGGATTGTACAACCTATTGCGGCTTTACAGCTTTCACGGGAACACAAATTTCATTCATATTCATTCATTCATTTTTTGATGGGTGCTTTGGGCAGGAGGTTTTGCTATGTCCTTAATAAAACTTCCTCCCAAGCCTCATTAAATAAATACATAACAACTAAAAACATTATCTAAGAAACAGAAAGTAACCAGTAACCATAGAAAAAAGAAAAGCCCTTTCCACAAAAGTTGACTGCTTGAGGAGGAAAGAGCAAAGTTTAACGAATTAAACCTTTTCAAAAGTATGAAAAAAAACTTTTGCAGCCTAAGCTATCTTCAAATGGCTTTTGGCTTCACATTGCTCGTCTCGGGTATTGCAATAGGGCAGGAGCGGAGTATTTCCGGTACTGTCACGGGGAATGACCGGCCTTTAAGTGATGTTTCCGTGTTTCAGGAAGGGAGCGATAAGGTCACTATGACCAACAAAAGCGGATTTTATCAGATAACAGTTTCAGGGAAAGACCCCGTCCTTATCTTCCGGTATCCGGATTATCCACAGCAAAGAATAGCGGTGGTTGATGACAAGCCCCTCGTTAATGTTTCCTTTAGTGAAAAGATTAAAGGGATTGAAGAAGTCGTGCTCAATGCAGGCTATTACAGGGTAAAAGAGAAAGAGAGTACGGGAAGTATAGCCAAGGTTTCGGCTAAGGATATAGAGAATCAGCCTGTCACTAATGTGCTTTCTGCGGTACAGGGAAGAGTGACAGGGGTAAACATTACCCAGAATTCAGGGGTTGCGGGTGGAGGCTATGATATACAGATCCGTGGGAGGAACAGCCTTCGTAACCTGACCAACAGTGTAGTGGATGGTAACCAGCCTTTGTATGTGATTGATGGCGTACCGATGGGAGGCCAGCTTAATTCAGCTTTCTCGGTAAGCATTATGCCCCTCCGAAATATAAGCCCTCTGAATGCCATCAGCCCGAATGATATTGAGAGCATTGAAATTTTAAAGGATGCTGATGCAACGGCTATTTACGGTTCAAGAGGAGCCAATGGGGTAGTGTTGGTTACAACCAAGAAAGGCAAAAGAGGTAAATTGGGAGTATTACTCAGTACCACCTATAGCATAAGCAGCGTGGGGAGTCATATGGATATGATGAACACCGAGCAGTATCTATCGATGCGAAGGCAGGCTTATGCTAATGATGGAATTACCGCATTGCCTGCTACCGCTTATGATGTCAATGGGGTATGGGATGTGGGCAGGTATACCGACTGGCAGCAGGAACTGATAGGGAAAAGGGCTACAGGAAGCATGACGCAGGCCAGTGTAAGCGGTGGGACGGATACCAATACTTTTTTAGTGAGCTTTTCCCATAATGACCAGTCTACGGTATTTCCGGGGGACTATCATTACAAGACTAATATTTTAAATTCATCATTCAGCCACTCTTCCTTAGATAAGAAGTTCAGGATTGAAGTGTCCAATATGTTTTCATCGCTTTCCAATAATGTGGTCAATACCGATCTTACTTCCAAAGCTTTAACCTTGAGTCCCAATGCTCCTATATTGTATGATTCAAATGGCGGCCTGAATTGGGAGAACAATACCTTTACCAACCCATTAGCCTCTTTAGTCAGTACCTATTCGAATAAGGTACTGCAATGGAACACTAATGTCAATACATTGTATAAGTTCTGGAAGGATTTTGTTTTTAAGACAAACGGTGGGATCAACTACCAGAACTTAGAGGAAGTTTCCCTGATGCCCAGTACGATGTACAATCCGGCCTATGGGATTACTCCGGAGAGTTCTTCTGCCTCGAAGAGCAGCAACACAGTATTCTCTTACATCATAGAGCCCCAGCTCTCATGGGCAAAGAGACTGGGTGACCATAAAATGGATATCCTTGTCGGGACTTCTTTTCAGCAGAGCACCAGCAGGCAGTCTTCCATGACGGGCGTAGGCTTTGCCAGTAATGCACTGATTAATAATATCGGTGCGGCCACTACAAAAATTATTTCGAATCAGATTACAAATCCCTATAAATATGCAGCCTTATATGCGCGGGTCAACTATCAATATAAAAACCGGTATATAATTAATATAACCGGCAGGCGTGATGCGTCCAGCAGGTTTGGACCCTACAACAGAGTTGCGGACTTTGGGGCTGCGGGCGGGGCATGGCTCTTTACCAAAGAAGTCCTGTTTGATAAAATCAAGTGGCTGAGCTCTGGTAAGCTAAGGGCAAGCTATGGGATTACGGGAAGTGATTTTATAGGGGACTACCAGTTCCTTAATACCTACACCATCGGTACTGTGAATTACAATGGGGTTACAGGATTGTATCCATCGAGGCTTTATAACCCTGCTTACAGCTGGGAGAAGACCAAAAAGCTGGAAGCGGCTCTGGAGCTGGGGTTTTTAAAAGACAGGATCACGCTGACCACTGCTTTTTACAGGAACCGCTCTTCAGATCAGTTGGTAGGGATTCCATTGCCTTCCATAACAGGCTTTTCCAGTGTTCTGGCTAATCTGGATGCTACTGTGGAGAACAGGGGCTGGGAAATGTCGCTTAATGTCAATGTTCTTAAATCCAGTGCATTGAAATGGGATTCCGGGATCAACCTGAGCATTCCTAAAAACAAGCTGATCTCATTTCCGGGGCTGGAAGGCTCTACCTATGCCAATACGTATAAAGTAGGCTATCCTACATCGATCGTAAGGGTATTCCAGTATGAGGGTATTGATCCGGTTACCGGACAGTATACCTTTAAGGATTTTAACGGGGATGGAAAGATTTCTTCCCCTGATGATGCGCAGGCCATAGAAAAAATAGGGGTTAAATATTATGGAGGCTGGCAGAACCAGGTTTCCTATAAAAATATCAGCCTTTCATTTCTTTTCTATTTCGTGAAGCAGAGAAACTGGAACTATATCCGCACCATGGCGGTTCCGGGTACAATGAACAATATGCCTGAAGAATTTGTAAACGTATGGTCCCAGAATAACCCGGGCGGAATGATCATGCCGTATTCAGCAGGCTCGAATGCGGTGGTCAACAGTCTAACCAATAACCTGAAGAACAGTACGGCTGCCATAGGGGATGCTTCATTTATCCGCCTGAAGAATGTACAGCTTAACTACCGTATAGAAAGCAAAGATAAATTCTTTAAAGATATAACGCTTTATGTGCAGGGACAGAACCTGTGGACCTGGACGAAGTATTTCGGGCTTGACCCGGAGTTCAGCGTATCGGGTTACCTGCCGCCGCTTAAAACCTTTGCTTTTGGAATGCAGTTGAACTTTTAAATATGACTATCATGAGAAACTATAAAAAAAATATATACCACATCACAGGTCTGCTGTTGATCATGCTGCTGCTCCTGCTTGGATGTGAAAAGATGGTAGAGATTGATGATCCGACCGATCAGATCAGTACGCCATCTGTTTTTGAAGACACCCATACGGCTGATGCGGCTCTGGCAAACCTGATGGCTGAGATCAGGGATAATTCCATGTTTTCAGGGGGAAGCAGGGGAATGTCTGCTTTACTGTCAAGCTACACCGATGATTTGGATGGGTACTTTATCAATAACAACAATGCTGCTATGGATATTTATCATAACCAGCAGCTGGCTGGGAATACAAGCATTGAATCGTTGTGGCGCAATGCCTATAAGGAGATCTATATCGCCAATTCGATTATGGAAGGAGTGGAAGGTTCTACCTCAATACCGGTAAAGGACCGGCAACGGATTGCTGGAGAGGCTATGCTTTTACGCTCCCTTATCTATTTTAATCTGTATCGGATATTCGGAGACATTCCTTATACCGTAACAACAGATTTCAGCATCAACAGGAATTTAAAGAGAATACCGGAAAACGAGCTTTTAGCGCATCTTGAAAATGACCTTCAAAAATCCTCCGGGATGTTAAGCGATGAGTATTCGGTAGCAGAGAGATTATACCCTAGCCGGAAAGTGGCTCAACTGGTATTGGCTGAACTGTACTTAACAGAGCATAAATGGCAGCAGGCAGAACTAATGGTAAAAGAAGTAATCGGTAGCCCTTTGTATGTTTTTGAAACGGATATCACCAAAGTATTTTTAAAATCGGGTAAACATATCCTCTGGCAGCTAAAGCCCCAGAATACAGGTGATGCTACCGCTGAGGCATTATTGTACTACTTTAATAATGCTGCGCCGCCTTCATATGCTATGTCTAATAATCTGGTATCTGCTTTTTCGGCTTCTGATCTCAGGAAGCAGAACTGGATGGTGCCTGTTACTTTTAACCAGCAGACGTGGTACAGCCCCTATAAGTACAAAAGCCTCTCACCGAATACCACAGAGCACTCGATTGTATTCAGGCTGGAACAGGCGTATTGTATTTTGGCAGAAGCCTTAGCGGAGCAGGGAAGGGTAGGAGAAGCAGTACCCTATATCAATGCTATAAGGCAGAGGGCAGGCTTAACAGCTCTGGGGCAGAATATTCCGAAAGACGCCTTTCTAAATGAACTGTTACAGGAAAAGCGCCGTGAGTTTTTTACAGAATCGGGGCAGCGGTTTTTTGATCTGAAGCGATTTAACCGATTGCAGGACCTTGCTGTGATTAAACCCAACTGGAAGTCCTACCATAAGGTGTGGCCAATCCCTTTAAGTGAACTATTACTGAATCCTAATTTAAACCCACAAAATGAAGGTTATTAAAATTATATACATCATTCTGTTATTCTTTTTTTCTCAGTTTAAAAGCCAGGCCATAAAAAAGGACAGATTGACTCCCGGACACCATAACCTTAAGTATACCATCATTTTTCAGGCGACTTCCCCGGACAGGAAATGGACGGTATTCCGGAAAGCCTACGAAGAAAACAGGGACACCATTGTTTTGGTGAATCATAAAGACCCCGGTATTGTCAAGCAATATACAGGAATTATAAAGTATTATTTTACGGGACGTTCCAATCTGCTTTTGGTAAGGAAGAATACCGCTGAACTTATTGGTCTTGGCAATAATGGGATAATTAAACGATGGGATAACCTGGTTAAAACTGAATTTTTAAAGCCTCTTAATAAATTCATTATTTTGCGTCAAAAAGAAGCATTAAAAAAGGATCTGGAATTGTGGTCTGAGGATCGTATGATTGATCGGTATGAAGATATTGACCGGTTTTTTATCAAGTCAAAGCAGATCTTCTTTACAAGAAGAGAAGATGTAAAAACACTATTGTATGAACAGACCAAGCCTGAAAACCCCATTTATTCAACTGATAAAGAAATTGTAGACTGTATGTGGTCCGGTAATGGTGAAAGTGCATGGCTGGAGAAACATAAAGAGAAAAGGGACCTGGCGTACATTAACCGGGATCACCGGGCATTCCATATCAGAAATGACATAGACTTGGACTTCAACGTTGCTCCGCTCATACCGATAGGTGATGGATCACGTTTTTTGGTAAGTTTTTCTTACACAAAAGCCATTCCCGAGCAATCAACTCATCCCGATATATGGCATGCTGGAGACCGAAAGCTGGAAATAAAATTTCATGGTGGTGAATCGGAGAAAAATGTAATCTGGGAACCGGAATTGCACCGGATTACAACAACTGATAATAAGCTTTCAGAGGCCATGGATATTGGTAATAACTCATATTTAATTAGTTTTGACCCTTACTTAAAACAGGACTACATTCGCCAAGTGCCTGATTTTGATTTTTACAGGTATAACATTAAAGAAGGCAAACACGAATTCATTGGCAATGGAGGTTATACTTTTCTTTGTGGATCGACTGGGAGGTTCTTTTTGTCAAATCCCGGCAATGAGTGGAGTTTATATGATGTTAACTCGCTTAGGGTAAAAAAATTAAAAGTTGGTGATCAAAGTAATGCCTACTTTTCCGAGGATGATCAGTTTATCCTGTTTGAAGTTGAAGGAGGGTTTTTAAGATATCAGACCAATACAGGAAAGCTTGTAAAAATTTCATTGTTAAAAGGCTTTCATCCAGGTATGATAAGTTCATCCAAAGAAAATCCCAAAAGTCATTATATGATCGCGAAAAAAAGTTCATACGATAGTAAAAAGCCCTTGCTTTTAAAAATGTATGACAGGGTTAATGATAAGACAGCAATCCTTTCTTATACCCCTCGATCCGGAAAAGTAATAACATTATTAGCTCCAACCAGACAAAGAATAGAAACGCTGGAACAGGAAAATAACCAGCTGCTGAGTTTTACAGCAGAAGATTATAACGTTCCCTCTTATATATCGGTTGTGGAGAATAAAAAAACAAAGGTTATTTATAAAAGTAACCCAGATGATAAACTGGTGTCCCGAATCCATAGTGAAAGGATCAGTTATACCAATTCGGAAGGAGTGAATCTTACAGGGATTCTCTATTATCCCGTTGATTATAAAGAAGGATCTACGTATCCGATGATCGTTAGTCTGTATGAAAGACAAAGCCATTTCGGAAACCAGTATTTACGGGATGGTTTATTTGAGCGTACGGAAGGATTAAATATCAGGTCTTATCTTGAAAATTCTTATTTTGTGTTTCTTCCGGATATTGTCTTTGGTAAGTCAGGGACGGGGTTTTCAGCTTTAGATTGCGTGAACAGGGCATTGGATGCTATATCCGGCAATAAGGCTATTGATTTCAAAAAGATGGGTTTGATCGGGCATTCACATGGTGGATATGAGGTTAATTTTATTGCTACGCATTCCGACAAGTTTGCGACCTATGCTTCAGGGGCAGGGAACAGTGATCTGATCCGGTCTTACTTTTCATACAATTACCAGTTTTTAAAACCTTTTTACTGGCAATTTGAAACCGGGCAATATGAAATGCCGGGAAGTTTTGAAGATCACAAAGAGTTATATGTTCAAAATAGCCCAATCTATAATGTGTCAAAGATTAATGCACCTATTCTTTTATGGACAGGGATGCATGATAAGAACATTGACTGGAATCAGGTGATGGAATTTTATATAGCACTAAAAAGGAATAAAAAGGATGCAATAGCATTGTTCTATCCAGATGAAGCCCATGGTTTCTGGAAACGACCCAATCAATTGGATCTGGCAAAGAAAATAAGTGATTGGTTTGATTATTACCTTAAGAATGGGAAAAAAGCGGAGTGGATGAATGATACAGAATAAGAAGTAAAATAGTAAGAAATAAAGGATGCCTTTTGGGGCATCCTTTTTGAATTATGGTCTTACAAAAAGTGAATTGGGACATGAGGTGTCACTGATCTTTTGGAACAGCTGCTCAGGACCATTTCCTAAATCTGCGGTACACATTACTGTACCCTCTGTATCACATACTACATGGCTGTCGATACATTTGATTACTTCGGCAGGACGGAATGC
The DNA here is from genome assembly GCF_025403485.1 of Chryseobacterium paludis. Classification (NCBI taxonomy): domain Bacteria; kingdom Pseudomonadati; phylum Bacteroidota; class Flavobacteriia; order Flavobacteriales; family Weeksellaceae; genus Chryseobacterium; species Chryseobacterium paludis. Next base: position 500,352 of record NZ_CP099966.1, read on the forward strand.
ATAACCATTTAAGGGTACTTTCGAACTGCTTTTGTTAACATTGCTTGCAAGAGCTGATGTTGCGCCTATCATCACAATGGCGACAGGCAGAATGAACTTTTTCATAATATTAAGGTTTGTTGTTTTGCCTACTCTGTGGTAAGGTTTTCGGCTTCCCCTTTTCTGAAATCCTCAGTAATCGCCTGCGCATAACGATAACGGATGATTTCATTGCCTATGAGCGTATAGAAATATTTTGATGTTGCGAACATTTGGATCATTTTATTCTTCCCTCTGTTCTGCACATAAAAACTCCCGCTATAGCTTTTGCTATGGGTATTGTAGATGTCAATGATGGCATTGGTTTTCCACTGGTCACGGTTTTCATAACTCCCCATGAGGTTGGACTGGTTAAAAATTAAACCCTGACATGCAGTAGCCATTTTATTTACCGTAAAAGGTGGAGCGGTCATCTTAATTTTTCCGTTGGATAATACTTTGCTTTGAACTTTTGCAATGTTTGTTGTATCAATGGTGTTCTGTTCGCTGAAATTTCCTGATGCCGTGATTTTAGCGATTTTGTTACGGTAGTAATAGATGTAATAATGATCACTTGTGTCGTTGTCCGAAATGAGCTGGCCGTCCGTATCAAAAATACCATCCTTTTGTTTTTTGATGATTTCGGCGTTCAGATGATATTTTCCCGAGACGGGTTCTATCATCCCCAAGGAGCGTACCCTGGTATTGGGATTAAAGGTTCTGAAAGCCATATGGGTGGAGTCCGTTATGGCTAGCTGGTCAAAGTAGATCTTTTTATAGCTTAATGTTTTTGCTTCAGGTTTACCTGTGATGCCTCTATACATAATGGGAACACTACCGTCTGCCAGATAAAAATAAGGACTGCGGGCGTAAAGCCGGAGAAATTTAAATCCGTGATCATAATCATCCAGTTTGACACTGTACTGTCTGAAACGATTTAAAGATTCATCTACTTCGGTTATGGTGAGAGGGCTGGTGTAATTTCCCAGAATAATTCTCCCATTACTTATGCCTGCAAAATAGTAGGAATTGGCACCCAGATCAAGGCTTTTTTCTTCCATGATCGGATGGTGTGGGAAGCGGCGTATAAAATTGTTATTTTTTTTGATCATCCGTTCAGAGGAAAAAAACAGGATCAATACCAAAGAAGAGCATGAAAATAGGGTAATTATAACCAGTATAGATGTTCTCAGTAACCGGGTTTTTGATCTCTCAAGGATATATATGCTTATTATGGCGACTATTACACAGCCTATATTAAAGATCAAATGCTCTTCCCATCCTAGTTTTTCCAGTACACCACCACAAGAACAGGGCACAAATTCACTGTAATGAATAATCAGATAGATGTATATGGTGAATGAAGCCATGATGCCCAATGAACCATATAGTCCCCATAAGCGGTATTGTGGAAAAACAAGAAGGCCAACGATTAATAGCTCTGTGATGATCACTGAGTGGGAAATAATTCCTGCGTAGGCACTTAATAACGGAGATTGTGCAATCTGTACCTGGAAGTTCTCAAAATCCAGTACTTTGCTGATACTGGCATAACAGAACAAGAGAATAAAAAAATACGCGATAAAGTGGGGTAGAATAGTGACCGTTTTTTTCATGATTATATATTTGATGTGGTTGGTTTATCCGATCTGAATGAGTTTCCAGTTGACTTTTTTGCCGCAGTAGTCAGGCATTCTGGTGCCTTTTGCAATAGGACAAGTGGTCTTAAAATTCCCCATACTCTCCCAAATACCACTGGCAGGACATGGTGAACCAGTGGGGCGGATAATGGTTGATATATAGGGAATCGTTTTCATCGTTTCAGTCTATGATCTTCCAATCCTGTCCATCTTTTACGGGCGGGTCTTTTTCTGTTATAATAGAATCAGCCTTAGAAGTGTCTTTTTTAGAAGTTCTATTCAGCTTTAGATTTTGTTGTTGATTTTCTTCAGTATCGTCTCCCTGACGACAGCTGTGTGTTGCTATAAATAACAAGATGCTGATAATAAGTGGAATATACTTTTTCATGATTCATTTTATTTAATGGTTTAAAAAAGCAATCCCGGCCGGGTTTGTCTGAATTCGTATTCCAAAATTATCCCTGATTGTCATAAGAAAAAACTCATCAGTGAAGGTGTTTAAAAATTAAGACGTCCCAATTTTTAAATCATGACAAGAATATTTTTGTAATAATTCTTTATTGTTCATCTATTTTTAATGTTTGGCTGGAATTTCTGAATCGGATTCCTATTTCACTTCGTTTTGATATAAAATGTTTAAATTTGGTAGGTCTGGTTTATAATATTTCTGTATGACAATCACTAGATTACTTTCCTTCATTATTCTCTTCTCTTTTGTTGATTTTTTTCCGCAGACTACGGATGAAAATTATATGGATATTAGAAGGCGGTATGAAAACCTTCAAAAGAATAATTCCAGCGCTTTGCCATCGGTACGGCGATATATTGAAAAAGCAAAAAAGGAAAAGAATTACTCCCGGCTGGTTCAGGGGTATAAGGATGCCGTGCTTTTTTCTCCCCTGGAAAAAAATAAGATGCTATATGCTGACAGTACTATTTTAGCATCATTGAAATCAGAAAACAATGATTTGATAAGTACGGCATATCTGGGTAAGGGGATTATTTATTACTTTAATTTCAAGAAGTTTGAACTGGCTCTGGATGAATATCTTAAAGCCTATCATTATGCAAAAAATACCAGGGACGATTATCTTAAACACAAAGTAAAATACCATCTGGGTGTGGTTAAAAGCTACCTGGGGTATTATCATGAAGCTTTGGAGCTGTTTACCGACTGTCATCTTTTTTTTGAAAAAAAATCCAGGGAGAGACTGCATCCTAATGAATTGTATAATAATACAAGAGGGTATTACAATACCCTACACCAAATGATGGTTTGTTACAGAAATCTCAAGCAATTTAAAACTTCCGACAGTCTGGTCAATATAGCACTTTCAAAGACCTATGATATGGATGATTTTGCTCTTGAGCGTGGGTACTTCTTTAAGTGTAAAGGTTTAATGGAATATAATCACAAAAATTACAGGTCTGCAATATCTGATCTTAATCAGTCTTTGGATCCCATCATCAATGCACAGGATTTTGCCTGGGCGTCTGTCGTCTATTACTATTTAGGTAAAAGTTATAGAAGTACGGATGAAACAAAAAGTCTGCGATATTTTACAAAAGTCGATTCGATTTTCAATACCCATCATTTTATATTGCCGGAAGTGAGGGGGAGCTATGAAGAGCTGATTAACAGTAGCAGGAAGGGAAAAAGTCTGGAAAAAGAATTGTATTATACCAAGCAGCTGCTCAGGGTAGATAGTGTCATCAGCAAAGACTTCACTTATTTGTCTGCGAAAATTCATAAAGAATATGATACAAGAATACTTAGTGATAAGAAGGAAGAGCTGGAGAAAAAGAGTATGGGGAGATTGATCTCAACGGTTGTTTTTATCATACTTACAGCATTCTTTTTATGCCTGTTTATAGTCCGTTATTACAGGGAACGAAGGATTCAAAAAAAATACGCAGAACTCCAGCAAAAGCTAAGCTCTCCAAGTCTGAAAATGATTAAAAATTCAGAGAATAGGCAAAGTGAAACAGTGGATGAAGAAAAAAAAAGTATACTGAGTTTGGAGCAGAGAGAGGAATTATCTACTAAACTTTCAAAGTTTGAAACAGGCAATGGCTTTATCAAAAAAGGGCTTACACAAAGTAAATTGGCCTCACAGCTTGGTACAAACACTTACTATCTGTCAACATACATTAACGAAAATAAAAAAGTCAATTTTAACCGATACTTAGGTGACTTACGCATTGCATACATTACAGAGCTTCTGAATTCCAATAAAAAATACCTCAATTATACCATTGAAGCACTGGCCGAAGAATGTGGCATTTCCTCTAGGCAGAATTTCTCAGATCTCTTTTATGAAATCAACGGAATAAGGCCTAAAGACTTTATCCGGAAAAGGAAGGAAGAACTGGAAGGTCTGTAAATATGAGTCTGTGTCATTTTCTGAAGGAAGGGCTATTTATCTATATATAAAACTTTTCCGAATCAAAAAATGCCATAGTAAACATTATTTATTTTCAAATATTGAGATGGGTGCCAATTATTTAATATTTGATTATCAGTATTATAAGTTAGTGTCATATATGTGTAATAGGAAATTATTTACAATACAATTTTCATTCGTGTAATATTATAAAAGTTATTTAAAGCTGGTAAAATAGTATGTAGTATTTATTTACGTTCCAGGCAGTAAATGACAAATTATTTTTATGATTCTAAACGCACAAATGGATCAAATGTATCAATACAGGGTAATCTACCCTGTATTGAATACAAAAATTCCATTAAAATGATTTTAATGGAATGAATTTATTTTTTATTAATATTCTTCATCCAAATATTTATATCCTCATTAGATGGTATATTTAATTTTTTCCTTAATCTATTCTTTCTGGTTTGTATGGATTGAGGTTGTACAAAAGTATATGTGGCAATATCTTTAGATGAAAAATTGAGAAATAATAAGGCACAGAATTTTAATTCACTATTTTGCATCTGAGGTTCTATCTGTTGTAATGCAGGGAAAAAGTCTGGATAGACTTCAACAAATCGGGTGAGAAATTCGGAATCATTATTTTTTGCAAGCTGTACTACCTCATCAAAAGCGAGATTAAGTTTTTTACTTAGTATGTTGGTTTCTTTTTCTTTTTGCATGATTTTTTTCCGTTCCTTACGAATTTTTATTGTGATAAATAAAAGAAGAACTATCACAATCAGAATCCCGGCACAGATGTAATACATCAAATATTGAATTTTAGATTTTGCTTTTTTTTCTTTGTGTTTAACTAATTCTTTTACTGTGGATTCAGTCGAATTTTCTCTAATCTTTCGTAAGTTATCACTTAGAAACTTACGTTTTTGAATATATTCCTCAGTCAGCTTTTTATCTCCTTTTTTTTCATACGCTTCAATTATTAGTTTGTATAGGTACTCTAAGGCAAAATTGTTTTGAATCTTTTTGGTAAGGGCAATTGCTGTTTCATAATTTTTAATTGCCAGATCATATTCTTTTTTGTTACAATGAATAAGGCCTCTTACCTGGTATAATTTAAAAATCTTTTTACCTACTAATTTTTCCGGTTGGTTTTCCAGAAGCTTAAGGTCTATTTCAGCAGAATCTATTTTTTTTTTCGTCAATCTTTAATTCTATTGATTCTAATAAAAACCATACTAAATTGTTTTTCAATTCTGAATTTAGTTTTTTTTGTGATTGCAAAATATGAATGGCTTTATCGGTGTATAATGCTGCAGAATCACATTTATTATTCCGTCTATATATCAGACCCATATTATAATATGCTTCTGATTTTGATTTTATTTTTGCCTTATCATCGGTCATCTGATCAGATAACGTAATTATTTCCTCAAATTCATTAATAGCTTCTTTGTATAACCCAATATTCATATAATTATAGCTGTGAAGGGTTAAAATAGTGATTTGATTAGAGATACTATTTTGAGTATATCTTTCTTTTTCGGCCAGTTTTAAGTAAAATAAACTTTTAGAATGGTTTCCTGCAAAAAAATATCGGGTTGCCAGGTTTATACAGCTTGCAACAATACCTTTCGAATATTCTATTTTATTAGAGTTATTTAATATGATAATATTTGCTTTAATACATTCATTGGTTTTCCCATTTTTGAAGAAATTATCAGCCTTTGTAATTTCTGAGTCTATATATTGGGGTGTTATTTTTTGCTGAGCAAATAGTAGGGAAGAAAATAAAAGAAATAAAATTCTTATCATTTATAAATTATTTTTAATGTGTAAAATGTATTAATTAATAAAACTAGTTAAAATATAGATAATCGCGAATTGCTTTAATGTATTGGTAAATGATTTCGTTATTATCAATTCATTTTATAGGGAGATTAAAGTCAAAACGGTGTCAAAAGACGGCTTAAAAATATAAAATTATTGTTTATTGCTGGCTGATTTATGCAGATTACTTTTTATATGAATGGTATTTATTTGGTTGATTTTCAGGTGTTTGATTTTTTGTAATATATGTGTAATAGCATCTGACTGTATGGTTTATTTGTTTAGAATGTATAATTGCAGAGTGATCGATAACTGATTGTGATAATTAATAATAAAAAGAATAATTAAAAACCACAACCAGATTTTATGGAATCACAATTTTAATAACATAAAATATTTATTCATGAAAAATTTTAAAATCATTATTGCAGCCTTAGGGCTACTTACTTTCGCAGCATGTGAAAGATCAGAGGAAAACCTGAATTCGGCAGCTCCTTCACAGGAGGATAAAAAGAGTTTTAAGTTGGGTGCAAGATTTGTAGATGAAAATGTTTATAAAACATTTAAAACGGCAGACATGGAATATTTAAGCCTTAAATTTAAAGGTAAGAATTCAGCATCTGTTGCTGCATTGATTCCGGCATCTTATACTATTGCAAGTTCAGCTATAGGAAATCAAGGTGGTGAAGGTTCTTGCGTAGGTTGGGCGACAGCTTACGCAGCAACAAGTTCACTTGAATATAATTTTAAAGGAATATCTCAGGCCAGAAGCCCAGAATATGTGTACAATCAAATTAAAATTGGATCATGTAATGATGGCTCTTATATAAGCGATGCATTGAATCTCATTAAAAACCAAGGTGTTTGTAGCATTACTGAGATGCCATATAACGATACGAACTGCTCAGTGCAGCCAAGCGCATCTCAGAAAAATGCTGCAAGTACCCATAAATTTACAAGCTGGGCAACAGTAGATAATACTAATATTGCCAATGTGAAAACCCTATTAAGCATGAATCTTCCTATTATTATTGGCATTCCTGTAGACCAGGCTTTTTGGAATATTGGAAATACGGGATGGATTTGGAAAAAACGCTCTGGCCGGGTGGATGGAGGCCATGCTGTTTGTGTAATAGGATATGATGATAACAAGCAAGCATTTAAAGTTCAGAACTCCTGGGGTGCAGGTTGGGGATCAAATGGTTATTTTTGGATTGATTATTCATTTTTTGCAAAATCCAGATTTAATACTGCAGCAAGAGCTATAAGTGAGAGCTATGTGGCCTATGTAGAGTAATAGCCTGCCGTAGGATGTATTTACAGTTATAATTTGTTATAAAAATTACTATTTATTAATGACCGGAAGTTCCGGTCATTTTTACTAGATGCCAATAACTTAGAAGTATCATAAGTTTATTCTTTTTACTAGAAATATTTTTTTAGAATTGCCTGATCTTATCAGGAACACAAGATGAATAAGTTTTTAAATTCAATGAATATCAATTGTTTGAAATTTTGTAATAGCTATGTAATAGCCTATTATTAAATAGATGGATTATTAGGGCGTATCATTGTAGATAGAAATTAGTCATAAAACGGGATCCATCACCTTATGTATTCCAATTGTGATCATTTTCAATAAAAGTTTATATTATTTTAATGGCCGGGATTTTCTCGGTCATTTTTATTGTCTGAATATAATTAAAGACGATAGCTGGCTGATACTTTCCAAAAATGCTATTATCATTTGAATAAATTTTATAATACTCTCTATTTGTTTAGCATATAATGAATTCGGTAACCAATGCAGTGTGGATAAATGATAAGTTAATTTTTCAAGTTGTTGCTTTAAAATAGGGTTATTGGAAACAAGGGTAGTTGTTATTTAAGTGACTGAAATGTAGTTGTTTGAAATTATGTAATAGCCTTGTAATAGCCCATTGTACTATACACAGGTTATTTAAATGGTATCATTGCATCATGCAATACATAATTGGCTTCTTTTATTAATATTTTATATTCATATAGCTAATTAGAACAACATTATACATGAGTTGATCCCCATATTAGTCATTATGATAAGTGGTTCAATATAATTCGAAATACGGAATAATCTACGATGATTCAATCTCTATAACGCAAATAATAAAAATTTTATGAAAAAAAGAACAAGTATTTGTATTTCTGTACTATTTTCTGGTGCAGTATTTTCCCAGGTGGGCATTAATACAATAAACCCACAACAAGTCTTCCATATTGATGGACTAAAAAATAATCCGGCAACAGGGAGCCCAACAGTTCAGCAGCAAACAGATGATTTCGTGGTAACAGCTGATGGTAAAATAGGTGCGGGAATTACGGCACCTACTCAAAAACTGGATGTTGATGGGAAAGTAAGAATAAGAAATACCGAATTTTTAACAGAAACCCATTCTCCTTTATATGTGGATGAAAATGGGGTTTTGGGAAAGTCAAATGTTATTGAATCACAAATAGCATTTTTTACATCAAAGAATACGTTTAATTATCCTGCAGTAAGTTATAATAATGGGGATGAGCAGACTGTTCCTGTAACATTGAACGATAGTTCCCTAAATAATATTGGAGTAACTGTTCCGGCAAATGGACTGGTCAAGATAAGCAAAGGAGGAGTTTATATGATTTCAGCGTCTGTGACTCCACAATTGAATTTTGTAAATGATGGTGATGGGTACGCTTACATGGCAATAAATATTGATATTTCTACAAACGGAGGCACGGTTTGGCAATCAGTATCTGGGGGAAGACCTATTTTTCCCAGATTGGCGGTAGGCGCTGTAAGAAATTACTCATTTACAATACCTACCATAATCAGAACATTAAATACTGATGACTTACTTAGGATTAAATTTTATAGAACCATGCAAAGTGGTGGTGGATCAACAGCATTGCAGGGCTCTAGCCTCAATACTATTTCATTTGGGAGCTCATATGGTGCCCCTACCTATACTTTGTCAATAACCAAACTCTGATACCATTGTATTTATTTAATTTTAATATTAAACAGGTGTGAATAATTAACACCTGTTTTTAGTTCATAACCCCATGGTTTAGTTAAGATAGGTATGACTTTATAATCTTAATTTTACTTATTTATTTCTGTTTTTTTACTTTAATAATAGTTTTGAGTTTTTTAATAAGAGAATAGTATTTTGTGTAACTGTACATTCTGGACCGGTTTAGTGAACCGGTTAATTGATCGCTGAAATTAATATCCTTCATCCAAATATAAATGTCAATATTTGATGGGATTCTTAATTTCTTCCTTAATCTGTTCTTTTTTGTTTGTACGGACTGCGGTTGTAAAAGGGTATATTGAGCAATATCCTTACTTGAAAAATTGAGAAATAACAAGGCGCAAAACCGTAATTCACTGACAAGCATCTTGGGTTCTATTTTTAAAAGTTTTGGAAAAAAATCAGGATAAGCTTCCTGAAATCGGTTAAGAAATTCCGGATCATTGTTTTTAGCCAGCCGTACTACTTCCTCAAAATCAATATTAAGTTTTTTATTTAATAATTTTACTTCTTGATTTTTTTCATTTAAAACTTTTTGTTCTGTGCGGGCTCTTTTAAAAATATATACAGAAATAACGATTATCAATAGGATCACTACAATAATAATATTAACTAAGAAATCACTCTTGGATTTTAGTTTTTCTTCTTTTTTTGTCACTAATTCTTTTACAATATTTTCCGTTGAATGCTCAGAACTGGTATTTAAGCTGTCTTTTATGGAGGTAAGTTTCTTATAAACTTTTCTGTATGATTCTTTATCGTTGATTTTCAGATATACCTGAGATAATGACCGATTTAAATCCGATATTACATGAATGTTTTTTGTCTCTTTAGTCAGTTCCAATGCTTTTTTATAAAAACTAATGGCTGAGGCATAGTCTTTTCTCCTTTCACAGATTATACCCCTTAGTTGATACGTTTTTGCATTACTGACTAAAGTTAACTTTTTAGATTGTGCTTCTACTTCGCTTAAATATATATCTGCAGAGTCAATTTTATTTTCATCAATTTTAACTTCCACCAATGCTAAATGGGCCAAATCTGACATATTTTGCATTTTTGGGCTTCTATGGTGCGGTAATATGTTAATTGCTTTCCTAACACTTAGGGTGGCTGAATCAAATTGTCCTTTGGCCCTGTACGTTACACCGAGATCAATGAATATAGATGCTTTATTGTATATTCTTATTGAATCAACAGTGATCTTATCTGATAATTCAGCCACTTCTTTAAGCTCTGCAACGGCATCTGTATAAAGACCTATTGCAATATAATTATAACTGATAAGATGTTTTATTTTCATCTCTGTATAAACATCGTCTTTAGTATACTTCTCCGTTTTTGCCTGATTTAAATATTCCAAACTTTTTTTATAGTTCCCTTCAAAAATGGAAATATTGGAAAGATTTAAATAGCTTAACGTAATTCCTTTTGAGTAATGGATTTGTTTAGATTTTTCTAAAATATCCTCATTCCCTTTTAAATATAAATCATGTTTTCCTGTAAGTGATAAGGCATTTACTTCCGTAATTTTTGAATCAATATATTGGGGCGTGATCTTTTCCTGGGCAAACAGACAAACAGGAAATAAAAAGAAGAAAATTTTCATCATAGTTTACGGATTATAAAAAATGTTTTGGCTAATAACTGATTGTATATATCTTTTCTGATTGAATTTTTTTATTGATAAATTATGAATCCAATACATTGATAAGTGGGATGTCAGCAATATGAATTTATTCAATTGATGACGTATATAAAGCTAGGGAATATTTTAATAAAAGCATATAATTATAAAATGGGTTAATAGGTTTTATACATTTATCTTTAGTGATTAGGATTAATCATTTCCTCCGTTGTTACAATACGTAATAGTAAATCCCACTTATTGAAAGCAATATTAAGAATTTGGGTGACTTAAAACTATAAGGGACATATGACATAGGTATTACATGTTCAAATTTTTCAGAAATTTTAATAGGAGAAATTCATTTAATTTTTAGGAATCAATATTTAGGAGCATGTATAGCTTCTTTTCTTTTTAAACAAGCAAAAACTATTAACTGATTATGTGATTGGAAGCAGTTTATTTAATTGTCATATCTGTGTAATATATTTTTTTTTCTTGTGTTTGGGATAATGATATATTTTTGGGGTATTAATATGCAATATATTTGATAATCAGAATGATAGTCAGTGTGTTGCGAAAATATAATAAAATGAAAAAAATATTTTTACCTCTGATTTTACTTATCTCAGTTACTGCGTATTCGCAGGTTGGTATCAACAACACAACGCCTAGTGCGTCATTAGATGTTGTAAGTAAAGGAAATACAAATGCAACAAAAGCATTGGAAATTAATGATAATACCAATAAGGAATTGGTAAGTGTATCAGATACCGGGGTTGTACGTCTTGAAAACTATAAAAGTTACAGCTTTTTGGGAACTGATTCCAATGGTAATCTGAAAGACGGAGCTGCATTAAATATTCCAAGCATGGCAGCTATCGGGACAATAATAGGAGATTCATCTTTAGAGAACGCAAATGTTTTTTATACCATACCATTTACGATAAATAAAATAAATGCAGATAATCTTACTTATAATAATGGTATTTTTACGGTAAACAAAGCAGGATATTACTCAATCACGAGCTATAATTATATAGTACTGACAAACGGAGGCGGTAGCGCTCAATCACAAATATTTAAGAATACAAGTGTTGCTTCTTTAACATTAACCGGGCATGGTGACGGATCGACATTTGTAGGCCATACAACAAACTATACCGGATTTTATGGTGTGGGAGATCAAATAATTATAAAAGCAGATTATACAAGAACATTCAGAGTCTCATCAGGCTCACTCAGTATTGTTTACTACGGATCCTAGGATTCTTAGTGTTTTCTCAATTTTTTTCTTTTAACGATTCTAAAACACAAATGAATCAAATGGCGTCTATACAGGATGTCCCTGTCCTGTATAAGGTGCTATAATAATGCCTGCATATAAAACTTTTTGTAGATGAATTTTAAATATATACACATAGGTAATCTTATTCAGATAAAATTTCAAGAAAAGAAAATAAAAATTGACAGAGCCTGTCTTTTTTTTAAATGCACTGAACACGATATTAAATGTATGTTTAAGGAAGAAAGTATTTCTGTAGACATTCTTCTTAAGTGGTGTAAATTATTGGAATATGACTTCTTTAGGATATATTCCCAGCACTTGATCATGTATTCACCTCCTGCATCTATTAATTATAATAAGTCCACTTCTAAACTTCCATCTTTTAGGAAAAACATCTACACAAAGGAAATTATAGAATTCATTCTAAATCTGATGGCAACAGAACAAAAAACGAAAAAGCAGATCATAGAAGAATATAATATACCTAAAACGACTTTGTATAAATGGCTTATTAAGCATTCGGAATCGAAAATTTAACTATGATTTATGAAGAAATATCCTGATCATAAAAGAATTTATGAGGATATCTTAAACTCAGAGTATCCTGATAAACTAGCTGAATGTAGTGGAATTCTAAGGAAAAAAACACTTTCGACATTAGATATCATATCACTTAATGTGATAATTTTTGGTCAAAAAGACAGAGAAACTTCACTTGTTAACCAAAGACTTCGTGCTTACAGTTATGAAGCTATTGTAGATATTCTTGAATATCAAAGAAAACACAATATGACAAATTCAGAGATTGCTTTGCATTTTAAAATTAGTAGAAATAGCATTGCCAAGTGGAAGAAAAAATATGAATAATATACTTACTTTAAAAATACAGTTTTTAACCACTGCTTAGGTGATTTACATATTACATACATTTTAGAGCTTTTGAATTCCAACAAAAAACACTTCAATTATACCATTGAAGTACGCCATGGTTATACACCCGTATTTTTTCAAGAAATATACTTTCGCATCTGGCATTGAAGATTATGGTTACTTTTTTTATATAACAAACGAGGTATTGCATCTTTCGGAAAAAGAAGAAAAATCCGTCACGGATATTATCAGTAATGTTGAATAGGAAATAGATGCGAATATGGACTCCTTCAACCAGGATCTTTTGGTATCAAATCTGGATCTCTTACAGAAGTATTGTGACCGTTATCGTATATAGGTTTATCATTAGAATTCAGAACATCCTTCAGCTGATAATATATAAATTTTCTTTTGATACAGAGATTATGTTACAATTTTTCCTGATTCAGCTACTCATATTTAGCTATTTGTCATGAACTTTGCTGTACTTAATGAAAATAAGACCATGCTAAAAATCTTAATTATTGTAACCAATACAGGAATGTACGCCAGCGGTAGATTAGAGACTGGTTTATGGCTAAGTGAATTGACACATATCTATCATGCTGCCAAAGAAAAAGGCTATAAGATTACAATTGCCAGCCCAAAAGGTGGAAGCGTTCCTGTTGATCCGGAAAGCCTTAAAAGATTCACACTCGATAAGATCTCTGAAAAATATTGGACCGATAAGAGCTTTAGGGAATTGCTTGGAAATAGCCACCCATTATCCGATGTTATTCAAAAAGAATATGATTTGGTCTATTTAACTGGTGGGCACGGTACAATGTATGATTTTCCGGATGACCCAACTATACAATTCATTATTAAAAATCATTATGAAAAAGGAAAAAAAGTCGCCGCCATTTGTCATGGTGTAGGAGGCTTGCTTAATATCAAGATTTCTAATGGTGAATATTTGATAAAAGGAAAATCCATTACCGGTTTTGACTGGTTTGAAGAAAGTATTGCCAGAAGAAAGCGAGAGGTTCCATTTAATCTTGAAGCAGCGATCAAGGAACGGGGTGCAGATCTTAAGAAAGCTTTTATTCCGATGACTTCAAATGTTGTGGTGGACGGAAATCTAATTACCGGACAAAATCCATTCAGTTCCAAAGAAATGGCGAAAATAGTTATTAAAGAGCTTGATAAACAATAGTATAATCTGCGTCGGACGAGAATGAAGCTTTTGAGAATATGGGAGAAAGTAAATAGGCAAGCTGAAATTTAAGGTTAGAATTTGACATTTTATAGATATTGTCTTTGAGTTCCATAAATTCAAATCTTTGTAATTTTCTAGAAAAAGGACATGGCAATGAAAACATTTTTTAGAAAAATTGCAAAACTACAGGAAGATTTAGAGAAGGAACTGGAATTGATTCCAGAAAATACGAGCGATCTTATCAGTTCCGGAGAGATGGCTCTTTTGAAAATTGATGATGCCATCAGGAGTGTTAAAAAGTTGGTTAAAGGTACTACATTTGAGAGTATTGCCGATGAGGTATACTTTTTTAAAGATGTAAAGCCATTTTTTATCTCCAGGTATATTTTCTACTCCAATCAAATAAGAATCGAGAGCCTGAAACCCTCAGGGAGTGAAAAAGTTCTTAAGAAGTATTATACAGGCGAACTTCACAGGTTAAAATTATACTACGCTGAAAACAGTGAGCTTTATAACTACTATCGCAGAAACGCTACATATTTGGATCATAAATATTTTACAAGAAAATCATTTGATCTGAAAATGAATCTGCCCACAAGTCTTTACGATTTTGATGAAGATTTTACGACTTCTCATGATCATAAAGTCTCGGTATTACTGGGCTATGAAATGTTAGATACTTACCTTTTGGAAGCTATTAATGGTATCAGCAATCCCCCTCTCGCTGATAAGAAATTCAATATATCCTGGACCTCTTCTAAGGTTTCATTAATAGAACTGATGTATGCGCTGCACTTAACCCAATGCCTTAACGGTGGGAATATCGACTTTAGTGAAATGGTAAGATGGGCTGAAAAAGCATTTGATATTGATTTAGGAAATTTCTACAAGACTGTTGGCGAAATTAAGAGCAGAAAATATAACACGACCAAATTTTTACAGCTTCTTACAGAGAACCTTAATAAAGCATTCATTGAAGAGTGAGGGGATGGATTTTCATTATTTTTTTATGGTCTTATAAGTTGCCTTTTTAATTTAACATTAAAAGAAAATCTGTAATAATCGTTCGGTACTACCGATGAGCTACCGAAAAAGTTTCACGGTGTTTTTTAAACTTTGTCAGAGTTATTAAAAACCAAATATCATGAATATTGATAAAATAGAATTTATTGCATGGATGGAGAGGATTATGACAAGGTTTGATCTGCTCAGTGAGAAAATAAAAGAAAATAAAAACGATTTAAACAGTATTGATGGCGAACAGCTGCTCGACAACCAGGATGTTTTACAGCTATTGAAAATTAGTTCCAGATCACTACAGCGTTACCGATCGGATAAAAAATTACCATATTATACGATAAGTGGAAAGTTATATTACAAGCTTTCTGATGTGCATCAATTGATTAGAGATAGTTTTAGTAAATCATACTAAAATTTATAGGATCGTCCTTGTAACGGGAGTGCTTATATAATCATTCCGAAATATCCATGTTATTAACTACTGGTATGTTTGTATCAATGTGGTTGAACCGTGATGAATTTCGTCTGTTTTAACATAATGTTACAAATCAGGTAAACAGTACCTCTGTATCGCATTATTATTTATAATAATAAAAGAGCCTTTCAATCGTGAAAGACTCCTGGAGATAATAATAAGAATTATAAGAATTTTCAAACAAAAGCTTCCTTGAAAAGGAAGCAAATAAATTAATAATCAGATGAAATAATGTGGACAAATTTTTCGGTTCAAATTTAATAATGGTGTTTTTAATGCTTTTATGATTATAGTCATATTGATTGATATTTTTAGGTCATTATCTGAAACCTATGGCATCTAAAGATGGTGAGTCACATAGAACTCCGAATATAATAAGGAGCCTTTCAAAATCGAAAGGCTCCTGGAACTGTAAAATGTATAATGTCTAAAAAGTTCTTCAAATAAAGCTTCCCAGGAATGGGAAGCGATAGACTAATAAACTAATGAAAAATGTTGGGCAAAGTTTATATTCCAAATGTAGAAAAGACGTTTGTGTTTTTTTATGATTGGGATCATAAAAGTTATGGAAAACAAATGGATAATTTTAAATCGAACTAATTGTACAGTCTAAAGATTTAAAATAGGGACTGTTTTTGAAAGCTGATGTAACAAGGCTCATTAATATTAATTTAATATGCCTTTGTGTATTTTATCCTGATCTCAATTTTACATTAAACCATTTACATTATATTATGAAAAATTCAATCTTAGCCCTTTTAGCAACCGTTGCAATAGTGGCATGCAAAAAACAAGAAACAAAAACTGATAACTATTCCACAGACAGTACTGCTACTGCATTTCCTGTTGATTCTGCAAAAACTGACGGGGATTCTGCATTAATAAGTAGTGATTCTACTGCAGTATCGAGTGCTAACAGTGCAGCAAATTCTCTAAGTGACCAGGACAAGAAATTTGCAGATGGAGCAGCAAGGGGCGGGCTGATGGAAGTTATGATGGGAGAGCTTGCATCTACTAATGCATCTAATAAAAGTATTAAATCGTTGGGAGAAATGATGGTCAAAGATCACAGGAGTGTCAATGAGGAACTCAAAAAATGGGCATCAGCAAAAGGGTACAACCTGCCTACCGCATTGGATACTGAAAAACAGAAGTTATATGATGATCTAAAAGCAAAAAAGGGAGTTGAATTTGATCAAGCGTATGGTGATCTTATGGTTGAGGATCATAAAAAAGATATAGCAGAATTCAAAAAAGAATCTTCTGACGGAAAAGAGGCTTCCTTGAAATCATTTGCGAGCAAAACCCTGCCCACTTTGGAGCACCATTTAATGGAGTCTGAAAAGGCAAAGGCAGCGGTGAAAAAATAATATAGTACTAAGAGGCGTACATTTATGAATAATAAATTCAAATAGAAATCTTACTTAGCTATTAGACTCATACTTATTCAGGTTATAAAGCCATTGCTTTTGCAGTGGCTTTTTATATGGTCTTAAAAATTCCAAAAGCTATTTACTGTGAATAAACCAAACAATAAACCGACCAATAAACTGATCAGCACTAAGTAAATCATATTGAGTTTTAGTTTGTGCAGCAGGACCAATGAGATAATGACCCAAAGAAATGACTTCCAATTTAAGATGGTTAAACCAGTCGCATGGCCGTTAAATAAAATTTCTTCACCCAGATAAAAAGCTAAGTTGAGGATAACACCGACCACTGCTGCCGTAATTAAAGATAATACGCTTTTGATCATTTTATTTTCCTGCGTTTTTTCTATCAAAGGCGCTCCAATAAAGATGAGAATAAAGTTGGGTAAAAAAGTAAAATAAGAGGCGATGAATAATCCTATTGACCCCATGGCCAAAGAGCCCCCAAAATGATTATATCCAGTCATGAATCCAATGTAGGATAATACTATGACCAATGGTCCAGGTGTCGTTTCAGCTAAGGCAAAACCATCTATCATCTGGGCTTTACTCATCCACATCAATTTATTTGTTACCAGATTAGCAACATACGGGATAACGGTATAGGATCCGCCAATAGTTAAGAAAGCTGCTTTTGTAAATAAAATAGATGAGTCTTGCCAAAACGTCGGATCAATCAGAAAATTAGAAACATATAAAAAAGGGATTAACCATAAGATGGTAAAAGCCAAGAATTGCTTGGTAATTCTCTTTGCAGATATTTTTGGGATAGCCTGATTAGAATTTATAAAATATTCGTTTTCCACATCCAGCTTATTGTTTTCTTTATTTCGTGAATTCGGAATCAAGAATTTTGGAAAAATAAGGTAAACCACAATGCCTAAGATAATAATCCCCAATAAGAGAAAAGGCATTGAAACATGAGCGAAATAAGACAGTAAAAAAGCCATTGCGGCAATAAAGAAATGGAAAGTTGTTAACAGTGATTTCTGGCTTACTTTCCAGGTAGCAAATAAAATTATAGCCAAAACAGCAGGCTTTAATCCATTGAAGACGGCGGTCAGCAAGGGTGTATTTCCGTAAAGCGCATATGTTAAACTCAGTCCAAGCAGTATACACATGGACGGCAGTATGAAAAATAAGCCGGCTACAATACCGCCTTTTATGCCATGGAGTTTCCAGCCTATGTAAATGGCTAGCTGATGAGCTTCTGGACCTGGTAGGATCATGCAGGCATTAAGCGCGTGATAGAATTTGCTATTGCTGATCCATTTTTTTTTATCCACTAAAAAGGAATGCATTATCGTAATATGGCCGGTTGTCCCTCCAAAGCTTATCCATCCCAGGATGAACCAAAATTTTACTGCTTCAGAAAAAGAGGGTATTGGGACTTGTTTTTCGTCTATGATTTGTTGCATTAATTTTATATTTAGGAACGCTCCAGCTAATTATAAGCTCGATGTTGCTTTACATAGTTTATTCGGTAAATTCTTATGGAAATATCAAGAATGATAAACCCAAATATATGCATTTTAGATGACTTAAGAGTGGTTTAAGCAAGATTTATGAACTCAATATATCTGATGTTTTCATTGACCGGATTCTTACTTTCCCACCAGTAACCAATAAGAAACGGTCTATACCAATTAATGTCAATACAGATGAAAAAGTACTATAGATCTTATTAGAATAATGATAGTATTCTTGTTTCACTATTTGATGGTTTTATAGTTGTTTTGAGTTTAAATTATATAAGTTCTTTTCCAAATAAGAAGCAAAAAAGATTCTGGAACTGATGGACATATATGCAATCTATATTGTTTCCATAAAGTTTTAGACCCGTCATGGAGTGTCTGTCACGAAGATCAATATCATATTTTAAAGATTCCTGTCCCCTTTCAAATCTTATGATATATTTAGAATCATAGGTTTTTATAAAACCAAATTTCACTAACCAAGATTCATCAATTTTTACGGGCTTAATTGACTTTGCAGGTATACATAAAGCACTTTTGGTATTTCTTATTTTGACATAATATTCTTTGTTTTCATTTTGGAATACTTCAACAAGGGAGTATACTTGGTCCTTATATCTTACGAGATTCTCTATTTTTAAGTCTGTGATTTTCATATTATTTATTGGGTATTTAAGCTTCAATCTGAAATGCCTGGTTACGTGTTTTCATGGAAAAACATGGTCTTTTAAAGCCAGAATTGTTCAGTAGAAAACGGTTATCGCAATCTAAATCAAATATAGATTTATTATAATTTGGCACATATGATTAGGATCATAATGATTTCCTTGAAATAATAGGTGATTCCTGATGGAGTCTGGTTGCAATCACAACAACTTTTTGTAATGATATAAGCGTTAAATTTCCATTTTCTCATTTCCAGGATCTTCAATGGTCAAATGGCATTTGACAAGAGCCTTCAATTCTTGTTCCGGTTCAAATGCCTGGTAATGCATTTGGTATTATTTTACATTAAATAAAAAAATAGATCTAACTTGATCAAAATTATAAAAATAATTGCCTTTATAACCTTTATATTTGCCGTCCAATTATATTAAATTCTCACGTTATGAAAGAACTTATCGAAAAGATCAATGCAGAATTTGAAGCATTTTCATCTGAAGCAAACCAACAATTAGAAAAAGGGAACAAGGCTGCCGGTACAAGAGCAAGGAAATCAGCCTTGGAACTAAGTAAACTATTCAAAGACTTCAGAAAAGTGTCCGTTGAGGAGTCAAAAAAATAAGACTTATGTAAAAAGAACCCTGGCTGACGAGCCAGGGTTCTTTTTATTCTCTAATTTTATTTATTTACTTTTTTTGTACCGCTATCATCATATGCGGGCTGAATGACAAGAGATACTTGTCGTTTTCTGTAATTTTTATCAGTTCTGTCAAAGTTTCGCTTTTCCTTTTATCAAGCATACTGCTGAAATAATCTTTATCGAGCCAGGCCATACCTTCTACTGCGTATGTATTGAGGTAATGCAGTTCGTGATTCAAAAACTCATCTTCCAGCTGTTTGGGTTTGTGGTAATAAGCTTCTGCAAGGATCCACGGAAAATCGACAGGCTGGTGATGTATGCCATTAGTTAATTCTTCCCGGCACATTTCAAAAAACGTCTTCTTGTGAATTAATCCGCTTAAAAGGCCGGCCAAAGTGGACGCGGTGTAATTGATGGCAAAGCCTAGGATGACTCCGTTATTTTTAAGAACGCGCTTGGCTTCCAAAATGGCAAAAGACCTCTCTTTCTCACTCTGAAGATGATATAAAGGACCATGTAAAATGATCAGGTCTGCGAAATTATTTGGAAATGGTAATTTCCTGGCTTCTTCCTGATGAATGGAAAATTTATTTTTCAATTTATTATTACGATTTCGGGCAATTTTTATATGTTTTGTAACAGGTTCTACTAAATGGACTTCATGTCCCTTCTCGGCAAGCCATTCCGAGTATTTACCCGTACCGCCGCCGATGTCTATTATTTTTGATGAGGCTGCGTGGAGATATTTTTCGATCAGAACTTTTATCCTTTCAAATTCAAATATGCCCATTCCTTTATTGAGTCTTGTTTCTTCCGATGCTTGATTGTAAAAAAGTTCTATGTTTCTGCTGATAAGATGTTTACTGTTCATAAAAATCATTGTATTATAGACACAACAGATATATAAGATACCATATCAAATCTATGGCTTCAGATGTCTGATTCTTGTGTTTTGTGATTAAAGTTATTGGATGTAAGAACAATGTTTATCTGTGCATTAAAGATCAGGGATTTTAATGCCTTTCAGCCCTTATGTAGAGCTGGCCTTACGAAAGGCTCAGATAATATTTTGAATAGTATAACAGACTGCAAATATACAAATATGGATTTATTTGCAATAGCTGTTTTCCCAAATCGTTAATTTATATATTTTTGTATATGATGACTTCCAAATTGGCACATTACAGGCGTAAAACAGGATTAAGCCAGGAACAGCTTGCAGCCGTTTCGGGCGTGAGTGCCAGGACTATACAGCGCATCGAAAGCGGCAGGGTTGAAGCTCATCCGGCAACCTTGAAAATGCTGGCAGATGCACTCAAAGTACAGACCGAAGAGTTGACAGTCGATGAAAAGCTGCCATCTTTCATTGAAACTAAAAATGAAGATAAGACCAAACCTCTTTTTCATATGTTTGCTTTGATCGGACTTTGTTTCCCTGTTTTCAATATTATCCTTCCCGCGCTTTTTTGGTTCTTCAAAAAAGACGAATCTGTGGTTTATGACCTTGAAGGGAAGTCGGTGGTCAACTTTCAGATCACGATGTCAATCTTATTGGTATCATCGGTTATTTTAATGATCTTTATTTTTCCTGTTGGATTCCCTTTGGTAGTTGTCGTCTACTTTTATACATTTTTTATGTCTGTGGTCAATGTTTTCAAGAGCTTAAATAAACGGACAACATATTATCCCTTGACCTTTCTATTTTTGAAATAAACTTTCAAAATGTGCTTTCCAGAGCCAAATGGCGTTAACATGTCGTGAAAGTGTCTTGGTCAGTTATGGCATCTTACCGTTAAATTTGCCACAAATACTTTCCATATGAAAAAAATATTGATGCTTACATTTTGTATTTGGATTCTGCCACTATTAGCTCAGAAAACGATTCAGGCCAGACACCTTGACGGAAAAAAAATCGATGCTTTGATTTTAGAACAGCGTCTAGAACGTTTAGTCGATAGTGCCAGGATTTCTGGTCTGCAAGTTGTAATTGTTAACGGGAACAAAATAGTCTATTCATCCAGCTTTGGTTTTAAGGATGTTGAAAATAAACAGAAGTTGAATGACAGTACAGTAATGTATGCAGCCTCACTTACCAAACCCGTGAGTGCATATATCTTTATGCGTTTAATGGAAAAAGGAATATTCAGCCTTGACCAGCCCGTATATAAATACTTGAAAAAACCGATAGGCGAGTATCCTAAATGGAAAGACCTGGCGGATGACTCCACAGCTTTCAATAGGATTACGCCAAGAATGTTATTAAGCCACAGCTCGGGACTTCCTGTTCTGCGGCAGTTATACGATAATAAAGTGAACCTTATTGCGGAGCCTGGAAAAAAATTCTATTATTCCAATGAAGGGATCAACCTGTTGGGATTTATGATAGAGGAATTTACAGGAAGGAAACTTGAAGATATTGCAAAGGAAGAAGTTTTCGAACCGTTTCAGATGAGACATACAAGTATGATCTGGGAAAAGTCCTTCGAAAATAATTTTTCTTATGCTTATTTCAAAGACGGAAGCAAATACGGCTCAGAAAGACGGGAAAGCAGCCGTGCTGCAGGTTCAATGTCGACCACAGCAAATGACTATGCCCGGTTTATCATTAATCTGATGCAAAAGAAAGGCTTATCTGGCTCAGGCTACCGACAGATGCTTATGCCCCAGATTATGGTAAAGAGCAGTCGTGGTTTCGGACCTTTGAAGGATAGTATTACCAATAAGAATGATGGTGTTCAGCTAGCTTGGGGATTGGGCGTAGGATTGTTCAAATCACCTTTTGGTAATGCATTTTTCCATACAGGTCATGGCGAAGCCAATCAGAATTATGCGGTAGCTTATCCTAAAGCAGGTACTGCTGTTATCATTTTCAGTAACAGTGAAAATTTTGAAAAGAACAACGCACAGATCTTAAAGTTGTGCATAGGGGATGCGTATTCTCCTCTGAGATGGCTGGGGCATCTGGATTAATTTATGCAATTTGGATAAACGATCTTATTTAACTAGTGGTCTAAAAATATCATCAGGAAATCCCGCCCTTTGTCGGAGCTTTGTTTCACAGTAAATTGATTATCCTTGAATCTTCGGTTTTATTTATTCTCACAGATGGTCAGCCCTTGCGTTATAAAGTCCCCATAGGAAATCTTCAGGCCAGCCCATTTCGGGTCATCCAGCCATATCTCCTCAACCTTGCTGATAGATGGATCATTATGAGAGGCTCCTTTCGCTGATCCATTGAGGGCGTAGATCTTACCATCGTTTGTCCTTCCATAGATCTCTTTATATCCAGAACAATAGACTTCTATTTCATTGACAGAGAAGGGCCACTCCCCAATGTAATCCTGTTTGGTGAATGTAAGTGTATTTTTTTGAGAAGGTGCACTGCAGGATAAAATTAAAAGTAAGACTGAAAATAGAGTGAAGTTTTTCATAATTAAAAATGTATTTCAGCAAAAGTAATAAACCTGATAGATTATTTTTTACGGATTTCCGTAAAACGATTCAACTCATATTCATTTATTTCTTTTATTGCAATTAAGTTTCATGTGCAAAGCTTTTTGCTCCCATTACATCAGTCTCATTTTTTAATTTGCATTTATCGCTGCTATTTACCTCAACCTTTGCAGGCAATACCCAATAAGCAATATCTTTGTATCTGATCTTGATACAATGATCATCTTAATCAATGGAGGACAACGAAGTATCTTATCCGGTCTATTCGCCGGCATCTGTAATAGGAATCTTCAGTAATGCACTGAAGCTGAACGCAACGGTCAATCTGATCTATCTGAAAGGTAGATATGCTTTTGGTGGTGGCAAACCTTACGGAAACTATTATTACGATCTTTTGTTCTCAGAAGGTGATCATACTTCGATTGGCATTCGCATTTCTTCGTTGTTAAGAAGCAAGATCACCAATAATGAGATCTATACCCTCAGAGGGTTTATAGAAAAGAGCATCAAGAACTCATCCATAGAGCTGCGTTTTGTGGTAGATGAGATCGTTCAACAGGAAGAACGATCTATATCAGAGGAAGAGCTGCAAAAATATACGCTCATCCAGAAAAAACTTGAGGTTGGATCGAAGGACCTTGAGACGCTAATCAGAGATAAGATGCTCAAAGATGAAAAGATCAAGGTCGCCAATATCTATGGTAATAATGCCATCGTACAAAAAGACTTTTCAGAAGGGTTGGACGTTTCATCACCGTATTTTGATATTGATAACTACAGCTGCAACATCACATCGCCAACAGCCATCATTGCTAGACTGAAAGAAATTTCAGCTTTGGATCACGATATTGTTGCATTGGTAAGGGGAGGAGGTGACCGTCAGAGTATGGAAACCTTTAATGACCTGACCTTATCCGAATTATTCATAGAGATGAAACCGGTAACGGTGACTGCCATCGGTCATACGGTCGATGAAACATTATTGGATAAGCTGGCTGACAAACGCTTTCATCTGCCCCACGATTATGGTGCGGGATTGCATACCATTGCAGAGAAGCTATCTCACGAAAGATCCAATTCGAGGGCTCTGCTTATCGATGAGGTGAAAAAAGATGTGACGAAGCAGTTTTCAGAACAGGTGGAAACTTTGGAAAAGCAGCTTAAGAAGAAAAATGAGGAATTCACCGAGGCTCAGAAAATATATAAGGAGCAGAGCGAAGCCCACAACAAGACCTTTTCAGATCAACTTAAGGTCAGGAACGAAGAGTTTCAGAAACTTCAGTTGACATCTGCGAAACAACTTGAGGATATTCAGAAAAACTTTGAGGAACAACAGAAGCAGCGTCTTGCGGAAATGGAGAGCTACAAAAAAGAGATCGCTGTTCTGCACGAAAAGAACGTTCGGTCTGCTATCAATGAAAAAACCGCCTCCCTACAGATTAGCCTAGAAACATTGAAACAGGAAAATACCAGATTGAATCATGAGGCCAGGAACAGCAATACGGATTATGTGAAAATCATTATTGCATTTGTTCTGGCACTTATTATTGGATTTGTGTTGGCAAAGCTTTTATAATGAAATATACCAGGGTATTTTTTGCTCTTAATTTGTTCTTATTTTCTGTTAATAGGAATTAGTTTCAACCACAAGAACAAAATATAGCCTGAACTCAACACATTATAATTGATCATCGATCACCACGCTTTCAATTGCTTTAAACATAGCATTCTCAGATCCAAAAATTGCTTGCCCTTCTACACGAAAAACATTGGCGACCTCTATTCCTAGAAGGTTCAGAAAAAAACGAATGTAATTTGTTGTAAAATCGTAAGGTTCCAGTTCACCTTTAGAATAGATCCCGCCGGATGAAGTAACGATGTATGCTTTTTTATCTTTGAGCAGACCCTCTGGCAACAAGCCTTCACCAGTATATTGGAAAGTTAGTTTAGCTCGTGCTATCTGATCGAAGTATGTCTTTAACGTACTGGGAATATTCCAATTGTACATAGGAGCCTCAATCAAAATAATTTCAGCTTTTAAAAGATCTTCAATTGCCTGGTCTGACTGCTCTAAAGAATGTCTGTGTGTTTCTGTTTGAATTTCTGCAGGCGTAAAAAATGCTTCAATATGGTCTTCGTCCAAATGTGCTATTTTATTTAGTGCAAGGTCATATTCAGTAATCTGTAAATCAGAATATTTTTCTTTGATCTTTTCAATCACTATCTGACCCAATTTTCTGCTTGCAGAATTTTTAGTTTTCGGACTTGACATAATGTGCAATAACTGTTTCATTTAGATAATTTTATTTCCACAAATTTATTTTATATTTACTATTGTTTTATTAGTAGTATATAAAAGGATAGTAGTAATATTTAGGATAGTTATGGAAGCAATTGATAAACAGCTGGCTTTTACAAAAATTGAATGTGCAGACAATCTTTCAGCAGTTGAAGATGCGATCTATGTATTGGGAGGCAAATGGAAGCTTAGAATCATAGTTGCTTTGGTAAGTGGTTATCATCGTTTTAATGAGATCCAGCGTGCTGTCAAAGGGATCTCTCCAAGGGTTTTGTCAAACGAACTGAAAATATTGGAACTTAATGGTCTGGTAAAAAGAAAGGTTGATTCGGAAAATTTTCCGGTATTGGTCGAATATGTACCAACTGACTATGCAGAAACACTAAAAGAGTTGGTGTCTATGCTTGGCAATTGGGGTGTTAATCATAAAAAACGGATATCGTCGGAGATTTAAGTTTAAATTTCTGTAGATCTCAGATGTAATATTTATTCCGGCTGAATGATGACAAAATGAACCAATGGAAATTCTCTTTTTATATTTTCACGAATACGCTTAATAGCCTCAGTGATCTCTTCGGTATCAAGATGGTCTTCAAAATCGATAATGAGCATTAGTACAACTTCCTCAGGTGACTGGTAGGTAGATAATATGTTTTTTGTTTTGACAACAGCAATATCCTCTTCAGCCAATTTTGCGATTTTCTCTCTCGTTTCCGGTGCTATTCCTTCACCCATCAATAAGCTTCTGCTCTCTCTGGCCAGAATAAAAGAGACAAAAACCAGTATCAATCCTACAATGATCGAGGCAAGCCCGTCAAGTTCAGGTATTTGGAAGGTATGACTTATTCCCATCAATACCATTACTACAATTAGACCTGCCACTGCGGCACCATCTTCAAAGACTACTAGAAAGCTTGAGGGGTCTTTGCTTTTGATGATCGCATCCCACCATTTCAGCCCGTTACGGGTTTTGTTGAATTCTTTAACGGCAATATATAGAGAAGTGCCTTCGAAAATGAGTGAAAGTACCAATACGATATAATTCCAGAACGGATCTTTCATCAATTCAGGTTTCAGAATATGTAAGATTCCCTGGTAGATGGATAGTGCACCACCAAGACCAAATATCAGTATAGAAACAACAAAAGACCAAAAGTACAATTCCTTGCCGTAGCCGAAAGGGTGGTATTCATCTGCCGGCTTTTTGCTTCTTCTCAATCCATACAGCAATAGCAGTTGGTTTGTGGTATCAACAGTGGAGTGGATCCCTTCAGAGATCATGGAAGAGCTATTGGTGAAAGCACCTGCAATAAACTTTGTCAACGCGATCAAAAGGTTGGCAGCAAGTGCACTATAAATTGATTTACGATTATTGGCCATTTATGGAACTAAAATATTAGATAAGATCATTAACTTTTCAGCATATTTAGGTCATTCTACAATTTGCTTTCCATTTTTTTCTTCATTCCCGATATGATACGTTTTCGATGGATAAAGCCCCAGTCTGCGATGGTGTTCGTGAGCTGTTGAAGTGATTTTCCGTAATCAGTTATTTGATATTCCACAGCAACAGATGCCGTGTTCAGGACATGACGGTCGATCAATTCATTAATTTCCAGATCTTTCAACTCACGACTGAGCATCTTGCCGGAAATACCTTTAACCTCTTTCAGCAATTCAGAGTACCGCATCGGTTTGTAGCAAAGACAGGCAATAATGGACATTTTCCATTTCCCGTTTAAAATTTCCATTGTATCACTGATCGCCAATTTTTTTTGGCTGCAGTCTTTTACCAGATCAAATTCTTGTTCCATACCATTCACTTGGTTACCCCTTTGTCACTATAACTTTTTGTCACTTAGTTACAAAGATATATATATTGCAGATATAACTTTGCCCATTCAATATGTAAATAACAAAATGGAATTAATCAAAAACCAGAAATGCCTGGTTATGTGTTTTCATGGAAAAACATTGTCTTTTAAAGCCAGAATCGTTCAGTAGAAAACGGTTATCGCAATCTACATCAAATATAGATTTATTATAATTTGGCACATATGATTAGAATCATAATGATTTCCTTGAAATAATAGGTGATTCCTGATGGAGTCTGGTTGCAATCAGGATTAGTTTATTGGGTCTATGGAGGAAATTGTTATTATGGTTATTGTTATTAAAAAAATGAAAAATCTTATAGTATTAACATGATTCAGGTCATAAGATACAAGGTTTTTGTATTCTATCTTTGATATAATAGTTTATCATTTATAACAATTCATGGTCAAAGTGGGTCGCTCTTACAATAAAAATTAAATTTCAATATTAGTCTGAGCTTAGGGTGTAGTTCATCTGATAATTCAAGATTGATCTTGAAGAACTTCAGCAGTTGAAAGCCTATATTCCTTTCTCACAGGTTGGAATTAGGATCTTTTTCCAAGTCGTGGTATAGATTGTAAATTGATGCATGGCTGCTTAATTTTATTCAGCATTTGCACCAATAATTATTTAAATATACCAAGTATGAAAAAAGAGAATAAGAATGATCCAAAACTGCATCAATTGGATTCTTTTAATACTTAGCAGTCTATAAAAATATCTTCATACACACTATAATTGGCATGGGAGAATTAAAACTATATAATAAGTCAGTCCTCATTACAGGGGCTGATAGTGGAATTGGTAAAGCTGTTGCCTTGTTATTTGCTAAGGAAGGAGCCAATATTGCGATTATCTACCACACGGATGACAAAAATGCTGAAAAGACTAAAAATGATATCATACTTTTGGGTAGAAAATCAATTATTTTCCGCGGTGATATTAATGATTATGAATTTTGTAAAAAGACCGTTGAAAAAGTAATTTCAGAAATTGGAAGTATTGATATACTAGTCAACAACGCGGGAGTACAGTTTCCCTCAGACAGTATTGAACAATTAAAAGAGGAAAATATCAGAAAAACTTTTGATTCCAATATTGTCGGAATGATTTTATTGACAAAAGTAGTTTTTCCTTATTTAAAAGAGGGTAGTAGTGTTATCAATACTACTTCGGCGGTTGCTTACCAGGGACATGAAGAACTTTTGGATTATTCTGCGACAAAAGGTGCAATAGTATCATTTACGCGCTCTCTGGCACTACAGTCAAAATCAAAGGGAATCCGTATCAATGCAGTTGCTCCAGGCCCTGTTGCAACACCTCTTACAAAAGAAACTTTTGATGAAGAAAAAGAAGATCCCAATAAGCCGCCTTTCCAAAGAAATGCAAAGCCAGAAGAAGTCGCCGGTAGTTTTTTGTTTTTGGCAAGCCAAGATTCAGTACAAATAACCGGACAGGTTCTTCATCCAAATGGAGGACTCATTGTGAATGGATAAATAATCATGATGCTAACTGATTCTACTGTAAAAGACTTGCATAGAATTAAAATCTAAATTGAAATGGGTATGTCAAAAAATAGTTTTTTCTATCGCAATAGTTTAAGCATTGTTTTTCTTTCCTTAATGCTTATATGTCTTATTGGTCAGTTTTTCGCAGGCTGGGCCACGGAAAACAAAGAATTGGCAGATGAGGGAGGGGCTTTACTTGCTTTGGGTGATTACATTCATAGTGGGCATTTTATTCAGGCTACTTTTGAAAACTGGGAGAGTGAATTTTTACAAATGACTTTATATGTCCTGCTTACCATATCATTAAGACAAAAGGGTTCCAGCGAATCAAAATCACTGGAAAAACAAGAAGATGTTGATAAAGAGCCACGCGCTCATTCCAGGGCCCCATGGCCGGTAAAAAAAGGGGGAGTCTGGCTTACTATATATAAACATTCTTTATCACTGGCTTTTGCCATATTGTTTTTACTGAGCTTTATGCTTCATTTTTACGGAAGTCTGAAAGCTTATAATGCAGAGCAGGTTTTAAAAAACAAGCCTCTTTCTTCGGCTCAGGAATATTTGACGGAGTCAAGATTTTGGTTTGAATCCTTTCAGAACTGGCAGAGTGAATTCCTATCTGTTGCTGCAATAGTTATTCTGTCAATATGGTTGAGAGAGAAAGGATCTCCGGAATCAAAACCTGTAGACATGGCTCATGATGAAACTCCTTAAAAGGGAAGGGGTGATCATTGCTTCTAATATATGGTTAGGCTATTAATTATAAATTTATTATTATGAAAAATAATTTTTTTGACAAATTTGCTGATAAGGCTGTTTATTTCACTGGAAGTGCTGCCGCATTTATTTTAGCCAGTATCCTGGTAATCGTATGGGCAGCAACAGGTCCGTTATTTAAATTTTCAGAAACCTGGCAAATGGTCATTAATACGGGAACAACCATCGTAACTTTCCTAATGGTATTCCTGATTCAAAAAGCGCAAAATAAAGATTCAAAAGCGATTCAAATCAAACTTAATGAACTGATCTCAGCTCATGAACACGCCAGCAATCGTATAGTGGATATTGAAGATTTGACGGAAGATGAACTGGATGAATTGCATAAGTTTTATGAGAAACTGGGTAAATTTTCGAAAAAGGAATCTGACACTTCCAAATTTCAGGCAGATAAAACGCCCTTCGATTGATACAAATAATTGTTAACTTTTTCTATACAAACCTTGCATAATGGGGCTCCAAAAAGAATTATTGGACTATATCGGCCAGATCCTCCTAACGGCTAATGAAAGTATTTCCGTGTTTGAATTCACCCCTGTAATCTTCCCCGAAAACCAAAACATTTAAAAACTATATGTTTAAGAGCTAATTTTTTTAGGGAAGATTACACATCTAATGATGGAAACGTCCTATTTTATCATTATTCATAGTCAGTCTTTGTCGGAAGTCTTCCATTTTTACAGGCTTGCAAAGATATCCAGTACCAAATCAGAAAGTTGTGATTTTAACAGTAACTACTTTCAGTACAATATCAGCCCTGAAGATTTGGTTTTATTTCAACAAAAGCTTTCCCAATCCTTGTTAAGCAATGCTGAGAAAATATTTTCAGGCGCAGTTTTTAAGAAGGCCATTCATCATAAAACGGACTAAATCTTAAATGTATTATGTATTAATTATTTATCATATTCATGTAATCTTCGCCAAGTATTAGATAGTATAGATTAATGTTGATAACAAAACAACAATGCATACAGCCCCTGTATTTGTAGAATGTAAGCTTTAGGTCAATGCGACTGATTTTCCCAATAAAGAGTATAAGATTCTTCTACGAACATAGGTGAAAATTCATCTGGATTGATAATAATATTGTCTTTAAATTATAATATTTCTTATTTGTAAAAATATTTATATATTAGCAATACCTCTGTCCGATATGCCTGGTACTGTGTCTGTTGTGTTGGTCCTAAAGTACATCAGTGCTACACCGTAATATTTTATTACTATGCGACAGGATTTGGCGTTGTGGCAGTTTAATTTCGCTTTCAATACATTGACAATAAATAGACAGTCAGAGAATTTAATTCAATTTTCCATGAAAATACGGATGGCTGACTATCAAGAATAAAATAGATTTTAAAACCAAATTAACCTTGAAACACCTGTAACGATGAGAAAAAATTTATACTAAAATCTCCTGGCAAAGTGCCCAACTGGTTCGCCGGAGTCCAAAATCGGATTACTAAAAACATCACTTCGATCGCTAAAAAAGCGGAGTAGCGGAATGTAGGTGTCTCTTTATATCAAATATGAGTCTTTAATTTTGGCCTTAAAAAAATATCATAAAATTGCACCTGAATATGATGTTCCCAACATAAAAAACTAAAGCAAAATACGCTACCTAAAACTTTAACCTATGAAAAAAAAACTAACTTCCTTACTTTCCTTATTAATAGGGTTCTTTGGATTTTCCCAAACTGAAGTCTTCTTCAAATATGATGAGGCTGGCAATCAACGCTATCGGGGTCCTGATGCAAATGCAAAACAGACATCTGAAATTTTATCAAAAACTGAATCTAAAACAATTTCTTTAGCCACGGCGCAAGTCATGGATGAGAAAACATTTTGGAAACAGATACGATTGTATCCTGTTCCGGTTAATGACCTGCTTACAATAGATTGGACGGAAGAGACAGATGGACTGATAGAAGATATTTCATTGTTTCAACACAGTACCGTACACTGGAAGTTTCAACAGCAGAACATCCCAAGTCTAAACCGCCAGCTGAAAATTAATATGTCAGGTTATGATTGGGGCGTATATATCTTACGTTTTACATTGAAGGATGGAAGGATTTTTAGTAAAAACATTACAAAACGTTAATTAGCCATGAAATTTTACGCTAAAAGGATGATGGTGTTCTCATCCATTATATCCTGTATATTTATATTAGGATTTTCACAGATGCTTTCAGGACAAAGTTTCCATGACACTAAAGGAAATATTGATGTTAATGGAGCAGGACAATTGCAGTTTACTTTGCCTGTTGCCCTACCTCCGGGAGTAAAATCTGTTGCTCCACAGGTTAACTTAATGTATACAAGTGGCTCTAACAACGGAATTGCCGGATATGGTTGGAACCTGTCAGGTCTAACAGCTATTTCAAAAGTTGGAAAAACGGTCGAAAAAGATGGTGAAGCAAAAGGGGTACAATTAGATTACTCTGATTATTATAGCTTTAATGGACAAAGACTTATTCTCAAATCAGGAGAATATGGTAAGGATGGAGCAGAATATGTTACTGAGAAATATTCTAATGTGAAAATTAAGTCGGTAGGGCAAGCTTACTATATATTAGAGCCTTTGAATAGTCCTGCATATTTCGAAGTAACATTTGAAAATGGCTCACGAGCTTGGTATGGGACATGGGAAGGAGCGCCTGCATTTGATTATGCAGCCAGAACACCTATCGAATATAATATTGTAAAATGGATAGATGTACAGGGAAATGTTATCAACTACAATTATGAACAGGAAAGCAATGTGGCTGTATTAAACTCAATTTCCTGGGGTGGTAACGAAGTTCTTAACAAACCTAATTTTAATGAAATCACACTTACCTACGCTACCAGAGACCTGGTTGAACAATCTTATGTAGGCGGAAAAGATTTTACTCAAAAGAAAATATTAACAGAAATTAAGGTAACTTCAAATGGAAACCAATTTAAAAAATACATTGTTAATTACATTAAAAATGGAACGAATTACCAGGTAGTTGATAAAATAACAGAATACAATGCTGATAATATAGCAGCCAATCCGGTAAATTTTACTTATCCTAGCCCAACACAGCCGATTTTAGAATTTTCAAATAACAATGTAGATAGTTTTGATAACGTAAAACTGACGGGTGATTTTAATGGAGACTCTTATTTGGATTTCATTCTTAATAATGGTATTGTGAAACTGGGAGGGCTCAATGACACCTTTACCGATGTTTCTACGGGCAAATTTTTTAATACCGAAGCTAAAATTGTACATACTTTATTAGATGAAGAGGGGCAGGTCTATAACGGAAATGGAATTGTCCAATACGAAAGCGGTAAAGTAGTAGGTTACATTTTCAGAAATAATAATTTTGTTAAAGTTTTTGAAAAAGTCGTTTATGTTGATCCGGACTGTACTTATCAGGGCGGGGGTGTAGGATGCCGAGTGGAAAAAGCATCGTTTAATGAAGGTGATATCAACGGCGATGGTATATCGGATGTATTTGTGACGATCAATAAAGAAGAATGTCAGTTTGAACCCATTCCAGGATGCGATAATTTAAAGTCTACCTCAGCAGCAACAGGTGATGGTACTGTCAACAAACCACCTCCATGCCACGAATTAAACTGTAATACCTATTTGGTGGGAAATTATATCGTTGATTTAAAAAATCCAAGCAATCCTTTATCGAATTACACCGTTGATTCAGGAATCAATGAAAGTTCCTATTATCAACAACAGTACCTGGATGTGGATGGTGATGGGAAAGTAGATATTATTAATGTATCTAACACAGCCTATACCGTATTTGAGTTTGTTAAAACTGCTCCCAATCACTATCTTAAGAAAATAAAATTCACAGGGAATTTATCTGAAACGAAAGCATCCGATTCTCCGGTATTATTCGGAGACTTCAACGGTGACAGAAATCTCGATTTTACAATACCAACCACCGATACACAAGAAAAAGATAACTGGAGGTTTTATATGGGTACTGAAAAAGGCTTTTCTAATTTCTTAAAAACAAATTTTTTAAAATATAGAAAACCTAATGATTATCAAAACAGTAGCTACCCCACTTTTAATATTTACAGGAATTTTTATTCTGCATCAGATATCAATAAGGACGGTAAATCAGATATTGTACATATAAACTCTTTTAACAAAGCTGGCCAGGTTAATTCAAGCGGCGTCATTCTTTCAAGATACTTTGGCTATAATATTGCCACTTATACTGCTAATGGAACTCTAACAAGTGGAAGTCCGGATTTTGTAACCAGTGGTAATTATGGAGGAACTAATTATGTAACTTTTGATGTAGGTGAATTTACTTTATTCTCTCCGATCACCTCACAGGTGAAAATTAATAATAATTATTATGATGTGCTCTTATTCTGGAAACAAAGGCTACATAAACTCAAATCTCCCTCATCTGTCAGTAGATTAGCACAAGTACAATCTATTGCTCAGGGAGGCATTATGACGTCGGTAGATTATTTAGAAGCAATTCCGAATAATAACACTAATCCAAATTTTTATCAGAAGATTAAAAAAGAATACTACCCTTACTTCTCTTTAGACAGAGTAGACGAGTCCTATGCTGTATCACAGCTTAGACAGGAAGGAAGAAAACAGGATTTTCGATACAGGGGAATGACAGGGCATATGCAGGGGAAAGGTATGATGGGATATCATCAGGTTGCTAGATCCTCCTGGTATGCTGATGGATTTGAAAATACCAAAGTATGGTCTGGTGTTGAAATTGATCCGCTTTTTGATGGAGTCCCTGTAAAAGAATGGAACATTAGAACTAACAATGAAAACAGCATTTTCCCGGTAGATATTTCTGAGACCAATACGCAGTTAATGAGCTTTAAGTCTACCTTATATGAATCTTATAAATTGCTGAACGGGCAATTAGCGACCATGCCGATTTCCGATACCGATAAGCCAAAGGTAGTAACAGCTACTGTTGTAAAGGGCACAAGAATAAAGGATTTCCTAAATAGTACACTAATGAATACTTTAATTGACTATGGAGATTATTATCTTCCTAGCCAAAGTGTTACGAGTGTTAATAATGGTTATGCTACAACTACTTCCAATTTTGAATATATTCATAACTTGTCAGGGATTGGAGCAGATTACTTTGTAGGTCGTCCCCAATCTAAAACCGATATAGTACAGGCATATGGCGACAGCAAATCTTCCAAAGAAGAATACACCTATGAGAATAATCTGCCGAAAACCTTAAAAACATGGAATAAGGATAATACTGCATATGTGCTGGAAACCTATAATTATGATGGTTTTGGCAATATCATTGGAAAAACGGTCAGCAATAGTACAGACTCTCAAACCCAAACAGAGACAAGCCTGTACGAACCAAATGGTAGATTTGTTGAGAAAAAGACAGATAACTTAGGATTAGAATCAAATATAGAGTACAATGATTGGGGGCAGATAAAAAAGCATACCGATGCTTTAGGTAATATGCTCATTAATACTTATGATGGCTGGGGTAAATTATTGACTGCTGCAACCAATCTTAAAGGTACAATCACCTATCAGTACGATAAAGATAGTAATTCTAATATTACTATTACTCAGTACGACCCTGACGGTAATGTTTCTAAAAAGTATACCAACAGGTTGGGACAAGAATACAAAGTTTCCACAAAAGCATTTGGGCAGGGACAATTCGTATCGAAAGATATTCAATATGATGTATTGGGAAGAAAGATCACAGAATCCGAGACTTATTTTGAAGGGCAGAGTCCTTCCCAATGGAATACCATTGTTTATGATGATTCTGTGTTCCCTATCATGAAGGTAACAGCGACTGCATTTAACGGTAAACAGATCGAGACTATTGCTTCAGGATTGACAACTACTGTTAAGGAATCCAACCCGGCGGATTATGGAAGAATTACCTCTAAAACTGTTGATGCTTTAGGCAATGTAGTGACTACAACTGATAAAGGAGGAATAATACAATTCTTCTACAATGCAGCTGGACAGCAGATCAAATCTCAGTATGCAGAAAATATTGTTACAACCAAATATGATGTTTGGGGAAGAAAATCTGAATTTAATGATCCATCCAATGGAGTATATAAATATGAATATGATGGACTCGGACAACCGAAGAAAATTATTAGTCCAAAAGGAACAAAAGAGTATACGTACAATAATTTAGGGCAGCTCATTAATCAGGTAGAATTATCATCAGACGGGGTTTCTACCATTAAAAATATCACTTTTACATATGATAGTTTTGGCAGGAATATTTTAAAGTCAGGAACATCAAACGGAAAATCTTATAGTTCGAGTGTTGAATTTGACACATATGGTAGAATGAAATCTAACATTGAAAACAGTAATGGGCGGGTTTACGCTCAAAGCGGATTTTTCTATGATGATAAGTCAAGGGTTATATCTTATACTAAAAGTTTATCTTCTGCGGGTATTGTTACTGCTGTAACAATTATACATAAGTATAATGCCTGGAATGGTGATCTGTATCAGTTAATGGATAAAAAGACGGGTCTAATTCTTTGGGAACTTCAGAGTACCAATGCCAAAGGACAAACTTTAACCTCTAAATTGGGCGCTGCCTCTATTACTAATTCTTATGACAGTAATGGATTCTTAACCAATATCAGCCATTCCTCTGCTATTAAACCCAATATTCTTCAAATATCATATGCATTTGATGCTATAAAGAATGAGTTAAAAAGTAGAAGTACAGGAGGTGATTTTAATATTAATGAGTCATTTGATTATGATGATAATAATCGTTTGGTCAACTGGACGGATCCTGTAACTGGTGTTAAGCCGTCTGCTAACCGGAATATCTATGATATCAAAGGGAGGATTACCGAAAACGATCAGGTGGGAGTGATCAAATTTGAAAATTCATCAAAGATTTACCAGCCAACAGGTATGACTTTAAATGCAGCCGGAACGCAGAATTATAACAATGATCTGATCCAGTTCGTTACCTATAATGAAAATAATGATCCTATATTCATTGATGGGCTGAGGGGAGATGTTGATTTTGAATATGGGCTAACATCAATGCGTCAGAAAGTTTCTTATGGAGGTAATTTTGTATCCAATAAGGGTAAATTCATAAAATTATATAGTGAGGATGGAAGTTTTGAAGTAACGATTGATAATAGTACTAAATTGGAAAGACATACTCTTTATATCGGTGGAACACCCTACGAGAGTAATATTGTTTATTTGAAGAATTATAAAGAAACATCTGGTTCTTACAAATTTTTGCATAAGGATTATTTAGGAAGTATTCTTGCAATAAGCGATGCAGAAGGTAAAAAACTGGAACAAAGACATTTTGATGCTTGGGGTAACTTTACCCATTTACAGATAGGTACTGGAACTATAATTACCCAAAAATCAGGAATACAGGGAGCCATGGAAAAATTCGGCTTAATCGATCGTGGTTATACAAGCCACGAGCATTTCATGGATATTGGAATCATCCACATGAATGGCAGGTTGTATGATCCATTGCTCCGAAGATTCTTAAATGCAGATGAACACATTCAGGATCCTACCAATACCCAGAATTATAATAAATACGGGTATGTTCTCAATAATCCACTGATGTTTAATGACACGAGTGGGGAATTCTGGCAGTTTTTAGCGATCCCTATTGTGAAAGCACTTGTTTTTGCTGTTGTTTCCTATACAGCCATTACTTTGATAACCGGTGCAAAATTTAATATTCTGAACTTGTATTCTACCATTGTGATGAGTTTGATAAGTGCTGGGATAACAACTGTTATCGGAGATGTTTTTTCAACCGCTACGGCGAGTGTAGGAAATGAAGCTCTAAAAGGGCTCGTCCATGCGGGTGTACAGGGAACACTGAGTTTTATGCAGGGAGGTAACTTTTTCTCAGCTGCTGCAAGTGCTTTTTTGGCAAGTTTTGTATCTTACGGATATGGAAAAGTGGCTGGAGATGCTGCCTATAGCGGTGCAGGTACGGTGGCATTTGGAATGCTTTCAGGAGGTGTAGGTTCTGCTCTTTCAGGAGGAAATTTCTGGGATGGCGTCAAGATTGGCGGTATCGTGGCTTTATTCAATCATACAATGCATAAAATTTCTGATAATTTGTTGATTGATAAGCAAACAAGAAAAGAATTCAGGCAGTTAGTAAAAGCGAAGAATTACCAAGGTGCATTTGATTTAGTGAACTCTAAATATAACCTGGATGCTAATATTAAAGGTAAATATACCATGGAGTATGTAAAAAGTGATGAGTTCTCAGGACTAACGGGGGGAGAGGCATTTGAAACCCAGGAAGTAACCATTGCTACCCACGTTTTTAAAAGTTCTGTGGCCGTTTTTATAAGAGTTGTTCATCACGAATTTATTCATGTTTACCAACGAGGGGTAATGGGCCTTGCAGGAAATTTAAATATTTATGAAGTTAGGGAGTTTCTTGCATATCATGATACCTTATTTAATGATAAACTACCTAAGGCATCATTTTCTAATATGGAAGGATATTGGAATAAAGCCAAGCAATTCTATAATTATATGACAGCAAATCCAGCACTTATTAGAGCATACCAATCTCAGTACAATGATTTTGCAAATTCACGTTTTTTTAAATAAAAAATTTATTATGTATAAGTTTATTTTGGTTCTTTTTGTAAGTTTTGTATCTGCGCAGCAGACTTGTAAACTCTCATTTTCTAACAACTCACTGTCGGAAAATGGAGAAATAGTGTTTGTCATCAAAAATATAGAAGGCAAAAAAATAAAAGTTCCCAAGCAATATTCTGCTATATGGGCTAGACCCACAGATATACAGGTTTACAATGATGAATCAAAACAATATCTGGATACAAAATATAGTTTTGATGGAGCGAGCTGTTTAAACATTGAGAAATGTTTAGGGAAAATGACATGTCTTAAAAGTGCAGAGTCTAAGGAATACCGAATTCCAATTGTTCCCGGAAGAATTTCAAAGGCTTTCAAAGAAAAGAAAAAGTATAGATTTAAATTAGCCTTTGACACCTATTTATTTAGTGGGTGTAGCGATTATAAAACAGATTGGCTTTATTATCAAAACTAGAAGTACTTGAGTGTCATTTCCTTTAAAATAAGGGAGATTTATCAAAATAAATTAATGAAACCCTCTTGATTAAAATTCAAGAGGGTTTTTTCATTATCTTTTTCTTTAAATAAAGAAATTCTGGCTTTTAATTTAAGTTTAGTTCTTCACGATGTACACGTATATAAAAATACGGTTTATTCTTACCAGCCTTAATTATTATATTAAGGGACATAATTTGTTCTTTCCAAAAACTTTTATTTTTTACTTGTCGTCCAGCTACTAAGGTATTTTGCCCTTCCTTTGTTTGAAATGACATACCCGTTTTCAAAGCCAGGTATCGGTTTGCAATGTTCACCAAGAAGATTTTCTGCTCATTGATTGAAGCATACAAATCCCTATTTATGCTAAAAGATTGAATAGATTTTTTTTGCAAAAGTGCATTAAGGTGTATTGGTGCTATTACTTTTTCAAATTATTTTGTATTACAGTATTTCCGATTCAGTCTTCTTTTTCAGATTGTTAATAAAATCTGAGGGAGTTAGACCTGTTTCTTTTTTAAAAGCTGTCTGAAAGACCCTATGATTGGCATAGCCACATAACTCTGCTAAAGAAGTAATCTTATATTTTCTGTATACTGCATCCTCATACAGTTTCCTGGTAATGTATTCAATTCTAAGGCTGTTGATGTAATGATTGAAGTTCTTGTCCTTATAGGATTTTATGACTTCTGAAAGATATTTTGTATTGGTGCCAAAATTACTTGCCATACTGGCTATTGTAATATCACTTTTCAGATATTTCTCTGTTTTTTCAAATTTGGATATCTTAGTCAATAGTTGATTGACCGTTTCCTCAGCAATTGTTTTCGGAGCTTTTACTGCTTTTTCTCCATCCTTCTCCATTTCATTCTTTTGGTTTTCTGACTCATGCTTTATTTTGGTAATGAGTTCCTGAAATCTCTGTTGTAAGACTTTATTCCTGCTTTTCCAATAGTACCAAACACCACCACATCCCAGTATTATTATAATGAAGAACACATATAAGTAGTTTCTAAGGCTGCTGCTTTTTTCCTTTTCCTTTTCTTTTTTAATTGCTGTGGTAACTTTATTCACCGAATGTTTTTCTGCAATTTTAATACTGTCCCTGAGCTCTGTAAGAAGTTGATTGTATTTTTTTCCCTCAAGAGTATTATTTTTAGCCAAATAGGCCTCCGTTAAGATTTCGTAGAAGTTTTCCCGACTGGAAGGGGATGAAATTTTTTGCTCAAGTTCTAAGCCTTTCTGAGCATAGTGTATGGCCTTGTCATTATCTTTTTGGTCAAAGTAAAAATCACCAGCCGTTCTGTATAGGTTCATTTTATTGAGTGAACTTATTTCCCTATTTTCTGCAATCTTCAATGATTTTAAAAGATATGTCTCTGCTGTCCTTGGTTCGGTGGGCTGAATGATCCATAAATAATACAATGTCAGGTTTGCCTGTATGGAAAGAATCAAATCATATTTCTTTTTTAGTGATATACTTGATTTTTTTTCAGATATTTTTTCTGCTTCGCTTAAGCCTTTTATGAGATATAGGCGTACGGAATCAGATTGTTTTTTGCTTTGATCAAAATAACGGGAATAGTTGGAATAAAATAAGCTGCTGTAATAATGACGTACATCATTGTCCTTGATTTTTCCCAAATATCTTTTTGAAAGCTGATATGCTTTGTGGGCATCTTCCAGAAACCCCAAATCCCCCAATGAATTTGCCTTCATCTTGTACATATTGGATACTTCCTCTGGCGGTGAATCCTCATTGATGTGGTTTTCTAGATCTGTCGCAAGCTCAATGACTTTCTCCGAATTATCCAATCTTGAATATGTTCGCACCAGTTCAGTACCAATGGAGAATGTAACATTGTATTTATTTTCCTTTGCAGTTCTGTAGCTTTTTTCCAGTTGTTTTATGGTATTGCTTACGACACTTGTACTGCCGATCTTGTCTTGGATGTTGTGTAATTCGTTCTTTAATTGTTCTTCGGATATTTTCTGGCTTTTTCCTAAGGTGAATAGATGTAGGATGATAAGGAATAAAATAGATTGGTAAGCTCTCATTTGATTGGAATTCAATGGTAATTTTGTTTGAAAAGGTGTTTTTACAAATGTATGATATTTCAAGCAAGTTAGCTGTTGTAAGATGGTTGAAAAATGATGTAATATTAATAAGTAAGGGTAATGTGAAATGTATTAATATTTAGTATAAGTTGTAATTCTTAAAAAATATTGAAATGTTGGTCAGAAATCAGAAATGATTTTTAATGCTAATCTTTTTCTGAAAGACTAATAAGTAAAATTACTGTCATTATAGCTTTATTTACTCAAGCCTTAATGTGTAATGGATATTTATCTCAAACAATTTTATAATTTCAAAAACTGATTTACAGAAATCAAAATTACACCTTACTAAATAAGAGAAAAATCAGTGAGATTATACTCAGTATATAATATCGCTTATCTATTTTTTTTTAACTGACCAGGGGCATATTGTTTAGCAGATTTTGCTCCGGTTACTTTTTTCACTTGTCCAGGTGGAAGTCCATGATTTCCATTAGGTTTAAATTGTGGCGCACAAGAAAAAACAAATAATCCGGTTAGCGCTAATAAACCTAATTTTTTTATAGTATTCATAATGTTATTTTTTTATATAATAAGAATACTATGCCAATCTAAGTTGAATGCTTTTTTTAAGATCATTAAATGTTCTGTCTAATTAAGCTTCATAATGAATAATCCTGTTGAATAGAAGGATATTTAGCTACCTGACATTAAACGGATAGGATTTAATAGCAAATGATCATGCATTAATAAAAATTAGCAATCTGAGTCAATTGTTTTAAATGTAAGAGTTGTATTTTACGGCTCTTTATCAAAATAAGATGATCCTCTTTAAAATCATGAAGTATGCATGCCAATGTTTTATTTGCTGTACCTGCCATATTTGCTAAATCTGTACGGGATAAAGTTATGAATACCTTATCTTCATCCCCCATAGTATTCACTTTATATTTATTATGTAAAATTAAATGTTTAACAGGACTACCTCTCCCGCCAAGAGGGTCTTCTACAAGAAGATCCTTTTTTGTTTTTGAATTTTGGAATTGTAGACATATCTTCAATTTTTAATGATGAATGTAAATTAATTAGTAGCCAAGAATTCTTAAACTATATATGTAATTCTATTAAAAATCTCAAGGTTACTTTGTAAGTAAGAAAAATTTTCAACTTATCACGTCAGTCCCTCCAAGCAGAGCATAAATTAGGTAATGTAACTAGATAAAAGTGAGATATTACTTGCCAAGCAGTAGAAACAAAAAAACTATGTAAACTAGTTTCTTCGGCGGTCAACCGTAAAATTCTTTTAATATTCCTATATATATTAACATTCCAATAAATTTCAATGGTTACTAGAAATAATCATTAAAATAGGTGTTCCACTTTATGATGGAACACCTGTGTTAAATTGGTTATTTCTTTTTTATTCTCTTAGCTTCTTCCGAAATTTTGGCAAAAGACTTATCTCTTTTGCGCTTTTCATGTTCAGAAATAGAAAAATATAAAGATTCTTTTTGTAATTTGAGATAGCTACTGTACACCTCCAGTTCTAAAAGACCGCTGTTTACAGCTTCAATAACTTTACAGCCGGGTTCATTAACATGGGAACAATTATGAAAATGACAATATTTTGCAAGATCTGAAACATCAAATATCTCTGCTAATGTTTCAGTATTATCTGCGGCTAAACCAAATTCTCTAACGCCGGGCGTATCTATCAAAATACCACTATCCATCAATACCATTTCTCTTCGGGTTGAGGTATGTCGCCCTTTTCCTGAGGATTTACTTATCTCAGAAGTAAGAAATACTGTCCGCTCACACAGTGCGTTGATCAAAGAACTTTTTCCGACCCCTGATGATCCCACAAAGACGATCGTTTCCCCCTGCTTGATTGATTCCCGCACTGGAAATATGGTTTCGGGCGAAAGGATGCTTATGAAAAATATTGGCATTTGGCGGCTAATATGTTTCAATGATTCATCTATTTGGTGGCGGTTAAACTCCAAATCAGATTTAGTTAAGATCAATATCGGTTGAATATTTTCTTCTACTACCTGAACTATAAAACGTTCCAGCCGGCGAACGTTGAAATTGGCATCAAGGCTTTGTACGATACATGCTTTGTCAACATATGATGCAATAGCTTGCCTGTCGGATAATGTACCGGTCTTTCTTCTGTACAATGTATGTTTGCGTGGTAAAATATCGACAATTATTCCTTTGTTATCGTTAAAAGGTTGAAAGATAACCCAATCACCTGTACATGGAAGTTCAAATGATGGACTTCCATACAGTACATTACCTGATAGTTCGCACAATAGTCGATTATTCTCTGCAATAACTTCATAATTGGTTCTGTTTACTGCAGCAACACGACCATGAAAAAGATTTTTGTATTGCGAGGTTTGTTTAAGCTGGAACAAATTGTTGTTCCAACCATATAATGATAAGTTATTCACTACTGACTAGTTTAAAATGATGAAATAAATTGATTAGATCCTTTATTGTCCGAATACTTTGTTACATACAAATAACTATTGGTAATATGTTGACTACCAAGCTGATGATTTAAGAAACAAAATAGCCGGAATTAGGCAATCATTCCAATCATTAAAGTATGATATGTGAATAGTTGTTTTTGCATAAAGTACAAATATATAAAAAACTGATTCAATATTTTGGTAGCTTATTCATATGCGTTTTAAGTAGGTAAGTCTTACGCCTATTTTTGTCGATTGTACTTGTTGGGTCGGGCAAAAGTAGCATTAGAGACATTACTGAATTATTAAAATTGTATAAAGATTATAAAATGAATCATGCAGCAGCATGTTTGGATTTAGGGCTGGAGGTATGTAGATAAGAATAATAAAATAGGATAAATTAAATTTTTAATTAAAGAATAAAATTTTCGTTTTTTCACTTAAAAACATCTGTAAACCCAATTAATTACTGTATTGTATAGTCCTTTACATACACTTCTGATAATCTGAAATAACCATAAGCAAAGTTTGCGAAATGGGTCTGATTGATGATATTCCCTCTCACCGAGCCCGGTGTTGTTTGAAACGGGCCGGCACCAGCACCGGATGCTGTTAACAGTTTTCTGAAATAATCATAATATCTTCTGGAAATTCCATACAGTCTGATGTTTATCAGATCCCCGGCCTTCAGATCTTTGTCAGAAAAATATTCCTGCATTAGGTTGCCCTGACTGTTCTCGTCATCCTGGGCTTTATAATCAGGAAACATTGAAACAGGTGATACAATACGGTGGAGATAATAATTTTCTTCATTTCCATTGTCCTTATAGTAGTATTTGATTTCTACTTCATCACCTCCAAATCCGCCGGTATTATTTTGTACAATATTATTTTCAATATCCGGCACCCCGATGCAGGTTTCGGTTGCCGTATAAATTTCCTTATTTAAAACTACTTTTAATGTATAGATTTCCCCGATAACAGGATGGAAATTAGAACAGGTATATTCTCCTGTACCAGGAGTCTCTATAAAACTAAAAACAGTATTTGCTGAATTTGTTATCACTATATCAGCTCCTGAAACTGTAGGAAATAGGGTACTGTAATATCCGGTAGTGGTGGAGAGTTTGATTTTCTGTTCACTGCCGGTCGTACCCTTTATCCAATCAATCGATGCGTCAATTACCAATTTCGGTTCTGCTGTTTCTAAATCTACTTCTATTACTTTTGTGCAAGACAGAAGAAAAAAACAGAATGAAATAACCAGGTATTTAAGTTTATTTTTCATAGTATTGAATTAAAATCTGAAATTGTAAGCTACACCCGGAACTATACCGAAAATTGATATCTTCTTTGCTTCGCTCACCCCTGTTTCTCTGTTTTGCTCGAACATAATGGATGCAGCATTGCTTCTATTGTAAACATTGTAAATACTAAACACCCATTCACCTTTCCATCTTCTTTTGTTGTCAGGTTTTGGGGTGTAGGTTGCCGATAGATCCAAATGATGATAAGATGGGAGTGAATTCGCATTTCGCGCTCCGTAATTTGCAATTGTGATTCCCTGATACTGATATTTGCCGATGGGGTAGGTTGCAGCCTTCCCTGTCTGGTAGGTGAAAATGCCACCAAAACTCCATT
Source organism: Chryseobacterium paludis (assembly GCF_025403485.1). Taxonomy (NCBI): domain Bacteria; kingdom Pseudomonadati; phylum Bacteroidota; class Flavobacteriia; order Flavobacteriales; family Weeksellaceae; genus Chryseobacterium; species Chryseobacterium paludis. The sequence goes on from NZ_CP099966.1 coordinate 545,184, forward strand.
TTTTGGTCAGTTGATAAGTAGCTGTAAGTGAAAAGTTATGCGTTTTATTGTAATTGGCACGATACCATTTGCCATTGTTAATACCGGGTTCGTCCTCATTTCTTCCCGGTGTACGTTGTTCTGCTCGAGAAAGCGTGTAAGAAAGCCACCCTGTTAGTTTTCCGGTGTTTTTCTTCAGCATTACTTCAAGTCCGTAGGCTCTAGCCTCTCCGTTTAGTAATACTTGTTCTATGGCTCTGTTAGCAATCAATTCGGCACCGTCAATATAATCCGCTTTGTTTTTGTTTTTTTTGTAAAATGCTTCTGTTTCAAGGGAATATTTTCCATTGCTGAAATTTCTGAAATAGCCCAATGCAAGCTGGTCAAGAATTTCTGGTTTCAGGTACTGGTCGCTCGGTGCCCAGATATCCAGTGGAGAGACGGAAGCCGTGTTGGAAATTAAATGAATATACTGGCTCATCCGGTTATAACTCCCTTTAACGGATTGATTGTCATCTATGACATAAGAAATGGCCAGACGAGGCTCTAAATTCCCAAAACCGATAATCTTTTTGTTTTTGTTATAATGCGTAATACCAGTTGGCGTTCCTTCCCCATAAATTTGTAAATCAGGGTTGAAAACCACTGCCTCATTATTAGTGTAATTATTTATGTTTTGTTCCCCTAATCGTAGGAAATTGCTATATCGCAGTCCGTAATTTAATGATAATTTGTCAGTGATTCTTTGTTCAGTACTAATATAAACCGCATTTTCCAAGGCATATTTTTTTTCAATCTGATCGGCATTGATAGGGGATGTTGCATCCAGAGGTTTTATAGTGCCGGGATTGAATTGGTAGTAGATGGAATTGATGCCATAATTCAAAACCAGCCTATCAGACAGATGATGCGTAAAATTGTACTTTAGATTATAATTACGGATGTCTGATACCCAGTCTATACCAACATATTTTATCTTCAGTCCATAATCGTACTTGCTGTAAATAACCGATGCGTTGGAGAAAAATTTATCGGAAAAGATATGGTTCCAACGAAGATTAAAAAATGAGTTTGAATAATTGTTGCTGAAAAAATTGTTGAAATCCATTTTATCCTTGCCAAAATAGGCTGAAAGAAAAACCCTGTTATTGTCATTGATCTTATAATTCAGTTTAGCGTTCAGATCATAAAAAGAAACGGAATTGGAATTGTCAGCAAGTTTCATAAACAAATGGGCATAAGAAGCGCGGCCAGCAACTATGAACGAACCTTTGTCCTTTATAATCGGGCCTTCCGCCGATAACCTGCTTGAAACCGCTCCGATTCCACCTGCTATGTGATATTCTTTATTGTTTCCTTCTTTTTGGTAAATATCCAAAACAGAGGATGTACGCCCGCCGAATTGAGCAGGTATTCCCCCTTTATATAATTTCAGATCTTTAATGATGTCTGCATTAAAAACGGAGAAAAAGCCAAACAGGTGCGAAGTATTGTAGACAACGGCCTCATCTAACATTACCAAATTACCGTCAACTGAACCGCCTCTAACGTTAAAGCCTGTTGCGCCTTCCTGCGCGTTGGAGACTCCCGGAAGCTGCAGAATAGCTTTCAGAATATCAACCTCACCCATTACTGCTGGCATCTTTTTAATGGTAGACACAGATAGTTTATTCACACTCATTTCCGGTGTTCGGATGTTGCTTGCTGAACCAGTATTTTTTATCACGACTTCATCTATAGTTTTGCTTTTTTCAAGCATCGAAAAATCCCTTCTGGTATTTTCCATCAAAGTGATACGTTCCTCAATATTCTCAAATCCCACATAGCTTATAATCAAATTATATTCTCTTTTGGGCAGGGTAATAGAATAAAAACCGTACGCATCTGTAACTGTTGATACCTTTGCTTCAGGAATAAAAATGTTTGCACCGTGTATTGTTTCGGTGGTTGTCTTTATGGTGATTATTCCACTCAATGTAACTTTATTCTGTGAATGAACCCCGAATGAAATGGTTATAAATAACAGTGTACAAATGATCTTGCATCTCATCTTAAAAATAGATTTAACAATTGTAGTTTGAGCACAAAACTACCCCTTTGAATAGCTGTTTTTTTGTAATTATACAAAATGTAGTTTCTTTTATAGGAAACAATGTTGGGACGCTACAAAATATAATTCCTGTTCCATACGTTTTTATAATACTTGCTGCTATTGTATAGAAGCAGATCAAACCATAGGCTTAAATGTTAAGTTTTGTTTTATACAATTTTATAAATGAATGATTTTACCCATCGACAGCTTATTAGTGAAAACCTGTTTTTTCATTTCCTGATTTCACCTGACCGCAGAATATACCGGAATCTGCTGTTCATTGCTTTTATCGGTGCCGTGTTGTATAACAGTACTTCTGTAATTGACAATCCGGTCGTGATATTTTTATATTTTATTATATTATTCTATATAAATATGTATGTGCTGGTACCAAAGCTTTTGTTCAGGAATAGAAATATTGAATATTGTTTATCCGTCATTGGTATACTGGTTATAGTAGCTATTTGTGGCTATTTTTTCAATCCTTTTAATAAAGAACATGGGGTGAACATCCCCCTTTTTTCCTTCCTTACTGCGCTGCTGCTGGCTGCTTCCTCTTCCATAAAGCTATTTCAGAAAGGGATGATGGATAAGCAATTGATCTACGATTTAGGGCAATCGAAAACTTATGCAGAATTGGAACAGCTGAAAAACCAGATCAATCCGCATTTTTTGTTTAATATGCTGAATAATGCCAATGTACTGACGAAGAAAGACCCTGAAAAAGCATCGCAGGTTTTAATGAAGCTGAGCGATTTACTTCGGTACCAACTTTATGACAGTGCAAGAGATAAAGTGTTGTTGACTTCGGATATTCATTTCTTAGAAGATTTTTTAAATTTGGAAAAAGTGAGACGAGACAGTTTTGATTTCCTGATTTCACAAGAAGGAGATTTGCGTGGCTTGCAAATTCCTCCTTTGCTGTTCATTTCGTTTGTGGAAAATGCAGTCAAGCACAACAATGATGCAACAAAGCCTTCTTATGTAAACCTATATTTCGATGTGATAAACGGTAAACTTTTCTTTAAATGCATCAACTCAAAACCTATATCTAGATGCGTTAATAATACAGGTGGATTGGGATTGGTAAATGTCAAACGAAGACTGGAGCTTTTATTTCCGGCAACACATAGTTTAAATATCGAAGATGATTCAGAACAGTATTGTGTAACCTTGACCATACAGCTATAACTTACATGGTGATAAATAAGGATCAGTGGTGAGAAGAAAATTCAAATATTGCAGACGAGTCTTTCGTTGTATGGTAAATATATAAAATTATGAATTGTATTATTTTAGATGATGAGCCTTTAGCAAGAGAAGCCATAGAGATGTTGATTAACCAAAATGATGATTTAGATTTAATAGGTTCATTCAACAGCCCTGAAGCTGTCACAAATTTTATAGAACGCAATACCGTTGAATTAATCTTTCTTGATATTCAGATGCCAGGAATTAATGGGATTGAGTTTTCCCGAACCATTCCCAAAGAAACATTTGTAATTTTTACAACTGCATATTCTGAATTTGCTACCGAAAGTTATGAAGTAGATGCGATTGATTATCTGATAAAACCCGTAAAATTAGAGCGTTTTCAAAAAGCTGTTGAAAAAGTCCGCACTTACTCCAAATTATTCAAAGCGGATTATGCTAACAATAATATTGAACAGGTTGCAGACACTTTTTTCTTTGTGAAAGCAGAGCGAAGAATTTTTAAAGTCTATTTTGATAATATACTTTTTATTCAAGGTTTAAAAGATTATGTAGTGATGCACACCGATAATCAGAAACTAATTACGGCAATAAATATCAAAACGATTTATGACCAATTACCCAAAAATATGTTTGTGAGAGTAAGCAAGTCCTATATTATCAATGTTAAGTATATCGATTCTGTAGATAATAACACGGTGTATATAGGTACAAACGAAATCCCTATCGGAAGTATTTATAAGGATTTCTTTTTCAGTGAATTTGTTACAAAAAAGATCGTGAATAGGTAATACAAGTGAGATTCAGGAAAAACAAAATAAAATAGCCTTTAGAAAGGATAACGATAAGGTGAAATAGGAGCTAAGACCAATAATTTTAATTTCTTTTTCAGAAAGGAGTTTGTATTTAACCTATTGGGTTTTTCTTCATTGTACATTAAAAAATCTTTTTCAATCCAATTACAAGAAAGATCTGACATTATAATATTGCTAGTGATTTAGCAGAGGGAGAGATTCGAACCATTTTTCTTCGAACATTTTTAAAACTTCACTTCTTCGTATATTTCAATTATTGCCATGATTAGTGTTTTTCGGTTATTGAAAAAGACAACATCAGATGAATAGAATTATTATATTTATTTAAAATTTTTATGGAATCAAATATGAATATTAGAAGAATTGAAAGGGATGATTTTGAATTTGTTTATCATTCATTATGTGATCTTGAAAATGAAATTTTAGATCGAGAAGCCTTACAGAAAATATTCTGCGAAAATATCGACAACCTTAGTTACAGTTACTTAATCGCTGAAATTGAAAATGAAAAAATTGGATTTATAACCTTGCATACTCAAAATCTTTTACATCATTGCGGGCTTGTTGGAGAAATCCAAGAGTTTTATATTACAGAGCATTTCAGAGGCAAAGGGATAGGAAGACACTTAATTCGCAGAATTATGGATTTAGCCGAAGAGAATAAACTAAAAAGTATTGAAGTTGCAACAAACAAAAAAAGGATTGAGAATATCAATATCTATGAAAATCTTGGATTTAACCTGACACATAATAAATTCACGATATATAAATAAGCTGATTTAGTTAGGGTATAATGATATTTTTATTTTTTTTCTTTTACCTATTTCCTGATTCTAGCTTTAGCATTGGTGCAGGGGGATGAAGTATTATATCATCCTACCAAGGGAACCTGACCTTTAGGGTGTGTACGCCAATTTGTTCTCGCACCAGGGAGTAAAGCTTACGCTTCCTGCTGAAATATTATTGTTTTTATCCTTTGCTACCAAAGGTTTTAGGCATGTATCTCCAGTAAATTATTCATTGAGCAAGTTGTTTAATATATAATCTTAATCTTAATTGAATGTGTTTAATGATGGTTTAATGCAATTAAATTATCTAGCTATAGATTGGTAAAATTAGAAATCAGATTTGTAATTTATTAAAATATACTAAAAAGTATATTTTGTTTGTTTCTAAAATATACTTTTTAGTATATTTGTAAAGTAAAATTAAAACCGATGCTAACAAAAGCAGAAAAAACGAAGTTATTTATCTTAGAAACAGCAAGCCCCCTTTACAATGAGAAAGGTATTTCTGGTGTGAGCATAGATGATGTTTTGGAAGCGACGAAATTAACAAAAGGTTGTATTTACGGGCATTTTAATGGAAAAGATGATCTATCCGAACAGGTTGTGGACTTTTCACTAAAAAAAATGTCACAAAAGCTGGCTGGTATTGTTTCCCAAGGTAAAACAGCAGAAGAAAAGATTTTTTTGTATCTCGATTTTCATAAGAATCCTATTGATACCTATATTGCTGGTGGTTGTCCTATCTTTAATACTGCCGTTGAAGCAGATGATCATTTTCCTTCCATTAAAAAAAAGTGGCAAAAGTTTTGGAAACCGGCCTGCAAGGTATTTCAAATATTTTAAAAGAAGGTATTGTTAATGGTGAATTTTCAGATGAGCTCAATGCGGACATTTTTGCGTTTAAAATATTATCGGCCGTGGAAGGTGGTATTGTTTTAAGTAGAACTATGGATTCGCAAAAATTAATGATCGAACTTATAATAGACCTTAAGAAAGAATTAAAGCAATATAAGCTGTAATTTTTTTTGATTCAAAATATACTAAAAAGTATATTTTAGGGAATTTTAGAAATCAATTCAAAAAATAACTGATTACATAAATAAAGTATCATTAAATATTAAATAGATTCAATCAAATGAAAACAACAGGAAATACAATATTCATTAGTGGCGGAAGTGCCGGAATAGGGTTGGCTATCGCTAAAAAATTAAATGCTGTCGGAAATAAAATTATCATCAACGGACGTAATGAAGAACGTCTTCATAAAGCTTTAGCAGAACTAAAAGATGCAGTAGCAATTCAGGGTGATTTATCAATTGAAGCCGATAGGATTCGTATTGCAGAAGACTTGAAAGCGAATCATGTGGATGTTAATATTATCATCAACAATGCAGGAACAGCTTTTGGATATCTACTGAGTGAAACAACCAATGCACATGAAAGAGCATTGATTGAAATGAACACAAACTATTTTGCAATCATCCACTTCACAGAATTAATGATTCCATACTTATTGGAAAAAGAAGAATCTGCTGTGGTGAATGTATCATCTATAGCAGTATATGGAAGTCACAAATTCTTACCAACTTATGGAGCAACTAAAGCAGCATTACATAGTTATACAACGGCTTTAAGACAAACTTATGAAGAACAGAAAAATCTCCAGATCTATGAAGTTTATCCTCCCTTGGTTAATACAGAATTTTCTGCTGAAATTGGTGGGACGGCAGGAATTCAGCCAAGTGAAGTGGCAGATGAACTGTTCATTGGATTAGAAAATAACTTATTTGATATTCCAGTAGGAGATGCAAAGACCTATGCAAACGCAATCAGTGAGGCAATGTCTAAATTAATGCATGCATAAATTTAACAATACCAATCATTTTCAATTTTTAGAATAGAGATGATGGTATATTTCATTTTTAAATTTTAAGATTATGAATTTAAGAAATAAGACAATACTGATTACGGGAGGTGCTTCTGGAATTGGTTTGGAAGCAGCAAAGAAGTTTATGACTCTCGGAAATAAGGTGATTATTACCGGACGGAATTTACTCAAGCTAGAGGAAGCAAAAAAAGAGTATCCAGAGTTAACAATCATTCAGTCGGATGCTGCAAACCCACAGAACGCAATTGCGTTATTTGAAAAAATAAAGGATCTAGGTGGCATCGACATTTTATATAATAATGCAGGTGTGGGGGTAGCTCCACTGAATTTGGGCATTTCGAGCGACAAACATTTACAAGGAGCGATTTATGAAATGGAAGTCAATTATTTTGGAGTCATACGTTTAAATAATCTTTTTATGGACATGCTAAAATCCCGAAATGAAGCTGCTATTATCAATACCACTTCAATTCTTAGTATTGTTCCTTCTGTTTTGGAAGCTACCTATTCAGCTTCAAAAACGGCGTTATCCTTTTACACCAAGTCTCTGAGATCACATTTAGAATTTATAAATAGCTCTGTGAAGGTCTTCGAATTACTTCCACCACTGGTAGATACCGATATGGTTGCAGAAAGAAAAGATAAAAAGATGTCCATCAGTCTGTTTGTTAAGGAACTTATTAAAGGTCTCGAAAAAGATACAATCACAATTCGTGTAGGTGATGCCAAATCATTATTTTTCCTTAATCGAATTGCGCCGGATAAAGCCTATCAATTGGTTAATAAGAAAAAACATTATCAATCTATCCAATAAAAATAAAATTTTTATGAAAGCATTTGTAGTTCAAAATTATGGTAAGAAAGAGGAGCTAACATTCCGTGAAGTTAGTAAACCTATACCCCGTGAAAATGAGGTCATGGTTGAAATCTATGCGGCAGGCCTAAATCAGCTGGATTCTAAAATTCTGTCCGGTGAATTCAAAATGATTTTACCCTATAAACCACCATTCATTCTCGGTCATGACCTGGCCGGTATTGTCATTGAAACAGGTTCGAGGGTAACAAAGTTCAAGATTGGAGACGAAGTTTACACCCGTCCTTCTGATCATTACATTGGTACCTTTGCTGAATACTTAGCTGTTGAAGAGACAGACCTGGCATTGAAGCCCCGAAACCTTTCTATGGAAAAGGCGGCAGGTGTTCCCCTCGTTGCTTTAACAGCTTGGCAAGCTTTGGTAGAAATAGGGAAATTAAAAAAGGGACAAAAAGTTTTTATACAGGCAGGGTCAGGAGGAGTTGGTATTATTGCTATTCAGTTAGCTAAATATTTAGGCGCTACTGTTGCCACTACAGCTGGAAAAGCAAGTTTTCCAATGCTTGAAGAATTAGGTGCTGATGTTTTAATTGATTACAAAACGCAGGATTTTGAAACAATTTTGAAGGACTACGATTTGGTATTAAATAGTCAGGATACCAAAACCTTGAAGAAATCCTTAAATGTGGTAAAAACAGGAGGTAAGATAATTTCTATTTCAGGTCCTCCTACACCAGCATTTGCACAAGAAATTGGCGCTTCATGGATCGTTCGTTCAGTATTATCACTTCTAAGTTTCGGTGTGAGGAAAAAAGCGAAAAGGCAAGGTATTGATTACGAGTTCTTGTTCATGAAATCAAGTGGAAGACAACTTGGACAAATTACTAAACTCATTGAAGATGGAACAATTAAAATTGTAGTAGAGAAGGTTTATCCATTTTCACAAACGAATGAGGCTCTAAATCACGTGGCAAGTGGAAGAGCAAAGGGAAAGGTTGTAGTAAAAATAAAGTAACAAAGCGAACAGATAAGTTGACAATATTGTCTCGGCGTCTTTGAGGATATAAATATTGAGATTTCTGGGAATTCTTTACTTTTCACTACCAACAAAATACCCTTTGGCATATATGCTATTGATGACAGCGATGCTTACTGGATTTACGTATAAAAAGACATTCTTTCTTCCACATTGGAGCAATGCTTCACCATAACTGTCAAAAAAATCCTAGTTCGTTGGGGAAATCAAACTTTCTGAATTGAACATCTGCAATGCATTTTCACACTTTTGAAGTCTCAGAAATTGTTTTTTTAAGTTAAATTAGCACTAACAAATTAGATTATGGAACTTAAATCGGACAAAACTATAGCAATTAAAAATACGGGGAATCACACATCAGAAAACGCGATGAATTTTGTTGATAATTTTGAAATTCTCGATTTAAGTAAAGTAGATAACAATCATTTTTTTTCCTTCAATTATTCCCGAAAAACCTTCTACACAGCCACCTTATTACAAGGAAAATATAGCATTGAATTTGAAGATAAAACTATTGAGATAACTGGCAATACATTACTATTTACAACTTCCAAAATTCCGTTTGGTATTCATACATTAAGTGGAGTTTATAAAGGTATAAGCTGTATTTTTAAAGAAGATTTTATAACTAAAACTAATAGTGGTCACCGTTTGTTAGAATTTCCAATATACAAACCAGGCAGACAAAATATTTACTCACTGACCGATAATCAAGCTGAAAATTTTACAAATATTTATGCTAAAATTTTCGATGAAAAGCTCGACAACGGTAATTATAAAGAAAGTCTACAACGCAACTACCTTCTCGAACTTATTTTCAATGCCCAAAAGCTTGATCCTGTAGCGTCCTATATCAAGAAAAACAATACTACTGAAGAGATAGCTTGCTCATTTATAAGATTATTGGAATCACAGTTTCCCATAGACAATTCACAAGATGTTGTTAAATTAAAAACTGCCGGCGAATTTGCAGAACATTTATCGCTACATCCCAATTATTTAAACCGACAAGTGAAGCTTTCAAAAGGAAGAACCGTTAGTGATATCATCAACGCAAGAATCGAACAGGAAGCAAAAATTCTACTAAAACTGACCAATTGGAATATTGCAGAGATTGCAAATTCATTAGGCTTTGAAGAACCTTCCCACTTTAATACATTTTTCAAAAAGCATACGAAGATAGCTCCTACGGATTATCGAAAACTAAAAAGAGATTAGTATATTAAATACACTTTTTAACCTGGAAGTTTGATTTTGGTAAGGATTGGTTTTAATTCCGCTATATACCAGTTCTTCATTAGTGCGACCTTTGTCTTATAATTTTAAAATAATTAAAAATGACAAAAATAGCATTAGTTACAGGTGGTAACAAGGGAATTGGTTTTGAAACAGTAAGACAACTTGCTAAGCAAAATATTAAAGTTCTAATAGGTGCAAGAAATGAAACCGAAGGAAAAAATGCTGAAGAAGTCCTTCGAGGTGAATCTCTGGATGTAGAATTTATAAAGCTGGACATCAGTAATTCGCAGGACATTGAAAATGCAAAAACCTACATTGAACGTGAATATGGAAAGTTGGATATTCTCATCAATAATGCCGCAGTATTTCTTGACAGTGCGTGGTTCGGCAATAATGTGGAATCTGTACCTATGAAAACACTTCGTGACACTTTTGATATCAATTACTTCGGAACAGTCGAACTTACCCAGGCACTGTTGCCGCTAATTAAAAAAAGTGACGCGGGTCGTATCGTAAATATCAGCAGTGTATCTGGTTCATTTGGAGCTCATCTCGATGAAAATCATTGGCTTTATCAATTAAAACCTTATGCGTACAGTGCTTCTAAAACGGCATTGAACCAATTTACCGTTTTCCTTGCAAATGCACTTAAGGAAACCAATATTAAAGTAAACGCTGCAAGTCCAGGATGGGTACAAACTTCTATCGGTTCAGATGAAGCGCCATTGACACCTGCACAAGGTGCCGAGACTGGGGTTGCTTTAGCCTTGATTGATGAAAAAGGGACAACAGGCACTTTCTCTCAAGCAGGCGAAAGTTTACCTTGGTAATCTGCTAACATTAAACTTAACATATGAAACTGTTTCGATTGAAAGAATTGCACTTTCATCTCAACTTCTTGTTGAGCAGGGTGGCGAGGTAGTAGTAATGAGCGAAAATGACAGTGATACTGTTCAAGGAATAAAGCACCAGTTCTTTGTCATTTGGAAATTCCCAACTGATGAATTGGCAAAAGCTTTCGAAACTTTGGGATTAGATGGGGATGGTATGAATACTTTGATCAGTTTAATCTTAAGAGGGGTAATGTTAATATAACTGAGAAATTGGTTAATTTGTAAACTAACCTTGATTGCGGAAAAGTCTTGTAACGGATTAATCTCTACAAGACTTTACTGTTATCATTTAAAAAATATAGAAAGATAACTTATGGCTCAAAGTTGCTTCCAGTCCTCGAGACAAATTATAAAAATTAATTTCAAAGAGAAAATTTCAAATTATCTTAAACAAGATACTAACGGATGGCTGGGGCTTAATTATGCAAACGGAATAGTAATGCCCAAATACTTTATCAAAATAAAAATCTTAAGTTTTTAGAAAAAATATTTTTCAATGACTCTACAATTAGTGTTGAGTTATCTGCATTTCTACAACAAGGATTGTAAAATCAAAAAACGATCATAATAAATTTTAAAGCCGTGGTAGAAATAAATTTATGAAAGTTATAAATAAGATTGATACAATGTGAAAATTTGACAGTTATCTGCTATTTTTATAAAACCTAAAACATTTAAAGTGTATAGACAATTAGAAAAATATTTTAAATCAAGAACTGAAATTGACGATAAGACACTTTCTTATATCTTTTCATATTTCAAATTTAAAAAGACCAAAAGAAACGAGTTTCTGTTGGAAGAAGGCGAAATCTGTAAACATTTCTATTTTGTAAACAAAGGTTGCATACGACTTTTTAGCGTTAATAAAGAAGGAGAGGAAGCCACAAGATATTTTCATTTTGAAGATGCTTTTGGAACTGCGCTGTCAAGCTTAATCAATCAAAAACCTTCATTCGAATTTATGCAGACTATCGAACCTTCGGAATTGTTAGTCATAAATCGTGACGACTACTTTCATTTGGTCAAGACGGTTCCACAGTTTTGCTTTATTTACAGACAAATTCTAGAATTAGCCTATATAAAATCCCAAGAACGTATTTATTGTTTTCAAGGTTTAGAAGCAATAGAAAAAGTTCGTTGGGTTTTGACAGATCAAACAAAATTGTTGACAAGACTATCAAACAAAATGGTTGCATCTTACTTAGGGCTTACCCCTCAAACATTAAGTAGATTAAAATCAAAGATTTGAAAATGTGAACATAGGACAATGTTTACAAAATATACTCTTATCATCTTTGTATTTCACTAAACAATTAAAAGTTCAATTATGATTTTAGTAACAACGCCAACAGGTAATACAGGTTCAATGATTCTGCAACAATTGGTAGAGGGGGAACAAGAGGTTAGAATTTTTGTTAGAGATCCTAAAAAAATATCAGCTGACATTTTAGAAAAAGTAGAAGTTGCCACAGGTTCTTTGCTAAATGAATATGAATTCACAAAAGCATTGCAAGGTTGTGATACCCTCTATTTTTGTGTGCCCCAGAGTAATACCCAAGAAGATGTAAATATTTATTATGAAAGCTTTGCAAAAGTGGCTTCACAAGCAATTAAAAATGCAGGTACAAAAAGAGTTGTTTATTTATCAGGCGGCGGTAAAGAAAGTAATTTGCAGGCAGGTCTTATAACAGCGTTACACAAAGGCGAAGATATAGTCAGCCAATCCGGAGCATCAGTAAGAGCATTACGTTGCCCGGTATTTTTTGAAACCCTTTTGTATCAGATTGCTTCTCTAAAAAAATCAGGAACGTTTTTCTTACCTATTGACGGAAATTACAAATCATCGCAAATAGCAGTAAAAGACATTGCATCAAAAGCAGTAGAATTTTTAATAGACAAAACCTGGGCAGGCGTTGAGGGATTTACTGTTCACGGTCCGGCAGATATAAGCTACAATGAGATTGCTCTACAAATGAGTGAATTAACGGAAAAGCCTATTCGTTTTCAACAAGTTTCAAAAGAGGACTATATAGAAGCACTATTGGTAGAACATCATACGAGTGAAGCTTTTGCAATCTCTTTAACAGAAATGTTGACAGCAATTGGCAATGGCCTTTATGACACGGAACCGAGAACAGAAGAAAGCACAACAAGTACAACCATTAGAGAGTGGTTAAAAGAAAATTTAGTTAGTAAAATCAAATAAAGCTAAGCACAGAAACAAGTGAAATGGCATTGCTTACTTGGCTTTGGGTTTTTATAATCGCTATCATTTTAGTTCCTGTTATGGGAATATTGTTGGATTTTTGTAAACATACAAAATAAAAAGAACCTCCAGAAAATAAAATGGCATTTTAACAAGGGTTTTGCAATATTGGGAGAAGAAATTTTAAATTTGAACGAATGGTTCTTGAATGTCTCAATATTGCACCCCAAAAAAACGTTACTAATAGAATATCTAAATCTCAAAAAACGATAAAAATCACTTTCAAAAAATGGTTTGCCATTCTAAAAAACGGCTAAATTTTTAGCCGTTTTTTATCCAGTAATTTTCAATGACTGTATCAATTCATCAGCTATTTCTAAATGATAACTCAACACAATAGGGCTTCCGTTAAATTTTCCTGAAGCTTCTGCCTTCAAAACGCTTCCCGTTTCTGTTTCTTCAAAGCTTACGGGCTGCATTGTAGCTTGGTATCGCTCGTTGGCATCCGCAATCCAATGTTCTATCTCTTTTCGTCCTTTGTACGTTTTACCTTCATCATAAACTACGGCTGTTTCGGAAAAACAATTTGCATAAGCAACGCTATCAAAGTTGTTTTGTGTTTTTACTAAATCTGATACTACTTTCGGTAAGTTCATTATTATTTATTTTTGAGGTTATTAAATCGTGGGTATGGTTCCACCGTCAATGACAAAATTTGTTCCTGTTAAATAATGGGCTCTTGGTGAAACAAGAAAACCAACTAATTCAGCTACTTCTTCCGGTTCGGCAGGTCTGCCATAAGGTATTCCACCAAGTGCATCCACAACACCTTGTTGAGCCTCCTCAATGGAAATATTAGAGTTTTGGGCAATCGTTTCCAGCCATACTTTGGTATTTTCTGTCCTAATCCATCCTGGTGAAACAGTAAGTACACGAACACCTTTTGGCGTAACTTCATTTGATAAACTTTTACTGTAATTGATTAATCCTGCTTTTGCAGCTGCATAAGGCAAAGTAGAATCATACAAAGGGAGCTTACCCTGTATTGATGCAATGTGAATAATAACACCGTTTTTTCGATCGATCATTTGGGGTAAAAATCCCTTGTCAAGCCTTACAGGAGCAAGTAAATTTGCTTGTAGGGTTGAAATCCAATCCTCATCATTCAATGCTGAAAAGCCACCGGCGGGCGTTGATGATGCACCAAGGTTATTTACCAGGATATCCAGCCTCCCATAGGTTGATAGTACTTCGCTGACTACTTTTTGCGCGCCTTCTGACTTACTTAAATCGGAGGGAATGAAATGCAACTTGCTGCTTTCTTTGTCCGGTGCGTTTCTTGCAGTAACAACAACTGTTGCACCAGCTTGTAAAAGCCTTTCTGCAATTGCTTTTCCGGCTCCTTTCGTACCTCCTGTTACTAAGGCAATCTTACCTGATAACTCATTGTTGAAATTAAATTGTTCCATTTTTAGAATTGTTTATAGGACAAAATTGGGGTATAAAAACAGTTTGCACAAGTACGGAATTACGATTCATATAGGGATAAATTATTCCCCTATTGTACAAATTCGAACATACGTTTAAATTTACAATATGTATGAGAGAAAAATAATACCGAACCTGAACTGCGGTCTTGATCTGATAGGTGAAGTCCTTTACGGCAAATGGAAAATACGTCTGCTTTGGTTTATTGATCAAGGGCATAAAAGACCTAGTGAATTGCAACGTAAGATACCGGATGCCACAAGAAGGGTTTTAAATATTCAGTTAAAAGAATTGGAAGATCACGAATTGATTACAAAGAAAATTTATCCGGTTGTACCTCCAAAAGTAGAATATAGTTTAACAGAATTTGGTAAAAGTTTGATTCCTGTGATTGGTGTTTTAGGCCAATGGGCGGATCAGCATGAGGATCGGTTAAGAATGTTGATTATAAAAAGAATTCAAGGATCATCTGATATAGAAAATTTCAGCTAGGTTAATCTCAAAAAACGATCAGAGGGATATCGAAATAATATAATGAATTTTAAATCAGCGGCAGAAGTAGCTTTACGAAAGTATATAAATCAGATTGACCCAATACGTAAATTTGAAGTTATTGGCAATTATAAAACGAACCGCAAAATGAAATGACAACGTTTATCAATTCAAGGATTGTCCTTCAGTTTTAAATGAATAAAAAAATATTAGTTATCTCACATCAATGCCGGGTTTCAGTTCTAAAACTATCTTTGAATAGCATAAAACAAAATTATAATCAGCCAATACAAACTGTTAAAAAACTTGAAAACATAAATATTATGAAAAATACCCCAAAAAATACCATTAGCAAATCATTATTAATCGCAGGATTAGCATTTTCAACCCTAACATTTGCACAAACCAATACAATTAGGGCTAATGTGTCTGCAAAAACCACAGCCATTGGAACATCCAAAAATTGGGGTTCAGTTGACGGAATTTCAATGATAGGATTGGTTCAGGGGCCATCTTCCGCCAATGCTCAGCTTCAGGTTGCCTGTGTTTTCGAATATACAGATAACGACATCCACAGTGCTCAGGCTTTGCCAGCAAACTTAAATGGTTTGGTACATTTGGATGAAGCTCTGAAAGGCGAATTCACGAAAATAAGACAATCAGGTCAGTTTAAAGGACATGCTTTGGAAACATTATTGATTACGCCTCCTGTAGGTTCTATGTCAGCGAAAAAACTATTGTTAATTGGTTTGGGAGATCGTAACAATTTCACTCCGGAATTGATGACTTCAGTAGCAGAGGTTGCGACAAGGGAAGCTTTGAGATTAGATGTAACCAACTTTGCCTTTGCCAGTGACTTAAAAGATGCAGGAATTGATTCTCCAACAGCTCTGGTAGCCGAAAACGTGGTTAAAGGTATCGTTTTGGCCAATCGTTCGGAGATCTATTTAAGAGAGCATAACCTTTCCAAAACAAAAAAACTGGAAAAAGTATATCTGTTGGCAGGTCCATCTTTCTTTGAAGTTGCAGGTGGTGGGATTAAGGATGCGATTGAGCTAATAAAGAAATAACATTAAAAAAATCAATGAAAAAATGGACTGTTAATTGGTTATCAATTTAAAATATAAAAAATGGTGTCCTTATCTTTAAGTGACGCCATTTTTATATGCATTTTCTATTAGGGTGAAGACTGAACACAAGTTGGGAAAGTCCTGCAGTTATGATTCTTTGCAAAGAGGTTTTAGCAGATTAGGGTATGAATTTTTGCGACTTCAAAAATGTGATAATGCTTACAAATATTCAGTTCAGCAACATTGTTTTTCTCTAAAAGTTAGTAAGTTTATGACAGTTGTGGTGAAACACCACTCCAATATAGGAAACAAATGCTCCTTACCTCATTTATTATATCAATATCTGTAAACTTTACATATCTACATCTTGACTTGAAGATGAATATTATAAAATTTCATTTTTTTTTGCGAGTTTTTTTTGAGCTAATGAATAAAATTTTAGCAAAGTAAATAGTTATTTCATCTTTTTGTGATTAACATCTTAATGAAATTTATGATAAGATCCTTTTATTTTCCCCGCTATATAAAGTATTGTGACTATTTATTAATTATTTTATTTATGATATGAGTTTTTTGTGTTAATTTTTAATAAAATATTGTTTTATATTTAATAATTTACATATTTTTATAATAAACTAATAATTGCTATTAATGAAAATTCGAATTTTCACAATCTCATGCTTACGTGTATTTTTTAGTATGCCTCCCAAGAAATTGGTGCGGTATAAGGACGTTAATTCCTCTATCCAGAATTTTCTAAGTCTGGTAATTACAACAATCCAATTAAGATTAAATTTCATATATCTGTCTAACATTCCTGCGCACGATTGGAGTCGGGCATCGATGGTAAAAAAAATAAATTATGAATCACCCTTAAATATTTAAATTATGAGAACAAACAAAATGTGGTTACTTCTGGTTTTTCTGTTAACCATTCTTTCCAACTGCTCCAGGATGGAAGAAAAAACTTTACCAGAAGAATCTGAAAGAAACCTAAGAGCCAATGCATCTGCATTGGCAGTGACACCATCCCTGCATGTCGGTGGCAGGAACCTCAAGGATCCATGCGGCAATAATGTTGTCTTACATGGGGTTGCCATAACACCCAGTCCCTGGTTCAATGGCTGTCAATATGGCGCCAATTCTGGTTACTGTACCTGGGACAATTACAATGTACAAGGAGCTTTGAATTATAACAAAGCAGTCATTGACAAGCTCAGCAGCACCGCTGATGGCTGGTATCTCAATTATATTCGCCTCCATATCGATCCTTATTGGACCAATGATCCCGGCCCATCTATCCCAGAGAACGATATCTCAAGATTCAATTATAACCGCTTGGTAACTTATACGAATCAGGTGATTATCCCACTGATCGACCATGCCCGGAGCCGAGGAATGTATGTCATCCTACGCCCACCGGGTGTATGTCCAAATCGCATTGCTGTAAACGATGCCTATCATAGTTACCTTAAAACCGTATGGACATTTTTGTCGCAACATCCGGGCTTAAAAAATGCTGACAATGTGATGTTTGAGTTGGCCAATGAACCTGTTGAAATCCTTGGCACAAATGGGGTATGGGGTACCACAGGAAACGAACATTTTGCGGCGCTTAAAAATTTCTTCCAGCCATTGGTCAATATCATTCGTAACAATGGTGCAAATAATGTCTGCTGGATACCAGGCACGGGATGGCAATCGCATTACCAAGGTTACGTTACCAATCCAATCACAGGCGGTAATATTGGCTATGCCGTTCATATCTACCCAGGTTACTGGGGTGGTGTCAACAATTATCAGTCCTTTCAAAATGGCTGGAATACCAATGTTAAACCGATTGCAGACATTGCTCCGATCGCCATTACCGAAACCGACTGGGCGCCTCAGGGATATGGTACATTCGGTATTGGCACAACCGGTACGGCAGGCGGAAACGGATTTGGTGCGAATCTAAAATATATCGCGGATCAATCAGGCAATGTGAGTTGGAACCTCCTTGCCCCGGATGATCTGCTCCACAAGGGCGACCCTAATGCTGGAACGGCCTTTAGTAACAATTGGGAAGCCTGCGCTGCCCCAAGCAAACAGTGGTTTCAACAATATGCGGCCTCCAACTATCCTGTTGCAAATTGCAATGCAACTAGTCTGGTTAATAATGGTATTTACGAGATCGAGTTTCAGACCGACGCCAATAAAGTACTTGATCTAAAATCTGGAGAGGATACCAATGGCGCAGTGTTAAGACCATGGACGAGGAATGGTGCTGCAGCGCAGCAGTGGATAGCCATTGATGCCGGCAATGGCTACTGGCGCTTTGTGTCTAAAGCCAGCGCAACAAATCGCTGTATTGATCTAGCCAGTAATAGCAATACACTGGGAACTTCAATCCGGCTCTGGCAGAACTATGGTAATGATGCGCAGGCCTGGCAGGTAGTGGCTGTAGCTAATGGCTACTACAAAATTCTATCAAAGGTGGATGCTACTCGTGGCTGGGATGTGCCCGACTGTACCATGGATGGGAATTCGAACTTGCGACTTTGGGATTATTATGGTACATCCTGTCAATTGTTCAAGTTCAAATTCATAGCGATGAACTAGGCCTTTGAAGAATATTGCTTAAATAGTACTGTTCGTACTTGATCTATTTTTGAAAAATACCAATCTGGTAAGTATTATTAAAGTAAATAAAAATGGCGTCACTTGTCTTAAGTGGCGCCATTTGGTTGTTTGTAACCAAGACGTAATTATCTTCAAGCACTTTGATAGATGATTTGCCCAATATTTTCATTAGTTTCCAGGTTTTTTATTAGCTTCCTGTTGTTTGGAAAGCTTTACTTGAGAATTTATAAAAACTATGTTATTGTCTTTTCGAGCCTTTCTGTTTAGAAGGGCTTCTTTTTTATGAAAAATCCCCGGCTGTGGCCGGGGATCAAACTATAACCATGAGACTCAATCAAAAATGAGTTTTATTTTTTCCTGAAGGCTTTTCAGGCATATCCGTCCGCTGAGTAAGGATTGTTTTAATAAGTGATAATTGGAGGATTAGGTTTTTCTATGGATTGATAATGGGTGGGTAACAGTAAATAACATTGCGTTATTCCTTAATTCTTGTCATTCATCTTCCCAATAGTTACTCGTTTTTTTTGGTTTCCCCTTAATCCAATTACTGTTTTGATTACTCATATTTAATCCAATTCTTTTTGTAAATCTTTAATTTTACAAATATCTAATCTTTCCTAAAATAGTTCCAAAAATAAACAGTTTTATTGTTAATTCAATTTACTAAATGAGCGTAAATATAAAAAAAATAGAGTAATTACAAGAGTACAACTTCCCATTTTCTCAATATAGGAAACAAAAAGAATATTTAATGAAACACACTTGAGGACTTACTCTAAAGCATCAGTGTATTGAAAACACTTCACATTGTTTGTATTGATGAAACTGTGACCATTTAATTTTAAATGTCTAAGTTATTGAGAGGGCTTTTGATCAATAGCCATACTATTGCTTGTGATTCGAATGAAAAATAATATTGAATAGGTACAAGACCAGGCTAATGTTAGAAAGACTTACTCTTAATCATATTATTAATTATGAACTTTCTTAAGCTTATCAACTAAAAATGTTTAGAAAATCATTTACAATATAAAAATCATTGACGAGACTTTTCTCATACATTATGTGGTGTATTTTAGTCTAAAAAACAATTAATTTTTTAAGTTGAATTTCCTTTTTTTATAATTATACGGAGTCTTGTATGCAGAAATGGTAAAATAAAATCGTTTTTATTGTCACTTTTTAGTATTTAAAAGTGTTGATTTTACACTTTTTTTAAAAAAAATAATCTGCCCTTTTCCAAAACTCTTATCATAATAAAAACTAAAAAAATCACCTAAGAATTTTTGTAATAGCAATTTATAA
Organism: Chryseobacterium paludis; assembly: GCF_025403485.1. NCBI lineage: Bacteria > Pseudomonadati > Bacteroidota > Flavobacteriia > Flavobacteriales > Weeksellaceae > Chryseobacterium > Chryseobacterium paludis. The sequence goes on from NZ_CP099966.1 coordinate 565,123, forward strand.
TTATTTGTTTTTGTATGCTTTGGAATCTTAATAGGTGTAAATTTAATGATAACCTTATCATATTTTTTACGGTATTCTTATCATTAAAAATCGATATGTAATATGTTGATAAGCAATGCTTAGTGCAATTTTTATTTTTTTTATTCGACTGAATTTTTATATTTGTGATGTTACGTAAATGTTAACAATTAATGAGCCCAAACTTTATTCATACTTATGTTTCTGTTGATTGTGTTGTTTTCGGATTCGATTACGATAACCGACTCAACATTTTATTGGTTCAACGCCATATTGCTGAACTTCCTTTGGAAAGACAGAAAAAATTACCAGGGAGCCTGATATTTAGTGATGAAGATGTTGATGATGCAGCACAAAGAGTTCTACATGAATTAACAGGGATTAAAAAAATGGTACTTAAGCAGTTCAAATGCTTTGCAGATCCTTTACGTGCGAGCAGTAAGGATGATATAAGTTGGATGAACAAAGAATATAAATATGACATAGACAGGATAATCACCGTAGCATATTTATCTCTTTGCAAAATAGATCATAAAATAAACAGCACAAAATATAGTACAGTAGACTGGCATCCAATAGATGAGGTACCATCGCTGCCGTTTGATCATAATAAAATTATCAGCGAATCATTGATAGAAATCAGAAAATGGATAGAATCCGACTTTTCTATTATTTTTGAATTGCTGCCCAAGAAATTTACGATAAGACAGCTCTATCAACTGTATAGTGCTTTAAGTGAAAAACAGATTGATATTAAGAATTTTCATAAAAAGATTTCATCCTTCAGTTATATCATACCTCTTGAAGAGATAGAGACCAATGTTTCCCATCGGGCGGCAAGATATTACAGGTTTGATGCTAAAGTGTACAAGAAAAATAACAGTAGACTAATAAAATAATACCAATACTTTTTTTGAATTATGTATTTACTAGGATATGACATTGGCAGTTCTTCCGTAAAAGTTTGTCTCATTGAGGCATCCAGTGGAAAGATTATTGCATCAGACTTTTCTCCAAAAAAGGAGATGAAAATTATAGCTGTCAATCCGGGTTGGGCTGAACAGAATCCTTCGGATTGGTGGTTAAATTTGAAATTAGCCCACGAAGCTGTAATGCATGAATCTGGAATCAATGCAGAAGATATAAAAGGAATTGGGATTACCTGGCAAATGCATGGTTTGATTTTAGTAGATAAGGATCAAAATCTTTTGCGACCTTCTATTATTTGGTGTGATAGCCGTGCCGTTCCATACGGGGAGAAGGCATTCAAAGAAATAGGCGAAGAAAAATGCCTGTCACATCTTTTGAATTCACCAGGAAACTTTACCGCTTCAAAATTAGCCTGGGTGAAGGAAAATGAACCTGAAATTTTTGATAAAATTGATAAAATTATGCTTCCCGGAGATTATATCGCAATGAGACTTTCCAATCACATTGGAATAACAATCGAAGGTCTTTCTGAAGGAGTTTTCTGGGATTTTAAAAATCATTGCATTTCTGAAGACATAATTAACTATTATGGTATTCCAAAAAGCTTTTTTCCAGAAATTGTACCAACATTTGGTATTCAGGCAACAGTGTCTAAAGAGGCAGCTCGGGAATTAGGTCTAAAAGAAGGTACACCAATTTCATATAGGGCGGGAGATCAACCCAACAATGCCCTTTCCCTGAATGTTTTCAATCCGGGAGAAATTGCTTCTACAGCAGGAACTTCAGGTGTCGTGTATGGCGTTCTTGATCAGCTTGAGTACGATAGGTTATCCAGGGTTAATACATTTGCTCATGTTAATTATACAGCTGAGCAAATCAGACTAGGTGTTTTGCTTTGTATTAATGGAACGGGAATTTTAAATTCCTGGTTGAAACATAACTTTGCGACTTCCCTTTCTTCTTATGGAGACATGAATGACATGGCTTCCCTTTCACCAATTGGCTCAAAAGGGCTAAGCATCATTCCTTTTGGAAACGGTGCAGAGAGAGTTTTGGAAAATAAAGATACAAGTTGTTCGATTCATGGAATTAATTTCAATATACACACAAAAGGAGATATTCTGCGTGCAGCGCAGGAAGGTATTGTATTTTCTTATGAGTACGGAATGGATATCATGAGACATATTGGAATGGATATTCAGGTAATACGTGCAGGGAATGCAAATATGTTTTTGAGTTCAATTTTTCGTCAGTCACTTTCCAGTATCAGTAATGCGGTCATTGAGCTTTATGACACCGATGGAGCTGTTGGGGCTGCAAGAGCTGCAGGAATGGGAATAAATTTTTATTCAGATTCTAAAGAAGCGTTTTATTCACTTGAGAGAATAGCAGTGATAGAACCTGAACATGAAAAACAAGAACAATATTTTGAAGCTTATGCCAGATGGAAAAGTCATCTTAACGAAATAATCTAGACACTTACACCAGAGCCTTATAGGTAGGTACTCACTGAGTCTTTCTAATCAGTGAGAAGAGAATCCTTACGCCAAATTTAAAACAAATAAAAAATAATCAAATAAATATGAACACTTTAACAGAAACAAAAGAATTTTTTAAAGGTATCGAAAAGATAAAATTTGAAGGAAAAGAAAGTCGAAATCCGCTTGCATTCCGATATTATGATGAAGACAAAATAATCATGGGAAAACCTATGAAAGAATGGACACGCTTTGCAATGGCCTGGTGGCATACTTTATGTGCAAATGGAAGCGATCCGTTTGGAGGACCGACAATTCATCACCCTTGGGACATGGGAGATGATCCCCTTACAAGGGCTATGAAAAAAATGGATGCTGGCTTTGAATTTATGTCTAAAATGGGATTCAACTACTACTGTTTTCACGATATTGATTTAGTAGATCCTGCCAACAATTGGAAAGACTATGAAAAAAACCTTCAGGCCATTGTGGAATACGCAAAAGAAAAACAAAAAGAAACTGGAATTAAACTTTTATGGGGAACAGCTAATGTTTTTACACATGAAAGATATATGAATGGTGCATCTACCAATCCAAATTTTGATGTGGTAGCTTGCGCGGGAACTCAGGTTAAAAATTCTATCGATGCAACCATTGCATTAGGCGGAGAAAATTATGTTTTTTGGGGTGGGAGAGAAGGATATATGAGTCTCTTAAACACGGATATGAAGCGTGAAAAAGATCATTTAGCGCGTTTTCTTTCAATGTCAAGAGATTATGCCCGTCAGCAAGGTTTTAAAGGAACTTTTTTAATTGAACCAAAACCGATGGAACCTACCAAGCATCAGTACGATTACGATTCTGAAACAGTAATTGGCTTTTTAAGACATTATGGATTGGATAAAGATTTTAAATTAAATATTGAAGTTAACCACGCAACCCTTGCCGGACATACTTTTGAGCACGAGCTTCAGGTTGCAGTAGATGCTGGACTTTTAGGAAGCATCGATGCCAACCGAGGAGATTATCAAAATGGGTGGGATACTGATCAGTTCCCAATTGATTATTATGATATGGTTCAGGCTTGGTTGGTACTTCTTCCTGCAGGAGGACTGGGAAATGGCGGGGTAAATTTTGATGCTAAAATCAGAAGAAATTCTACAGATGCTGAAGATTTATTCATCTCCCATATTTCAGGAATGGATGTTTTTGCCAAAGGACTTTTGGCAGCAGCTGACATTCTTGAGAATTCAGATTATAACAAATTACGTACGAATCGTTATTCTTCTTTTGATAATGGAAATGGAAAGGCTTTTGAAAATGGCTCTCTTACATTGGAAGACCTTCAGAGAATTGCCCATGAAATAGGGGAACCTCAAGCAAAAAGTGGAAAACAGGAGTTGTTTGAAGCCATTGTAAATATGCATATATAATACATAATAAAAGGCTGCTAAACACTAAGGTTTTTACCACTCTAATTATTAATAGCCTTTTATTAAAACCTAACACACAAAAATAATAATTATGAGCCGATTTTATTTTGGTAGTAATAAAGCTGCACTATTTTTTGCAATGGCTTTACTACCCTCAGGCGTGGTTTATTCCCAGGTTAAAAAAGATACGGTAACAAAAGAGAAAAAGATAGATGAAGTTGTTGTTATTGGATATGGTACACAAAGAAAAGAATCTGTTACAGGATCTGTTGCTTCTGTAAAAGGAGATGTATTACGAGAGGTACCATCTGCAAATATTACCCAGGCATTACAAGGAAGAACAGCAGGTGTTGATATTTCTCAAACCTCTACCAAACCGGGAGCCGCAATGCAGATCCGCATAAGGGGAACCAGATCACTTACAGGAGATAATAACCCATTAATTGTTTTAGACGGAATTCCTTTTGTCGGATCATTAGGAGACATCAGTTCAAGTGATATTAAGAGCATTGATATTTTAAAAGATGCATCGGCAACGGCAATTTACGGATCAAGAGGTGCGAATGGTGTTATCTTAGTAACCACGAATAGGGGATCTAAAGGTCAAAAGCCCAAGTTGACCTACAATACCTTTACAGGAGTACAGACTTTGTTTTCGAAATATCCGATGATGGATGGACCAAAGTTTGCTCAGCTTCGTGCCTATGCTATTCCTGCTGGTAATACGACTCCATTATATACTAATGGTGTCGATGAGAATAACAATACCAATACAGACTGGCAGGATTTATACTATAAGCCGGCAATGATAACCAGCCACGATGTAGGTGTTTCAGGAGGTACTGAAGGGGGAAATTATAATGTGGGCTTGTCATATTTTAAACAAAATGCATTAATTCCTCTCCAAAGTTATGAGAGATTTGCCTTACGTACAGCCATTGACCAACAAGTGGGTAAAGCTTTCCGATTCGGATTTACCACTAATACCAATTATTCTGTATCAGAAGGAAATGGAGTAAATCCTGGAGCAGTTTTGGGATACTCTCCAATTGCTAGTCCTTACAGGGCTGATGGAAGTTTGAAAACTTTAATGAGCACGGCAGGAGGTATTGATCAGAGCTGGATTTATACCCGTAAGAATTTAGAAAATTTAGGTGATAAATATATTGATGAAACGAAATCTTTTGCATCGTATAATAATCTCTATGGCGAATTAAATCTGCCGGTGACTGGATTAAAATACAGATTAAATGTAGGTTTGGATTATCGTACCTCAAACAGTGGAAACTATACGGGAGTTGGAGTGTTTAATACCAATCCAGCAGGACCATCTTCTGCAGGGAGAGGAAATAATCAGACTTATCATTGGGTTTTAGAAAATCTCTTAACATATGACCGTACTTTTGGTAAGCATAAAATAAATGCCGTAGCATTGTATTCCGCTGAAGGAAATAGATATACGAGTTCTTATATGAGCGCGAAAAATGTTCCGGCGGATTTTTTTCAATATTATAATTTAGGGCAATCTCCACAGGCTGATATTACAGTGAGGCCGGAGGATCAAATATATTGGCAGACCGGCCTGCTTTCAGCGATGGGAAGAGTAATGTATACATTTAATAACAAATATATGCTGACCGCAACTCTTCGTGCTGATGGATCTTCAAGACTTGCCCCCGGTAATAAATGGCATACCTATCCTGCATTATCATTGGGATGGAACGTTACTAATGAAGCTTTCATGAAGAATATTAAAATACTTAATCTTCTTAAATTTAGAGCAGGTTGGGGCCAAACATCCAACCAGGCAGTGAATCCATATTCTACGTTAGGGGCACTTACTGTTACTCCTTACAATTTTGGGACTACAAACAGTACGGGAGTTTATGTAAGCCAGGCTCCGAATCCTAATCTTGGATGGGAATATTCAAAAACACAAAACTACGGGGTGGATTTTGGATTATTTAATAATCGCCTTACAGGTAGTGTGGAATATTACAAAACACATACTTTTGATCTTTTAACTCAGAAAAACCTTCCATCATCAACGGCTATAGGATCTATTATATCCAATGTTGCAGAGACGGAAAATAAGGGTTTCGAAATTAGTGTTAATGGTGTTATAATCGACAACCCTGACGGATTTACATGGGAAGCAGGTGCTAATTTTTATACTAACAGAAATAAAATTTTATCTCTTGCCTCCGGAACTACACGTGATGTAAATAACTTATGGTTTGTAGGACATAATATAAATTCATTGTATGATTATCAATATGTAGGTCTTTGGCAGACAGGTGATCCTTATCAGAGTATTTTGGAGCCGGGAACTTCTGGTGATGTAGTTGGCTCTATTAAGGTACTTTACACAGGAGGTTATAACCCGGATGGTACTCCTATAAGAGCAATTGGACCCGATGACAGGCAGATTTTTGACACAGCTCCGAAGTTTCAGGGAGGATTTAATATGCGCTTTGCGTACAAAAATTTCGAGCTAAGTACCGTGGGTGCTTTTCAACATGGGGGAATTCTGATAAGTTCAATATATGGATCTGCAGGTTATCTTAACAGATTAACAGGTCGTGGCAATAATGTTGATGTTGATTATTGGACAGAAAATAATACAGATGCTTATTTTCCGCGTCCTGGACGTCACTTAAGTGGGGATAATCCAAAATATTCTTCTACACTGGCAATGTTTGACGCATCTTATCTCAAACTCCGAACGATTACTTTAGGGTATAATGTCAATAAGGACTTCCTGAAAGATTTGAAAATTACCAGTTTGAGAATCTACTTTACAGTTACCAATCCGGTTGTCCTATTCTCTCCTTATCATAAATTTTCAGGAATGGATCCGGAACCTAATTCTTTGGGTAATGAAAATCAGGCTGTAAGCGGATATCAAAATCGTCAGCCAATCATAGGAACTAACAATCCTTCTACAAGAAATTACTTAATGGGACTTAACTTAACTTTTTAAAACTGTACAGTCATGATAAATTTTAACAAAAAACTGATATTAGGAGCAATCTTTTTATCATTAACATTTACAGGATGTAATGAAATTCTTGATGAACAGCCAAGATCAACATACACTGTTGACTACTTTAGTACGCCGGATGGAATCAACCAGAGTTTTACTTCCCTGTACAGACAGTTACGATTGCTCTATGGTAACGGATACTTTATGAGCAATTGTCAGAATGGAACCGATGAATCTACCTGGGCACAAAGTGCAGATGGTAACTTCAAAGAACTTGATATGTCAGGAAACGGTAATATTAATTCCAATACTTTTCCGACCAGTATGATCTGGGGATCGGTTTTTCCTTATATTAATACTGCCAATGGGATTATAGAAAAGGGACCAGGATTCGGAATTGCAGAGTCAATGATTTCTGAAGCCAGATTTTTCAGAGGGTTCGATTATTTTATGTTGGTTCAGACATATGGAGGAGTTCCATTGGATCTGGGTGCCGGGGAATTAAAGTTTAATACTTTACCTGCTACAACTTCCGCAAGAAACACTGTTACTGAAGTATATACAAAAGCTATTTTTCCTGATCTTAAAAAAGCAATTGAAACCTTGCCTGTATCACCACGGGTAACGGGAGGAGTGACACAGAACGTAGCGAGATTATTTTTGGCAAAAGCTTATCTTACTTATGGATGGTGGCTGCAGAATCCTAACAATATTCCTACTTATCCTGAAGTTTCAAGGAGTGACCCTGATGGTCATAATGCCCAATGGTATTTCCAGCAAGCGTATGATATAGCAATGGCGGGAATTACCAGCCCCGGAAGTTATGGGCTTCAGCCTACTTTTTACGATGTAAATGTGGGTTCTAATGACAGAAACAACGAATGTATGCTGTATGCAGATCACACGCAGTCAAGTACATATTATAACGAAGGAGATCCTGTAGGGTTTGGGTCAGGTTGGGCTCCGGATAATTTTGCAGCGTGGATGCAGACATGGAATTATACTGCCATAAAAAGCAGTAAAACAACAGCCTGGGCAGGGGCAGATGTTGTAAGTCCAGTGCAACGTGAAGCGGCTCAGCCCTTCGGGCGTCCATGGGTTCGTATGTGTCCTACCCTGGGGGTTATTAAAAATACATTTGCCGATAAAACCAATGACTCACGTTACGATGGTACCTTTGTTACTACATACAGAGGAAACTGGAATAAAAACGGGACCGGTCTTACGGGTGTACCAGTGTTATATAACGCAAACAATTTACCTGTACAGCCGGGGGGCGCTATCCTTAGTTTCCTTAATGATGATACGCAGACTCCTGCATATCCTTCTGGAGCGGGACAAAACGGTGTAGGAGCAGGAACTTTAGCCGGAAGAGCAGATTGGGTTATTGCTCCAAATGGGATCAGCAGAATCGTGTATCCTGGTTTATGGAAAATAGGAACTTACCGTACCGATGATCCGAACGGCTTAGGATATCCAAATGCATCTTTAACACGTCCTTTCAGTGTAGCGAAGTTTTCAGAATTCTATTTTATTGCAGCAGAATCGGCTGTGAAAGGAGCTACAGGAGCAATGACAGCCAAAGATCTTATTAATGTAATCCGTGCCCGTGCAGGCAAATGGAAATTTAACAATGCTCAGAATGCTGCTTATACGGCAGATAACAGTGCGGCAATGATTGCGGCAACACCTTCGAATATTACCATTGATTATATCCTTGCAGAAAGATCACGTGAATATTATGGTGAGTTTTACAGATGGTATGATCTTGTACGTACTCAAAAATGGAGTGAATATGCAGCCACCTATCAGATCGGCGGAGCTTCATATGGAAATCACACCCCAGAGACAGTTACCAGAACGATACTACCGTATCATTATCTCAGACCTATTCCTCAGGGACAACTTGATGCAATGGAAGTATCTGCGGATATAAAAGCTAAATATCAAAATCCAGGTTACAATTAATTTAATTTTTCACATTCATATTAAGAAGCAAAGTAGGTGTCCTTAAAAACACCTGCTTTGTTTAATGAAAATAATTTATAGAGAATATGGAAAAAACATGGCGTTGGTTCGGTAAAAAAGACAACATAAAATTAAACATGCTCCGTCAGATAGGCGTCCAGGGTATTGTTTCTGCACTTCATGATATCCCAAACGGGGAAATATGGCCGTTAGAAGCAATTAATGAGTATAAAGAATATATAGAAAGTTTCGGACTCCGTTGGTCTGTAGTTGAAAGCCTTGCTGTGAGTGAATCTATCAAATACGGAGGAGAGGACAGAGACCATTTAATAGCAAATTATATCATTAGCCTCGGAAATTTAGGAAAAGCAGGAGTTAAAACTGTTTGTTACAATTTTATGCCCGTTCTCGATTGGGCCCGTACAGACCTTTACCATAAATGGGAGGATGGTTCATCATCATTGTATTTTGATAAGGCTAAGTTCGCCTACTTTGAAATACATATCCTTGAAAGAGAAGGTGCAGAAAAAGAATATAGCTCAGAAATTCTTGATAAAGTAAGAGAACTCAAAAATACCCTTACTGATAAGGATAACAATGATTTGATTGATTCGGTCATTGTGAAAACTCAAGGCTTTGTAAATGGAAACATTAAGGAAGATGACCAGAATCCTGTAGCTATTTTTAAAAAGCTATTGTTACTATATGACGGAATTGGTAAAGATCAGCTTCGTGAAAATATGAAATACTTCCTTGAGAAAATCATGCCCGTATGTGAAGAGTACAATATTCAGATGTGTGTACATCCCGATGATCCCCCATTTTCATTATTAGGTTTACCAAGAATTATAACATGTGAAGAAGACATTGACTGGTTTTTGAACGCCGTTGACAATCCTCATAACGGGCTTACGTTTTGTACGGGTTCCTTAAGTGCAGGACTTCAGAATGACGTTCCGAAATTAGCTCAGAAATATGCTTCACGCACAAAATTTGTCCACCTGAGGAGTACCAATGTATTTCCGAATGGAGATTTTATAGAAGCAAATCACTTGGAGGGAAGAGGAAAAATCGTTGAGATTGTTCGAATATTTGAAAAAGAAAATCCGGACCTTCCAATGCGCATTGATCATGGAAAGCTTTTGACAGATGATATTGATAAAGGCTACAATCCAGGATATTCATTTTTGGGAAGAATGCTGGCCCTAGGACAGATCGAAGGGGTAATGGCAAGTGTACAGATGGAATTGGAAAAAAAATAAAGCTACAGTTTGTAATTAATTCTAAAAAGTTAAAATGAACGAAATATTTAGTATAAAAGATAAAGTAGCAGTGATCACCGGTGCCTCAGGGGTTCTGGGAAGTAGCCTTGCTAAAAGCTTTATTGAAGCCGGGGCAAAAGTGGTTGCGTTGGGAAGAAAACAGGCAACTTTAGATGCCTGCGTCAAAGAACTTCAGGAATCAGGTGGTGATGCTTTTGCTGTGGAAGCCAATGTTATGAATATCGAAAGCCTGGAAATAGCTTCAAAGAAGATCATTGAAAGATTCGGGAAGATTGACATTCTCCTTAATATAGCTGGTGGAAATATTCCAGCAGCAACTCTTTCTCCAGACCAGTCTTTTTTAGACATGAATATTGAAGGATGGAATGAGGTAACAAACCTTAATATCAACGGAACTGTTTATCCCAGCTATGTTTTCGGAAAAGTAATGGCAGAACGGAGTAGCGGAAGTATTGTCAATATTTCATCAATGGCGGCATATTCTGCAATCACAAGAGTGGCAGGATATTCCGCGGCTAAATCTGCAATTACCAATTTCACACAATGGCTGGCTTCGGATTTAGCTATAAAATATGGTGATAAAATTCGTGTAAATGCTATTGCTCCCGGATTTTTTATAGGAGACCAGAACCGTGCGATTTTATTAAATCCCGATGGATCTTTAACGGACAGGAGTAAAAATGTTATTGCTAAAACCCCAATGGGACGATTTGGAGAAGCAAAAGAGCTTAATGGTATTGTACAATTTCTCTGTTCAGATGCAGCAAGCTTTATTACAGGCGCTTTAGTTCCTGTTGATGGAGGTTTCAGTGCTTTCAGCGGAGTATAAAATATACAGTTAGTTGGCAGGGTCTTTTTGTCAATAACTATTGCTTAAGACCCTGTTTTTTTAATAGTAAATGAACTGAATAAACATGACCAATATTAAAACTGTAGATCGCAAAGATGTTTTCAGCGAATCTTTTCTTCTACGTTCTAAAACCGCAGAAAATTTATATTTTGGGTATGCGAAAGATATGCCGGTCATTGATTATCATAATCATCTGGAGCCGGATGTCATCTCAAAAAATCAAAACTTCAGATCTCCCACAGCAATCTGGCTGGATGGGGATCATTACAAATGGAGAGCGATGAGGAATTTCGGAATTGAAGAAAAATTTATTTCCGGGGATGCATCTGATCAAGAAAAATTCAGAAAATGGACAGAAGTTGTCCCTTACACACTTCGCAATCCACTGTTTCATTGGACACATATGGAGCTGAATAATCCATTTGGGATTAAAGAATACTTATCCTTAAAAAATATAGATTCCGTATATCATAAGATGAATGATAATCTCCAAATGCCTGGATTTTTACCACAATCCATCATTACAAATTTTAATGTGGAAACTCTTTGTACAACAGATGATCCTGCTGATAATCTTCAATATCATAAGACAATAAAAAATAGCTCTTTTACCACTCGGGTTCTCCCTACCTTCCGTCCGGACAGTTATATTAATATAATAAACCCTGAGAACTACCTCCGTCAGATTAAAAAATTGGAGAAGGTTAGTAAAATTGATATAAAATCGACTTCAGATTTACTGGAAGCCCTTTATTCAAGAATTCAGTACTTTCATGAAAACGGAGCTCGGATTTCCGATCATGGATTAGAATATTTTCCTGATACTAAGAAATGGAATACTGCCTTAGAAAATGAATTCAAAGAATTTTTAACTGGAAATAAAAAGTCATTTTCAGATCCAGAAGCTTTGTCTGGCCATCTTTTGAAAGAGCTTTGTAAAATGTATGCCGAAAAAAAATGGGTTCAGCAGTTTCATATAGGAGCCACACGGAATAATAACACAATAATGCTGAATACGATAGGAACTAATGCCGGTTATGATGCCATCAGTGAACAGTATTTTGCCCAAAGAATGAGCATGATGTTCGATGAACTGAATACTGCAGGGAAACTTACCCAAACGATAGTTTATAACCTTAATCCGTCTTTCAATGAAGTATTGGCAACGCTCGTTGGGAATTTTAATGAAGCCGGAATTAAATCAAAAATACAGTTAGGTGCAGCATGGTGGTTTCTAGATCAAATGGAGGGAATGAAAAAGCAAATAAACACACTTTCCAATATTGGACTTATCAGCACTTTTATTGGAATGCTCACAGATTCACGAAGTCTTCTGTCTTTTTCAAGACACGATTATTTTAGAAGATTGCTTTGCGATATCTTCGGCAGCGAAATGGAAGCCGGGCTACTTCCGGATGATGAACAATGGGTGGGAAGCATCATTCAGGATATTTGTTTTAATAATACCAAAAACTATTTTAGATTTTAAATGATTATGCAACATTCAGGGTCAGGTAAAATACTTTGTTTCGGAGAATTGCTTTTACATTTTGCTCCGGATTCTAATGGAAACTGGATGAATAACCAGTTAGTGAAAATCTTTGTGGGTGGTGCAGAATATAATGTTGCCACAGCTCTTGCGCACTGGAAAAACCCGGTAAAATTTCTCTCGGCTCTGCCTGAAAATTTCCTGGGAATCCAATTGGAATCTCAGCTGAAAAATAAAGGAATCGAGGTACTTGCCGAGAAAAGTAAAGGCAGAATCGGAACTTTTTACCTCTCTTCGGATGGTGATATGCAAAATACATCGGTAATTTACGACCGTTTTCCATCGGTTTTTACACAATCGGATTTTGACGCCTTCAATTTAGATGATGTGTTTTCAGAGGTGAAATGGATGCATATCAGTACAATTACATCTGCTTTAAGTGAAAAAGCTTACATCAAATGTCTGGATTTAATGAAGGAAGCAGCTTCAAGAAACATTCAGGTTTCTCTTGATTTAAATTATCGTGCTGCACTTTGGCAAGACAAAAATCCTTCAGATAAAATAAAACATATGATGCCTTTGGTGAATGTTCTGATGGGAAATATCTGGTCTGTTCAGCAATTTCTGAATATTCCTGTTGAATATGAATTGAATGGAAATTCTGATGATGAAAATCTTTTAAAACAAGCAGAAAAATCGGCATCGGAAATTCAGAAAATGTATCCCAATGTTGAAACGATAGCAAATACATTCCGATTCACGAGTGGCGAAGCGGTAAATTATTTTGCGACTTTATATACTGATGAAAAACTTTTGATTTCGCAACAATACCATTCAGATAAAATAGAGGAAAGAGTAGGAAGCGGTGATGCATTTATGGCAGCGTTGATTCACGGAACATTAAAAGGAAATCCTACAGAGCAAATTTTAGAAGATGCCACAAAAGTCGCTTTCAAAAAGCTCTTTATTAAAGGTGATACCATTAATGATACCATTAAAATTGAAAAATTATGAGTGTACTATTACAAAAAATAAAGGACCAGAGAATTGTCCCACTTTTTTACAACGAATCTTTTGAAGTTTCAAAAAGGATCATAAAAGCTTTGTACGAAGGGGGAATCCATGTAATAGAATATACCAATCGCGGAAATCAGGCATTGGAAAATTTTGAAAGACTGAAGGAAATTTCTTCTATAGAGTTTCCGGAACTTTTATTGGGAATAGGTACCGTAAAAAATATAAAAGAGATGGATGATTATGCTCGTGCAAAAGCAGATTTTATCATTACACCTGTCATTAGCGCAGAATTGGTAAAACATTCTGTTGAAAAAAACATCAATTTAATTCCGGGATGTTTTACCCCCTCCGATGTTAATGTAGCATTTCAGAACGGACTTCGGTTAGTGAAGATTTTCCCGGCTGATGCTTTAGGTAAAAAATATATCAAATCTATTGAGCCTGTTTTTCCGGGAATGCATTATATGCCAACCGGAGGAATCAATGCTGACTTTGATGATATTACAGAATGGCTTAAGGGTGGCGCAGTTGCTGTTGGATTGGGCAGTTCGCTTATCAACAAAGATTTTATAGCAGAACAGCTCACGGAAAAAGTTCAGAACTTATTGCAACAACTTAATCGACACTAAATGCAGGCTCCTAAAAATCGTAATATAAGATGGTTTATGCTGTCTTTGGTCTTTCTCGCCACCACGATCAACTATCTTGACCGTCAGGTAATGGGTTTGCTGAAGCCTGTTCTTGAAAAAGAATTCAGTTGGGATGAGAAAGATTACAGCTACATTGTGATGGCATTCACCACGACTTATGCTATTGGATATCTTGCGATGGGAAGGTTGATCGACAGGGTGGGAACCAAAATAGGTTATGCTGTTTCATTGATTGTCTGGAGTCTGGCTTCAATAGGGCATGGTTTTGTAAAAAGTACAATTGGATTTATCATTGCAAGAAGTACCCTCGGTATCAGTGAGGCAGGAAATTTTCCGGCAGCTATAAAATCTGTGGCAGAATGGTTTCCGAAAAAAGAAAGAGCCTTGGCAACAGGGATTTTCAACTCCGGAGCGACGGTTGGAGCCATTTTAGCACCGCTTCTTGTGCCATTCATTCTTGGGCATTACGGATGGCGGGAAACCTTTGTGTGGATTGGTGCTCTCGGATTATTATGGATTGTACTTTGGTGGCGGTTTTATAAAATTCCGGAAAAAACTAAAAAACTGAGTCAGGAAGAATTACAGTATATTAAAAGTGATCAGGATGGAAAAACACAGGAACAATCCAAAGTTCCGTTGTCAGAATTATTAAAATACAAAGTAACATGGTCTTTTGCTGTGGGAAAAATCCTTACAGATCCGATTTGGTATTTCTTTATGTTCTGGTTACCTGCTTATTTTGCAGATGTTTTTAAAATGGATTTAACGAAACCTTCCATTCCGTTGATTATTATCTATAGCGGAACCACGATTGGAAGTATTGGCGGCGGTTATCTTTCTTCATTTTTAATTAAAAAAGGCTGGGCAATCGGAAGAGCCAGAAGCTTCACTATGCTCTTGTTTGCTCTGATGGTCGTTCCGGTAATGTTCTCAAAATATGTAGACAATATGTGGTTCATTACCATAATCATTGCTTTTGCAACAGCAGCACATCAGGGTTGGGGAGCGAACCTAATGACAACGGTGGGTGATAAATTACCCAATAATTATGTAAGTTCTGTGATTGGCTTTGGCGGAATGCTGGGCTCAGCTGCAGGGATTATATTCCCGCTTTTCATCGGAATTGTCTTGGACACATTTAAAAAAGCAGGGAATATCAACGGAGGCTACAATATTATATTTTTCATTGCTGGTGTTTCTTACGTTGCGGCTTGGGGAATTATCTGGTTGATCAACAGGGAAAAAACTGAAATTTCGGTTTGAAATTAATGAAATATAAAAAGTGAAAATGAACGTAAATCATTGCATATTAATAATCTGTCTTTTCATTAGTGGATTTTCCCCTGCACAGAAAGGAGGGAAATATAAGCTTTGGTATGACAAGCCTGCAAAACATTGGGTAGAAGCATTACCTGTTGGAAATGGAAGATTGGCGGCAATGGTTTTTGGAGATCCTTCAAAAGAAAAATTTCAGTTGAACGAAGGCACATTCTGGTCAGGTGGTCCTTCCCGAAACGATAATCCTGATGGTCCCAAAGTGTTGGATTCTATTCGTTACTATCTTTTTAATGGAAATTACAAAAGAGCTGAAACCCTTTCCAATAAAGGTTTAACGGCAAAAACACTTCACGGTTCTGCGTTTCAGAATATCGGAGATTTGAATCTTGATTTTAATAATCTTGGCGATGTTAAGGATTATTATCGTGAGCTTGATATTGAAAAAGCAATAACAACAACTACGTTTTCCTCCAACGGAACTCATTATAAAAGAGAAGTCTTTGCTTCAATTCCGGATCAGGTAATTGTGATAAAACTGAGCTCAGACAAAAAAAATGTACTGAATTTCAGTGCTGGATTCAACAGCGAATTGAAAAAAAATACGAAGGCGATTGATGCCAATACTTTGCAAATGGACGGACTTTCTTCCACATTAGACGGCGTTCAGGGTCAGGTTAAGTTTAATGCGCTGGCAAAATTCATTTCCAAAGGTGGAACCATTTCAGTTTCAGGCAACGGAATTTCTATAACCAATGCAGATGAAGTAATGATTTTGATTTCAATTGCCACCAATTTCACAGACTATAAAACTCTAAATACCGACGAAGTTTCAAAAAGTAAAAAATACATTACTCAAATCAAAAATAAAAGCTTCAATACTTTATTTAAAAATCATATCAACGCTTACCAGAAATATTTCAAAAGAGTGGATTTCAGTATCGGAACTTCTCCTGCGTCACAATTTCCTACCAATATTCGTATTAAAAATTTCGCCACCAGTTATGATCCTGAGCTTGTTTCATTATATTATCAGTTTGGACGTTATCTCCTGATTTCTTCTTCACAACCGGGTGGTCAGCCAGCCAATCTTCAGGGAATTTGGAACAATTCCAACAAACCGGCGTGGGACAGCAAATATACCATCAACATCAATACGGAAATGAATTATTGGCCTGCGGAAAAAACCAATTTGCCGGAAATGCACGAACCATTAATTCAAATGGTCAAAGATTTGAGTGTAACGGGGGCAGAAACGGCAAAAGTGATGTACAAAAGCCGTGGTTGGATAGCGCATCACAACACCGACATCTGGAGAATTACTGGTGTGGTGGATTTTGCTAATGCCGGGCAATGGCCATTGGGAAGTGCCTGGCTCTCCCAGCATCTTTGGGAAAAATATTTGTACAGCGGAGACAAAAATTATCTCAAATCCATTTATCCCGTTCTAAAATCTGCCGCCTTATTTTATGAAGATTTTCTGATTGAAGAACCGACGCACAAATGGTTGGTGGTAGGTCCGTCTATATCTCCCGAAAATATTCCGCAAGGACATCAGGGAAGTGCTTTGGCGGCAGGAAATACGATGGATAACCAGTTGATGTTTGACCTGTTCAGCAAAACAAAAAAAGCAGCACAAATTTTAAATCTAGATTCAGATAAAATTCCGGTTTGGAACAATATCATTTCCAAATTACCACCGATGAAAATCGGAAGGTATGGTCAGCTCCAGGAATGGATTGAAGACTGGGACAACCCAAAAGACAATCACAGGCACGTTTCTCATCTGTATGGATTGTTTCCCGGAAATCAAATCAATCCTCTCACAACGCCAGAACTTTTTGATGCTGCGAAAACGGTTTTAATACACCGTGGTGATGTTTCTACAGGCTGGTCGATGGGCTGGAAAATTAATCTTTGGGCTAAATTATTAGAGGGAAATCACGCGAATAAATTAATAAAAGACCAGTTAACTTTAGTGGAAAAAGACGGTTGGAGCGAAAAAGGAGGAACCTATCCGAATTTATTCGATGCACATCCGCCGTTTCAGGTCGACGGAAATTTCGGCTGTACGTCAGGAATTACAGAAATGCTTTTACAGACACAAAACGGAAGCATCGACATTTTACCCGCACTTCCCGACGAATGGAAAAACGGAAATATTTCCGGACTGAAAACGTATGGTGGTTTTGAAGTCAGCATGGTTTGGAAAGACAATCAGGCAACTGAGGTCATCATCAAATCAAATCTTGGAGGAAATTGTAGAATCAGTGCACTTAATGAATTGGATTTAGAAGGAAAAAGCGTATTAAAAGCAGCATCGGAAAAAAATGAAAATCCTTATTTTGAAATTCCAATGATCAAAAAACCTTTGATTTCTCCTGAAGCTCAATTAAATCCAGTGAAAATAAAAGAAAGATTCATCTATGATTTGCGAACAGAAGCAGGAAGAACTTATATTTTAAAAATGAAAAAAGAACATCAATAGAAAGGGGCTTCAGGTTATTTATAAAATAGAATGGTACCAATTGACCTTAATCAAAATTTTAAGAAAGAATTTAAAATCAAATAACAATCACATAAAGAGAAAATAATGAACCAGAAAACAATGAATCCGATATTTTTAAAAAAGAAAACAACGTTGATGGCTGCTGTTGCCTTATTATCTTTTGCCAACGTTTCAGCACAGACTTTCTCAGACTTTTCCTATCATGGAAATGATAAAATATACACAAACAATCCTTTGAGAGAGGACGAATTTTATTCTCCGATTCTTCAGGGATGTTATCCGGATCCAAGTATTACCAGAAAAGGTGACAATTATTACCTGGTAAATTCTTCATTTTCAATGTTTCCGGGTGTTCCGATTTTCACATCCAAAGATCTGGTTAATTGGAAACAGCTAGGACACGTTCTGGACAGACCTTCACAGCTGAAAGTAGAAAAATCAGGCGTATCACAAGGAATTTATGCACCTGATATTAAATATAATAAGCATAATGATACTTTCTATATGATCACCACGCAGATTGCCGGCGGAATTGGAAATATGGTTGTGAAAACCAAAGATCCTGCAAAAGGATGGAGCGAAGTTCAAAAGCTGAATTTTGATGGCATCGATCCTTCGATTTTCTTTGATGATGATGGTAAAGCTTATATCGTTCACAATGATGCGCCACCAAAAGGAACTGAGCAGTATAACGGTCACCGTGTCATCAAGATGTGGGATTATGATCTGGAAAAAGATCAGGTAGTTGCAGGTTCAGACAAAATTATTGTAAACGGAGGTGTTGATCTTTCCCAAAAACCAATCTGGATAGAAGGTCCGCATTTATATAAAAAGAACGGAAAATATTATCTGATGTGTGCCGAAGGCGGAACAGGAGGTAATCACAGCGAAGTTATTTTTATGTCGGATTCTCCGAAAGGTCCGTTTGTTCCTGCGATGAATAATCCTATTTTGACACAGCGGTATTTTCCGAAAGACAGAAAAGATAAAGTAGATTGGGCGGGTCACGCCGATTTGGTTGAGAGCCCGGATGGTACATATTATGGTGTCTTTTTAGCGATTCGCCCCAATGTAAAGAACAGAGTAAACAGTGGTCGTGAAACTTTTATTCTTCCTGTTGACTGGAGCGGAACGTATCCTGTTTTTCAAAACGGACTGGTTCCGATGAAACCAAAATTAAAATTACCGGAAGGCGTAAAAGATCAGGCCGGACAAAACGGATTTTTCCCGAACGGAAACTTTACATATTCTGATAAACTGACTGATAAAAGTCTGGACTACCGATGGATCGCAATGCGCGGGCCACGTGAGAATTTCATTAGTATTTCCAAAAATGGAGTGAAAATAAATCCTTTTGAAACGAATATTAAAGCTCTTGCTCCAATTTCGGCATTATTTCACAGGTTGCAGCATGAAGACTTTGAAGCTTCTGTAATGCTGGATTTTAAGCCGAAATCAGAAAAAGAACTGGCAGGAATTACTTGCTATCAAAGTGAACGATTCAACTATGTATTCGGAATTACAAAAAAAGATAAAGATTATTATATCGTTTTGGAAAGAACTGAAAAAGGAGAATCAAAATTAATTGCCAGTGAAAAAATTTCACTTTCAAAAAGTGCCACATTACAGGTGATAGGTGAAAAAGACGAACATTATTTTAATTATTCCTTAGATGGCAAAAACTTTAAAAACCTTGGA
Organism: Chryseobacterium paludis; assembly: GCF_025403485.1. Classification (NCBI taxonomy): domain Bacteria; kingdom Pseudomonadati; phylum Bacteroidota; class Flavobacteriia; order Flavobacteriales; family Weeksellaceae; genus Chryseobacterium; species Chryseobacterium paludis. Next base: position 584,707 of record NZ_CP099966.1, read on the forward strand.
GGTCCGGTTTCAGGAGATATTCTTTCTACTGATGTTGCAGGTGGGTTTACAGGAAGCTTGATTGGTTTGTACAGCACTTCATCTAACGATATTAAACCTAACTAGATTTTAAATGAGATGATGACATTTATGGCAGCTTAATCCGCCTTCCGCTCTCAATCTTTTGTCATTGCGAACAACGTGAAGCAATCTGTTGAACTTTCCATCAATCGCAATTATAAAAAGGATTTCCGCTCAAGTCGGGCTGCTTCAGGTCAACGTTCCAAACGTGTCATCCAGTGATTATTAAAAAAGTAACGCAGACATTAAATACTAAAGTTTTGAAAATTAACAAATCACTTCATATAGTTTCTTTTTATGGATTTATTGGGCTGAATCTCTTTTCGGCCCAGGTAAATCCTGCTCAAAAAGAGCAGACGACCGCCTTTACCAATCCTATTATTTGGGCTGATGCTCCGGACTTATCGGTGACCAGAAATGGTGACGATTTTTATCTCATCAGTACCACCATGCACTTAATGCCAGGAGCTCCAATAATGCATTCTAAGGATTTAGTGCATTGGGAAATGGCAAGCTATGTTTTCGATACACTGAATGATAATTCTAAGTATGATCTGCTTAACGGAACAGTGTACGGCAGGGGACAATGGGCGTCCTCTATCCGCTATCATAAAGGAAAATATTACGTTTTGTTTTCTCCGAATGATGAGCCTTTCAGATCCTATTTTTATGTAACGGACAATCCCGAAAAAGGTAACTGGAAGCTCATTACCAGAACCAGACATTTTCACGATGCTTCTTTGCTTTTTGATGATGACAACAAAGTTTATGTTTTCACTTCCAATAAAGTTTTTGAATTAAGTGCTGATTTTAAAGAGATTATCGGAAATCCAGACGGAACTGTTGTTTTTCAGAGAGATTCATCAGAAACTGGACTTCTGGAAGGTAACCAGATCATTAAAAGGAAGGGAAAATATTATATGATGATGATTTCCTGGCCTAAAGGTGAAAAACGCCGTCAGGAAGTTTACAGAGCAGATAAAGTAACCGGTCCTTATGAGAAAAAAGTGATTCTGGAAGATAATTTTCTCGGATTCTCTTACGCTGGTCAAGGCGTTTTGATTGATGATAAAAATGGCAACTGGTATTCGCTTATTTTTCAGGACAGAGGTGGAGTAGGGCGTGTCCCTATTTTGATTCCTGTCCAGTGGGAAAATGACTGGCCGGTTTTGGGGAATAACGGAAAAATCCCTTTGAACGGTGAAATTCCGCTTTCGCCTTTTAAACCTAAAAATAGCATCGTAGAAAGTGACGAGTTTTCAGATAAAAAATTGAAAATCCAATGGCAATGGAATCACAATCCTATGAATGAAGCCTGGTCTTTATCTGAAAGAAAAGGATTTATAAGACTGAAAACAAGTCGTGTGGTGGATAATCTTTATGCTGCTCCAAATACTTTAACGCAAAGAATGACCGGTCCAAAATCAAGTGCTATTGTTGCGTTAGATTTAAAAGGAATGAAGGACGGTGATATTACAGGTTTTAGTGCATTTAACGGAGATTCAGGGTTGTTATCAATTGTAAAAGAAGGCAATCAGAAATTTCTGACTTTTTCTACTAATGAAGTTAGTTTAGATAATAAAACGAAAGCGATTATAGGAGTGAAAAAGGAAGAAAAAAAGCGAATTCCTTTAGCTGCGGGTATAATTTATCTTCGTATTGAAGCAGATTTTAACCTTGGAAAAGACTTGGCAGATTTCTCTTATAGCACCGACCAGAAAAACTGGACGGTTATGGAAAAAGACTATAAAATGATTTTTGATTACAGAAGGTTATTCATGGGATCTAAATTCGCGATTTTTAATTATGCCACAAAAAGTACAGGAGGTTTTGTTGATGTTGATTTTTTCAGAATTACGGATTCTTCGCTCATACAATAAGTAGTTAGATTAAGGTTGCATAGATGATGAAATATTATTTGTATAATATTTTTTTATCTAAATTAATAAGTGTAAAAAATACAAATAAAAATTATGAATAAATCAATTGCATTAGCGTTAGGTCTTATCTTATCAGTAGTGTTTATTCCCGCACAGACTTTTGATAAAATGGCCCCTCAGGGTTTTGATGTTGAAAGGAAAGAAAGTCCTCATGGGAAAATTGATACTATAACCTATGAATCAAAAACGGTGGGAACGCAGAGAAGAGCTTTGGTATATACACCTCCAGGCTTCAAAAAAAAGATTCAATATCCTGTTTTGTATCTGCTTCACGGCATTGGTGGAGACGAAAAAGAATGGTTCAGAAACGGAACACCTCAGATTATTCTTGACAATCTTTATGCTCAGGGAAAACTAACTCCCATGATTGTCGTATTACCCAATGGAAGAGCGATGAAAGACGACAGAGCGATAGGTGATATTATGTCAAAAGACAAGGTGGAAGCTTTCGCAACATTTGAAAAAGATTTACTGAATGATCTTATACCTTTCATTGAAAAAAAATATCCTGTAAAAAAAGAGAGGGAAAACCGGGCGATAGCAGGATTGTCAATGGGTGGTGGACAAACCTTGAATTTTGGTTTAGAAAATATCGACAAATTTGCCTGGGTTGGTGGCTTTTCTTCCGCCCCCAATACCAAAGAATCTCAGGAACTGCTTCCAGAGCCCACCAAAGCTAACGAACTAAAATTGCTATGGATTTCCTGCGGAGATCAGGATAGACTGATGCCTTTCAGTAGAAGGACAAGCGATTATCTAGCTCAGAATAATATTCCTCACATTTTTTATGTAGAACCGGGCGGTCACGATTTCAAAGTCTGGAAGAATGATCTGTATCTGTTTTCTCAATTGCTTTTTAAGAATATTGATCAGCAGGCAATTTCAGCTCAGTTAAGATCTGAATAAACAAAATCAGTCTGAAAAATTAATTCAAACCATGATAACAAGAATAAATTTTAAGAAAATAAAAGCATATATCATCATGGCCCCATTAGTCTTCATAACCGGGCAATATGCGAACGCGCAATCATACAAAAAAACAGACACGGGATTAATTTTTTCTGCGGCTGATCTAAATATGGAAGTGAGATTTTACGGATCTCACACAGTACGGATCATTAAATATCCTGCAGGAAAATCATTTGTGAAAAAAAGTTGGTCAGTAACCAAGCAGGAACAAAGAATAAAATTTACTGTTGCAGAAAAGAAAGATATTTTATTAGTAAAAACGGATGCTTTAAAAATATCCATTAATACAAAAAACGGAGAGATAGATTATACCACATTATCGGGAAAACAGCTTCTGAAAGAAAAAGAGTGTGATTTTAAATCTTTTAATGATGCCGGGCAACAAACTTATTCAGTAACCCAGTCTTTTCAGTTGGAAAAAGATGAGCCTATTTATGGCTTGGGTATCCTTCAAAACGGAAAATTATCCCAACGGAATCAGGACATCAGAATGGTGCAGAACAATACCTGGGATTTTGTGCCTTTCTTCCAGTCTGTAAAAGGTTACGGCATTTTTTGGGATAATGAGTCTCCGACTCAGTTTACCGATAATATTCTGAAAACATCATTTTCTTCTGAAGTAGGAGAAGGGGTGGATTACTATTTTATGTATGGAGGAAATGCTGATGGAGTAGTTGCTTCAATGCGTGAGCTTACCGGAAATGTCTCCATGTCCCCATTATGGACATACGGTTTTTGGCAAAGTAAAGAACGCTATAAAAGTCAGAGTGAGATTGTTGATGTCGTAAAAAAATATCGTGATTTGAAAGTTCCTTTAGATGGAATTATTCAGGATTGGCAATATTGGGGAAACAATTACCAGTGGAATGCGATGGATTTTATTAGCCCGGATTTTCCTGATGCTAAAAAAATGATTACTGACATCCACGGAATGAATGCGCATTTGTCTGTTTCCATCTGGTCATCATTCGGTCCGATGACCAATCCTTACCGTGAAATGGATAAAAAAGGAATGCTTTTTAATTTCAAAACATGGCCGGAATCTGGCAGAGAAGTCTGGCCTCCTGATATGAATTATCCTTCCGGAGTGCGTGTTTACGATGCTTATAATCCGGAAGCCAGAGATATTTATTGGAAATATCTGAACAAAGGTGTTTTCAGCCTTGGCGTAGACAGCTGGTGGATGGATTCTACTGAACCGGATCATCTCAGCCAGAAGCCGGAAGATTTAGACACACAAACATATTTAGGCTCTTTCAGAAAGGTAAGAAATGCTTATCCATTAATGGCTGTTGGTGGTGTTTATGACCATCAGCGTGCTACAACAAGTGACAAAAGAGTATTCATTCTTACAAGGTCAGCATATGCAGGCCAGCAAAGATACGGAGCCAATACCTGGTCTGGGGATGTTAATTCTTCGTGGGAATCTTTACGAAATCAGGTTCCTGCGGGTCTGAATTTTACCCTCACCGGAAACCCTAATTTCAATTCGGACATCGGTGGTTTTTTTGCAGGAACATATAAAAAAGGCTGGAATGAAAGTTCAGGATCAAAAAATCCTATGTTTCAGGAATTGTATGTACGCTGGCTACAATACGGAACATTTACCCCAATGATGCGTTCACATGGAACAGATGTTCCGAGAGAAATCTATCAGTTCGGAAAAAGAGGAGAGCCTGTATATGATGCCATTGAAAAATTTATTAGATTAAGATACAGTTTACTGCCTTATATCTATTCCGTTTCGTGGGATGTTTCTAAAAATCAGTCAAGTTTTATGAGAATGCTTGCAATGGATTTTTCAGCAGATAAAAAGACTTGGAACATGAATAGTGAATATATGTTCGGGAAATCCTTCTTGGTTATTCCTATACTGAATGCACAATATACTCCCGAGAAAATTCTGAAAACCAACGAACAGAACGGCTGGGATAAAAAAGAGGAAACTAAAAAAGGACCTTCTGCTACTGATGTAGATTTCACCCAGAATAAAACTGTGAAAGTCTATCTTCCATCCGGTTCTATATGGTACGACTACTGGACCAATACAAAATACAAGGGCGGACAAGAAATCGAAAAAACAGTCACTATCCATAGCATCCCATTGTATATAAAAGATGGAAGCATTATTCCATTTGGCCCCGATGTCCAGTATGCTACAGAAAAGAAATGGGATAATTTAACCTTGAAAGTTTATCCAGGTTCAGATGCAGATTTTATCTTATATGAAGACGAATTTGACAATTATAATTACGAAAAAGGAGATTACACGGAAATACCAATGCATTGGAATAACAAATCCCATACACTTACCATAGATAGCCGCAAAGGAAAGTATAAAGGAATGATTGAAAAAAGAAACTTCAATATTATTCTTCCGGATGGCCGACAGAAAACGGTGGCTTATTCGGGTAGAAATATTAAAGTGGAGTTCTAAAATAAAATAATTAAACTCTTAAAATACCAAAATGAGGTAGATTATTAACGATTAATGAAAGATACTCAATTATGATAAAGAAAATACTTTTAAAATATACTTTAAATATCGGATTACTATTTGCCGGTTCGTGGCTTTCTGCACAAAATCCCATTATTCAGACCAAATTCACAGCTGATCCGGCCCCAATGGTTTATAAGGATACTGTTTTTCTGTACACCAGTCACGATGAAGATGATGCATTCGGATTTAAAATGAAAGACTGGCTGCTATATACTTCAACCGATATGGTCAACTGGACCGATCACGGTATTGTAGCTTCTCTAAAAGATTTTAAATGGGCTGATCCCGAAAACGGAGCGTGGGCACCTCAGGTTATAGAAAGAAATGGTAAATTTTATATGTATTGCCCGATGCCGGGACAAAGAGGAATCGGAGTTTTGGTGGCAAACAGTCCGTATGGTCCTTTTAAAGATCCTATAGGCAAACCGCTTGTAAAAAATTCAAGTGACGATATCGATCCGACCGTCCTCATTGATGAGGATGGACAGGCCTATTTGTACTGGGGAAATCCAAATTTATGGTATGTAAAACTGAATAATGACATGATTTCTATTGACGGACCAATGGTAAAGGACCCATCGATTGCTAAAGTGAAGGGTACTCCCGATCCTTTTCATTATCAGGAAGGTCCCTGGGCTTGGAAACGCAACGGAAATTATTATATGGCATATGCATCAACCTGCTGTCCTGAAGGAATCGGTTATGCAATGGGAAAGTCATCAACCGGGCCATGGGAATTCAAGGGAATGATTATGGACAGCGATAAACGATCCAACGGAAATCACCCAGGAATTATTGATTACAAAGGAAAATCTTATGTTTTCGGTTTCAATTACAATCTAGGGAAACAGACAATAAGCAAACACTATGAGCGCCGTTCCATCTGTGTAAGCGAACTGATTTACAATGCTGATGGTACCATTCAAAAGTTACCGTTTTGGAATCCGGAAGGTGTACAAAGAATGGCCGTTTTAAATCCATACAGTAGAGTTGAAGCGGAAACCATTGCTTACAGTGAAGGTTTAAAAACCGAAAAAATGACCGAATGGGAAAGGAACAATCCCTATGATACCGGTAAAAAAATAACTGATCGTCTTGTTGTTTCATGGATCAACAATGGAGATTATATCAAAGTTCAAGGGGTTGATTTTTCGAAAGGAACAAAATTCCTGGAAGTATCGGTTGCCTCAATAAGTGGCGGAAGTATAGAAATACACACTGATACTCTTGATGGACCTCTATTAGGGACTGTTGAGGTAACGGGAAAAGCCGAAGGCGATCTCTTCAAAACGATTAAATCCCCAGTAAAAAACATAAAAGGCGTTCATGATGTGTACTTTATATTTAAAGGAAACAAAGAACTTTTCTACTTCGATTGGTGGAAGTTTAGTTCAAATTAAAGTGTTCATCGTTTAGCTTAAACTAAAGTGATCTGATATTAGAAAAAATAATGGTTAAATAGAAATGTTTAAAATGAAAAATAATACCATAAAACTTATAATAAGTAGTTTGTTGACGGGTTATACAGGACTTGTAACTGCTCAAAACCCTATCGTTCAGACTGCCTATACCGCAGACCCTGCTCCGATGGTTTACAATGATCGTTTATATGTTTATACAACACATGATGAAGACGATTCTACATGGTTTACCATGAACAACTGGAAAGTGTTTTCTACCAATGATATGGTTAACTGGACAGACCACGGCGTTATCCTTTCCTACAATGATTTCGATTGGGCAAAACGTGATGCGTGGGCAGCGCAGTGCATCGAAAGAAACGGGAAGTTTTTCATGTATGTGCCGATGATCAGCAAGACAAATAATAAGGGAGCAATTGGTGTTGCTGTTGCCGATAATCCATTTGGACCATTTCATGATCCTTTGGGAAAACCGCTTGTTCAGAGTGAATGGGGTGATATAGATCCTACCGTTTTTCTTGATGATGGTCAGGCGCATATGTATTGGGGAAATCCGAAGCTTAAATATGTAAAGTTGAATGAAAATATGATTTCCTATTCCGGTGATATTGTTGAGGTTCCGATGACAGAAGAATCTTTTGGTAAAAGAGAAGGAAATCCCGAAAGACCAACAAAATATGAGGAAGGTCCGTGGCTGTACAAACGTAAAAACTTGTACTATCTTTTCTGGCCTGGAGGCCCGCTTCCAGAATTTATCGGCTATTCCACAAGCAAAAGTGCGCAGGGTCCTTGGAAATATGGCGGAACCATAATGCCTGCGGAAGGAAAATCTTTTACCAATCATCCCGGAGTTATTGATTTCAGAGGAAAAACATATTTTTTCTACCACAATGGTGCGTTGCCAGGTGGAAGTGGATTTACAAGATCGGTAAGTGTTCAGGAGCTTAATTTTAATACAGACGGTTCTATTTCACCTTTTAAAATGACCAACGGTATTACAGAAGCCATTGCAACCATTAATCCTTATTCATTTAATCAGGCGGAAATGATAGCCTGGTCAGAGAATGTAAAATCTTATCAAAACAAAACAGCGGGAGTTTTCATCAAAGCAAAGAAAAATGGTGCTTATACAAGCGTAAAAAATGTTGATTTTGGAAAAGAAGGTGCACAATCATTTTCTGCAAGAGTAGGGACTACGCATAACAGCGGTGTTACGATGGAGGTTCGTTTAGATAGTGTAAGTGGACCAATAGCCACAACCATAAAAGTTCCGCTAACAGGTGGTGACGACCGCTTTGAAACGGTCACTATTAATATATCCAGCAAAATTACAGGCATTCATAATCTTTATTTTGTGTGTAATGGCAAAGCGGAAAAAGATATAATGTTTTTCGATTATTGGATGTTTTCAAAATAAATTAAAATGAAAAAAGCAACACTCCTATTTCTGTCATTAATAATTTTCTGTCTTTTATCACAAGTTAAAGCACAGATTGCCGAGATTTCAAGTCCGGACGGCAAGCTGAAGCTGAATGTATTTTTGGAAGAGGGAAAAGCATTATACTCTGTGACTTTTCAGGAAAAAACAGGGATAGATAAATCTCCGTTGGGTTTAATTACCAACGAATCGGATTTTTCTAAAAATTTAAAATTCATCAACTATAAAATGAATTTAATTTCCAAAAAATATAACAATGAAAAAATCAAAAAATCAGAGATTCAGTATAAAGCGAATGCGTTGACTGTTAATTTTATGAATAAAGATCAGTTCGACATTTCAATTGAGTTTCAGGTCAGCGATAATAATGTTGCATTCCGTTATGAAATTCCTCCAATGAAAGACCGTTTCAGCGCTGTTGTACAATCAGAAATTACGGGATATAGATTTCCAGATCAAACGACGACCTTTCTCTCACCGATGATGAAGCCGATGACCGGATTTGCCCGAACAGCACCGAGCTATGAAAGCGGATATAAGGCGGATGCGGAATTAGGGGTTAAAGCCGATTACGGTTATGTTTTCCCTGGGCTCTTTCATGTCGGAAACGATGGCTGGGTCTTACTTTCGGAGACAGGAGTAAATAGTTTATACTGCGCTTCACACCTCAATACCACCTCAGAAAAAAATCTTTATCAGGTTGCGTATCCGCATATGGCAGAAAATAACGGTTTCGGAAGTTCGGGAGCTGCGATTTCTCTTCCTGGAAAAACACCATGGAGAACGATTACGATTGGAGATTCGTTGAAACCAATTGTGGAAACTACTGTTCCTTTTGATTTGATAGAACCGCTTTACGAGCCTTCACAAAAATATCAGTTCGGACGTTCTACCTGGAGCTGGATTCTATGGCAGGACAACAGTATGAATTACGATGATCAGACAAAATTTATTGATTTAGCGTCAACTCTTAATTATGAATTTATTCTGATTGATGCGCTATGGGATAAAAATATAGGGAAAGACAGAATGAAAGAACTTATTCAGTATGCAAAGTCTAAAAATGTGAGTGTCATGCTTTGGTACAATTCCAATGGAGCTGCCAATGATGCACCAATGGGACCGAGAAATAAGATGAGCAGCTCTGTCGAACGCAAAAAAGAAATGAAGTGGCTGCAGGAATCTGGTATAAAAGGCTTGAAGGTCGATTTCTTTGGAGGAGATAAACAGGAAACAATGCGTCTGTACGAAGATATTTTATCTGATGCCAACGATTTTGGATTAACAATTATTTTCCATGGTGCCACTTTACCGAGAGGATGGGAAGTAATGTACCCGAATTATGCCGGAAGTGAAGCCGTTCTAGCTTCGGAAATGCTTTATTTTTCGGAAGAGGTACGTAAGCAGGAAGCTTTTTTTGCCACATTACATCCCTTTATCCGAAATACGGTCGGAAGTATGGAATTTGGAGGGACATTTCTCAATAAATTTTTAACCAAATCCAACAAAGAAAAAAACAGAAGGTTGACCACGGATGGATTTCAGTTAGCCACTGCTGTCCTTTTTCAGAATCCCATTCAGATGTTTGCCATAATGCCAAATAACCTAACTGATGCGCCGAAATTCCAGCTTGATTTTATCAAAGATATTCCGACACTTTGGGATGAGACGGTTTTTATCGATGGCTATCCTGGAAAATATTCGGTGATCGCAAGAAGACATCAGAATAAATGGTATGTCGCAGGAGTGAATGCAGAAAAAAAACCTAAAAAACTTAAACTGAACCTTCCGATGTTGGCAGACAAAAAGGTTGAACTTATCAATGACAATCATTCTGAAACGACTTTTATAAAACAGATTTCCATCAATAAAAAAGGAGTATACGAAATTGAAATTCAGCCGAATGGTGGATTTGTATTGAAGAATTAATGCGGGAATAATTGGGGCAGCTTTATCTTCCTGAGTTTATCCTGAGCTTGTGGAAGGCCCCAGTCTTTTTGTTTAATCAAAACAAAAAGGATTTCCGCTCAAATCGAGGAATGAGATTCGCCGATTTTAAAAAAAATAAGAAATAGAGAGGCACTTCGGCTGCGTAAGATTCGCAACTGATCGAATTAAATTTAAACCTATAAAGTTCAATAAGATAAAAGATAGAGATTATGAACAGATTACCAATACTATTTCTCTTTGTACTATTGTTTGGTGCTTGTTGTCATCTACAGGCAACCGAACGTTTTATCACAACAGAAAAAACCAATGATGCCATTCTTCTGAAAGATAAATCAGTCAGAATCTCATTATATGCAAAGGCTCAGATGGATGCAGGAATTATGAGGGCGGTAAAAAACCTGCAAACAGATTTTCAGAAAGTAACAGGTGAACAGCCCAATATACTGAATCAGATTTCTGGGGTCAATTCTCCTTTAATTATCATCGGAACCATCGGAACAAAATCGGTGATCGATGACTTAATTAAACAAAAAAAGATCGACGGGAAATCATTAACCGGAAAAACAGAAAAATATATTATCCAAAATATCAGCAATCCATTTCCGGGAGTTTCGGAAGCCATTGTGATTGCAGGAAGCGATAAAAGAGGAACCATTTATGGCATTTACGAAGTGTCGAAGCAGATTGGCGTTTCACCATGGAATTACTGGGCTGATGTTCCGGTTGAAAAGAAAGAAAATTTATATTTCAAAAAAGGAATATACACCGATGGAGAACCTGGCGTAAAATACCGTGGAATTTTTCTGAATGATGAAGAACCTTCGCTTGGCAGTTGGGCACGAGCAACTTTTGGCGGGATTAATTCAAAATTTTATGAAAAAGTTTTTGAACTGATCCTTCGTCTGAAAGGCAATTACCTTTGGCCTGCCATGTGGGGAAAAGCATTTTACGACGATGACCCTTTGAGCGGACCTTTAGCCAATGAAATGGGAATTGTAATGGGAACTTCGCATCATGAACCGATGGCTCAGGCACAGACTGATTGGCACCGATATATCAAAAGAAATAATTTGCCTAATGTGTGGGATTATTCTAAAAACGCCAAAGTATTACAGGAATTCTGGAAAGCGGGAATCATGAGAAGTGAAAACTGGGAAAAACTCGTTACTGTTGGAATGCGCGGCGATGGTGATGAAGCAATGGGAGAGGGAACGAATATTTCTTTACTGGAAAGTATAGTAGAGGACCAGCGCAAAATCATTGCTAATGTCACTGGAAAAAAAGCTGACAAAACACCTCAGGTTTGGGCTTTGTATAAAGAAGTTCAGGATTACTATGATAAAGGAATGAGAGTTCCGGATGATGTTATTCTACTGTTTTGTGACGATAACTGGGGCAATGTGAGAAAGCTTCCGGACCTTTCGAAGCCTTTGCATAAAGGGGGTTACGGAATGTATTATCATTTCGATTATGTAGGCGGACCGAGAAATTCTAAGTGGATCAATATCAGTCCGATTCAACGGGTTTGGGAGCAGATGAATCTTTCGTACGAACATAAAGTAGATAAAGTTTGGGTGGTCAACGTGGGTGACTTAAAACCAATGGAATTTCCGATCAGCTTTTTCCTGGAAATGGCGTGGAATCCGAAACAATTTAATTCTAAAAACCTTTTGGAATATACCGAAAAATGGGCTGCACAGCAGTTTGGAGAAAAACATTCAAAGGAAATTGCCAGGATGATTAACCTGTATGCAAAATACAATCGCAGAGTAACTCCGGAAACGCTTGACAGTAAAACATTCAGTCTTGAGAATTATGATGAATTTGAAATGGTATTGAATGACTACAGAGCGTTGGCATTAGATGCATTACGTTTGAAAGACCAGATTCCGGCAGAATATCAGGATGCCTATTATCAGTTGGTTCTATACCCGATCGACGCGTGCAGCAATTTATATGAAATGTATTACGCTGTTGCCAAAAACAAGGAACTGGCAGCTAAAAAAGATATTCAGGCCAACTTCTATGCTGATAAAGTGAAAGATTGTTTTGAAAGAAATGCTTATCTCGACAATAAATATAACAATGAGATTTCCGGAGGAAAATGGACGCATATGATGGATCAAATGAAGATAGGATATAAAGCCTGGTTTGACGGAAAAATAAATATAATGCCTGAAGTGACTTATGTTTCCCAGGCAAACGTACTGAAAGAAAAAGTATTTGCAGAAAGAAGCGGGTATGTTTCTATTGAAGCGGAAAACTTTGCGAGGATGAATAATTCAGACAGGATTCATTGGGAAGTGATCCCTGATTTCGGCAAAACAAAATCAGGAATTACAACTTTTCCACAAAACGCCTATCCTCAATCCGATGAAAATATTTATCTGGAATATGATATTAATTTTGAATCCAAAGGAGAATTTGAAGTTCAGCTTTTGTTGGCACCAACTTTAAATTTTAATCATAATAAAGGATTGCGTTATGAGATTTCATTTGATGGAGAAAAACCCGAGACCGTTAATTTTAATGGACATTACCGTGGAGAATTGGGGAAATGGCAGTCGGAACAAATCATTAAATCAGTGACGAAACATCAGATTTTGCAACCAGGCAAACATACGTTGAGATTTAGGGTTCTGGAGCCGGGAATTGTTTTAGAGAAAATACTTATTGATACAGGAAGTCTTAAACCAAGTTACCTGGGAGCTCCTCAAAGTGATTATTCAGAAAAATAAAAGAAGAGCGTAATTGTTGAAAATTGATGATGGTGAATTTTATGAAGGGATAATTTTCAGAGAGAAGCTGAAATAACGACTTAACAATCATCATAATCTATTCATTAGACACATTTAACACCACAATTTAACAACTTATTACTATGAAAAAAATCTTCAAATTAATACTTGTAATGATTACAGGTATTGCAATTTCAGTACAGCTGAATGCACAAAATGTGCAGGCAAAAGTAAAAATTGATAAGAATATTGCTTATCAGAAAATTACAGGTTTCGGCGGTTTTGTTTGTAGTCCACAGTTTGGGTACAATCATATGACTACCACAGAGATCCAAAAACTCTGGGGTGCAGGGAGTGAAGGAGGGTATAATATAATGCGCCTTTATATTCCCGAGCAAAGCAGCAATTGGAGCACTGCTCTTGCAACGGCCCAGCTGGCTAAATCAATGGGTCTTACCATTTTTGCCAGTCCATGGACAATGCCGGCAGCATGGAAAACCAATAACCATGTCAATGCTGTTTATACTGATCCAAACGGTGTCCAGCAAATAGGCTATCTGAAACCTGAAAATTATCAGGATTATGCTTTGTATCTCAACAATTTTGTAACTTATATGCAAAATAATGGGGTAACATTAGATTACATATCTATACAAAATGAGCCCGATGAAATGGCACAGTATCAAGGGTGTATCTGGACTCCGACACAAATAGCCACCTTTGTTAAAAATTATGGACATCTCATCAATTGCAAGGTAATAGCACCCGAAAGTGTTGGTTTTACAGATAATTTTGCCAATGCATTTTTGGATCCTGCGGTGATGGCTAACTTTGAGGTGTACGGAGGTCATCAATATGGCTCAATGCAGTCTGTGTACAAGCAGTTTCAAAATTATAACAAAGAAATATGGCAGACAGAATATCTGATCAATTGGAACTCATCAAGTAGTTCAGCTCCACGAGATTTTGCATGGAATACGGATGGTTTCACTTTTGCAAGAAGTGTTAATAATGCATTGCTTGGAAATGTAAATGCATGGATTCATTATAGCTCTAAAAGGTACTATGGTCTTATGGGAGACGGCTCATACGGAACAGTTTCCGGGGACATGACCAAAAGAGGATATATTCTATCTCAATATGCTAAAAATACAACGGGAAAAACAAGGATAGATGCAAAATGGGAAACCTCCGGTGGAACATTGGAAGGATCTTCTTATATCTCGCTGGACGGAAACCAGATCACCCTTGTTGTTATCAATTCTTCTTCCAGCACGTATGATCTTAAAGTTGATCTGCCATTCTTTACTACTTCAGGGACACAGACAACCACATCGCAATCCTTGAATATGGCCTCATCACCTTTCTCTTTCAATACGGCGAGCTTCCGTCCGACGGTTCAGGTGAGCCCTTCTAGTGTAATGACTTTTGTTTTTAATAAAAGCGGTGACAGACCAATATCCTTAATGACGGGCGGTGATGTTCATTATAATAAAATTGAAACTCAGATTCCAACCAATTCAGCGTTTGGTATTAATTACCAGCTTAGCGGAAAGACAGTTACCTTCTATAATTCCACCCCATTGATAAGCTCAAATACAGATGCTACCAGTGGATATTTAAATCTTGATGACCGTTACAACAAGTTAGTTTTTAATATACTGAATTATACCACAACCAATTTGCCGACTTCTTCCAATACGACGCTGTATTATGTAGATGCTAATGGGACAGTAAGATCTTATAATTACGGCAGTATAGCATTTCCTGCTCCGGGCTCCGGAAGTTTCGATCTGGTATTTGATATATCAAGAACGGTTCTTCCGTATGGCTGCAAGGGAATTATTGGGCTTCGAAGCGGAAATTACAGCTCAATTCTCACCCTCACTCTTGGTGATGTTTATTTCAATGTTGGTAATGAAAGAGCTTCAAAATTTGCAGCAGCTTACTCGCTTACAGACAGCAATCTTACGGATGCTCTGGAAAATGAATATTATACATCCATTGATTTCAGAGATGTTACAGGAAACACATCGGCAGATACTTGGAACAGTGGTTCTTCCAATCGTAACAGTATTTTTTATATTAACGGAAGTGTCAGTAACAATAATATAAATGTAATTTCAGGCAATTCCTGTCAGAATCTGACTCTTTCGGATTTGGGTAAAGATTTTCAGGTGCCTTTTGGCTTTACAGCAAGTTCTGCAAAATATACTAGAACTTTCAATGGATATGGGATCGTACTTTTACCTTTTCAGGCAGCCATTCCATCGGGAGTTACAGCATATATGATGCAGCCAGGTTTCGGAAGTGTTGTTTGCACGCAGATTTCCAATGGTATCATTCCTGCCAATGTTCCTGTATTAATCAATGCTACAGGAAGCAAAACATTCACAGGATCAGGTGCTGTATTTACACCAAAAGCAATTACGATCAATCAGATAAATGGTGTTTATCAGTCTGTAAAAGTAGCTGCGGGAGGATATGTACTGAAAACAGAAAGCGGGGTTACAGGATTTTATAAAGTAACAGCTGGTAATGAACCAACAGTCGGTTCGTTTCAGGGATATCTTACTGAAAACAATGTGTACACAAATAACCTTCTCCCTTTGAGCTTTGCTACACTTAAAGTAAGCAGTGTAGTAGAAGCGAAAAATGATATTATTTTGTACCCAAATCCCGCTAGAAATGAAATTTTTGTTGATTGGAAGTCATCTGATGCCGTATATTCAATTAGTGATGCAAGAGGAGGTACAGTTTCTTATCATACAAAACTTAGCCGTGGTAAAAACAGAATTGATATTTCAAAACTTCCTTCAGGTGTATATTTTATTGAAATTTCCGGTTTAGAGGAAAGCATCAAAACTAAATTTATAAAACAATAATTTCATTCATATTTAATGAGAATATGCTTTCTCACAAAGTTACCGGTTTATTCCGGTGACTTTTTTTCTTTATCATTTATAATTAAGTGTAATATATACATTTATTCAAAATAGAATCTTATATTTGTCTTTATCGCATTGTAAAACCATATTTAAAGGTAATATTTAGCACGTTTTAATGAAAAATTGCTTTAAAATCAATCATATGAATAAAATTTTATCAACCATATCAGTCATAGTTTGTGTGTTTAGTTCTGCTCAGAATTATAAATATCCGTTTCGAAATCCAAGTCTGCCGGTTGAGCAAAGGATTGAAAACCTTCTGGGATTGTTAACAGTGGATGAAAAAATCGGAATGATGATGGATAATTCCAAAGCCGTTCCCAGATTGGAAATCCCGGCTTATGGTTGGTGGAATGAGGCACTTCATGGGGTAGCTAGGGCTGGAACCGCTACCGTTTTCCCTCAGGCGATCGGATTGGCAGCAACCTGGGATGTTCCGGAACACCTCAAAACTTTTGAAATGATTTCTGACGAAGCCCGTGCCAAATACAATAAATCTTTTGATGAGGCGAGCAAAACCGGGCGTTACGAAGGTCTTACCTTTTGGACTCCGAACATTAATATTTTCAGAGATCCGCGATGGGGAAGAGGTCAGGAGACGTACGGAGAAGATCCTTATTTAACCTCTGTTTTAGGTGTTGCTGCTGTAAAAGGTTTGCAGGGAAATGATCCTAGATATTTTAAAACCCACGCCTGTGCCAAGCATTTTGCGGTTCACAGCGGTCCGGAATGGAACAGACATTCCTACAATGCCGAAATCTCGAAAAGAGATCTTTATGAAACCTATCTGCCGGCTTTCAAAGCGTTGGTTCTGGAAGGAAATGTTAGAGAGGTGATGTGTGCGTATAATGCATTCGACGGTCAGCCTTGTTGCGCGAATAATACTTTGCTTAATGAAATTCTTCGCGGCAAATGGAAATATGATGGTATGGTGGTTTCAGATTGTTGGGCTTTGGCAGATTTTTATCAGGAAAAATACCATGGAACACACCCCGATGAAAAAACAAGCGCTGCAGATGCATTAAAACATTCAACAGATCTGGAATGCGGGGATACTTATAATAATCTTAATAAATCTCTGACAAGTGGATTAATTAAAGAAAAAGATCTTGACGTTTCTATGCGAAGAATTCTGAAAGGATGGTTTGAGTTGGGAATGCTGGATCCTAAATCTTCCGTTCACTGGAACAATATTCCTTATTCTACTATAGATTCTAAAGAACACAGAGAGCAGGCATTGAAAATGGCTCAAAAGTCTATTGTACTGATGAAAAATGAAGGAAATGTCCTTCCTTTAAATAAAAATATTAAAAGAATTGCCGTTGTAGGTCCCAATGCTGATGACGGAATTATGCAGCTTGGAAACTACAACGGAACGCCTTCTTCAACTGTTACGATTTTAAGTGGAATTAAAGCTAAATTTCCTAATGCTGAAATCATCTATGAAAAAGGAAGCGAAGTAGCAGATCCATCGTCCAGAACATCTCTTTACCAGAATTTTGTAAGCCAGAAGAATGGTGAAAAGGGAATGAAGGTAGAGTTTTTTAATAATAATGAATGGAAAGAAAAGCCAGTCAATACTTCGACTAATAAAACAGGAATTACCTACAACAGTTTTGGCGGAACCCAGCTTGCTCCGGGAGTTGCCAGAGAAAATACTTCGGCAATAATATCCGGTGTTTTTAAAAGCACTTATTCCGGTGAGGTGATATTTTCTGCTTCAACATCAGATATTTATACACTTGTGATCGATGGAAAAGAAATTGCAACAAGAAAAGGTCCCGATGCAAGGCATCCTTCGGAATTTCCGGTGAAAATGGAGAAAGGAAAAGAATATCAGGTTGAGCTTCGGCACAGCCAGAAAGGGAAATATGTTAGTATTGGTTTTGAAGTGTACCGAAAAGATCCGGTGAATTTTAATTCAGTAAAAGAAAAAGTAAAAGAGGCTGATGTAATTGTTTTTGTCGGCGGACTTTCTCCAAGCCTTGAAGGGGAAGAAATGATGGTTAATGCAGAAGGTTTTAAAGGAGGTGATAAAACTTCAATAGAGCTTCCGAAAGTTCAGCGTCAATTGCTGGCTGAGCTTAGAAAAACAGGAAAACCTGTTGTGTTCGTTCTGTGTACGGGAAGTGCGCTTGGTTTGCAACAGGACGAAAAGAATTATGATGCTCTAGTGAATGCTTGGTATGGTGGACAATCCAGCGGAACAGCAGTGGCAGATGTTCTTGCTGGAGACTATAATCCTTCCGGAAAATTACCTATTACTTTTTACAGGAATCTTGAGCAATTGGATAATGCACTTTCAACAACAAGCAAGCATCAGGGTTTTGAGAATTATGATATGAAGGGAAGAACGTATCGTTATATGACCGAAGATCCTTTATACTCATTCGGTCATGGTTTAAGCTACTCAAAATTTATTTATGGGAATGCTGAATTGAGCAAAAAAAGTATCAATTCAAATGAAAATATTACGATAACAATTCCAGTTACCAATACTTCAGAAAGAGACGGCGAAGAAGTGGTGCAGGTGTATGTGAAAAGAAATAACGATGTTTTGGCACCCATAAAAACTTTAAGAGCTTTTGAAAAAGTTTTGATTAAAGCAAAAGAAACAAAAAATATTCAGCTAAAGATCTCTGAAGAGTCTTTTAAATTTTACGATGAAAAAGCAGATGATTTAATTTTAAAATCAGGAGATTATACTGTTTTGTATGGCGGAACTTCAAAAAATTCAGAACTAAAAAGTCTTGAGTTGAAAGTCCAATAAATTTTTTTAAAAAATATGATTATCCACAATTTGAAGTAATTGAAAAGTCTTAATGAATTTTGCTGAGCAGGCCATTTTTTGTCTGTGATTTTATAAAATATAAAGGAATCAGCGAATTTCATTTGCAAGTTTAAAAGCAATTGTCATTTGAGAAAGATTTGTGCTAAAAAGCATTATTTCTAAAAATGGGCATTCAAAAAAAAATAAAATCTAATCAATTTCAAAATTATAAGAATGAGAAATAAAATTTTCACACTTCTTCTCTCAGGTTTCGTTGCATGTTCATCGGCACAGGCAACAAAATTTACTTTAGACCTGGATGGTAGTCCTACCAACATCAAAATTCAGCCGACAATGTATGGGATTTTCTTTGAGGATATCAATTTTGCAGCCGATGGCGGAATGTATGCTGAGCTTATCAAGAACCGAAGCTTTGAGTTTGATGAGCCATTAATGGGCTGGAAACAGCAAAATACACAAACCCTTTCTCATAATCTGGATTCTGGTTTTTTGACGATTTATTCTGAGCATTCCAAAACCAATAAAAACTATGCAAGAATTACCGTTTACAATGATAAAAAGTACCTATTGGAAAATGAAGGTTTTCGGGGAATAGGACTTCTTAAAGATGCTAAATATGATTTCAGCTTTGATCTGGAAAATGTATCTGGAAATATTTCTGCGGTTATTGCAAGCCTGATTGATGAAAATGGAGAAGTGATTTCCAATGTTCCAATAATTATCAAAGGAGAAGGTTGGCAAAAATATTCGGCTGTTTTTTCTGCTTCTGGGACAGTTGAAAAAGCAAAACTGCAAATCACTTTTACAGGAAACGGTGTTGTGAATGTGGATATGATTTCTCTTTTCCCGCAAGATACCTGGAAAGGACGAAAAGGTGGCTTAAGAAAAGATTTGGTTCAGAAATTATACGATTTACAGCCCGGGTTTTTACGTTTTCCAGGGGGTTGTATTGTGGAAGGCAGAACACTTGCCGAAAGATATCAATGGAAAAAAACATTGGGAAATATAGCCGACAGAGAATATCTCATCAATAAATGGAGCTCGGGGTTTGCACACCGTCTTACACCCGATTATTACCAGTCATTTGGATTAGGTTTTTATGAATATTTTCAGCTTTCGGAAGATTTGGGAGCCGAGCCTTTGCCGATTCTCAGCTGTGGAATGGCATGTCAGTTCAATACAGGGGAACTGGTTCATTTGGAAGAGTTAAATCCCTTCGTTCAGGATGCTTTGGATTTGATTGAATTTGCTAATGGAGATGTAAATACTAAGTGGGGTAAAATTCGTTCAGAAATGGGACATCCCAAAGCTTTTAATATGAAATATATCGGTGTTGGAAACGAACAGTGGGGGGAAGATTACATTGAACGTTACCAGATTTTTGAAAAAGCCATTCACGCGAAATATCCTGACATGAAAATTATTTCAGGAAGTGGACCATCGCCAGACGGAGAATTTTTCGATTATGGTTGGAAAGAGCTTAAGAAACTCAATGCCCAGATTGTAGATGAGCATTATTACAATTCTGCAAAATGGTTTCAGGAAAATGCAGCGAGATATGATAAATACGATAGAAACGGGCCTAAAGTTTTTGCTGGTGAATATGCCGTTCAGTCGGTGAAAACAGTAAGTCCAGACAATAGAAACAACTGGGAATCGGCACTCTCGGAAGCAGCTTTTATGACTGGTCTGGAAAGAAATGCAGATGTCGTAACGATGACTTCTTATGCGCCGTTATTTGCTCATGCCGATGGCTGGCAATGGACTCCGGATCTGATATGGTTTAATAATCTTCAGTCATATGCAACACCCAATTATTATGTTCAAAAATTGTTTTCAAATAATAAGGGAACTGATTTGCTAACAATTTCTCATAATAAAAATTCGGTTAGCGGCCAGGACAAGCTCTATGCAACGGCCGTAAAAGACAGCAAAAATAATCAGGTGATCATAAAAATTGTAAACACAGACCATAAGAACAGGTCAATAGAAATCAATCCTAAAAATATAAAATTAGGGCAAAAATTAATAAAAACGATCCTAACAGCTCCAGCACTTTCTGATGAAAATAATTTTGAAATGGAAAATATACAACCAGTTGAGGAGAATATTGTCATTAAAAATGGGAAATTTTCAATAGAAATTCCTGCCAGTTCTTTGCTTATTTTAAAGACAAAATAAGTCTAAAATACATTCAATAAAGGAAAAAATAAAATTAAGTGTATTTTATACATTTATTTAAAATAGAATCTTATATTTGTTTTATTCTCCGATTAAGGAAAATGTAAATATTTATTAAAACTTAATTCATTATAAAATGAAGAAATATGTTATCGGACTGGATTATGGTACGGATTCGGTACGTGCAGTGCTGATTGATACAGAAAACGGAGCAGAACTGTCTGCCTCTGTCAGCTACTACCAACGATGGAAGCAGGGAAAATTCTGTAAACCGGAAGAGAACCAGTTTCGTCAACATCCTTTGGATCATATTGAGGGTTTACAACAAACCATTTCTGATGTGGTAAAAGAAAGTGGAGTAGCACCAGAATCAATTGTCAGCATTTGTATCGATACCACAGGTTCATCACCGCTTCCTGTAAACAAAGACGGAATAGCATTGTCTTTAACACCTGGATTTGAAGAAAATCCCAATGCAATGATGGTTTTATGGAAAGACCATACTTCTATTGATGAGGCTGAAGAAATAAACCATTTGGCAAGAAACTGGGGCGGTGAAGATTATACCAAATTTGAGGGTGGAATCTATTCCTCCGAATGGTTTTGGGCGAAAATTCTTCACATCAACAGACAGGATGAGAAAGTGAGAAATTCTGCTTACAGCTGGATGGAACACTGCGATTATATTACTTTTCTGCTTTCCGATCATCAGGATTTGGCAACATTCAAAAGAAGTCGCTGCGCAGCGGGTCACAAAGCAATGTGGCACGAATCGTGGAGTGGACTGCCGTCAAAAGAGTTTCTCAATCAGTTAGATCCGTCTCTGGCTGAACTTCGTGACAGGTTATATGAAAAAACATATACTTCAGACGAAGTTGCAGGAAATCTAAATCAGGAATGGGCGGAAAAATTAGGCTTGACTACCAATACGGTCATTACAGTGGGAACTTTCGATGCCCATTCGGGAGCAGTTGGTGCAAAAGTAGAAGAAAATACACTGATCCGTATTATGGGAACCTCTACATGTGATATTATGGTAGCATCCAAAGAAATTATTCAGGAGAAAACCGTTAAAGGAATCTGTGGACAGGTCAACGGTTCCGTTATTCCGGGCTTGATTGGTCTTGAAGCCGGTCAATCTGCATTTGGTGATGTATTGGCATGGTACAAAGACATTCTGACTTGGCCTGTTCACAACATTCTGATGAATTCCAATGTGATCGATAACAATCAGAAAGAACTTTTAAAAGAAGAAATAGAAAATAATCTCATTCGTAACCTTACCTTGGAAGCTGAAAAAATTCCTCTTTCCGAAGCCTTCCCTATTGCGCTGGACTGGATTAACGGACGAAGAACGCCGGATGCCAATCAGGAACTCAAAGCTGCTATCAATAATCTTTCACTCGGTACAAAAGCACCACATATTTTCAAAGCATTGGTTAATTCCATTTGTTTTGGTTCGAAAAAAATAGTAGATCGTTTTGAAGAAGAAGGGGTAAGAATCGAAAAAGTAATCGGAATTGGTGGTGTTGCCAGAAAATCCCCGTTTATAATGCAGACATTGGCAAACGTTCTTAATATGCCCATCGTCATAGCTGCATCTGACCAGGCTCCAGCTTTGGGAGCAGCGATTTATGCAGCGGTTTCAGCAGGGATTTACCCAAATGTTAAGGAAGCAAGCCGGAAAATGGGTTCGGATTTCGAAGCAGAATATTTTCCTCAGGCAGATCAGGTGGAAAATTATGCAGAATTAATGAATCAGTATCAGGTTCTCGCCGACTTTACTGAAAACAGTATAAAACTTAAGAATAAGAAATCCAGATCATTGACCAGCTAAAAATAATTCAGATTTTTTTTTAGACAGCCATATCCGTCTTCCACACCCAATCTTTTTGCCAGCATAAAAAAGATTTCTGCTCAAGCCTGTCTGTGTGCGATTCATTGTTAAAGTAAATCAATAAGAATGGCTTAAATCATCTGTAATTTTTAAAATATTTAATTATTTAATAAAAATAAAATGAGCATCTATAAAGAACTTCAAAGAGAATGTTACGAAGCCAATATGCAATTGGATGCCTTGAAGCTTGTTGTTTATACATTCGGAAATGTAAGCGCGGTTGACCGTGAAAAAGGAATTTTTGCTATTAAACCAAGCGGTGTTCCTTATGAGATTCTAAAGCCTGAAGATATGGTGATTTTAGATTACGATGTCAATGTCGTAGAAGGAAAATTAAGGCCGTCATCCGATACCAAAACCCATGCTTACCTTTACAAAAATTGGGAAAATATTGGCGGGATTTCACACACGCATGCCATTTATTCGGTAGCCTGGGCACAGGCACAACTGGATATTCCGATTTTCGGAACCACACACGCAGACCATTTAACAACGGATATTCCCTGTGCGCCACCAATGCGTGACGATTTAATCGAAGGAAATTACGAATACAATACAGGAATCCAGATTCTTGATTGCTTCAAAGAAAAAAAACTGTCTTACGAAGAAGTTGAAATGGTTCTTATCGGAAACCACGGACCATTCACTTGGGGTAAAAATGCTGATAAAGCCGTTTACAACAGTAAAGTTCTGGAAACTATTGCAGAAATGGCCTATCGCACAAGACAGATCAACCCCGGTGCACCACGCCTGAAAGACTCACTTATCAAAAAACATTACGAACGCAAACACGGCAAAAATTCCTATTACGGACAATAATTAAAAATTAAAATTAAAAATATCATTTTGGATGAAACTCACTGTAGTGAAGAATCTCATTTAAATATAACAAATAGAGATTCCTTATTCTTCGGAATGACAAACTAAATACAGAAAACTATAAACTATCAATTAATATATGTTAACACCTCTCAATACCAAAGAAATCTGGTTCATCACCGGAAGCCAGCATTTATATGGGCCTGAAACGTTGGCTCAGGTTGCGGAACACTCGCGGAAAATTGTTGAAGCTTTTAATCAGTCTTCATTAATTCCTGTAAAAGTTATTATTAAGCCAACCGTAAAATCAACAGAAGAAATTTTTGAAACATTAACAACAGCTAATTATGCAGAAAGCTGCATAGGAGTTGTAACCTGGATGCACACGTTTTCACCTGCAAAAATGTGGATTCGCGGACTGACGGCTTTGCGAAAACCAATGTTGCATTTTCATACACAGTTCAATCAAGATATCCCTTGGTCTACAATGGATATGGATTTTATGAATCTGAATCAGGCTGCTCACGGGGATCGTGAATTTGGTTTTATGGTAAGCCGTCTTCGGAAAAACAGAAAAATAGTTGTCGGACACTGGGCTGAGGAAAGAGTACAGAAACAAATCGGAGACTGGAGTCGTGTTGCAGCAGGCTGGGAAGATTGGCAGGGAGCGAAATTTGCCCGTTTTGGAGACAACATGAGATATGTTGCCGTTACAGAAGGTGATAAAGTGGAAGCAGAAACAAAATTCGGATTTTCAGTTAACACTTGGGGAATCGGAGATTTAGTGAGCATTGTCAATTCTATTGGTGAAGGTGAGGTAAAAACTTTAATGGAAGAATATGAAGCTTCCTACAAAATGGCAGATTCTTTACTTTCGGGAGGAAGCAATAGAAAATCACTTGAAGCTGCGGCAAGAATAGAACTGGGCTTAGAAAAATTCCTCAAAGAAGGAGATTTTAAAGGTTTTTCAGACACTTTTGAAGATCTCCATGGTCTGGAGCAGCTTCCCGGGATTGCAGTTCAAAGGTTAATGGAAAAAGGTTACGGTTTTGCGGGAGAAGGTGACTGGAAAACAGCAGCATTAGTCCGTGCAATGAAAACAATGGGACAGGGTTTGGAAGGCGGAAATGCCTTTATGGAAGATTATACTTATCATCTTAATCCTGTAAATCCTTCGGTTTTAGGTTCTCATATGCTGGAAGTCGATCCTGTTTTGGCGGTTGGCAAACCATCTTGTGAAATTCATCCGTTGGGAATTGGAGGTAAGGCAGATCCGGTTCGTCTGGTTTTTAGCTCAAGAGGAAATATTGATTCTTTGAATGCTGCCTTAATGGATTTCGGAAATCATTTCAGACTGTTAATCAACAAAACAAAATCGTTGGAAATTACCGAAGAATTACCACAACTTCCTGTGGCGAGAGTCCTTTGGAAGCCACTACCTGATTTGTACACGGCAGCAGAAGCATGGATTCTGGCCGGAGGAGCACATCATACGTGCTATAGTGAAAACATCATTGCAGAACAGTTGGAAGATTTTGCTGAAATTGCAGGAATTGAATCCCTGGTAATTGATGAAGATACAAAGATTCGTGATTTTAAGAACAATCTTCGCTGGAATGAAATTTATTATCGCTAAAATTGCAAATTCCTAAGACAATGAGAAAAACAACTATCAATCTGATTATTATTTTTGCAGTTTTATGTATTTTCGGCTGCAATAAAAAAGAAAACGATCAAAAGACACAATCCCAACACATGGATAATATAAAGGTTTCAAACTACGGAGTGACGGCAAAAGGCGATTCCATAAAAAAATATACCCTAACTAATAAAAACGGGATGAAGGTGGAAGTCATCAATTTTGGAGGAATTATTACTTCACTCACGGCCCCCGACAGAAACGGGAAATATGAAGACGTCGTTTTAGGATTCACAAAACCTGAAGGGTATTTCAATGGAAATCCTTATTATTTCGGAGCTTTAATTGGTCGTTATGGGAATAGAATAGCCAATGCAAAATTCACTTTGGAAGGCAAAACTTACGAGATTGATAAAAATGATAAACCAAACAGTCTTCACGGTGGAAAAGAAGGTTTCTATACCAAATTCTGGAATATTGAACCTGTAAAAGATGCGAATTTTCCGACTCTTAAGTTAACTTACACCAGTGCAGATGGCGAAGAAGGTTACCCTGGAAAACTTTTTACAACGGTCTTATATACTTTGACAGATGACAATTCTTTGGAAATTTCCTATGAAGCAACGACAGATAAATCAACAGTTATTAATCTTACACAACATTCATATTTCAATCTTTCAGGGAATTTCACAAAAGAGGTTACCGACCACGAACTACAAATTAATGCGGATAAATTTTTACCTGTAAATGAAACATTGATACCAACGGGTGAACAGAAAGAAGTAAAAGGAAGTCCTTTTGATTTCACCGTTTCAAAACCAATCGGAAAAGATATCAATTCAGATGATGACCAGCTAAAAAAAGGAAAAGGTTATGACCACAACTGGATTTTGAACGGTAACGGAATGAGAAGCATTGCCAAAGTGTACCATCCTGGATCAGGAAGAATAATGGAAGTTCTTACAGACGAACCGGGTGTTCAGTTTTATTCCGGAAATTTTCTTGATGGAAAGTTTGATACTAAAACAGGAGGGAAAAACGAATTCCGAACTGGCTTTTGTTTAGAAACCCAACATTTTCCGGATTCTCCAAATCAATCTTCTTTCCCTTCAACAGAGCTTAAGCCGGGACAAAAATATCAGACTAAAACGATTTATAAATTCTCAGTTAAAAAATAGATTATGGGAAACTTAGCAACGATTGATATCATCATATTTCTTGTTTATTTTGTGGTGGTAGCCGGTTACGGAATTTGGATTTATAATAAGAAGAAGTCCGCTGCCACAGGTAGTAAGGATTATTTTTTGGCAGAAGGCTCACTCACCTGGTGGGCCATTGGTGCCAGTTTGATTGCATCCAATATTTCGGCTGAACAGTTTATCGGGATGAGTGGTGAAGGTTTTTTTGTGGGGATTGCTGTTGCAGCTTATGAATGGATTGCAGCAATTGCATTGATAATCATCGCCGTCTGGTTCATTCCTATTTATCTTAAAAATAAGATTTATACAATGCCTCAATTTCTGGAGACCCGTTATAACAAGTCGGTTTCGTTGATAATGGCTGTATTCTGGCTGTTTTTATATGTAATTGTAAACCTTACCTCGATTTTATATTTAGGAGCCCTGGCTATAGATACCTTACTTGGAGGAGGGCATTTGCATATTATTATGATCGGGTTGCTGTTGATGGCCTTACTTATCGGTTTAGGTGGAATGAAGGTGATAGGTTATACTGATGTAATTCAGGTGGCAGTTCTTATCATCGGAGGTTTTGCAACGGTTTACATGGCTCTTCAGATTGTTGACCAGAGAATTAACGGAGCTGATGTAGGAAATGCTTTCGCAGGATTTCAAACTTTGATGAATGAAGCACCGCAACACTTTAAGTTAATGCTTGACAAACCAACGACTACAACGACCACCTTGGCAATGCCTGAAAATCTGAATGTGCAGAAATATGTGGTTCTACCGGGCTTGGCAATGTATTTTGCAGGGCAGTGGATCGTAAACCTGAATTATTGGGGATGCAACCAGTACATCACACAACGCGCTTTGGGAGCTGATTTAAAAACAGCAAGGACCGGAATTCTGTTCGCAGGATTCTTGAAGTTATTTATGCCGATTATCGTAATGCTTCCAGGAATTGCAGCGTATGTTTTATACACAAAAGGACATTTACCTGGTTTCAACGGGGTAAAAGACGGAGCGTATTCGGCGATTTTAGGATTTTTACCTTCGGGATTGAAAGGACTTGCAGTTGCAGCACTTACCGCAGCAATCGTAGCATCTTTGGCAGGAAAAGTAAACAGTATTTCGACGATTTTCACTTTAGATATTTATAAAAAATACCTGAAAGCAGATGCTACTGAAATCCAGATGGTAAGAACGGGGCGTTGGGCAATAATTATTGCAATGGCTGTTGCTTTAGCCTTTACGTGGACTGATGTTTTGGGAATCGGAGGAGAAGGTGGTTTTACATTCATCCAGAAATATACCGGATTTATCAGTCCCGGAGTTTTTGCAATGTTCCTTTTGGGAATGTTCTGGAAAAGAACGACAGGAATAGCAGCTTTAGTCGGAGTTATTCTGGGATTCTTACTGGCTATTTTCTTCAACAGTTTTGCAGTAGATATTTTTGGGAAAGAAACTTGGCTATACACTGCTTTTACCTATGAAAAATTAGAAAATGGCGTAGTTCATACGATTACAGAAATTCCGTTTTTGATTAATATGGGCTGGTCATTCTTTATCACGGTTGCTGTTATGGTGATAATAAGTTTGGCTGGTCCGAAAGTAAATCCAAAAGCTTTCGCAATAGATGCAACCATGTTTAAAGTAGATTCCAGAACATTGGTTATGATTGTAGTAACAGTTCTTTTACTGACCGCACTTTATGTGAGATTTTGGTAATTTTAAAAAATATTTGAAAATAGGATGCCATTCTTGGCATCCTATCTTTGTTAAAAAAATACTAATGATTTTGTAATTTTAAATAAAGTTTTGAAAAAATATCTCCTTTTTATCGATACCGAAACAACAGGAATCCCGAAACGTTGGAATCTGCCTTATTCTGAAACGGACAACTGGCCTTCAGCAGTTCAGGTTTCATGGATTTTGTATGATGAAAACAGTAAAGAAATTAAAAGAGAGAATTTTTATATTAATGAAGATTTTGAAATCAGTTTACCGTCATTCAAAGTTCACAAAATTTCCAGAGAATTTTTAAGCAACAATGGAAAAGCACGAAAGTTTGTTCTACAGAAGCTTTCAAAAGATATTCAGCAATATCATCCGTTAATTACAGGACATTTTACAGAATTTGATATTCATACGCTAAGCTGTGATTTTTACAGAGCGGGTTTGGAAAATCCTTTTCCTCAAAGTCATTTTTACTGCACGATGCTAAAAAGCAAAGACTATATTTTAAATCCTCAAGTTTATTATTTTCGTTTGCCACAGCTTTACGATTTCCTTTTTAATGAAAAAATGGAAGACTCTCATGATGCTGTGATTGATGCTGAAATGACGGCAAAATGTTTTTTTGAAATTCGTTCTCGCGGAGAGATTTCTGAAGATGAACTTCAGAAAATCCATCACGAAATAGAATGTAAATTAAAATTTTTAACAGATAAAATGGAATAATCATGACAGAAGAAAAAATTATTTCACTATTAAAAATAACAGAGCCCTTTCTCCTTTTGCCCGAAACGGTTCTTGCTGAAATCTCCGAAACACTTATTAAAACCGAGTTTTCTAAAGACACGCTGGCTTATCGTCAGGAAGTGACCGAGATGGCGGGTGTAGATATTATTTCATCAGGAGAATACGAAACTTTCTTTTTCGATGCTACTGAAAATAAAAGATGTGTTACTAAACACCATTCTCCTTACTGTTTCGGCGGAATTTCGGTGGTTCTGAACAGAGTCCGTGCGCTGAAATCAGCCATTGCCAAAAAAGGAACTGTGGTTTATACTTTACCCAGAAAAGAATTTTATGAATTGTGTAATGCGTACGAAGATTTTTTTCATTATTTTACTTCAGATTTTGGTATAAAAATGCTGGATGAGGAGTTTTCACACTTTGTAAAAACACCCGCAACCTTCGAAGAAAGTTATTTTGCAGCCGATCAGCTGTATTCCCGGAAAATTGAAGGCATTGCTTATAAAAGTATTGTTTCGTGTGAGGAAAATACACCTGTTTTTGAAGCTGCCAGACTGATGGCCGCCAATAAGGTAAGCTGTATCTTTATCAAAAATTCGGAAAACAGAGAGATTATTGGTTATGCTACCGATATTACCTTAAGGGATCGTGTCATCGCCCGTTGTCTGGATTCAAGAACAGCTATTTTAGAGGTAATGGATAATCCGATTGTAAGTATTTCCAGTGATGCCTATTTATATGAAGCGATTCTGATGATGTTCCAAACCAAATCAAGGTATCTTTTAGTGAAAGATAAAGAAGGATATGTTGGTTTTTTAAGCAGAAACAGGTTGCTGAGCGAGCAGGCACAAAGTCCTTTGGTGTTTATCCAGTCAGTAAAGCAGGCAGAAAACATCGAAGAGCTCCTCAAAAAATGGAAACAGGTTCCGGATATGATCAATCAGCTTTTGGGAAGAGGAGTACATGGCGAAATTGCCAGCCAGGTCATTACCACGATTGCCGATACGATAACAGGAAAGGTAATAGAGAAAGTGATAAAAGAAATTGGAAATCCACCTGCGAAATTTGCTTTTATTGTTACGGGAAGTGAAGGACGAAAAGAACAGACCCTAAGCACAGATCAGGATAACGGAATCATCTATGAAGACAAAGGGAATGAGCAGAGAGAAATTGTAAGAGAATATTTTTTAGAATTTGCCAAACGTGTTTCAGATGATCTTAACACCATTGGTTTTGTATACTGTAAAGGCGGTTTTATGGCAAGTAATCCAAAATGGACCCATTCTCTTTCCCATTGGAAAAGAGATTATGCAAGATGGATAGATGAATCTATACCAGAAAATGCAATGAAATTTTCTACATTTTTTGATTTCCGTTTTATTTATGGTGAGGAAAATATTGTATGGGAGCTTAAAACTTTTATCAAGGAAAAACTTGTTTCACCCAACCAGCTGTTTTTTGCACACATTGCAAAAAATGCGCTTCAATATGAGCCTCCTTTGACTTTTTTCAAAAAAATAAAGACTCAAACGATTGGTAAATCAGAAGTTTTCGATATTAAAACGGCAATGTCTCCAATTGTAGATCTGGTTCGTGTATATGCATTGAAAAATCATCTGGAATTAGAAAATACTGGCGAAAGAATGAAGAGACTTACTGAAATTGGAATTTTCACACAACAGCAGTATAACGAAATTCATCAATCTTACTATTATCTGATGGCTCTGCGACTTAAAAATCAGGCTAATGAGATAAATATTGATAAGAGGCACCCTGACAATTATGTGGATATTAGTAAATTAACCAGAATAGAACGGGTGACATTGATTGAAATTTTCAAAACTATTGGCAATTTTCAGTCAGGTATCAAGATGAAATTTATTGGAAGTTTATAAACTTAGATCTTAAACATAAATCCTTCTGATAATTTTTTATTGTATTTATCTTCATCGAATCTATAAAGGAAAGATCCTTTTTTAGAAGAGTTCATATCTTTTTCATTGGTATTGACCAGAATATCCATAGCATTTATCTTGTTCGTGAAATTCCTTTTGTCGTATTTTTCATCAAAAATAGCTTCATAAAGATTCTGGATATCTTTCATTGTAAATTTTTTTGCCAGCAATTCAAAACCGATCGGTTTAGTAGTGGCTCTTCTTCTTAATCTTAAAACCGCATCTTTTACCATTTCGTTATGATCAAAAATGAGTTCTGGGCAGTTTTTGAGGTCAAACCATTTGGAACTATACTTTTCATTGATATGAATGTCATTGTCAATGTTAATAAGTGCATAATATGAAATGGATATAATTCTAGCATTTGGTTCACGATCAATTTTTGTATAAGCATTTAACTGCTCTAAATAAATGTTTTCCAGACCTGTCAAAGTATGTAGAACCCGGTTTGCTGCTTGATCAGAACTTTCATCAGAACCTATAAAACCTCCCATCAGAGACCATTCTCCTTTTTTTGGTTTGAAATTTCTTTTAACGAGAAGAATTTTTAGATTTTCTCCATCAAAACCAAAGATGATACAGTCAACTGCAACAAAATGCTGTGGATAATGTAAGTAATCTTTTAACATCAATATTATTTTCTACAAAGTTAATGTTTTTAGCGTGCTTTTTGTCGATCAAGTTGATTAAATGTTATTTTAACACTTTATTTTTGTTTTTTCTAATATCACACAGAAAATGCATAGGATAACTTATTTTGGGGATTTAATATTCAAGATTTATTACTTTTTTCCCTAAAATTCATATCGTGGTTCATAAAATAAAAGTTAAAATTATGTTAAAAAATAAAATACAACTTAATTAATTAGTTTTTCTTTGATTTACTAAAATTACGATAAGTATTCAAATCGTTAATAAAACCTTAATATAAACTTGTTGTAATTATTTTGGAAACAGTGTTTTAAATATACGGTCTGTGTAGGTGATTAGTTGGGTATTCTTATTTTTTATGATAAGCTATTGTTTTTTTTACATTTTTTGAATTTTGATAAGACCTCTGTTTTTTTGTTCTCTACAAAATTCTTTTATATCTGGATTCTTTCTGCTATTTTTATAAATGTTGAAATTACATTTAATAATGAACAGACGGGTTTTGATACTTTTTTTAGGATTTGCTTCATTTGCTTTTGGGCAGACAGAGAAGAAAATCAATTATTTTCCGCTAAATAGAGTTCATTTATCTGATAGTGATTTTCGAAAAGCAATGCAAACGGATAAAAAATATATCCTATCGATGAATGCAGACAGACTTTTGGCACCGTACCTAAAAGAAGCAGGATTGAAATTTAAAAAAGAAAATTATCCCAATTGGGAAAATACAGGACTGGATGGTCATATCGGTGGTCATTACATTTCCGCTCTGGCTCTCATGTATGCTTCAACAGATGATCGAGAAGTCAAGCAGCGTTTGGATTATATGATCGATGAACTGGAACGGTGTCAGGATTTTTCAGGAAACGGTTATCTTTCGGGAGTTCCGAATGGTAAAAAAATCTGGAAGGAGATTGCCGGGGGGAACATCCGGGCTGCAACTTTTGGTCTGAACGACCGTTGGGTTCCACTGTATAATATCCACAAAACATATTCAGGTTTGCGGGATGCTTATTGGTATGCTGATAGTGAGAAAGCAAAAAAGATACTGATAAAACTCACAGATTGGATGGTTGATGAAGTTTCCGGACTTTCCGATGCGCAGATTCAGGAGATGCTTCGTAGTGAACATGGCGGTTTGAATGAAGTATTTGCTGA
Source organism: Chryseobacterium paludis (assembly GCF_025403485.1). Classification (NCBI taxonomy): domain Bacteria; kingdom Pseudomonadati; phylum Bacteroidota; class Flavobacteriia; order Flavobacteriales; family Weeksellaceae; genus Chryseobacterium; species Chryseobacterium paludis. The sequence goes on from NZ_CP099966.1 coordinate 617,421, forward strand.
TGTTTACGACATCACAAAAAATCCGAAATATCTCAAACTTGCCCATCGCTTTTCACATCTTGCAATTTTAAACCCCTTATTGAATGATGAAGATAAACTAACTGGAATTCATGCTAATACACAGATTCCGAAAGTGATTGGTTTTAAACGTATTGCGGATTTAGAAAATAATAAAGAATGGAGCAATGCTGCCGATTTTTTCTGGACGAACGTTACGCAAAAACGTTCGGTAATTATCGGAGGAAACAGTGTGAGTGAGCATTTTAATCCAATTAATGATTTCGGTGGAATGATTAAAAGTGTCGAAGGTCCCGAAACCTGTAATACCTATAATATGCTGAAACTCTCCAGAGAATTATATGCAACGAATCCAAAATCATCTTATATAGATTATTACGAAAGAGCTTTATACAACCATATTCTTTCCACTCAAAATCCTGAAAAAGGTGGTTTTGTTTATTTCACACCAATGCGTCCAGGTCATTACAGGGTTTATTCTCAGCCTGAAACCAGCTTTTGGTGTTGCGTAGGCTCAGGAATGGAGAATCAGGCCAAGTATGGAGAAATGATTTATGCTTATTCAGATGAAGATCTGTATGTAAACCTTTTTATCCCTTCCATTTTAAAATGGTCTGAAAAGAAAGTGGTTCTTAGGCAGGAAAATAACTTCCCGGAATCAGCATCTACAAAACTGATTTTTGACGTCGCTTCAAAATCAAATATAAATTTGAAATTAAGAGCACCGCAATGGTCGGATGCTTCTCAGATTACCATTTCAGTAAATGGTAAAAATATTAATGTTGCTGTTGATGCTGAAGGTTACTTTAATATCAAAAGAGAATGGAAGAAAAGTGATGTTATAGAAATGAAAATGCCGATGCATCTTTCTGCAGAACAACTTCCCGATAATTCGGACTATTTTGCGTTTAAATATGGCCCGATTGTTTTAGCTGCTAAATATGGAAAAGAAAATCAGGATGGACTCTTGGCCGATGACAGCAGAGGCGGACACATCGCGCACGGTCCGCAGATTCCTTTAAATGAAATTCCTACCATTTTGGGAAGCTCAGCCTCGGTTTTAAGTCATTTGGAAAATGTTAATGGAAAAGATCTCACCTTCAGATTAAAAGGTTTGTATCCTCCGAATAAATTCGGTAATGGACTAGAACTGGTTCCGTTTTATAAAATTCAGGAAGAACGTTACATCATTTACTTTCCGCAGGCGGATCAGGATAAAATTGTAATGATTCAGAAACAGAAAGCCGAAGAAGAAGAGGACCTCAAAAAACTGAACAGCATTACATCAGATAAAATCCAGTTGGGTGAACAGCAGCCAGAATCAGACCATTTCATCGACAGCAAAGATTCCAATACCGGTTATATCGAAGACCGCCATTTCCGCGAGGCTAAAGGTTGGTTCAGTTACCAGATGAGAAATAAGAATAAAAATGCAAAATATGTTTATGTTCTTTATTTCGATGTCAATAACAACCGAATGTTGAATGTGGAAATTAATGGAGTAAAAGTGATTTCTAAAGATTTCGATGGAACATTAGGCAGCTCTCCACAATCATTATTAATTCCGATTCCTGAATCTGAAAATCGTAAGGAAGTTCTTACGATAAAATTTAAATCAGGTGAAAAATCACTTACCCCGAAGATCATTGAAGTAAGAGTACTTAATCAAATGCCAGATAAAAACTAACAGTCTTGACAAGGCTTACAAAATATTTCAATCCGATATGAACAATAAACTCAATAAAATTTTAAGCTTGCTTCTCTGCCTATTCTGTATTTTCATTGAAGCAAAAATAACACTTCCTGCGTTGGTCTCAGATGGAATGGTTTTGCAGAGAAATCAAAAACTAAATATCTGGGGAAAAGCAGATGCCGGAGAAAAAATTGAAATTAAATTCTTCAATAAGAAATACAGCACAACTTCCGACCAAACGGGGAACTGGAAAATCACGCTTCCTGAGCAGAAAGCAGGGGGGCCTTATGTTATGACCATTAATGAAGTAACATTGAGAAATATTCTCATCGGTGATGTTTGGCTGGCTTCCGGACAGTCGAATATGGAACTGCCAATGCGCAGGCTGATACCTCTTTATGCGAATGAAATTAAAAATGCAAATAACCAGAATATCAGATTTTTCACTGTTCCTCAAAAATATAATTTCAAGTCACCTCAAACTGAGCTTGACGGCGGCAAATGGGAAGTAACAAATCCACAGACTATTCTTAATTTTTCTGGAGTTGCCTATTTTTTTGCAAAGCAGTTGAGTGAAAAAAATAAAATTGCCATTGGTATTATTCACTCGAGTCTGGGTGGGGCACCAATCCAGTCGTGGATGGATGAAAATTCTCTGAAAAAATATCCTGAATATCTGGATGAAGCAAAAAAATGGCAAAATGATGAGTTAATTAAGTCTACAGAATCTACAGAACAGGCATTAAGTAAAGCATGGTATACAGAGCTTAGCCAGAGTGATATCGGATTGAATCAGCACTGGGAAAGTTTCGGCCTGGATGATTCCAGCTGGAAGACGATGCGAATTCCCGGTTCGTGGGAAGATAAAGAAGGGCCTTTCGAAGGTTCAGTTTGGTTTAGAAAAGAATTTAACTTAACTAAAAGTCAGGCAGGAAAAACAGCATTTTTAAATTTAGGAAGAATAAAAGATGCCGATGTGACGTACATTAATGGCGTAAAAGTAGGAAATGTAACCTACGAATATCCGCCTCGCTGGTACGATATTCCGGCAGGCATTTTGAAAGAAGGCAAAAATATCATTGCCACAAGGATTACGAATGGAAGCGGAAAAGGAGAGTTTATCGCCGACAAACCTTATTATATCGAAATCGATGGAAATAAAATAGATTTAAAAACAGAATGGAAATATAAGGTTGGTGCCAAGATGGAAAAAATGGCTCCCGGACAAACTTTTATTCGTTGGAAACCAGTAGGATTGTACAACGCAATGATTAATCCACTAATCAATTATAATATAAAAGGAGTAATTTGGTATCAAGGGGAAGGTAATACCGGAGAACCAAAAGAATACGGAGATCTACTGACTACGATGATTCTGGATTGGCGAAACAAATGGAATCATAAGGATATGCCGTTTTTTACCGTACAGCTGGCCAATTTTATGGACCCGAAAACTCAGCCTGTGGAAAGCAATTGGGCAGAGTTGAGAGACCAACAGCGTCGGGTTTCGTTGAAAGTTCCAAATACAGGACTTGCCGTAATTATTGATTTAGGAGAATGGAATGATATTCATCCTTTAAATAAAAAATCAGTTGGCGAAAGATTAGCTTTACAGGCATTTAAAGTGGCTTATAGAAAAAATATCATCGCAGATGGACCAGTGTATCAATCAATGAAGGTACAAGAAAATAGAATTATTCTTACTTTTAAATCTGGAACGGATAATTTTGAGCCTGTTTCTGAATTGAAAGGTTTTGCAATCAAAAGTAAGGATGGAAAATATGAGTGGGCGAAGGCGAAAATCGAAGGTAACAGAATCACTGTCTGGAATGACATTGTAAAAGAACCATTTGCTGTCCGCTATGACTGGGCAGATAATCCCGATGGAAACCTTAGAAATAAATCCGGACTTCCCGCTTCACCGTTTACTACGGAATAATCAATTATTACTTATCAATTATAAACTATTAAAATGAACAACTCATCCCAAAAAATATCTGTTATTGAGAAAATCGGCTACAGTTTAGGAGACCTAGCAGCCAATCTGGTTTTCCAGACGCTCGTAACATATTTAGCGTATTTCTATACAGATATTTATGGATTAAAACCGGAAAATGCCTCTATCATTACACTCACCGTCGGATTATTGGCTGGTTTTGTCTTCAACCCAATGATTGGTGCTTTGGCAGACCGAACACGAACAAAGTGGGGGAAGTTCCGTCCGTGGATTTTGCTGTCTGCCATTCCGTTGGGTGCAGCAGCGCTTTTAGCATTCAGTACTCCTGATTTTTCGTATAAAGGAAAAATGATTTATGCAGCAGTCACTTACTCTGTATTACTATTGCTTTACGCGGCCAATAATTTACCTTATGCTGCTTTAAGTGGTGTAATCACAGGCGATATGGGTGAGCGCAACAGTATTTCTTCTTATCGTTTTGTAGCTGTAATGTTTGCGCAATTTTTTGTTCAGGTATTTATGTTACCGATTATTTTATCTGCAGGACATGGCAATAAAGCGGCCGGAATCGAAGTGGTAATGACTTGGTTAGCGATTATAGGAACAGCAATGTTACTGATAACATTTTTCACCACCAAAGAAAGAGTGGTTCCAAAACCGGAGCAAGAATCGACTTTAGGTGCTGATTTAAAAGACTTAAAGAAAAACAAGCCCTGGATTATAATGTTGGTGGTTACGGCATTGATTTTCATTACATTGGCAATGAAGGGAGGTTCGTATGTATATTATTTTAATAACTATGTAGATGAAGCTTCTCTTCAGCAATTTATATCACCAATAACCAATTTCTTCAATTCCATTGGGATGAATTTCTTTGGTGAAGATGCACGTTCAGCAGGTTTCGGACTTTTCAATGCCGGAGGAATCATTATGATGATTGTCGGAATCACTTTCTCTAAAAAATTTGCAGACAAATATGGCAAAAGAGATGCGTTTATTGCTTCATTGTTTATATCAACTTTATTTGTAGTGGCCTTTATTTTCTATCCGCCAAAATCTGTTGGATTGATGTTTTTGTCGCAGATTTTACACGGTTTCTTTTACGGAATCGGTACACCTTTGCTTTGGGCAATGATTGCTGATGTCGCGGACTATTCCGAATGGAAAAATAACAGACGGGCAACTGCCATTATTTTTTCGGCAATGATGGTAGGCTTGAAGGTAGGTTTAAGCATCGGAAGCTCATTAGTCGCATATATTATTGGTCAGTATGGTTATATCTCCTCTGAAGGTGCGGTAAACGTGATACAGCCGGAAACAGTTTCCGCAGGTGCAAAAATGCTGGTCAGTGTATTTCCTTCCATTCCTTTCTTTTTAGCGTGTGGACTGCTGATGTTTTACGAAATCAATAAAAAGATGGAAATTAAAATCGAGCAAGAACTTAAAGAAAGAAGAAAGTAAAAAAACAAATCAGAAATGTTTTTTTTCTCGCAAAAAGAGCTCTGTTTAAGCCGGACTGCGTATGATTAGTGTTCAAAAAATATTGGCGAGATTAATAAAAAATAAGTACGAATGGGCTTTAACTCGTTCAATACAATACAAGGAAATGGCTTTAGTCAAAATTTAAAATAAGTTTCATCCAAAGCCAAATGAAAATAAAAAGCTTATGAGAAAAATAGCAGCATTATTAGGAATTTTAACCTTGACCGTATCGTGTAAGACAGCAGGCAATGCAGCTTCTGCGGTGACCCTTAAAAATGCATTCAAGAATAAATTTTACGTCGGAACAGCAATGAGCCTTCCGCAGATTGACGAAACAGAGGCCAATTCTGTTGGGATCATTAAAAAGCAGTTTAGCTCTATTGTTGCAGAAAACTGTATGAAATCTATGTTTCTGCAACCACAGGAAGGAAAATTCTTTTTTGATGATGCCGATAAATTTGTAGCTTTCGGAGAGAAAAACAAAATGTTCATTATCGGTCATACGCTGATTTGGCATTCTCAGTTGCCCAAATGGTTTTTCATTGATAAAGATGGAAAAGAGATTTCAGCAGAAGTTCTTAAACAAAGGATGAAAAATCATATCACTACGGTTGTAAGCAGATACAAAGGTCGGGTGAAAGGTTGGGATGTAGTCAATGAAGCCATCATGGAAGACGGTTCTTACCGTAAAAGTAAATTTTACGAAATCCTTGGTGAAGAATTTATTCCCTTGGCATTTCAGTATGCTCACGAAGCAGATCCAAACGCAGAATTATATTACAACGATTACAACGAATGGTACCCCGAAAAAGTTCAGACTGTTAGCAAAATGGTTAAAAAATTGAAAACCAAAGGAATTCGTATCGATGGAGTTGGTATGCAGACACACGTTGGTCTCGATACACCAAAGCTTGATGAATATGAAAAAGCAATTGTAGCCTATGCAGCAAACGGCATTAAAGTGAATGTTACCGAAATGGAGATTAGTGCACTTCCTTCACCTTGGGGAACTTCTGCCAATGTTTCAGATACCGTGGAATATCAGGCAAAAATGAATCCTTATACGACAGGTCTTCCCGAAAATATAAAGACAGAATGGGAAAACCGTTATCTGGATTTTTTCAGACTCTTCATCAAACACCAGGATAAAATAAGAAGGGTGACATTATGGGGTACTACCGATGCACAATCGTGGAAAAATGATTTTCCTGTAAAAGGAAGAACCGACTATCCGTTGCTTTTTGACCGGAATGGTCAGACAAAACCTGTGGTGGAAAAAATCATTCAGCTGACAAAAGAAAAATAATTCTAATATCTAACTTCTAATTAAAACAATGAAAAAAGCAAAATATCTATTCCCGAAGGATTATATGGCAGACCCCTCTGTACACGTTTTTGAAGGCAAATTGTACATCTACCCGTCACATGACTGGGAAAGTGGAATGGAAGAGAATGATAACGGAGATCATTTTGATATGAATGATTATCATGTTTTTTCTTTAGACGATGTGGAAAATGGTGAAATCAAAGATCATGGTGTTGTGCTTTCCGTGAAAGATATTCCCTGGTCGGGAAGGCAGTTATGGGATTGCGATGTAGCGTATAAAAAAGGAAAGTACTATATGTATTTTCCTTTAAAAGATAAAAACGATATCTTCAGAATAGGTGTTGCAGTAAGTGATAAGCCCTACGGACCATTTGTTCCGGAGAAACATCCGATGATGGGAAGTTATAGCATCGACCCCTGTGTTTTTGAAGAGGATGGAAAACATTATATGTATTTCGGCGGAATCTGGGGTGGACAATTACAACGTTACAGAAATAACAAAGCCCTTGAATCTGCTATTCTTCCCAATGATGATGAACAGGCAATTTCTTCAAAGATTGCTATTTTAAGAGAGGATATGCTGGAATTCGGAGAAGAGCCGAAAGATGTTCTTATTCTTGACGAAAACGGAAATCCTTTACTCCATGGCGACAAGCATCGTTTTTTTGAAGCTTCCTGGATGCATAAATACAATAACAAGTATTATTTTTCTTATTCTACCGGTGATACACATCTAATATGTTATGCAACAGGAAACAATCCCTATGGTCCATTTACTTTTCAGGGAGAAATTCTGACACCTGTTGTTGGATGGACGACCCATCACAGTATTGTAGAATATAACGGGAAATGGTATCTTTTCTTCCATGATTGTGTTCCGAGCGAGGGAAAAACATGGCTTAGAAGCATGAAAGTCATTGAACTCGAATACGACAGTGATGGTAAAATTAAAACCATTGAAGGACTTGATAATTAATCAATATGGATGGGTTTTTAACCCATTTAACAGTTATTTAAATAAAAAAATTAAAGAATCCAATGCGTTATTTCCGATTATACATCATATTGTTTTTAATGATTCCTTTAACGGTTTTGGCCGAGGATGGAAGTCTGCTTTGGCTTCGGTTTCCTGCAAAAAATGGAGTTTCAGCAGATAAAATTATTTCTAAAGGAAACAATCCAACTTTAGAGATTGCCAAAAAAGAATTAATGAATCATTGGCAGGGTCAGGAAATTGAACTTCGCACGGAAAAATCATTAAAAAATTTAAAAGGTGGTTATACGATAAAATCGATTCAGAACAAACTGGTTATTTCTGCCGAAAAAGAAATCGGATTGCTCTATGGGGTCTATCATATTTTACGTTTGCAGCAAACAAAGTCAGCTTTAACAAATCTTAATATTACAGAAAAACCTTCGTATGATGTGAGAATTCTCAATCATTGGGATAATCTGGATGGAACAATTGAGCGTGGTTATGCCGGACATTCTCTTTGGAAATGGGAAGATTTACCGCATTCAGTTTCTCCCAGATACGAAGAATATGCAAGAGCTAACGCTTCGATTGGAATTAATGCAACTGTTCTTAATAATGTGAATGCATCTCCAAATATGCTACGTAAAGATTATCTTGGAAAAGTTAAAGTTCTGGCAGACCTTTTCAGACCTTACGGAATCAAAGTCTATCTTTCAGTCAATTTTTCATCGCCAAAAGTTTTGGGTGGATTACAGAATTCGGATCCTTTGAACAAAGATGTTCAGGAATGGTGGAAAGATAAGGCTTCTGAAATATATAAATTAATTCCAGATTTAGGCGGGTTTTTGGTGAAAGCGAATTCCGAGGGACAACCCGGTCCACAGGATTATGGAAGAACCCATGCTGACGGAGCGAATATGATGGCAGATGTTTTGAAACCCTACGGTGGAATCGTCATGTGGAGGGCTTTTGTGTACAGTCCAAGTAAAGAAGACCGTGCAAGACAGGCTTATCTGGAATTTGTTCCTCTTGATGGAAAATTCAGAGATAATGTTATTATTCAGATCAAAAACGGACCTGTTGATTTTCAACCCCGGGAAGCATTTAATCCACTTTTTGGAGCTTTGAGAAAAACTCCTGAAATGGTTGAATTTCAAATTACTCAGGAATATTTAGGGCAGTCCAACCATCTGGTTTATCTCGCGCCCTTATTCAAGGAAACTTTAGACAGTGATACCTATTCTGACGGAACTGGTTCTACGATTGCTAAAATTACGGATGGCACTTTAAGACCTGCAAAAATTTCGGCGATCTCGGCAGTTTCTAACATTGGGGAAGATAAAAACTGGACGGGACATCATTTTGCACAGTCCAATTGGTATGCATTCGGACGTTTGGCATGGAACCGGGATCTGACCTCTGAACAGATTGCTGATGAATGGATCAAAATGACATTTACGGATAATGATAAATTCGTTAATCCTGTAAAAGAAATGATGCTCACTTCAAGGGAAACAGCAGTGGATTATATGATGCCTCTTGGCTTGCACCATATTTTTGCATCAGGACATCATTATGGCCCTGAACCTTGGGGAGATTATAAAAGTGGAAGACCTGACTGGTCGCCGGTATATTATCATCAGGCAAATGAGATGGGAATCGGTTTCGACAGAACAAAATCCGGAAGCAATGCAGTTTCTGATTATTTTCCTCCATTAAATGAAATCTATGGAAATATCAAAACCTGCCCAGAAAACTTGATTCTATGGTTTCATCATGTTCCCTGGGAGTATGAGATGAAGGATGGGAAAACTTTGTGGGAAGAATTATCATACAAATATGATACAGGGGTTAAAAATGTACGGGGGTATCAAAAAGTCTGGGATAAAATTCAGCCTTATATTGATGAAGAACGATTTACAGAAGTTCAGTCTAAATTGAAAATTCAGGCAAAAGACGCTGAGTGGTGGAAAGACGCTTGTCTGTTGTATTTTCAGACCTATTCAAAGATGCCGATTCCTTATGACATCGAACGACCGGTTCACGAACTGGAAGATTTGAAGAAGATTAAACTGAATATGGGACATCATAATTAAAAAAAGCAGCTCTTCCGAAAGGTAGAGCTGCTTTTAATATGTATGAATCTATATTTTATTTAAGAGCAATAATTTTACTGAATATATTACCGTTTTTCTCTACTGCGATGATGTAGCTTGGAGAGGTTTTGGGATCCAGTTGGAATGTTAAACTGAGTTTGCCATTTTTTGCGAATTTAGTTTCACTATAGTAGATATTATCTGAAAAATCCTGAACAGAAACGTTTACAGAACCTTTCATGTCTTGCATATTGAGTTTTACAATATTGTCGTTGATCGTAAATTCCGGCTTGATGATTTCGGTAACCGGTTTTTTTTCAACCATCAGATTTTTATTTTGGATACTGATTTTATATTTTTCAATTTTATAATCAGATTCTGCAACCAGATAATAAGTTCCGTCGGATAAAGTTTCAAGATTATATGATTTCGAAATGAAATTTTGATCTCCTATTTTCTCAGAATATATTTCTCCCTGGTTATCATTGTATACAAACAGGGAAATATTTTGCGCGTTGCTCACTTCAAAACTAAAGGTTTTAGAATTTACATTTCCGAATGATACAGAAAAGTCTCTGTCTTTACTCATTACATCTGCTGAAGTTAAAATAAACACAACAAATAGACTGATTTTTAATAGATTATTCATAATAAAAGTGTTTTATGTTTGCTGATACTGATACTGCAAATGTATAGTGTTTCTCTGTTGGATTTTAGAATGTAATTTTCATATTTATGTTCTATATTAACCTTAATTGTATATTATTTAAATATTAACAGTTAATTTTGTAAATATTATTTTATAACTTTGATTGAGAATTAAATTATGAAACACCACAGTCCCGCATTTGAAGCTGTCAATCCTAATATAGGAAGCAGTTTTACGAGCCTTAAGTTTCAGAGAAATGAGAATATCAAATCTCACGTTTGGCATTATCATCCTGAGGTTGAATTGATCCTGGTAAAAGGGGGATCCGGCAAAAGGCAGATAGGAAGTAATATCTCATACTTTACTGATGGTGATTTGGTGCTGATTGGCAGTAATTTGCCACATTGTGGTTTAACCAATGAAAATACCAATAACGATTACGAAATGGTGATTCAGTTTAAGCCTGATTTTCTGGGTGAAAAGATTTGGGAAAATCCTGAAATGGCAAAAATTCACGCAATGCTCGAAAAATCAAGAAGTGGAATGGTCTTCGGCGACGATGTCAAAAAAGCAATGAGAAAAAAAATTTCGCAGATGCATCAGTCAGAATCTTTAGAAAAGCTGTTGAAATTTTTTGAAATTCTACACGAGCTTTCTGCCACGGATAATTACAGAATTCTTAATGCAGGAAAATATTACCTGCAAACTCAGGTTGAGGATAATGAAAGGATCAATCATATCTTCAATTATGTGAAAGATCATTTTAAAGAGCAGATAACTTTGAAAGAAATTGCAGATTTGGCGAATATGAAAGTGCCTTCTTTCTGCCGTTATTTCAAGAAAATCACCAACAAAACCTTTACCCAATTTGTAAATGAATACCGGATTACACATTCTCTGAAACTGCTCGCTGAAAAACCATTAAGCATAACAGACGTTTGTTTTGAAAGCGGTTTTAATAATTTCAGCTATTTTAACAAAACTTTTAAGGAATATATAAAGAAAAGTCCTTCTCAATATCGTAAAGAGTTTAATTATGTCATGCAATGATGCTTTTCTTCAAAATAAATTAAACTAAAATTGTTTATTTCATTTGTTAAGTGTATTTTTAACACTTAAAAGATTAAACAACATTTTATGAAATTTTTTATAGACACTGCCAATCTTTCTATGATTGAAGAAGCCCATGCTTTGGGTGTTTTAGACGGCGTTACAACCAATCCTTCTTTAATGGCTAAAGAAGGGATTTCCGGAAAAGAAGATATTCTTAACCATTATCTTAAAATTTGCGATATTGTAGATGGTGATGTAAGTGCCGAAGTTATAGGAATTACTTATGACGAAATGGTTAAAGAAGGAGAGGAATTGGCAGCACTGCATCCTCAGATTGTGGTAAAAGTTCCCATCATCAAAGACGGTATCAAAGCCATTAAATATTTTTCCCAAAAAGGAATCCGAACCAATTGTACCTTGATTTTTTCTTCAGGACAGGCTCTTCTGGCTGCAAAAGCCGGAGCAACGTATGTTTCGCCTTTTTTAGGCAGGCTGGATGATGTTTCTACAGATGGCTTAAATTTAATTGAAGAAATCAGAACCATTTATGATAATTACGGTTTTGAAACACAGATACTAGCAGCTTCTGTAAGACACAGTATGCACATTATCAATTGTGCAAAAATAGGTGCTGATGTTGTTACCTGTCCTTTGCCTCCCATTTTGTCATTGCTGAAACATCCTTTAACAGACAGTGGGTTGGATCAGTTTATCAAAGATTCAAAAAAAATGAAATAATTATATGCAGCACGATCTTTTAAAACTCAAAAATATCGCTTCCCAGGTGAGAAGGGATATAGTAAGAATGGTTCATGCTTGTCAATCGGGTCATCCCGGAGGTTCGCTGGGATGTGCAGACTTTTTGGTCGCTCTGTATTTTGATGTGATGAAAAGAAATGAAGGATTTAATATGAGTGGAAAAGGGGAAGATGTATTTTATCTTTCCAATGGCCATATTTCTCCGGTTTTTTATAGTGTTTTGGCACACGCAGGATATTTCGATAAATCAGAATTGGCAACTTTCAGAAAGCTAAATTCAAGATTGCAGGGACATCCTACCACACATGAGCACCTTCCCGGTGTTCGGGTAGCATCAGGCTCTCTAGGGCAAGGCTTGTCGGTAGCAATCGGCCATGCAGTGGGTAAAAAACTAAACAAAGATGAAAATTTAGTATTTACCCTTCACGGCGACGGCGAATTGCAGGAAGGACAAAACTGGGAAGCCATCATGTACGCTTCTCACAATAAGGTAGATAATCTGATTGCAACTGTAGATTATAACGGTCAACAGATTGACGGACCGACTTCAAAAGTACTTTCTTTAGGTAATCTTAAATCCAAATTTGAAGCCTTTGACTGGAATGTGCTGGAAGTAGAAAATGGAAATGATATGGAGGAAATTCTTATTGCTTTAGATGAGGCCAGATCGTTGACAGGAAAAGGCCAGCCGATTTGTATTCTCCTGAAAACAGGAATGGGTTACGGTGTAGATTATATGATGGGAAGTCACGCCTGGCATGGAAAAGCACCTAACGATGAGCAATTGGCAAAAGCATTAGATCAGCTTGAAGAAACTTTGGGGGATTATTAAACAGATATCAAATGAAAAAATATACTTACACAGAAAAAAAAGATACCAGAAGTGGTTTTGGAGCTGGTCTTGCTGAACTAGCAGACAAAAATCCTGAGGTTGTGGCTCTTTGCGCTGACCTTATCGGTTCATTGAAAATGGAAAAATTCATAGAAAAAGCACCAGAGCGTTTTTTCCAGATCGGGATTGCGGAAGCGAATATGATTGGTATTGCCGCAGGTTTGGCAACGGAAGGTAAAATTCCGTTTACAGGAACATTTGCCAACTTTTCTACGGGAAGAGTGTACGACCAGGTTCGTCAGTCTGTTGCCTATTCCGATAAGAATGTGAAAATCTGTGCTTCACACGCAGGTCTTACTTTAGGCGAAGACGGTGCAACGCATCAGATTCTGGAAGATATCGGTTTGATGAAAATGCTTCCGGGGATGACTGTTATCAATACTTGCGACTACAATCAGACCAAAGCAGCAACTATTGCTATTGCAGATTATGAGGGTCCGGTTTATCTGCGTTTCGGAAGACCTGTAATTCCTGTTTTTACGGATGAGAATCAAAACTTTGAGATTGGGAAAGCTTGGATGGTGAATGAAGGAAAAGATGTTACCATCGTTGCGACCGGTCATTTGGTTTGGGAAGCAATAAAAGCGGGAGAACTCCTGGAAGAACAGGGAATTGATGCTGAAATTATCAATATCCATACTATAAAGCCTTTGGATGCTGCTGCTATTTTAAATTCAGTAAAAAAAACGCGGTGTGTTGTTACTGCCGAAGAGCATAACAGATTAGGAGGTTTAGGTGACAGTATTGCTCACCTTTTGATCACAGAATATCTTGCCCCTCAGGAATATGTTGCGGTAAATGACAGTTTTGGAGAAAGTGGAACACCTGATCAACTGATGGAAAAATATGGGCTTACAGCCGGTGACATCGTGGAAGCTGCAAAAAAAGCAATGAAAAGGAAAATTCATTAATTTAAAAATACCTGCTTTTCTTTTTTAAATATTTCTGGCAAAAAGCTAGAATTAAATTTTAAGGCTCAATTCATTTAAAAAAAGAAAATTGCAGTCATTGATAATGGAGAAATTAATCAATTATACAATAGAAGCATTCCAATCGGTATTCGAGTCCGAGCCGGAAAGTATTTTTCTGGCTCCGGGACGAATTAATATCATCGGTGAGCACGTAGATTATAGCGATGGTTTCGTACTTCCTGCTGCTATTGACAAATATATCTGCTTTGCTGTAAGAAAAGTTGATAATTCGGAAAATTGCACCTTTTTTGCTAAAGACTTTGACGATTCTTTTAGTTTTAATATCACCCAAAAGCAAAGTCCGGTTTCACAGATGTGGGTTAATTATTTATTGGGTGTATTTAATGTTATTCAGGAAAGCGGAAAAAAGATCGGAGGTTTACAAATTGCCTTTAGCAGTACCATTCCAATGGGTTCCGGTTTATCGTCGTCAGCAGCTCTAGAATGCGGATTTGCTTTTATTCTCAACGAACTTTTTGATTTAAATTTAACAAAGAAAGATTTAGCTCTCATTGGTCAGAAATCCGAACACACCTTTGTCGGTGTGAAGTGTGGAATTATGGATCAGTTCGCATCCGTTTTTGGAAAAGAACATCAAGTGATAATGCTGGATTGCAATTCCCTGGAGCATCAGTATTTCGAAGCCAATATAGAAGGTTATAGTCTGGTGCTTTTCGACAGTTGTGTAAAACATACACATCTTACTTCCGGCTACAATGACAGGAGAAAGGATGTTGATAAAGCTAAAAAGATATTATGGAAGAAGTTTCCTGAAGTTGAGAAATTCAGAGACTTCAGTTTTTCAATGCTGGATGAAGTGAGAGCAGAAATAGGAGAGACCTCCTACAAAAGAAGTCTTTATCTTTTAAAGGAAATCAAAAGAGTTGAAAAAGCTGCCAAAGCTTTGTCAGAAGGTAACATAAAATATCTGGGTACACTTCTTAGTGAAACGCATTCCGGACTTTCCACTGAATTTGAAGTGAGTTGCAAAGAACTTGATTTTATGGTAGAGGAGACTTTAAAGGAAGAAGGTGTCTTAGGCGCAAGAATAATGGGCGGCGGTTTTGGAGGATGCAGTATCAATCTTATTAAAAGTGAGAATGTAGATGATGTGATTGAAAAAATAACCCAAAAATACAAGGTAGATTTTGGTATCGAAATGAAAGTGTACCGCGTGAAAATATCGGATGGAATCAATGAATACGAAAGAAATGAATTTATCATTTAATCAGAAAAAACATCCTCATAGAAGATACAACCCTCTTTTGGGTGAATGGATCCTGGTGTCTCCACAAAGAGCAAGCCGCCCCTGGCAAGGACAAACCGAAAAAGTTTTCGAAGAAAAACTTCCTATTCACGACCCAAATTGCTACCTGTGTTCAGGAAATCTGCGTGTTAATGGTGAAAGAAATCCTGATTATAAAGGCGTCTATGTTTTTGATAACGATTTTGGTTCATTGATGAAAGATGATGTTGAATTTACTGAAGAACAATCTGATCTTTTTTTATTAAAGCCAGAACGAGGGATTAACAGGGTCATTTGTTTTTCTGAAAATCACAGTCTTACTTTACCGCAAATGGAAGTAAACGATATAAAAAAAGTGGTTGATGTATGGCAACAGCAATATGAGGAATTGGGAGCTGAAGATTATATTAATCATGTTCAGATTTTTGAGAACAAAGGCAATGTAATGGGATGTAGCAATCCCCATCCACATGGGCAGATATGGGCACAGTCTTCAATTCCTTCTTCAGTTTTGAAGACGATGGAAAATTTTAAAAAGTATTTTAATAAAAATAAAAAATCACTTTTAGAAGTCTATCTCAAAAAAGAATTAGAGCTTAAAGAAAGAATCGTTCTGGAAAACAAACATTTTGTAGCATTAGTTCCATTTTGGGCGATCTGGCCATACGAAACGATGATCATCAGCAAACAAAAAATTGAAAATATCCTGCAGTTTTCTGAACCTGAAAAGCATGCTCTGGCAGAGATTATTAGCCTTATGACGACCAAATATGATAATCTTTTTGAAATTTCTTTCCCGTATTCAGCAGGAATTCACCAGTCACCAACTGATGGAAAACCACATCCGGAATGGCATTTCCACATGCATTTTTATCCGCCCTTGCTGCGAAGCCGTGAAGTGAAAAAATTTATGGTTGGTTACGAAATGCTGGCAGAATCACAGCGAGATATCACACCAGAACAGAGTGCTGAAATATTACAAAATCTTTCCATTGTGCATTACAAAAATCTATAATTAAAAGTGTTTAACTTTGCACTGTAAATTTAATTGAATTATAATCAAGAAGTCCAATTTGATTTTCTTGTAAAGAATATTATTATGACAGATATTAAACTGATTGTCACAGATATGGATGGCACGTTTCTCAATTCAGATTACAAAGTAAGTCCTAACTTTCCTACCATCTTCGAAGAACTAAAAAAAAGAAATATATTGTTTGTCCCTGCGAGCGGCAGACAAATGCCCGGTATTACCCAATATTTTGAAGACATTAAAAATGATATCGGCTTTATTGCAGAAAATGGAGGATATGTAGTTTATAAAAATAAAGAACTTTTCGCTGATAAATTAGATTATAAATTTATTGTTGATATTGTAACGGCTATACGTCAAATTCCTGGTGCCAGAGCAGTTTTGTCTGCAAAAAAGAAAGCCTACTATGAAAGTGATGATCAGCAATTTATTGATTATTTTACAAAATATTATACTGAAAATCAAAAAGTAAATAACTTGACAGAAGAGGTAGATGATGACGCATTCAAAATCGCAGTTTATCATCCCGGGGGTTCCGAAAAGAATCTTTATCCTTTCCTGAAAAAATTCGAAGAGGACAATCTGGAAGTCGTTATATCCGGAAAATATTGGTTGGATATAATGAATAAAGACATCAACAAAGGCAATGCATTAGAAAAATTACAGAATCTTCTTAATATTTTGCCCTCCCAGACAATGTCTTTCGGAGACTATATGAATGATATTACTATGCTGGAAAAATCAAAATATTCTTACGCAATGGAAAACGCTCATCCTTCTGTAAAGAATGCTGCTCGTTTTTCTACACTTTCAAACGACGATTTTGGTGTGTTAGAAACAATTAGTGAGTATTTGAAAATTTAGTTCACACCTGAAGGTCAGAGGGACTTTCAGTTTTAAAAATTGTAGCATTAATAGTATATAAATTTCGTCTCTAGAATAATTGCAATTCCATGACTTATGTCCTTTATGTTCACCTGGTAATTTGACTGTATCTCAGATTAAAACTCTTTACCTCGTTTTATTGCACAGCCTTCTCATAGCAATTGAAAACTTCTTTACGGAAACGAACAGCCCCGACAAGCTCGTATTTTTTCTTTGTATATTATTAACAACTATTGCAATCACATACAGCAGTTAAAATCTTTCATACTGATTTGATTAGAGAAGCTCGGCATACATATGCCGAGCTTCTTTGTTGAGATAAAATCTCAGTTTGAAAATGTTTTTTTCATGGTTTTTAGAATCATACCAAATATAATAAAATATTTTCACTATTGAGTGTTATATTTAATTAAAATTGCATATAATTCATTATTTATTAATTAAATGTAACATATTGTTAAAATTAGCGGTTACCATAGGAGTGTCTTTAAATAATGTTTACAGACATTAGCCTGTCACCTGGTTACTTTTTTCAATGAGGTACAATCTGTATTAAAAGACGAGGCCACCGACAGTATTTATTACAATATTGTAAGTACTCCAACATGAGAATCAGATGTCTCTGAAAGAAGCCTGCCTTGAAGATCTTCGCCTTCATAATGAAGACCTGAAAGAGTTTATAGAAGTTTTTATGGTAAGAATGATGTTTATTTTATACAATTCGATTTATGATTCGGTGAAGAACCGGGAGTAACAAAAATCCATTAAAATAAACTATTTGACATCTATAATTCAAATTTATGAAAAAAGAAAAAAAATTTAAAATTCATCCAAAAGATTTTTTTCCTGTAAGTAATGGAACATTATGTAATGTTCCTGGATAATACTTTGGTCGAGATGTAAACAACTGTCAGGTTTAATTTCATCATAGTTAACATTTTGATTTAGTAGAACAATTATTCAATGTTATTTAGAAGGGTGAGAAGAGGTACTAAGTGTTCGACAGAGGACTCTCTCTCCCCGCTATAAGTGAGAGTATACTCAAACAAATGCTTAAAAAAGCTAATAAAGCCTGCAATTTTTTAAAATTGCAGGCTTTTTTTTTGAGGAAATCCCAAAAATTGCAAAAGCCTCATAATTTATAGCTGTAGTTGGATTCACTTCTTTAGTGATGAAAGAAAATTTTTAGAATCATTTGGAACAAGCTCTGATATGTTTACAACGGTAAAAGAGCAAGTAGAAATTTTAGATGAAATGCTACATTTCAATGATGTTGCAAAAACTGAATATGCGAAAATAGTTACTAATTATTCTGAGAGAATTTAATTTTGATTAACTGTAGTCTAAAATTTTGACCCAAGTCGTGAAGTGGTGTAATTTTCACTTCATTAGTTAAGATATTAATATACAAACAATCAATAATTAACAAATAAGCCACCTACAGGGTAGCTTATTTAGCTACAGGTAATGTGACAAGAAGGAGTAAGAGAAAGATGTGTTACGAGAGAGTGTTAGCGCGATGAAATTAGAAGCCATGTACATTGGACAAGTGGAGGATCCAGAGTGTTGAGGTAAATGGTCAGAAGTTAGTGAGATTAATAATGTCGTATGGACGAACGGAATAAAAGAAAAAGGTGTAACGTTTTAGCTACACCTTTATATTGTTTATTTACTCTTTGAAGATATAAAATAATTCAATTTATTACTCCTCATTTTTTGGCTTAAAGCTTCTACCTGCTCCTTGTCTTAGGAATGTAATTTTCCCTTGTGTTTGCTTAGCTTTTTCAAGAACTTCCAAAGCTCTTGTTCGTTCGTTCATTTTTCCTGCATGTGTTATGCTGTGCTGACTTTCACTTTTTTTCATATATCAATATAGTGAAAATAATTGACAAAAACAAATATTAAATATTCCGGCTTACTGGCAGCGGTTGGTTGCTGATTTTCAGAATTAATTTATTGTGTTAAATCTCTTGTTAGTTGAAATAACTAAGGTTTAACAAGCATTGCATAGCTGATTGGATAATTTTCTTTTTCCACACTGAGAAGAATGCCTCTTCGTTTACTACTGAACTGCGAATAATGAAGAGAAATTGTATCACCTACTTCAACAGGGTATGTTATATTTGCATACGTGACGTCAAATCTCTCCGGACCGAAAAAAAAGATCATTTCCTCTCCAGGAGGCTCCTTTCGGGTGATTTTACCTGTTAATACAGTTTTTTGATTATTTAATGAGACTTCATGTTTATTAATACTGTAAAAAGCAGAAATATTATAGGCAAGGACGACAGCAAGGAAAATGAGAAAATACACTAATCCCCAAAAATAAATTAAGACTAACAGCGGCAGTAACAGAACATTTATCTGGTAATGATTTTTTATCGTCTTTTCAATTACTAGTTTGTCTTTTTCCGTTAAAGGCAGAAGAACAGTGGTGTATAAATTATTTGCGTTTTCGTAAAGCTGATCATGCATAATGTAATTGCCAGTTTAGTTTATTAAAATTAATTATTTTTCGATCACCCATCTTTTTTTATTCTGATTTTAAACAAAAAAGCTGATGCGGGACTTGGTGGGTTAAATTGGATCTATATAAAAATAATAATTGAAAAAATATCTACCAAATATCCAAAGTTTGATTTATTCATAGTAGAAAACTATAAAGCAAATTAATAAAGCCCAGTTGCAGGGCTTTAAATCTAGAACTCTTCTTTCAAAGTTTTTTAGCTAAAAAAAGATGCGAAAATCACTAAAAACAAGCAAATACATTTAAAATTTTATACTACAATTACATTTATTATGTGTACATAATCATGCATTAATAATGTAATATTAGAATATAATGATGTTAAATGTCAATATTATGTGAAATAAATTACTTGTGTAATTAAATTTAATTATATATTAGTCTCAAACTAAAAACCAAAAAACATCACAAAATGAGCACTGAAAATTTCAGTACCCTTGAACTGCTACGCAAACAGTTCAGGTACCCCTTCCCTACATTAAAAAACCCCAACGCCGAACAGTTACAGGAACTTACAGAAAATCAATGGATTGATGGGGAGTATCTGTGGCTTTATCAGCAGAACCCTGATCTTCGGAAAAAGTACAAAAAAACGAAAACGGCACATATTGCTGCTCAATGGTTTCCTACCGCATCTCCAGACCGGTTTAAACCCATATGCCGGCTAATGCTATGGACGCTGTACAATGATGATCTTTACGAAGAAAGCGAGCCCGATGACATAGGACATGTGCATGCCCAATCGATTGCGATACTGAACGGTGAGATAACCGCCGAAGATTCAGGAATACCTTTAGGTCCTATGCTGGCATCATTAAGAGAGGAACTTTTACAGTTTATTCCACAGGAATCAGTTTTCCGTTTCACAAAAATGATCAGCAGGTATTTTAATGGATTAGAAGCTGAGTTAAGGTATAAGAAAAACAAAACCTATCCCACGGTAACGGAATGTATTGCTCTGCGTGAAAATTCAATCTGCCTCTATCCCTTTCTCCAGCTTACAGAAATAGAAACGGGTGTTGTTCTGCCCCCAGAAATACATGAGCATCCGGTGATCATTCGTTTACAGACATTGGCATGTCACCTGGTTACTTTTTTCAATGAAGTACAATCTGTATTAAAAGACGAGGCCACCGACAGTATTTATTACAATATTGTAAAAGTACTCCAACATGAGAATCAGATGTCTCTGAAAGAAGCCTGTCTCGAGGATCTTCGCCTTCATAATGAAGACCTGAAAGAGTTTATAGCACTTCAGTCCTCCCTTCCTGATTTTGGAATATGGCAAGACGCTGTTGTCAACTGGGTGCATTACATGAGTATGGTTCTGAGTGGATGGAAAAACATCTCTACGAAGCTGGATCGTTATAACGGAATGGAATTTCCAGATGCAGCTGAACTCAAAGAAAAACTGAACCAGATGCGATAAGCCGACAAGAATAAACCAGTACCATTCTATGATATTACAAAAATTAAAACTTAAACAAAATGAAACCCGAAGAATATAATTCAAAAGATTACCTGCCTCTTGGCCATTATCCCTGGCCTGATCTTATCAATCCTCATGCAGAACAAATGGGGAAAGATATGGATGGATGGATTGATAATGACTATACTTTTCTGACAGAAAAACAGCGGAAAATATACAAAAAAATGAAGCTCCATATGTGTACTGCACGTATGTGGCCTGATTTAACCTATGAGCAGAGTATTCCCTGTAATAGGTTCATGCTCCAGTATGTCGCTCTTGATGATCAGGTGGAGCATTCTTCCCTAGAGGAAATCCAACAGTTACGGATTCGTTGTGTAGATATTCTTAAGGGAGCGCAACCAAGGCCGGAAGAAAATGCACTCTATCAACATATGGCTTTAATAAGGGATGAATTCCGTGCATTGATGCCTGATATGTGGGTTGAGCGTTTTATTTACTATTTCTATCAATCCTTCAGATACGGAATCGAATTGGAATATCCTTACAAAATAGCGCAGCGTCCACCGTCTCTCACTCTTTTCAAAACCATTCGTGAGTATTCTGTTCTTATGCGTCCATATCTGATTTTTGGTGAAATTGAATCGGGACTTGTACTGCCAGAACATATTTTTGAGCATATTGTCTTTCAAAAGATGATATCTCATATGACCCTAGTTGTCGCTTGGCAAAACGACATTCATTCCCTACCAAAAGAAATGGCGAAGGGAACGGAAGTTTTTAACCTGGTTTTTGTACTGCAACAAGAATATAATTTTTCACTGGAGGATGCCTGTGCAGAGGCATTTCGTATTCATAATGAAGAATTGGCAGCTGCACTCGCCTTACATGCTGAGTATCGTGAGTTTGGTGAATATCAGGAGTATGTAGATAAATTTGTTTATTATGCAGGAGTTGGTCTGCAGGGTGTAAATTCTTTTTATTTGGAGACAGAAAGATACCAGCATGGAGGAGTAGGCTTTGCCTGGCCTGAAATTAATAAATAATATAAACTTAAATACTTAATTTACACTATAACCTCTTTTTCCCTTAGTGTCTGAAAGGACAATAGGGGTGATCAAACAGTATCCAAAGCTTAGAGATGTATATCTAAGTTTTGGATTTTATTGGTAAGAATGATGTTTATTTTATACAATTCGATTTAACAAAAATCCATTAAAATAACTATTTGACATCTATAATTCAAATTTATGAAAAAAGGAAAAAATTTTAAAATTCATCCAAAAGATTTTTTTCCTGTAAGTAATGGAACATTATGTAATGTTCCTGGATAATACTTTGGTCGAGATGTAAACAACGGTCAGGTTTAATTTCATCATAGTTAAATAATTCAAGAGCAATTTTAGTTTATATCTTTGTCAAGTATACTGTACATGGGAGTGATTTTGAAATGATTATGTTTTGCAATACAAATTACGACATCCCTTTCTTATTTGAAGAATAAGTTTAAATCACTTCATATTCAATTTTCATTTTTAATATATTTGTTAAAACTTTAGTTTATGAAAAGGTATGTAAAATGTAATCATGGAAGTTTTTTTAAGGACAAAACAATTACCTTAGGATATCTGGCGCTTTCAAAAGCGGAGCTATATATTTAACCATGGTTTTCGAAAATGACTCGAAGGAGTTTCTCAGTCTTACTGAACTTGATAGTGAAAATCAGGATAGTGTTTTTCATGCTCAGAAAATGGACAAGACTTTTATCTGGAATACGGCAGACAGTTTAGCAATAACCATTGATAATGTTCCCTATCAATTTTCAAGAAATGAGATTATCTTTTTAACTGAATTTCACAAAATTGATCATGTACAACTCTTTAGCGCCCGCATGATTAGGTTCAATAAATCTTTTTTTTGCATGATTGATCAGGATAGCCAAGTAGGGAGCAAAGGTCTGTTGTTTTATAGTACAACACACGTTCCAAGGTTGGTTTTAAATGAAAGTGAAGCCGAAGATTTTGAGATCTCATGGAAAATTTTCTGTAAAGAAATGCAAAAGGAAAATCTCCTGAAAAAAGAAATGTTGGAAACAATGCTTAAGAGAATGCTAATTCTCTCTGTTAGGATTTTAAGTAAATCCACTTATTTAAAAAGCTTGGAGAAAAAGCAATTGGATATCATCAGGGAATTTAACTATCTGGTCGATTCCTACTTTTTCAAACATCATGACGTTGCTTTTTATGCATCAAAATTAAACAAGTCACCAAAAACACTGGCCAATTTATTTTCAACGGTCTTAAAACGTACTCCTCGTGAAATTATTCATGATAGGATTATGATTCATGCCAGAAGGCAGATCAACTACAGCAATTCTTCAATCAAGGAAATTGCTTATCAATTAGGCTACAATGATATTCAGACATTTAGTCGGTTTTTTCGTAATAGAGAAGGTATATCTCCCATTCAATATCGTGATAAATTTGCATCGCAGCAGAAGTCCCACTAAAATTACTATAGTATTCCTCTTTACCCAGCGCAGGAAGAATTGCTAACTGTTAAGGAACATTTGCCTATCAATGGTCTCTTTTTTACTTGCACATTTGTCTTGTCAATAAAAAATGAGAAAAATTATGGATAATAAAGAAAAAGTTAGGATGCGTAGGCTGGGGTGGGCCGGGGTGGAAATCGAATGTGCAGGAGAAACACTTTTGATAGACTATGTTCAGGATATTTCGCCGTTGGCTGTGATACGCAATCCTGAGGAGCAATTTTTGGCATCTTCTAAAACTGGCGTGGCCTCAGTCGCGTTATTAACACATTTACACAGTGACCACGCAGATCCTAAAGCATTAAGTGTGGCACTTAGCAAAGATGCGATAGTTTTTAGGCCAATTGAGGCTAGAGGGAGCGATGCGGATATGGTATTGACGAAGGATGCCGAGATCGAACTTAAAAAATATGAGCTCAGGACTGAAATAGTCAGAGAGTGGGAAGAAAGAAAAGTCGGGCCATATCGGATTTTTTCGGTGCCTGCTGTTGATGGTTTCGGAGATCCTCAGTTGAGCTGGATTGTAGAGTTTGGAGGATTTAGAATTTTTCATGCCGGAGATACCTTGTATCATGGCTTTTGGTGGAAAATTTTTCACAGATTTGGTCCCTTCAATATTGCATTCCTACCGATAAATGCGCCAATTGTAGATTTTCCATCACTTAGGCCAATGAGTCCCGTTGAAGCTGTAATGACTCCGGAACAGGCTGCTGCAGCTGCAAATATCCTTAGAGCTGACTTTGTGGTTCCAATACATTATGGTACCATGCATCAACCACCTATCTATATCGAGACTCCACATGCATTAGAGCGATTGAGTGCCAGCTTAGCGGATCTAGATACAGGTATTATGATTAAAGAACCTGGTGATTGGTTTGAACTTTTAAAATAATCAGAAAATGCCTCAAGGTAGCCCAGTTGATTCTTGAGGCTGCAAAATCATCCGAATAAATTGACCCCAGGGACTATTCAATAGGTATGTAAACTTTAAAAATTTGGAATCAAATTAAAGTTCAGATTATCAATTTTTTATCAAGTAATCATTGGGGATTTCTAATTGACACCGCTACGGCTTTTAGGGGAAGGGTTACGGTTGAAAACTAGCAATTTCTGATTAAATTTATAACAATGAATCTTCTAACCAGACGAGAATTAATTAAAAAGAGTAGTTTAGCTTTAATGGGTATTTCGTTACCTTTAATCACAAAAATAAATCATTCATTTATGGAGATGCCAACACCTCGCAATATGATTAAACCATTTTCAGTCAAGGTTCCACAACAAGTTCTGGACGATCTAAAATTAAGGTTAAATCTAACCAGATGGCCTGATCAGATAATAGGATCCGATTGGAATTATGGTACTGATCTTTCTTATTTGAAAGAATTGACAACATATTGGCAGGAAACATTTGATTGGCGAAAAGTTGAAACTGAAATCAATTCTTATCCCAATTTCATGGCTGATATTGATGGATATCAGATTCATTTTATGCATATTAAAGGAAAGGGTAAACGATCAGTACCATTGATAATTACCCATGGATGGCCAGGATCATTTCTGGAAATGATGAAACTTATACCTCTATTGACTGAAGATCCTTATTTTTCTTTTGACTTAGTTATCCCGTCTGTTCCGGGATTTGGCTTTTCTGGTAAAATTACTGATCCCGGTTGCAACAGTGAGTTTGTTGCCGACATTTGGCATCAGTTAATGATGGAACTTGGGTATCAACGTTATGGAGCACAAGGTGGTGATATAGGTTCTGGGATCAGCACATGGTTGTCTTTAAAATATCCATCTCATATTATTGGTTTGCACCTCAACTATATCTCTGGTTCTTATAAGCCCTATATAGCAGATGGTGAACAGCTTTCTGAAGAAGTATTAGCTTTTCAGAAGACCGCAGCTGATTGGTCTGCCAGGGAAGGGGCATATGCTTATATACATGCTACGAAACCACTGACAGTTGCATACGGGCTAAATGATTCTCCTGTTGGATTATGTGCATGGATCATTGAAAAATTTAAGGGCTGGAGTGATAATAATGGAAATATTGAAAATAGTTTTACCAAAGATGAGCTGCTTGCCAATATCACCTTATACTGGATAACACAAACCATACATTCCTCTATGCGGATTTATAAAGAAAACAGCAAAAAACCACTAGTATTTAAAAAGAATGAGTTCGTAACGATACCAGTTGGCTTTGCTAAATTTCCAAAAGAATTGCCCACTCCACCCCGGTCATATATTGAAAGAGGTTTTAATATCCGATCTTGGACAACAATGTCTGCTGGTGGGCACTTTGCTGCAGTGGAACAACCGGAATTACTTTCTGAAGATATTACAGATTTTTTCTCAAAATTGAGCTAAACAACGTAATAAAAGATTGTGTAACAATAACTGTATGTTATCAAAAGCAAAAACAAATTTTAGCTTATAGCTTTAGATCGCGAAACATATTGTAACCCTTAAAACGTTAATTATTGTTAGAGTAAAGGTACGGGCTGAATTTCTTTCTTAAAAGTTCCAAAACAAATTACAATTGAAAAAGTTGATTTACATTAGAATCAGCGTGGATGGAGTATCGAAAAAATCTCCCACAAAAAGAAAATGAGAAGCTCTTAGATGTTAAGGTTGAAAGAAAGATGATTTACTTATATTTGCCCTGCAAAGCAAATTAAAATGTTCAAAAAAGTAAGCACTGTATTTATTCTTGGCTTTTATACGATTTTTTGTTCGGCCCAACAGGTTCGGCCTTCAAAATCATCTGAAATTTACCGCGAACTTAAGACACTTAAACACTTACCTAAAGTTTTATATCTTGCTGCTCATCCCGATGATGAAAATACAGGATTACTCTCCTGGCTAATAAACGACCAAAATGTAGAAACGGGCTATTTGTCTTTAACCAGAGGTGATGGTGGTCAGAATTTATTAGGCACAGAGCAGGGTGCTGCATTGGGTTTAATCAGAACGCATGAGCTCTTGGAAGCAAGAAAGTTAGACGGCGCCCAACAGTTTTTTACCCGGGCGATTGATTTCGGGTTCTCTAAAAACACTACTGATACCTTTAAACAATGGGATGCAGACAGCATTACAGCGGATGTAGTTTGGGCAATCCGCAAATTCCGTCCTGATGTTATCATTTGTCGTTTTCCACCTACTGCAGCGGCAGGCCACGGACAACATGCGGCTTCGGCTGTGGTTGCAGAAAAAGCTTTTAAGCTGGCAGGCGATAAAACTGCTTTTCCAGATCAACTAAAATATGTTAAGGTATGGCAACCCAAACGCGTATTATGGAATACTTTCCGCTTTGGTGCAGTCAATACAACAGCTGAAAATCAACTGAAAGTTACCGTTGGGCAATATGATGCGCAACTGGGAATGGGCTATGGTGAATTGGCAGGATTAAGCAGAAGTTTACATAAAAGCCAGGGTGCAGGAACACAGTCTGTGGCCGGGATCAGAACCGAATATTTTACTCACGTTATTGGTGAACCTGCAAAAGCAACACTTTTTGATGGGGTAGTTAAAACATGGACCACAAAAGGAAACGCTGATATTGACCAATCATTAGATAAAATTATTTCCGCTTTCAATTTCAACGAGCCAGACCTTAGCTTACCTGCTTTGCTTGTTTTACGAAAAAAGTTTATGGCGCTAAATGATATAGACCTAAAAAAGGATAAAATTAAAGCACTCGATAATATCATTTTAAGCTGTGTGGGCTTCATGGGTGAGGCAGTTACCAATCAAGCTGAAGCTGTTGCCGGAGATCACTACAATTTTAAGTTGAATCTGATTTCAAGAGCTGCAAATCCAGTCGTTTTAGAAGATGTAAAATGGTTAAGTAAGTCAGAAAGCTTCAATAGAAAACTATCAAAAGATTCTTTAATTACTATTGAACATAAAATTCAGATTCCTGCTGATGCAGCACTCACAGAACCTTACTGGTTGGAAAGACCAGCCACGAATGCGGCAACTTTCTCTGTTACAAATGATACTTTAATCGGTTTGCCTGAGGCAGAATCACCACTGAATATCTTACTTGGTTTAAGAATAGGTTCGGACAAGTTGCAGGTTAAACTTCCTTTATCTTTCAAGAAATTAGACCCTGTGCGCGGTGATGTGGTCGAAGCCTTACGCATTGTTCCTGCACTGGAACTGAAATTTACACAACCCCTTTATTTGGTCAAAGAAAATGAAGATTTACATTTGAGTTTAAATTTTAAGGTTAATTCTAACAAACAATACAGTAACGGTAATCTGAACCTGATGTATAACGGAGAACGGTTAGGCGGCACTGATGTAAGTTCAATCAATGGAAAAGATACTACCGTCGATTACGTTATTCCAAAAACTAAGCTTGCCTCAATACATTCGGATCGTTTTCAACTGGATGCAAATTATGTTGCAGATGGAGTAACTTACAATAAAAAAAAGGTGTTAATTCAATACCCGCATTTACCGTCATTACAATATTTTGCGCCTGCAACTGTAATCGTAATGAAAGGCGATATTCAGTCGAAAGTTAGAAAAGTTGGTTACATAGAAGGTGCAGGCGATTTCATTCCTGAGTTCCTACACATTGCAGGTATTCAGGTAGAAGTCCTGAAAGACGAAGATTTTTATGGAAACCTAGATGAATCTGGCGGAAAAGTTAATCAAAACAAGCTATTGCAATATGATGCAATCATACTTGGTGTTCGTGCCAATAACACAGAGAAGAAGTTGGGTCGCTGGATGCCTTTTTTATGGTCTTATGTAAAAGGCGGGGGTAATTTGGTAATGCAGTATAACACCAATCAGGATACAGCAGTTGATAAATTGGGGATGTACAATTTCAGTATTACCAATAAGAGGGTTACCGAAGAAAATGCTGCGGTTACGTTTTTAAATCCCAATCATAAGTTACTGAACTTTCCGAACAAAATCACTGCGGATGATTTTAATGGTTGGGTACAGGAGCGTGGCGCCTATTTCCCTGCTCAATGGGATTCGGCTTATGAACCGCTTTTTGAAATGCACGATTCAGATGAAGAGCCTCTGCAGGGATCAACTTTATATGCTAAGTATGGTAAGGGTAATTTTATTTATACACCTTTGGCATTTTTCAGACAGTTGCCTGCGGGAAATGTTGGTGCGGCACGTTTATTTTTAAACTTTTTATCTGCACAGAAAAACTGATGAACAAACAACTTAAAAATTGGAATACCTGGTACATATTATTAGCAATTGCATTAGTATTTCAGATCGCATTTTATTATTTGTTTACTAAATTCTGGGCATGAGTAATATAGATTGGACCGTTCTCATTTTTACACTTGTTGCTGTGGTTGTTTACGGCGTATTTATCGGTCGTGGACAAAAAAGCAATGAATCATACCTGAAAGCAGATAATAAAATGCCTTGGTACATTGTGCTTATAGGTATTATGGCCACGCAGGCAAGTGCAATTACTTTTCTTTCAGCACCAGGTCAGGCTTATACAGACGGAATGCGTTTCGTTCAGTATTACTTTGGTTTGCCTTTGGCGATGATTGTTATCTGTATCACTTTCATCCCGATTTTTCAGCGTTTAAATGTTTACACGGCCTATGAATATTTAGAAAACCGTTTTGACAAAAAAACAAGGGTACTTACTTCACTGCTTTTTCTTTTTTCCAGAGGTTTATCAACAGGAATCAGCATTTACGCTCCGAGTATCATCTTATCAAGCGTTTTAAACTGGAATATTTATTTAACCAATGTTTTAACAGGTGGTATTCTGATGATTTACACCTATGTTGGTGGTGCAAAAGCTATCGCTCACACCCAAAAATTACAGTTTCTTATTATTCTGGGAACAATGGCTTTTGCAGGTTATTTGCTTATCCAAAATATGCCGAATGGAGTTGGTTTTAAGGATGCACTTTATCTGGCTGGGAAATCCGGAAAGCTGAATGTAATCACCACAGAATTTGATTGGAAAGATAAATACAATATTTGGAGCGGGTTAATTGGCGGTTTTTTCCTGGCACTTTCTTACTTCGGTACTGACCAGAGTCAGGTCGGGAGGTATATTACAGCGAAAGACAATACCAATGCAAAAATGGGCTTGCTGTTGAATGGATTGGTTAAAATTCCGATGCAATTTGCTATTCTCCTGATCGGAGCTTTGCTTTTCGCTTTCTTTTCTCTAAAACCTGCTCCGATTTATTTTAACGAACGTTCTTACCAATATTTAAAGGAAACAAAACCTGAACAGGCACATGTCTTTGAAAAAGAGCATCAGAATTTGCAAATAAAATTTAATGCAGAATCGAAAGAAATTCTTAGGTTGAAAGAAACTCATTCTCCCCAACTCACAAAAACAATTCAGGATTTTAAAAATACACAAACCCAGGTAAAAGCACTTCACGGCAGAGTAGAAGAAGCGATCAATAATTCAAACTATAATGCGGAGAAAACGGATACAAATTACATTTTCCTGTATTTCGTAAAAAATACCTTGCCTGTAGGGATGATTGGTTTATTATTTGCCGTTATTTTTCTGGCCAGTTGGGGTTCAATTTCGGCAGCGCTGAATTCTCTTGCCGCTTGCTCATTAAAAGATGTTCATTTAATATTTAGTAAAGAAATTCCTGATGAGAAAACCGAATTGAAGTACAGTCGCCTGCACACTTTAGCGTGGGGTATTTTCTCAATCGGCGTAGCCATGTTTGCAACTCAAATGGGTTCCCTTATTGAAGCGGTTAATGTACTAGGTTCTCTTTTCTACGGCCCGATATTGGGGATTTTTCTTGTCGCTTTTTACTATAAAAAAATTACCGGTTCAAATGTATTTATTTCTGCAATTTTATCAGAAATCGCGGTTATTGCCGTTTATCAGCTCGATATCGTTTCTTTCCTTTGGCTTAATGTAATTGGGGCAGCGGCAGTAATTATATTTTCTGCAATCGGGTTATTGTTTTATAAGCCGAAAGCAGTAAATTCGTAGGCACAAACAAACAAAAATATTATGAAAACAATGATTAAATCTGTCACCGTACTTTTTGCTGCAATGACGCTTTCAGTGAATGCCTTTGCACAGGATACTAAAAAACCTGCCAGCCCTCCGGCTACTGCTACGGGAAAAATTAAAGATGCAACCATTACCATAGCCTATAGCAGTCCTTCTGTTAAAGGACGTACAATTTGGGGTGGTTTAGAAGCTTATAATAAAGTTTGGCGTGCTGGTGCCAATGAAGCAACAACTTTCGAAACAGATAAAAATATTACCGTTCAGGGTAAACCGCTGCCCGCAGGTAAATATAGCTTTTTCCTGATCCCTAAAGAAGGCGGAACCTGGACTGCGATTTTTAATAAAGAGTCAAAACAATGGGGAGCTTATAAGTACGAAGAAGCAAAAGATGCTCTACGTGTTGATGTAAAAACAAAAGCTTTACCAGCAACACAGGAAACTTTAGTTTATAAAATAAACAGTAATGGATTCACAATGGATTGGGATAAAATCTCAGTTCCTGTAGAGATCAAATAAATCTAAATATGACAAATTAAAATCCCGTTAATCCGGGATTTTTTTGTTTAAAATTTTGATATTGTATCAAAGATTACGATTCTTGTGAAAGAGTACCAATATTAAAATTAGATGAGGTGCCACCCTATGTTTATTTTAAATTATTTTTGAAATATCCATTATCTTTCTTAAAATAAAACATGATCATTATTTAGAATCAGATCTATCAAAATAAATTATGATTTTTCTTAATAAGCGAACGTTGCTAAAGAGAAAATTCCATAATATTAATCAGGGAATTAGCGCTGGCTATGAAGAAAATAAAGCAGACTATAAGTATTATAAGATACCCAAAAACATCAATACCAAAAACCAAATTAATATGACATCTAAAACATTATTTATAACAGCAGTAATTGCAGGAACATTATCAACAGCCACCTCATGCTCATATTTTGAAAGTGGTAAAAACCTTGAAAAAGGAACACCAATGGAATCGTCGAAGACGGCAGTACAAAAAATTTTAGCTGATAAAGAGACGAATGAAGGGAAACGTTTTTCTATCACAGGCTATTTGAATTATTCTGCAGGAATGACGGTTTATGTTGACAGACCCCAATCAGTATATGTAAATACAGCACCGGGTGATGACGGAGAAACTATTACTCCAATAGAGCTGAAGTGGGAAGAAAATGGAAATAACAGCGTTTTTGTCCCTGAAGATGCGGGACGGGGATCGGATAAAACAATATTTTATGATAATGAAGGAAAACCACTAACAACGAATGATAAGGTAGAAGTATCATTTGAGGTTGATAAAGCATCAATTTATCCAGTTAAAATAAGAGTAGATAAAGTAAAATAATACAGAGAGCGAGCTGCAGCGTTTAATGAATTTTTTATAATAAATAAACTGAAATAAGTAAAAAAAGTAGAGCAATTGTAGCTGAAGAACCTGATAACACATCACTAAATTTAAAATTATTATGCAGGTAAATTATTTTATACTCATATTTACAGGTCTTTTTTTAATGGGCACATACATTAATTACAGGTATACTCAAAAGAAAGGGATGGTATTCAGGTACAAACCTGTTTTTTTAATTATTGTAGTTATTTTATTTTTGGTTTCCTTGTATGGAATTATTTTTGGAAAGCCATATAATGAAATTCTACCTTTTATAAGGTAAAAACAAATTACTTTTGAGTATACTTGAAGAGGATCACAAATTGGATTAACCTATTCTGGCTGAATAATTATAAACCAGACTAATTCATTAGGAATGAATTAAATTAAATAATTTTATGGTCAATTATACGAGGTTTTGTGATTTCATTGACTGTGAATGTCACGATTTATTATCACTCTAAGCAAAAGAAGTAATACACCATTAAATAGACAAGAGAGCCTACCAACATAGGCTCTCTTATTTTGTATATTGTTAGGCTTTCAATGGAAAACATGATAACTATAACTTAGTATTAGTGGCTTATTATCACCATTTTCTGCATCTAATGTGAATAATTTAATTTAAATTCAAAGAATATATTTTTTAAAAATTAATTTTGTTAGTATTATTTATAAAGTCTAAAATATCCCAAAAGCTAAGAGTGATTATAACTTCAAACTTCAACAAGATTATGACCAAAAAATTAATAAGCCATTTTAGAAAGTATGTTGAAATAGACCCTAACGATGAGCCTTTAATTTTATCATATTTCGAACCTTTAGTTTTTGCAAAAAAGGAAAATTTAACACCTGACAATTCTCAATGCAAGTTTCATTATTTTGTAGAAAATGGTTGTCTGCGTATGTTTTTTATTTGCGATAAAGGTATTGAACAAACTATTCAATTTGCGATCGAGAACTGGTGGATTACTGACTATCTCGCGTTTGAAAAACAAGCTCAAACAGAATTTATTATACAAGCGGTTGAAAAAACAGAGGTTTTAGCAATTAGTTATAAAAATCAGGAAAAACTTCTCAAGAAGTACCCTCAGCTTGAACACTATTTCAGACTGATTTACCAGAGAGCTTATGCTGCAACCCAACATCGTTCTAAATATTTGCATACTCTTTCCAGTGAACAACTTTATCATCTTTTTAATAATAAATTCCCAGAATTTACCAGGAGAGTTCCTCAACATATCCTTGCATCCTACCTTAATATGACCCCTGAGTACCTAAGCGAGATAAAAGCGAAGAAGCGTTCTACCTCTTAAACTCAAATTTTGGTAAGACATATTTAATTAATTACAAGATAGGATTCTTTGACCACCTGCCATCTTTCTGATGAATATTCCCAAATCAATGTAAAGAATTTAGGGTCAGATTTTCCATTCAATTCCAAATCGCGGGTCATCACTACCATACCCATATTACCATCACAAACAGCATAGTGAATTTCTGCCTTGGTTGAGAAGGGGGTAACTTTTGCATCGCTGTTGCTTTGAACAAAACCAACAAGCTGTTCTTTGTTCATAGTATCTACCGTTCCATTCTTTTCAACCTTAACAATCAGTAAATTTTCCGCATAGATTTGCTTTACATAAGATACATTGAAATGTGTTGCTTCATAAATTAGTTCTCTTGTTAGTTTAATTAAATTTTCGCTGTTCATTTTTTTAAATTTTTTTAATTGATACAAATGTTATGATATACTTGGATACAAAAGTGAAAATAGTTCCATTGTAAAATCTTAAACTGGTTTAAGATTATACTTTTTTTTTATCCTCAATTTTGTTTTTATTAATAGCTAAAACAAAAATCAAATGAAAATTGTAATTATTGGAGGTACCGGACTTATCGGTAGCCAAGTGGCAAACATGTTGAAAAATGAACACGAAGTAATTGCTGCCTCACCTAATACAGGAGTAAACACGATCACGGGAGAAGGTCTTGAAGAAGCCATTAAAAACGCGAATGTTGTCATTGATGTTTCTAACTCACCATCATTCGATGATGGTCCTGTAATGGATTTCTTTAAAACATCAAATCAAAATCTACTGCCTGCGGAAAAGAGGGCAGGGGTACAACATCACATTGCCTTGTCAGTTGTCGGAACGGATAAATTACAGGATAGCGGATATTTTCGTGCCAAGCAGATCCAGGAAAATTTAATCAAAGAATCTGGTATACCCTTTACTATTGTACATGCCACACAATTTTTTGAGTTTGCAGGCGGTATTGTTGCAATGAGCACATCCGAAGGAAAAGTTAAACTTTCGGATGCATTTATTCAACCCATTGCAAGTGCTGATGTTGCAACATTTCTTGTAAAAGTAGCAGTAGAAATCCCAGCAAATAAGATTCTGGAAATTGGCGGCCCCGAACAGTTCAGAATTGATGAGTGGATAAAGCAGTATCTCTCATCAACAGAAAAGACTTTGGAGATTGAAACTAATAGTAATGCGCCATATTCAGGTGTTGTACTCGAAAGGAAAACACTTATTCCTCAGAATCCTGTGTATATAGGAACTAATGAATACAAAAATTGGATAGCTAAGCCCGAAAACAAACGTTGATATTTGCGACTGGTTAAAGACGTCTTTGTATCAGTGGAGAACTTGATAATTAAAATAGATAAATAATTGAAATATGTATATTGGCAAATCATACAACCTTTTTGAATTTGTGATATGGACTAAAGGGAAAATATATATGTTGCTCCTCTTAAGTGCTATCCCTGTCATCTTATATGATGTACTCGAAATAAAATGGATAGCAATTCCCTGGTCAGTTATCGCAATGTTAGGGACAGCTACAGCGTTTATTTTAGGGTTTAAAAATAACTTAAGCTATAAACGTTCTCTAGATGCTCAAGACGTTTGGACATCAATTTTATCAAATAGTAGGGCTTGGGGGTTAGTAAGCAGAGATTATTTAAATAGTGAGATTTCAAAAGACCTTATTTATAGGCATATAGCTTGGGTTACTGCTTTACGTTATGGAATGAGAACACTCAAAACATGGGAGTCAACAAATGAAACAAATAATGTAGCATATCGTAAATTATTTAAGATTCCTGAACAAGAAACAAACCTTGAGGAGGAATTGGCAAAATATCTTATAGCCAGTGAGTTGCAAGCCGTTTTAAAATCTAAAAACATTTCAACCCATATTTTAAGTTTACAAAGTAAAACTTTGAAATCTCTTTATGACAAACAAGAAATTACAGTTTTACAATTTGTTGATATGGAAAAATCAATAAAAGACTTTTATAATTTACAAGGAAAAAGTGAACAGATAAAGAATTCACCATTTCCAGGCCAGTATAATACTATTAATAATTTGTTAGTCCGGTCTTTTACATTTTTGTTGCCTTATGGAATGTTGAATGACTTTGATAAGCTCAATGAAGGTATGGCTGGATTTATGAAGGGAAATATGATTTGGCTAATTATTCCTTTCAGCTTTTTAATTTCATGGCTATACTTTTCTATAGTTCAAGTGGGGGAAAATACTGAAAATCCATTTGAAGGAGGTGCGAATGATGTTCCAATATCTCAAATTAGTTTCCAATTAGAAATCGAATTAAGGCAAATGATCGGAGAAATTAATTTACCAGAATTTAGCATGCCTCAAAACAACATTATTTTATAAAAATCATGAGTACTCAGAAGAACATATTTAAAATCCGGCAAAGTCTAAGGTAACCCTGGATGAGAGCAAGTTTGTGAATGTTATTTTCATAAAAAAAATCACTTAAATATCTCTCAATGTACATTTTTTTAGATTATTCAAAAATCAAAATCTTTTTTTCCACTTAAGGATATCAACCTCTTTACTGAAACATCCTTCGCCATTTGGTCATTGTATTTCTACTTAATCCAAAGTGTTCGGCTACCTGAAGATTGTTCATTCTATGATTCTTCTGGTAATCAAGGATACGCATTATATCTGTTTCATTGTAGGAGCGAAGTTTTTGATTTATCTTTTTTGCATCTTTATTTTTGGTGCCAAAAATTCTGTTATTCAGGTCCGTAATGTCCATGGCAGAAAGTATTTTTTTGCCCAATATCTTTTCGCACTCGGCTTTCTTATGAGGAAATCGTTGGTCAATGATGTCTGAATATATTCGTTTATAATTAGGTTGATTTTGTTTTTTCATTATATTATTTTAAAGATCCAGATAAAGTGATCCAATTATGGATGTTTCTAACTTTTCATTGCTAGATGTCTTTTGATCATTTATTATGTTTTGCTATCCATTTACATAGAGTGGTATAAGGTATCCCATACTCATTCGTAATTTGACGTTTGGTTTTTTCTTGTTTCTGTATCAGCTCCAAAATGAAATCTATTATCTCCTGAGTATAGATACTCTTCCTGAAACGAGGCAGCTTTGAAGAATCCTGCTCTTTTATTGGGGCTGAAGGAGGGGCGTAGAGTATCAAATGCTGAGAATATAGTCTGAAGAAATCATATTCAAGCAATTTACTCCATCTCAATAAAATATTGGTGGGTAGGTTTTCCTGTATGTACATTTCATTGATTTCTTCATCTGTACATTTCATGAAGTTGCAGATACGTAATAAGTCAATATTGCTTTCTTTAACCCGAAGGTGGATGAATTTCCCAATATGAATATTCCTGAAATTTGAATTCATAACTTATATTTCTTTTAAAAGAGACGATATTATGGTATTAATATTTTGATCGCAGTTGACAAATACCCAATAATATGGTAAATACATTGAGGCTTTGTTGGACGATGTTGAAACGTTTTTTATCATCGTATTGTTTTTCTTTATTTTAAATGTTGGTTTATTTTTTAATTGATAGTCTTAGCCCCGTTCCGTACAATACTTTCCGGAGCTAAGTTTCTATCAATTATCAAATCTGTACTTTTCTAATCAGGACAAGTTTGTGTGGAGATACAGTGCCAATTCATGGTTGCATCACCTTCCTTAAGGGTGTACATCTTCATACATTTGTTGGTAATATCATACACCATCATACCCTCTACAGGTGTTGTAATAACAGGAGTTATCCCATCAGCGGCAACAGGTTGGTTTGATGTATTAAACTTGACTCTGTTTGGAATAAAACCTTTGGTTTTTGCTTCCAACACCAGCCAGCCACCTTTTCTTACCATTGGCCAGTTGTCTGTACTTCCTGCTCCAGCTCTTCCAAGAGAGGTAACTCCTACTTTTGTAGGTAATGCTGGATTGCCAGTTGTAGCAATAGCACCTGGCTTATAGCAGTAAGCCTTTCCTTCAGCAAACGTGATGTACCTTATGGTATTATCTGCATTGAAGTCATTCATGAATACCCATTTACCGCCTGCGAATATTCCAGTGATTGTTTTTACATTTGTTGTGAAAGTTGCATCATCTGCTACAATCATCTGAATGTTGTTTCCAGCTGAGAAAATAGCTCCATAAGCTGAGAGGTCTGCCTCAAAGTATAGGCTTCCAGAAGTATTTGAACGTTGAGATAGCCATGTTCTCTGGATTCTCTGCAGTGTAGTTCCGGCAATTGTGATGTTAACAAGCGGTGTTGCCGTAACATTGTTATCTCCAACCAGGAAGTATGTTTTATCATTCGTAAATCCTGTTCGCGTTGCAAGTTGGTTCGGAGAAGCAAAATCATTGATCGTGGCAACAGTGAGAATTGTTCCTGCATTGACACTTTTCGATACCTTTTGTTCTAACATTTCAATATCGTCACGAGATATTCCAAAAATGTTATTGTTGAACGTAATATTGGCTGCTCCGTTCCATACTGTGTTTCCATCTGTATTCAGATAATGGTCAGTATTTACTTGTCCCAGCGTAATACCATATTTAATAGCAAGATAGGAATCCACTCTTCTACGTTCAGCGGTGGTAAGGTTACCTTCTCCATAAACAATTGTTTCTCCCAGATTTCCAACAAAACCTCCATTATCACTTCCATTGGAGCCTATTTGTGTAGAACCGAAGGTATGCCCTCCGTTTAGAAAGCCTATGGAAGTATGTGCTCCAGTCATCGAAACAACACCTCCGTTGATTCCTTTACCAGTAGTGGTATTTAATAGATTGTGATATACAATGCTTGGAATCGTCGTTGACCTTATTCCTCCAGGATTAGCAAGAAATCTATACCCTTCATCAGCTCTTACTCTTTCTGTTCTATTGTCATACATATCGCCAAAACCATCCCAATAGTTGATGCTACCACTTAATTTAGAATTATCCAATAAAGAGCTAAATATCCTTCCATTTCCGCCAGGGTTTGATAACCCATCTTTTGTCAAGATAAAGATATCATAGGTATTGTTGCCAAAGGTTCTTACTGATGTATTTCCAATCGTTTGAGTATTTGCAGTAAAATTGACACCTGGATTGAAGTTAAAGTAATTGGCCGCACCCATCTTGAATTTTGGCAGGGCATTGGTTCCCAATTGTGCTGATGTAGTTCCTGAGAACTGATCAGTCCATGCTGTAATATCTGTCCCATCTCCTGTATTTGCAGCATCTTTATCAGCCCGGTACCAATAGGAAAGATTATTCACAACTCCACCCGGAGCAAGTCCAAAACCTGCAAAAGTGAAGAACTGCCCATCGGTTAATGTTACATTAGCTGTTTTGTAGATCTCACCGTTTATAGTTACTTCGGTCACCATTGGAGTGAAGGTAGAAGTTAGGTCAAATACAGGACCTGCAGACTGCACCAGGTATAGATTTTTTATTCCTTTAGGCCAGGCAACTGTTACAGTTCCTACACTATTGGTATTCTGTACCTTCCAGATGGCTTCAAAACGATAGTTCGTTTCCCCATTCGCTCCTGCAGTGTAAACTAGTGGAGTAGTCATTGATTGTTTAAGCCCATTGTCTCCTATGATCAGGAATTGTCCTTCCGTCAAAGAATTGGTATTGCCAATATTGGTATTGGCCAATGAATTTCCTACTCCAATTATTAGTTTTTGACCATCATTTACACTTCGTGATTGTTTTTGATGTAAAGCTGATGTATTATCTCTTGCTATACCCAAAATATTATTGTAATAGTTATTGGATGATCCATTCCAAACCACATTGCCTGCAGAGCTTAAATAATTTCTGCTTTGTTCTTTGCTCAGCGTTTGTCCATATTTAATAGCAAGATAAGATTCTACCTTATTTACCTCCAGATCAGTTAGCTTATCAGCAAAAACAATCATTTCATTTTCTTGCCCAATCAATTGTGCCCCGGCATCTGCTTTTCCTACCATTAAGGCACTACGGCTTACATCGGTATTTACATTTGAAATATTGATGTCGAAGGTCTGATGGAATCCGTTTAATGTGATGCTTACTGCATTGTTTCCTCCCGTTCCTGCGCCATTCTCCCAGGTACCGCCACCAATATAAGATCCATTGATCGTGTAGGTACTTTGAGGGGCATATTCACCTATTACAGGATAGAACAAAAATTTATTTCCTGTAAAGCTATATAAACCAGGGTCATCCATTGCATTTCCGGAACCGGCTGTTCCAAATCCCAGTAATGAAGAGGTTGCACTTGTTGTGTTTCCAGCTGAGAACAATGCTCCTTTGCTTCTATTCAACAGGTACCCTTGAGCATCTACCGGAGCATATTGCATCCATTTTTGAGTTCCATCGTAAATTACCGTTGGGTTGAAATTTGCTAAAGTAGTATTAGAAAACTTCGGACGATAGCCTGTTGTTGACTGTAAAAGAGGGAAAGGTTTGTTATTAAATTCGTTCCATTGCTGAACAGTAGCATTATCTACAGCGATCGTAGTTCCGGCGTCTGAGAATAGGTTTGAAGCAGCATCAGCACGATACCACGCAGCGGAAAATACTCCACCCGGTGCATATGCAAAACCGGCAAAGGTAAAATATTGACCGTTCGTTAATGTTGCGGTAGCTGTGTTATATACAATTCCGTTTACAGTAACCTCAGTAACCATTGGGGTAAAGTTGTCATTGCCATCAATTGCAGCATCTGAAGACTGAACTAAGTACATATTGTTCACTCCTTTAGGCCAAGCAACCGTTATGGTACCCACATTTCCTGAGTTTTGTAC
Organism: Chryseobacterium paludis; assembly: GCF_025403485.1. Taxonomy (NCBI): domain Bacteria; kingdom Pseudomonadati; phylum Bacteroidota; class Flavobacteriia; order Flavobacteriales; family Weeksellaceae; genus Chryseobacterium; species Chryseobacterium paludis. The sequence continues at coordinate 657,486 of NZ_CP099966.1, forward strand.
TTTCCAGATAGATTCAAAACGGTAGTTAACCACACCATTAGAGCCTGTAGTGTAAGAAAATGGTGTTTTAAGGCTTTGCTCCAAACCATTATCTCCTGTCATCAGGAATTGCATGTCATTAGCTAAGCCTGTACTGTTGGCTGCATTACTATCTGCAAATCCTGTTGTAGAAATGACAAGCTTCTGTCCGCTATTTGTACTTCCCGATTGCTTTTGATGTAATAAGGTGAGATCATCTTTGGCAATACCGAAAATATTATTGTTGTAGCCCGTATTAATGGTTCTGTCCCATATCACATTGCTGGTTGTTGAAAGATAATTCTCGCTCAATGTAGCCCCATTCTTGACAGCCAGATAGGAATTTATCCTCGACTGTTCATTCGCTGTTAAGGCACGTTTGAACCATAAAATTTCCATAATATCTCCAGGGAAAGCACCTGGTGCATCCCAGCCGGCCTGGCCTACTCTTAGATTACGACCATATAACTGAAATTTATTAGATCCGGTAAATGAAGTTGTTTCATAAGTACCATTCAGACCCAATCTTTTTTCTCCTCCGGATGAAGCCGAAGATCCTCCGTTGGCAACAGAATTATTAGCTATTACCGAGAACACGTTGGATGAACCGATATTGAAATTTGTAGAGAAATCTGTTGAGGTAGTAACATTATAATATTCATAATGTCTTGGCTTCCCATTGGCAATTGATGCTGCAGGTTCAGAAGCATAGGTTGCATCATCATCAATCCCTATAATGCGTCCGGTTCCCGAAGTGCTGGGTCTTACTGCAGAGAAAATGGAATGGGATATATTAGGCAGTTCACCATTGGTAGGGTTCATTACAGAAGCCGTATTATAAAAGAATTTAGAAGTGGTATAACCGGTAGTATAAGGATTGAAATTATGGCTTCTGTCTGCAGGAGATAATGTTACCCCTCCCACATTCGGTATATTATCTGCATTTAAGGAATGATCCTTCCATGCCGTAGCAATACTTCCGGCATCATCCGATTTTACCCAAAATTCGATTCCCTGCACTCCACCGGGGCCAGGAGCTGTAATGGTAACGGTAAGATCGCTGGTACTTGTACAGGTACCGGTGGTAACAGTCCATCTGAAAGTATATGTCCCTGAACTGGTAAGTCCTGTAACATTGGTATTATATAGGGATGGATTGGTGATTATAGGATTTGGAGCTCCGGCTGGTTTTGAAATCACGGTCCATAAACCTGTAGATGATGCTCCTGGATTATTCCCATTGAGAGAGGTTTGTGAAGCTCCTATTCCCAAGATTTGATTGGATCCTGCATTGGCATTTACCTGTGGGGATACGAATATTGAAAATGTACCCTCCGGAGAAGTTCCCGAGCATGCATATTCTTTATCCAGAAATCTGGAATCCACTCCACCTGCATTAGGAACAGCCCTTATCTTGAATACATACTCTCCCTGCTTATCTAAATTACTTATCGTGGTAGAAGTATTTGTCAATGTCCTGAGATTACTGGATTCGTAAGCAGGATTGGCAGCTCCGGCTGGCTTGGAAACCAGAGTAAAGTTATATACACCAGAAAATTCCTGAAGGTAGCTAGCGTTGACTACTCCTTGATATACAGCAGGTAAAGGAATCGTTGCCGTTACAATACCTGATCCTGTATAACATATTGTAGTATTTGGGACAGCCACATTCGGGCGGCTACCGTCTGAAATATGAATATAATAATCCTGACTATTACCGCAGGTGCCATTTTTAACTGCTAAATTAACAATGTAAGTTCCCACTCGCCAACCTCCGGCAGGTGGTGTTACCACTACGTTCCTGTTCATCATCCCGGCTCCGTTCAAAACTAAAGTGGGATTTCCTCCGGAAGGAACAATACCCGAATTACCAACTGTCGTGGTAAGTGTTGCTGGGTCTGAGGGATCAATTTTGAAATAGATGGTAATAGGTGCCGTTGTACCTGCCTTATTACAATACACGGCACCCCCGCTACCGGTTGCACCATAGTACTGCATTTGTTCAGGATAAGAGGAATCGATAAAACTTACTAGTTTGGGATCTGTTCCATTATAGTTATAGGTTATCTGAGGAGTTGTGTATGTTCCATTGGCATTGGTAACGGTGATGGTGAACACATAGGCTCCTGTAACATTTACACCATTGAAGTAGATAGAACTATTTCTTATTTGATAAAATGAAATATTTCCACCTGCTGGTTGGCTGATGGCATTTATGGTAACTGTTGTCCCAAATGCCTGGTTTCCAGATGAGTTTGGCGTATTGGTTGCCAACATAGGAGAGGTTCCGCTCAAACTGATATACCGGTTGGTGTCTGTCGATGGATAGCATCTGTTATGGGTTGCGGGAAGACTTATTTGTGGATTAGGGATGAACCTGATGATTGCATCATCTTCGTACCAACAGTTTGGATTGTTGATAGATGTTATCCTTAATACTGCACGATAAGCTGGGTCAATGTCATGATTAGCTTTCTTTGTAAGGGTTAGGGTAGGGGTTGCGGTTGTCGTATTAGACATCGTTGCATTCGTGGTGGTGGTCTGATTATAATATTCTTTATTATAAATGTTATAATAGGTCCACGATGCGGTATACCCTGCAGGAATTACTGCATTTAAGGTTGCAGTACCGGTAATGGCAGAAACATTGGTGATGTCAGGTCCTGCGGTAAAAGATGAAACCTCTCCTGGGGCAGTAATGGTTATTTGTGAGGTTGCCGTGCCTGTAGTACAGTTCTGGGCAATCTGAAACACATAATTTCCAGGAGAGGTCATTCCTGTGACATTGGTATTATAACCTGAAGGGGTTACAATAATTGGGTTTGGGGCACCGGAAGGTTTGGATATCAGTGTCCACACTGGATTTCCAGCTGAGCTTCCCCCGGAGCTTCCCGATAAATTGGCAGACGTGCCACAAATGACGGCATTGGCTCCTGCATTGATGTTGCAGCTTTGTGCCAAAATCATCATATTACCCATAATGAGGAATATGAAGAAAAAGACGATTTGTTTTTTCATAATATATTAGTTTTTAGCCGGATTTCCGGTATGTGCGTTTTTATACTGTGATTTTTTATAAATATGACGATGTGTTTTATGAATTGAACTTTATAGAGATATCCAATATGATCTTTGAACACTTGATATTAATACCTACTTGAGTAGAGACAGTCATGTTTATAAAAAATGCGCTAATAAAAGTGTATTTCTTCCATATTTCATTCATTTAAGGTTTCCAGAAAGTCCAGACTTTGCCGTTGTATATGGCAAGTTGTCGTTTAACAGTGTCATAAGCCATCATTCCAGGAGCAGGGTCGATGATGTTAAGGTGTGGACTGGCTACTTTGGGTAATATCATTGCCTTGTTGGTGTCGGATAAAACCAACATACCAGGTGTACTGTCTGTGGCAGCTGCTGATCCGATGACTGATTTTGCGGTCGTAGATTCCGTTTTATTGGTCTGGATCAAAATATCCGCTGTTCCGGTGTTGTCAACACTTAAATCAGTCCATGTTCCGGAGTCCTTCAGGTATTTTACTTTGTGGTCGGTCGTATCATAAATGATGGTACCGTTGTCTGTAATTCCTGTTTTTGTTTCTACATAGGGAAGTACGAATCCCCGATTTTCTGTATCTGCAAATTCCAAAGATACCGAAGCATTGGTTACTGTCGGTTTTCCTATGGCAATCTGAGATTTTACAGTACCCGTTACAGCAAGTAAAATTGCTATGGGTAGAAGTTGTTTTTTCATGATTTTTAATTAGGTTTTATTTGAATTGATTGTTTTATTTCCAAAAAAGACGCCTGAAAAGAAAATAGTCGTTGACTGTATTCAGCCCAGGATTATCAGTAGCCTTTGGTTGTTGCCAATGATGGTTTCTTCTCCTTTTTTGTTTGAGTCAAAAAAACGACGTTATCTGTTCACATCGGACAAACCGGCGAATATGGATACATATGTTGAAATTTTCGTTTAATAAAGAGCTATCCGATGATTTGTTAAGCGATAGCCATACATAGAAATGGGGGAGGTCGGTTGAAATTTCTAAAGAATTCCAAATTTGAAACCCCACGGTTTTTATAGTTTTTTTTCAGGAAAGTATCTGGTAAATGGATTAGAATAGGCATCCTGTTTTCGGACCCAAAAAAAAGAAATTTCATCGTTCGTTGATTGGGTCTTATGATTTGCTTATCATTGTCGGAAACAGCCAGTAAAGATTTCTCTGATTGTGTATTTCCACTGAAAATTAATGTGGATCTATTGCTGTTTTTAACGATTTGAGAAATAGCCTGTCTTTTTTTGTATTTCCTTTTATTGGATACAAGTGTATTTTTTCCTTTGAGAATTTTCTTTATTTTATCCTTTTTCGGATGGGAAACATATATTCGTTCCATACCTGAAACGATAGTACCCTCTGATACAACTATAGCAGTTGATGCATGAAGAGTATCTGATGAAGGAGCTTCGTTACGTATACAAACAGCCTGTATGATCTGAAAGTTGATTAACAACAAGATGAATAAGAAAAACCTCCTCCCTCCAAGTGAATGCAGAGAGAAGATTTGGTTCATCATGTTATTTTCAGAATCGGTTGTCATTTTGATGCAATATTATGAATGCCACAATGCCTGTACAAGGCTGATGCATGAATAATTCGGAAAGTTTCATGTGTTGTTTGATTGATTTTACAATTTTCATATACTGAAAATCAGTTTGTTGAAAAATATCAAGGTATTTGTTTAAAATTTTAGAAATCCCAAATAGGTATTTGATTTTTGGGATATATGTTAAATATTAGTACTGAAGTTTACGAAAGATTTCCACAGCAAATGAACTCTGATTTGAATTTTAGCTTAGATTGAGATAATCAGAGAGAGGCTTTAGAAATGGATATCCAACTGAAGGGGTAAAATACTTCCAGACCAATAATTTGTACATTTCAGTTCAACCAGATGATAGTATAAATTTTTAAGGAGCTATAGTACAATGACTTTTCTTTTACAGAATGTAACATCCTTCAAGAGCTTGGAATGGTATCCAGCTAAAGTAATATTTGCCGCTATAGGAACGGTTGTATTGTGCTCATGGATTTAATTGAGAAAATCCCTATATATGCTCATGGATTGAATAGACTTTTTTTGCAAAGGTATATTGATGCTATTCCTTTTTAAAATTATTTTGTATTACAGTATTTCCAGTTCAGTCTTCTTTTTCAGATTGTTAATAAAATCTGAGGGAGTTAGACCTGTTTCTTTTTTAAAAGCTGTCTGAAAGACCCTATGATTGGCATAGCCACATAACTCTGCCAAAGAAGTAATCTTATATTTTCTGTATACTGCATCCTCATACAGTTTCCTGGTAATGTATTCAATTCTAAGGCTGTTGATGTAATGATTGAAGTTCTTGTCCTTATAGGATTTTATGACTTCTGAAAGATATTTTGTATTGGTGCCAAAATTACTTGCCATACTGGCTATTGTAATATCACTTTTCAGGTATTTCTCTGTTTTTTCAAATTTGGATATCTTAGTCAATAGTTGATTGACCGTTTCCTCAGCAATTGTTTTCGGAGCTTTTACTGCTTTTTCTCCATCCTTCTCCATTTCATTCTTTTGGTTTTCTGACTCATGCTTTATTTTGGTAATGAGTTCCTGAAATCTCTGTTGTAAGACTTTATTCCTGCTTTTCCAATAGTACCAAACACCACCACATCCCAGCATTATTATAATGAAGAACACATATAAGTAGTTTCTAAGGCTGCTGCTTTTTTCCTTTTCCTTTTCTTTTTTAATTGCTGTGGTAACTTTATTCACCGAATGTTTTTCTGCAATTTTAATACTGTCCCTGAGCTTTGTAAGAAGTTGATTGTATTTTTTTCCCTCAAGAGTATTATTTTTAGCCAAATAGGCCTCCGTCATGATTTCGTAGAAAATTTCCCGACTGGAAGGGGATGAAATTTTTTGCTCAAGTTCTAAGCCTTTCTGAGCATAGTGTATGGCCTTGTCGTTATCTTTTTGGTCAAAGTAAAAATCACCAGCCGTTCTGTATAGGTTCATTTTATTGAGTGAACTTATTTCCCTATTTTCTGCAATCTTCAATGATTTTAAAAGATATGTCTCTGCTGTCCTTGGTTCGGTGGGCTGAATGATCCATAAATAATACAATGTCAGGTTTGCCTGTATGGAAAGAATCAAATCATATTTCTTTTTTAGTGATATACTTGATTTTTTTTCAGATATTTTTTCTGCTTCGCTTAAGCCTTTTATGAGATATAGGCGTACGGAATCAGGTTGTTTTTTGCTTTGATCAAAATAACCGGAATAGTTAGAATAAAATAAGCTGCTGTAATAATGACGCACATCATTGTCCTTGATTTTTGCCAAATATCTTTTTGAAAGCTGATAAGCTTTGTGGGAATCTTCCAGAAACCCCAAATCCCCCAATGAACCTGCTTTCATCTTGTACATATTGGACACTTCCTGTGGCGATGAATCTTCATTGATGTGGTTTTCCAGGTCTGTTGCAACCTCAATAACTTTCTCCGAATTATCCAATGTTGAATATGTTCGTATCAGTTCAGTACCAATGGAGAATGCAACATTGTATTTATTTTCCTTTGCAGTTCTGTAGCTTTTTTCCAGTTGTTTTATGGTATTGCTTACGATACTTGTACTGCCAATCTTGTGTTGTATGTCGTGTAATTCGTCCTTTAATTGTTCTTCGGATATTTTCTGGCTTTTTCCTAAGGTGAATAGATGTAGGATGATAAGGAATAAAATGGATTGGTAAGCTCTCATTTGACTGGAATTCAATGGTAATTTTGTTTGAAAAAGTGTTTTTACAAATGTATGATATTTCAAGCAAGTTAGCTGTTGTAAGATGGTTGAAAATGATATAATATTAATAAGTAAGGGTAATTTGAAATATTTTTAATGCTAATCTTTTTCTGAAATACGAATAAGTAAAATTACTGTCATTATAGCTTGATTTACTGCATGGATAAGCGGTTTTATACAAATTATAGGCACTTATATGGAGTATGGACTTGTAAAAGAGTAGCCAGTAGATAACAGATTGGATGTTAGGGGAATTTAGAAAGAATATTTAAGAAAATGTTCAGATAGCTTTTAAAAATGGATGAAAATAAAAAACCGCCCTTGGGAGACGGTTTAAGGATGATAATACCTGATAAAGTTAATTTTTGATAAATTTTTTAATTATAGTAGTTGCATTTTTCTGATCCACCTTCAGAAGATAGACCCCTTTTGTAAGACCGGAAATGTCAATGCTAGTTTTATTTTCTGATGTTGAAACTAGCTGCCCTGTTGTGTTGTAAATCGTTACTTTAAGTTTAGATGTATTTTTAACTAATTTGATATTGATCACATCCTGAGCAGGATTGGGATAAATACTGATATCATCTTTTACGATAACAGGATTTGAAGTTCCTAACGTTGAGAAGTCTATAACGTCTTTCAGGATGCCTAATGAATTTGTCATCAAATAGACTTCTGCTGTAGTAGGGCTTACAAAACGCATTGTACCATCGATAACTACTGTGTTAAAATAGTTGGATGCCGTTCTTACCTGCCAGTTTGTTCCGTTATTATTCGTGTAAATCACTTTTGGAAGCGTAGCTAAATATGAATTTCCAATACCTATAATTTGTCCGTTTTGTTTTGTGGAATGTTCAACTTTATGAACCATTTCGTTATAAATTCTAGACCATGTATTTCCTCCATCTAAAGAAGTATATATTCCGTTTGATGCTGCCATTGTATATTGGTTTGCATTCAATGGGTTTTGAACTAAACTTAACGAGATGTTTGGAAGGATTAAATCTTGCAAGCCGACTGTGATTTCCGTCCATGTTGTTCCTCCGTTTGTTGTTTTAAATAATCTGTTTCCAACAGTTACTAATACTTCATTAGAATTACTCTGATTTACTTTGATTCCAAAAATATAATCACCATCATAAGGCAGGGTTATGACATCGTTTATTACATTATTGATATTGGTGAAATCAGACCTGATCAGGCTTGCATTTACCCCATTAAAAGTGGCAATCCATGCTATGTTTTGGTTGGTAGGATCTGTTTCGGCAGCAGTAAAACCAGTGTCAAAAGTATTATAAATTGACGTTGATGTTGCACCATAATCATCACTTACCTTAACATTATTTCCCATCCCAAAAGATTCTTCATAACTGTAAGTTCTTCCCGGTTTTTTTTTATCTGCATACATAAGCGGAATTTGCTGACCCACCGGAAACTCGCTAAGAGGATAAACATTAATAGGAGTTTCTTGATTATTGACTAGGTTTTTGACTGTATAACCATATTGCACTCCATATATCAATTTGTCTGTACCATTATCATCTATAAGATTTATTTTACCCATCCCCATAAAAAACGGGTTTGCAATAGAGGTAAGTGTTATTCCTTTATCTGTTGAGAATTTTGCATAACGATTATTTGAAATTAAAACATGGTTTAAGTTATTAGGATTAAAGGCTGCATCTATCCCGTAGAAATAGGAATGACCATCTATCAAACCATTATGAAAAGTTGTAGTCCACGTACTCCCAGCATTGGTGGTTACGGCAATTCTATCATCACCCATTACAATAACATGGTTGGTGTTATTGGGATTTATCTGAATTTTAGGAACATTTCTTAATCCCTGTGTACTTGTTGACCAGGTAATTCCTGTTTGTTCATTCCACGTAGTTCCTCCATCTGTTGATTTATAGACAGCCTGATGTTGGTTAAGATATGACCAAAGAATACCACTTCCGGCATAAAGAATATTGGTGTTTTCAGGATCAATTGCTATTGACTGTAAAATAAGACCGTTTAATGTTTCTGTCCACGTAGCTCCAGCGTTAGTGGATTTGAGTAAGCCACCGTCAATATTTCCAGGACCTCCATTACGCACAATGTATAATGTTTGAGGATTCTGAGGATCCATGACAGCATCATTTAAAAGTACATCTTCATGATCCTGCCCATCATAAATTTTCGTCCATGTCGTACCACCGTTTGTTGTATAAAAAAATTTATTACTACCACCATTAGTAAGCATTGTGGCAGTAGTCATGTTTCCATTATCATAAATAGAATAGTTGGTGATAGCTTCTATAGACTGATTTGAAGGAAAATTAAATTCTTTTACAACATTTAATGTTTGCAGATTCAGTACAATAATTTTGTTTAATGGACTGCCTAGGCCAAAATGCTGAATAAAACTTACAGCAGTGCCATTGTTGGTAAGATGCATCTCTTTTATATCCGCAGTATAAGCGGGATAAGGAAGAGTGTATAGTATTTCCCAATGTGTGCCATTGTCGTTGGAAACCACAATGTGTTTATCAACATAAGTAGTTGCATAGATTCTGTTGGGAACATTTTTGTCATAAACAAAATTTCGCAGCTGTCCATATTGCGGGTCTCCAGCAAAGCTCACTTGCGCGAAAGCAAGCTGCAGAAACATAATAAAAAATAAAGTAAATACAGTTTTCTTCATAATACTTGTTTAGTTGTTAAGGAATACAAATTTATTTTTTGAAGAAAACTTTCAATACAATGAAAAGGGAAATAGTGAGACTGAAAATGGAAAAAACGTGACTTTTTTATTTAAACATTTGATATATAGCTATATAAGTCATTTGAATTTTGAAGGTTTAATCTTTTTGAAACCCTTTCTTTTCTTTTTCTACATGCTTCAATGGTAATATTAAATATTGATGAAATTTCTTTAGTAGAAAGATTCATGTAGATATAACTGATGTATCGAATGTCATTCAGTGTAAGATCAGGATGTTTCTCTTTAAGGTTACTAATGAACTTGCTGTTGATTTTTTCAAAATGAGATAAAAAGTCGTCGTTATTTTCCTCTTTAGTGAGTATTAATTTCAATTGATCCAATTGTTGAGAGAGCTGATCATTTTTGATCATTTCAGGGTTTCTTTTTAATTGAAGAATGTATTGTTCTATTTTATCATTTCTCTGTGCGATATGGATAGCATTGGCAGCTAATTTTCTGTTTCTGTTTTCCAATTCGTTTCTGAGCTTTTCTTTTTCTAAAAGAGTTTCGGTCTCTTTTTCCTTGATTTGTTTTTCTAATAAGAGATTGTCGGTTTCTTTATTTTTTAATTCTAAGGAAATAATCTGCTCGTTTCTTTCAGCAATAGTTCTTTTTTGTCTGTTCTTTAAATAAAGAGTTCTGAATAATAAGCTTAGTAATCCGAGAATCAAGATGCAGAATCCTGCGATGTAAAATTTTAATCTTTTTTCACTTTTAAGTTCTTTTTCTGAATCCTGAAGTTTTAGTTTGATTTCGCTGTTTTGATACATTGCCTGATTTTTAATGGCACTAAGGGAATCTTTAACAATAATTACCGAATCTTTATATTGTAAAGCCCTGGTATGATCTCCCATGCTGAAGTAAAGGCTTGAAAACTGATTGTAAATGTCTTTATTATTGCTGTAATTCAGATTCTCTTGCTGGGATTTTTTTATATAGTAGAGCGCTTTTTCGTTTTGGTTCTGGCCTTGATATGCCTGAGAAAGAATCAGTAATATTAAAATTCTATGATCCATGGATTCTTTACTTCTTAGTGTGTTTAGTAAAGGTTCAAGAATAGTTAGAACTTTATTATATTCTTTTCTTTCAAGGAAATTCTTGGCTTCTACAATAGATAGATCAATGGTAATTCTCGGATTATTTTCTATAGATAAAGCGGTTCTGGAAATTTTTACATACTCTAAAGCACGGTCTAATTGATGGGTGATATTATAAAGATCAGCTAAGTTGGCAGAGTATATCCCGATCCCGATATAGTCCTTATTGGCAACTGCTAACTCATAAGCTCTTTTTTGGTGCTTTTCAGACTCTTTATATTTTCCCTGTTGTAAATAGACGAGTGCTACATTATTTAATACCGTCATTTCGCGGTCACTTTTCAAATGTTTAATAGCGATAGAGTAGGCCTCCAAATAATAATCGAGTGCTGTGCTGTAATCATACATCTGATAATAATTGAGCCCGATACAGTTGGTCGCAATAAATTGCTGCTCATATAGTTTATTTTGTTCTGCAATTTTTTTTGCTTCTGCAAATGTTTCTAATGAAGTGCTGTGATTTTTTTTGTACAATGCATCAATCCCGTTTTTGATTAAATTGTTACAATATTCTGTGGAGTTAATTTTTTGAGCAGTAATAGTAACTGATGATAGAATAAACAAGAATAACAAAATAAGATGTTTCATCATATAGAATGTATCTAAAAAATAGTTTAATTAACATTAAGTCCTAAATGTTATTAAATGTACATAAAAGCTGGAAAATAGATGCAAATATTAACTGTAATATTCAAAATTAAAGAGAAATAAAAAAAAACATCTGCTGTGAACATAGGATTTCTGTACCTGCTTTCTACCAATGGAAGCAGAAGCATGTAGGAATGAAATCAATTATAAAAGATCCATTTATTTTCATAGGTAATTTTAGTTCCTTTGGCCATTCCATCGGAATAGATAGGTTGGGGGATTTTTGTTGTAAAGCTCTATGATCATTAAATAATTCTTCTAAATAGAATTTGTATTTTTTTGATCAATAAATTACATTTTTTTTGGTATTTTTGATAATAATAAATGGTGCTTTTGTTAATTATATTTATATGAGTAATCGATTGCATATTGAGAATTTATTGTATTAATTGCATTATTTTATTAGAAAAAATAAATTAAAAAAATGAAAACGAAACTGTATATTTTAGCGTTAGTTTTGACTGGTTTTAATGGTTTTAGTCAGGTGAAAGATACTTTAGCCGAGAAAATATTGATTTATCAGCTTCCAATAGGTGGCTGGGGAAAGCAACTTGATGATAAATCAGTTGTTAATTATAATTTACCGATTGATGAGGTACTTTTAAAGAGAATAAAAAAGACCGGAAATGATCATGCTACAATAGATAATAATGCGACTTCAAAAGAAATTAATGCATTAATAAAAGCTTTTAAAATCACAAAGAATCCCGATTATCTTAAGTCTGCAGAAAAAGGGATAAAGTACCTCCTATTAATGCAGTATAAAAACGGAGGCTTTCCACAATATTATCCAAATACGGGACTTTATAGAAAGCAAATTACTTATAATGACAACGCTATGATTAATGCTTTAATGGTTTTGTATAATGTGGCAGCGGGTAAAAATGATTTTGATGTTATTGTTGATTATCATATAAAACAACAATCAAAAATTGCTGTTCAAAAAGGTATTGAATGTATTTTAAAAACCCAGGTTTTGCAGAAAGGTATTCTTTCTATTTGGGCTGATCAATACAATGAAATAACCTTGCAACCTGATAAAGCAAGAGCTTTTGAACCTATTTCTTTAGCAACAGGAGAGTCGGTTGGAATCGTAAGGTTTTTAATGATGCAGCCCATTACTCCCGAGATTGAAAAGTCGATACGGTCAGCAATAAAATGGTTTCAAGAGAATAAATTAAATGGCTACAGCTACAACGTAGCAAAACAAAACGGTAAAGCAGTAAGAATTTTGGCTGAAGATAAAAGTTCTGTGATCTGGGCAAGATTTTATGATATTAATAATAACAAACCTCTTTTTGGTGACCGGGACGGAAGTGTAAAATACAATTATAATGAGGTTTCAGAGGAAAGGAGAAATGGCTATAGCTGGTTTGGTGATGCACCTGCAAAACTGATAGATAAAGAATATTCTAAATGGATTGGCGAAAACAACCTGCCAGAATAATGAATTGAAACATTAAACAGATAGGTTATAAGATCGAAATTGAGATGATTAATCTATTAATGATAAAAAGACCGAGATTCCTCCCGGTCTTTTTATCTTAGTATTGTAATTCCCTGTAGTTATAATGTATTACAAACATTCCCCGATAATGTGGCTCCTGCGTTTGCTGTAACATCAGATTTTACTGAAGAAACAGATAAAGTTGAAATAGAATACGGAGGTGTGAATGCTGTTCCACTTCCTGAAGTATTTCCGGTGACATTTGTAAATGTATTTCCTGTTGCTGTAACGGCTGTATACCCGCTCATCAGGTTGATTGGTTCTTTTACGTTTTCAAAAACATTTTTGTCGACAAGGATATTTGCCTGAACTCCAGCTGCAATGCATTTATTGCTCGATGAACTGTTAAAATAACTGTTGACAATATGGATTTTACCAAATCTTACCCTCGGCATACGTTCTCTGCATCCCGGAGCCCACCAGCAACGAACAAAGGTCACATTCAATTTTCCTGCATCAGCAGTTGCTCCATCGCTTGAACCGATAAGGTTTGAAAATCTGTGATCATCGGTTCCTCCTGAACCACCTGGTTTTGGAGCCTTTAAATAATGGAATTTCGTGTAAGAAACAGTGACAAAATCTGATTTGTTTTTAATGTCAAAATTTCCGTCAACACCATCTCTGAATTCACAATGGTCTATCCAAACATTTCTGCAGTCATCCAAAATAGCATTATCCCAACCATCTGTGTCATAAGCTCCAGGTCCTTCGAAAATCAAATTTCTGATAACGATATTGTTACATCTTTTAATATTGATAATGCCAGATCCATCCTTTGTCTGATCGGTTGAAACCAGTTTTGCACCGCTTGCGCCATAAATTGTTTTTCCGGTTTGATCCTGAAATGATAACCGGGTGGTAATGGTAATAGTTCCTGTGACTTTAATAACTTTTACAGCTGTGTTTTCAATAGCTGCTTTTAATTGTGCATAGGTTGTTACTGTAGTTTCAGCAGCAGTTCCTCCACCTGCTGTTCCTCCGTTTTGAGAAGCCCATCCAGGAGCAACACAACTGGCTAATGGGACAACAGCATTTAGCATAATTGCATTTTTAAGATTGAGTTCGTTAGGGTTTCCTGATAACTCGGTCTTGATGTCTTCCTGACCGCAACCAGTTAATGTAAAAGCTGAGCTTAGAGCTACCGCAAATAGGGTGGCTTTGATTTTTGTTTTCATAGTTTATATTTAGTGGTTTGTTCTTTTGTAAAATTATATATTTAATATTAAATTATTTTATATTTTAATATATTCATGTTTATATAATTATAATGTTAAATATTTATTTAATTCAATCGGTTGCACTTTAGTATATGGATAATTTGTTTGAATATCTGTTTTTCCGGATAGGAAATCAGTGTAAGGGAAAATGAAATACCTTCTATGTAGGCTTTGTAAGTTTGCTCTTTACGATCCTTTAGAATGATCTTACTTCAAAAGAGTATATCCTATTCTTTTCTGTATTAAAATCAAAAACTTGTGTTTCGGGGATAGGAAATCCTTTTAACTGTGCTTTCTCCGAAATTAGCGGCGTTTTAATAGTATTTACCTGATAATATTCATTTGGATTTTCTCCTTTTGAAAGCTTGAATTGCGTTTGAGATTTTAGCTCAGTATTTTTTGCAATTCTGATTCTACAATTTCCTCCTAAAGCTGATTTAATTACCAGTTTAGTGAGCTTGGTATCTTTCCATTCAATATCTACTTCAAAACCACCTCGTGCTTTTAAACCTTTAACAGAACCGTTAGGTAGAGCATCGGGAAGAGCGGGTAAAATATAAATATAGCCATCATAACTTTGTAAAAGCATTTCTGCAATTCCGGAAGTACAACCGAAATTTCCATCAATTTGGAAAGGAGGATGAGCATCCAACAGGTTGGGATAAGTTCCTCCTGATTGCCCTTTCTGTTCCATTGAAGCAGGTGCTAATTGATCTGAAATTAATTTAAAAGCTTGATTTCCATTCAGTAATCTTGCCCACCAATTGACTTTCCAACCCATCGACCAACCTGTGGATTTGTCACCTCTATATATCATAGAATTTCTGGCGGCTTCTGTCAGATTGGGATTTCTGAAAGGTGAAATCTGTCCTGAAGGAAATAGTCCGTATAAATGCGAGATATGTCTATGTTTATCACCAGTTTGATCCATATCTTGTAACCATTCCTGTAATTGTGTATGCTGACCGATCTGCATTGGTGGAAGTTTACTTAAGGCTGTTTTCACTTCATCTGAGAGATTTTGTTCCGTATCAAGAGCTTTTGAAGCATTGATGAAATTATTAAAAAGATCAAAAACCAATTGATTATCCATTGTTGTTCCTGCCGTAATTCCTACGTTTTTTATATAAGTATTTTCCGGTGACATAGAAGGAGAGACAACCAGATATTTTTTAGAAGCATCCTGTCGAAGAATATCTAAATAAAATAATGCAGCTCCTCTTAAAGCTGAATAATATTGTTTCAAAAATACCTTATCTCCGGTGTATAAATAATGATTCCAAAGATGTTGTGTCAACCAAGCCCCACCCATAGGCCACATCCCATAGAAGCCACCGTCGACAATTCCTGTGATTCTCCACAAATCAGTATTGTGATGCATGTTCCAACCTCTGGCGTGATACATTTCCTTTGCCGATTCTTGTCCGGTCAATGATAAATCCTGAATCATATCAAACAATGGCTCATGCATTTCACTCAAGTTCGTGCTTTCGGCAGGCCAGTAATTCATCTCAGTATTAATGTTGACTGTATATTTGCTATCCCACGCTGGATTCAATTGATAATTCCAGATACCCTGAAGATTGGCTGGCTGGGTTCCTTGTTGAGACGAAGAAATCAAAAGATAACGGCCAAATTGAAAATACAACGCTACCAAATCTGGGTCTTTCGAACTACCAAATTCTCTAATTCTTACATCTGTTGTTTTTTTCGCTTGTTGAGTGGTTCCAAAATTAAGACTGACACGCTTAAAATATTTCTGATATTTTTCAATATGTGCTTTTAATTCGTCAGTATAGCTTTTGTTTAAAGCAGAATTTAAATATTGTAAAACCCCAGTATCAGGATTTCCTGAAATATCATTGTATTTTTTGAAGTTCGTAGCAATAGATACATAAATAACAACTTCATCTGCTTCTGAAATAGTCAATTGATTTTCAGTGGTGGTTAATTTTCCGCCTGTTAAAATTGGAACTGTAACTGTTTTGAAATTTATTCTTCCTATTTTATTGTCAACAGAGCTGCTTGTTCCGTTAATAATCAATTGATTTTTCTCCGTAAAAATTGAATTTTTTAAATGTGGAGTAGAGGCATTAATAGAGAAATTTAAGCTTCTTTTTTTGTTGGAAGACAGTTTGATTACAATAACATTATCTACGAATGAAGAGAAAATCTCACGCTTGAAAATTACACCATTAACTTCATAAGAAATGGTAGTTATGGCTTTTTCAATATCTAAAGTCCTGCTGTAATTTTTAATATTTTTATGATCTTTAAAATTCAGAAATAGATCACCCATTGTCTGATATGGCATTCCATAGTTCAAATCTTTCGGAGCAGCTCTCGGATAGGTAGTATTTGATAAATTCTGAGCTTTCTCAAATTTACCTTCATTTAAAAGTTTTCTGATTTTCTGAATACTGTCGAAGGTGTTTTTGGGAACATTGTTTCCCGGTTCTCCTGCCCATATCGTTTCTTCATTAAGTTGAAGATGCTCTTGTGAAGATCCTCCAAAAACCATTGCTCCTAGTCTTCCGTTTCCGATAGGCAATGCTTCGTTCCAGTTTTCTGCGGGTTTATCGTAAGTTAGTTTTAAATTTTGTTGAGCATGAAGGGTAATGGAGATTGTTGCTCCAAAAAGCAATGCGAAGATTTTATTTTGATTGATTTTCAATATTTTATATTTTATTAAAGTGATTTGCGTCGGCGATGATCCAAAAATGTTTAATTGTCAATTACGGAATACTAATACTTTTCAGCCAATCTGAACATAGTTTTTTCCAGTTGTCAGTCAATTCGTTTTTATTGTTAATTCCGATTTTATGCTGACCTTCAGGGAAAATAAACAATGCGCCTTTTACTTTATTTTTAATCATTTCCTGATAATAAAGAATGCTGTTCATCACAGGAACAGTCCGATCATTTTGTGCATGAAATAATATCGTGGGCGGGGTTTTTTCAGTGACACGGTTTTGCATAGAATATTCTTTGATTTTTTCCCTGGAAGCATTTTCGCCGAGCAAGCTATTGCGGCTGTCTACATGTGCAAACTCTCCCAAATCAATGACTGGAGAAACAAGAATGGCGAAATCAGGAACAGTGGAAAAATTCTCCCAATCTCCTTTTAATGCTGTGTAATCTGTGGTTATATTGCTTGCCATTGCAGCTAAATGCCCTCCTGCAGAGGTTCCTAGAACTCCAATCTGGTCTGGTGAAATTCCCCATTGTAAAGCATTTTTTCTGATATATTTTATTGAGGCCTGAATATCTTGTAGAGGAGCGAGTTCTTTTTGTTTTAAATCTGGTGAGGTGGGTAACCTATAGTTTAAAACAAAAGCAGATATTCCAAGGGTATTGAACCATTTTGCAATTTGAAAACCATTTAGGTCGTAGGTGAGTTTATAATATCCACCACCGGGAATGACGATGACAGCCATCTGCTTTCTTTCTTCTTTTGGAGGTAAAAAAGCAAAAAGTTCAGTTTCCTGAATTTGGATAATTCTTCCCTCTTTTTCTTCGGTTTTTAATTCCAGTCCTTTAGAATTAGGCATTTGTCCTTTTGGCCAGACCATCAGTTTTTCCTGAGTTAAAAGATGATTGTAGAGGAAAATTACTAATATGAAAGCAAATTTTTTCATTCAATTATGATTTTAGAAAATCCTCTCTGAACGGAGTGAATGCATCAATTAATTGTCCTTCTTCCAAACATTTTACACCATGGAAAATATTGGGCTGAGCAAAAAAACCATCACCCTTCTGTAAGATTTTTATCTCACCATCCACGGTTACTTCAAATGATCCTGATGCAACATAGGTGATCTGTGAATGAAAATGTTGATGTAGAGCTCCTATCGCATCTTTTTCAAACTTTACGATCACCATCATCACCTGAGAATTGTAGCCCACAAACTGTCTGGAAACGCCATTTCCTAAATCTTCCCATTCGGAATTTCCATCAAAGAATGGTTCTTTTTTGAATTTCATTTTTATTTTTTTAAATGATTAAAAAATTTCGGTTAGTTTATTACTATGAATAAAACGCATAAAGCTTTGATTATTTAATATACTTTTCCAAACCGGTTTTTAAATTTCTCAAAGAATTCAGTGCTAATTTCGCAACAGATTCAGCACCGAATTTTGATAAATGCGTATCATCAGATTTTCCTTTAGGATAATATTCAACATCGCCTTCTTTGTAATGCAGATGAAGCTGTTTTGATTTTTCTGGACCATAAGAAATCTCCATTTGTTCGGTTAATAACTGTAAATCAACGAATGGAACTTTAAGATCATTGGCAACCATTCTTACCACCAAAGGATATTCTTTGTGAGTGTCTACTAAAACACCATTCTCAGTAAAGTTTCTTCTTACTATTGAAGTCATCAGAATTGGTGTTGCACCTTTTGCTCTGGTTTCATTAACGTATCTTTCAAGGTTGGCTCTGTATTGAGTATAAGGGTTGGTAAATTTTGAAGAATCCTTCACCTTCTGATCGTTATGACCAAATTGGATAATTACAAAATCACCTTTTTTAAGTTGTTTTTCAACTTTATCCCATCTTCCTTCTGTTCTGAAGCTTTTTGAGCTTCTTCCATTCATTGCATGATTCTGAATTTCAATTCCGGTTGTAAGAAATAATGGAAGCACCTGACCCCAACCGTGTTCAGGATTTTTATCAGGATTTTCCTTATTGGCCATCGTGGAATCGCCGATTAGGAATAGAGTAGGTTTCTGCTGGGCAACAATAATTGCAGAGATAAAAATGTAAAGAGTTAAAAATAGTTTTTTCATAATTAGGATCTTCATAGATTAGGTTTCCAGCCATCAAAAATTTTTTCAAGAGTATAATTTTTCATATCTTTTTTTGTAAGTTGGTGTGACCAGCTTACACGATCTATTGTATTTCCACCTTCGCCGCTACTTCCAAATTCTCCGTAGAAAGCGGTTTTTTCTTTGTCAGGAAACATTTTGTCTCCTTTCCAAGGATTCCAACCTTCCGGAAGAATATGCTTTCCCATTTCGGTATTTAAAAAAATTGTTTTTGCAAACGGCCTCCAAGGTCTTCCCAGGTATACTTTTGTCACACCTTCTTTAGCAATTAATTTACAGTCAAGAAATACAAAACCATATTTTCTGTCAGCTTCTGTTGCAGCTGCAGTGATATAAGAATCGGCTAAACTTTTTATAGTACAATTCTTAAAAACAACGGTCGCCTGTCCGAAAATGAAATCTGTAGTTCCTTCAATACTACAGTTTTCAAAATATTGCCTGCTGTGGTTGGTTGCTGAATAAAGAGTGTCCTGGCAACCCAGAATTTTTGAATTTTTAATGATAAAACGGTCGCCTTCCACATGGAGGGAAACTGCCTGTCCTTCGTTACAAGAGCTGTTTCGAATCGTTAAATTACTAATTGTAATATCATCACCCATTACCAATAAAGTATAGGAATTGAAAGTTGTCATTTTTTCATTAAACACGTCTGGTTTTCCTGAATAATCATTATTAATGATAATTGTATTCTCCTTATTTTCACCTTCTAATATAATTTTATGTTTTGAAGAAGGGATTGTGATTTTTTCATTGTAAGTCCCTGATTTAATAGTGATCAATGCTTCTGAAGGACCAAGGTCTCTTACTGAATTAATAGCCTTTTGAATAGAAGTAAAATCTCCCTTTCCGTCTTTGCTGACGGTAATTTTTATATAGGGTGAGTTTCCTGCCAAAAGAAAATTGGCAGCCGAGATAAATAGAATTAAGAATAATTTTTTCATGAAGTTATTTTAAAACATTATTTAAAAAATCTAAAGTATAATGTAATGTTTCTGTGAACCAGGGTTCAGCACTCCAGAATGAATGTGGTGTATCTTTAATTTCATGAGATTCTGTAAATATATTGTAGCTTCTCAATTGATTCATCATATCATCTCTTCCAGCATGAAAACGAGGTTGTGAGCTGTTAATGAAAAGAATAGGCGGCGTATTTTTATTAATATATTCCAAGGGAGAGGCTTCGGTCCAGTTTTTAAGATTTACATTTCTATCTCCACCCAGCCAATAAGAAGCATAAATACTTTCTTCAGCTTCCGGATGAATAAAGGAAACGATTCCATCAATATTTACAATTGCTTTAATTTTATTATGTAATTGTACCCCAACCAGAGTGGCCATCTGTGCACCTGCCGATTCACCCAAAACGGCGACTTTATTTTGATCTAAAGAGTACTTTTTTCTTTTTTTCTTGAACCATTTAATAGCTGTTTTAACATCTTCTATGCCAGCTGGATATTTTGCCACATCCGCAAGACGATAACCAACTGCCATTGCTATATATCCTTTTGAAGCCAGTTCCATAGCCATATATCTTTCATTTTCCTTACTTCCTGAAACCCATCCACCACCGTGAACCATGGCGATTCCCGGATGTTTTTTGGATTTATCCAGGGGATAATAAATATCAGCTTTTAATGAAAGTCCATCAATATTAGAATATTCTACATCTTTATCGATGCCTATATTTTGCGGAACAGGCCTTTCCAAAGGGGTGATGAAAGGATATTTTTTCTTTAATTTATCATAAGTTCCCTCATTAGTATAAGGAGTAGCATTCGGTCGTGGAACTTGACCGAATGCTGATATTACTCCTACTAAAAAAAAGGAAATATAAGTAAGTTTGTTAATGATCATTCGCTTGTAGAATTTTTATTTAACTGAATCTTCAGCAACTTCTGTTGAAATAGAAAGAGCTGCTTTATCAGTAGAAATTTCTTTTGGTAACAATACAGCTCCGGTTTTATGGCCTAAAATTTTAATGAAAGGTTTATTTACTGATTCAAATTTTACAGTAGACAGGTCAATTTTTTTGCTGTTGTATATTGTCGCTCCTGTTCCTTCAGAATATTTAAGTTTAACATTTTTCAACTGGATTCCATCGGCATCTACTATCGTTAAAGCTTTTTTTGTGTCAAACTGTGAATCTTCAATTACAATATTTTTAAGATTCATTTCGGCTAATCCGAACAGGGTAATCGCTTCGTAAGAATTAATAGCATTAATGTTTTTAAAGAAAATATTTCTGAAAATCGGAGTTTCCTCTGTCACTGGATAAAGTTTTTCGGGTGCTTTATTTCCTTCCTTTTTCTGACCGTCTTCTAAAACCGGCGAGGCTCCTTCATAAAACATATTGAAGCCAATAACCTGTGTTGGAATATTAATCATATTGATGTTTTTGATGTAAATGTTTTCAACAATTCCGCCTCTTCCACGTGTTGTTTTAAAACGAAGACCGATATCGGTTCCAATGAACGTACAGTCAGAAACGTGAATATTTCTTGCTCCTCCTGACATTTCACTTCCGACAACAAAACCTCCGTGACCATGATAAACGATATTGTTTTTTATGATCACATTTTCAGTAGGCATATTTCTTTTTCTTCCGTCTTCATTTTTCCCGGATTTAATACAAATCGCATCATCACCCACATCAAAAGTATTATCGTAGATCAAAACATTTTTACAGGATTCCAAATCTACACCATCGCCATTTTGAGAAAACCAGGGATTTCTTACCGTAAGGTTTCTTAAAATCACATTGGAACACATCAATGGGTGAAGATTCCAGGCCGGTGAATTCTGAAAGGTAGGACCATCTAAAAGAACTTTATCACAACCTATCAGACTTACCATTACCGGACGAAGGAAATCTTTAACCGTCTTAAGCTCTTCTTTAGAAATTTTATCAGGAACATTGAAGCTTGAACTGCTTTCAAATCCTTTTTTATAGCTTTCTGAAGGGTACCACGTTTTTCCGTCAGAAGATAATATTCCACCTGAGGAAATGATTTCTTTCCATTCAGATTCTGCCACTTTACCTTTTTTGATGGCTCTCCACGCATCTCCGCTTCCGTCGATTACTCCTTTTCCGGTAATAGCGATATTATTTGCATTTTTTGCAGAGATCGGTGATTGACAACGGATGGTATTTAACCCTTCAAAACTTACATCTACTAATGGATAGTCATTTTTATCTTTGCTGAATATAATGAAAGCTCCTTCTTCTAAATGAAGATTGATATTGCTTTTCAGTTCGATAGGACCTGTTAACCACATTCCGCGTGGAACGATCAGTCTGCCACCTCCTTTTTTGGTGAGACTTTCAATTGCTTTTTTGAAAGCTTCTGTATTTTTTACATTTCCCCCCGCAACACCTCCATATTGTGTGATGGAAACTGTATTTGCAGGAAAAGAAGTTTCCACAACCTGAGGCATTTTAAACTCAATATTTTTATAAATATCCAGATTCTGAGCATATATCTGCCCTGAAATCATCATTGCTGCTACTGAACCAATAATTTTGATAAACTTCTTCATTCTATTTTTTTTGAGTTTTAAGTATATTTTTAAATTCTTTATAAACAATCGCTGCAATTACTTTTGCCCCTTCGGGCTGGAAATGGGTATTGTCTCTTTGACCGCCAGGATAAGCCTCATACATTCCAGCAGGAAGATTCATAAAATAGTGACTGCTGGTAAAATCCTGCCCTTTTTTTGTGAAATATTCCATAGACAGTTTATTTAAATCAATGTACGGAACACTCATTTCTTTAGCAATATCGATTGGTGCCAGCCAGTAATCTCCATGAATATTTTCAAGTTTTCCCTCTTTCCATGGATAGTTTCTTGCAACTGGTGTTACAATAATCGGATTTCCGCCCTTTTGTCTGGTTTGCGTAATGAATAATCTTAAAAATTCTTTATATCCATCAATATTTACATATCGTTCTGTATGCTTTTCTGAACCGTCATTATGTCCAAACTGCATGATTACATAATCGTTTGGTTTCAAATGCTCGTAAACATATCTCCATCGTCCTTCCTGGAAGAAAGTTCTGGTGCTTCTTCCGCCATAAGCTCTGTCGATGATTGTAACAGAATCAGTGGTAATTCCCGGCCTTAAAGAATATAAACTGTCTTTTAGGAAAAATGGCTGAAAAACCTGTCCCCAACCTGTAATAGGGTAGCGGACTTTCATGTAATCTTTACCGGGTTCATAATTTCCTGTGTAATCTGCCATCGTGGAATCACCGATGAGATAAATATGTGTGATATTTTTATTCTGTTTGGCAGATGTATTCCTTGTAAGCTTTTGTGATTGGCAAGATGATAAAAACAGGATTATTAGTAAAGCAAAAGATGTTTTATAGGATACTTTTCTCATGATTTATTTTTTTGTCATTCTAAACCAGTCAAAATCTGCATATCCACCGCGGGATGCTTTTGCTGTACTTATACTATATAAACCGATTTTAGCCCCAATCCATTTTCCCGGTTTTGACTGAAAAACGTCACCGGCTTTTATGAAATCTTTACCATTTTCACTATAGCTGAATTGGCATAGACCATTAGGTTCGTTAACATTTACTTTTAAGAATACTTCGTTTGCTTTCAATTTAGTTTCAAATATTACTTTTTCCTCACCACCTTTATCTGCTTTTTCAGCTTTTCTTAATTGAAGGTAATATCCGTCCGGTTTATTGGTGATAACGATCGATTCATGGTCTAATCCCATTACCAAAAGACCTGCTGTTTTACCCTCTTTGGCATCCTCAGGGGTTAATTTAACTTTAGTTGATGCTACAAAATTCGGAGCAGGGAATTTTTGGGTTAGTAAATTTGGGACGTTCCATAGATTTTTTTCATCTTCAGGAACTTTCATTGAAAACAATCTTAGAAATTTCTGTCCTGAAAGTTTTGAAGACCATACGATATTTTCGTTGGCGCTCCATTGCCACTGAATACCCAATCTATCGCCATCAAATTCATCTGTTTCAGGAGGTGTAACGATGGGGTAGGATTGTCCTACATCAGGTTTTTTAGAAGTTAAAACAGGTTCGCCGATTCCATTTTTATTGGTGTCGATTCCGATAATAGGCCAGTCTTTTTCCCATTTCATAGGTTGAAGATGAACGATTCTTCCGTAGGCGTCAACATCCTGAAAATGATAAAACCAATCTTCACCAGAAGGTGTATCTACCCAGGCTCCCTGATGAGGCCCGTTTATTTTTGTTGAACCTTGTTCAAGAACAATTTTCTCTTCGTAAGGGCCATATATATTTTTTGATCTTAATACCAATTGCCATCCTGTAGCAACACCTCCTGCAGGAGCGAAAATGTAATAAAAGCCATTTCTTTTATATAATTTGGGACCTTCAACTGTTGGATGGGCATCATGCCCGTCAAAAACATGAACTCCTTTATCCAAAACTTTTGTTCCCTCAGGATTCATTCTATTAATGGAAAGCAAACTTTTTACACCAGCACGGCTTCCAGCCCAGCCATGGACTAAATATGCATTTCCATCCTCATCCCAAAACGGACAGGAATCAATGAGACCTTTTCCTTCCATCACCAAAACAGGTTTCTCCCAAGCTCCAAGTGGATCTTTAGTCTTTATCATGTAAATTCCGAAGTCAGGATCTCCCCAGTAAATGTAGAATTCACCCTTATGGAATCTCATACTCGGAGCCCAAACTCCGTCGCCTCTTTTAGGAGTAGAAAAATGTTCAAAAGGAAGAACGTCAGGAAGAGCATAATTCACTAATTGCCAGTTCACCATATCTTTTGAATGAAGAATAGGTAAGCCGGGAGCTTCATTAAAACTTGAAGAGGTCATATAAAAATCATTTCCAACACGAATCACATCCGGATCTGAATAATCTGAATACAAAATAGGGTTTCTGAAATTTTTCCCCTGATCTGCAGTCCATACTTCAGAAACATATGGTTTTTCCTGAGCGTTTATATATGTTGAAGCAACTGCTAGAGTTGTAACTGTTGCTATTCTTAAAATATTTTTTATCCTCATAAAGATCAAATTCATTGTTTTGTGATCAGAATTCCTGCTTTAATTTTTAGAGTTTTCAAATTCTAAACTTGCCAGGATAAATGGGCCAGTTCCTTTTGCATCGTTAGAGCGGATTTCTTCGTTTACGTAATATTCATAAGACCCATCTCTGTAAGGCGTTCCACCTAATCCTGCAACAGCACAGCATTTATTAAGATTTACAATACCGTTTTCATCTACAGAAATAAGATTTTTGATGATTCCATTATACCCTTTTTGAGCAGCTTTTTTATATGATTTTGGAAGGTAACCGTTGTTAACTGATTTTATCATTGTATATACAAACATTGAGGAAGCTGTTGCTTCGGTATAGTTTCCTTTTTCACCCGATTTATCCAAAACCTGATACCAAAGTCCACTATCTTTGTCTTGAACTTTAATTACGGCATCGCTGTACGATTTTAAGTACGAAATTAATTTCGCTCTTCCAGGATGATATTTTGGAAGAAAATCAAGAACATCTACCATTGCCATTCCATACCAACCCATTGCTCTTCCCCAGAAATTAGGTGATTGGCCGGTTTGTTTATCTGCCCATTTCTGTTCGCGACTTTCATCCCAGGCGTGATAAAGCAGACCTGTTTTTTTGTCCAGAAGGTTTTTCTGAATAAGATCAAATTGGTTTATAATATCGTCATAAGCTTTTATAGCCTCTTCACCGTTCACAAAATCTTTGGTATAATGTGCATAAAACGGTTGACCCATATACAAACCATCGAGCCACATCTGGTTCGGATAGATTTTTTTATGCCAGAAACCGCCTTCTTTAGTTCGTGGTTGTCCGTCGATTTGGGAACGAAGCATCTGCAAGGCTTTTAGATACTTTTCTTTTTTCTCTTTTTCATAAAGATAAAGAAGTACATTTCCACTATTCAGAAGATCGATATTATATTTTTCCCGTTCATAAGTAAGGATGCTGCCATCTTCTTTTATCAACTTTTCACCAAAGCTGCTTACATAATTGTAATATTCTTTTTTGCCTGTTTTTTGGTACAGTTTTTCAGCGCCGTCTAAAACTATTGCTGAAGGATAGGTCCATTTTGGACTTTTGCTGAAATCGAGCATCCAGGACTCTGGAAAACGGTTCATTTCAGAAAGTAACATTCTTTCAGACCAATTCAAATTTGTTGGAACAACTTTTCCAGACTGTGAAGCTGCATTTGATGATTTTAAGGCTGGTGTCGTTTTTGTTTGAGCACAGGCCAGGAACATTCCTGAGCCTAAAATTGCAACTGCATATATTTTTATCTTTTGATTAATAAAATTCATTGTAATTAAATTTTAAAGTTGATTGTTATTAAATGCTTCTTCCATAGTCAAACTATTTATGATAAACTGAATCTTATAATACTTTTTACATAGCCGAATTTAACAAAGAGTTTTCATGGTTATTAGTTTTGTCCTTCGGTTATTTTTTGTACAATATCATTCATGTAAATTTCAATATTATCGTAATTTTTATCTAAATCCCGTCCATTGGCATTGGCAATTTTAGGATTTATTTTATTTTTAATTTCCCATTCATCAGGCATTCCATCATTGTCTGAATCTGATAAATATTTTCCGGGTTTTAGATCTGGAAACCCACCCACATCGGTTTGAGAATCAATAATACCGTTAGTACTTCCTTTTGAACCCTTATAAGTAAAACTTCCATTTTTTATATCTTGCAAAACATGACGATCAATGGCATCTCTAACTAAACTCGCTCCTCCAAACTGCAGTGTTTTTTCGTAAGCTTCTTTTGCAGAATGGGTTTTTATATTATTCTCAATATCGTGTGGCTGATTGATTTTAATTGAATTTTTATCTTTATCCGTTAAATTGTAAGTAGGTTTCATTTGGGCAAAAACGCCTTCGGTCCAATTGTCTTTGGTAATTTCTGGATTCCCTTCCATTACATTTCCATTGATGTAGTATTTTCCCCAGATGTTATAAACTTCGGTCTGCGGTTTCTC
This sequence comes from Chryseobacterium paludis, assembly GCF_025403485.1. NCBI lineage: Bacteria > Pseudomonadati > Bacteroidota > Flavobacteriia > Flavobacteriales > Weeksellaceae > Chryseobacterium > Chryseobacterium paludis. Next base: position 684,415 of record NZ_CP099966.1, read on the forward strand.
GTTTTTATCGATGGCAGTAATTCGTTGCCTGGTCATTGTAGCAGGACCGGGTTTGTAGTAATTATTGATGAGATTCACGTTCATTCCTTCACCACCATAGATATTGTTGTGACCCCAATTGTAAATAACATTATTTCTGAAATCTGTAAGATCCGTTAGCGCAAATTTACTTCCGGCATATTCTCCTAATCTTGGATTTCTGCTATCATGATGTGCATAAATATTGTGATGAAAAGAAGCGAATTTTCCTCCTGCAATTCCACCATATCCATGTGCGCCTTTCTGATGAACAGAGTTTCTTAGGCTTTCTGCGATCAAACACCATTGGAGTGTTGTCTTTTCGTTGACGTAAATGGAAACTGTCTCATCCGTTGACCAGCTCATCGAGCAGTGATCTACGATTAGATTCTTTATGAATCTTGCTCCAAAAGCATCTCCTTCAAATTTCTTCTGATCACCCATCCTGAATCTCATGTACCGTATAATGACATTGTCTGCAGCTACAAAAGTTTCATAATTGGCTATAGTAATTCCATCTCCGGGAGCCGTTTGTCCTGCAATAGTAACATTACCTTCTTTTATTCTGAGTGGAGATTGAAGATAAATGGTTCCTCCGGTTTTAAAAACAATATATTTTGGACCTTTCTGATTCAATGCATATCGCAAAGTTCCATCTGATCCGTCATCAGTCGTCTTAGTCACAAAATATACTTTTCCACCACGACCCCCAGTTGTATATTGTCCGAAACCTTCTGCTCCGGGGAAACTCAATACATTTTGAGCATCAACTAAAATCTGAATACTACATACAATTCCTATCGTCAATATTTTTGTTAAATGCTTTTTCATGATCGAAAGATTTCTTTGGGGTTGATGGTTTGGTTTAAAATTATTTGAGATCCTTTTGCACTCTCCAGTTATCCTTTCCTTTGAGAACATAGTCTCTTGTATAGTTTTTTCTTTCAGCTTTGGTCAGCTGATGAGACCACGAAACTCTTTTTGAAGCATTTGCTCCATTTCCTTTAGAATTATATTCTGCATAAAAAGTTGTTTTCTCTGCCTCCGGTTTATTCCAATTATGCCAACCTTCTGGTTTTATGGTTGAATCAATTGTACAATCGATATAGACAGTCTTAGCAAAGGGTCTCCATGGTCTACCCAGATATACTGAATGTTCTACTGCATGACCAGTTATTTTGCAGTTGATGAAAACGAAGCCATAAGCATTTTCCTGTGGAGTAGAGGCAGCGGTTACATAGCTGGCACTTTCTTTTGAATAGATTGTACAATTTTCAAAAACAGCTGTTCCTGCACCGAAAATATAGTCTGTTGTACCTTCGATATAACAGTTTTTAAAATAATTTCGGGAAATTTTTCCCTTGGCACCCGCTGGTACATCCTGCATTCCTTTAAGATAGAGCGTATCCTGAAATCCTAAAAATTTACAGTTTTCAAAAGTAATTCGGTCACCACCTGTCAGAACTGCCACTGCCTGACCTACTTTTCCTGAGCTGTTTTCAAAAGAAATACTTTTTGCTGTAAAGTCATTGGAAAAAATAAAAATCGTAGAAGAACCGGTAGTTCCTATCTCTTTACCTTCAGAATTCTTTTTTGAGGCATAATCATTATATGTTATAATGGTATTTTCCGGGTTTTCTCCCTCCATTACGATTGCTCCTTTGGTTTCCGGAATGATAATTTTCTCTTTGTAAATTCCTGGTTTGAGAATGATTACAGTCTTAGCAGATAATAGATTTGAAGTGGCGTCAACTGCTTCTTGTATGGTCGTGAAATCACCCTTTCCGTCCTTTGAAACCACAAACGTCTGATGAGTGGTTTTGAAAGAAAGAAAGCATATTAAAACTATTAAAACCAATATTAGTTTTATATTTCGCTGACAATTAAACATTTTCATATCTATTTTACATTTAAAAATACAGACTCGCTTCCGGAGAAGAAAGCCTGTACTCCTGTTAATATAAATGTATATTGTTACTAGTACCCATAATCCTGGGTAAGATTGTAGTTTGATTGAATGATATCACTGTAGATAGGCAGTAGTTCTCTTTTATTAGGTTGGAAATACTGCGCAAAACCTTTTACGGGATCACTTATATAAGTCTGCAGAACGGAAGCTCTCCATGCAATTTTTGTATATCCTGCAGGAGTTGCATCCTGTGAAGGAATGTAAAAAACTTCTGATTTATCCGATACTGTAGAATAAATATCAATATCAGTGATATTTTGCTGAGCCGTTTTGGTAGGATCATAAGGAGATTTCTTATAATACATGTTTAAAGGAACATTAGCATAAGCTCCGGTTCCATTCATAAAGTCAGTAAGTTTCTGTCTGGTCTCCGTAATTTTAGCATCTAAAAGATTCCAGCGGATGAGATCATACTTTCTGATTCCTTCACAACCCAATTCCAATAATCTTTCTTTTACAATAGCATTAAAAAATCCTGCTTTATCGGTAGGTATAGCTCCCACCTGATCTAAGTTCCCTGCATAGGCTCTGTTTCTAACCAGCTTTAAAGCATTTAGAGCTTCTTGTGAAGGAGCGCCGTGAATTTCATTGTCTGCCTCAGCAAACATTAATAATACATCTGAAAAACGGATCATAGGCCAGTCTATAGCTAAATTTTGAGAAGGGCCGGTCACGTTAGTCCATGACTTTCTGTATTTTGAATCCGTAAACGAAATTGCTGTTACCAATTCTGCCTGGTTGGAGTTATTTACTTTAAAAATTCCCACATTCATATCCCTTCTTAAATCATATTTACTGAATTCGTAGAAGTATACGGGAAGGGCGTTGATCCCGCCGCCACCTTTCCATGAGGAATTATCATCATGCTTCAAACCATTATAGTATCCAATTTTACTATCTGTTCTCGCGTTACCTCCAAATGCCCCAACAGCGAAGATTACTTCATTGGTAGCATCCTGAGTGTTATTGTGTAGAGCTTTGAAAACAGCTTGATAGCTTGGGTTTAAACTATGTTCTCCCGTATGGTTCATAATATCTCTACACTCATCATAAGCAATCTGATAGTATTTTTGAGGGTTAGAACCTTGTGCCATCTGCTGGGGATTTCTTCTTAAAGAATATCCGGCCCTTGCCAGCGCAATTCTTGCTCTAAGACCTTTTACAGCTCCCTTAGAAATTCTTGCTGAATTTGTACCTTCTTCGGATCTCCATGGTACTAAATTACCTGCTTTGGCAAGGTCATCAATGATTCTTTCATATATAACATCTCTATCAGTCTTTGCAAGATAAATACTTTCCATATCTGCAGAAGGCTTATCCTGGAAAGGAACATCACCCCAGTTTTTGATCAGGTCATAGTAGAACTGTGCTCTGAGAGTGAGAGCTTCGCCAAGATAACGATCCATTTGTTTTTTCTCGGCAACTGATCCTGTTTTATAAACAGGAGATAAGGGAATGTTTTTAATACAAAGATTAGCACGCTCTATTCCTGAGTATAATTTTAAGAATGGTTTATTAAGTTCTGAATTTGTGGTACATGCTCCAAATGTAGCAATCCCTCTTCTGTCATTACAGTTATAGTCTCCCGATGTTCGGAAATCATCACTGGAATGAGGATAAATTAGTGCTAATCTCTGCCCATAACCATCATCACCTGCTAATTGACTATACGCTCCAACCAAAGCAGTGAATGTATCTGCAGTACTGTCAAACTGTTGCGCTTCAGATACACTTGAGAGGTTTTCGGCATCCAGAAAATCGTCGCATGAATTAAAAGTAAGTGAGGCAACGACACAACTTAAAATTAATATTGTTTTTTTCATGTCTATTTTTTTATTCAATTAAAAGGTGATATCAACTCCCGTTAAAATAAATCTGCTGCGAGGATAAGCGGCATAATCTACACCCGGAGTCAGAGGATTTCTCCTCGTACTTGCTTCAGGGTCATATCCTGAATATCCTGTAATGGTAAATACATTATTAACAGTGGCATAAATTCTTAGATTTTTAATAAATGCGCTTTCCAGTGCCCCTTTTGGAAGGGTATATCCGATCGTAAGGTTATTTAATCTTAAGAAAGAGCCATCTTCAATAGCATAAGAATGCAGAATATAGTTACCGGATGGGGGAGTCCACATTGTTGTATTGGCATTCAATGCAGCTAATGCAGCAGGATCTGTAACTTTTACACCGTCTGGCCCAAACCATTTCCATCGGTCAGCCACTTCAGCAAGCATATTGTTATCTCTATATTGAAACTGTGTTGAAAACTCAATTTTATTGGCATTATACACTTTATTTCCTACAGAGAAATTAAAGAATAAACTCATATCCCAGTTTTTGTACCGGAAAGTCTGATTGAACCCTCCAAAGAACTTAGGCTGGGAACTGCCCAAATCAGTCTGGTCATCTGTAGTGATCTGACCGTCACCGTTAATATCTCTAAGTTTCAAGTCACCTGGCTGTACTGCTTTAGAACCTAGTGCAATAGCACTGTTACTTGGGATTCCAGCTTTTAATGTATATACATGAGTTGAAGGGTTATAGTCGAAATCATTGAGCTCATATCTTCCTTCCGTTACATATCCGTAATAAGTTCCGATAGGGTTACCCACCTTTACGATAAAGTCATATAAACTGTTTACCCATCCTGAAGCAGCAAGATAATAACTATTACTTGCAGAGGCGTTGGAACCTAAACTTTTGATCACATTTCTATTGGCAGAAATGTTGAAGTCTGTTTTCCATGAGAAGTTTTCTTTATTAATGAGAATTCCTCCCATGGTAAATTCAATACCTTTATTCTGAGTTTTCCCTGAATTCTGATACTGATATTCATATCCTGAGGTCTGAGGAATTTTAGCTAAGATTAAAAGATCTTTAGTGTCTGTAATATATGCATCCACACTACCATATAATCTGCCCTTGAAAAAACCAAAGTCAATACCTATGTTTTTAGATACCGTTGCCTCCCATTTTACATTTTGATTTTTCAACGTATTTCCTGTCGTTGCTCCTGGAGTTACACCACTTCCGAAAGTGTATCCATAATCAGTAGAAGTGGTAAAGAATGTATCATACAGGAATGCGGGAATTCTGTTGTTTCCTGCTAAACCATATCCAAAACGCAGCTTAAGTTCTTCCAGCCACTCTTTATCCTTAAGGAAATTTTCCTGTTTAAGCTTCCATGCTAATGAGAGGGCAGGAAAGGTTCCCCATCTGTTTTTTGGGGCAAAGACGTTTGTTCCGTCTGTTCTTATGGAAAGGGTGGCTATATATTTATTATCGAAAATATAGTTGGCCCGTCCAAAAAATGAAACCAATCGGTCTGGTGCCAGCGCAGCTGTTCTAGGGGCATCCTGAATCATTCCTGATGGTGGGATGGCGGACTGGATGTTAGCAAATGCTTCATTAGGCAAAATAGAACTCGGTAGCCATTTTACATATGTATTGGAAGATTCACCGTCTGTCTGAACAGTTTCTTCACCCAATAGTAAATCGATTTTATGATTTCCGAATTTTTTTGTGTAATTTAATGTATTGGTGTTCGTGATTCTCCTGGTTTGAGATCTGGTTAACTGTACAATAGGCTGGTTATTATTAGCTCTTGCATCGTTTGTAATGCTTCCCCAGAATTGATCAACAGCATTGTCTTTTTGTACATATCCTATGACCGATCGGAAGGTAAGATCTTTTGTAATATTATAATTAAAGTAAGCGTTTAACAATAAGTCGTTTGTGCTGTTATTTCTTACTTCACTGTCATTAAGAAGAAGAGGATTAACAAGATTGGTATTTGTTGCATAATTAGGATCAAAGTCATCTACAGGAACATTGCTTCCGCCCTCAAAAGGCTGGTATCTTACTGCATTTCTCAATCTGTTGGTTCCTTGTGACCCGGATGCTGAAGTTCCTGCACCCGAAATTAGGGATCGGCTGTATCTGGTGTTAAATCCTATCTTAACCTTCTTACTTACATCATAATCATATTTAAAATTGGCCATGCTTCTTCTAAAACCTGAATTAAGCATAATTCCGTCTTCTTCTACATGATTTAACGTTAATGAAAATGCTGATTTATCAGAACCGCCTGTAATATTGATATTGTGGGTAAAGTTGAAGGCTTCTTTTCCAAAAAGTTCTTTTTGCCAATCTCTTTTTTTGATGGAGCCATACTTATCCGCAAGTTGGTCATAGGTTCCATATCTTGCGTCAAAAATGTCTTTGTCACTCTGAATATCTCCTTTATAATAAAGTTCATACTGATACATTACAAAGTCCTGTGGGCTTAATACAGGAATTTGATTCATAATCTTTCTAACTCCAGTATATCCACTGTAGTTAATAGAGGTTGCTGCTCTTTTACGACCACCTTTTGTGGTGATCAGAACAACACCATTGGCACCTCTGGCTCCATAGATCGAAGTGGAAGCAGCATCTTTCAGTACCTCAATTGATTCGATTTCTTTAGGAGATAGAATAGACAATGCATTATCCATCTGGATTCCATCTACGATATATAAAGGAGAATTGCTTTGTGTAATAGAAGTTCCACCTCTTACCTTGATATCTACCTCTGCTCCTGGTGAACCCTCACTTGCCGTAATCTGTACACCAGCTACTCTTCCCTGAATGGCCTCTGCAGCATTGTTTACAGGCATATCCTTCATATCTTCAGCCTTTACTGAGCCTACAGCATTGGTAACGTCTTTCTTAGAAACTTTGGTATATCCTACCAAAACCACTTCATCGATTTTGGTTTCCTTTTCTTTATTCTTTTCTTTTTCTTGAGCCAGACCAAGGACCGGAAGTAGAAAAACAGTTAAATATAACCACTTTATAGATTGTACTCTTTTATCCATTTTGTATCCTTATAGTTTTAATTCTTGGTTGAAATTCTTTTCAATCTTTTGTTTGTTTGGATTTTTTGTAAGTATTCTATAAATGAAGTGACCGATATTTTAATAAACATACGCTTTAAGGAGTGCAATCGATTGCGTAATTATTTATTAAAAATATCTAGGCTCCTAAACTAATATTATTTTCCAATATGCAAAGAAAAAAATATTATTTTTCTGTTAAATTCTTTTTTTTAATTGTTAATATTAATTATAATAATGCATAAATTACGTAATTAAATGATTGATTATTAGTAATTTAAATATTATATATTATTTCGATTAAAATTTAGGGTAAGTGAAATTCAGGCAGTATTTTTCTATTTAAATTTTATTATTTCTTTAAAGAATACTTCATTTTAGACAGTAGAAATTTCCCAAAAATGATGCTTAGAAGTTGTTTTTTTTCCATTTTTCTGATTTTTATCACATTTTTTTGAACCATACAAAACGAGTTTTTGCTTAATAATAAATAAATCACGAAATAGTCGTACTATTATTATATAAATGCTATTATTATTGGTAATTTAATATTGTAAGTTAATCATTATTATAATACACCGTTTGGCTTAAAAATTAAAATAGGATTCTATTTTAGGGAATTGAAATCATTGGATTATAGTAATTTGCCTAATGATTTTATTGGAATAATTGTTTTTATATTGTTGATTTACAGATGTTTTTTAATTAAATGTATTTTTTTGTTTACTAATTAAATAATAATTATATATTTATCGACAAGTATTTCTATCAAATGTAAGTGTAATTTAATGCAATCGATTACGCAATGTTTAACTGGTTTTATTAAAACCGTAAAAAGAAAGTATAAAAAAAAGAAAGTATGACGCAATCAGAATTTCGATATGCCCACCATCCTGAAGATGTTAAAAAGTACACAACTGAAGATTTAAGGAGGGAGTTTTTAATCGATGATTTATTTAATGAAGATCAGATAAAATTAGTCTATTCTATGTATGACAGACTGATTGTAGGTGGAATACTACCTTTATCGAAGTCCTTAAAACTTGAGCCAACAGATGATTTGAAAGCAGAATATTTTCTTGACAGAAGAGAGTTAGGAATTATCAATGTTGGCGGAACAGGAAAAGTAACAGTAGATGGTGAGGTATATGAGCTTATGAATAAAGAAGCCTTGTATGTTGGGAAAGGGGCAAAAGAAGTGGTTTTTGAAAAATCGGGTGATGAACAACCTTATTTTTATATCAACTCTGCTCCCGCACATCATTCGTATATGACAAGAAAAATAACGAAGAGCGAGGCTGAGATTGTGGAACTAGGGGAGGAAAAATATGCTAACAGACGTACGATAAACAAACTGATTGTTAATAGCGTCCTTCAAACATGTCAGCTTCAAATGGGAATGACTGAACTTCACGCTGGAAGTGTTTGGAATACAATGCCTGCACATACTCATACCAGAAGAATGGAAGCATATTTCTATTTCGATCTGCAGGAAGATCAAAGCATAAGTCATTTCATGGGGCAACCTGATGAGACACGTCATATTTTTATGAAAAACCGTCAGGCTGTTTTATCCCCGGAATGGTCTATTCATTCTGGAGTTGGAACTTCTAATTATACTTTTATCTGGGGTATGGCAGGTGAGAATATGGACTATGGCGATATGGATGGTATCAAAACTAATGAACTAAAGTAATTTTCCAATGAATTTATTTGATTTATCCGGTAAGGTAGCAGTCGTTACAGGGGCTACTCACGGATTGGGAATGGCAATGGCTGAAGGCTTAGCTTCTGCAGGGGCGGAACTGGCCATCACAAGTACAACGCCTTCAAAGTTAGAGGAAGCTTTAAATTATTATCGCGAAAAAGGATATCATGCAACGGGTTATCTTTTTGATGTAACAGACAAACTTGAGGCTGCTCAGAAGGTAGCGCTTATGATTGCTACACATGGGAAGATTGATATCCTTGTGAATAATGCAGGAATCATCAAACGTACTCCGGCGATTGATATGGATATTGAAGATTTTAGAAAGGTAATCGATGTAGATCTTACAGGTCCTTTTATCATGTCACAACTCGTTGGTAAGCATATGATCAAAAGGAAATCAGGAAAGATCATTAATATATGCTCAATGATGAGTGAGCTTGGCCGGGATAATGTAGTGGCGTATGCTTCAGCAAAAGGAGGGCTTAAAATGCTTACAAAAAATCTGGCAACAGAATGGGCGAAGCACAATATTCAGGTAAATGGAATTGGCCCGGGATATTTTGCAACATCACAGACAGAGCCAATCAGAGAAGACGGGCATCCTTTCAATGATTTTATCATTAGCAGAACTCCGGACGGAAGATGGGGAAACCCTGAAGACCTTGCAGGGACAGCTATTTTCTTAGCTTCCGATGCGAGCAGATTTATCAACGGGCAGATCATTTATGTGGACGGTGGTATTCTGGCGACTATCGGGAAACCTGCAAATGAGTAATAACAGAATTAAACGACAATGAAATCCTTTATAACAGATCAATTTTTACTACAAAATAAATACGCTGAAGAGTTATATTTTAACTATGCAGAAAAGTTACCGATCATCGATTATCATAATCACCTGATCCCTAAAGATATTGCAGAAAACACTGCGTTTGAGAATATTTCTAAAGTCTGGATTGCCGGAGACCATTATAAATGGAGAGCTATGCGTACCATGGGAGTGAATGAAAAGTTCATTACAGGAGATGCTTCTGACAAAGAAAAATTTGAAGCATGGGCAAAAACAGTGCCTTACACATTAAGAAATCCATTGTATCACTGGACACATCTGGAATTGAAACGTTATTTTGGGATCGATGAACTTCTTAACGAAGATAATGCAGGTGAAATTTATGAAAACGTTACCGCACAATTACAGACTCCTGAAAAATCAACAAGAGGTCTGTTAAAAATGATGAATGTAGAATCTTTATGTACAACCGAAGATCCTACAGATATTTTAAATTACCATCAGGAAATAGCAAAAACCGATTTCAGTATTAAAGTAAGTACAGCCTTTCGTCCTGACAAAGCTATTTTGATTGAAAACCACAATTTCGCGGACTATCTGGCCAAACTCGGACAATCGGCAGGAATTACAATCGATTCCTATCAAAGCCTTTGTGATGCTTTATTAAAAAGAATTGAATACTTCCACGCAAATGGTTGCAGATTATGTGATCACGGATTGAATAATATTTCTTTTGAAGAATTTACAGATGCTGAGATCAATACAATTTTCAGTGATAAGTTATCAGGAAAAGTGATTGCCGGAAAGCAGGTTAATCAATTCAAAACAGCGATCTTATTATTTTTAGGTGAAACCTATCATCAATTCGGATGGGTTCAACAGTTCCACCTTGGTGCTTTGAGGAATAATAACGAACGTATGCACAGGGTTTTAGGACCTGATACAGGCTGGGATTCTATCGGAGATTTCGTTCAGGCTGAAGCACTGTCTAAATTCCTGAATACGCTGGATGGAAAAGATAAGCTGGCTAAAACGATTCTTTATAATCTAAATCCTGCCGATAATGAAATTTTTGCAACAATGATCGGAAATTTCAATGATGGCAGTGTGAAAGGAAAGGTACAATTCGGTTCCGGATGGTGGTTTCTGGATCAGAAAGATGGAATGGTAAAGCAGATGAATGCCCTTTCAAATATGGGACTTATAAGCTGTTTTGTAGGAATGCTTACAGACTCGAGAAGTTTTCTTTCTTATCCGAGACACGAATATTTCAGAAGGGTATTGTGTAATCTTTTCGGCGAAGAAATGAAGAACGGTGAATTGCCGGATGATATTGAGCTTATTGGAAGAACGGTTTCAGATATCTGCTATCATAACGCTAAAAATTATTTTGATTTTTAAAGTGAAATTATGAGCAGTAAAATAGTCACATTCGGTGAAGTAATCATGAGACTTTCACCTCCCGGAAATAAAACTATGAAGCAGAGCTCTGAAATGGAATTCTATTTCGGAGGTACGGAGCTTAATGTTGCTTCATCACTGGCAACTTTAGGTTGTGATGTAAAGCATATCAGCAATGTTTCTGATGATTTTGTGGGTGAATCTGCAATTTCTTTCATTAAAAGTTTTGGGATTGATACTTCGTTTATCAATACAAACGAGCATCCTCTGGGATTATATTTTCTTGAAGTAGGCTCGTCGGTTCGTGCAAGTAGAATTACTTACAATAGACTCCATGGTTCTTTTTCTCATATAAAACCAGAACAGGTTGACTGGAAAAAAGCCTTGGAAAGCTGTGAATTTTTTCACTGGACGGGTATTAGTCCTGGGATTTCTGAAGGAGCGTATGAAACTTTGAAAGAAGGTTTAAAACTAGCCAGGGAAATGGGTATTCAGATCACAACCGATCCAGCCTATCGCTCAAACCTTTGGAAATACGGCAAAAATGGAAATGAAATTTTAAAGGAGCTGGTTTCCTATTCCACGATTTTTATTGGTGGTGTAAATGAAATCAACGAAATTTTAGACACTCAGTTTTCAACAGATCAGAAAGGCTTCATTGAAGCTTGTAAAGAATTAAAAAAACAAATTCCTTCTATTCATAGGATTTTCGATAAAGTAAGAATCGGTGTTACGGCAAGCTCTCAGCAAACGCAGGGAAGAGCCTGGGTTGAAGAAACTTATTTTGAAACTGAACTTTTAGAAGTAAGCCCGGTGGTTGACAGAATAGGAACCGGAGATGCTTTTGCAGCAGGCCTGATTTACGGATTGTTAAATTTCGATGATGAAAAGGCATTGAAATTTGCCAATGCAGCCTGTGCTATCAAGCATACTATTTTGGGAGATACCAATTACTGCAGTGCAGAAGATATTTTGGAAGTAATGAACGGAAATTCTGGTGGAAGAATAAAAAGATAATTATGGCAAGATTTACACGTATAGACGTTGCGTTAAAAGCTAGAGAAACGGGAGTTGTTCCTGTCTTTTATCATGCTGATGCCGAGATAGGCAAGAAAATTTTAAAAGCATGCTACGATGGTGGAGCGCGTGTTTTTGAATTTACGAACAGGGGGGATTATGCACACGAAGTTTTTACCGAACTTACAAAATATGCAGCCAAAGAACTTCCTGAGATGATTTTAGGGGTAGGTTCAGTGGTAGATGCCGGAACAGCCTCGCTGTATATTCAGTCCGGAACCAACTTCATTGTTTCCCCTTTATTGAATGTAGATATAGCAAAAGTATGTAACAGGAGAAAAATTTCCTGGATGCCAGGCTGCGGGTCAGTTTCTGAAATTTCCTATGCTGAAGAGTTGGGTGCTGAAATTATTAAAATATTTCCTGCATCCCAGGTGGGAGGACCGGAATTCATCAAAGCAGTAAAAGGACCGATGCCGTGGTCAAATATTATGCCTACAGGTGGAGTTCTTCCGACAAAGGAAAACCTTACAGAATGGATATCTGCCGGAGCGTATTGCGTGGGTCTGGGTTCACAGTTGTTTGTAAAAAATAATGACGGAACGTATGATTACGGGAAAATTACAGACGTTGTAAAAAGCTCAATTGAACTCATCAAAGAATTAAGATCGTTTTAAAACAATTCTTAATACCGGTTTAAACGGAAAAGGTTTAATCGAATAAAAATTCTTAGTTAAAAATAGCTTGGAAGGGTATTTTATACCCATTTTGTTTTTAAAATTAATAAAAAATCAATACTATTAAAGATTGATATGAAAAAAGAAGTATCCTCTAAACCTACTGGTTTTAGATGGACAATATGTTTTTTATTGTTCATTGCCACTACCATTAATTATATGGATAGGCAGGTATTATCATTAACTTGGAAAGATTTTATCGCTCCGGAATTTCATTGGAACAATAATGATTACGGAAATATCACCGCATTATTCTCCATTTTCTATGCAGGAAGTATGCTTTTTGCAGGAAAATTTGTTGATTGGATGGATACGAAAAAAGGCTTCCTTTGGGCAATTGCTATTTGGTCTGTAGGTGCTTGTTTACATGCATTTTGTGGGATTGCCACATCCGGTATTCTTACCGGAAGCTGGTTCGTAGGATTTAGAGAATCTAAAGAAATTATAGGAACAGTAGATAATGTCTCAACTGTAATCAGTACCAGCGTAACCTTATTTATTTTTGCACGTTTTGTATTAGCAGTTGGAGAAGCAGGAAATTTTCCAGCGGCAATTAAAACAACGGCAGAATATTTTCCTAAAAAAGACAGGGCTTTAGCGACAAGTATATTCAATGCAGGAGCGACAGTGGGAGCTTTAGCTGCACCCATTACTATTCCTTTTATAGCAAAATCGATGGGCTGGGAGTGGGCATTTATTATCATCGGAGCTTTAGGTTTTTTATGGATGGGATTGTGGATATTCTATTATAAAAAACCCCATGAGCATCATAAGGTTAATGAACATGAACTAGTGTATATCCAGCAGGATCAGGATGATGAATCCAATGTGGATTCAAATATTCCTGAAAAGATATTTTCTTTTAAAGAATGTTTCAGTTATAGACAAACCTGGGCATTTGCTTTCGGAAAATTTATGACTGACGGAATCTGGTGGTTCTTCTTATTTTGGACACCTGCTTATCTAAGCTCTGTCTATAAAATGGACAGTACCCAAAGTGCATTGCCCCTGTTTGTATTATACATGATTACACTGTTTTCAATTATTGGCGGGTGGCTTCCTAAATATTTCGTGGAAAAAAGAGGGATGAATGCTTACACAGGAAGAATGAAAGCCATGCTAATTTTTGCATTTTTCCCTCTGCTGGCGCTTTTTGCTCAACCTCTGGGCTCTATAACCTATTGGATTCCGGTTGTGATTATCGGGATAGCAGGTGCGGCTCATCAGGCCTGGTCAGCAAATATCTTCTCGACAGTAGGCGATATGTTTCCCAAAAAAGCCATTGCTACAATTACCGGAATAGGTGGAATGGCAGGTGGTATTGGTTCATTTTTAATTAATAAATCTTCTGGGGTACTGTTCGATCATGCTCATAAGGCATGGACAACCATTAATGGAACTCCATTACTGGAACTATATCCGGAATACGTCAATCAACGTTTACCGGAAGGTTTTTTTGAACAGTTGGAAAAGTCAGGAGCCATTGTATCAGACGGAATAGATAAAGGATATATGATTATTTTTTCAGTATGTGCAGTAGCTTATCTGATTGCATGGAGTGTAATGAAAGCATTGGTTCCTAAATATAAAGTAATAAGTAAATAATGATGGAAAGACAGTTAAAACAAAAATTAAACCGTGAATTGCTGGATTCTCAAGAAAAACTTCCTATAAAAATTGTACAGTTTGGAGGTGGAAATTTCATGCGGGGATTTACAGATTACGTAATTGATAAGTTAAATAAAGAGAAAGGTTTTAATGCTGGAATAGTAAATGTTCAGCCCACAGTGGGGGGGGCTGTTCATAAACTGGAAGAACAGGGTAATTTATATACACTTTTCTCAAGAGGAGTAAAAAAAGGAAAAATTATTGATACCAAACAGGTGGTTTCGGCGATTCAAAAATCAATCAATCCTTATACAAATTATGATGAATTCTTAGCACTGGCAAAAGAAGAAGAATTAGAATTTATTTTTTCAAATACAACAGAGACAGGAATCACATATGATGAATCGGAAACCGGTTATCAAGGACCACACAAGAATTTTCCCGCAAAATTAACCGTTTTACTTCATGAAAGATTTAAATATTTCAATGGAGATACAGAAAAAGGACTTCGGATTATTCCTTGCGAACTGATTGAAGATAATGCATTTGCTTTAAAAAAAATTGTTTTAAAGTATGCTGATCTATGGAATTTAGGAGAAGGTTTTATAAAATGGATTGAACAAAATAATTATTTTCACAATACATTGGTGGACCGAATTGTTCCAGGATATCCAAAGGATGATTTAGAAACTTACGAAAGTCAATTGGATTATGAAGATCAGATGATGGTGGTCTCAGAAATATTTTTGCTTTGGGTGATCCAGGATGCTGGAAATTTGAAGGAGAGAATTCCTTTTGATAAAATTGACGAACAGATATTGGTGGTAGATGATATCCAGCCATACCGTTTAAGAAAAGTCAGGATACTGAACGGAGGCCACAGTTTGATGTTAGCTCCAGCTATTTTATCTGGCAAGGAGACGGTAAAAGAATCTATAGATGATGAGTTTATAGGCAGATTTTTAACCAAAACTATATCAAATGAAGTTAATCCTACTTTAGGGTTAGATGAAATTGAATTGAAAGAATTTGCAGAAGAGGTTTTCGACCGGTTCAGAAATCCTTTCATCAAGCATTATCAGGCAAGTATCGCTTTATATTTTGTTTCTAAATTTAAAGTGAGAATTGTTCCGAGTATCTTAAAATATTTTGAGATCAATAGCAGATTACCGTTGAACCTAATTTTTTCTTTAGCGAGTTTAATCAGATTCTATCAGGGAAGTTATGGTGAAAAAACACTGCCGTTGAACGATGAGGAATTCATTATAAACAGATTCAAAGAAATCTGGAAAAATGAAGATTATGAGATAGTTGCTGAATTGGCACTTAGTGAAACTCATTTCTGGGATATTGATCTTACTAAAGTTCAGGGTTTAAAATCAGCGGTAGCAAAAGCATTATGGGAAATCGATCATAATGATATTGAAACTGCTTATAAAAACTTTATCAAATTTAATTCTTAAGAAATTATGCAAAAGAAAGTACTGAAAGTAAATCCCGTGGATAATGTAGCAGTGGCGTTGGTAGATTTAACAGAGGGGGAAACTGTTACTTTGGGTAATCTTACTTATGATATTGTAAAAAATACAAAGGCAAAACATAAATTCGTGACCGAAGATCTTGCAATTGGAGATGCGATCATTATGTATGGTGTTCTTGTGGGAAAAGCCAACCTTCCTATTCAGAAAGGTGAAGTTATCACTACGGAAAATGTAAAACATCAAAGTGCAAAAGTTGAAGGGAAAACGGAAATAACTCCATGGACCG
Source organism: Chryseobacterium paludis (assembly GCF_025403485.1). Lineage (NCBI taxonomy): Bacteria > Pseudomonadati > Bacteroidota > Flavobacteriia > Flavobacteriales > Weeksellaceae > Chryseobacterium > Chryseobacterium paludis. The sequence goes on from NZ_CP099966.1 coordinate 700,313, forward strand.
TTCCGGATATTGAAAAATGGAAAGACAAAACATTCAATGGTTATCATAGAGAAGACGGACAGGTTGGAACATCTAATGTATGGCTTTTCTTTCCACTGGTTTTTTGTGAAAACAGAAATATCGAAATCTTAAAGGAAGTTTTTGAAAAAGAGCTTTTGTTTGAAAAAGTAACAAAGCATCAGTTATTATTAAGATCATTGGTGAATAACTCTGAAACTGAAACTGCTATTGAAGATGAAAAGGACTCGCGGATTTTTAAAAATATTGATGTTAAATTTATCACCCATCAGGGTGGTTGTGGTGGTATTCGTCAGGATGCAGAAGCTTTGGGGCGACTATTGGCAGGCTATGTTAAAAATCCGAACGTAGCCGGAGCTACCGTTTTGAGTCTTGGGTGCCAGAATTTACAGGTTGATCTATTTAAAGAAGCTTTAGAAAAAATAAGTCCGGATAACAAAAAGCCTATTATTGTTTACGAACAACAAAAATCAGGAACTATAGATGAAATGCTGAATGGTATCATCAAAGATTCTTATGAAGCAATAAAACAGGCCAATGAAATCCAAAGGTTGCCCGCACCTCTTTCAAAACTTGTTCTGGGATTGGAATGTGGCGGCTCAGATGGTTTCTCAGGGATTTCCGCGAATCCGGTTTTAGGACAATTATCAGATTTAATGGCCGGAATCGGTGGTTCCACCATTCTTTCCGAATTTCCCGAACTGTGTGGAGTAGAGCAGGAGCTGGTTAACCGTTGTGTGAATGAAAAAGATGCTGAAAGATTTTTAACATTAATGCAGGATTTTGAAAAATCAGTTGTTGCTGCAGGATCAGGCTTTGATATGAATCCTTCACCTGGAAATATTAAAGATGGATTGATAACAGATGCTATGAAATCAGCAGGAGCAGCTAAAAAAGGAGGTTCATCTCCGATTCAGGATGTTCTTGATTTCACAGAGTATATTGAAAAACCGGGGCTGAATTTATTATGTACTCCCGGAAATGATGTAGAATGTACCACAGCACTTGTGGGATCCGGTTCAAATATGGTTTTATTTACTACAGGTCTCGGAACGCCTACTGGAAACCCTGTTGTACCTGTTGTTAAAATTTCTTCCAATACATCACTTTCTGAAAGGATGCCCGATATCATCGACTTTAACACCGGAGACATAATTACCGGTGAAAAAACAATTGATGAAAAAGCTGAAGAATTATTAGAATTTATAATTGAAGTAGCCAGTGGTGAAGTAAAAACAAAAGCTGCTATTTTAAATCAGAATGATTTTATTCCCTGGAGAAGGGGAGTTTCTTTATAAAATTTTAATTGTAAATAATAGATAACAAAAGAGTTCAATATAGTATTGAACTCTTTTGTTATTTTGGGGAAAATAGAGGCTTTAAAGCTATTTCCTTTTAGAAGATTTTCTGATATAGAGCTGAGGTGCTAAAACCACCTTTTTTTCTATGGAAACACCTGATCCATTTTCTTTTACACTTTCAATAAATACCTGTCCTGCCATTTTTCCCATTATGAGTGGAGTTTGGTCTACGGAACTCATTGGAAGCTCCATAAACTGAGTAAAGGGCTCATTAGAAAATCCTATAACCGCAACTTCTTCAGGAATTTTTATTTTGCGTTTTTTTAATTCCTGACAGGCTCCCAATGCAGCAAAGTCACTGGAAGAAAAGATAGCATCTGGAACCGACTTTTTGTCCCATAGTTTTTTAATAGCATCAATTCCTGCATCAATTGCACTTCCGGTAGAAATGATATTATCTTCTTTTATTTGGAACTTATGGTCAATTAATGCCTGTTTATAACCGTTAAGACGGTTTTGATAGATCTCAAGGTTAAGATCTCCGGCAAAATGACAAATATTTTTATATCCTTCTTTGATCAGATGTTCTGTCGCCATATAACCACCACGGTAGTCATCAATTGTTACCGTACTTATTCCCGGAATATCTTTTTTCCTGTCAAAGAATATAATCGGCGTATTGCTGGTATCTAAAATACTCTGAATATGCTCCGTATTAATGGTTGTTTTTGAAACAGACATAAATATTCCATCTACCTGGGCATTCAATAAAGTATTGAGATGTCTTTTTTCAATAGTAACATCTTCATGACTCTGACAGATGATTACATGGTAACCATGTGGAGAAAGTTCTTCTTCAATGCCGCGAATTACAGATGAGAAAAAATTAGTATTGATATAAGGAACAATAATCCCTACGTTTTTTGTTTCTCCGCTTTTAAGAGCTTTGGCAAGATTATTCTGCTTATAATTCATTTCTTTAGCGGTTTTCTTTACCAAATCTTTTGTTGCCTGGCTGATTCTCGGATGATCATTAAGTGCTCTGGAAACAGTAGCCACACTCACATTAAGCTTCTTTGAAATGTCATATATTGTGGCACTTTTTTTATTCATAAATGTTTTTTTTCTGCTGTTTTTTCTATATCAAAATGATATACATCGTTGACGTAAATTTAATCAAATTATGTCTAATCACTAGGAAATAAAATGTATTTTATACTTAAAATAAAATTAAACTATTCCATAGACTATCATGGATTAAATAATCATATTATAATAATTTTGTTAAAAACAAAGAAGTAGAAAATTGTAATTAAAAAAATGTCTAGCAAAGTTTATTTTTGCCATATTTTCTCTATTTCTTCTAGCGATTTACTCTTGGTTTCCGGGACCCATTTCCAAACGAAAAGAAGAGAAAGAACACTCATTACTCCATAAAATCCATAAGTAAAAGCTCCGCTGAACTCCATCATAAAAGGATAGGTAGATGAAATAAGATAGTTAGCTGCCCATTGTGCCGCTACGGCAATAGCTATTGCACTTCCCCTTATTTTATTCGGAAAAATCTCAGAAATCAGAACCCAGCATATCGGCCCCCACGACATCATAAAAGAAGCAGTATAAACAATGATAAATATCAAAGTGGCAATACCAATGATATGGAAATAGGAAAAAATAGCAATCGCAAACATGCCTATGGCCATACCTACTGATCCAATAATGAGAAGAGGTTTTCTTCCCCATTGATCGACGGTAAAAATTGCAATAACTGTAAAAACTACATTCACCAGTCCCATCACTACAGTCTGCAGCATAGAGGCATCCTTATGAACACCCATGCTTTCGAAAATACGGGGTGCATAATAAAGAGCTACATTAATCCCTACAAACTGCTGAAAAACGGAAAGTAAAATTCCAATAATGATTACTGTTTTTCCAAAAGAAAAAATGTCACTTTTATGTTCTGCAACAGTCCCTTTTATTTCCGAAAATATTTCTTTTCCACGTTCCTGGCCGTTTATTTTTGTTAAAATTTTAAGTGCCTCCTCGTCTTTATTGATAAAAGTGAGATAGCGTGGCGTTTCCGGAACAAGAAATAATAAAATTCCAAATAAGGCAGCCGGGATGGTTAGTGATAAAAACATATATCTCCAACCGATCTGGTTGATCCATTCAATACTTTTCCCGTCAGCAATTCCCCAATTGACAAAATACACAACAAGCATTCCGAAAATGATGGCAAACTGATTTAAAGAAACCAGTCTTCCACGAATTTCAGCTGGTGCAATTTCCCCAATATACATTGGACATACTGCTGAAGCAAGACCGACTCCAATCCCACCTATAATTCTGTAAAGATTGAAAGCCAATAAAACACCCATCGAAGTTTCTCCTTTCTTAAAGAATAAAAACTCTGGATAGGCAGCTCCCAAAGCACTTATAAAAAACAGAAATGCAGCAAGCATTAAAGCTTTCTTCCTGCCTAACCGTGTGGAGATAAGTCCTGAAATTGCTCCTCCGATTATACATCCGATTAAAGCACTGGAAATGGTGGCTCCATGTGCCAATGAGCTTAATCCCAGAGGAGTAACTAAATGTTCTTGTATTGATTTTTCTGCTCCTGAAATCACTGCCGTATCATAACCAAACAAAAGCCCGCCCAAAGTGGCTACTAGTGTAAGCATAGTAACATACACCATATTGATTTCCGCCTTAGATCCTGAAGAATATTGCGGACCGGAATCTATTATTTGCATAATTTCATTAGTTTTAATTATAAATATTGATTAATCAAGCTCTCCAGATATTCCTGTTTACCACTTTCTCTGCCTACTTCTCCAAGTCCTTCAGCATGTGAAGCCAGATCGGCAAGTGATAATTTTCCTTCTTCAAAATCTTTCCCTTTACCGCCATCGAATGATGAATATCTATTTTTTCTGATTTCGGAATACTTTGATTTTTCTAAAATAGTATCGGCTGCCATAAAAGCTCTTGCAAAATTGTCCATTCCACTGATATGAGCGATGAAAATATCTTCCAGATCCGTAGAATTTCTTCTGATCTTAGCATCGAAATTTACACCTCCCCCCTGAAGACCTCCAGCCTGTATGATCACCAACATCGCCTGAGTCATTTCATATAAATCAACAGGAAATTGGTCTGTATCCCAGCCGTTCTGATAATCTCCGCGATTGGCGTCAATGCTTCCCAGTACATTGTTATCTGCAGCAACCTGCAGCTCATGTTCGAATGTATGTTGTGCTAAAGTAGCATGGTTCACTTCAATATTCAGTTTAAAGTCAGCCAACAGATCATATTGACGAAGGAAATTTAAACATGTTGCTGCATCAAAATCATATTGGTGTTTTGTAGGTTCCATTGGTTTGGGTTCGATGAAAAATGTTCCTTTAAATCCTTGGGAACGAGCATAATCTTTTGCCATATGTAAAAATTTTGCCATATGCTCCTGCTCACGTTTCATATTGGTATTCAATAATGACATATAGCCTTCGCGACCACCCCAAAAAACGTAATTTTCACCACTTAATTTAATAGTTGCATCCAAAGCATTTTTTACCTGTCCTCCAGCGTAGGCTAACACATCAAAAGAAGGATTTGTTGCAGCACCATTCATGAATCTGGGGTTAGAAAAACAGTTCGAAGTTCCCCATAATAATTTTACCCCTGAAGCTGATTGCTTTTCTTTGGCATAATCTGTTATAAATTCTAATCTTTTTGTTGACTCTTTGAAATTTCCTGCCTCATCAATTAAATCATAATCATGGAAACAGTAGTAAGGAACACCTAATTTTGTGAAAAATTCGAAGGCTGCATCCATTTTTTCGACAGCTCTTTGTTTTGCATCTGATGCTGTGAGCCAGTCAAAATGTTGCGTTCCCACACCAAAAGGATCTCCTCCTGTGGCACAGAATGTATGCCAATAAGCTGTAGCAAATTTGAAATATTCTTTCATGGTCTTTCCACGAACTACTTTGTTTTCATTATAATATTTAAATGCCAGGGGATTATCAGATTCCTTTCCTTCAAACTGGATTTTTCCGATTCCTTTAAAATACTCTTTGTTGCCTGTTGTAATTGCCATTGATCTGTTTTTTAGTTTAAAATTTATTGTATTCATTTAATGCAATCGATTGCATTAAATAAATCAAGAATTTAATTAATTATTTAAAATTTGTAATAATTTTGTTTTCCATCTTTCATAGCTTTCTTTATATTGATCATAATAGATGTGCTCAGGATAATAGCTTTTTAAAATATCTTTATTACTAAGTATATCATCAAAACTATCAAATGCTCCAGCTCCCATAGCAGCAGCTCTGGCTGCACCAGTAGACCCTGTAGAATCAATAATCCTGATTTCAGTATTCAGTAACGAAGAAATCGACTGTGTAAATAAGGATGAACGGAATAAATTATCCCCACCAGCTTTAATAATTCCATTTTGCAACCCATCCGATAATAGAATATTTGTTCCATACACAAAAGAATAAGCGATACCTTCCAAACCTGCTCTGAATAAGTGCTCACTTTTATGACGGTTAAAATTGAGATTAAAAACAGATGCACCGATATCCCTATTATTTAACACCCTTTCGGCACCATTCCCAAAAGGGAGTACAATAATTCCATCTGATCCTATAGGAATTTCAGAGGCAATTGCATTCAGATCATGATAAGAATGTCTTTTCTGATCCACCTGGTGGCGAAGCCAGCTATATTGAATACCTGCACCGTTTAAACAAAGCATTTTTCCAATTCTTGGGGTTTCTTTGGTGTGATTGATATGCGCAAAATTATTGACACGCACGGGTTCGTTGGATTGTATTGTGTCTGTAACACCATATACAACTCCGGATGTTCCTCCTGTAGCAGCTATCTCGCCTGGATTCATCACATTAAGTGCTAATGCATTATTGGGTTGATCTCCTGCACGGTAAAAAATAGGAATTCCTACAGGTAAGCCACTTTCCTCAGCACCTTGCTGCGAAACAGTACACTGTATTTTGAAGTTTTCAACTACATCAGAAACCAGCGATTGATCAATGCCTAAGTGAGTAAGCATTGTTTTGGAAACTTCATTTCTCTCAAAGTCCCAAAGAATGCTTTCGGAAAGCCCGGTGATGGAAGTGGTGGCCTCTCCACTTAATTTAAGAGCGATAAAATCTCCCGGAAGCATAAATTTCCAGATTTTTTCATAGACTTCAGGCTCATTTTCCTGTACCCACTTTAACTTTGAAGCGGTAAAATTTCCAGGAGAATTTAGTAATTCTTTCATACATATTTCTTTACCAATTTCCTGAAAAACGGAATCACCAACTTCAACTGCACGACTGTCGCACCAGATTATAGAGGGCCGGAGAACCTTCCTGTTATTATCCACCAATACGAGGCCATGCATCTGGTACGAAATTCCAATGCCTTTGATTTCATTTTTGTCGATATGGCTCTCTGCAATTATCTTTTGAGTCAGTATCCGTAAATTCTGCCACCATTCTTCAGGATTTTGTTCTGCCCAACCAATTTTTGGTGAATCAATAGACATCTCATTTTCCGGATATTTGGCATGAGCAATTAATCTACCTTTGTTATCTACGATAGAAGCTTTTATTGATGAGCTTCCGACATCATATCCTATAAATTTCATTGTAGTTAATAATTGTAGGGATTTAAAAATAGTAATTTTATACAATATTTGATTTATTTTTGAAAATTTAATAAATTATATGGTTTCGGATATTTGAGTGCTTCAATATCAGTTATTTACGGATTTAATCTCTTATTATAAACATGGATTTTCTATAAGCATGACTGATAAATTTATTCTATATTGCTCCCAAAATTGATTCGTAAAGTTGAATTTGAGCAATCGATTGCATAAATTTGTTTTTTTTGTTTGAAATAAACAGAGATTATAAAAAGAATTAAAATTATAAGATGAGTTAACATGAAAGAGCAGGATACCGTAAGCTCCTAAAATGTATATTTTTATGAAGATGAAATTCAGGATAGTTTTGTTACTGTCTTACTGAAGAAGAGGAATTGATTTAAGAGGAAATTAATGTTGAGGTTCTATATTATCAATCAAATGGGTTGCAGAACCCGGTTTCATTACACTAAAACGAATATATTTTTGTTAATAGCTATAAAAATCAAAAATTATATAGCAAGAAAGAATAAATTATGAAATTTCAAAATACATCAGTTTTTTATTGGTTTCTGTTGATAATGCTTTTCTCTTCATCGGGAGTAAAAAGTCAGGATCTGTTCCCGGATGGAACCCGGATTCCGGAATGGTTTAAAGAAAACAAACCTACGGACATTAATACATTAGGTAAAAAATATATCCTTACAGATTTTGGAGTTGTGAATGACAGTACCATTCTTCAGACAAAGAAGATCCAAGCCATTATTGACCAGGCTGCTAAAAGTGGCGGTGGTGTCATTATAGTGCCTAAGGGAACATTCCTGATAAGTTCTATCTTTTTTAAACAAGGTACCCATTTGCATCTAGAGAAAGGGGCTGTCTTAAAAGGGAGTGATGATATAAGCAATTATCCGGTAATGAAAACCAGGATGGAGGGACAGACTGTCAATTACTTTCCAGCCCTTATTAATGCAGACGGATTGGATGGTTTTACCATTTCAGGTATAGGAACTCTAAATGGAAATGGACTAAGGTTTTGGAAAGCATTTTGGAAAAGACGGGAGTGGAATCCTAAGTGTACGAATATGGATGAAATGAGACCCCGTATCATCTATATATCAAATTCAAAAAATATTCAGATTGAAGATATTACCGTAAAAAATTCTCCTTTCTGGAGTACCCATTATTATAAATGTGAATTTGTGAAACTTCTGCATTTAACGATTTTGGCTCCGAAAGAACCTGTAAAAGCACCAAGTACAGATGCCGTTGATATTGATGCATGCAAGAATTTTTTAATTAAAAACTGTTACCTATCCGTGAATGACGATGCTATAGCTCTGAAAGGAGGAAAAGGTCCGAATGCCGATAAAGATGCTCAAAATGGTGAAAACAGAAACATCATCATTGAAGATAACAGTTTTGGATTTTGTCACAGCGTGCTTACTTGTGGCAGCGAATCTATTCATAATTATAATATTGTTTTACGAAATTCTAAGGTGAAAGATGCCTCCAGACTCCTGCATCTTAAAATGCGACCTGATACACCACAGCATTACGAATATATTACCGTCGAAAATATAACAGGAAATGTTAAAACTTTTCTATACGTAAAACCCTGGAATCAGTTTTTTGATCTAAAAGGTGAGGTAGGGCCAAAAATGTCACATGCCCATAACATTCTTCTGAAAAATATAAATATAAGTTGTGAAACTGCTTTTTCGGTAGATCCGTCCGATCAGTATCAATTATCAGACTTCACATTCGAAAATCTTACCATAAAAGCAATGAAGCCCGATCTGGAAAAACTAAACTTCATTAAAAATTTAAAGAAAATAAAAGTAAACGTAGCAAAAGTAGAGTCACCTGACAAACTGTATGATAAAAAGGACGATTCTGATGAAGCTCGGAAATAAAGCTTTCTTCTGACAGTACAGAGTGATCGAAATTACATAGGGAACCGTTTTGGACAATCATCAGTTTATGATGGAATGTGAATATTTTAACCGATTGATTATGAAAAATTGGATAATCATTATGACAGTATTTATCTGTTCATCTATTTCTGCACAACAAACTACTTTCAAATTTGATTTTGGAGGAAGCAGAACGCAGGACGGTTTTATTCCCATCACAGAACATTCTAAATTTGACAGAAAGACAGGTTATGGATTTATGGATATTTCCAATATAAAATCAGTTGACAGAGGAGGAAATGCTTTGAAAGGAGATTTTATCACAAGTGACCGACCTTTTTATTTTTCAGTTATATTATCTGAAGGGAATTATGACATACAATTGACATTGGGGGATAGTAAAGGAAGTTCTGAAACAACAGTACGCGTAGAGAATCGCCGTTTACTATTGGATGACGTGAAAACAAAAGCTGGTGATGTTGTAGAAAAATTAATAACCGTCCATGTTAAAGACAGTATCATCCGTAATCAAAATGGAAATGAGATTGGGATTGTGAAATTAAAACCGAGAGAAAAAAAATATTTACACTGGGATAATTTGCTGACTATCGAATTTAATGATAAAGCTCCAAAAGTTTGTGCTGTAGTAATCCAACCCAATAAAGTCGCAAAAACGATTTATCTCACAGGAGATTCTACGGTAGTAGATCAGCTATATGAACCTTGGGCATCATGGGGACAGATGTTTCCTTATTTTTTAATTCCGCATCAGGTTGTTGTGGCTAACTATGCGGAAAGTGGAGAAACGCTGAAAGCATTTGAAGGCCGTCACCGTATTGATAAAATCTGGAACAGGATAAAACCTGGGGATTATCTGTTTATTGAGTTTGGACATAATGATCAAAAGCCGGGAAACAGCCATCTGGAAGCAAATTCCGGGTATAAAGAAAAATTAAAAGAATGGATTCATAAAGCCCGGCAATTAGAAGCTATTCCGGTTTTGGTAACTTCAGTAAATCGTCATGTTTTTGATGGAAACAAAAAAATTGTCAATACACTCGGTGATTATCCTTCCGCAATGCGGGAAGTAGCAAAAGAAGAAAATGTTTTTTTAATCGATTTAAATGCAATGAGTAAAACACTGTTCGAAGCCATGGGACCTGAGCTCTCTAAAAAAGCATTTGTTTACTATCCGGCAAACTCTTATCCCAGTCAGGCAGAAGCTTTGTCTGATGATACTCATTTCAATACTTATGGCGCTTATGAATTGGCAAAATGTGTTGTAAAAAGTATTACTGAACAAAACTTGCCTTTGCAGCAATTTATTTCAAAAAATTACCGGAATTTTGATCCGGAAAAACCTGATGATGCTGAAAAGTTCCATTGGCCTGAAAGTATTTTTATGGAAGCCTTGAAACCCGATGGAAACTAAATAAAGAATGGGAAAATGAATATTCAATCTATTATCAAGTTAAGTGTATTTTGTTTGGCGTTTGGAAATCTTTCTGCACAAAATCCGTGGCCGGAAATGACGAATACTGCTAAACCATGGACACGGTGGTGGTGGATGGGAAATGCAGTTGATGAAAAAGGATTGGATAAGCAATTGACAACGCTCAGTAACGCTGGTTTTGGAGGCGTGGAAGTCGTTCCTATTTACGGGGCAAAAGGATTTGAAAATCGATATATATCTTATCTCAGTCCGGAATGGATGAAGATGCTGCAGTTTACTGTGAATAAAGCAAAAAGCTTACAGATGGGTGTTGATATGGCTGTCGGAACCGGGTGGCCGATAGGTGGACCTCAGGTAAATGAAGAGGATGCGGCCACAAAAATGATCGTTCAGAAGTATGCACTTTTATCAGGTGAAAAATTAGCCGAAAAGATATTCCTTAAAGACGAAAAACTTAAAAACTTACAGACTGTAAAATTAGATATTGTAACGGCGTACAACGAAAAAAATGAGGCGGTTGTCTTAACAGATAAAGTTACAAATGACGGTGTTCTCAATTGGAAACCGGACTCCGGGAAATGGACAATATATGCAGTTTTTACTGGTAAAACACTTCAGAAGGTAAAAAGGGCCGCTCCCGGAGGGGAAGGATTTACATTAAACCATTTTTCAGGTGCTGCAACGGTTGATTATTTTAAAACATTTGATAAGGCATTTGGCAATTCCAATTATGGCGTCCGTTCTTTTTTTAATGATAGCTATGAGGTCTATAATGCAGACTGGACCCCTGACTTTAAGAATGAATTTTTAAAAAGAAGGGGATATGATATTAGTCCTTACATCAAATATCTGATCAACGATGAGGAAAACAGGACTACGAGAAGGGTAAAATCAGATTATAGAGAAACCCTTAGTGAATTGATATTATACAATTTTACTGATCAGTTTACAAGCTGGGCGCATTCCAAGAACTCTAAAAATACAAATCAGGCGCACGGTTCACCCGGAAACTTACTGGATCTGTATGCAGCAGTAGATATTCCGGAATCAGAAACATTCGGAAGTACTGTTTTTGATATTCCGGGTTTACGAAGAGACAGCCTGGATGTGCAAAAAGCAGATCATCCGGATATAAATATGTTGAAGTTTGCCTCATCGGCGGCCAATGCTAAAGGGAAGCAATTGATTTCAAATGAAACTTTTACCTGGCTTACTGAACATTTTAAAACTTCCTGGTCGCAGGCCAAACCAGAAGTTGAGCAGGTTTTTTTATCTGGGATCAATCATGTTTTTTATCATGGTACAACCTATACGCCTGCTGATGTCCCTTTTCCAGGGTGGTTATTTTATGCTTCGGTTAATTTTGTTCCAGAAAATAGTTTATGGCCTCATATAAGTGGCCTCAATTCCTTTGTTATGCGTTCTCAAAGTATTTTGCAGAGCGGGAAATCTGATAATGAATTGCTGATATATTGGCCGGTTTATGATTCTTGGGCATCAGCAAAAGGGAAAGATGTTGCCTTTAAAGTTCATAACGTTGAAAAATGGCTGCAGCCAACTCCGTTTTATGAAGATCTAACCAAACTAGATAAAATGGGATATTCTTTTGACATGACCTCGGATAAAATGATTGGTGAAGCAAAATCCTACAATAATAAAATTCAAATTGCAAAAGAAGGATCTTCCTATCAGGTTTTGATCGTTCCCGAATTAACGTATTTACCAGAAACAACGTTGAATAATATTCTGGAATTAGCGAGAAATGGTGCTTCAGTTATTTTTCAGAATGAACCAAAAGATATTCCGGGTTACTTTGAGGTTGAAAAAAGAAGAAACCTTTTAAAATCTTTGTGGTCTCAAATTCTATTTAATAATCGGGGTGAAAATCTAAAAACGGCAGAATTTGGAAAAGGAAAGATTATTTTGAGTTCCGATGTTTCAAAAGCGCTTGAATATCTGAAAATAGAAAGAGAAAAACTAACAGAAACGGGATTGAAATTTGTAAGAAGACAGTTTGAGGGTGGAAAATACTACTATATTGTTAATCATACTTCAAAAGAAATCAATCAATTTCTTCCCATAAATTATACAGGAAAGCAGACCATTATTATGAATCCGGAAAACGGAGATTTCGGAATGGCACAAATACAGAATAATTCTGCAAGAATTCAGTTGAAATCAGGACAGTCTTTAATTCTGAAAAGTAGTAAAACTATTGATTCATCCGTACAGAAATGGAATTATACTGAAAAGACAGGGACTCCGATTATTTTAGATCAACCCTGGCAGTTAACCTTTAAAGAAGGTGGTCCCGAACTTCCCAAATCACGACAACTAAAGAAACCTCAACCATGGACCAGCTTTTCAGAAGATCCTGCAACACAAAGTTTTTCGGGAACAGGTGTGTACACTACTTCACTGGATCTGAGGAAAAAGAATGCAGATGATTATGTCTTAAAACTGGATAAACTCTATGAAAGTGCGAAAGTGATTGTAAATGGCCAAGATGCCGGTATTGTCTGGAGCATCCCTTTTGAAATCAGCATTGGTAAATATTTAAAAAAGGGTACAAATACCATTCAAATTGAAGTTTGTAATCTGATGGCCAATAGAATACGGTATATGGATCAGAAAAAAATACAGTGGCGTAACTACCATGAGATTAACTTTGTAAATATTGATTACAAATCCTTTGATGCCTCCGGTTGGAAGGTTCAACCCTCTGGTTTGGATGGGCAGATTCAATTGATTCCAATCATATATTCAAAATAAAAATTTAAAAATAACATCGAAGCTTAACAAATATTGTAAAAATAAAAGTTATGAGTAAACATAAAATAGTAAAGTCATTAGCAGTTGGAACCTTCATGTTGACATTCGGATTTTCGTATTCACAGAAAAAACCAAAAGTAGTTTTAGATAATTTTTTCAACAATGAAAAAAAAGAAAACAAAGAAACGAAGGAAATAGAATCCTGGCATTACACGTGGAATGATAAGACCAATGGTGGGTTTTCATTATTAGGAGAAATCTTTATAAAACAGGGTGCATCAATCAGTTCTCTTAAAAATGCTCCTACACAGGCAGACCTGAAAAACGCAGATATTTACATTATTGTAGATGCAGATATTGACAAAGAAGCTTTTGAAGGAAAGGCCAATTTAATAGATCCTACGACCATTAAAAATGTGGTAAAATGGGTAAAAGCAGGTGGGGTATTGGTTTTGTTAAGTAATGATCATGGCAATTCTGAATTTGAACACTTTAACCAGCTGGCGGGAGAGTTTGGGATTCATTTTAATGACGATAGCTACAATAGAGTTCAAGGGAAAGAATTTGAACAGGGTGCAGTACATGTTCGAGAGGGAAATGAAGTTTTTTCTGCACAAAAATTATACATGAAAGAAGTGAGTTCAATCACTGTAAAAGAGCCTGCAAAAACTTTATTATCTGCGGAAGGTAAAAACATTGCAGCCATTGCGAAGTTTGGAAAAGGAACCGTTTTCGCTCTGGGAGATCCGTGGTGTTACAACGAATATACGGACGGTAAAAAATTACCTGCCGATTTCACCAATTTCCAGGGAGCTGAAGAGTTTGTGAAATGGCTGATCAAACAAAGTAAATAAATCAAAATATGCAATCGATTGCCTTATCTATATTTAAAACAATACTGGAATTATGAACTTAAAATTTAATTTTATCTTAATTACAGTTCTTTTTTCACAAGTACTCTCAGCACAAAGACAAATGGAGTATTTGAAAAGAGGAATTATAGCCATACCTGCAGAATCAGGGATTTTTGTCAGCTGGAGGTTATTAGGTTCGGAGCCTCAAAACACTCAGTTTGACCTATATCGTGTTGAAAATAACAAGAGCAAAAAATTGAATGAAAAGATATTGCTCAACGAAACAAATTTTTTAGATAAAACGGCAGATAAAGCAAAGAATTATACTTATTTCGTGAAATCCAATACCCCAGATAAAACCTTGGATATGGACTCTGCCCGATATGTTGCTTCTCAAAAGCCCTATTTTTCCATTCCTTTAAAAACACCAGCCGGCTATACACCAAATGATATATCTGTAGCAGATCTGGATGGAGACGGTGCTTATGAAATCATCCTTCATCAAACCGGACAATCCCGTGATAATAGTCAGAAAGGCTTTACAGATCCTCCGGTTATTCAGGCATATAAGTTAAACGGTGATTTGTTATGGGAAATTAATTTAGGTAAAAACATCAGGGAAGGGGCTCATTATACTCAGTTTCTGGTATACGATTTAGATCAGGACGGTAAAGCGGAGATCGTGATGAAAACGGCAGATGGTACCAAAGACAGCAGAGGGAAATATATTGGTGATCCCAAAAAAGATTGGCGAAATGAAAATGGATTTATACTTTCAGGACCTGAGTATATGACTGTTTTCGATGGTCAGACTGGTGAGGAAATAAATACAGTAGACTATGTCGTCCCAAGGTTTCCGAACAATCTGAATCCATCTCCGGAACAGCTTACAGAGACTTGGGGCGATGCAAAAGGCAATCGTGTAGATCGATTTCTGGGTGCAGTGGGTTATTTAGATGGTAAGCATCCGAGTGTTATTATGTCGAGAGGTTACTATACCCGTACAGCGATGGCAGCCTGGGACTACAAAAATAAGAAGTTGAGTTTACGATGGTTATTCGATACAGAAAGTTCAGAAGAAAATAAAAAATTCAGAGGACAGGGAAACCATAACCTGAGTATTGCAGATGTTGATAATGATGGAAAAGATGAAATTATTTTTGGCGCAATGACTATCGATGACAACGGAACGGTATTGAACAGTACCGGATATGGTCATGGAGATGCTCTGCATGTCGGGGATTTGGATCCCTCTCATCCCGGATTGGAAATTTTTGATATTCAGGAAAGGTTTGATGATGCCGGTGCACATTTCAGAGATGGGGCAACAGGAAAAGTATTATGGAAATTGCCATCCTTGATATACAGTAAACAGGGCAAATTTCAGGGTCCCGGGAGAGGATTGTCTCTGAATATAGATCCCCGGCATGAAGGTTCTGAGTGTTGGGCCGCAGGAGCTGGAGTTAAAGGTCTTTATGATGCCAAAGGAAATAAAATCAGTGATAAAAATCCAGCCTGTAATATGGGTGTCTATTGGGATGGAGATTTTTTAAGCGAAATTTTAGACGGTACTGTAGTGTCAAAATGGGATTGGAAGAAAGAGAATACAAATATTATATTTGACGCCAAAGATTTCCAATGTGAATCAAATAACGGAACGAAAAAAAATCCATCTTTAGTTGCAGATTTATTCGGTGACTGGCGGGAAGAATTAATATACAGAACGTCAGACAATCAGGAACTCCGGATCTTCAGTTCAACACTTCCAACACATCACCGTTTGTATACCCTGATGCACAATCCACAATACCGGTTGAGTATCGTATGGCAGAATGTAGGCTATAATCAGCCTCCACATACTGATTATTATCTGGATGAATCTGTTTCAAAAATTCCAAATCCAAACATCATTACTGTAAAAACTAAAAATTAACAAACTTTAAATCAGTAGAGAAAAACTTTAACTAATACTTAAAAGTTTGATTTGATTAAATACATCTGATCGATCTTCAATCTATTGTTTGACGTTAAATTAGAAAATTAATAAAAAATAACTTACCAATTATGAAAATGATAGTAATGAGAAGTGCCTTTTGTATATTGGCTTTTGGACTTTTATCCTCATGTTCAGTTCAAAAGCAAACAGCTGCTAAAAATGTTGATCTTCCAAATAAAAAAGAGGTTCTGGAAGTTTCGCGACGGGCCAACCAATATTTCATGAACAAATGGCCGGATACCGGAAAAGAAATTGTTGGTAAAAAGGTATGGCCAAGTAATTTATGGACCCGTGCTGTTTACTATGAAGGATTAATAGCACTCTATAAGATAGATCCCAAAAAAGAATATTATGAGTATGCCATTTCCTGGTCAGAAAAACACAATTGGAACATGATGCGTGATACCTATACTCGTAATGCAGACAATCAGGCTTGTGGACAAACATACTTAGACCTTTATGAACTCGATGGCAGAAAGAATCCTGAGCGAATAAAATTGGTAAAAGCATCGATAGATAGTATGATTGCTTCCAATAAAGTAGATGAATGGTGGTGGATTGATGCACTCCAAATGGGAATGCCTATTTTCACAAAACTGGGTAAAATTACAGGTGACAAAAAGTATTTCGATAAAAATTACGAAATGTATGCCTATACGAAATACAAACATGGAGATCATGGTTTATATAATCCTAAAGACAAGCTTTGGTGGAGAGACAAAAGTTTTGTTCCACCTTATAAAGAACCAAACGGTGAAGATTCCTACTGGAGTCGCGGAAACGGATGGGTAGTTGCTGCTTTAGCACGTACCCTGGAAGATACACCCAAATCAGATCCCCATTATAAAGAATATTTACAGGATTACAGAGATTTATTATCAGCCTTACTTCCTGTTCAGAGAGAAGATGGTTTTTGGAATGTAAGTCTGCATGATCCCAATAATTTTGGTGGAAAAGAAATGACAGGAACAGCCCTGTTTGTTTACGGAATGGCGTATGGAATCAATAATGGACTAATTGATAGAGAAACTTATTTGCCGGCTGTCGTAAAGGCTTGGAATGCTATTGTAAAAGACTCTGTTCAGCCAAATGGATTTTTAGGTTGGGTACAGGGAACAGGAAAAGAACCTAAAGATGGTCAGCCTCTCGCTGTTGATAAAGAACCTGATTTTGAAGACTATGGTTTAGGATGTCTGTTGCTCGCAGGGAGTGAGGTTTATAAGTTGAATTAAATTATAAAGAAGAGCAGAGTCACAAAATTGTTTATAAAAATAAAAAAGGTTAATGGTATTGGATACTGCAGAAATGCTTATTTTCTGACATATTGAAGACATGACACTACAAGATGCGCAATCGATACCATATTATTAATTTTCAAATTCAATATCAATAAGATAAAATTATGAATGCATTATTAGGAGTTTTTTTTCATTTCCTAGGAGGATTCTCTTCAGGTAGTTTTTATCTACCTTATAAAAAAGTAAAAGGATGGTCCTGGGAAACATATTGGCTGATAGGAGGGGTGTTTTCATGGATCATTGTTCCGCCACTTGCTGCATTTATTACCATTCCAGGGTTTTGGGAAATCATACAGAATGAAAGTTCTTCTATATTGGGATTGACGTTTTTGTTCGGTGCTTTGTGGGGAATTGGAGGGTTTACTTATGGTTTAGGGGTAAGATATTTAGGAGTAGCACTTGGAAGCAGCATAATTCTTGGGCTCTGTATGGTTTTTGGTTCGCTGTTTCCATCTGTATATTATGAATTTTCTCCACATACGGGAAAGGACAATATTGGGTTAATGCTTTCCAGTACATGGGGACAGATGGTTTTATTGGGACTTTTAGTTTGTATCATCGGAATCATCATTAGTGGGAAAGCGGGAATGATGAAAGAAAAAGAACTGCAAACTGAATCTACAGATCCACACGGTATACAGGTGAAAACAGAGTACAAGTTTAGGTTGGGCTTAATTGTTTCCATTATATCAGGAGTTTTAAGTGCCTGCTTTAACTTTGGGTTGGAAGCTGGAAAACCGATGGCAGTCGTAGCAAATGAATTGTGGAAAAATGCAAATCCGGGACAGGGAGAATTCCTTTTTCAAAATAATGTAACCTATGTCGTTGTACTTTGGGGTGGAATGGCAGTAAATCTTATAGGCTGTTTATATTTAGCTATTAAAAATAAATCGTATACAGATTATACAAAAAGAAAAGTACCGGTTGTACGTAACATCGTTTTTTGTGCACTTGCCGGGACGATGTGGTTTTTACAGTTCTTCTTTTATGGTATGGGAGAAAGTAAAATGGGAAATGGCCCTAGTTCATGGATATTACATATGGCGTTTATCATTTTAATTGCCAATCTGTGGGGCGTTATCATTAAGGAATGGAAAGGAGTTTCTAAAAAAACTATTTCTACCATTCTTATGGGAATGGTTGTGATGTTCATTTCTATTTTAATTGTAGGATATGGAAATTCTTTGAGATAGAGTCTTTCTTATCATAATTAAAAATTTTTCTTCATCATTCATATTCAATATACAGTTTAGTTTTTGTAAGGCACTGATTTTTTCAGTGTCTTTTTTTGTATTCATGGATATCCGACTTTCCCGATAAATATATTCGCAAACAATTCATAGAGTGATTTGGGTTTCAGATTTCAGAGTTTATTTAAAGATATTTAAGCAAATTAATAATATTTATAAAATTTGAACTAAGTATAATTATACATTATTAGGATGGGTTAAGTATTTTATAATTAATGCAGGATATTGCAGGATGCTAAAAATTTGGTAACTGTGTAGATTGGGACATAATAATTAATGTTACTAAAATTTAATATATGTCTTTGATAATTAAACACAAGAATATAAAGCGAATAGTGTTTCCCGCATTTATGCTTTCAACAAGTTTTGTCTGGGGGCAAAAGACTGTAAATGATACTGTGAAAAGCACAAAAGATATTGAAGAAGTAGTGGTTATTGGTTATGGTAAAGTTAAGAAATCAGATTTAACAGGATCGGTGGCTTCAGTATCTGCAAAGGATTTAGCAGCTACACCAGCAATGAATGCATTACAAGCCTTGCAGGGAAGGGCTTCAGGATTAAATATCGTTACTGCAGGTGGTGCTCCGGGAGCAGGTGCCAACATTACGATTCGTGGTGGTGCTTCTATTACTCAGGGTACAGAACCGCTTTACATTGTAGACGGTTTCCAGCTGGATAATGCATTAAACATCATTAATCCTAATGATATCGAGAGTATTGATGTATTGAAAGGAGCTTCTGCCATTGCCATTTATGGTGCCCGTGGTTCCAACGGTATTATCGTTATTAAGACAAAAACCGGAAAAAAAGGAAGAGTAACCATCAACTATAATTCTTTCATGTCTTTTGATATGCTTTCAAAGAAGTTGGATATGGTTTCCAATGCAGAACAATATGTGAAATATCAGTATGAGTTAGCTCAATTAGGAGGAAATGCAACAAAATGGAGTAATGTATTTGATAATAGTTTAGGAACAGATTCTCCGGGATTTTATACAGGTGCATTTAATAGGATCGGCAACCGGTATGGATCAGCACCAGTATTAGACTGGCAGGAAAAAATGCTTGGTGGAACAGGACTTACGCAGAATCAAAATGTGAGCGTTTCGGCAGGTAATGATAAAACACAGGCATTTATCAGCTACAACTACAACAAACAGGAAGGTTTATTACAAAACTTTAATGAGACCAGAAACTCATTACGAGCTAATATTAATTCAGAACTGTATAAAGGAATACGTTTAGACTTCAGTTCAATGTTTACTTCAAATTCTACAAACGGAGGTGGGGCCTATTCAGGAATGAAAAAGATATTGCTTCAACCTATTACAGGAGGAACATTATTTACACAGGATCAGTTATTTAATACTCAGACTTTCCCAGATTACTCTGCATTGGATTCGAGTTTTGATACAGAAAACCCATATATAGAAACGGCAGCATCTACTCAAAACAAACGGGCAAGAACATTTTTAGCTAATGTAGGTCTTGAATTTGATTTGTTGAAAGATTTTACATTCAGAACTGCAGGATCTTATAACTGGACGAACACTAAAGCAACTTCATTTTCAGATAAAAATTCCCGTGCATATCTTACAGATCCTATTAATACAGGAATCAACGGAAGTATTGGGAATTCTGAAGCATACCGATATCAGATCACAAATACATTGACCTATAATAAGGCTTTAGGTGAAAAGCATAAACTTACTGCTTTAATTGGTAATGAAATAATCTATCAGGAAACTGAAAGTAACAACATAACATTGATAAAGTTTCCTTCCATCTTAAATTATGGATTAGATGATATATCTAATGCTACCATTGCCGATAAAGATACAGACAGATCTTCACTCAGCTTACTTTCATACTTTGCCCGTGTAAATTACAATTACGATAATCGTTATTTATTAACAGGTACTATTCGTCGTGATGGATCCTCAAAATTCGGTCCTGATAACAGATGGGGTGTATTTCCATCAGTAGCTGCTGCATGGAGGGTTTCAGAAGAAGGCTTCTGGAAAAATTCTAAAATCAAAAATTATATCAATGATCTGAAGTTCAGATTCGAATATGGGATCGTAGGGAATAACAGTATACCAAATAACGTGTTCAGAACCAATGTGGTAGGGACCGATTATCCTTTGAATAATACAGTTGGTAATCTTGCTCTGGTAACAAGTAGTGTTTTGGGTAATCGTATTGTACAATGGGAAGAAATGAGATCTACCAACATTGGGGTAGATTTGGCTTTATTTAATAATAGAATAAAATTAACTTCTGAATTTTATAATAACAATGTAAGCAGTATGTTACTGGAAACTGTACTTCCTGCCTCTACGGGATATAAAAGCAAGTTTGTAAATATCGGTTCCATGAAAAACACCGGTATGGAGTTCACGTTAAACTCAATAAATTTAAAAACTGAAAACTTCAGATGGTCTACCGATGCCAATATAGGTTTTAACAAGTCAAAAGTATTGTCTCTTGACGAGGGAAGAACCTTTAGAACATTCAGTGTAGGCAGCAACAGAGCAGGTATGGTAACATATTATGCCACAGTTGGAGAAGAATTAGGGGATATGTATGGATATGTTTACCAGGGAATTTACACGACTGATGACTTTAACCAGGATGCAAACGGAACATTGACCTTAAAACCAGGCGTTGTGAAACCAGCATCGGGAACTCCTAAACCTGGAGATATGAAATTTGCCGCAGATAATGAGGCTGGAGATCAGTTTACAAGAAAGCTGGTGAAAATAGGTAACGGTACGCCTGACTTTATTGGAGGTATCAGTAATAACTTCTCTTACAAAGGTTTTGATCTTGCAGTATTTCTGAAGTTCAGCGTAGGTGGTGATATTTATAACGCAACTAAACAAAGTTTGAGTCCCTACGGGATGTATCAGAATGTTCCTTCAGAATTCGGAAACAACTATTATCATTTGATCGATCCCAATACGGGACAGGCAACAACGAATTTGGTGAGATTAAAAGAACTTAATCCTAATGAAGATTCAAACTTGTGGAGTTTAAGTAATACAAATACTGCTAACATAACGTATCCTTCTTCATATTACGTGGAAGATGGCTCATATCTAAGGATTTCCATGGTAACTTTGGGTTATTCTTTTCCCAAAGAATTTTTGAACCATATTAAATTGACTAATGCGCGTATCTATGCTACAGTTAATAATTTAGCAACTATTACAGGTTATTCCGGATTTGACCCTGAAGTTTCAGCGGCAAGCGGCGTTACAGTTTCTCCTGGATATGATAATTCTTCATTCCCAAGATCTAGAAGCTATGTTTTAGGGATCAATCTTACTTTCTAATATTTAAATGTTCCATCATGAAAAATATATTCAATAATCATAGTTTTATTAAAAAACTAATCATCGTTCCATCAATCTTAATTGCAGGATTGGGTGTCAATTCCTGCAGCGAGGAGTTTTTAGATCAGCCTGCTTATAATTCATCTGATACAGAATCGGTGTTTACAAATTTAGACACCGCAGACGCTTTCGTTCAGGGTCTTTATAGAGGTCTTGTTCCTACCGAAATGTTTTACCAATTGGGAGCAGGAGATACGGTTACTCATTCTGCTGAAGACGGAACAACTAATAATTCCAAATACAACATCTGCAACTATCAGTATGATGCCTATACTCCGAATACTGTTACAGGAATATATTCTGCAATGTATGCGGTTATTGAGAGAACCAATATTGCTATCGACAGGCTAGGTGAGATGGCTGTAAGTCCAAAGCGTGATGCCTTACTGGCAGAATCAAAAGCAATTCGTGCATTTTGCTACTACAACCTAATCAGAGTGTATGGCGATGTACCAGCCATTTGGATTCCTTTAGAAGATGCAGATCCCAATGATCCGAATACATTTTACCCGAAACGGTCTTCCCGAGACGGAATATATGACCGCATCATCACCGATATTCAGGAGTCAGTAAACAGTTTACCGGCTTCGAATGGATCACCGGAGAGATTAAACAAGCAGTCAACCAATGCTCTTTTAGCAAGAATTGCCCTGTATGCTGCAGGATATTCTCTTCGTTGGGACTTGAATACCGGATCTGCGGGTACAATGTCTCGTCGTCCCGATAATAACAGGGTTCAACAACTGTATCAAATTGCAGATCAAGCAGCAGCTTCTGTAATTAATGGAGGTACTAATAGCTTGGTACAGGCTCAGGGAGGGAAAGGTGGTTTCGAAGCATTGTGGTTTAATTTTGACAGAAGAAATTTTGCAGCTGTAAATCAGGAGATGCTTTGGCACATTGCTGAATACGGTCCAAATACCAACTCGGCATTCGGAATATATGCACATCCAGGTTCCAGAGGGGGTACCTATGGTTCTCGTAAAGCTTTACAGTTTTTACTTCCAAGTTATTATCTTTCTTTTAATAAGACAGATAAACGTAGAGATGTGGCTTGTACTTCTTACAGTATTTATTTCTTAAAAACAGGTTCTGCAACCGATACTTGGGTAGATGTAGGAACTACATATTCTTGTATTATGCCGGGCAAGTTCAGAATTAGCTGGTGTGTGGAGCCACAAGCTGCAGATGCACGTAACTTGAATATTCCTATTATTCGATATGCTGATGTATTATTGATGTATGCAGAAACACAAAATTATTTAAATGGAGGACCAACTGCTGCAGGTATTACAGCTTTAATGCAGGTAAGAAATCGTGCCGGAATTGGATCATTACCTGTTCCAAGTGGTCAACAGGCTTTTGAATCAGCAATTGTTCAGGAGCGTAAGTGGGAATTTTCGGATGAATTTATGCTTCGTACCGATTTAATCAGGATGAATCGTATTGCTAGTGAAATTGATGCTACAAGACAGGCAATGAAAAACTTATCTGATCGTACAGGTCAATTCGCATCAACACCAATTTACAGGCTTTACAAATATCACAAGAATGCACAGGTTTATGGAGATCCGTTCTTAGCTGTTACTTATATAGATTTAACAGATCCTGCGCAGATTGCACAAGTGCAGGCTGTGCCTACCAATTCATCAGGATATGAAGCCTATCAGACGACTCTGAAGAATATAGCATTAGCGAACGGGGAAGCTTCAACAGCAGAAGACAAATGGTATCCTGCCAATATGTTCCAGGCATATACGAGTACCTTTAACGGTAATGCAAGAAAAGCGGTAGGTTTTGTTGAAGGTTTTAATCAGCTTCAAATCGGAAATATCATCTACACAAAACCAACTGGTTCATTTGAAAACGGAGGAGCATATCCAAACTGGATCGAGGGCGGAGGCGAAGGTCTTTTCTATGGATTTGTACCTAATAAAACGGAATTACTTCCGCTTGCAGCGCAGTCTGCCGGTCATCCGCTGGTTGATAATCCTAATCTTACTCAACTTCCTGGATACTAGTGAATAACAACATAATCATTGAAAATAAATTTATAAATAAACTCAACGGGATTGTATATCAGTTGTAAAGATGAATTGAGTTACAATGGAATTTAAGTGTTAAAATATCTTTAAATAAGGTGTTCATCAGTATAGTACGGGATACTGAAAAAAATATAACAATCTAATTTTGAGTTAAAATTCAGAAACAAAAGAAAACAAATGGAAAATGTAAAAACATTTAAATACGTAGATTATTTATGGGATGAAAACAAAGCAGCATCTTTAAAAGATGATCAGGTCGCTTTATTTTTATACCGTTCAAACATATTAGGGGCAGATTTAAGAATCACGAATTACGGAGGTGGTAATACGAGCTGCAAAACAATTGAAAAAGACCCCTTGACGAACGAAGAAGTTGAGGTAATGTGGGTAAAAGGTTCAGGTGGTGACATTGGAACATTAACACGTAAAGGAATAGCCGGATTGTACACAGAGAGATTGAGAAACTTAAAAAATGTTTACCAGGGTCTGGCAGATGAAGACAGAATGGTGGGATTATTCAATCACTGTATTTTTGACCTTGACAGTAAAGCTCCCTCCATAGATACACCATTACATGGCTTACTTCCATTCAAACATATTGATCACCTTCATCCTGACGCTTTAATTGCTGTCGCTGCAGCAAGGGACAGCGAAAAAATTACCAAAGAAATATGGGGTGATACAATGGGTTGGGTTCCATGGCAGCGTCCGGGTTTTGATCTGGGACTGCAGTTGGAAAAATGTTTAGATGACAATCCGGGAATCCGCGGGATCATTTTAGGGAGCCATGGATTATTTACATGGGGAGATACTTCCTATGAATGCTATATTAATAGCTTAGAAGTCATCGAAATGGCTTCCGAATATATTGCTAAAAAAATAGAAGAAGACGGGCAGGTTTTCGGTGGACAGAAAATTGAATCCCTGCAGGCTGATGAGCGTAAGAATAAAGCGGCTCAACTCATGCCGTTATTACGTGGTCTGGCTTCGTCTGAAAATAGAATGATAGGTCATTTTACTGACAGTGATGCCGTATTGGAATATATAAACAGCAATGATCTGGAGCGTCTGGCACCAATGGGAACATCTTGTCCGGATCACTTTTTACGTACCAAAATTCAGCCATTGATTCTTAATCTTTCGACCAACGAGGATCTTACGGATTCTGCGGCTATTCTTGCTAAATTAAATCCTCTGTTTGAAAAATACAGAGAAGAATACAAGGAATATTACGAAACCTGCAAGCATCCAAACAGTCCCGCAATGCGTGATCCAAACCCGGTGATCATTATTTATCCGGGGGTAGGGATGTTTAGTTTCTCTAAAGATAAACAGACCACCCGTGTGGCAAGTGAATTTTATGTAAACGCGATCAATGTGATGCGTGGAGCAGAAGCCATTTCTGAGTATACTTCTTTACCAAGACAGGAAGCATTTGATATTGAATACTGGTTGCTTGAAGAAGCAAAATTGCAGAGAATGCCTAAAGAAAAACCTCTTTCCCGGAAAATAGCTGTTGTTACAGGAGCTGGTGGTGGAATAGGACAGGCAATTGCAGACAAAATGGTTCAGGAAGGTGGAGTAGTTGTTTTTACAGATTTGAATCAGGAAGCATTAGATTCTGTTACGGCAAAATACAGCAAAGATCAGGCGGTAGCTGTTCCGTGCGATGTAACCAGTGAAGATGCTATTGCAAATGCTTTTAAAGAAGCAGTTCTGGCATTTGGAGGAGTAGATATTATTGTTCATTCGGCAGGTTTGGCAATTTCTAAATCTCTGGAAGATACCACAACAAAAGACTGGGATCTCCTGGAAAATGTTTTGGTAAAAGGTCAGTTTTTAATGGCAAAAAATGGTGTTGAAATAATGAAGAAACAGGGATTAGGGGGTGATATTGTAAATATTGCAAGTAAAAATGGCCTGGTTGCCGGACCTAATAATGTGGCGTATGGAACTGCTAAAGCGGCTCAACAGCATATGACCCGACTATTGGCAGCGGAATTGGCAACGGATAAAATTCGTGTCAATGTCGTTAATCCGGACGGAGTTATTGTAGGAAGTAAGATATGGGAAGGTTCGTGGGCAGAAGGTCGTGCTAAAGCGAATGGAATTTCTGTAGAAGAACTGCCTGCATTTTATGCAAAGCGTAATTTATTAAACGAAATCATTCTTCCTGAAGATATTGCAAACGGTGTTTTTGTATGTGTAGCTATTTTAGATAAAACGACAGGAAACATTATTAATGTAGACGGAGGGATGGCAAATGCATTTCCTAGGTAAATATTATTCTCAAAAGTATATAATTTGGTAAATTTAGAGCCAGTTTTACTGGATCTGCAATGAATTAATTTAATCTTTTGGTTTGAATAATAGTAAACCTTAAAAGTTTAAATGTTTCAATTAAAAAGTTTTAAAAATCAAATCATGATTATAGGAAAAGATATCATTGAACAAAATAATAAAGGAGAAATTGAAAATTTCAATTCAGATTTTGATTTTCTACAAAATAAATTAACAAAATCAGGGCTAAATGTTGCAGAGGTAGTCAATAAGATTGCCGATTTTCAGGTGGCAATTCCAAGCTGGGCTTTAGGAGCAGGCGGAACCCGTTTCGGAAGGTTTTCTTATGGTGGTGAACCGTCTACTTTAGAACAGAAATTGGATGATGTAGGCTTGATTCACGCTTTAACGCATTCTGCAGGAGCTGTTTCACTGCATATTCCCTGGGATATTCCGGGTGACGTAAAAGCAATAAAGGAAGTCGCGGCTTCTCACAATCTTGTATTTGACGCAATGAATTCCAACACTTTTCAGGATCAGCCGGGAGCACAAAAATCATATAAATTTGGTTCTCTGAACAGCGTGAATGAAGATTCCCGTGCTTATGCAGTGGAACATAATAAAGAAGTTATCAGAATTGGAAAAGAACTGGGTTCTAAAAGTTTAACCGTTTGGTTGGCAGATGGCTCTAGCTTTCCAGGTCAGTTAAACTTCCAGACTGCCTTGTCTAAAACTGAGCAAAGTCTAAAAGAAATTTATGGCGGTTTGCCTGAAGACTGGAAACTGTTCATCGAGTATAAGCCTTATGAACCTAACTTTTATTCTACAACGATTCAGGATTGGGGAACCTCTTTGATGTTGGCAAATGCCTGTGGAGAAAGAGCTTACACTTTAGTGGATTTGGGACATCATTTACCAAATACCAATATTGAACAGATCGTTGCTACTTTAATGTACCAAGGGAAACTAGGAGGCTTCCACTTTAACGACAGCAAATATGGAGATGATGATTTAACCGTAGGATCGATCAAACCTTATGCATTGTTCTTAATTTTCAATGAGCTGGTATATGGAATTGAAAACAATCCTCAAAATCCTTATCCGGCATGGATGATCGATGCTAGTCATAATATAAAAGATCCTTTAGAGGATTTAATACAATCTCTTGACGCTATTTTAATTGCGTATGCCCAGGCACTTCTTGTAGATCAAAAAGCATTAAAAACAGCACAATTGGAAAATGATGTCGTGCTCTCTCAGGAGATTTTACAGAATGCATACAGAACCGATGTACGACCATTGTTAAAAGCTGCAAGGTTGCAGACTGGTGCAGCTCTGGATCCGATAGCTGCTTACAGAAAACTAAAGGTAAGACAGCGTTTAATTACCGAAAGAGGTTTAGAAACAAAAGCAACCGGATTATAAGACTTATTTAAATTTTGATAATTTCAACTTTCAGGTGCAATCGAAAGTTTAATTATATGTATCCTTATTTTTTACCGTTAAGGTAGAGTGTTTAGTATTAAGCGAAACTTCATTTATTAAGAAAATTATTGGATTTTTTTCTTATTCTTCCTTACTTGCTAAACACTCCTTAATGGTCTTTAAAAGAATATTTAATAAAATTTAAAAAAGCGTGCACAGATCTTAAAAAACTGATTTGTCCTATAAATACATAATTTAATCCATCTCGAGAATGTCCAAAAAAAAGGTAACCATAGTATTTGATATTGGAAAGACCAATAAAAAGTTCTTTTTATTTGATAAAAATTATAAAGAAGTTGTTCGTGAGTATACAGAACTACCGCTCACCACAGATGAAGATGATTATCCTACAGAAGATCTGGCAGCACTGCAAAACTGGATCAAAGATAATTTTAATGCCATTCTCGACGATGAAAATTTTGAAGTAAAAGCGATTAATTTCTCCAGTTATGGAGCAAGTTTGGTGCATTTGGATCACAAAGGAAATGTTTTGGCTCCACTGTACAATTATACCAAACCCATGGATCAGGAAATACTGGATTTGTTTTATGAAAAACATGGGAGCAAAATGAAAATTGCACGCGAAACAGCATCACCGCAATCAGGTATGCTCAACTCAGGGATGCAGTTGTTTTGGCTCAAGTACAAGCATCCGGAAACATTCAGAAAGATCAGGTACAGTCTTCACTTGCCTCAATATTTATCTTATCTGTTTACAGGAATTTGTGTGTCGGAATTTACTTCAATAGGTTGTCATACCAATTTATGGAACTATGATAAATCCGATTATCATGACTGGGTGTATGAAGAAGGGATCGATGTTTTACTGGCACCCATCGTTCCAACTTCAGCAAGCATAAATACTTCCTACAGAAACAAAAAAATTAAAATAGGTGTTGGAATTCATGACAGTTCTTCAGCATTATTGCCTTACATTTTAAGTAAAAAAGAACCTTTTTTATTGCTGTCAACAGGAACGTGGAGTATTTCTTTAAATCCATTTAATGACGAAAGTCTTACCGATGAGGATATCGAGAACAATTGTCTGAATTATATGCGGATCGATGGTAAACGCGTAAAAGCTTCCCGCTTTTTTATGGGAAATGAATATAAGATTCAGGTAGAAAAATTATGCGCTTATTATGGAAAAGAATATGGTTTCCATAGAGAAGTACATTTTGATCAGGATGTGTATTTGCGTTTGATGAAAAATAAGAATATTTATTTTCGGTTTGAAGGAATTATTTTAAAACGAAAAATGATCACTGAAACAGATCTAAAATCATTTGCAACTTTTGAAGAAGCCTATCATCAATTGATGATAGAATTAATGGATCTGCAGATTCATACCATTAAAAATGCAATAGGAAATTCAGAAATTGAAACAATCTACATTGATGGCGGATTTACGGATAATGATGTATTTATGAAACTGATGTCTCATCATTTCCACCACTACAGCGTGATGTCAACGCATTCACCACTAGGCTCTGCATTGGGAGCTTCTATGGTAATTTCTAACAAGAAAATAGATGAAACCTTTTTACAACAGCATTATCAGATGAAAGTGCTTCAACCTTTAATTCTTAATTTATAATCATGTCATTTCCATTCGATACCCGATATGCTTCCCTTGAGCTTCTGATTGAAAGGGCAAAAAAAAGAATGCCCCGTTTCGCTTTTGAATATCTGGACGGAGGCTGCAATGAAAACATAAACAGAGACCGGAATACATCTGAGCTGAGAGAAGTTCTTCTTCGTCCACGCTATCTGAATAATTACAGTGAAACCAGTATGGAGACCGAATTATTCGGTGTGAAATATTCTGCGCCTTTTGGAATCTCACCTGTCGGTTTACAAGGATTGATGTGGCCTAATGCTCCGGAAATTTTAGCAAAAGCAGCTTTCAAACATAATATTCCTTTTATTTTAAGTACGGTAACGACCAGCAGTATTGAAAGAATTGCAGAATTAACGGAAGGAAAAGCCTGGTATCAATTATACCATCCAAGGGAAGAATGGCTGCGTGATGATATTCTCAACCGTTGTGAAGCTTCCGGATATGACGTACTCGTTGTTTTAGCAGATGTTCCTACTTTTGGTTACCGGGCCAAAGAAATCCGAAATGGTTTGGCAATGCCGCCTCAGATTAATTTTAGAAATGTTTCTCAGGCTTTGGTAAAACCACAATGGGTAATGGAAATGGTAAAGCATGGTGTTCCCCGTTTTGCAACCTTGGATAAATACATAGATAAGAGTATGGGCGTAAAGCAGTTGGGGCAATTTATGAACTCTACTTTTTCCGGCAGGCTGAATGCAGACAGGCTAAAAGTGATCCGTGATCAATGGAAAGGTAAATTAGTGATTAAAGGAGTTGCGTCTGATGAAGATGCTGCTGAAGCAGTACGTCTGGGATTTGATGGAATGATTATCTCCAATCATGGCGGAAGACAGCTGGATGCCGGGGAATCTACCATTGCGGTAGTGAAGGAAATTAGTGAAAAATATAAAAATCAGATAAAAATAATGATGGACAGTGGTGTAAGAACAGGTCCGGATGTTGTCCGTGCTCTCAGCTGTGGTGCTGAATTTACATTTATGGGAAGAACATTTATGTATGCAGTGGGTGCTTTGGGTGAAAAAGGGGGCGATCACATCATTGAAATGCTTAAAATGCAGTTCAGACAGGTAATGGAACAGCTTTGCTGTGAAAAACCGGAAGATCTGCAAAATTTTAGAGTGAAATAAAATCTTTAAGTCTTATTAATGCTCAATAAAAAAAACTAAATGGGCTTTAACCAAAACTTAGAATAAATTCTAAATAAAAAATTCGCAAAGCTATCTTTGCGAATTTTGTTTATCATAATCTTGATACTTATTTTTTCTTTTCAGATTTTACTGCCTGTCTGGCCAGTAATCTCCAGTCGTTTTTGGTTTTTACCCAAACCAGTAATACATCCAACGTTACATCACCCGGAGTTTTTCCAAAGTCAGCAGTTGTTGCATAAAAATGGTGACGGACAATCGCTGTGTTACCAACAAGGTCGATGCTTTGATTGGTAATATCAATGGTTACAAAATCTGATTTTTTACTGACTAATTTTTCAACAAATTCCACTGCATCGTCGATATGGCCTCCTGAATGTCCATAAGTTAATCCAGGTAAGATCAATGATTCTAACGTTGGTCTGTCACCGCTTATCATGGCCGATCTTAGCTTTTCAGCGGCTTCAGTAACAGCGTCTTTATCATTCTTTTTCTGTCCTGACACAGCAAGTACAATGAAGAAAGCCATGGCGAAAATTAATTTTTTAATCATAGTTAAATAAATATTTTTTAGTGGGTTTTAAATGCTGTCTATAATTTAATTGTTATAGGTGTTAGTCTAATGACAAGCGCAATCGATTGCATTATTTTAAAAAAATAAATGACTTTATAAAGAATCCCTTTGAATAAATTTAAAGACATTGTTGACCTGTTCCCTTTTATTTTTCAGGATCATGTAGGCAGCAGATTCTCCCATTGCTTTAAAATCTGTAGTAATCACTGTGATTCCCAGCAATTCTTTAAGAGGAGTTTCATTGTAGGAAATAATTCCGATGTCTTTGCCCAGTTCAAGATTTTTCTGTCTGATCTGCTTCACCAAATTAACAAGATCCCGTTCGCGGATTGTGATGAAAATATCTTTTTCCTGTAATTCCATATCAGGATAAATTTCATCAAGGATTTCATAATCAAGTTTAAAATCTTTGCAGAAATTCTCAAAACCGCGTACAATACGGAAAGGATAGGGGTGGATTGATTTATCAGGATAGACTAAGATGATTTTCTCATATTTCTTTATCTTGTCTAAACCTTCCAGAAGGGCATTGTAAATATCATGTTCGAAATCCTGAAAAATAGTACCATATTCTCCTGAAACATTGGGTTTGGTATTGTCCAGCAACAGCAGTTTATTTTTTGGTATTTTTTCAATCATGTCAATCACTTCCTTTGTAGAACTGGTATGTTTAGACTGTTCGTCCCGAAAGTGAGGCATAATGACATAGTAATCAAATCCGCCCAGATTCTTTTTCAAAGAATTAATGAAAAGTGTTTCATCACAATGGTAAATATACATCTCAACATTGCCTTTGGTACCGATTGCATTGACGAAGTAATTATAGATCATCATTTTATAGGTACTCGGTTTGTTGATCAGAAAAAAGATATTAATAATATCATTTTTATTGATACGTGAAATATAATATCCTTTACCTTTTACGGATTCTATGATCTGTCTTTTCCTCAATTCCTTATATGCTTTTTCCACAGTATCTCTCGAGAGAAAGCAGGATTCGCTGAGCTCGTTGATGGAAGGAATCTTCTCTCCAATCTGAATTTCTCCACCATCTATTCCATTCAGAATAGAATCAACAATCTGCTTATATTTAGGAACTCTGGAGTGTTCATTGATCTGTATTTCAAATGTTTCTGCCATGTTTTTCAGATAGGATCGGTTAAAACGGTTTAAAGAAACTAATTTATAAAAATTAACCAATGATCGTAAATAAGTCGTAAAATTTATGTCAATAAATCTATATTTATTTTTAATTAATTATAATAAGTCTATATATATGAATATTTTACTAAAAAATCTTCATTCTGAATCATGTTGAAACAGAATGAAGACGAAAATATAAGTATTTAGATGTGAATAGTAAAGGTGATTCTTACTTCATAATGTTGTTCAAGTAAATTTCAATATTTAAATAATTTTTACAAAATTTACTAACCTTCAGGGCATCTGTTGAGTCTCGCGGATTAAGTCCCATATGAACTTCAACAGCATCTGGTATTCCATCTTTATCGCTGTCCTGAATGCTTTGATAAGCAGGGTAGTCTCCTAAACCACCGTTAGCAAGAGGAAGATTGTTTTCAGTGTACACATAGAGTCCCTGAGTTCCTTTGGAACTCACTTCAGAAATGATCAAGTTATCGACATCATCACGATGAGGAAAATTAGCTCCTGAATTTTGTATAACATGATAAAATGCTTGAGTAGCAGACAGGTTAGTTGCATTGAAAGGGTATGCAAATGGGCTGTTCATAAATTGAACCGGTGTATTTCCGGGAAATGCCGTTGTATTCTGAGGAACCAGATTTCCGTCCAAAACCCCGTTTTTATTAGAGTCGTAATAATTTCCCGATTGATATAAATGGAATGTGCTGGTACCTCTGCTGAATGGTGTCGATTGATTATCCACATTTAAAGGACCGGCAACAAAATAATTATTGATAATATTCACTTCCGAAATTCCTGCTGAATCACCCATAATATAGCCATCTCCAGAAACGGTATGCCCATAAGTATTTCCCAGGTTACCATAATTGTATATGACATTATTTACAAATTCATTCTTCCCTTTTACTTTAGGATTTCTTGTTTTGTTACTTTCATACAGAGATTTTAAAATACTGATATGGCCGTCGGTTGTCTGGATCAGGCCACCTGCAGAATGGTTGTGACGATGCAGACCCTGTGCTATAATAGAATTCTGTATGGTTATACTGTCGGGTTCAAACCCTTTATTATCCCAGTTGATGGAAAAAACTTCGTCGAGACCCCACGAAAAAGACATGTGGTCCAGCATAATATTTTTACCATTTGCTACTCCTGAAGCATCTGTATTCTTGGATAATCCGTTTACATTCCCCAGTCGGATTCTGAAGTATCTTGCAATGGTGTTATTTGCGCCCGTAAAGGATACTTTCTGGCCATAGAGAACGATTCCCTTCCCGGGAGCTGACTGGCCAGCTATGGTAAGATTTGGTGACATCGCTAAGGAAGATTGCAAATTGATAATACCACTTACAGAAAATACGATAAACCTGCCGGGCTGACTCACAGCGTCCCGAAAGGAACCCGGACCACTGTCATTCAGATTACTGACAATATAAACGCTGGGATTCGTCACCCCTCGTGCTCCTTTAGAAAATTTTCCAAAACCTTCCGCTTCAGGAAAAGCCAAAGCCCTTTCAGAATTGCAGCTTTCAGTAGTTGGTGGATTGCTGTGATCATCATGATTACACGATAACAGAAATAAAGAAAACAAAAGTGTTGTAGAAATTTTTTTCATGTTTAATAAGTTTTGATTTTTTGATTGTATTAAATTAAAAGCTTAACACCATAAAATCATCCTGCACTATGCTGTATTGTTAGTTTTATTGTTATTATCTTAAATATTATAATACAATTACGAATAAGGATTGATTAATGTTTCTTTTTTGTGTTTGAATATTGACGAAAATATAATTTTAAGCATAAAAAAAAGCCTGCCGTTTCCGGACAGACTTCACTATATATGAATGTGAGTTTTTAAGGCATTTTTTTGAAACCTTCTGCTTTTATTTTCCAGGATCCATCTTTTGGAAAACCGGGAAATTCACCTTTTGAATTATCCCAACCTTCGAGCATCATAGCAACAGTAGTTAAAACACCTCCGTTTCCGGGAAGATAGATACGCAGACGTTTATCCTGGTAGTTATGGCCGTTTTTCAAATAGGTATTGGTCTGAATGTTCATAAAAAGAGCATCCAAAGCTTTTGATGGAAGACCTAATCTTGCTGCATTCATGGCAGTCATCGGGAAATCCCAGCCCCAGGTATGTTCCCAATTCCATTTTTTCCAAACGGTATCCAACGTATTTTTCATAATTTTTTTGTCCAGTTTTGGAGATTCCGGAACCATTCCCAAGGCTCCGAGAACAGCTGGATGATCGGTCATCCATTTTTGAAAAGTATACGAATCTTTTGCAGATTCTGTAGCCAGATAAACACCATCCTGAACTGGAAGCGGAGATAATTTTGAAATGACGTCATCCCATTTTTTATCTCTCGGTTCTCCCAATCTTTCTTTCCATTGCTGTGCTGTTTTTAGTGCCCAATCCCAATAGGCTACTTCATAAGTTGGGTTGTAAGTATCCTTAGCCGGGAAAACTTCTTGAGCAGGGATCACTCCTTTGCCTAGATTATAACGGTTTTTTTCTTTATCATAGGTTGCAAAATCCGCCATAAAATCTGCCGTTGCAAAAATCAGGTCTTTATATTTTTCCAATACTTTTTTATCCTTTTTATCCCGATACAGCAGTTCCGTCATATAAATGATATGCGGTTGTTCCCAGATTAAAAAGGCAGCCACAGAAGAAGGACTTTCATTACCCTCATTATCAGACATTTTAATCCATCGAACACCTTTATATCCCTGTCTTTCAGCTAAAGCCTTTGCTTTTTCAAAAGACCTGAAATAATAATCCAGTTGCTTTTCTAAAATTTCGGGTCTTCCCCATAAAGCGTAATGTACACCATGCCACCAATGCATTTCTGTATGTGGTTTTCCATACCAGCTGTTAAAGGTTAAACCGGTTTCCTGTGGTGGATTGCTTCCTCCACACTGTACTTTGGTTAAATATTCTGAGAGAACAA
This sequence comes from Chryseobacterium paludis, assembly GCF_025403485.1. Lineage (NCBI taxonomy): Bacteria > Pseudomonadati > Bacteroidota > Flavobacteriia > Flavobacteriales > Weeksellaceae > Chryseobacterium > Chryseobacterium paludis. The sequence continues at coordinate 735,508 of NZ_CP099966.1, forward strand.
TTCTGCGTTCAAGTTCGTTTGCTCTCGGATCTGTGCTTCCATCAAAATCAACGGCTGCACCGCTTTCCCAGAACGATTTCCATCCTAAGGTACTTTCGCTTTCTGCATCAGTAAACAGACTTTTACTGCTTTTCGGATCTTTAGCAGAAAATTCAATACTCAATTCTATTTTTTTTGTTTTAGAAGAGGGTTCATACACGAAATAATGTTTTCCGGCTTCACGTAATATTCCTTCTGAAAAATAAAACTGAGTGTAATAATCGGAACTCTGTAACTGATGATGGATCAGTCCGGATGTTGGCTGTGATGATAGAATTTTTGTTGTGTGATCATTTTCATTACCATAAAAAGCGGCATCATCTAAAAATTGACCGGTAGGAGAGGGATAACGTGTAAAAACCTTAAGCCTTTTTTGCGTGATCAGATCAGATTCAATTTTAACTCCGATTTTATCGGAATTCTGAAAAGAAGCGGTCTGTACTTTTACCACTGTTCCTTCCAGAGAAAATTCACTTTCTATAATTCCTGTCCAAAGATTAAGGGTTTGATGAATATTTTTGAGATCAGCTATTTTTGCTTTCTGACCGTCTTTTTTGTATAATTCAATACCCACATTTCCCAATTGCAATCGGTGTTGGTTTACACGATAATAATCAACGGCTTCTTTATTTCGTTCGGGTTCTTTAAGCTGTACACTGTATAGTGCCTTACGTCCGTCATTGTTAAAGTCATAAGCTTTCAGGGTTTCATCAAATTTATAATTTTGAGGATTTGGAAAACTGTTCCATCCCCATTCAGACTGTGTGCCTAGGGAAACTCCATTCTTATAAAATTCAGGAAATGACTGCATCCCGGTAATATCTACAGTATAAGCAAATTTTCCGTTGCCAACAGTCAAAGTAGATAATGTATCAATTTTTGTATTGATAATATTATGACGCCCGACAACCTTTTTACGATCAATTTTTTGAGCGTGTAATGAGGAGAATCCCATCAAAAACAGACCAAGATATACGACTAATTTTTTCATTATATTTTTATTTAAGGACAGTAGCACTCATCATTCCGATTACAACATCATTGCTCACTGCTGTTAATTTAATTGATTTCAATTCCTTTTTGGGGTCAATTGGCAGATCAAGAATGGTGGCTGCACCACCTTCGACTGCCCGATTGGTAAGTCCTTTTATTTCTGAATATTTCGTTGAACTTCCACCTTTATACAATAGGCCGGTTTTTAACTGTACCCGGTAGGGGATTTTATCATCCGGGATTTCAAAAGCAAAATTATCATCAAACAGATCCTGCTCAATCGGCCACCAGTTGACGGGGTTTTTTAGCTCCAAATTGGTGTACGAACCATCGGAATAATTAATTGTAATCATTCCATTTACAATCTGCGACTGCATTGGATTAGTAGAACCTGACAAAAGAAAATAGATCTTTTTACCCTTTCCTTTCAGTGGTATTTCAACGGATTTTGGATAATTATCCCATTGACTCGTAAAAACAATATTTTTTTCTTCGTTATTGATTAAAAAAGGAATTCCTAAAAACGTAAGCTTTTCATTTTTCCGAATGGCCATCAATCCGGTATCATCAATTTGAGTGGTAGACAATGGATAGCACCAGTTTCCAATTCCCTGCCATGGAAGCTGAAGAGTAGGAACTGTTGGTCGGGGTGAAAGGTATTTTTGGTTAAAAATGTGGGTCACCCGATCATTATATTGTGACTGCAGTGAAATGGGATTAAACTCTCCTTTATTTTCAATCTCCCAATCTGTTATTTCTAAATTTTGTTTGATTCCATTGTATTCAAGTTCAACAGAATTAGTTCCTTTACTTAAAGCATTTGTCGGAATTTCAATGAATTTCATCTCATCTTTTTTAATAGAAAAAGTATGGAAAAAATCATTAATTTTCAATTTTCCACTAATCTGAATTGATGATTGTGATTGAATTTGCAGACCTTTCATTCTCCAATTAATTTCTAAAGGATATTGAATGTCAACATTTACAGGTTGCCACCATTTTGTTCCATTTTGCTCGAGTTGAACGAAAAAAGTTCCTTTCCGTTCTTCTTTTACTAAGTCAAATTGATTTCCGTTTCTGAATTTTATTAATTCCTGTGGATCGTAAATCTGCTGAATCTTCTTTTTAGAATCTACATTAAGTTGAAGACTTTCAGAAATATAATTTATATAATCAGTCTTCTCATTTTTTAATTCTTCTCCTGAGTAGGTAATTTCAATGGCAAAATCTTTTCCTTTTGCTGTCTCCAGCTTTACAACAGGTTGTGAAATAGAATTCGGTTGTATGCTCCAATGTATTTTTTTACCATTTACTTTTACAGATTTTATTTGGGTATGATTTATCGGAATTAACAAATCGAGTGAAACCACATTGGCAAAGTTTGATTTAAACCAATAATTCGTTTTTTTAGAATTTCTGCTAAATTTAAATTCCCAATCCGGAAGTTTCAATTCTGCAAAATTCCAGTCTTTTGGAAATCCCGGTTTTATGTTAATTTTATTTTCCAACAATTTTGGATAGACACCAAACAGGCCTTCTGTTAAAGTTCTTGCCGCAACTCCGATCGGATCTGCAAAATCCCGGTACAATTCACCACGAAAGGCATCATAATGGGATAACTGTTCAAAATTTCCAGGGCTGATTCCATAATACATACTTTCCATCAAATTACCTTTCCAAAGTTGGAATGCATCTTCGTTTCTTCCGGATTGCCAGTAAGCTAATGCGGTCTGCAGATTTTCTGCCAAGGCGACATTGTTGATAGACCAGGTGTATGGTTGCCAGTTTGTGGTTGCTAAAGTATAATAGTTTTTGGAAGCTTCACCTTTCACTGTTACCGGAATGTGTGGTATATAATTCCTGATATATTGAGTATTCTGATAATCTTCAAATTCATTTAAAATAAAAGCATCTGAAACGTGATAAATTGACCAGACTCCCGGTTTATCATGAAGGATTTTGTTACCCAAAGCATCTTTAAATTCAGCAAAATAACCATTCTTTTTTATCCAGAGTTGATCTTTCATTGCATTCAGAATTATATCAGCTTCTTTTTCATAAGGCGTTGGATCTGCACCTACTATTTTCGCTAATTTCGCCATTTCACGGTTGGCTCTATAATTATAGGCAGAAGTATGAGTGACACCACCACCAGAATATTGTAAGGCATCACTTGCCCAAATCGCTGCATAGGCATCGTAAAGGTTATTTCGTTTAAAATTTCGTTTTTCCCAATCCATATGGCGGACCATTGTCGGCCACATTTTCTTTAAAAACTCAACATCACCTGTATAGTTAAAATGAGAAAATATCTGGTCAAAGAAAACGAGATTCATATCATAATGATGGGGTTTGGAATTGTCATTGGGATTCCTTGAAATATATCCACTTGAAAATACTGAAGTTCCCATATTTTCTGCATGTCGAGCCAAATGTAAAAGGGTATCCATCTTAACAGGTGCTTTTTCAGGAACCAAAACCTGAGAGTTTGCATAACTTTCAAAATGCTCTTTTGCCCGGTCGTGCCAGCTGAGAACGTCTGCTGCATAAGCACCGCGCCATGCATTTAACCTCATTCTCCAGGCTATTGCTCCGTGGAGAAATGTAGGGCTTTCCCAAATGCCATCCGCAGCTATAGCAAGGGTAGCTCCAAAGCTATTCAAATCAAAATCCGGTGTTTTTAACTGAATCCGATTGGCCAATGCGGATCGGGCTTGTTCAGCTTCATCAAAAATAGCTGTAAAATGTTCTTCTGTGGTCGTTTCAGAAATTGATTCTCCTTTTGTAATCTGAATGTAAACAGGTTTTTTTTGTGCTGAATAGGTTGTGTAAATTACAGGAGATCGTTCAACCTTATTTTGAGTAAGGTCAGAAAGATTTTGCAGTGTTTTAGCATCAGCTAATTGTAATAAGTTGGTATTAGAAAAACTTCCATTAACAACTTGAGTTTCCTTTTTTTTGTTAAAGTAAGAGAGTTGGAACTGGTTTTTATTAATTTGAAATTTATTATCGATACAGTATTCAGGAAGTAAATAGAATCCTGATTCCGGATCAGCACCAATATCACCATTTCTACTGAAGGCTTTTCCGCTTGCTCCCCCATAAACAGCATAGATCTTGGTATCAGTATCTATATGATCCATTTCCATTTTTAAAATCAAACCTTCCTGCTTTGATTGAGCTAAAACAGTTAATTTTAAACTTCCATTCCCAAAAAGCGGATCTTTGATGGTATAAAGCATTGTTCCGGGGCGGTAGCGGGTTTCAATTTTTTCTGCCTGAATTAATTTTTTAATGGAACTTCCTTTCTGAATAACAAACTGAAGATTGCCACCCATTCCGGGGAAATACAAGGCAAATTCCGGCAAGTCACCAGCTTCTATGCGGGAAGCCAAGTGGTTTCCATAAAGTGCACGATTGAATCTGTATTTTCCATTGACCAATAAAAAATCACCGTTGTCTTCTTTATAATGCAGTTTCCGCTCACTTTTCTGCCAGTGTTTTGATTGGGAAAAAGAAAGTAAAAAAGCAGATAAGACGATAAAGCAGGCCAGAATTGATCTTTTTCGCATCTTATTTAAAATTGGTTACAGGTTGGCCATTCACAATGACATTTTTTAAAGTCACATTTTTTAAGAAATCAACTTTATAAGGAATTTCAACACCATTGATTTTAGCATTGATCATGGTGAAATCCGTTACAGGAAAAGTTTCATAAGCATCAGAAAGGACAGCATATTTTCCCCCTCCTTTTACCTCTAAGTTTTCTACCCATATATTTCGAATCGTCGGAATAAAATTGCCGGGTTTTTCATAATGCATATTGAAACGGACGGCTGCTTCTTTATAAGAGCCAACTTTTGTGTTATAAAAAAATACATTTTCAATAATTCCACCACGGCTCGAACTGGTTTTAATACGAAGTGCTCTTTCAAGATTTTTACTGTCCATTACATTTCCTACTGCATAGATGTTTTTGGCACCACCTGCAATTTCACTTCCGATCACAACGCCACCATGTCCGTCTTTCATTTCGCAATTTTCAATGATATGATTTTCTGCAGGTTTTCCGATATCTCTTCCATCTTCATCTCTTCCGGATTTTATGGCAATACAATCATCTCCGGTATCGAAATAGGAATCTTTAATCCAAACATTTTTACATGCCTCCGGATCGAAACCGTCATTATTGGGACCATGACTTATTATTCTTACTCTTTCGATCAGAACGTTTTCACAAAGTACCGGATTGAGGTTCCACATCGGGGAATTTTTTACATGAACATCTGCCATCCAGAAATTTTTACTTTTGTAAGGCTGAACGAGATTAGGTCTTAAGTAATATCCATCTCCAAACACTCTTTCTCTAGGATCTTTTTTTTCAGCCATATATTGATGGAGCTTTGTACGTGCAGGTGTTTGCTTTCCGGGACGTGACTCATTCCAACCGTATTTTCTTGCACCACACCAAAACCACCAATGATCTTCATCTGCATTTCCATCTAATGTTCCTTTTCCTGTAATGGCGATATTTTCTTCCTCGTAAGCGTATATCAGTGATGAATAATTCATACATTCCATTCCTTCCCATCTTGTGAATACAATAGGATAATCATTACTGTCCTGACTGAACAAAATAGTTGCTCCCTCACTTACATGAAGATTCACATTACTTTTTAAATAAATGGCACCCGTCAAAAAAATTCCTTCTGGAACTACAACTCTTCCTCCTCCTTCAGAATTGCATCTTTCAATAGTTTTTCTAAATGCTTCAGTATTTTTTGTTTTTCCATCTCCAATGGCACCAAAATCAGTAATGAGATAATCTTTTTTTCTGAAGTTGGGTTTTATAATTTGTTTTTTTAATGCCTGAATTTCTTTTAGTGGCTCCTGTGCTGAAGTCCAGGCTTTATATTGAGCCGAGATCTGGATTGATAATAACAGTGCAAAAAGGAATAAAGCATACTTTTTCATAATATTATAAGATTGTTTAGTTTTAAATAGGAATGCTATTCTATAGTTTTCTTTTCTTTTATCGCAATCTAAAATAATTGCAATTAGAAATTATCCTGCACTGTCGGCGTAACTGATTTCTAATTTTTTCTGAAATATATAATTTTTTATGTAATCGATTGCATTAATAAATAAAGAGAAATTAGATTTACCCAAATTAAACCATATGTAAAAACTCAAAATGTACTTTTTATAATGATTAATAAAGAATAAAAGAAATTTCAAAGGTCTGTTTTTTTAAATAGATAGAAGTTAAAATATTTATTTGTCCTACAAACTTTATCGGAAGTATTAATTTGCAATCTTTGGAATTTAAAACAGGGTTTGATAAAGATTAATTCTCTTTATTAAATGTTTTCATGTAAAAAAGGCAAAAATAAATGCAAAGAGTTTACTGAACAGTCATTACCTATAAGTTTAAAAAAAACAGCTGTGAAATTAATTTCACAACTGTTTACATCATTTTACCTGTTTAATCCTACAGGATTTTTTAAAAATCAGTGATTAATTTTTAATAATTTTTTGTGTGGTTTTTTCTTTACCATTATCTAATGATAGAATATAAACTCCTGAAAGCAATGATTCTACATTAATGGATTGAGATCTTGTTTCTCCTGATAATACCACTTTTCCAAGAGCATCAATAAGCTGATATTTGAACTCCGAACCGGAAGCAGATTTAATTTTAATTATTTCTTTTACCGGATTTGGATAAATACTGATGGTATTATTATCTGCTAAAGATTCAGAAACCAATGAGCTGATACCAGCAGATGAAGCTATTCTTAATGTATAATCTTCAACCTGACCGTAATCAAATGTTCCACATGATGAAGTTGGCAATGAATTGTATCTCATAATAACTCTCATTCTTGTATCACCTGTAATAGCTGTTGTTGGAATTGTTATATTTCCTGAAACAGGAGATGTTGTGCTGCCTGTTTTAGACCATGCTAATTCCCCAACATCAGTAAAGTCGCCGTCACCGTTATAATCAATATAAACAGCATAAGCTTCACTAAACTTATAAAATGACCAATATGGAGTTATAGTAATGGAATAGGTATTTCCTTTTGCAACATTTCCTATAGAAGAAGTAAAGTTTTCATATCCCGTTGTTCCTGTTGAAGCTTGGTTGATATTCGCAAATTTAACATTAGCAATGCGTTCATCTGAAGTAGAGTTTGCAGAAGAAGAACAGTAAGTTGTTGTCGTTCCACCTGATTGGGTAGTTACATTTACTGTATTGCTAGCTGGAGAAACATTCCCTGCAGCATCTTTTGCTTTTACCGTAAAGCTATATGCTGTAGAAGGCGAAAGTCCTGTCACCGAATATGTTGTCGCTGTAGTAGTAGAACCTAAAAGACTTGTTCCTCTATAAACATCATATCCCGTTACGGCAACATTATCCGTAGATCCGCTCCATGATAATGCAGTGGAATTCTGTGTAGTAGAAGACGCTGTCAACTGAGGCGCAGTAGGAGCCTGAGTATCTGTTGTCGGGTTTCCACCTCCAGTATATGCCTGTCCTAGACCTACTGCATAAAATGCATTTTGAGTCGCTATATGTTCTGCCGAATCAGCACCAAAAAGATCTTTAACTGCTTGGATTCCATAGGTTAAAGCATTATTATAAGTGGAGTTGGATGTAAGATAAGAAGTCTCCAATCTATACACAATTTTCGCAGCTTTTTCAAATCCTATTCCCGTAACATTAAAGCTATTTCCAATATCATTGGTACCTGTACCACCCATTACCAAAAGATAAAACCAATAGTTCAGGACACCACTGTTGTAATGAACACCACAATTATCATTGGTGTTGGGGTTAGGAATACAATTGTTACTTGCATCTTTCCAATAGGTTCCTTTATAAGTGTCCGGTTGTTTTGATAATCCTGAGTTTGGATTACTAAGTGATCTTAAATAACTAGGAGATACTTTGGTAATATCTTCTCCAATTAAAAAGTTCTGTTTATCCGGTGCATATGTATTTTCAACCACGGAACCCCAGATGTCAGAAAGTCCCTCGTTTATAGCTCCTGATTCTCTTTGGTATACTAAATTGGCAGTTGTTTGACATACTGCATGTCCTAATTCGTGAGCTGTAACATCAAATGCACCAAGTGGTTTGAATGTACTTGCGCCATCACCATATACCATTTCGCTTCCTGTCCAAGCTGCATTTTCCCAAGAATTTAATACATGAACATAACTGTCAAGTACAGCACCCTGATTATCATAACTATTTCTATTGAAAGCTGTTTTGAAATAATCATACGTTTTTTCTACTCCCCAGTGTACATCCAGTGCCACATCATTACCGGTAGAAGAATGTTCTGCAGTGGTCCAGTTATTATCTGTATCCGTGATATTGTTTTTTACAAGGTTGGTATAATTCGCATTATTGTTATTATAAGTATTTACTCCACCACCTCTTGTGTTATCTTTTAATACATATTTATTATTCAAAAGAGTGGTTTCAATAGACTTTGATCCACTGTATTTTGTTTGGGCTGTTCCTGCAACAAAAATTGATGCAAAATCCTGTTTTGCCTGATTTTCTACTCCAATAATTGGGATGCTACTCAATTCTTTTCCATGGGCATTTTCTCCCGCATGTTTCATGATGGGATCATTAAGTATTATTGCTCCGGATTTTGCATCTACATAAACATGAGATCTTAAAAATGGTTCAGCTGAAAAAATATCAAACTTATATGATAATAAAAGTCTATACTTTCCATTAGAAGCCTCAACAGGGATTAAAACAAGTTCTCCTTTTGGCTGATACCCAATTTCTTTTCCATGCTCAGTTCCTGTCATTAAAGTTTTTGCACCCAGATGTTTTATGGCTTTTTGAAGTGCCACAGATTCTGAAAAATCGGGTTGGGTATTCACATTGTCAGTATCATACATTTCACCGTTCATGCTTACCAGATTGCCTTTTATATAATGCAATATGTACTTGGCAAATTCAACTTTAATCCCATTGTGATAAAGCTGGTATTTTTCGTCCGAAAAATCACTGAACAGTTTTGCAGATTCCGTTTTAACCATTTCAGATCCTGCAGGGAGGTTTAAAAGCTCTGAGAAAAACTTTTTGTTGTCCGATAAGGCCAGGTCTTTAGCGGCTGTTCCTGAATTGAACTTAATGAATGATGATCTGCCATCATCACTATTGATCTTTTGCTCAACATATCTTTGAGCTTGTAGAGAAATACCACTTACTAAAAGTGGAATAAAAAACGCAAAAATTAATTTGTTTTTCATAAATAAAATCTTTTGTTTGGTTTGTTTATTAAAATTCAACAGTTAGAGTAAAAGTTATGTTTTTCACAATTCACTTTACAATGACCATTGATTTCACAAGTATACAATCCAAACCATTATACGCTGTAATTTGAGGATATTACATAGATATAACACGTATTTAAGTTGTTGTAAATCAGTTGTTTAAAGTTGTTTGTAAATCTGGGAGATGATGCAATATTATTATTTTAATAAAATTAAAGCAGATATAAAATCTATATTTTTCAATTTTAACATGCATTTTGTATACTATTTTCCAGATATGAAGTATTAAAAATTGGTAATCTGCAATTATAGATTCTGAAAAGAATATCATTTATACAAATCAACTCCATTATATTCTCGTTGTAACAGATCTATTTTTTGGTTTAGGAAATCTGATATTTATTGCTATTATTTTCTCTTTTTTGAATATTTATTGTGATACCAATAATAAAGAAAACTTAAAATGAAATACCAAAATCGGGATGTTATGTCTCCGTAGGAAATGTTTTTCCTTGTGATTATTAATTAATGTTGAATGTAGTGAGGTTCTAAGGTTCTGTTGATTCCTATTTTTACTCATACTTTATCTTTTAATTAAGGTGCTTAATTTTTTTATTATACAATTGTATTTACTGTAACTGTAAAGTTTATGTTGAATAGTTGAATCGGCTGTTTTATTATTTTGATTGACATTCTTCATCCAGATGTAGATATCAACGTTTGATGGGATCCCCAATTTTTTTCTTAATCTATGCTTTCTTATTTGTATGGATTGTGGTTGTACAAGCGTATATTGAGCAATATCTTTAGTTGAAAAGTTAAGGAATAATAAAGCACAAAATCGTAATTCGTTGATGAGCATATTAGGTTCTATTTCTAAAAGTCCTGGAAATAAATCAGGATATACCTCTTGAAAGCGGTTTAAAAATTCCGAATCATTGTTTTTAGCTAATCTTACTATTTCTTCAAAATCAGTATTTAGCTTTTTGTTTAATAATTTAGTTTCTTGATTTTTTTTATTTAAAATCTTTCGCTCTTTACGGATCTTTGTAAAAATGTATATAAAAAAAGCTATAACCAATATAGCGATTATACATATAATATAAATTAAGGATCTGGTTTTGGACTTCAATTTCTCCTCTTTTTTGATAACCAACTCTTTTACAATGCTTTCCGTTGAGTCTTGAGAGCTCGTATTTAAACTATTATTGGTAGAATTATATTTCTGGAGAAATGTTTTGTATAACTCTTTATTATTAATTTTTAAATAGGCCTGAGAAATTAATTGATAAAGATCTGACATGACATGTATATTCTTAGTTTCCTTAGCTAATTCTAACGCCTTTTGATAGTTGTTAATAGCTAATGAATATTTTTTCTTTCTGTCATAAATTTTGCCTTTAACCTGATATAATTTGACATTACAGCTACCTACTAAAATTCTTTTTTGTACTTTCAATAATTTAAAATATATATCTGCCGAATCAATTTTATTTTCGTCAATTTTAACTTCTATCAATGTTAAATGAGCCCAAGCTGATATTGTTTGTAATCTTTGATTTTTTTTCTTCTGTAATAGAGCAATTGCTTTTTCGAGATAGAAAGTAGCAGAGTCAAATTGTTTTTTACCTCTATACACGACACCAGTATCAATGAATGCCGATGCTTTAGTATATATTTTTATTGAATCAACAGGTATTTTATCTGATAATACAGCTATTTCTTTAAGTTCAATTATGGCATCTTTATAAAGGCCTATAGCAATATAATTATAACTGGTAAGTTGTTTTATTTTCATCTGAGTACAGAGATCGTTTTTAGCATAGTTCTCTGTTTTTGCCAAATTCAGATACTTTAGACTTTTTTTATAATTCGCTTCAAAAATAAAAGTATTGGATAGATTTAAATAAATCAACGTAATTCCTTTAGAATAGCTGATTTTTTTTGCTTCTTTCAAGACCAACATATTTTCTCTTATATATTGATCATGTTTTCCATTTAGTCCTAAAGTACTTAGCCTTTTAAGTTTCGAATCAATATATTGAGAAGTGATCTTTTCCTGGGCAAATATAAAAGTTGAAAATAAAAAGAATAGAATTTTTAGCATAGATTAATGAATTATTAAATAGCATTATTAATGTTCTTCATCCAATTGTAAATATCTTGATCAGAAGTAATGTTGAGTTTCTTTCTCAATCTGTTTTTTCGTGTTTGTATGGATTGAGGTTTTACGAAAGTATATGTCGCTATGTCTTTGGTAGAAAAATCGAGAAATAGCAAAGCACAAAACTTTAACTCACTGTGAAGAAGCATGGGATCAATATTTAAAAGGCTTGAAAAGAAATCAGGGTATACTTCTTGAAACCTGGTTAGAAATTCTGAATTATTATTTTTCGCCATTTGTATGATCTCTTCATAAGCAATGGGAAGTTTTTCATTTAATAATGTAGTTTCTTCATCTTTTAGATTAAATTTTTTTTTCTTTTTATCTCTCTTTCTTATCATGAAAAACATAAAAATAAGCAAACAGAAAGTACATAAAATCAAACTGCCTAGTAAAAGTTGGTTTGTGGTCTCTATTTTACTTTCTTTTTGTATAATTAATTCTTGTACTATTTTTTCAATTTCCGGTTGCTTTGTCCGTATTAATTTCTCATTTATAGCAGCCGACATTTTAGAGTATTTTTGAGCGGAATTATTATCCCCTTTCTGCTTGTAAATTTCAGACATAGCATGATATAGCCATTGTAATTGTACTATATTATGGGTGTTTTTAACCAGTTCAATTGCCTTTTGATAATTTATAATGGCAAAATCATATTCTTTTTTATAGCAATTGATTAAGCCTTTTACTTTGTATAGCCTAAAATTATTGTTTCCAAGAATTTTTTTTGATGGAATTTCTATCGCCTGGAGCAGTATAGTTGCTGAATCTATTTTTTTTTCAGTGATATTTACTTCGATCAAACCCATAGAATACCATAATAAAATTGCCTGAAGTCTGGGAGTTAATTTTTTTTGATTTTTTAGAATATTAAGTCCTTTTCCTAAATATAGTTTACAAGAATCTAATTGCTTTTGGTTCTTATAAATAGCTGCTATATCACAGTATGCTGAAGATTTAGTATATACCCTGAGAGTATCAGCTGACATATCATCAGCTAAAACTATTACCTCTTTAAGCTCATTAATAGCTTCCCGATAAAGTCCAATATTAGAGTAGTTAAAGCCCAGAAATCTTTTAAAGTTGACTTGAAAATCAAAATTATCTTTAGCATATTCTGCATTTTTAGCAAGTTGTAAATATTGGAAGCTTTTTTTGTAGTTTCTGGAGTATGAATATCCATAAGAAAGATTCAAATAGCTCAGTGCAATGCCTTTAGAATAATTGATCCGTTTAGAGCTTTTCAATACCGACATATTTCTGGACATAAACTGATTGTAGTTACCTTTTCTAGCTAAATTTTCTATATTTTGAAATTCTGAATCTATATATTTAGGTGTTATATCTTGATGATTAAATATGAAAATAGCGATGAATAATGTGAGAATTTTCATTTTGTACTAGTTATTTTGCGAATTGTGGTGTGTAAAACTAGGGAATATTTTGATATTTTACATTAATTAATGAATTAATTACTGAAGATATTAAATGAGTGCTTTAACTAAGTAATTAAAATAAATTACTTAGTTCTCGGCGTTTGAATTAATATTGATTATGATTATGTGCGGCAATAATAAGAATTTGTATTACATAATCCTTTAATGAATGTATGACATAGGTATTACATGTTGAATTTAAATGGAATTATTCCAGGAAAAACAACTAATTCAGTTTATAAAAATAAATGAATACAAAGTGTACTTGTATGTGTTAAGAAAATGAATAAATAGAACGATGTCATTCTATATTTTAGAAATTTTTTTATTGCTTAAAGTTTAAGTGTAATTGAATAAATAATGAATTCTTATGTGGTTTAAGTCGTTCTTCATTATTCGTTCTTTATTCTCTGTTATTATCTCTAATATAGCCTATTTTAAGATTTTAATTGTTGATTGAGAAAAATTGAAATAGAATATTTTGTTATATATCCTATCAACGTTATTTTTTTTCACAAATTTCTCACTACCAATCAAATCTTTTGAAAAGAAGCTTTCTACAACAATCACAAACCACAGTTCTTCGATCTTTAACTGATTTTTTAAATTCTGTAAATTACTTATTTGATACATCCATTTGTCAATAGAGTATTGTATGTTATAAAGGAGATCACAGAAGTAGATTCCTTTTCGTATACCATTTTCTTCAATGACATTAATTTTATGCTCATAATCGATTATTTGCAATGATTGATTGTATATATCAATAAAATGACAAAGATCAAAAACCTGGATCATTTTTTCCTCTTGCTGTATCCCTGACAAATGGGGTTCATCCATGATGTGAGTCGTATATTGCTGAAGTCTATTTAATAAATTCATCGTATTACAAAAGAAATTATAATCGGGCGGTTATTTTTCTTTATTATACAAGAAGACATATTTTTTATACTAAATAATCTTCTAGTAGAGTTTGTATAAAATAAGGTACTGTTAGTATAATTTCTCATTATTAGAAATGCGGATGCTTTATATTTGTTAGATACTGCTAACCCAAAAGATAAAATAAAACATAAAATATTGTTGCAACCTAACAAACCTCAGAGATCAAAAACAGATAAATTTTAATGGATTATGAAATTACGTATGTCCATTGGTATTATCTTAGTATTTCTAGCAATCCCCGGTCAAAGTTTCGCCTATTTATATGGGGAACATAAAAAGATCGGGGATGCTGCTTTTAAACGGTTCAGGTTTATGCATTTGGATCAACCTGGAGGTGGATTCTTTTTTAAAGCGATACTAAGTGGAGAAGATCCTGAAAATTTTGGGTTTTTGTCTTCTGGCGGCAATAAAATCAGTTATGGTATATTAAACGGGCTTAATGGAGACCATGAAATAGATCCGGTATTGCTTGAAGAGCAATTGCGTAATAAAGAATCCGTGATCCAACAGATCATCACTATGCACCAATTGTATATTGATCAGGGACAATTGGCAGCACCCGATGCAAAGCTGGCTGGGCTCGATATGCGATATGCGCTGTTAGCAGTAGCTAATATGTCGCATTTTTATCTGTATGGTAAAGACCTACGCTCGCAGCTTAATGCTTTTACACCGGTTTGGGTACAGGATGCACAGAATAAAACCAAAGTGAAAGCTGTATTTCAAAAGTTGAAAAAGACAAATGCACTGACAATGTATGTGACGGTGCACTTAATAGCCATGGATCTTGCTGCAAAAGCTGGTAAGCTTAAGGAATTTGATCAGGAACGTGCAGAAACATGGTTACAACAGGCTATATTGTTTAACAGTTTTGCAGACCATTTTCTGGAAGATGCTTTTTCATCAGGGCATCTTGTGGTAAACAGGAGTCCATTGGCATCTTTTACCAATAATAAAGCATTGCATGATTTTTATTCGATGAAAGGAAGTATGGTGGTCAATAGGCGAGGTGAGGTATGGAAAGCTTATGGTGATGGATCATTGGAAAAGAGTGGCGCTGACAGGATAATTGAGGCCGTTCAGGTTTCGCTTTCAGAAGTATTTGATGCATATTCAGGGAAGTTAATTGGAAGTATGAAGGCTGATGATTTGTTAGATTCTATTAAACCTCTATGGCTGATACCGATCCCCTATAATACCGATTTAAACAATCTCCTTCCTGACAGCCTGATTACAGTAGAGGCCAGGAAGGCGAGTCAGATATTACCAGACCGAAACTTCATCAGGAGTAGGATTGGAAATTCTATAGTCTTTGGTTTTAATTCGAGAGCATTTAAAAGTGCTAATTTGGAAAGCGGTGAATTCAGGTTGAAGTTTGGGCTTTTCTCAAAACGGTATGAGTATAATGAATTGGGAACAAAAAGAGGAATGTTGGATTATTTTAATGGTTATACGCTGAGTTATGGATTTGGGAGTATTGGCCAATTCGGTTCTGAATTGCCCCGGCAAAGAGTTTATTTGTTAAAAGGAGGTGTCAGGAGCAATTATGATTATTGGATCACGGATAAAAAGTTTTTGGGTTTTATCAGTTATATGGAAGGTGGGGTTGAATTTCAGGAAGGAAAAGCTTCTATTGTATTTGTACCCTCTGTGGGCATACAGCTAGGGCCACTTTTTAATATCAATTATTACAATATGCCCTTGTGGTTAAGGATTCCGGCACAGATGATATTACCTTTAGAGGTTAGATTAGGGAGTGTGATTGGTAAAGGAGAACCGGTAATGTTTTCAGGGCTTGATCTTAATTATGTTTTTTAAAAGTCCTTCAACAAAATTGGCACATATAAGCTTCTGTCAATTTTTATAGGAAAGCAATCTCTCGTTCTTTTCAAAATAGATTTTTGCTGGAAATTGATTTATTTATATATTTTGTATCCATATAATTTGTTCGCTATTTTACAATTTTTAGTGAGTAAAGATGATTTACTTTGAATAAAAAATTGAAATGAAAAAAATACTTGTTTTAAGTGGATTGCTGACATTAGCTTTTTGGTGTAATGCTCAAACCAGTGATGCCTTTAGTTCTGTGAGAAAGACAATTGAAGCGAGCAATGCTATCTACGCTGACCTTGCTAATAAAAATGATGGATCCATCCTGACCCGATATACCGATGATGCCTGTCTCTTTCCTCCAAACGCTACACCAGTATGTGGGAGCAAAGAAATAGGAATATTCTTTAAGTCCGGACCTAAAGTACATGTTAAATTTTCTATCCAGAACCTTTATGGAGACGGTAAAACATATGTAACAGAGGAAAGTTATTATGAGATGACAGATCTGGAGGGTAAGAAACTGGATGATGGAAAAGTAATTGTTATCTGGAAAAATACAAACGAAGGTTGGAAGATGCATCGCGATATGTTCAGCAGTAACCACCTGGTGAAATAGATTCAGAAACCGATGTTGACGGCTTGTTGAAATTCAGCATCATTTTTTATCAGTGAGTTCCTGGATGCAAATGGAGTAATAGCTGTAAATTTTCTGAACTCCTTAATGAAATGTGCCTGATCGTAATATCCACATGCATAAGCTATTTCAGTAAGTGATGCTGCTGTATTCAGTACCATCTGTAAACTCTTATTAAACCGTATTACTCCAGAAAAGGCTGATGGACTAATACCCATATTCATCATATAAAGCTTTTGGATATATCTTTCAGACAGTCCTGAGTTCTGCGCAATAGTAGAGAGGGCTAATGGTTGGTGATCGAGAAAAAACTGTTGGCTGAGGGTCTGGATAATTGAAATTTTCTTTAACCGCGTTTCGTTTTTTTTCAGTTGCTTAAGAAAGTGAGTTTCCAAAATACTGATTTTAGAGATGAGTCCTTCTGTCAGCATTATGCGATCATATAATTCCTTGTTTTCTGCATTGGCCACATCATACATATCTGTGGCATAGTTAGTGAATTCGGATAAAGGGGCTGAAAAGAATAATGATGCAGCATACGGGTAAATACGAGCAATAAGAATAGATGTATATTTTTTTACTGTAAGCCTGGTGGGAAGGGTAAGATGTCCCAACAATTCTATATCTGGAGTGTTCTTCCGTTTACCATTGATAATAGTGGCGGCTGCCCCTCCAGATAAATTAATGATTAAATCTACATATCCACTTGGATAAAATACCTCATTATCAATATCCCTGTCAATCGTAACAACAGTAAAGTTCTTTATGTAGGGTGCTAAAATTGTGGAAGGTAAAATCTGCATATGATGATTTTATTAAAACTTATAATATATCTTTTTGCAACTTATCTGACTCCGGTTACAATTGGTGATTGACATTATCTATTTTCCGGAAATTAATACCCGGTTTTACTTATGTTCCTATATATCAAAATGGTAACTACTTACAAATGTAAAGTAATTTTCAAAATATTTTTAATAAATACTTTTAACGGTGAAAAGAAAAGGATTGATGTTGAGAGAGAAGAATACAGAAAAATCAAAGAAAAGGGTTTGATAAAGAATGTATATTTTGATAAAGTAAACATTTCTATGAAGCAATGAATTCTGGCAGTAAAATGGGAATAATACATTTTTTTAATTATTAATGGTAGGATATATGGTGGAACTGGATAATAAAAAACATGTTTAATTTTTTCTTTTTTTTTAATATAGAAAGATCTGCTTTTCTTAGGTCCTTTATAGCTTCAAAATAAAATCTTGCCTTATGGCAAGTTAATTTTCATGATAGATTACTAATTTTGGTTAAACAAAATCAAATATAATTATGAAAAATCTATTAAATTCCTGTAAGTTCCTTACGCCATTAGTAATGGTTGTTATTATGATGTTTACAGCATCGCAATTATATGGGCAACAAATAATGCCTTCTAACAGTGGCTACGTACCGGTTAATGGTATTAAAGTTTATTATGAAGTATATGGTGAGGGTAGACCCATTGTTCTATTGCATGGCGCTTTTATGACCATTGACACAAACTGGGGGCAGTTAATTCCAGAGCTGTCAAAAACAAGGAAAGTCATTGCAATTGAATTGCAGGGACATGGACATACAGCATTTTCAGATAGAAAATTGTCTCATGCTACCTTAGCAAGTGATGTAGTTGGAGTCATGGATTATCTGAAAATTGAAAGTGCCGATGTAGTAGGGTATAGCTTTGGAGGTGCTATAGCATACGAATTTGCTATCCAAAGTCCTAAACGACTTAAGAACCTGGTAATCATTTCTGCGACCTATAAAAGTAGTGGTTGGCTACCTGAGATAAACAATGCTTTTAAGAACATGAAGCCAGAACTTTTTGCAAACAGCCCTATGCAGACTGCGTATGATGCAGTAGCACCTGATAAAACAAAATGGACAAAATTCTTAGAGCAGATGATTGCTTCCGCTGGAGTTCCATATGACTTTGGAGACAATAATATTTCGAAAATTTCTTCACCTGTATTAATTATTTCTGGAGATAATGACGGACTGGATAAAGTAGAGCTGGCAAAAACATATAAATTGTTGGGAGGTGGTATTTCTGCAGATTTTAAACCAATGCCAAAATCTCAATTAGCCATCGTTCCAGGACAGAGCCATGTCAGCCTTATGATGCAGACTTCAATTATTTTGGGTTATTTGAACAGTTTTTTAAAGTAATTAAATTCAGATTTAGACTACAAAAAAATAATAAGATGAGGAAAATAACTGTTTTATCAATGATGACATTGGATGGTGTTATGCAGGCTCCTGGTGGACCTCAGGAAGACGTATCCGGAGACTTCAAATATGGTGGATGGACGGTGTCTTACGGGGATGAGCTTTTCGGCGAGATCATGAAAGAAGAAATGAAGCCATCGGATTATCTTTTGGGTAGGAAAACCTTTGATATTTTTTCATCCTATTGGCCTCAGCATGCTGACTTCTGGCCAGGTATCAATGATGGTAATAAATACATTCTGTCTCACACCGTGGAAGAATCAGATTGGGGAAACACCACTTTTATTAAAAGTCTTGAAGACATCAAAATGCTCAAGAATTCGGAAGGTGCTGATATTCAGGTTTGGGGCAGCAGTAAGCTTGTCCAATTGCTGCTAAAACATGATCTCGTTGATGAAATGCGGCTCAAAATTTACCCCTTAATCCTTGGTGAAGGGAAAAAGCTATTTGAAAATAATATGATCCCGGCGGCATTTACATTAACGGAAAATCCGGTAACATCAAAAGGAGTTATTATAGCCACTTACAAACGTGATGGAAAAGTGATAACTGGTGATGTTGAAATTTAGATTTTGATTTTAAGATTATTAACTTTTCTGTCATTTTCTAATCGATACTTTTCAACATATGAATTGTTGTAGCGTAATGTCCTGAATTACCGAGTGAGTCATCTAAATGTTTGTAACCCAGTTTTTCATATAAAGATACTGCACCTTGAAATACCTCGAAGGATTCCAGGTAGAGTTGATGGTAACCAGCTTTTTTTGCTCTTTCTTCAATCATATTAAGAAGATATAAGCCAATACCATTTCCCCTTAATTTATCTGAAAGGTAGAACTTGACAATCTCCGCACATGATGAAGGTAGTCCTGGGGTTGGATAAAAGCCACACCCTCCTAAAATTGTATGATTACATTCTACTACCCAATATTCAGCAGAAGGATGTAGAAAATGTTGATATAATATATCTGTCTGGGGATCATCATATACGCTTCCTTTTTTAGAAGCATTGAATTCATCAAATACCTGACGAATAAGAGCCGCTAATTGCTCATTGTCCTTTTCTTCAATCGGACGAATAATGATAGGGTCAACTGGGTCATGATCATCCTTTTGGTGAAGAAGTGAATCGATGGTATTCATACATCGAATGATGGTTTTCAATTTCTCTTTGGAAAAGTCAGTAAATAAATTTTCTATCTGATTGTCCGAATCAAGATTTATTTTTTCATACGTCATACGACCTACATCTGTAAGATTAATAATATTTGAGCGATGGTCTTCTCCAGATTTCTTTTTAATAGTGAGACCCAATTTTTCAAAACGTTTAAGTATCCGGCTTAAGAAACCTTTATCTAATTCAAGAGTACTGGCGATTTGTGTTGGTGTTATATCAGAATTGAAATAAATTTCACGCATAACCCTAACCTCCGAAATGCCAAGGTCTCCATCCAGGATACCTTTGTTAAGCAACCCCAGTACCTGCGTATAATTCCTGTTAAAGGATCTTATTTGGTCAATATATTCTTGTTTCATAATGTAAAAATACACAATAGTTGACTAAGTCAACTATTTTTAGTGGAAATATTATTTCATTATTATTTTACATTAAAAAAAAGCTGCCCAAAAGGACAGCTTTTATATGATCTAAAAACTTGTAGTATTTAGCTCAATATCTCACATGGTGCAAAACAATACACCCAAGGACATCTTTTTGTTCCTGGAGGAGGACAACATGCTTCAGAGCACGTCACGGCACCACCATTAATATTCTTCAGGTGATCTCTTGAAATTTTCTTAAAATTTTTCATAATAAAGTAATTTGGTTGAACTTAAGAATTACGGTTGATTTCCGCCACCACATCCGTCATATGGCATACACTGCCATTTTCCGTTGATCAAACACAGTTGTCCACCCATGCAGTTAATGCCGCCCTGGATGGTTTTCATTTCTTGTCTGTTGATTTTTTTTAAATTTTTCATAAGAATTTAATTTTATAATTTGCTATTCTGCTTTAGTTTTGCAGATTACGTTTAGTTCATTCTAAATTAATCAATTTTGGTTAATTGAAGTGAAATTATTATTAAAATATTAATATTCAATTAGTTTACTTATGGAATGTAGGTTTTGAAGTATTATTTTATCTGTAATTTGATTAATCATTGTTAAGTTCTAAGTATTTATATTCTTGATTTTCATTTATTTTTTGATTTTAAATTAAACTTCGATAATTTTTGAAAATTCTGTCTTTGACTATTTTTCTATAAATATTTCCTTAATATTGAAATGAAATTACCTGATGTTAACTTAAAGACTGATTTAAGACCTTTCTTAAAAATGGTGTCTTGTGATGAATGATTATGATTTTCTTATTTTTTAAAACTAAAATAATGCAGTACCTACAAAAGATATTTCTTAGTTTCATTTTATTTTCTTCAATAGCATTTTCCCAAACCTATACAATTACTTCTACAGCCTTGCCTGGAAAAGCATTTCCTAAAATAGATGCAGAGAGGAAAGCGAAATTTCGTGTTTATTTTCCAGATGCAAAATCGGTGACCTTAGATGGTGGTGATGGAATGAAAAGTATAAAATCCCTTGTTTCAAAAGATAAAGATGGCTTTTGGAATATCTCAACAACACCGTTGGAAATAGGGTTTCATTATTACTGGTTGAATGTGGATGGCAAACGGGTAAATGATCCAAATACACAGCTGTATTTTGGCTATGGCCAACCTACCAGTGGTATTGAAGTTCCCTCAGGAGAAGATTTTTTTATGGAGAAAAATGTAAAACACGGGGAAATAGTTGATGACAGCTTAAATTCGAATATAACACAGGGTAAAAGAAATTTTAAAGTATATCTTCCCCCGAATTACGGATCGGAGAAGCTACCTGTTCTGTACTTATATCATGGTACAGGAGAAGATATTACAGGATGGGAAAAACAAGGTTTTATCCGCCAAATTCTTGATAACCTTTTTGCAGAGAAAAAAGCTAAGGAAATGATCGTGGTTATGGATTATGGAGTTGCATTAAATCCAGAAGAAGAAAAGATGGCAGATGATTATCCAAGAACTGTTCTTTCTTCCAAAAACCTTAACAAAAACCTTACTCAGGAACTGATTCCCTATATTGAAAAGAAATATAAAACGACTGATAAAAAAGCTATTGCCGGACTTTCTCGCGGAAGTTATCAGGCCATGCTTATCGGAGCTAGTCATCCTGAGATGTTTTCAGCAATTGGGGTATTTAGCCCAGTGATTTATGAAGGTACCGAATCCGACCCTTTTAAAGAACTTCCAATCGGAAACTTATTAAAATCAAAGAAAAAGCCTTACTTTTTTATTGGAATCGGGGAAAAAGAAGAGGCAAGGTTTTTTGAATTTAATAAAACATTGAATGATTTTTTTAGCCAAAATAAGTATTCTTACACTTTATACAGTTCTGCAGGCACTTATCATGAATGGCTTACCTGGAGAAGATCTCTATATCAGTTTGCTCAGAAGATTTTCAAATAAAATCCCCGGCCAGAACCAGGGATAAACCATAACTAAGAATGCAGGCCAAGATACTTTAAATAAGAATCGAGGAGTGGTTTGTCGAACACAGGTTCTTTAATATCAGAATCTTTGAGGAACTCCTGTACATTTGAACAGTCCCAAATGTAAGTATGCTGATAAAGTTCCACCGTAGACAAACCTTCGTGCATATTATCTTTAAACAAACTTGTCAATGGATATAATCTGTTTTTGCTGTCATTCTCCCAATGTTTTCGCCATTCTTTATAGGGAAGGGGGCTAAGCTGGTAGGGGTAATTTTTTTTAAGCAGGTCAAAGAAACCTTCCAAGGTCAGATTGGTCTCCGGGTTGGCAATCAGATTGAATTTCTTTCCGATGGCATTTTTATTTTTTGTAATATGAGCCATTGATTTAGTCATATAGTCAACTGTTATCAAACCTTCTCTTAACTCTGTTAATGCAGGATAAGACTTAAATTCAATACAGTTTTTCACCAGACCCGACCACCACTGATAGGGCGCACTTGCTCCGGATTCACTATGGCACATTGCATATCCCAGACGATAAGTAATTAATGGGAGACCTTCTTTTGCAGCCAGATCGGCTATGGCTTCCATTACGTACTTACTTCTGACATAGCCGATATCTTTACTTACTGATACAATGTTTTGTTCAATATCATCAGATTCCAGCATTACTTTTTTTCCGGTAAACACATGTCCCCAACTGTAAACAGAAATAGTAGATAACAAAGCAAGGCATTTTGTTCTTTGAGCTCCTGCAAGTCTTATAATTTCTCTGAGCCCATCAACATTGGGAGCTTTCATATAAGAATAAGGCTCAATAAAGTTTACGGAACTACCGGAATGATAAATCAGATCAATAGTTGTTGCCAGCATATTAAATATTTCCTCTGATAATCCGAGCGAAGGTGCTGCCAGATCACCTAAAACAGGGATAATTCTTGATCGCTGTTCATGGTTTTGAGGGACATGAAATTGAATAAAACACTTTTCTATTTTTTCCATTGCATGAAATTCATCCTGGGCTCTTACCAGACAATAAATATCTGCGGTAGTTGTATCTAAAAGTTCCTGTAAAAGATGAATTCCTACAAATCCTGTGGCACCGGTCAATAATATTGCTGATGGATCTTCAATTTTTTTTGGATCAAAATTATCCTCAAAATAGGTTCCGGAATTCAGATAGACATCTTGCTGTAATTCAACATAAGGCTCCACATCTTCGAGAGGAATTGCCTCCCTTGCTTCCTTAGCACGGGCTATCAGTACATTGGCGAGATTTCGTAAGACAGGATATTGATAAATATCGCGTAGGTATACTTTTACATTTAATTTTTCCTGTAATGCAACAGCTACAATAGCTACTAAAAGAGAATTTCCGCCAATATCAAAGAACTGATCTGTCATATTAATGATGGGAAGTTCTAGTTCTGATGACCAAATATCTGCGATAATTCTTTCGGTCTCATTTGTTGGTGGTTCGTGGGAGATAAGTTCCTTAGCTTCCTTATCAGCTAAGCTCTGTAAAAGATCAGTATTTGTTTTTCCATTGGCCGTTAATGGTATTTTATCAATAGCAATAATCTGTGCGGGAATCATATACCCTGGCAATTCCTCTTTGAGCTGATTTCTGATCAGTGCAATGTTTTTTTCCACATTAGGTTTTAAAACAATAAAAGCAGTTAGGTATTTGTTATCTCCTGAAGTGTTTTTTGTGATTACTATTGCTTCCTGTATTCCCTCCAACCGGTCAAAGGTGCGTTCTATTTCTCCTAATTCAACACGGAATCCTCTAATTTTCACCTGATTATCAATTCTTCCAAGAAATTGAATATCTCCCTCTGAAGTCCATCTGGCAAGATCTCCTGTACGATACAGTTTTTCAGTTTCCATAAAAGGATTAACAATGAACTTTGAAGAGGTGAGTTCTTCATTATTAAGATATCCTTTAGCTAATAAAATTCCACTAATATACAGTTCTCCAGTTGCACCTATCGGCAATAGTTCCATTTGGTTTCCCAGAATATAAGCTTTAGCATTGGCTATTGGTTTACCAATTGAAGAAACATATTCTCCATTAATATCTTTTACCTTTTTAAAAGTAGCATAAACTGTACATTCTGTAGGTCCGTAATAATCAACAAGCTCATAGCTTAATCCGTTGGTAAGTACCGGTTTAAGTTTTTCACCTCCTGTGAAAAGATATTGCAGTGCAAGGTCACCGTAATTTTTAGTCTGTGCTACAACTGCCGGAGCTAAAACAGTAGGTACGAAACCGTGAGTAATTCTGTTCTTGTGATAAAAGTTAACCAATGCTGAAGCGGCAGTCCTTTCTTCACTATCTGTTATAAAAAGAGTTGCACCCGCAGTAAGGGCTGACCAGGTTTCCCATACTGATATATCAAATGCTAATCCTGCAACCAGAGTTAGATGAGAAGTATGATCTACATTAAAATGACTGTTATGCCAGGATACTAAATGCTGGATGCTTTCATGAGTAATCATTACTCCTTTAGGATTTCCTGTTGAGCCAGAGGTATAAATTGTATAAGCAAGGGCATTGTAATGGGGGATAACCTCCGGTTGTTGAACGGATAAATTTGTGAGATCTTCTTTTTGATCGAGATAAAAAATCTGGCAGATTTTACTTCCTGCAAATGATTGGCTGAGGGTATGATTGGTAATAATGATTTCTGCTTTAGTATCATTAAGAATATATTCTACACGTTTTACAGGATACGCCGGATCTATAGGTACATAAGCTGCACCTGTTTTTAAAACTCCGAGAATGGCAATGATCCATTCCAGTGAGCGGTCGAGCCAGACGGGAACAAACATACCTTCTGTTACTCCTTTTGCGATCAGGATATTGGCAAGCTGATTGCTTTTCTGATCCAGCTCGCGGTAGGTTATTTGTTGATTCTGATAGATGGCTGCTGTATGATCTGCATGAAGACTGACTTGTTTTTGGAAAAGAGAAACCAAAGTTTGTTCTTTCTGGAAGCTCCAACTGGTGTCATTAAACTCATTTAGAAGTTTATATCTGTCTTCCGGAGATAGGGAAACTGAGGTTAAATTTTTTTGTGTTTCTGATGTTGAATTGATGTTTGACATATTAGTTTTTTTGATTTGGTTAAAAGTTTAATATTGTTTTTTTTATTTGTTAAAATTCATGAAGTGTCTGATGATAATTTATTCATAATGCAATATGTTTAGTAATGGAATAATAAATTTAAAATAATAAATTGAATAGAGTATGTTCTAAATGTTAAATTTTCACATCAGAGAGAATTAAATATTCATTGCAAAGCTGCTTTTGTAATGAAAGAAGAAGTAATACCTTCCTGTATTGATCTCCTGTATGTTTTGATTAGTAGGTATTGAAACAGTTTTGGAGTCAATAATAGAGACAAAGGAAATTTGTATTTTTAACTCATATTTAAAGCACGCAGAAATTGTAAAAAGAAATGGAATCAGTCACGAAAATTAAAATCTATCATTTAACCGGATCAATTTATCGTCTTTATTTTTCATTACATAAATTTGTAAAAAAACTTATGACAAATTGATTACTATAAGTTTTTGGTTTAATGAATTCCTACCACGGAAGACTGTTGTTTACTCCCGAAAAATTGCTGGGTCCTGTAAAGCTTCCTGTTGGGATATCTTCTGCCAATGCCACTCTTATTGGTTCAACCGATCCTTCTTCCACTGTATCTGTTCCCTGAAAATTATTGAGTGCCGTAGCGGTAAAACCAGGACTTACAAGATGGACTTTGATGTTGGTGTTTTCCAATTCTATGGCTAGAGAAAGAAAAATCCCATTGAGTGCTGTTTTAGAAGCTCCATAAACCGCATCAAATGCCGAACGGTAAGGGTTTTCCGGATTTGAATTCAATACGAGAGATCCCAATGCACTGGAAACCGTCACAATACGCGCAGCAGGTGCATTTTGTAATAAAGGCAAAAAGGCTTGCGTGATTTCTAAAGTACCGAATACATTTGTCTTCCAAACGGTTTCTATTTCGTTGATAGGTACAATGCTTGCCCGTTGTGCTCCCAATACTTCTTCCATTGTACGTCCGGAATGGCCAGCATGTGAGATGGCTGCGTTATTCACTAACAATGTAAGGTACCCAAATTCATTTTCTATTATTTTTACTGCCGCATTGATGGAATTGGAATCAGTGATATCTAATTGAATAGCTTTTGCTTGACCGCCAATCTCTGCGACAGCTGTCATGCCCTTTTGAAGATTACGGGAACCTACATAAACTGCGTATCCATTATTGGTGAGGGCCTTAGCAATTTGAAAACCTATCCCAGTATTCGCACCTGAAACCAATGCTACTTTTTGTTCATTTGTCTGCATAATTTTAAATGATTTAAATTAATACAGCAAATTTGGATATTAAAATAGCAGGATTTGTAGTTAAATCGAGACTGTTTGAAGCCATATTGAGGATAGACTTTCTATAGTCATCTTTTTTTGTCGAGAGGCAAGAATTATAGTTTCAGTATTTCGAAATTTTATTTTAATATTAATGAACTTTAATGATTACCTTGAAAGAGAGGCACTGATGCTTACTATTTTAAAAATTTATCATGATGAAATGCCTGGTTTTAGATGGGCTGGATTAAAGAGATTGTTAATTGCCTCGGCATAGGTAGGATGGGCGAACATGGTATCGCGTAATTGGTCATAAGTCAACCCGCCCAACATAGCGATCTGCAATATAGACATGAACTCACCACCTCCCGCACATAGTGCTGCAACTCCCAAAATCTTCTTAGTATTATGGTCCACAATCGCCTTTACGAAACCTATTGTTTCGTCAGTTTCTACAGCCCTTGCTATAGAGGATGCATCCATTTTAGCTACAGAAAAATTCAGATTTCTTTCACGGGCTTCTTTTTCCGTGATCCCAATTCTTCCAAGCTCAGGATCAATAAAAACACAGTAGGGAATCAATCGATCGCGAATAGTAGAAGTTTTTTTGCCAAATAAATGGTCGGCCACAACAAGATAGTCATGATATGACACGTGAGTAAATGCAGGTCCACCCTTTACATCTCCAAGAGCATAGATGCCCGCTTCCGTTGTTTCCAGATAATCGTTAACAGGAATAAATCCCCTTCCGTCAATTGGAATATTTGATTTTGATAGATTGAGTGTTTCAGTATTGGGTACTCTACCGGTAGCGACTAAAACGTGGGTGCCTGATATTGTAAAAGGTTTCTCTCCTGATGACAGTTCTATTTGAATGGATTCATCTGCATTTGAGGATACACTATTAACCACTGCATCCGTGATAATTTTTACCCCTTCTGCTGTAAGAATCTGTGTGATCATAGATCCAACATCATCATCTTCTTTAGGTAATAATTTGGCTGACTGCTCTATAATCGTGACCTGACTGCCCAATCGACTGAAAATCTGTGAAAATTCAAGCGCAACATAACCACCTCCAATAATAAGTAACTTTTTGGGCAGGTGTTCAAGGGTTAAAAGAGTCTTTGATGTAAGGTAATTTACGCCTGTTAATCCCTTTATTTCAGGAATCCGGTCTCTTGTTCCCGTATTAATAAATATCAACGATGCTGTAATAAAAATATCACTTGAATCTGCAAATTCTACTCGTATCTGTTTATGTCCTGAAAAGCTACCTTTTCCATGAAAAAAATTAATATTGGGATCTTCAAAAAGTGATTTTTCCAAACCTTCCCGGGAATGAGTTACAACCTTGTTCTTCTGCTGATTAATTAGTTGAAAATCGGGTGCATTATTATTTAATGTAATGCCATATTTTGTGGCATTTTGGGACTGAAAGATGACTTTGGCTGATCCTACTAATGTCTTGGTGGGTGTACATCCGTAGTTCACACATGTCCCACCAACAAAATCTGACTCGACAAGTGCAATACGCTTACCTTCTTTAGATAACCTTTTTGCAAGTGGAGTTCCTGCCTGTCCTGAACCAATAATAATTACGTCAAATTTTTCCATAATGATTTTGTTTGATTAAATACAGTTTATGGCTTTATTGCTAGACTAAAAATAATGAAATAAATGGTATATAAAATTAAAATTCAGAGTTTTTGTTTTATAAAAACGCTCGAAATAAATTAATAGGGAGTATTTTAAATTAGCTTTTTAACATTTTAAAAAAAATGAAACATAGCAGTTCTTTGGCCTTACTCCTCCGTCAAAATGTTTGAATACTTACCTATGTTTTGTGAATTTTTAAAAACAAAGTGGCTGCCCTTTAAGACAGCCACTTGTTAAACCTTGTAAAATGAGGGATTTCTACATGTTTGAGTTTCCATTGTGTTATTAGAATCTATAAACGATGAATAGCATATCTATGAATGATTCTCCTAGTATGATATATTATTAATTAGCGATTTTATAACCATATAAAGAGCTTACAACCACTTGGTAGACATTACCACTTGTTACTGCAGCTGCTGCTGCCATGCTTACTGTTTCACCTGCATTTAAATAGGCAATACAAGAGACATTTTTACCTATTAATGTGCCTGGATTAGGATGATAAGACTGAACTAATATGTTATTGGGATTTGTACTGTAATTCTTTATAAGATATAAAACCACCTAGGCAAAATTGGGAGCACCTGGAACAGAGCCATTATCGAACTGTGTAGATCCGTAGAACATATAATATCCATTGGTAGGTGCTGTGAATTTTCCATTTACAGTGTTAAGAACATTTCCCGTATTTATTACCGTTCCTTCAGGATAATGTATTTCAGATGTAATATAAGGGCCTGTGCTTGCTGTAAGGTTTTGCCTGGTTGCAGTACTTACCGTTGAAAAGGGATAGGTAGAAGCTGCTACCGGTAAATTATCAGAACTCGACAGTAAAATAAGTTCCCATGTTGTTCCTGTGATCGTTCCTTTGCTAATAAAAAATGCATAGTAACCAGGAGGTACATTTACTGTTGTTATACCAGTTCCACTTTGATTGTCAATTAATTCAGTTCCATTGGCGGTGATGGAAAGTTGGGCAGTTCCTGTATTTTTAAAATGGTAGGTCCTACCCATAAAATTTCCGGATCCATTTATGGCTGCGGGCAGAGTTAAAGTTCCATTACTGTTACCATTATAAGCTATATAGTAATCTTTGGGATCTACAGTTCCACTTGTCGTAACCGATCTATACGTGGCTGCAAATGATCCGCTCACCGTTAAAGTACTACCGGGAGTAGTGGTATTAATGCCTACATTTCCAGCTTGTGAGTAGATTAGAATACTATTTAAAATTAGTAATAAGGTAAGGAAAATTGAATTTCTTCTCATATAAAATTGTTGTTTTTAAATGGTATTTAGATCATTAGTATCTAAATAATTTCTGTTGTTCATTTTTATGAACTGAAAGTTTATATTATATTAATTTTGGAACTTTACAAAATCTAAGTAAAAAGAAGGGTTTCCACCATTAAATCCCGTCGGAACTACTAAATTCGTTTTGTGAGCAACTATAGGATAAATTCCGGGAGCTGCAAAGTATAATACTCTGGTCTGATCTCTTGGTACAAAATTAATAGGATCAGGGCTGCCGGTTCCACAATATGCTTTCCATACTTCTCCTATACCACCTATGTAAAACCAGTAATCATTACAAGTAGATGTGATTGTAATTCCAGAACGGAAAAAATACCATCCTTTGGCAGGAATGTTTACGGATATTCCTGTGGCTAGATTATCTCCACCTGCATTTCCGGTGAAAGGATTGATCAATGTTCCTGTATAAGATGTCCAGTTATTGGCAAAAGCGGTGGTAACTGTAGATGACCACGTCGCTAATCCATTGGAATCACTGGTTAATACATATCCTAATTGTTGTGTACCATCTTTAATTTGTAATGCTCCGTTTGTTGTTCCATTATCAATAACTATTTTCGCATTGGCAGCTCCTGCCGGAACTGTATTTGTACCTAATAAAACTTTACCTGTACCGGTTACACTTAAATTGTTTCCTGTGGTAGCAATATCTGTAGCCTGGGAAAGAGCGCCTCCTAATTTTACATCATTACCCGAAAGCGTAAGTCCATTACTGGCAGTAGTTGCACTACTATTGGCTGTTGTAGCCTCCCATGTGCTCGTTGCTCCCGTTAGTCCTGTATTGATCAACTGTACGCTTTGATTGGCAGGTACTGAAACGTTTGTATTTCCGTTAATTGTTTCTGGAGCTGCAGAGTTTACTGTTATTGTGAAATTGGTATTATTCTTAATCGTATAGATACGTCCTTTGAAGTTTCCAACTCCATTAATTGCCGGGGGAAGACTGAATACCGCATTAGCAGTGCCATTATATGAAACATGGAAATCGGTTGCGGTCAAATTGTAAGATGTTGCACTAACTGCCCTGTAACTGGCAGCTACAGATCCATTGATATCTATTGTCGATCCTGGGGTTACCGTATTTATTCCAACATTTCCTGTTTGTGCAAAAGTGACTGTTGAAATGAATAATCCTATTGTTTTCAATAGTGGTGTAAAATTTCTACGCATTTATTAAATATTTTAATGGTTATGATGCTTTTAAAAGTCCTTCATTACTAGAAAATAAGCAGGTACATTTATATTTCATTTGTTGGTGTAAAATTATAGGAAATACTGCTACAAGGGATCTTATAGTATGTAGAATGAAGTAAAGAATGATGTAGAAAATTTTCTACATCATTCTTTTTAAGTTGATAATTTTAAATAGTGTATTTTATAACTGCAAAAGAAGAGTTATTTAATGAATAGCAAAAAAAGAATACCATTATGGAAAAGCTTTATTCTAGGATATATAGGTTTGGTAAAGCTTAATCAGGTCAGCAAGGTGGTTGGTTTTTAGCTTGTTATGGATTCTTTTTTTGTAAGTACTGATTGTACTCATCTGAATATTCAGTTCATTTGAGATTTCTAAATTCCCATATCCCTTTACCATGAGAATAAAAATTTCATATTCCCTTTCTGAGAGATTTTTTATAGAATCTAAAGGGGAAAACTTTAATAGTTGGTGGACAATACTGGATGGATAATAGTAGCCTTCTGAAAATATTCTATTCACTGCTTCTGAAATCTCATCAACTTTACTCAGCTTACTAAGATATCCATTGGCTCCTTCTTTTATATATTGTACCGCTATTTCTTCCTCATAGGCTGAGAATATAAGAATTTTTATATCGGGATCAAGCTCTTTAATTTCAGGGATCATTTTTTTATTTTTAGTCTCTGGCATATTGATATCCAAAATAATAAGATCGTATTTTTGTTTTGAGATCTTATCTAAAGCTTCCGGATAGTCTTCGGCCTGATCAATTGCTATATTGGGTATCCTTGATTCCAGTATCAGGCTTGTTCCTGTTAGTACGACATGGTGATCATCAGCTATAAGAATGTTTCTAATCATCTTTTTTATTTTTTAAAATCAATTGGCAGGAGGTTCCACCGGAGTCATTTTTTTTGAAGATAATTTTACTTTCTATCATTTGTAATAATTGCAGTACCAGATGCAGGCCCATGCCATATTTTTGAAGTAACAATTTTTCACTTTCAATATTATTCTGTAGCCTTGTATAGTATTTTATTTTTTGCTCGTCCATTCCGATGCCAGTGTCACTTATACGTAAAATAATATTCCTATCATCCATATGGCTATCTATTGTTATCTCACCATTTTTTGTGTATTTCACCGCATTATCTAAAAGATTGTGAACAATGGCAGCAAGTATATTTTTACTGATCTGTGTCATTATATTCTCTTCAACAAGATTGCTAATAGATGTGTTATTATTTTCGGCTATGGCATGGAAAAGCACTTTTTTTTCTTCAATTAGCTTATATAAAGAATAGACCTCTGTTTTATCTGATCGGTAATGACTGTATATATCTGCATATTCTTTTAATGTGACTGTAAAATTGTACAGTTGATCTGATGACTTGTAAATGGAATCAAGTATTTTTTCAGTCCTCTGTTGATCGAATTCTTTTTGACTCAGTATTTCCTTTGCTGTTAGGGCAATGAATTTTACCGGAGTTGTTATGTCATGGGTAATTGTACCGATGAGTTTTTTTTGTTGTTCAATTTCCTTATGAAGCTGTGTTTTTGTTATTTCTAATTTTTCTACAGTCGTAGAAAGGCTTTTAGTACGGATATTAATAATTTCTTCCAGATCATGATTTTTCTTTTGTAGAAAATTGATTCTCCATTTTACCAAAAGGAATAATAGGAGTAAGAACATTGAAAAAGTAAGAATCTTAAACCATAGCGTCTGGTAAAAATAAGGCTGGATAATTATATTAATTTTTTTATAAATGTATTTTCCATCATCAGAAACAAGCATTTTTGCAATCAGTGAATATTTTCCGTATCCAAGATTGGAAATAGAAAATTTTCTGTCTTTTCCGATAGATTCCCATTTTGCATTTTGTATGCCCATTATTTTTGCTTCTATAACAATATTGTCAGGATTAGCATAATAGGGGACATCGATAAATAGATCGATCCTGTTAGATTTTTGCTCCAGATGCAGATCATTTTTAAAGCATTGCTCCTTATTATCAATCAGAGCTCTTTCGATGTATATATTCTTCGGATAATAACTTCGGATCTTTAATGGATTAAAAAAAACAAGACCATTCAAAGAAGGAATGACAAAATCACCATTGTCTAATTGATTACCACATACATTACTGCCGCCATTAAATTCATTGGTATTGAAACCTGAATCTTTTGAAAATCTATAATAATTTACTTTAGAGCTTTTATTTTGAGCATATTGCAATAGCTGACTTTCTAAAACCCTGTATAATCCATTATTGGTAGGAATCCAAAAAAAACCTTTCATATCTTCCAAAATAGTATGAGAAGAAGAAATGTTATTATTAAGATCATAAGGCATTTTAATTAGCCGGTTATTTCTTAATAAATAAAACCCCTTTCCTAAAGTAGTGACCCAGAAATTACCGTCTTTTGATTTTATAATACTACGGATTGATAATTCCTTATCTCCGGTAATGTTGTATATTCTGTTTGTTTCTGTCTGTATCCTGTATAATCCTTTTATAGTACCGACTAAGATATTGTTCTGATCAAGTGGTATTAATTTTGTCGGTTCATTATCAAATAAAAATCTCTTTTTTAAAGATCTGAATGACCGATCTCTGTATATTTCAAATACGCCGCTAAAGTCGGGAGTGCCATTTTTTTTTGGTTTTGAACGTAATACATAATATTTTTCCCCGTCAAAGAAAAAGTCCTTTAAAGAAAAATCTTTTACAGTAGTGTAATCGGTATAGGATGTTGTTTCTGTATATATGTTTAAATCGTCATCCTTTCTTACTATAATATTTCCAGATGGATCATACGCCATAAAAAAAGGAACCGTGTTTCTGAAATTTTTGTTTTTTACAATGCCATTTCGATTATAGATCTCTCCATATGTATTCATGACCGAAGAGCTGTCATAAGGTAAAGTAGCATAAAAAACCGACTCTGGTTTTAATGGTGGTCTTTTTATGGTAACGAAATCTGAAAAATTTATAATTTGTAAACCTTCCGTACTTCCTCCAAGATAAAGCCTTTTGTAAAATTGGTCATAGTAAACACTAATAAAACTGTCACCTTTTACTTTATCTATCTGAATGATCTTAGATATTTTTAGCTGCTCATTTTCATAAGTGCAGCTATAGAAAATATTTTTGTTTTGAATCAGAACCTGGTTATTTATTCTGCTCCAGAAAACTTTACTATGAATATCAGTTAATAGTGGCGCATCATATGAATCTATAATCTTTCCTTTTTTTATTTTAAGTACCTTTTTTGAACTGAAGTCTATATAAAATAAGTCTTCATCTATAGTGAAAATTCTAGGTATATTTTTGTAGATAGATCTGATCTTTAGATTTTCTTCATTTTTTGAGTGGAAGTCAATAAATGTTAAATTATTTTCCTTTATGTAGTATCTCCCATCTTTAAAATTCATATAAAAATATACACCTGGAGATTTTGAGTAACTATAATTAGAACCATACAAAAAGTAATTGATATTATCTTTAAGTATCAAATTAGGAAACCGTTTTGATGGAGCAGTGACTTTTGGAAATTTTTTGTGTATAAGTATAACTCTTCCATAATCTCCGGCAGTAAAAATACTGTCTTTATCCGTGTTTCCAGAGAAAAAGGTAAAACGCTGACTGTTTAATGGGAAGTTTTTATAGACCAGGAATTTAGCACCATCATATCTTACAATTCCGTTTTCGGTGGTCAACCATATAAATCCATACTTATCTTTTATAATATCCTTAACGCTGTTTTGTGGAAGCCCATTATCAGTATTATATAACTGAATGTTATATTTCTGACTGCTGACTTTGAAAAAGATGAATAAGAGGATTAAAAGTATATTTTTAGGCAAATCTCATTGTTTTAAGAATGAGACAAAGATATAACGGAATAAATAATAATAAAATAATGATAATTAAATTTACATTACTTTTTATTTGTCATGAAATATAAATTTTGCATTTATTTCACGTAGTATATTTGCTGAATGTTTAAAGATTAAAGTAGTGGAATAGGGCTAAATAATGATTTGTTCTGCCGTCCGCAAATGGGATTCAGGAAACAAGTTTCTCAAATGCACTGACAAATCTTTCCAGATCAGTTTTAGTTAGGCTATCGGTTATATCTCCCTGTTCATTTATTTTTCCTTTTATACCCTGAATTAAAAGTGTCGTATCAGTAGTGAATTTTGCCATTAAAGTATTCATTATCAGCTGTAATTCTTCATGTCCTTTTTCACCACTTGCAGAAGCTGTAATAAGTCCTGTGGGTTTTTCAGATAATATTGTTGTCACTACACACCATTCAATAGCATTTTTAAGTCCGCTTGGAATGCTGAAAACATATTCAGGCGTACAGATTAAAATTCCATCTGCGGTTTCAATTTCTTGTCTGAAATCTAAGATTGCCTTTGGTGTCTTATCTATGGAAAGTTCAGGGTCAAAATGCGGAAGTGCCTTAAGTGCATTAAAAACTTTTAGATTAAAAAAATCTTTTGTCAGAATCGCGAAATTATCTATAAGCCTCTGATTTGCTGAGGTATTGCTTGCACTACCGTTTATTACAAAAATTCTTTTCATGAGTTTTATTAATGAAATAATTTTAAATCAGTTATAAATGACTTTGAAAAACCCGCTTGATATTTATTTGAATAGATCTTACTTTAATATCAAAACTGGCTGGTTGACATTTTGATAAATTCCCTCAGAAATACTCCTGTTTGCCAGATAATACAGGAAACTATGTCTTCCCGGTAAAGCAATGATCAGATCCGTTTCATTAGATGCTGCGAAAGTCAGGATTCCGTTGATGATATTTTCATCATTATAATAATGAATACTGCTAGGGATTTTAGTAAGATATTGACGGATATATTCTTCGAGCTCTTTCTTTTTATCATCATCACCATCAGCTCCTTCTTTTGTAATATTTAAAAACATCAGCCGAACATCCTGTTTTTCAATAACGGATTTGTGATGAAATAACCGGTCTAATTTTGTTATACCATTTACATCGCATGGAATCAGGATGTTTTTTATTGTACTGTATATATAGCCATTAGGAACTATTAAGGCCTTGACAGGACTTGTTCTGGCAATGCTAATAATATTCTCTGAAACAAAACTGTCACTGGAAGAGGCCTTATCATCACTTCCCAAAATAAGAAGTTCTATAGAAGGCTGATTCTTTACAAGATCATGGATACTTCTGGTCAGTGTCCATTCACTTACGGCTTTTAAAACTTTTAAATCAGGTGCTTTTTCAACTATGATATCCACTAAGTTATTAAGGAGTTGTTCTGTACTTTCGATCAGGCTATTTACATTTTCCTCATTAACTAATACATGTCCTTCTGAGATATGCAGGTAGTCGAATTCAGATTCCTGTGAGGTTTTTAAAAGAATAATATGGGTGTATTGATATTGTTTTGCCCATTCTGCAGCAAGCTTTACTGCATTTTCGGTAGTTGATGTAAAGTCAACCGGTACAAGTATGGTTCTCATATTGATTAATTTAAGCTTAGTTATTCGAGATTCGCTGTCATTTTTTTTACTAGGAAAAGTGCATTTTTTATAGCATCTTTACTAATATCATCAGCCGCTTTTTTATAAAGTTCCAATGCCCAGGGATAAACGATTTCTACAATTTCCTTTCCTTTTACAGTAAGGAAGATCTGTTTGTTTCTTCGGTCATTTGTATATTCCACTCTTTCAACTAACTCCCTTTTTACAAGATTGTTAATCAGGTAGGTTACGCTTGATTTATCCTTGCTTATTTTATTACTTATTTCCTGTTGGTTTATTCCGTCATTACGGGAAAGTAGGCCAAGTATTTCAATAAGTTCAAAAGAAAGATCAGGGTCATATTCATTAACTTTCGTTTGGATCTTTTGCCGTAGACGATTTTTCATTTCACCCATTGCCAGACCTAGTTCTAAAGCTAATTCGGATATGTTATTTTGTTTTTCAGACATATGTAATGATTAACTAATTGTAGGTGAGGATAGATCATGAAGTTTATTTAAAATCTTTAAGTCATCACTTGTATAACAAATATAGTAAAAATTAGTTTGAATTAAAACTAATTTGTCATAAAAAGATATCCTCTTTAAAGGAAATTTTATTTTAATTTTTAATAATTCTTTAATACAGCAATTTTAGATGATAAAAACCGTTTAAAATTAATATTTTTACACCAAAACGTACAACAGTTGATCAGGCATGTAAACATACTTAGATCATTTTCAGGTTCGTTTTGCAAAATGATTAGAACATATATTTAATAATGAAAAATTTTAAAATTGCGGTTATATTTGGATTATTCTTACTTTTTGGCTTTACTAATGCCCAGAAGATAGGGGTTATAGACACCAGAGCAATATTGGATAAAATGCCTCAATATAAAGAAGCTGAAGCGAGACTTAACGCACAGATAGATACCTGGAAGTCTGAACTTCTGGCTATACAGACGGAATATGCAAAGAAGAAATCAGCTTTGGATAACGAAAGAGTATTATTAGTAGGAGATCAGCTAAAGCAGAGAGAAAAAGAAGTAGCTGATTTGGATAAAAATATTAAAACCACTACCAGCTTAAGATTCGGAAATAATGGTGAAGTCAGTCAACTGAAAAAAAACCTGGCTGTACCTTTTGAGGAGCAGATACACAATGCTGTTATGACAGTTTCTGAAAAAAACGGATTGGGAACCATTATCGATAAAAAAGACAGTAATGTCCTTTACCATGAGAAGAAATTCGATTATACAGAAAAAGTATTGGATATTCTCTTAAATAGAACACCTGAACCTGAAAAAAAGGATAGCCCGACTAAAAAAAGTAAAAGATAATTCCATCTAATCTTATTTGAACTATTAAAAGGGATAATGAAAGAGCCAAAAGTATTTTAGCTGACCTTTTTTTATAAGTAATTGAATCATTTCCTTTAAAAAAATAAAGCCTTGATCAATGATGATCGAGGCTTTAAGTTTATATATGCAATTCAAGTTTATTTTCCAACAACAGATTTTATAGGCTCCCCAACGGAATGATTAGCCTTAAAAGTAAATCCAAGTAAACTGGCAATGGTTTGAGCAATCTGATCCTGATAGATCTGTGAAGTATTTTTCATTTCTCCCGATGGGGGAGTATCAGGTCCTAGTGCAATCAACCATGTTTCGTTAGAATGCTCTGATGATGATCCATGACTTGTCCACTGACTTTCTAAACCTCTTCCATGGTCGGGACAAATAATAAAAGTGGTATTGTCTTTATAAAAAGGATCCGCCTGCATTGCCGCCCAGAGATTTCCAATCATAGCATCCAGATAATGTGCGGAATCCAAATAGTAATCATATTGTCCAGCATGGCCAAGATCGTCAGGATCAGCGAAATCAATATAAACCATTTTAGGATGATTGGCGGCAATATATGTTTTAGCAATAGCATAAGTACCCACGTCCCAACGTACAGATCTGCCAAAATAATTAGGAAGGTAATTTTGTATTTCATTAGCCAGTTTCTGGGCTTCAGTTAGGTTTTTACCTTCTGCATTTTCAAACGGATTGATTACAGGCATATGATTCCGATCACGGTTTACAATTTTTGATACAGCATCCCAGCCAGCAATTATAACTACCTTACCCTGATAGTCTTTCTGTTTATTTATAAACTCCAGTACATTTTCGTTCGGGTTATTTGGATATGAATTAGAATTTATCTTTTCATCATAAAAACCGGTTACTGTTTCACTTCTTCCGGGGTAAGAGAACCAGTATTTATTTTTTACATTCACCGGGCTGCTTAGGTTCCTGTTGCCATATAATTGTCCTTTTTTTGAAATTACATTCCAGAAGAAAGGCATTAATTTTTTTCTACGTTCATCTTCTGTTTCAGCCCAGAATTTTTTATACACCTCAGTAGAATCCTGCTGACGGAATTTTTTATTTTGTAAAAGAGAAGAATCAGCTCCTTTAAAGATTTCCTGCCAGCGGTAACCATCAATAGAAATCAATACGATATTCTTGGTTTTTGTATTTTGCGCACCGGCCAATTGTGCAAACAGCATGAATATCAGGAAAAATTTAGTTTTCATAGAACAAAGACAAATTTATTGGTTAACAAAACTAAACTTTGTTTAAAAATAAATCAACAAACTCTTATTAACTCTTTGTTAATCTTAGAGTAGTGATGTTTTTGTATTACAGAAAATTAAGAGAAAATAATTTCTATAATTAATAAATATTCATTAATTTTACGCCTTGAAATTTTAGAACATTTGAAAAATGCGCATAAAAGACACTGATAAAAGGGAACTGATTCAGACAGAAGCAATTAAGATGATCATAAAAGATGGATTGGAAGGATTCAGTATGAACAAGCTGGCTAAAGCCTGCAAAATTTCTGTTGCAACTCCCTACATCTATTACAAAGACAGGGACGATTTAATTTTAACGATTGCGAAAGAAGTAGGGCAAAAAATGTCTGATGCCATTCTTAAAGATTTTGATCCGGACGCACATTTTGAAGAAGGGTTGAGAGTCCAATGGAAAAACCGATATAGTTATATAACAACAAATCAGGATAAACATCTGTTCTTTGAACAATTGAGAAATTCAAGTTATCAGGAAGAATTTCTTCATCATTTTTTACGCGGATTTAAGGAAATTCTAGGAAGGTTTTTAGAAAATGCTGTTAAGAGAGGTGAATTAGACCAGATGCCTTTTGAAGTGTACTGGTCGGTTGCTTTTTCGCCTATGTACTCTTTAGCACGTTTTCATAACGAAGGAAAAAGCCTTGGTGGAAAAGTGTTTAAAATGACTGATGAGATTTTATGGCAAACATTTGATCTGGTAGTCAAGGCGCTTAAGAAGACCTAATTAGAAATTTCAGTCACATTTTATTTACAACAGAAACTGATTAAAACAACTTGAATGGTCAGTTTAAATTAAAAAATAACGGCGATAACCGCTGTAAATTAATTTTAAAATTATGGAAAAACAACAACCTTTGCCCTTTACGGGCTATCAAAAGTTTGTCATATTTATTTTAGCTATTACGCAGTTTACGGTAATATTAGATTTTATGGTGATGTCTCCGCTTGGCGACATGCTGATGAAATCACTTAGTCTTAAACCGTCGGCTTTTGGTTTTGCGGTTTCAGCTTATGCTTTCAGCGCAGGTATCTCAGGTTTGCTAACTGCGGGCTTTGCCGATAGGTTTGACCGGAAGAAGCTTTTACTTTTCTTTTACATCGGATTTATAGCTGGAACCATCTTTTGTGGAATGGCACAATCTTATCCGGTATTAGTTGCTGCCAGAATCATTACCGGTCTTTTTGGTGGAGTAATAGGTTCTATTTCTATGGCCATTATTACCGATTTATTCGCCCTTCAGCAGAGGGGTAGAGTGATGGGATTTATTCAGATGGGATTTGGTGGCAGCCAGGTTTTGGGTGTACCTATTGGTCTTTATTTAGCTAATCAGTGGGGTTGGGAGGCTCCTTTCTGGATGGTAGCAGCTTTGAGTATCATTATTGCTGTTTTAATTTTTATGAAACTGCAGCCTGTAGTAAAACATCTTTCTGTACAAAGGGATAAATCTGCCTTCCAGCATTTATGGCATACCATTGCAAAAGGCAATTACCGGGTAGGTTTTACAGCAACAGCTTTACTTTCCATTGGTGGTTTTATGATGATGCCTTTTGGAAGTGCCTTTGCGATCAATAATCTGGGGCTTACAAACGAGCAACTTCCTATGTTATTTATGGTGTCCGGGGTAAGCTCACTCGTGATCATGCCATTAATAGGAAAATTAAGTGATAAGATCGATAAGTTTAAAATATTTGCCGTTGCCTCTTTGTGGATGGTGGTCATGTGTGTGCTGTATACCAATTTATCTATAACACCGCTATGGTTGGTTATGATATTCAATATCCTGATGATGATCGGAATTATGAGTAGGATGATTCCTTCTTCAGCTCTGACAAGTGCCATACCGGATTTACAGGATAGGGGAGCTTTTATGAGTATCAACTCTTCATTACAACAAATTGCAGGTGGAGTTGCAGCAGCTGTTGCTGGTGTCATTGTTACCCAAAAAAGCAAAGGAGCACCTCTAGAACATTATGATATAGTTGGTTATGTGATTGTTGTCATCTCTTTTATCAGTATATTTTTAATGTGGCGGGTTAGCAATTTAGCTAAAAAAAAGGCAGCTGCTGACATGACTTCCGTTGAAGAGCCTGTTGTCCCTTTAGCAGAGTAAATAAAATAGAAATTCAATAAAAAAAATGTTCGGACCTCCGAACATTTTTTTATAAAGAAAAAATTTAAGAGTTTAAAGTGACCCTTGTTTATTTGCTTTTCGCTGGGTTATATACTGATAAACAGAACCTGCAATAAAAAGAATAAAAAGAACAAGGAGGGTTTTACCTATAATTGGATCAGTGATGTCTTTAGCCAAAGGATGCCCTAGTGGAACACGGGTGAATGTTTCATTAACTGTTGGAACAAGGGAAAGGAAAAAGCTAAAGGAAAGTGAGAAGTTTTCAAAATAGCGGGCTCTTTTACTTTTTTGCTTTTTTGAAAAAAGGAAATAGGCCACGGATACCAAAATGATGATAAAGATCGAAAAAGCATGCCCTGGATTAAAGCCACCATGTTTTGAGATACCCAATGCGGTGAGTGATGTAACAAGGGTTCCATAGAAATATACTTTGCCATATGGTTCACTCAGATTAATCCTTCCATATTTAATAAACGATACTAATGCGCCTATTATAGCAGCTATACCTATAATTGTGTGAAAAATTCCTAAACTTGATAGTCCCATTTTATATTATTTTATGTTATAAATTCTATTGTTTTAAAGACGACAGGTTGATAAAAAGTCATCTGTCCGCTTTATTGTTTCTCTAAGAGGAACACTGCAAAATTGCAATAGAAAAGAAAAAATAACTTTGTGATTTCGTTCAATTATTTGGGATTTTGGTTCATAAAAAAAGCATTCTTAAATTAGCTTTAAGAACGCCCGATCCTGTTGGGGAATATTGTAAGAATTATCGAGTAATAGAATATTATTTTAAATGTTTATTTTTCAGTTCCTGACGATAATTTGTAGGACTTAAGTTATATTTATCACCAAAGCTTTTTGTAAAATTTGCCAGATCATTAAATCCACAATCAAAAGCAATATCGGTGATTCGCTGATCCGAAACCAGAAGTAGCTCAGCTGCTTTTTCGAGTTTCTTGTTTTTAATGTAGTTGGCGGGAGTATCATTGTATAGTTTGGCAAATTCTCTTTTAAAAGAAGATACACTTAGATTATTTTGTTCTGCGAGCTGTTCAATTGTTAATTGTGAAAACAAATTAGCTTCAATGATCTGCTTAAAAGTATAAGTTATTGGAGAAAAGAGCTGCGATAATATAACCTGTATCGCTTCTGCATTTTGTGTTTGAGCTAACAACAGTATGATTTCCTTTAGCTTCAGGATCAGGATATCCTCATTAATCAAAGATGGATTCTCAAAATAAAATAATAAGCCTTCAATGTATTTTTGAATTAAAAATTCATTATTTATTTTTTTATTTGACTGATTTGAAATGATATTCCTTGGTGGATGAAGCAATGATGGGAGTTCCCGGTCATAAATTTTCTTTAATATATCCGGATAAAAAGTAACAATTACAATTTCACAATTGCTTTCGGGGTGTGAATTATGTATTTGCTTTCCAGAGCTTATACAATTCAGGAACAATGAATAATTTGTAGGAATATTAATATCCTCGTTATCAATCTGATATTGGAATTCACCTTTTAGAACATATAGAAAACAGGCCTGTTCAGTAACAGGGAAATCAAAATTAAAAGGTGGTGTCAATGCAATTTTTTGCATTAAGGTCTTTCCAAAAAGATCATACTTTTTATAGTCATTTACCATACATTCTATTTATTTGGCCTCTCAGCAGGATTTCAGTAACGGATCCTTCTACTAAGATAGTTTGTTCTTTGCAATTAATAACCTTATTGTTTTTGATTTTAAAACTTGTAAAACTTTCTGCTTACTTTAAAGGCACTTTCTGTAATTGAAACCTATTTGAAGAATTGATGCTTGCCTTCAGGGAGCTGTAATTTTAGGGTTGACGAATTGATCAATAAAAGAAAATGAGGTAGAATTTATATCTACCTCATTTTTGTTTACATTTCTCATTTTCAAATAATAAAAGGGAGATTTACCCTTCTGCATATTTTAGCAGAGCTTAAATTTCTGAGCCGAGTTTTTTTTCTGAAGCAGAGCCTTCTAATAAGGTAGTCAACTCATCACAATATATTA
Source organism: Chryseobacterium paludis (assembly GCF_025403485.1). NCBI lineage: Bacteria > Pseudomonadati > Bacteroidota > Flavobacteriia > Flavobacteriales > Weeksellaceae > Chryseobacterium > Chryseobacterium paludis. Next base: position 778,577 of record NZ_CP099966.1, read on the forward strand.
CCTTATTGTTTTTAATAGTAAATTCCGCGAAGACCTTATGTTTTACAATTTCCCCATTTTTGAGAACGCTTGTGACAAAATGTTTGGTAAATACTGAAGTTTCATTACTTGCTATATTTTCGAATACCACATTTTGCTGATCTGCTTTTTCTTTTAATTTCTGAATATGCTTTTTAAAAGAATTAAAATCCAAGGTTACATTGTCTACGCTCTGTATATAATCTTCACTAAAGTATTTATTGATCAATGATTCATCGTAGTTTTTATTTTCAATGACATCGGTAAATACTGCTTTTATTAATTTTTCCATTGTTGATATTATTTTCAACAAAAGTACTTAGCATCCGGGTGGCCAATCGATAACAATTGTAAAGAAATATACACTCAACGATTTCTGATTCTACTTAAGCTTACCGGAGTAATACCCAGATAGGATGCAACTAAATGTTGAGGAATACGAAGAATAATTTCAGGATTTGCTTCAAGCAGTTTTTTGTATCGTACCTCCGGTTTGTCCTGTATTTTTGATATCAGTAGTTGCTGATAATCATTGATTCTGCTGATCAGGTATTTATTGAATAAATTTAAGAAATCATTGTTTTCTGATAATTTGTCTATTACCGTTTTTTCTATTGATAATACTGTACAGTTTTCAATTGTTTCAATGGTGTAAGAACTTGGTCTGTTATAAAAAAAACTTTCAGAGGAGCAGAAAATATGATCTTCGAAAAGAAATTGGAAAGAGATTTCTTTACCATCGTAATTTGTCCATCCTCTAAGGATTCCCTTTTTCAGATAATAAAATTTTTTTGAAATGATACCTTCTTCAATAATAATTGTTTTGGGTTTATATTTTTCTTCTTTCCCTGATTTAAATAAAATATCAATTAACTGATTTAATTCCTGATTTTTCATAAGATACAAATAATGATTGGCCTTTTATTGAGGAAAAACGAACTTTTAATTTTACACTGTAAAAAGCCCTTTATAAAAGATGCTTAAAAATACAAATGCAAATAAATTCACAAGCATTTCAAATTTAAAAATAATCCACAAACATACAAAAGCCAATCAAATCCTTCGGTATAGATATTGCTCATTAATTTCTAAGCTAGGTGAGTTAAGATTGTTAAATACTATTTGAGATCGAAAAGCCGAGCCAAACTAACCAATCACACACATTAAAATGAAATTACACTATCGTAGTCTAATAACGGTTTCTATATTAGCTTTATCTTTAGTTAGTTGCGACAGAGATAAATCCGATTCTTCAGATCCTGGTGATGCAGAGATACCTGAAATACCGGTCTCTGAAATCTATGTCTCTGGTTATGAAAGCGGAGATGCAAAATATTGGAAAAATGGTACTGTTACCAATCTTACCAGTGCATCGAGCAGTGGCGGATATGCAACAGGAATAACGGTTGCAGGCAACGATGTATACGTAGCCGGATGGGACGATATTCCTGGCGGAAGAAAGCTCCAATATTGGAAAAACGGTGTTCCAACACAACTTGCTGTTGGCGATCATAACACATTAACAGGCGGCATTGCTGTAAGTGGTAACGATGTTTATGTCACAGGAGCACAAACTGACAGTAATGGAACTAAAGTTGGAAAATGCTGGAAAAATGGTGTGGCTACGAATCTCTCCGACGGTACACCTGGTCATCATACCAATGCTGGTGGAATAGTGGTGGTAGGAAACGATGTTTATATAGCCGGTGGTGAATTTAACGGAAGCCGGGGTGTTGCCAAATATTGGAAAAACGGAGTAGCCGTACCTCTTACCGATGGCACCAAATCAGCACATGCTTATGCCATTGCAGTTGATGGAAGTGATATTTATGTTGCAGGATATGAAGCTAAAACAACTGACGGTGGAAGTCTTCCTATTGCCAAATACTGGAAAAACGGAGTCGCTGTGTCACTCACTGATGGCGCCAATTATAATATTGCAACCGACATTGCCATTTTGGGGAAAAACGTATACGTTTGCGGATATCAAAATAATGGCAGTACCGGAAATACCGCGAAATATTGGAAAAATGGTGTCGCCAGAGATCTTACAAACGGATCACAAGGAGGATCCCAAGCGAATGCTATTGCTCTTTCGGGAGGTGCAGTATATATTGCGGGATATGAAGGGAATTTTGTAACCTATTGGAAAAATGGTGTAGCAACACATCTTTCTAATGGAGGCAGCAGCAGTTCTTCGGGGCTTGCAATCTTTTTGAAAAAATAGAATTATAATTAAAAAGCCTCTTATTAAAATCTTTTTTTTGTATTCTATTTACAAAATAGCAATTATGACATGAATCATCAGATGTAGTCAATAATTTTTTGTTCTTTTGCAAAGCGTTTAATTTTTAAATAAAAGAATGTCGAAATTTGATGATATAAGGCCTTTTTACGACCATGAAGTAAATGATGCATTGCAAAGTATTGCTAAGCATCCTATGATGAAGGCATTGATGCGTTTTACTTTTCCCGATCATGATGAAGAGTTTTGGCTTAAAGAATTTACAAATATCCATTCAATAAGTGATTTTCAACATCATTTTATCTCACAAACTGTCCGCCAGATTCTGAAACAGAGTTCCGAAGGATTAAGTACATCGGGATTTGATCAGTTGGATAAAGATGCTGCGTATTTGTTCGTATCCAGTCACAGAGACATTGTTTTAGATACCTCTCTGCTTAATTTAGTATTGCTGGATCAAGGACTGATTATGACCTCTTCAGCCATTGGTGATAATCTTGTACATAAGAAATTTCTGCATATACTTGCAAAACTCAATCGTAACTTTTTAGTTCAAAGAGGATTACCTATTCGCGAACAGCTGAACAGCTCAAAGGTGATGTCTGAGTATATTTACGATTTATTAACGAAAGAAAACCGTTCAGTCTGGATTGCACAACGTGAGGGCCGAACCAAAGATGGCAACGATGCTACCCAGCAGGGTGTCTTAAAAATGCTTGCTATGGCGGCAGGTGACCAACCGTTAAATGATTTTTTTAAGACATTGAAGATAGTTCCTCTTTCCATTTCATATGAATATGATCCTACAGATGTTCTTAAAATGCCACAACTTATGGCAAAATCAAGAAATGAATTATATGTAAAAGAGAAAGATGAAGACTTTATGACTATGCTCAGTGGAGTATTGGGACAAAAAAAACGTATTCACCTGCATGCAGGTCAAGTTCTTAATACGGAATTTGATGAGATTGTTTCAAAATTCGACAATAAAAATAAACAACTGCAAGCGATCGCTCAGGTCATTGATAATTCCATTATAGAAAATTATAAACTTTGGCCGACCAACTTTATAGCTTATGATTTACTAAATGGAACAAATAAATATTCCGATTACTATACAGAAGATGAGAAAATGCTTTTTGGAAGAAGAATGGAAATGCGTATCGATATTTCTGATTCGGTTCTGAAACAGAGCTTCCTGGCTATGTACGCTAATCCTGTGATCAATAAAATGAAATATTTATAAAGTTTGTTCGCTTCTAAGTAGCCAGGTCTATAATATTGTAGATTTTAATCCGCTACAAGCTACTTGCTGATACACCGAATTCTTTTTTAAATGCAAAAGAGAAATGCGACAGATCCTCAAAGCCTAAATCAAGATATATATCTGTTGGCCTTTGTCTTTTTTGCTCTATAAGAAATCTTGCTTCCTGCAATCGTCTCCTCGTTAGCCAACGATTAGGTGTTTCATTGAAGATGGTTTTAAAATCCCTTTTAAAAGCTGACAAGCTGCGCCCGGTAAGGAAAGCGAAACGTTCCATACTTACATTGAACCTGTAATTTTTTTGCATAAATTCTTCAAGGTCCACACGCCCAGGGAAACCAAAATCAAATAACACATCTGATAATTCGGGATGCAACTGCAACAGGATAAGAAGTAATTCTTCTCTTTTTAAATCAGAGAATGTTTTACTGATGTCTCCAGAACCATTATAATAGGGTTCTAATGAAAGAAGGAAGCTATTGATAAGGTTATCTTTTCTGAGTCTGATAAATGTGTCCTTTGATTCATGATTAAGAAAGCTAATGCTATGCTTCTTTTGAAAATCTCTCAGAAAAATTTCATCGAAGAAAAAGATAATTTTTTCAAATTCATTATTCACTCTCACTTTATTGTATCGTGCCAGTCTATTTTTACGGACAACACAGCTTTCGCCGATTTTGAGTGTATAATGCTTGTTTCCATCATAGCCATTCATGTTGCCTTTTACCAGGAATAAAAAGAAATGTTCGGTGATGAATTCTTCTGCTGAAATGGCAGGACCTACGATACAGGATTTTATTTCTGATATTTTCATGATTTTGCTTGTGATTTTATGTCTTTTACTTCCAAAATAGGAGCCTTATATCCTTTGGATACGCAATTGATCATTGCCAGACCGACTTCCCGCATTGTACAGATCCAATTAGGGAAAAGCAAGTACCATAAAGGAGATAGTACTTCAAAAATACGGTAAACAGATCTTACATTTTTTTGACCTTTTACCGGTTTCATAAAACCGGGACGAAAATTATATACTGCTTTAAAAGATAATTTAAGCAAAGCATTTTCGGTTCGTCCTTTTACTCTGGCCCACATCGCTTTTCCTTTTTCTGTACTATCAGTACGGTTGCCAGAAACATATATAAATGTCATGGCAGGGTTAATTTGAGATAGTATCTCAGCAAATGGAACGACAAAGCCAAATGTTTTTCTGGTAAATGATTCCTCATTTTCACCAACAGCACTTGCTCCTGCGCAAAAAAAGCACCCATCATAGTTTTCCAGATCTTGACGGTAGTTTTTGATGGTTGCAAAATCTTCTACGATCAGTTCTTTTAATTTTTCATGTGTGAGAGTAAGAGGTTTCCTGCTTATGATGAGGACCTCTTTTACCACTTGATTTTCCAGGCAAACAAGCAAAACGCCTTCACCTACTAATCCTGTAGCTCCGGTAATAATTATTTTCATCTATGTTTATTTTACAATATCAAATTTAATCAAACTATTGGCTGTCGCTACAATAGCTTCTTCGGTAGAACGTGGTTTCCATCCTAACACTTTGATGGCCTTTTCACTACTTGCATTCTTTATCATTCCTAAATAAGGAGCAACTGATTTCAATTTAGGATTGAATATGGCCAAAACTTTAATGAACCAGTTGGGTAATTCTTTGGTTGGCACTTTTGATGCTTTTTCACCCAGGTTTTTTCTAAGGACATTTGCTGTATCTATCAGAGAAAAACCTTTCCCTGCAACCGCTATAAAACGTTGGCCATTGGCCTGAGGCATTGTCATCGCCTTAAAGTGCAAATCAGCAACATCACGGACATCCACATATCCAGAAATTATTTTGGGACAGGCTTTCATATCTCCATTAAGCATTTGCTTGATGTTTTGAATAGAATGTGAAAAGTCATCTCCTAATACAGGGCCCAAAACTCCGGTGGGATTTACCACAGACAATTCCATTCCTTTGCCTTCATTTTTTATAAAATCCCAAGCTGCTTTTTCAGAAATTGTTTTCGATTTTTGATAAGGGAATACTGTTTCATTAAGTACTGTCCAGTCTTCTTCTGTATATGGAGTGGTTTTTACAGTACCAAATCCTACAGCACCAAAAGCTGAAGTAAGAACAACTCTTTTTACACCTGCCTTTTTTGCCGCTCGTAATACAAATAGAACACCATTTTTAGCAGGAATTACAAAATCATCTTCAGTCTTTGCATCAGTATGAGGAGTTGGTGATGCAACATGAATGACGTACTGGCATCCTTCGGTTGCTTTTTCCCAACTTGATTCATTCTGTAAATCCGCTTCTACAAATGATAAATCTTCGAATGAATGAAGACCGGCTTCTTTTAACATTTGTTTTACCAATTGTGATTTTTTTAGTGAACGGAGCGTGGCTTTTACTTTGTAGCCATTTTTAAGTAAAGTAATAATGCAGTAAGAAGCTATGAAGCCTGAACCGCCAGTTACCAATACTGTTTCTTTATTTTTCATTTTTGAAAGTTTTGATAGGACAAAGTTCCATCATAAAATGAAGAATAAATTTGTTCAAAAGTCCAAAATTAATTTGTTCAAAAGCTCAGATGTTTTTACAATATCTCCTTTAACTTATAATCTATTATTCACGTTTGCCTTTAAGATAGGCATACATTGCTGTTGCATGTCCGTGCCCTAAATCAAAATCTTCCTTTAACCAGTTGATAATTTCAGTCGCTTTGATATTTGTATTAATAGCACCGTTTTTAGTGAAACCTTTTTCATCTGCAAGAAGTTGGAAGTCTTCCGGTGATTTGCCGGTTTTTTCTTCAATGTTTTTCATGTAAGTTGTAAATGACATAATTATTTGTTTTTAATATTCATAAAATGTTTTTAGCGATGATTATTGATTATGAAACTTCTTCAATATAAGTAATTACAAGGAGAAATACGAATCAATCAAATCAACTTTCCGATCAATACCAAATCTGTAATCGTGGCGCCATCCTTATCAGTAGATTTAAAACGTTTTGTTTGAATAACCTCAAAGTTATTTTCCTGAAATGCTTTGGTTAAATAATCTGCCTGATGATAATAAAGATACACCTGGTCACCTAAACTGGATGTGATTAATCCCGATTTATTGTAGTCATCCTCCATAGTGCTTAGATAAAATACACCACCAGGTTGTAATAATCCGGAGACATTTGCGATTAACTCAACAGCTTCCTCACGAGATAAATAAGGAAGGCAAAAGCCGCAGATGATTCCATTAAATCTCTTTTCAATCTGATTTATTTCCCGACAGTCCATAAGCTGAAATTGTGCAGTAGGATTATTGATCTGGGCAAGATCGAGCATTTTTGATGATAAATCAATTCCCAATATATCGTAATCGGGTTTTCTATCCAACAGGTATTTTGTAATATTTCCAGGACCACAGGCGATATCCAGAATGTCTGCATGATCGGCTGTTATATGATCGCAGAACAAATTAAAAGTGTCAGCAAAGGAACTGACATCCATAAACTTATCCTGGTATATTTTTGCCGCTTTGTCAAATGCTTCAACGGGTTTTAATATTTTCATAATGTGATATTTAGGTATTTAAATGATACTAATTTAACAAATTATAAGTATTCCCAGCTAAATTTTAATAATGAAGAAATAAAGATGTCATGATAAATTAAACTAAAAAAAGCTTCTTATTGACATTTATATAATCAAAATTCAAAATCTAGAAGTAACTTGGAGGCATTACAATGGATACCCAATGAATTATAGAAACTGCCTCTCAATCCTCTCCATAACATCTCAACTTCAGAAATTGGAAGTGAAAATTATTACGACTATTATAGTATCTGCAACTTTTCCCTGTTACATTGGTGCACAGACAACGGAATTTAGTAAAGATAAAGCTGCTTTTGGTAATTGGGGTGTTGAAACTCAGTTTATAAGCAAGTCAATATTGCCGGGCAATGATTTTTATGCTTATGTTAATGACGGATGGTTAAAATCAAAAACCATTCCGACAGGATCCTCGGGGCTAAGTAACTATAGTGAAGTGGGCAATCAGGTTAATGAGAGAATAGCCAAGGTGATTCATGAAGGATCAGACGCAAAAAGTGGGGCAGATAATTCCCAAAAACAAATAGGTGCACTTTACTTAGGTTATCTGGATACTGAAAATATGGATAAACTGGGTATTAAACCAATTCAAAAGGATTTAGAACAGATATTTGCCTTAAGTAGCTATAAGGATGTTGCTAAATGGATGGCAAATCCAAAATCTTTCTCCATTATAGGAATTCGGACGGGACCTGATTTAAATGACAGAAGCAGGTTTCTTGTTACATTAAGTGAAAGTGGTATTGGTTTGCCCGCACCTGAGTGGTATCAAAAACAAGATGGACCTTATCCGGGTTATCGCAAAGCTTATAAAGATTATATTATTCATACTTTCCAGCTTGCAGGTATAAAAAATGCTGATAAAAGAGCCAATGATATTCTGGAGCTTGAAACTAAATTAGCATCAATGCAATGGACACCAGCACAAATACGTGATAGTAAGATTAATTCACATCTGTTGTCTACTTCAGAACTGAATAGGTATGCTCCGGGTTTCCCTTGGAAGACCTTTCTGGCAAGCAGACGGGTAGATCATGTAAGTGAAGTGATATTGCAGGCAGATTCAGCGATAAAAGCAAAAGCTGCTCTATTTGCAAAAACTCCTGTCGAAGTGTGGTCATCTTATTTAGCATTTCATTGGATCGTTAATCATTCTACTATTTTATCAGAAGACTTTCGCAAAAGTCAGTTTGATTTTTATTCTACTGCTTTAAATGGGATTTCAAAGGATATTTCAAGGGAACAGAAATCAATTCGATATGTTAATAATAGGTTGGGGCAAATAGTAGGGAAGTTATATGTAGAAAGGTATTTTCCTCGCGAAACGCTTAAAAGAATCGAGGATTTAGTTGGATATATCCGTAAAGCATTTGCAGTCAGACTTGACAATCTGGATTGGCTCGATGAAAGCAGTAGAAAGGAAGCAAAAGCTAAATTAGATGCAGTAACTGTAAGGATAGGGTATCCTGAAGTTTGGCGGGATTACTCATCAATCAAATTTGACGCTAAAGATCCTATTGGTAATGAGCAACTTATTGCAAAAGCCAACTGGGATTATGAACGTTCACTCCTTCAAAAAGTCTTTACTAGTAAAGATTGGTATCAGGTTCCGCAAACTGTTGATGCAACCAGTAGTAAATTATATAATTCCATAGAATTTCCTGCAGGTATCTTACAACCACCGTTTTTTGATCCATTTGCTGATCCGGCTGTAAACTTTGGCGCCATTGGTGCTATAATAGGACATGAATTGGGACACTGTTTTGATGATGAAGGGTCAAGATTTGATGGACAGGGACTGGTTCATGATTGGTGGACTAATCAGACCCGAAAACAATTCGAAGAGCGAACTAAACTACTTATAGAACAGTATGATTCATTTTCACCTTTAGATGGAATCCATATCAATGGAAAACAAACGCTAGGAGAGAATATTGGGGATCTTACTGGGGCTGAAGTTGCCTATGAAGCTTATCAACTGTATTGTAAAGATTATGCCGATCAACAACGTGTTTTAAATGGATATACTGGTGATCAGCGCTATTTTCTATCTTTCGCTCAGGTTAATCGTAGCCTTTATACTCCGGAAGCCTATCGGATGAACGTATCACAGAACTATCATGCGCCTGCAGAGTACCGTGTAAATGGCGTTGTAAGAAATATGAATGCATGGTATAAGGCTTTCAATATAAATCCAGAAGACAAGTTATACCTATCGCCTGAAAAGAGGGTGCGTATTTGGTAATTCTTACTAGTGTGGGCAGTATAAGTTGTAATAAACATAAATGTTTTGTTATATTGTACGTGAAAAACACACAAAGATGCTTGTTAAAAAAAACATTACTCTAAAAAAATTATTCGAATTTGCAGGACACCATTTATGGTGGCTGGTCCTGTATATGCTTTTTATTGCATTCCTATACGATATTTTGGATTGGAAATGGATTTCTATCCCATCGTTGCCATTATCACTTATTGGAACTGCGGTAGCTTTTTACGTAGGATTTAAAAATAATCAGTCCTATGACAGAGTTTGGGAAGCCCGTAAAATATGGGGAGCTATTGTTAACAGCAGTCGAAGCTGGGGAGTACTGGTGAATGCTTATGTAGGTCATAGCCAACTTTCATCTAGTGAACACAGGAACATAAAAACCAAACTAATATATCAGCATATTGCGTGGCTGTATATTTTAAGAGAACAATTATTGGTACCTACCCAGTGGGAGCATGCCAGTTTGAAATGGTTGTTTGGTAAAGTTGGAGTAAAGCGAAGAGAATTGTATGGGATTGGAATGTATAAGGACTATTTAAATGAAAAACAAAAATTAGATTATTTTTCAACTGCTGACCAATGGAAGGATGCTGCTAATGCTGCCACACAAATTATAAATCTACAATCGCAGTATTTGGCAGAACAGGAAGAGAAAGAACATCTGCACATGAGGAGACAACTTGATATGCAGAAGGTTCTTTGTGATTTTTATGAGCATCAAGGTAGGGCAGAACGCATAAAAAAGTTTCCTTTACCCCGGCAGTATGCCAGTTTAAGCTTTATCTTTATCTGTATTTTTATTTTTTTACTACCTCTTGGTATTGTAGCTGAATTTGAAAAACTGGGTGAGGCTGGTATTTGGTTGATGGTTCCATTTGGAACGGTTGTGGGCTGGGTTTATGTAATGATGGAACTGATAGGTGATTATTCTGAAAATCCATTCGAAGGATTAGCAACCGATATACCCATGCTTTCTATTTGCAGGACCATTGAGATCGATCTGCTGCAGATGTTAGGAGAAACCGAGCTTCCTAAGCCCATACAGCCAATCGATGGTATATTGATGTAGAAAAAATAATAATACCTGAAAAAAGGTTATGCTAAAAAAAGGAAATAAAATTTATTGTCTGAAAAACAGTGAATTTTAGAACCATTTAGTTTTTATTTTTTTTATTTTCAGCTTAATCAACCCTTGCAATAAAACCAGGAACTCCGGTTTTCACAACCTGATTATATCTTTGTCGGATCTGAATGCTGTTAATCTCATCAAAAGCATCTTGTGGCAGGAAATCCACATCAAAATTCTCCTGTGCACGAGCCTTAGTTTTTGGTGTGGTAAGCAAAGCTGTTCCACGTTGGGCTGCCCAACCTAATAATACCTGTGCTGGCGTTTTTCCAATTCGAACAGCAATCTTTAAGATGGTAGGATCTTCAAGTAACCCAGGTCTTATTCCATGACCTAATGGTGCAAAAGCCAAGAACACAATATCATTTTCTTTGCAGAAATTTAGAAGTTCTGTTTCCGGTAAATAGGGGTGTGATTCGATCTGAACTACAGTGGGTTTGATTCTTGCTGATTGGTAAATAGAGGAAAGTATTTCCAAGCTGACATCAGACAATCCGATATGGCGGACTTTACCATCGTCTACAAGATTTTCCATAGTCCTCCAGGTGTCTGATAACGTGATTTCATGGTCATAAATTGTATGGCCATTTTCATCCCGTGGATCCTGATCATCTCCCGGTTGAAAAGCAAATGGAGTGTGAATAAGATAGGCATCCATATAATCAAGACCCAATCGTTCCAAGCTTGCTTCAAATGCGGCCTCAACGCGATCGGGACGATGGTTGGTATTCCATAACTTTCCTGTAACAAAGATCTCTTCACGTTTAATACCTGCTGTCGCAAGTCCTTCACGTAACGCTTTCCCTACTTCGCGTTCATTTTGATATCGCTCGGCACAGTCGAAGTGTCGAAATCCAGCTTCTAAAGCATCTATAGTTGCACTTACCGTAAGAACGGGATCAGGAATTAATGTTCCAAATCCGAGTACAGGCATACCAATTTTATTATTTATTGTTTCCATTTTATAAAATGTATGATGGTTAATTAAGGCTTCAAATTTTTCACCTCTTTCTCATACAAATGTCAACAGAATTAATAAGATAGTTATGTGACCCACATCACATAAATAGAAATGTGGTAGACTTTATGACCAACTGAGTAATGATGCTGTTTGCCAGATTTTCATTCCTTTTTTAGCTTTTCTTCTTTCTTTTTATACCAAAGATAAGTTTCCTTTTGGGATGCGTTTTGTAATTGCTCGGGCTGATATTGTGAGATACTTTGACCTTTGTTATTTAATATCCTCTTTTTGGTGTTATCATTAAGTTGCATTTTTATGATCGTATCGATCTCTTGCATCATTTTTTTATCTGTAATCGGAAAAGCGACTTCTATCCTACGGTTCAGGTTTCTGCTGAGCATATCTGCAGAAGAAAGATAAATTTTTTCTTCACCATCGTTATGAAATTTATAAATACGTGAATGCTCCAGAAAACGGTCTACGATCCTGTAAATTTTGATGTTTTCGGTATATCCCTTGATTCCGGGTAATAATGTACAGATACCTCTTACAATAAGGGTAATTTCAACTTTTGAATTATTGGCTTCAATTAATTTACTGATAATATCTTTGTCATTCAATCCGTTAACCTTTAGAAATATAGCCGCTTTCTTACCATTTTCAGCGTTTTGGATCTCAATATCAATATGTTTTAGAATATTTTCTTTCAGATTAAATCCTGCCACCCATAAATTAGAAATAATGTATTTTTTCTCTTTGGTTCTAAAAAAACGAAATACCTGTTTTAAGTCTTCTGTATATTCTTTTTCAGAGGTGAAAAGACCAAAATCAGTGTATGTTTCTGCAGTGTTTTCATTGAAGTTTCCTGTGGAAAGGTAGGCGTAATTTTTTGTTTTTTTTTCGTTTTTCAAAGTAAACAATGCTACTTTCGCGTGTACCTTCAGGTTGGGCATGCTGTAAATGATTTTAATTCCTGCCTTTTGCATCTCATTAGCCCAGAACAGATTGTTGTTTTCATCAAATCGTGCTTTTACTTCTACAAAAACAGTTACTTTTTTTCCGTTTTTTGCAGCACTGATAAGGGCATTGGCGATGAGTGATTGTGAGGATATTCTGTATAACGTTACCTTTATTTCCGTGATGTCTTTATGAATAGCAGCTTCATTAAAGAACTGTAGAACATAATGATAAGATTGATAAGGAAAATGAATCAGTTGGTTTTCATTATCAATAATGTCAAACATTGATCTTTTACTTTCAAAAGGGATATGTTTTGCCGGTGGAAAGTTCTCATTTTGAAGATTTGGAAAATTGGGATTCGGGAATTTAAACAAATCAAAAAAATTATGATGGGTCCCACCCACAATCATTTCATCCTCTTTAAGATTAAAGGATTTTTTACAAAGAATCAATAGATCCTCAGGCATATTGAAATCATATAAAAAACGTGTTGATGAACCTGATTTTCGCTCAAGAACCTTCTTTTTTATTTTAGATACTAGATTTCCGCTTGCTTCGTCATCGATCTGGTAATTTTCATCCCTGTTGAGTTTAATGGCAAAGGCTGTGATAATTTCCTGATCGGTAAATATGTAGTGCAGACACCGTTTGATAATGGTATCTATAGAGATGATATAACTTTTTCCTTTATGACTGCTTAATATTTTGTATCGGTTCAGTTTATCTGAAGGAATATTGATATAGCAATATCTGATTTCACCATTTTTTGCCTTTAATTTAATAAGTAAATAAAGCTGCCGGTTATTTAAAAAATATTCCTGCTTTTCGTCTTCAGAGAGATAAACGATCTGTATGTAAGAAAGAATGGTTGTTTTAAAATAACTTTCAATCTCATCCGAATGCAAAGGAAGTAATGGTTGCTTTTCGTAATAGATAATTTTGCTATCCTCTAATTCCGGAACGATTTGTTCCTTCCATATGGAACCAAATTTATTCTGTTGACGGTTTATTTCCTTTTTCACTTTTTCAAACAATGTGATCTTTTCAGGAATTGAATGCAGATCACTGATCTTTACACGATAAAATTCATCCAGATTAGAGGAATGAATGGCAAGAAATTTTATTCTTTCGTATAAAGGATTTGTTTTATCAGCGGCTTCCTGTAAAACACAGTCATTAAAAGATAACCAGGATAATTCAGATGGTAGGATATATTTTTTAGGCATTTTGTACTAGTTGGATTGAAACACAAATAAAGATAGAAGTCAATAACTTCTAAGCTTATAAAGTTGTCTTTTTTTAACCTTTCTTAAGCTATATTTTAATGTGAAATTAGCATAATTTTTTCTATCGAAACGATAATTAACGGATACTTTGCAAAATGTTAACAATAGAGAATGATATTTTCATAACGGTATTCTTTAATAATTATAAACCCAAATTAGTAAAAACACCAATATTTCAAATAATGAATAAAAAATGAACACAGTAACTGGATTTCTTTTTTGAGTTCCTCTTATGGTTTTGTATTTTTAAGGTCAGAATATATAAACCATGAAACTTAAAATAAAGGAAGAAAATACGGGTGGCGAATTAATGTTCTTTAGAGACGAACCTGGTTTTGACCGGTTGTTTTTTACCAGAGACAGGTTTAATAAATACTTTACTATTGCCTGGAATCCTGGAAAAAGTCAGCAGGTTAAAGTTGATGGAAAGGAATACGAATTTCCTTCCCATTCTTTGCTGACCCTTTTGTTTAATCAGACTTTCAGTTTTGAAGACTCTTCAAATATTATTGTATGGCAGTTTAATCGGGAATTCTATTGTATTATTGATCATGATAGTGAGGTGAGTTGTGTTGGATTTTTATTCAGCAGTACAGATCATATGCTTGTAAAACTGGATGAATCTGCTCAGAAAAAATTACAGTTGTTATCGGATATTTTCATTGAAGAATTCGGGACTTCTGATCTTATTCAAAATGAGATGCTGCTCGTGTTACTGAAGCGACTGATCATTTATGTGACAGGGCTGGCTAAATCAGAGTATATCCCGGTTCTGAAAAGTCAGGAAGACCGGTTTCATATTGTGAGGAAATTTAACCTATTGGTAGAAGCGAATTTTAAAGAAGAGCATTCAGTAAGTTTTTATGCAGAACAACTTTTTAAATCCCCTAAAACCTTATCTAACCTATTTGCAATATACAATCAAAAAACACCTTCACAGATCATCCAAACGAGGATCATCCTGGAAGCTAAAAGACTTTTACTGTATACCGATAGATCTGTAAAGAATATCACTTTTGAACTTGGCTTTGAAGATGTATCTTATTTTTCCAATTTCTTTAAGAAAAATGCCGGTGTATCTCCTTCTGACTTCAGAAATTCACTTGAAATATCAAAAGAAGGGAAATAACTACAACTAACCGGGGAATATGCCCACAGGTTGCACCTCTTTTTCAGCGCATCTTTGTGGTGTTGATTCGAACAAAAACTTCAACAACTAAAGAAATGAAAAAGCAAACTTTTATGAGTACATTAAAAAGCGGTATCATAGCATTGGCAACCGTTCTTTTTTCCACCACTGCATTAGTAAATGCACAGACTATAAAAAATGTAGTATTGGTACATGGTGCCTTCGCTGATGGTTCCGGGTATAAAGGTGTTTATGACGTACTTACAAAACAGGGTTACCACGTTACTGTAGTACAAAATCCATTATCCTCTCTGGAAGATGATGTAAAAGCAACAAAGCTGGCACTGGACGCTCAGGACGGACCAACGATTCTTGCTGGGCACTCATGGGGTGGAGCAGTTATTACTCAGGCTGGAAATCATCCAAAAGTAGCTGGACTGGTTTATATTGCAGCATTCCAACCTGACAACGGAGAAACGGCCTTACAATGGTTTCAGACCATGAAACCTGCCCCTGAAAATGGAGTATTGCCTCCGGATGAAAAAGGGATTGTTTATTATGATAAGGCAAAATTTCATGCAGGCTTTTGTGCAGATGTCAGCAATGAATTAGCTGATTTTATGTATGCTTCACAAGGTGCATTCAATGGCCAGTGTTTTGTAACACCAATTACAGATGCAGCATGGAGAAATAAACCAACTTACGGGATAATAGCTACTGAAGATAAAAGTATTCATCCGGACATCCAACGTAATATGTACAAACGTTCTAATACTAAAGTTACAGAGATCAAAGGAAGTCATGCTGTTTTTATCTCTCAACCTCAAAAAGTGGCTGCAGTAATTATGAAGGCCGCGAAAGAAATAGCAGAAAAATAATTAAGGACACTGATATAATTTTACAAAGTTCTTGTCTGATTTTAAACAAAAACCGGGTGTATATACCCGGTTTTTTAGATAAAAAGATTTAGATGATGTGATTTTTCTTTAATTTAATAATCTAAATGCTTTTGGTGAAACACCCGTTTTTGTTTTAAACAATTTGGTGAAATGAGACTGGTGCTCAAATCCTAAGTCATAAGCGATTTCACTGATGGATCTGTCCGAACCCCATAACAAGGTCTTTGCTCTGTCAACCAGTTGCAAGTGAATATGTTCCATAGTACTTTTTCCTGTATATTTGCTTAATAGATCCGACAGATAATTGGTGGAGAGATTTAATTTTGAAGCAAAATAACTAACAGATGGTAATCCTGTCTCAATAAGACTTTCTACAGAAAAATATTCTATAAGTAATGCCTCAAATTTCTGTACGATATCTTTGCTTACCTTCTCTCTTGTTATAAACTGGCGGTCGTAATAGCGATTGCAATAATTCAATAACAATTCCAGATTGTTTACAATTAGAGATTGGGTATGCTTATCTATATTTTGTGAATACTCTTTTTCAATTTTTAAAAAACAATCTTTCAAATCCAGTTTTTCATTTTCTGATACATGAAGGGCTTCGTTTATATCATAATTAAAAAAAGAATACGTATTGATCTGTTTGCCCAGATTTGTTGAGTGGATCAAATCCGGATGAAAGAAAAGTCCCCAGCCTTCCTCGCAATTAATATCAGGATCTGGTGATATTGCCTGATTTGGTGCCGTAAACATCAATGATCCTTCGTCAAAATCGTAGTGGCCTTTGCCGTAATTTAAAATACCTCTGAAGGTCTTACAATAGATAGTATAAAAACCTAATGTATAAAAGATATCCTTACTTCGGTAGCCTCTGGTGACATTTTTGGAAAGTTCAAAAACAGAAATTAACGGATGTCTTGGTGGAGATAATCCTATTAATTGATGTGCCTCGCTAATGCTTGCTATGTTTTTGTATGTTGGCATATGAATAATATCAATATAAAGGTACAATAAACAGATAACTCCAACAATAATCAAATTGGTTGATTATCATAAACCTATATGGCTCATCATCATTTTTTTGAAGTCTATATCTCCAGATTCTTCTTTTGCCCGGATAAGCTGTAGTGCATCGGCTCCTACAGGATACCGAAGCTTATCTGTACGGTCTGTTGCCGCTTCATAAATAGCTTCAGCTACTTCATTGATGTTTTTGTTCCCCCGATCCGGAGTACTTGCAAACGCGGTTAATTTATCAAAACCTGGTTTGTAATCCTCAAGTCCGTCAATTCCGAACATGGCTAGAGAACGGTTACCAAAATCAGTTCTGTAACTGCCAGGTTCAATAAGCTTTAGTTTAATGCCTAATGGGTTGAGTTCATATTGCATGGCTTCTGTAAGTCCTTCCACAGCAAACTTTGTAGCATGATACAAGGAACCAAATGGAAATGTTATTTTGCCGCCCATAGATGATATGTTGATGATAACGCCCTCTTTGTTTTGGCGCATAAAAGGTAAAACAGCTTTTGTTACATCGATAAGCCCAAACAGATTTACATCGAATTGTTGTTTGATCAGTTCATCTGTTGCCGCTTCAATAGCACCAATAGCACCATATCCGGCATTATTAAGCAGGATATCAATTTTTCCAAACTGACTAATTCCTGCATTTACAGCTTCCTGAATACTTTGTTTATTTGTTACATCAAGTTGGGTAACAAAAACATTATTAAGTTTATTTAGCTCATTTTCCTTTTCAGGTGACCGCATGGAAGCAATAACATTCCATCCGTTTTTTTGAAATAGCTTTGTTGTTTCTCTGCCGAAGCCAGATGAGGCTCCCGTGATTAATATGGTCTTTTGCATTGTGATATTTTTTAAATTCTATACAAAATTCCTAAAAACGAGAGGATATTATTTATACATTTCAAGGAGCTTCTTATACATTTCTCTGAAAAGGTAAATTGTTGTCTTTCATATAATATGATGAACCTGTATGCTCCTTTGCCAGACTTATCATTCCTTTTGTTGGTATATTAATGAATAGAATATTATATATCCTGATTTTCGCTGAAGTCTGTTTCTTTTAAAAGCAACAGCCAGATATTGTCTTTAAATTTTTCCCTGAAGATTCCAAAATGTCCAATATCATTGGTATTAAAATCTTTTGAAGCAAGATGAATTCTTGTAATATCTGCATCTTCATATCTTGCCGTTAGCCAGTCTACTGCTGCAACAGGAGCGAAATAATCATTTTCAATGCTGATAGAAGTCAGAGATACCTTTATGTTTTTAAAGAACAAGTCTTCTTCTGCTGTGTTTTCAAAAAGATATTCTGGAGATAAACACCATTTCATCCATTGTTTTGCAACATTTTTAGGAAGATTTTCCATTCCGCTGATTCTCTTTGAGGGTAAATAGCCAAAAACTTTAATAAGGACTGGAAAGAGAATCGTCCAATAGGTCCATAATTTATATCTTTCAAATCCATTCCAAAATTTCCAGTATCCACTTTGTGCGGCAACGAGGATGATTTTATGAGTTTTTGAAGCTGATTTTGATAATCCAATCAGTTGCCCACCTATACTGTGTCCCAATAAAGTGATCTTAGAATCCGGGTAATTTTTTTCTGAAAACTCTATAACAGAGGTCAAGTCTGTATTACCCCAGTCGACAGCATTATTGTTTAAATTTTTAAGAGGTTTTTTAAGAGATTTTCCAATTCCTAAATAGTCAAACGTAATAACTGAAATTCCTTTTTCGCATATGAATTGGGCAAATTTTTTATAATAGGATTGTTTTACTCCGGTAGCAGAAGATATGATGAGGATGGTAGTGTTTCCTGGAGAATCAAAGATATTTGCAGAAATAGAATGGCCTTTATCAGTAAGAATTTCTACTGTTTTCATCGTATTGAAAATATTTTATCAGAATAAATAATAATCTTTTTCTTCTCATTTTTTGTAAAAGAATAATACATAATGTTTTATAAATGTAAGGTTTTATTTTTTTGACAAAAGAGAATAAAAGCTATTTAAAGAGGGATACATAATTTTTCTTGAAAGTAATCTGTTAAAACCTTATTTTTAGTATCTGCTTAGTCTTATATTGTTTTATTCAAATAACTTTTTTCAAAAATATGCACGAATTATTACCTTTCATGTTGGCACTTATTGTGTTAATTGTATTGATCGAAATGCTGGCAGGAAAACTAAAGATTGCCTATCCTATACTTCTTGTTGTTGTAGGATTACTGATCAGTTTCATTCCGGGATTACCAACGATACAGATAGATCCGAATTTGATTTTTTTCATTTTTTTACCCCCACTTTTATTTGAAGCAGCATGGAGTATTTCTTTTAAGGAAATGAAAAAGTGGTGGCGTATTATCAGTAGTTTTGCTTTTGTCGTTGTCTTTTTTTCGGCACTCACTGTTGCTTTACTTACCAATTATTTCATTCCTGGTTTTACATTAGCATTAGGATTCTTACTGGGTGGGATTGTATCACCTCCTGATGCTGTGAGTACTGGAGCCATTATGAAATTTGTAAAAATTCCTAAGGCAACATCGGCTATATTAGAAGGGGAGAGTTTGCTTAATGACGCCTCATCACTTATTATTGTTAGGTTTGCCTTAGTGGCTGTAGGTACCGGACAGTTTATTTTTCAGACCGCAATTGTTGAGTTTTCATGGATGGTAATTGGTGGTATTGGTATTGGTCTTATTGGTGGTTGGTTATTTATACAAGCACATAAAAGGTTACCTACAGATGCACCTTCTGATATTGTATTTACCCTTGTTGAACCTTATTTACTTTATTGGGCCGCTGAACAGGTACACAGTTCCGGTGTACTGGCGGTTGTAGCGGGCGGTTTACTTTTATCCGGTAATAGGCTTTCTTTTTTAAGCAGCTCCAGCAGGATTAAGGGCTTTAGCTTCTGGGAGGCTTTAATATTTATTCTAAATGGAATCGTATTTATGATTATTGGTTTAGCCCTTCCTGAAATTGTGAAAGGATTACGGGCTGATGGAATACCTTTAAGTAAAGCTATTTTTTATGGCGGCTTGGTTACTGCTATTTTAATTGCCACCAGAATGATTTCATCTTATGGAGCAATGATCGCTACAATCTTATTTAGGCCAAGTGTAACTCCTGGAAGAGGCTTAAGCAGGCGCAGAAGACTTGGGATGCCTTTATTGCTGGGTTGGACAGGAATGAGGGGAGTGGTATCTTTGGCTGCTGCCTTATCTATTCCTTTGGCTTTGCCTAATGGGGAGCCTTTCCCACACCGAAACCTTATTTTATTTATCACATTTACCGTTATCTTACTGACTCTTTTAATTCAGGGGCTTACGCTTCCGTATTTTATTAAACGTTCCAAACTCTTTGATTATGGCAGGGAACTGTCTGAAGATGATGCAAAGATGAAAGTAAAAAACCACCTTGTGGTAGAAACGATACGGGTGCTGAAAGAGAAACAAAAAAAAGGTCTCTATAACGATCCTCATCTGCAAAAAATGATTGATCAGTGGGAATATAAAATAAGTCAACCTGAGCATTTGAGAATGACAGAATCTGCCAAACAAAATTATTTAGAACTATTGGAAGGTCAACGCCAGTTCGTAGCAGGCCTCAAGGATGATCCTGAATTACACGAAGAATATATAAACTGGCAAATCTATCAGATCGATTTAGAAGAAGAACGGATAAGACTTTTATAATAGAATATCCAATCATTGATTGGATATTTTGGTTTATCGTTATTAAATTTCATTTAAATATTCATCCGTGTTTTTAACCGTAGAATAAAAGTAGCTTAATGCTGCCAGGAAAGATTTGTGTACTTCGCCAGCCGCGACATTTTGCCCTTGGATCTCGAGATCTTTTGTTGCACAGGCATCACCAATTAACGTACAGGTAAAATCAAAATCTTTTGCTGCTCTGGTCGTTGAATCAACACACATATGTGTCATCATACCGCAAATGACCAATTCTATGATCTCATTTGTTCTGAGATACTCGAGCAAGTCTGTTTGATGAAAGCTGTTAGGGTAATTTTTAACAATTATTTTCTCTCCATCTATTGGGGTTACATTTTCATGGATCTCGACACCTTTAGTATGGGGGATGAAAAATGTCGAGCCGGCTCTGGTTGAAAAATGTTGAACATGAATAACAGGAAGTGATTTCCTCCTGAAATTCTCCAATAATTTTTTAGCATTTACACTCGCTTCAAGGCTTCCCTGTAAAGCGTTGGCACCGCCCTCAAAATAATCATTTTGAAGGTCTATGATAAGTAATGCTTTTTTATCTTCCATTTTGTTAATCGTATTTTTTATTAGATATGTGTATTGCTAGTCTGTATAAAATGCAAACATTTTATTTACTTTCCCTTCTTCATTTAAAAACATAACCTCCATTGCTTTTTTATTCATGATTGATTGATAATAGAGTGCAATAGAATTAATCCCGTACGTTACTTCATAAAGCTCAAAATGCAAGTCCGGCACTTTTTCCAGGGCTTTCTCCCAATACCTTTTAACAGCTTCTTTTCCTTTCAACGTATCCTCACCAGAAGTAAATGTTTTGATCATGGGCGTTGTGATCTCAATATCATCAGCGTAATGACTTAGTATATCCTCCAAATCATGAGAGTTCCAGGAATTAATCCACTGAGCGGCAAAGTTCTTAATATCCATTATAAGGTTTTTTAATAGATGTGATTTTAATTGACTAATTTGAAGGACCAGAAAGTTTAACAAAGCTTACATCATCTAAAATAATCGCTCCTTCAGGACTCTTATCAAAAATAAAAGAAATAGACTTCAGACTGTTTAAATCCATTGTTGGATATTTTTTTTGAAGGATATCAAGATCAAAATAGAAATAATCCGGAATTGATTCTGCATCTCCATTATCATTAAAAAAGCTAAACTTGGTCAGGTTCTTTTTCAGCTGAGGTTGCAATGGAGCGCATTCACTCAAAAGAAAACGAACATGTGTGCCTTTTTGATCTGTAAGCTCAATACTAAAGTCGATCGCCTGTTTTTGCTGATCTCCTTTTACAGGATTTTCCTTTTTATCTTTTTTGTTCTTTTGTTCCTTTTTAGGTGCTACAGAAGGCTCATCACTTTCTGCCAGATTGAATGCCAATGCTCGTCCTTTTAAATCCTGACCAATATTTTCATTAAAATTAAAGGTATATCTGCCCGGTTTATTTGATGTTTCTTTATGATTCCAGCCGATATAGGCTGCCCTGGAAATCTCACTATTCCAGATCAGCTTCTGTTGTGCTTCTCTCCATAAGGTTAGATTTTCTATGTTAATGCTTACACCCTGTAAGGTTGTAGTAGATAAATTAAGATCTTCCTCATAACGGGCAACAAATAGAGTCTCACTATTTTCAAATTGATTGAAATAAATATGATTGGGAAGCCATTTACGACCATAACGGTAATCAACAAAAAGAGGTTTATATACCATTTCTCCTTTTAGATTCACATCTAAAAATGCACTGATATAGACTTTGGCAATCTGTTGCTGTTCCTTTTCAGGCATCAGATGGGTCATATTAAATTGATTAATATATGGACTGCTTGAATCATAACTTCCCCAGGAAGTATTGAATTGGCCATGGTTAGCCTGATTGACATATAAGCCAGCTTTAAATCCTTGGTAATCTGATGAATATTGAATTCGTTTGTAAGTAGCGAGGCCACCGTAAGATTGCATATCCATATCATGAACGCCCTGAATAACGAAATAATTAATGTCCTTTAAAGGCGCTAATATAGATGCGGGTTGGTATTGTCCATCAACCGGAGCAATAGCTACATATGCTTTTATATTGAAATTAAAATCAAATACTTCATTAGCGTTATCTGGAAAGTAAGGAAGCTTATTAAATAAAGCAGCATGCGACATCGCTTCACCACCTCTGGAATGCCCAATCAAAGCAATCTGATCCATATTGATACGGTTAAAAAATGGATTTGCCGGGTCTTTACTCCATTTTCGCCAGAGTTCAAGGTGTTTAAGCATAAGCCAGCCACGCGCACCATTTTCATCCTTAAAGCCTTTTTGATCCAGATCAGTAATGCTGGTATTTAAGAAATTTTCGTCTACAGAAGCAACAATATAGCCTTTACTTGCCAGTAGTTTCCCCAGATAATCATATCCTTCTTCTGACCAATCCTGTGCTAGATGATTGCCGTGAACAATTAATACTAAAGGAGCCTGCCCTTTAAAATTTTCAGGATACCATACCATTGCATTTAACGGCAATTGGGTCTTGTCGAATCCAAAATATCGGGTACGTAGTTTACCTGAAATACCATCCCATGATTTAAGAAGAAGTGACCCGTCAACAGAAGGTGTTATAATACGTGCCTCTTGGCCATAAATTGCCCGATGTTTATCTTTTCCTGATCCATAGGTTAAAAAAGCAACCTTATATTTACCTGGAAGCGCTGGATTAACAGCTTCAATAGGTGTTGGAAGTTTGCCGGACATTTTATAATTTTTTATAACAGGCTGTACACTTCCGGCGTATAAATAAAGATAACCGCCTATACTTAATCCTAAAATTCCAATTAAAAGTGAAAGGCTAGTGGTTATTTTCTGGCTCAAAGACCATGATGTTTTAGATTTTGATTTTGATTTCCAGTAAAATAATGCTCCAAAAGTGAGTGCAGGAAATAGGATAAGAAAAATGACAAGCACCCAACGGAAAGTAGTAGTGATTAGAATTAAATAAAAGAAAAAGAATAATAAAAAACCTATAGCCTGCCTGAAGTTTGGGGGTGTTTTGCCGATTAAACCGGCTATCCAGCTAAGTATACAGCCTATAAAATAACTTACTAAAAAGGAAATCAGTATAAACAAAATGAAATTACCAAAACCTATAGCCGGTAAAAATTTGTCAGCCGATACCAAAATAAAAAAGATGACTGAACTGATAAGAATGCCAAAGCCAGCGGCTTTTAATGTTGCTCGGTTAGGAGTTACTGAAGCTTTTAATGGTTGAAGCCATTTTTTTAATTTTTTCCATAGTTGATTGTCTTCGTTCATGATATATGGTGATTGGTGTTTAGATTTAATCCTTCTTGCTATTCTTTTGAACTTAATTCATGGAAATATCTGGGATCCGGATATTTAAATACGAAATCCAATTCTGAAATTAATTTAGAAGATGAGATTTTTTTCCCTATGGGCTCTCCGATTTCTTTTATACTGTCAATGCTTTTTTGAGCGTTGATCACTTCTGATTTTGCAGGATGGAGTGGTGCAACTACATTGTAAATTTTGGATTGTGATTCCTGCTCGATCATTTTTTCAATTACCGAACATACATCAACATAATGAATATGATTAGCAAAAAACTCTAAGTTCGACACATGATACTTGCTTAAAAGTCTGTCACCTCCCATCAGCCCCGCTAATCTTAGAATGTTAACCTGTGGATATCTGTTTTTTATCGTTCTTTCACCTGAAATATCATCAGGAGATATATTTTCTTCTGTAAATTCCTGGAAAAGATCAGGATAAACACCGGTTGAGCTCATGAGGAATATCTGGCCACTAAAATCCCCGATAAAAGAAAGCAAATTTTGAATCCTATTGTACAATGAGCTGGGGCAGCAGCTTTTTCCAGAAAGTGGAATGGTAATAATTAATACCTCAAGATCATTAATAACCTGCCATTGTCTGTGTTTTTCAGTCAGTAGATAATCAGGGAAGTTTATAATATGAGGATGGAAGCCTCTTGATATCAATAGTTCTGCTTTATCCGGAGTCGTCGTAGTAGTATAAATTTCAAAGTTTTCTGAGAGTACTTCGGCAATCTTTGAACCTAACCAACCACAACCAATAATTCCTGCTTTTTTCATCTATTTAAATAGTTTGAAGTAATAATAATTTGTTTACAACTGATACAACTTTGAATATTTTGCCAATCCTTTTATCAGTTAAATTTTTGATAAAGGTATCATAAACGAATTATTTTTAGAAGAGTGAAAGTAATAAATTTATTTAGTATACAGATATCAATGAAAAGTATTTAACTAGACAGAATTAATTATAAAATGTGTAAACTATTGTCTGTCAGTTTGTTAAAAATTTATTTTTTCACGACTACCTGATATCAGGTAAAGAATTATACACTGCTACAGGTATTGGATCGCGGTCTTTATCGGGATAAATTTGTCCTATAACTTATGAAACAGTAAGTAACATCAGAACCTGTTCCTATTTTAAATTTTTAGAATAATTCAGGATATAAAGTTATCTAATAGAACACCAAAATAAATACATAATGAAAAAATTAATCTTTACTTCTTTAATATTAATGGGAATTGGGACTGCTGCACAGCCTACTGTAACCAGGCTTGCTCTTGATAAAATTAATGTTACCACTAATGTTTATCATGCTGATGTTTCTACAGGCACATTAAGTCCTGGACCATCGGGAGCTGGACAGACATGGAATTTTTCTTCTTATGTAGGAACTCCTGTCATAACAACAAAAATTTATCCATGTCCAGGGCAGACAAATTGTTCAAGATTTCCAACTGCTAACAGACTTTCTGAACTTGTGGGAAGCGATACTTACGACTATTTACTTAATAGCGATGCCGAAGCAACTACGATCGGTAATTTTAGTGGAATGGGAAATGTAACCATGACGTATTCAGATCCTTTGATCAACTATAAGTTTCCTGTAAATTATCTGCAGGAGTTTACAGATACCTATCAGTTTAGCACACCAGGAACAACTGAAACAGGACAGCAAAGTTTTAAAGTGGATGGTTATGGTACCGTTATCACTCCAAATGGAACCTTTCCCAATGCGCTTAGAATAAAAAGAATAAGAAATGGATCTCAAGCCAGTGGCGGAGCAACATTTAACTATGTTAATGAGTCCTATCAATGGGTTACTGAAAGTAATGGTCCCGTTCTTACTGTCGCATTTAACACCTTTACAATTAATGGTCAGACCACCACTCAACCATCTTTAGCTTATTTTACATCTTCCTCTACGCTATCTACTGTAGATTTGGATAGCACAAAAGATGAGATTGTTATTTATCCTAATCCGGCAACACAATCTATAACCATAAAATCAAATGAAGACATCAAAAATATTAACATTATAAGTCTTGATGGAAAAGTTGTTCGAAAAACACCAAATCACAAAATAATTGATGTGGCAAACCTTCCCAATGGAATATACATTGTGCAAGGAGAGCTTAAAAACGGAAAAACTATTTCGAAAAAAATCAGTAAACAGTAATTGTTTTTATTTATGGTGGTGAAGTACTATCCCTTGGATAGTACTTTTTTGTTATATATTCTGTGAAATAGAGTAGTGGCCTTGGTAACTGCAGAGTTACAACCCATTATCTTTAGCGAATTTTAAAAGCTCAACAACATTCCTAACTCCATACTTATTCAGTAAGTTTCTTCTGTGTGTCTGTACGGTGAGATAGCTTAAAAATAGAATGTCAGATATTTCCTGAGTTGATTTTCCTTCCGCTAAAAGCTGTAGGATTTCCTTTTCCCTTTGGGTCAATCTGGGAACAGTCTTTAGATCATAGATACTGGTCTTTTCAATTATTTTTTCAACCTCATCACTGAATGCTAATTGTCCGGATGCAGCCTTATTGATGCAGTCTTTAAATTCTTCCATTGAGGCGCTTTTCAACAGATATCCCTGAGCTCCGTTTTTTATCATTTGCAAAATAATACTGCGCTCTGACTGGCTGCTTATTGCTAAAATAATAGTTTTAGGATGTAATTTTTTAATTTTCAGACACAGATCGATGCCATTGATATCAGGAAGAAATATATCCAGCAGGATAATATCAATTTTATTTAGATTGTCATATTTTAAAAGCGCTTCACCAGTTTTAAAACTTTTGACGATCTCTATATCTTCTGAGTTTGAAAAAAGCAGCTGTAGCCCTTCAGTAATTATGGGATGATCATCAACGATTATTGTTTTATATGGTTTTGTCATAGTCATCGGAATTTAAATAGATAGTTCAATATTAAAGATCGTGCTGTTTTTCTGTGAAGAATGAATATCCATTTTTCCACTAAGCAACTCCACTCTGTTTTTAAGATTTTTTAAACCCTGTCCAGTAAAGTCATTGATCTGTGTGGTATCGAATCCAATACCATTATCTTCAACAGTAATATAAAACTGAGATTCATTCTGGCTACAATCTACCAGAATTTCTGTACACGAAGAATGTTTCAAAGCGTTATTAAGCAGCTCCTGAACGATCCTGTAAATCATGATCTGAATGTTTTCAGGGATATTGTTCTTGATTTCATTAGACTGGAAGTAGATGTGGATCTCATCTGTTTCCAGCATATGGCATAAATCACTTAATGCATGTTCAAGTCCCAATTTAAGAAGTGTCTCTGGAATAAGATTAAAAGAAATCTGTCGTAATTCTGTAATGGAATTGTTCAAAAGGTTATTTATGTTTTCAATTTCGATAGGTGGGGCAGGTTCTGAGGATTTACTTACCTTCAGAAAACGAATCTTCAATGAGGAAAGCATACTTCCAATACCATCATGAAGGTCTCGCGCTATTCTTTTACGCTCATCCTCTTCTCCCCGGATCATTGCCTGCATTACATCTATTTCTTTCTGATTTTTCAGAGACTCTATATTCTGGGTATAATTTTGAGACTGCTGGGCAGCTATTTTTTTCTGATTTTTTGAATTGATCCATAGGAAAATGACCAATAACAGCAATATCACTAAAATAGCAAACAATAAACTATAGTATAGTTTGTTGTTTTGGGCTACCAAGCGGTCACGTTCACGCTGTGCCTCGAGCATACTGATTTTTTTTTCGTTTTCAACTTTGTTGAATTTAGCTTCCAGTGCTGCTATTTTCCCCTTTGATTCACTAATATTCAAACTGTCATTAATTGCAGTGTATTTTGAAAGATATTTATAGGCATTTTTAGTATCTCCCAGACCTTCATAAATAAATGCCAGCTCTTTAGTAAAGTTTCTCTGATCAATAGCAAAATTAGTTGTAGTTCCAATAAGATCGAGCAAAAGATCTTTAGCATCCTCCAGTCTGTTCATTGCTTTCAGAGGCAGATATTTGGAAAACTTTAAACGGTTAGTTAGAAGTACATCCTTATGAAGGGTACTGTTAACAATACCTTTATCATAACTTTTTAGAGAATTGTTAAATTGTCCTGTCTTATAAAAATAATAACCTTCAGCAGTATAATAACTTCCACTTAGATTTGAATTAGGATGTTTTTTTATAATGTTATATGCCTTATCAAGTGATTTTTTTGCTTCGGCTGTCATGGTAAGAAAACAAAGATTTTCAACGTCTACGATATAGATGTCTGCCTTAGTTTCCAGATAGCTGTAAGAAGAGGTGTTTGCTTGCTCGATATATTCTTTAGCTGTTTTCAAATAGCTGTTAGCTTTAACCCTTTCCTCACTATTCATAAAAATAACGGCAACGGATTTGTATAAAATACTTAGAACCTCCAGATCACCGCCTTTTTTTGCCAAAGGAATAGCCTCATTAACCAAAACTTTCATTCCTTCCACCTCATTATTTTGAAGGACATAGACAAGGGATAGATTTTTTAGGATGAATGCCCGCAAGACATACGAGTCCTTGGTTTTATATTTCTTAAGCTCACTATCAGCCAGTTTCAATTGCTTTGCATAGTTGTCAAAATCACCCTTACTTACTAATCCTGCCGCATTATAATATATGGCAACGGCTTTTAAAAAAGGATATTTTGGGGCGATCTTGTTGGCCATAAGAAGATACTGATCTGATAATTCATTTTTCTTACTTCTTCTGAACAGGTCAGCCAGCTTGAAGCTGCTAATTCCCCTTATGCTATCTGACTTTGTTGATTTTATTACCTGTGTAAGACTATCAATATATGGACCGTCGTCATCAAGAGTATAAAACCTTTGGGCATGTAATCCATAAGAGAAAAATAGTATAAGCAGTAGGCAAAGCTTCTTTTTCATAATTGTAAAATATTAACTCAAATATGACAAAAACATAAAATTCAATGGATACAAATATACATTTATAAGGCTTAAATTTGTTACTATCGGATTGTAATCCAGATACTTTATATTAAAGTTTCCTCTACGAATTTTTTTATTCAAGAATAGCACTTTTGTACGAACGTTTTCTATTGATATAGTAAGCAAACATCAGATTGGGAATCCAACATAACCAGGCAACGATATGATATGACAGTCCCGGAGTTTCTATGGCTAATTTTAATAATGGTGATAATATCCTTAATGTTACAGCCGCAAAAGTGCAGGCGTAACTGTAGGTCATAAAATTCTGATGTTGCCTGACATCTCCATTTTTAATTTTTAAAAATGCAATAACAGTGGTTATAAACCAAACGATTCCCAGGCTAACAAATCCCATTGATGAAACAATTCCTCCATGGGCAAAAATGCCAATATAAATTCCTGATAATGAACTTATAATAACCGATAGTATATATGTTTTGCCAATTAATCGGTGTAGTGAAAGATGCTTATTTCGAAATTTAGCCCCAAACTGTCTCCATCCAATGAAAAGGGATACAGCACCAAAGATGATGTGACAAAAAAATGAAAATCTCCATACCGGGTTGTTTAGAATTTCTAAAGGTTTAGAGCCTAAAAAGGTATGTTTGTGATCAACAAATACATAAATAAGAGGGTATGCACCTACTAACAATGCGCAAATAACGAGAATAATAAATAAGAGGTTTTTCATGACAAAAAGTAATTTAAATGATTCAACTTCAGGGCTTTTAACAGATTAAAGTTTTAGCAAAAATGAAGAATATTTAAAAGGTACATGCTCCAAAACGTAAGGTGGAACTAATTTTATAAAAAAAAAAGACTAATTTCTATAGACTTGTTCCTTCCATAGTTAAAATAAGAATTCTTAATTGGTAAGATTGATGGTAAAAGAAAAAAATGATTCCTATGTTGATATCAAAAAAGAAAAACGATGTGATGATGGAAAGGAAAAGTATCAGAATGGAAGTTGATACTAAAGTAACAGTACAGCAGAAAAAATCCCTTAGTGGATGGAAATTAATTATTCCATATCTAAATTTTGTTCCTTTAAAAAATCACGGGGTGAACATTTTACATATTTTTTAAAGTTTCTATTAAAAGAAGTCTTAGAATTGAATCCACTTTCCAAAGCTAAAGAAAGAATAGTGAATTTTTGATTCTCGGGCAAAACCGCTATTCTTTTGAATTCTTCAATTCTTTGTGTGTTGATGTAATCATAGAAGTTTTTATTTTCAATAGAATTGATGACCTGGGAAAGAATGTTGGGATGGATTTCGAGTGTAGATGCAATCGTATTTAAGTTGAGTTCCGGATCTTTAAAAAGCTTTTCAGATTTCATTTTATAAGCCAGATTCTCATAGATCATCCGTATCGCCTCCTCACTTAATGAGGATTTTTGATATTTAACAGAAATCTCATTTTCTTCAGGAATGTTTTCTGTTTCTATATTGGTTTTTATCTCAGGTAAATTCAGAATACCTGCTTTACTAATTCCAAAATAAGCAGCAAGCAGTACAAAGACAACTACTGATGTAAAGGTAATGGTATCATCTTTTAGAATAATTAAGATCCAGACTACTGAAATTCCTATAATAAGATAATATACCCAGTTTAAATTGATCTTTTCAATATTTGAATACTGTTTTGCAATGTTCTTTTTATATTTCTGCAATGAAAAAATACTTAAGCAGATGTATAAAAATCCTGATAAATAAATTAATACATTAATGTTCTTTCTTAACTCCTGATACATAAGACCTCCATTCTGATAAACTGAAATTTTTTCTTTTGGAGGAAGTCTGAAAAAATCCCATAAAATAAGATAAATAGCCAGCACAGGTAAAAAATGTAAACTCCAAAGATATCTATGGGGTCTCTGTTTTGTCAGACTCAAAATGTAAACATATAAAATAGGCCCATGAATCAAAGGTAGGGGTATTTCCAAACCAAGTAGATAAGGAATCTGTATATATTTTCCGGAGAAAATTAAAAAAAATAAAGTCAGATGGATACCAATAATTAAGAACCATAATGATAATATATAATCGGCACTTACTTTCTTTTTCTTCCCTAAAATGAGAAAAGAAGAAAAATAAGCAATAAAGATTCCCGCTAAATAGAACATGCTATAAATATATAAGAATTGTGCATCGAATTATAGCGCTAAAAGTAAAATATTAAAACGATATTTTAAATGTATATACTGTTTTTATTTTAGAACCTTATTTAGGAGCTCATAATACTGTTTTCTAGATAATTATTTTTCAAAAAGGTAAGATGAATAATACTGTTTTTGCAGGCTTTACTTTTATGATTGATATTTTAAATTTTCATGATTTTCTTAAAAAGACTAAAAACGGAATTGCTAAATCAAAAAATATGTATACATTTAATTATAATGATATAATTCAAGCACAAACTTTTATGAGGAGTAATGTAGATAGCGGTAAATAAGTAGTGCTTACCGAACTATAATGAAAACGTAAAATGAATTTAAACACCAATTCTCAAATAAAAAATAATCACAATAAGACCGAAAACTTTTTCCTCGATGTAAAAAAAGGACTGGAAAGTGATCCTAAGAGATTATCTTCAAAGTACTTTTATGATGAAATTGGGGATCATCTTTTCCAGAAAATAATGGCAATGCCGGAATATTATCTTACCCAATGTGAACTGGATATATTTCAAAATAAAACATCGGATATTGCTGATCTTATTGCCTTTGATGATCAACCATTCGATCTTATTGAACTTGGTGCCGGTGATGCCATGAAATCAACGCACCTCTTGAAATACATGGTAAAAAAAGGCTTGGATTTTACCTATATGCCTATTGATATTTCAGGTAATATCCTTTCAATTCTGGATCAGAAATTAAATGAAAGTCTACCGGAATTAAAAGTAGTCTGCTTAGAAGGTGAGTATTTCGAAATGTTAAATAAAGCAGCTTCACTTTCCTCAAGAAGGAAGGTGATATTGTTTTTAGGTGGTAATATCGGAAATATGGAACTTGATGAGGCCCATTCATTTTGTTCAGGTCTAAAACAACATCTTGCATCAGGAGATCGGGTATTGGTAGGTTTTGATCTAAAGAAAAATCCACATACTATTTTAAATGCCTATAATGATAAGACTGGTATAACAGCGTCATTTAATCTTAATCTTCTTACCCGCATTAATCGTGAACTTGATGCCGATTTTGACCTTAAGCAATTTCAGCATTATCAGACATATGACCCTGTTAGTGGGGCATGCCGAAGTTATCTTGTAAGTCTTATCGATCAGGTTGTAACCATTGATCATGCAGTAATATCGTTTAAAGAAAATGAGCTGATTGATATGGAAGTTTCACAAAAGTTTTCAGAAACAGATATCAAAGAATTAGCAGAAAAAGCGGGTTTTGAGATCAAGGGAGAAATAAGAGACTCAAAAAAATGGTTTATAGATTCCGTTTGGAAAGTGAAATAATAATTAAAATCTAAAAAGATGATAGCAAATCCTAAGATTATTGATGTAGTAAAGAAATATACGGATGTTCGAAACCATTCCGTAGCAATTTGTGCCCCATTGGAAATTGAAGACTTTGTGGTGCAGCCTATTGTAGATGTTAGCCCGCCAAAATGGCATTTAGGACATACCACCTGGTTTTTTGAAACTTTTATATTGTCACCCAATTTTCCAGGTTATGAGGTTTTTGATCCCCAATATAATTTTGTTTTCAACAGTTATTATGAAACCATCGGAGCACGTGTTATCAGGACCGATCGAGGTAATCTTAGCCGTCCCTCAGTTGCTGATGTTTACCAATACAG
Organism: Chryseobacterium paludis; assembly: GCF_025403485.1. Classification (NCBI taxonomy): domain Bacteria; kingdom Pseudomonadati; phylum Bacteroidota; class Flavobacteriia; order Flavobacteriales; family Weeksellaceae; genus Chryseobacterium; species Chryseobacterium paludis. The sequence goes on from NZ_CP099966.1 coordinate 811,271, forward strand.
AGAATATGTTGATCAGCAAATGAAAGCTTTCCTTCAAAGTGAATCAATGAGTAAATCTATTGAGTCCCTTTTAGAACTTGGATTAAATCATGAACAGCAACATCAGGAACTTTTGCTTACCGATATCAAATATATTCTTGGACATAATCCTTTATTTCCTGCTTATAGAAAAGATTCAGGTGTAAAACAGGAAAACCTACGTATAGGGAAAATGATCCATTTTAATGAAGGGATCTATGAAATTGGTTTTAATGGTAATGGTTTTTGTTTCGATAATGAGTTAGGGAGACATAAAGTTTATCTTCAGGATTTTGAAATAAGTGATCGGGCAGTTACCAATGGTGAATACTTGGAATTTATAAATGATAGCGGGTATACTGATTTCAGGCATTGGCATGCTGAAGGTTGGGACTGGGTAAAACAAAATAATATAAAATCTCCTTTGTATTGGCATTTTATTGAAGGCCAATGGATGTATTATACTTTAGATGGTTTACAGGAATTAGATCACGGAGAAGCGGTCTGTCACATTAATTTCTACGAAGCCGCAGCTTATGCTGCCTGGAAAGGAATGCGTTTACCTACCGAAGCCGAGTGGGAAGTCGCTTCTGAAGAATTTCCGTGGGGAAACCGTTGGGAATGGACTGGAAGTGCCTATTTACCTTACCCGGGATTTAAAAAAGAAGCTGGTGCAGTAGGGGAATACAATGGAAAATTTATGGTAAACCAAATGGTCTTACGAGGTGGCTCAGAAGCAACACCAAAGGGGCACAGTAGAAATACATATCGTAATTTCTTTCATGCGAATCTACGCTGGCAGTTCACAGGAATCAGATTGGCGAAATAAGTCTTAAACTATGATTAAAGTAGAATCAGTAACTAAAAATTTTGACGAACGAACTGCTGTCGACCGCATTTCTTTTCAAGCGAATGACAAGGAAATATTAGTACTTCTGGGAACCAGTGGTTGCGGAAAAACAACGACTCTAAAAATGATCAATCGTCTGATAGAAGCTGATTCTGGTAATATATTTATTAACGGAGAAAATATTCGCGATAAGAAGGTTGAAGAACTCCGGATGCATATAGGTTTCGTTATGCAGCATTCAGGGTTGTTTCCCCATTATACGATTCGACAGAATATAGCTGTAGTTCCGGAGTTGCTGAAATGGGAGAAAAAAAAGATCCAGAGCAGAACCGGGGAGTTAATACATAAGCTTCATTTACCCGAAGATCTTTTAACTCGTTTTCCTCAGGAATTAAGTGGGGGACAGCAACAGCGTGTTGGCATTGCCAGAGCTTTAATTGCAGATACTCCCATACTATTAATGGATGAGCCTTTTGGTGCATTGGATAATATAACAAAAGCAGACATTCATTCTGAATTTAAATCACTTGAAGAGCTTAAAAATAAAACCATCATTCTTGTTACTCACGACGTGCAGGAAGCGTTTGAACTGGGGCATAGGATTTGTTTGATGGATAAAGGGCAAATTATTCAAATAGGAACTCCGATGGAAATGCTTTATCGCCCTGAGAACGATTTTGTAAAAGATTTTTTTGCAGAAAACAGGCTTTTACTGGAGTATAAAGTAGCCAGCTTAGAGAATGTCCGACCCTTTCTTGCCGATTCTCAAATACTAAATGGAAGGTTTAATAAAACTGAAAACGTATGGAATATTTTACAAAAGCTAAGTGCTGATAAAAGCTATACAGAACAGTATGAAAAATTAACAGAAGCATTCAATATTTATAGAAAAGTGCAGACCGAATGACGCAACAAAGTCTATGGCAATTTATTGTCGAACAACAAGATAAACTCCTGATTCAAATTGTACAACATCTTGGATTGACTTTTGTGTCATTACTATTGGCGATCGTAGTTGGAGTTCCCCTGGGAATATTGATAGCAAGGAAGAGATTATTTGCCAATCCTGTTCTTGGAACTGCAGGTATCTTACAAACTGTTCCCAGTATTGCTTTGCTTGGATTTATGATTCCTGCTTTTGGGATAGGAGCAACCCCGGCAATTGTAGCTTTACTGATCTATGCGCTTTTACCAATTATCAGAAATACTTACACAGGAATTACGGGAGTTGACCCTGCAGTTATTGAAGCGGCGAAAGCAATGGGAATGAATAGGAAACAGCTTCTTTTCAAAGTTGAACTTCCTTTAGCAATGCCCGTTATCATTGCAGGAATACGGACCGCTGCTGTTATCAATGTTGGAGTGGCTACATTAGCTTCATTTGTTGCGGCAGGAGGATTAGGTGAATTTATATTCGGTGGTATTTCACTGAATAATACCAATATGATCCTTGCAGGTGCCATTCCAGCGGCTTTACTTGCTATTATATTAGATCAGCTGATTGCTGTTTTACAAAAGACAGGTTACCGAAGACTTCGTAAGATCTTATTTATCATTCCCTTAATACTGATTGTCGTTGTTGGATTCTATGTACTAACTTCAAATTCCGGGAACAAACTTAAAGCAGGTTTTACGCCGGAGTTTATGGGACGACAGGATGGAGATATCGGTTTGAGATCAGTGTATGGACTGAATGCGAAGCCTACCATTGTAAGCGATGCTATTATGTACAAAGCTGCTTATGATAAAGAACTGGATGTTATCAGTGGTTATTCTACAGATGGCAGAATTAAGGCTTTTGATCTCTATGTTTTAAATGATGATAAAAAAATATTTCCACCTTATTTTGCAGCACCAATCATCAAAACAAAAACATTACAAAAATTTCCCCAATTGAAAGAAGTTTTAAATTTGTTGGCTGGAAAATTTAATGATTCCGTTATGACGGATCTTAATTACAGATCGGACTATTTACACCAGACGCCGGAAAAAATTGCTAAAGATTTTCTAAGAAAAAATAGATTATTAAAGACCCCAAGAAAAGGTAGCGGCGGAACCATAAGGATCGGATCAAAAATTTTTGGCGAGCAGTATATTCTTACAGAAATGTATAAAATGCTTATTGAAGGCTATACCGATTATAAGGTTGAAACGAAGACCGGATTGGGAGGAACTAAAATATGTTTCGATGCTCTGACGAATGATGCGATCGATTTTTATCCTGAATATACAGGCACCGGACTTTTAGTGCTTCTAAAGCCAACGGAATCAACCATTAAAAATGTAAGTCAGAGTGCGGAAAAAACCTATGATTATGTCAATTCAGAATTTAAAAAACAATATGGAATTGAATGGCTGAAACCTTTGGGTTTTAATAATTCTTATGCTTTAATGATGCGAAGAGAACAGTCTCAGAAATTAAAAATAAAAACTATTTCAGATCTTAAAAACTATTTAGACACTCCTTAATTACATGAACTATAATTTTGACGAAATAATACCAAGACGAGGAACGAACTCTATAAAATGGGATAAGGTTGCGGATGAAAATGTATTGCCAATGTGGGTAGCTGATATGGATTTTAAAACGCCTCCTGAAGTTATAAAAGCTCTTTCAAGGAAGGTTGAACAAGGAATATTTGGTTACAGTATTATTCCTTCAGCATTTTATGATTCTATTATCAATTGGTGGGAAATAAGCCATCAGCTGATCTTGAAAAAAGAGTGGCTGTTACCAGTTCCCGGAATGATCCCCGCACTTTCAGCTATTATCAGAGCCCATCTTCAACCGGGGGATAATATTATTGTTCAATCACCTGTCTACAATCATTTCTTTACGCTTATAGAAAACTGTGAATGCAATACGGTTGAGAACCATTTGATCTATGAAAATGGAAATTATCAAATAGATTTTGTTGATTTGGAATTGAAAGCTTCAGATCCACAAACTAAAATGCTGTTAATCTGCAGTCCTCATAACCCTGTGGGTAGAGTTTGGGTACGTGAAGAACTGGAGAAAATAGCTTCCATATGCACAAAACATCAAGTAATGGTAGTTTCAGATGAAATCCATGCTGATCTGGTTTATAAAAATCATCGGCATATTCCGTTTGTTTCTGTTGCAGGAAATTATGATCTGGTTTCTGTTACCTGTGGTTCGCCCTGTAAGACATTTAATCTATCCAGCCTGCCTGTATCTTATGTTATCTCCAAAGATCAGGAGATCTTAAAACGGATTGAGAAAATACTTACAATACAGGAAACAACTACCATTAATCCATTCGCCGTTGAAGCTTTAATAGCAGCTTATAATCAGGGTAGAAATTGGATGGAAGAACTAAAAGAATATGTATATGCCAACTATTTATATCTAAAATATTTTTGCAAGGAATATCTGCCAAATGTATTGGTTAGTGACTTACAGGCGACTTATCTTGTATGGCTGGATTGTCATACTTTAGGTAAAGGATCAGATGAACTTTCCAAGTTTTTATTTAAAGAAGAAAAGCTTTGGTTAAATTCAGGCACCATGTACGGAAGCTCTGGAGAAGGTTTTTTACGCATAAATATCGCCTGTCCAAGACAAGTTTTGGAGGAAGGTTTACAACGATTGGAAAAATATGTACATAAAAAATAATATTGATCCGGTATTTCTTTAATACCTCTTATAATTCTGGACGGCTTTTTATCTTTTATAAATTTCTATTCGCCTTTTCTTTTTTTAATTGATTCCACTTGTTAATATTTAGGATTAAAATAGGAAGCAGGGCGATAGGAATTACAGTGAGAGCAGTAAATCCATTTTTGAATATTAAAAACATATTACTTAAGAATAATATCGGGATTGAAACCATCAGCAAGGTGGTTACTGCTTTACTTTTCTTTTCATTGTTGATGAGTTCCTCGTTTGTGTATTCGGTTATAGGTTTATTTTTCATTTTATTTTTTTTTGATGACTTCAAGGTTATTAATTTTTCCGACAGGAGCTATTTTGATTTGTTGATCTCCTTTTGTTACATAAAAATAGTAAGTACTATTAATGTCGATCATATAGATGTCAGTCGGTTCACTGGATTCAGAAGTGATTGTATAATTGTATTTTAGGTTTTGGGCTTCTATTCTTTTTTTAATAATGCTGCCTTGTCCTATTCCCAATCCAACGAATAAGGCAAGAAGTTCAATGGCTACAAGTATAGAAAAGATCGGAATCATGGTTTTCTGCAACTCTTTTTTATCACTTTCAGGATTTATTTTATAGCTTCCTAGTAGCTTCTTGCTCCAGTTTTTATCTCTGTTCCTGATCAGGACTACCTGAAATAAAAAGAAAAAAAGGACGACAGAAATTATTATTATAATCAATATAGGACTTGATGTCATATCAGCAATCGGACTGATGAGGATATCTGTAATAGATGAGTATTTTAAAATATTTATTCCCAATTGATAAAAAAGAATACTTTCTTTTAAAAGTCCAAGAATAATAAGATATAAATACCCTAATGGTAATAATCCTTGAATTTTTTCTAAATATTTCATTCAACTAAGATATTATTTTTCTCTCAATTTTTTGATCACTTAAACAAAATACCATATGTTCAGCTATTCATAAGTTCTTATGAATAGTAATAAATTAAATTTTAGATTATAGTATCCAGAAAGATATATTAAGTAGAGGCTCAGGATTTAGCTTCAGTATTATGCAAGTTATAAATTACTCTTGATGAAATTCGCCAGCATTTTGGTATTATTTCCATAATGATGATTTCCAGCTATATGTTTCATCCTGTAATTGGCTCCCAGGGTTATTGTCCGGTAGGGAAAACGGGTAAATTCAAAATCACTTAAGACAACCATTACGGGAACTGTGCCCATTTTATTGATTTCAGGGATCACCTGGAGGCTGCCTTTAGGTTCAAATCCGAAGTACTCATCAAGATGGATCTTGAAATCATTACTTTTTGAAGGCCCCATAATAAAAACTTTTTGAATCTTCTCTTTTAAGCTGGTGGTAAAACGGTTGTATACAAAGGGAGTAACATCAGCACCAAATGAAAACCCTAATAAAACGACGTGTTGATTTTTTCGTCCCTGTAACTTCTCCTTAATACAATTCTCAATGTCTAAAGAGGTTTGTCCCGGAGTTTTTTTGTTCCAGAAATAAGATTTTGTATCTAAAGCAAATACATCATAACCCAGTGTATGAAGATTCGTCCCTAAGCTCTTTGTGAACGTATTAAAACCAGCATCCCCACTTATAAAAAAGATGATGGGCTTATTGGTATTGGAGTCCCATTCCGTGATCCTAAAATCATTATCTTTCTGACAGCCGAAAAAAAAGGCTAATGTCAATACAGATAAAATTCTTATCAGTTTTTGCAGCTTATTCTTCATTTTTTTGCGGTTTCATCACTTTACTTAATGTCGTCGGGATTTGAAGTAATTCAAAATCATTGTTGTACACCAGATACTTGTTTTCCCAGATATCAGCATACTTTTCTTTAAAGTTTCTCAGTGTTTGATAATGCTTAAAACTTCCTACTCTTTGATAGGCAAATTTCATAATATCTTCAGCCGTATTGTTGGTCTGTTCTATTCCTGCCATTGGGGTCATTCCCATATTGACAAACTTTAGATTTTTACTTTTAGCATATTCTATAAGTTTCACAATTAAAACATCTACACTGCCATTCGGCGCATTTTCAGTTTTTCTGATCATATCATAACTGCATTCATCAGGGGCACAATGTGGAATGATATTTAAAAATGCAACACACATACCATCGGCATCAAAAATGGTAATAAGATCTTGATTTTTTACAACTTCGCGATCAAACATCCCTTCAGCGAATACGATTTCTTTTTTATCAAACTCTCTTAACCATTTATCGGAAACCCTTTGAATATGATCTATCATATCCTCATTATGAGGAGCATAGCGTATTGTTGTGGTATAACCTGATTTTTCAACAGCATTAATTCCATTTCTAATCGTTTTTCTGTCTTTCCCACTCAGACTAAACTTTTCTGTATCTACAATTGCATCCTGACCAATAAATAATTTTTGTTTTTTTAAAGGATTAAAATAAACGATTCCATTTTCACCTACTCTGTAATAACAGGTCTTTAGGTTATTATTCTTACAGTATTGATCAAATTCATTAATCAGATCTGTCTTATTTTGCTCAGCACAAACAGGATCTTCTAATACGACAGCGAATCCGTTTGCTGTCCGGAAGGATACCATGCCATTGATTTCTTCTGAAAAGTAAAACTGTTTTTCCTTGGTCAGTTTAAAATAGTCCAATGAAGAAGCTCCAAACTCTTCTACAAGATGTTGGGCATTCATATGGCTCTCTTTGTCATCTTTTTCAATGCGGGAGTGGGTCCTGTAAAATGAAAAGATAAGTACCAACCAGGAAATAACCCCAAGAATATAGTTGAGGTTCTGAAAATCCCTTGCAAACCCTGTAAGCGGGGTAAGTCCGGAATCTTTGAATAATAAAAATGTATGTAATGTGTAATACAGAGCCTCTTCTTTTGTAAAATCTATACCGAAATGAGATTTGCTTATAAAGTAGAAGCTAAAATAATTGAAAATTAAAATGACGGTAAAGATCCCTAAAAACCAGCTAAATCCTTTTTGTAAAGAAACGATTTTAGTCGTGAAAATATATTCTTTTCTGGTATATAACAACAGGCCTAAAGTGAATGCTGAAAACAAGGCTTCTTCATAATCCAGAGCTTTTGATAAATTAAAAACAATAGAGAAGATGGTAAGGATCACAGCAAAATACCAAGCTCTTTTATAACCTCTAAAAAGATTGGCAGAAGTCGCCAAAAGCAATACTCCTGAAATAAGTGTGATCATCTTGGAAATATGGATCAATTCCCAGGGTAAATAGTTTTTCAGAATATGAAGACGATCTGTTAATGCTGGTGTAATTACAGAAAGGATATTAATAATACCTAATAAAAAGATCATGATTACAGGTAAAATACGAGCAAATAGTTTTCTTCCACCCCATAGGTAAGCTACTATTCCCAGAATCAAAGGGATCCAAAATTCAAAAAACCGATAAAGCAATGTAATTCCTAAACCATCGGCATGCTTATATCCGAAATTGGCAAGGATATAGGTGAGAGAAAATTCCACAGCCCCCAAACCACGAAGAAAAGGAGATACGATCATTAATAAAATTGAAACAACATACGATATTGCTGCCGCAGAAAATGAAGCAGGAACTCCAAATGCATACATAGCGATCAGAAGGTGGAAAACACCACAAAATTCAATAAAAATAGAAACCAGAATAGTAATCCAAAAGTACTTTTTATCGATTTCATTGCTAAATATTTCATCAACTGTGCTGATAAATTTTGGGAATTTCTTATCAAGGAATTGGTAGAAGGAATTTTTCTTCCGGAAAGAAAGGAAAATGAGATAACTTCCGATAAGTATTGCCACTAAAACTAAAATACCAACCCAGCTGTCATTAAAGTTTTTATTGATCAAAACTGCATAAGCGATTAATGGAATCCCAACCAGTACTACTGTCAGTAAGCCTACAAATCCATATATGGCACTGGCCTGATGGATTTTCGAAGACTTATAACCTTTCGTTCTGATGTTTCGGGGAAGATAAGCAAGTGAACTGACGCCACCGGCAGGAAGAAATACACTTAGGAAGTTTCGTTTTAAAAATAAACTTGTAGCATCTGATATACTTACATTTAATTTTGTAGCGCGAAAACTCGTTACATACATTAAACCTTGAAGAAGAACATAAATGAAGGCTAATAATACTCCAATTAAGATCCAACCTAATTTTGCATTTTGAAGCTCAGGACCAATAGTAGCCAGCTCATGTCTTTCACTTCGGAAAAATACAAATGCCAGTAATAAGATAGCAACTGCTAAAACTTCCTTCCAGCGAACCAACTTGAAGATTTTTGAAAAATTTATTTTTTTCATATTTGTGACTGCCATACTTTTCGGGTACTTTCTGTACTGAAATGCTTTAAATCAAAAATAGATAAAAAAATCTTTAACAGCTGATAGATATTTTACTTTATTTACGTTATCAAAGGTTAATTTTGATAACATTTCGGACAAATTCCGCTTACTACGAAATTGTAACTTTTTGCAACAAAATGCTTAGGTAGTGTTATTTCCGGAACTATATTTTCTATACAGGTAACCGACTGGCATTTTTCACAATTGAAATGGATATGATTATGGGAGTGATCATTCTCTGTACAATGATGACATTTGGCATAATTCACAACACCATCTACATTCACAATCTTATGTATTTTCCCTTCCTCTTCCAAACGGTCCAATACTCGATAAGTAGTAACACGATTGCATAGATCCCCAACTTTCTCCTGAATAGCAGTGTGGGATAATGCGCTTTCTGAGTTATTTATAATGTTTAATATCTCAGTTTTGGCCTGGGTATTTCTAACTTGCTTCATAATTTTATTGCAACAATGTTGCATTAATTAGATTTAATATTTACATTTGCAACAAAGTTACGATAAGTATTTTAAACTTAAATATCCATTTATGAAATCAAAAATTTTAGATGCAGTAGGAATTTCAGCAGCAGTTTTATGTTTGATCCATTGTATTATTTTTCCTTTATTAATGATTGTTCCTCTGGGGATCTCTCATAATCCTTATGTTGATCTTGCTTTTCTTTTCATTGGAGGAGTGGTTGTGTACAGAGTAACGAAAAAGGTTTCAAAACTCTGGTTGAAATCGTTGTTCTGGATCTCAATTCTATTAATCTCTATATCGGTATTGGTTGATCTCATTTATGAAATCCATATTCCATTGATCTATGTAGGAGCTGTAGGATTAATTACCGGTCATATTCTCAATTTTAAAAATCATAAACATTAATTCTATTATCATGACAAAGGAAAAACTTCCTGTAACTGTACTCAGTGGTTTTCTTGGTGCAGGGAAGACCACATTACTTAACCATATTCTGCATAATAAAGAAGGTTTAAAAGTAGCTGTAATCGTTAATGATATGAGCGAAATAAACATTGATGCACGTCTTGTGGAAAATCAAAATACACTGTCCAGAACAGAAGAAAAACTGGTGGAAATGAGTAATGGCTGTATTTGTTGCACACTTCGCGAAGACTTAATGATAGAAGTAGAAAGGTTAGCGCGTGAAAAAAGATTTGATTATCTGTTAATTGAAAGTACGGGGATCAGTGAGCCAGTTCCTGTGGCACAGACTTTTAGTTTTATAGATGAAGAAAGTGGAATTGACCTTTCATCCTTTAGCTATGTGGATACGATGGTAACGGTAGTAGACTGCTTTAATTTTTTTAAAGACTTTGGTTCCAACGAACGATTAATGGATCGTGATCTCACCGACATGGAAGGAGATTTCCGTACCATTGTAAACCTTCTGACCGATCAGATAGAATTTGCCAACGTTATTATCCTGAACAAAACGGATATGGTAAATACGGAAACTGTTAATTTTTTGAAAGCAACAATCCGGAAATTAAATCCTGTTGCAAAACTGATCACTTCTGAATTTGGAAAGGTACAACCCAAAGAAATTATGAATACGGGATTATTTGATTTTGATGAAGCTCAACAGTCGGCAGGATGGCAAAAAGAACTGCAAGCTGAACATCATACACCGGAAACTGAAGAATATGGAATTGGTTCATTTGTGTTCAGAAATAAAAAACCTTTTCATCCAATGAGGTTATGGAAATATCTCAATGTACAGTATCCAGAAGGTGCATTACGTGCTAAGGGGCTGTTCTGGCTCGCTTCCCGTCCTGATGATGCCCTTAATTTTTCCCAGGCAGGTGGATCTTTTAGATTGGAAAAAGCTGGAGTATGGTGGTCGAGTATGCCAATGAGTAATCGTGTACAATATCCTTCATTTATAGAAAATCAGGAATTCATAGAAAGCCGGTGGGATAGAAGTTGGGGTGACAGGATCAATGAACTGGTTTTTATTGGAAAGAATTTAGATCAGAAAAAAATGATGAATGATCTTGAAAATTGCCTGATCACGGTAGAGGAAAAGATAATATTCGATGAGTCAATAGTTTTTCAGGACCCTTTCCCCGAGAATATCTGATAGTTTCCATTTAAACTAAATTCATAATTATTTAATGCAACATTGTTTCATTATTGGTTTTTATTATTTATATTGCAAAGCGAAATTTTAATACAGATGGATAGACGTAAGTTTCTAAAAGGATCAGCATTACTTTCCGGGTTGTTAACAATTAATCCGGTAGATTTACTGGCAAATCAAACCCTGATAAATCCCAAATCCAATAAGAAGGCCAAAAACATCATTTTTATGGTAAGTGATGGGATGAGTTCCGGAACGTTGGCAATGGCTAATCTGTATTCTGAGAACATTCTTGGTAAAACTGGAAACTGGGTTAATCTGTATAAAGAGAATAAAGTATCGAGAGCATTAATGGATACTGCTTCGGCGAGTTCTATTGTTACAGATTCTGCAGCAGCCAGTTCATCATTTGGAGGTGGATTCCGGGTAAAAAATGGAGTTTTGAATGTAGGAGCGAATGGTGAGAGGTATGTTCCGATCTGGCAAAAATTTAAAAAGGCTGGTAAGAAAGCCGGATGTGTAACCACTGTAACAATCACACATGCTACTCCTGCTGGTTTTTGCGTGAATTCTGACAGTAGAAATGCCGAACCTGAAATAGCCGAAATGTACGCTGAAATAGGCTTTGATGTAATGATGGGTGGGGGAGATGAATTCTTCAATCCTTCAAAAAGAAAAGATAAGAAAGATGTATATGGTTTGTATCAGCAAAAAGGATATCAAATTTTAAGAGACCGTTCCGATTTGCAGAAGATTGAAAAAAGTAAACAGGTTTTAGGGGTTTTTAATACGGGAGCACTACCATATACGATAGATCGGGAAAATACAACTGCTTTACAAAACACACCAACACTTGCAGAAATGGCAAAAGCGGCTATCGATCAGATGAAGGATCATAAAGAAGGTTTTGTCCTTCAGATCGAAGGTGGGAAGGTGGATTGGTCAGCTCATGCTAATGATGTTGCTGCACTTATCCATGATCAGCTTGCTTTTGAAGATGCTGTAAAAGTGGCGATTGACTTTGCCGAAAAAGATAAAAATACATTGGTAATCATCACAACGGATCATGGAAATGCTAACCCAGGAACGATTTATGGAGCTGATGCCACTAAAAATTTCAATAGTATCGCCAATTATAAATTTACTAATGAATATATACTTAATGCTATTCATCCTGATTTCAACCTTCAGCAGACGAAAGACTGGATCTATGAAACCAATCAAGTAAGTCTGGCAGATGATGAAGCAAAAAGTCTTTTGGGTTTCTACACCAGCCTTGAAAAAGAAGGTGGGTTATATAATTATAAAAAGCTCCCATTTAAGCTCTATTCAGAAATTCAGAAAAAGCATAATTCTGTTGGCTGGATCAGTATGGATCATTCTGGCGATTATGTTGAACTTGCAATGTTCGGTCCGGGAAGTGAATTGCTAAAACCTTTTGTGAAAAACACAGACTTACATTATATAATGCTCGAAGCAGCAGAACTTTCAACTAATACTAATAGAAACTGATATTATTAGTATTTCAAATTTTTGAATAAATATTTTTTCATATTTATATCTTTTGGTGGAAAGAAGCCTTTACTTAATAGTAGAGGCTTCTTGTTTGTTTATAATTAATGGGCGAGTTTTTCGTATTTTATTCTTGCATCCTGGTCAGTAGGTTCCTTCTCTAAATAGCACTTTAAATAGGCGATAGCTTCTTTTTTTTGCCCGGAAATTCTATAGGCTTCACTTAAGTTATAATAGCCGTAGCTGGAATCGGGAAATTGGGAAATGTTAGTTATAAATAAATCTATAGCCAGTTGATTTTTCCTTTCAAATAGTGATTTGTAACCATATCTTTCTATCAGGTTTTCTTTTAACACATGCTTACCGGAATCATCTGATATCATTTTCTTGCCAGACTCATATCCGTGATCAGAAATCTGCCTGATCACTTTTCTGGTGTAAAAAAAGTTATCCAATGCAGGTGTTGTACCAGCCAATTGTTGTTTAATGAAATTACCTGCTTCCCAATAGTTTTCGACTTCTCCGTTGGTCAGTATTACCACGGTGTATCCCATATCTGTAAAGATCATCAGTTCATTGGCAATGCCATAATGTCCTCCAGTATGTCCTATAATGCGATGACCATTGATATCGCTTTCAATGATTCCATAGGCGTACCTGGCATCACGGTATTTTAAAGAACCTTTGGTGTAGATTTCGGTATTTTTTTTATTGAGTAAAACATTATTCTGTAACGCATCCGCAAATTTGAGTAGATCTTCAGCAGTTGAAAATCCACCTCCTGCTGGAGTTCCTTTGATAACATTTAAAAAGGTATTATTTTTCCATTGACCGGGCTTTTCCACTGACATCGTATATCCTGTTGCCATATTGAGGATGGCATCATCGAGTTCATAAGCGTCTGTATCATACATTTTTAATGGGACAAAGATCTTTTCTTTTACATAATCAGAATAATTTTTTCCGGTTAGTTTTTCTATAATGAGTCCCAATATCATATATCCCGTATTACTGTAAAGCATTTGTGTTCCGGGTTTAAAAACCGGTTTTTTATCAACAAATAAGGGGCGGTAATCGGAAGTATTTCTAAACTTTTCCTTCGCGAGTTTAGCGTGTTCATCCCAAAAACTTTCCAGCCCTGAAGTATGTGTCAATAACTGATGAATGGTCACTGAATCATGAACAGTCTTATTAGGATAATCTGTGAGGTACTTGCCTACATAATCCTGAACTGATATTTTACCTTCCTGTACCAATTGCATAACAGCCATTGCCGTGAACATTTTATTCATGGATGCCAGATTGAATTTTGTATTGATTTTGTTGGGAATATGATCTGCAATATTTGCCATCCCATAGGCTTGTTTAAAAATAGGTTTACCATTTTTAGCGATCAATACGACTCCGCTTAAATTATTTTCTTTCTCAAGTACAGCCAATTGTTTTTCTATATTTTTAACCGCATTACTGTTTTCTTGAGCAAGAGCAAAAGAGATATTAAAGAATATCAGGATCATTAAGATCTTTATTTTAAGGTACTTTTTGAACATGAAATGTGATTGTTTTTACAACGTGTAAAGTAAAATGTTCGCAAGGTTTAGAAATTGTAAATATGGAAACTTTATAAAAAAACCACTGCAACTAAGTTACAATGGTTTACAAGATTAAAAAAAATGTAGATTAATTTATTTCATGGTGGTCTTGATCTTTTCTTCCAGTGTTCTCCAGTCATAAATATGAAATACTTTACCATTGCTCATCGCTACAAATATCCCTTTTGGAAATTTTGGTCCCAGGTTCACATTTGTTACCTCTGAACCATCACTTTCACTGGTTGATACAGGGACTTCTGCAATTTTTCCTTTTGAAGGGTTTTCTCTCAGGTAAACGTTGAATGTGTCTTTCTGTTGATTCGAGACCAGTATGTATCCTGTTGTTGGAGAGGTGGCATAAATAGAAATTCCTTCTACATCGGATTTAAAATCTCCTTTTCCAAAAACCAAAAGCTCTTCATTGCCTTTTGAAGGGTCAGCATAATACTGATGGACACCAAATAACTCATCAGAATAATAAATGTATCCTAATTGATCATCTACAGCAATACTTTCTATTTCTTTCAGTCCACTGTATTTTCCAAATTTCCGTACAACTTCTCCGGTAATTTTCCCTTCTTTTTCTGTTAATTTATATTGCCAGAGATAACCGTCACTAGGCCCTGACTTTCTTCCAACAATAGCAAATATTTCATCTGTTGCAGGGTTCTTATAAATAGAAATTCCCATTGGAGACCGTTCTGTTTCACCATCAAAAACAGTGAATGAGCCCACTTCCTTGAGATCAGGAAGTGAATAAAGTTTTACACTATTGGTTTCTCTTTCCGTAACGGCAGCAAAATCTATTTTACTTCCATTTAAAGATAAACCATATTCAAGATCTACATTATTTGGACGCTTTAATCCCAGAATTTTATTGATGATCTTTCCATTCAGATCAAAAGCATATAATCCACCATTAGAATCTTTATCAGTTCCTATGATAATGCTTTTTGACGCATCCTGATGATTGATCCATATGGCAGGATCATCGGTATCATAACCTACCTGCTCTGTGATAGCAGTAGGCACTATTTCTTTTCCTAACTGATTTTGCCCAATGCAGTTGATCAGTAAAGGGAAAGTTAATATAGCTATACTCTTATTTATTTTTGTCATTTTTTCTTTAATCATTAAAAATCAAACTTTACACCCATTGTAAATCTGGGTCTGTAATACTCAACCTGAGTTGTTCTGCTTTGAATTCCCTGGTAGTATCTCAACGGCTGATTAGTTAAATTATTAGCTTCTGCAAAAACTCTCAGCTGGCTGGTAATTTTATAGGAAGCATTAGCATCAAGGAACAACTGCTTATCATAGTAACGGTCATCAAATGAGGTGCCACCCAATTCGTCGATATAAGAAGATGCATAGTTCATAGAAACTCTGGCTGAGAAACGTTTATTTTCCCATGAAAGAGATCCGTTGAACATATGGGGAGCAGCTCCCGGTAATCCTACATCTGTTCTCTCAACGCCTTCTTCATTAGTGATTCCTTTAGCTTTTGATTTGGTATAAGTATAATTAACATAAACACCCAGGCCTTTCCAAAATGCCCCCGGAATAAAATCCAATTGTCTTTGTAAGGCAACCTCAAAACCGTAAATATCTACATTATCACCATTCCTTTGCTGGGTAAATCTCCAATTGCCTTCTCCCTCAGAAATAGGATTGGTCTGACCCGCAAAATCTCCCGCAAAATCAGCAGCAGTATAATTTTTTCTTGAATACGTATAAATAAAATCTTTCAAGTTTTTGTAAAATACACCACCGGAAAGAATACCCACAGATTTGAAATACTTTTCGGCCATGAAGTCAAAGTTATAGGAGTAAGTAGCTTTCAGATTGGGATTTCCTGCTGAGATCAGTTCATCTGCTGAGATGACACTTAGAAAAGGAACCAATGCATAGTAATTAGGACGGGCTAAAGCTGTAGTAAAGGCAGCACGAAGAACAAGGTTTTGTTCAGGAACATACTTAAAGGAAACATTCGGTAGAATATTCGTATAGGTATTCGTATTATTGATTTTTCCTACAAGATCGTCTTCATCCATCACATAATTTCCTGTATAATCTATTGTTGTAGTCTCAATTCGAGCTCCTGCGATCATAGAGAATTTATCACTAAAATCCTGATCCCATCTGATATATCCTGCATAGATATGTTCTTTTGCACTGTAATTATTGGAAAGAAACTCTTCAGGTTTAAGTTCTCCTTTAAACAAATTAGGATTGAAGAGGTCAAGACCTCCCATATAGGCTGCACTGGCAAAAGTTCCCGGAACATAATTGCCCGCCTGAAAGTTGTGTCCATCGAAATAAGAAGTAGGAACTGTTAAAAGGCTTCCCATACTATTTACCGGTTCAAAAGCATAGTAATCATTGTTTCTTTCTTTTTCTTTCAGACGTAATCTCGCTCCTACACGCAATCTTCCTTTTTGATCCTCAATTACTGAAAAAGGAAAACGAAGGTTCACTTTTGCGCCAAATTCTTTTTCCTGAGTGAAACTATTTGCATCTGAAAGATCACTTAGTTTGTAGCCGCCCAGGTTATCTGCTGTTGTCGGTGTGATCATTGGCCTTTCAGGGTCACTCAGATCACTTAGAAAGTTTACGTTTTTACGTTCAAATTCTATATACCGTTCATGAGGTTTTTCTTCACTTGCCATTGCATAATTCATGGACCAGTCAAGATCGATCTTAGAGCCTAATACATGTTCACCTCTCAAAGCATAATTCTGAACTTTTTGTTTTTCAAGACGGGTATTATCATTCTCGGCATCTCCACCTTTGTCCTGTCTTGTAATACTTCCCGTCCAGCCTGTGATTTCTGTTTCATCCGTATTATAAACCGGTTTTATTTTATAACCTAAAGCATATCGGTTTTCCTTATCATTCCTGAAATTATACATTGCTGAAGCATAGATCTTATTTTTTGAATTGAATTCGTAATCCATATTCAAATCAAAGCTGTGTCTGATGCGATGTTCATTATAATAACGAACACCCATCTTACTTATATATGCTGTTTTTGCTACATCATCCGCAAGACTCCAGGTAGGCTCAATATTATCTGATCCAAAATTGTTATTGTTATAAGAAAAACTGAAAACAGCGCCCAGTTTTTTATTAAGAAAACGGTTTCCATAAACGAAACCTGCAGTATAATTTCCTTTTTCACGGATCGGATTATAACCACCTGCCAGCGTTGCAGAAAGCCTTTGTCCGTTTGGAGAAGCTCTTGTAATGAGATTGACAGATCCTCCAATAGCATCAGCATCCATATCCGGAGTCAGTGTTTTGTTGACTTCAATAGTTGCTATCATATCAGAAGGAATTAAATCCATCTGAACATTTCTGTTATCTCCTTCCGCAGATGGAATACGGTCACCATTTAAGGTTACCGAATTTAAATTAGGAGCCAATCCCCGGATAATCAGATTTCTGGCTTCACCCTGGTCATTTTGTATGGTTACTCCAGGAACACGTTTTAGTGCATCTCCAATGTTAGCGTCCGGAAAACGTCCGATCTGATCAGAAGAGATCACATTTGTAATATTGGCATTGTTCTTTTGTTTGTTTAAAGCTCTGGCCTGATTACGAAGGGTAGCTCCTGTTACTACAACTTCTTGGATTTCTGTTTCCTTTCTTGTGAAAACAATATTTTGCTTTGTATTTTTATCAGCTTCAACAAGAACATTGTATTCGTTGCTTCCATAGCCGATGTAATCTACTTTCATCGTATAGTTTCCTGCGGGAACATTCAGGAATATAAAGTTTCCATGTTCATCTGATGTAGTATAAATATTTCCTGGAGTCAGGGAGATCTTAGCTCCGGGTAATGTAATTTTTGAATCATCATTGATATTTCCGGAAACAGTTCCCGATTGTGCATAAAAATAGATCGATGCACACAATAAAACAGATGTAAAAATTTTCTTCACTTTAGTATATTAAATTTCAGCGTAAAAATAATGGTTGACACGATGGAAGGCATCAAATTAAGATTAAGGTTGTTTTAAAAAAATATGAACAAATTGTCAATTATGAGAGAAAATTTTAATGAATATATAAAGTATTTAAGTTGCTTTTTAATTTATATAAGCTCACGATTTGAAAGAAACTTTTGTTGAAACAACGTATAGCTGTAATCATAAGCATTTTATCTTTTTCTTTTAAATTATTTAAACGAAGGAAAATTTTATAATACCCAATTATTTCAATTAAATTTGTTTTTGTCTCTTTTTGAGATATTATGTCTTTCATAAATCTTTTAATACCATGAATCAGTTAAAAAATATCATTATACCTGCATTATTACTACTACCAGTTCTGCTATTTTCGCAGCGCATCAAACAAAGCATGAATACTTCATGGCAGTTTCACAAAGGAACAGGTGGAAGCGAAAGTGATAAAGACTATTGGAAAGATATTAATATTCCTCATACATGGAATGCCGAAGATGTAATGGATGATGAAGCTGGATATTATCGGGGAATTGGCTGGTACCAAAAAGAAATTTACATTCCCCAGGGCTGGAAAGAGAAAAGTATCTATCTGTATTTTGAAGGGGCGAGCCAGGTTGCAGAAGTATTCGTAAACGGGATAAGTGTGGGAACTCATTTAGGCGGTTATCTGGCTTTTAGTTTTAATATCACTAAAGCTTTACATGAAGGTAAAAATGAAATTAAAGTAAAACTTGATAACAGTCATAATTCCGATATTCCCCCACTAGGAGGTGATTTTAGCGTTTATGGAGGTATTTATCGTGATGTTTATCTTATTGCCGTCGATAAAAATCATTTTGATATGGATAATTATGCGACTAATGGTGTATTTATCAGTACTCCGAGTGTTAATGAAGAATCAGCTGTAATACAGATAAAGGGAAAGATAATCAGTGATAAAAAGATCAGAATTAAAACTTCAGTTTATGATAAGGAGGGAAGAAAAATAGCGTTTTCAGAAAGCAAACCTGATAAAAATGGAAACTTTACTACACAGATAAAAAATATCAAAAAACCCGATCTGTGGAGTCCGGAAGATCCTAATCTATATAAGGTTGTCAGCGAATTAGCAGATGAATCAAATAATGTAGTTTATGATGAAGTCGTTAATCCACTAGGTTTCAGATGGTACCATTTTAATGTGGAAAAGGGATTTTATCTCAATGGAAAACCCTATAAAATTATGGGAGCGAGCAGGCATCAGGATTTTAAAGGAATGGGTTCTGCTCTTACTGATGCTTTGCATATCAATGATGTGCAATGGCTTAAAGATATGGGCGGAAACTTTTTAAGAGTTTCACATTATCCACAGGATCCGGCTATTATGGAAGCTTGTGATCGTTTGGGAATATTAACAGCAGTAGAAACACCAGGTAATAATCAGATTACTGAAAGTGAAAATTATACCCGTAATATGCTGGACATGCAACGTGAAATGATTCGCCAGAATTATAACCATCCCAGTGTAATAATGTGGAGCTATATGAATGAGGCCCTTATCCAACCGCTGTATAAAGATAAAACGCCTGAAAGAGAAAAGTATTGGGGAAATCTTTATGAGCTCGCCCAGAAGATGGAGGCTTTATGCAGAGCTGAAGATGGTGAAAGATATACCATGATTGCATTTCATGGCGATTTTGATATATATAAAAGGATAGGTCTCATCGATATTCCAAAAATTGCAGGATGGAATTTATATCAGGGTTGGTATGGTGGAAAGTTTGAAGATTTTGAGACTTTTGTTTTAAAACATCATAAAGAATATCCCCTAAGACCTTTGATCATTTCAGAATTTGGCGCTGATTCAGATTATCGTCTTCATAATTTTAAACCTACAATTTTCGATAAAACCCAGGAATACGCGAATCTCTATCATGAAGCATATATTAGAACAATTAAAAAATATCCTTTCATTGCAGGGGCAATCGTTTGGAATCTTGCAGAATTTGGGAATGAAAGCCGTCAGGAAGCCGTTCCGCATATTAATAACAAGGGTTTGCTAACTACCGACCGCAAACCCAAAGACAGTTACTTTATTTATAAGGCTTTACTGGCAAAGGAACCTTTTGTAAAAATCGGAGGGTCGGACTGGTTATATCGTGCTCAGCAGGCAGATCAGGGAAGTGATACGTATGCAACACAGCCAGTCACAGTATATACCAATCAGAAAGAAGTAAAACTCTGGCTTAATGGACAGTTGATAGGTGCAGAAAGTATGAATGAAGGTAAAGCTGTTTTTACCTGTATTTTCAAAAATGGAAATAATACACTTAAAGCTATAACCAATGATGGCCAGGAAGATTTTGTTAATATTGATTTCCATGTTATAGCCAATCAGTTAAAAAGCAAAGAAAATTCTTTTTCTACTTTAAATGTAAGCATGGGAGATCAAAGAATGTTTGAAGATGATTTGACAAAAGAAGCCTGGGTACCGGAAAAAGAATATGAAGCAGGAAGTTGGGGATATATCGGTGGGAAAATATATAAAGAAGATGAAAAGGGTGAGCGTTACGGTTCAAGGAGAAATATATTTGGAACTTCATATGATGCGATGTACGAAACACAACGTATAGGTTTGAAGACCTTTAAGGCTGATGTTCCTGATGGATTTTATGAATTAACATTACACTTTGCTGAACTTCTTAGCGCGGAGCAACAGGAAAAACTGGTCTATAATCTGGAAAACAATGCCAATCAGAATACCAAAACCGGAATAGGACGCAGGTTTGATGTAGCAGTGAATGGACTTACCATCCTTGAAGATCTTTCTGATGATAATTACCTGAAACCAATAACAGCATATAATACTAAGATAACATTGTTGGTGAAAGAAGGACAGGGTATAACGATAAATTTTATTCCTAAACAGGGCGAGCCTATCCTAAATGGTCTGCAAATAAGAAAACTTTATTAGATAGAATAAATAAAAAGCCCGGATTGTGATCTGGGCTTTTTCATACCCCTCTTTACTATTGAGAGGTCAATTCTTTTTTGTATAAAAAAACGAAGTATATGTATAAAAAGTAAGCAGGACTTATTTTTGAGTATATATATTTGATCATACAAGATGGGCTGATAAAAAAGATTTTGTCCTATTTGTATAACTTCGAATTTTTATCGATACTTTTCAAATATGAATAAAATTTTCGTAGTACTGAGTTTGTTTTTAAGTTTAACCTGCGTTGGACAAAATCAAAAAAATATCATAACGGCTGATGATGCTGATTTGTGGAAGAATAATGATAAAATTATTCTGACGAAAAATTATTTTAAAGACTGTGGTATTGATGGATCTATTGTAATTTTTGATAACCAGAAAAAGAAGTGGTTTGCTTCTGATACAATGAGTGTCCGTAAAGAAACATTGCCGGCTTCCACATTTAAAATCATCAATTTGTTGATTGCTCTGGAAACCAAAACGATTAAAGATGAGAACCAAGTAGTGAAATGGATTGGAAAAACCGATACACTAAAGTATGGTTACAGGCCGGATATCTATCATGATATGAGTGTAAAAGAAGCTTTTGAAGTATCAGCAGGTTGGGTATTTGTAGAATTGGCAAAGAAAATAGGTAAGGAGAAATATAAAAAATACCTGGCACTCAGCCATTATGGGAATGGAGATCTGTCACAAAAGGATGCTGATTTCTGGAATTTTGGAGCATTCGAAATTTCAACCGTTAATCAGGTAGAGTTTTTAAAGAAGCTCTATGATGAACAGCTTCCTTTCTCAGAAAGGAATATACAGATTGTAAAAAAAGTAATGATCACAGAAAAAAAAGACAACTACATCATTCGTTCAAAAACAGGATGGACCAGAGATAAAGGAATAAATACCGGTTGGTGGGTAGGCTTCGTAGAAAATCCAAAGGGAGTTTATTTTTTTGCAACTCGTCTTTTGCAGGATAGAAAATTTAATAACCCTGATTTTGGAAAATGCCGTAAAGAAATTACTAAAAATGTTCTTCGGGATCTGGAGGTCATTAATTAAAAAAATGAAATTTATATAAAACAAATAATTATGAAATATCAACTTGCATTGATGCTTTTTACATTTTTGTATTTGTTTGGCTTCGGCCAGGAGCAGCAGCTTTCTGTCGATAAGACAAAATATGAAATAAAACAGAAAACAAATGAGTATTTTTCAGCATTAACAAGCTTAAAACAGTTTAATGGAAATGTGATCATTGCAAAGGATGGAGACATTATTCTTAAAAAAACCTACAACTTATCCGGTGGACCAAAAGGTTTAAAGGTGAAGAAGAATAGTAGATTTATTATAGCATCTGTATCTAAAGTATTTGTAAAATATGGAATACTGAAGCTTGTTGAAGAAAAGAAAGTATCTTTAGATGATCCACTGTCTAAGTTTATTCCCGATTTCCCCGAAGGAAATAAAATCACCATAAATCATTTAATACACCATCAGTCAGGACTGCCTAGAGAAATTAAGGATTATGAAAAATTTGATAAACTAACCGGTGAACAAATCATTGAACTGGCGAAAAAAGAAAAACTTTTATTTGAACCGGGAACTAAAACACTATATTCAAATATTGGTTTTTTAATCCTCCATTATATTATTGGTAAAACGGCACCTAACGGATATCTGGCATTTATAAAAAAGGAAATATTTGATCCTATTGGTCTAAAGAGTACAAATGAATACAATAGTAAAAAGCTTTCCAAAAAATTTGTACGGGGATTTGATAATGAAGATGGTAAAATAGTAATGGCTTCAGCAAAAGATCTTGATCGGTTTGAAACAGGTAATTACGTTTCAACAATTAATGATCTGTACCTTTTTTCTAAAAAAGGTTTTAACGGGAAACATCTTCAGAAGGCTCTTATTAAAGAACTATTTGATGAAAATGAAGTATTGGCTCAAGCAGGAGGCCGGCCAGGATATAGAGCTTATTTTTATAAAAATAGGAAAACGGGCTTCGACTTTCTTTTTGTCAGTAACTACACCGGAATTCCAATTCAGCAGGTTACAGAAGATATTGTGAAGATATTTGATGGAAAGCCATATCAGGTTCCCACTGCAATAAAAAGAGTAAAGATCAACCTTTCAGAAGCAATAATGAAAAGATATGAGGGTAAATATATCTTAGAGGTCGACCAAACTCAATATCTGATCATTAATGTAAAAGACGGAAAATTATACATTACAGATAAAAATGGTGGGGTGACTGAAGGGGTTCCTGATTCTGAAACCACTTTCTTCTTTGATCCGGCTTCAAATGATGGACTGATATTTACTTTGAATAAAGATACAGGAGTTTACGAGCTCGAGATGATATCAGATGGACTTCACCTGAAAACTAAAAAGGTAAATTAATAGAAATTCAAGGAAAAGAAAAATCCACAGCATTGAAGTTGTGGATTTTTTTTTGGACTAAATAATAGTGGTCGTTACATTAATATTCCCATAGATTGCCTTGGAATAAGGACAGGTCTGATGCGCAAGATCTGTTAATTGCTCTGCAATATTTCTATCTAAACCTGGTAGACTAACAGTGAGGCGAGCCTGTAAAAGAAAATCTCCACCATTCATTCCCAGATCAACCTCCGCATCAACGTGAGTATCAGAAGGAATGGCTGTGCCTAATTTTTTAGCAGCTAATCCTAGTGCCCCAATGTAGCATGCTGACCAGCCTGCGGCAAAAAGCTGTTCTGGATTGGTTCCTGGAATGCTTGATCCCGGAGGAGATAGTAGGAGATCTAAATTTCCGTCATCACTTTTGGAATTTCCCTGTCTCCCTCCTGTAGTGTGTGTTTTTGCAGTGTATAATACTTTTTCTATTCCTGCCGTTTTTTGATCGTTGTTCATTACTGTAAATTTTAGTTAATAATACATTTAAAATGCTTTGCAAAGGAAGCCTTAATCCTAAATGAAAACCAGATGAGGTGGTCATTTTAAAAGGTGAAACAGACAATTGGAAACGGCAATGTTTTAAAAGATAATTTCAGACAATTATTTCTAATAATGGTAATGCTAAACAAGATAGATATTCTTCATCATAATCATTAAAAAGAGCTCTGTAGATTTTAAGTTTTGAAATGACCGGTTCAATGTCTATTTAGTCTGATTGAAGTAAGAGGTGATTGATTAGTGCTCGTAAGCAAAATACATTTGCCGAAGAAATAATTCTAAATCAACTTATTTAAAATCAAAACAATGGAAACAAAAAGAAACAACCTAAAAACAACACTTACAACAGGTGTATTTTTATTATTATCAGTAACCGGCTTTGCGCAGAATACAACAAAAGATGCTGATGCCATTCGCCCTTATCATGTTAGTATTCCTGAGGCCGCTATTAAAGAACTCCGTCAGCGGATCAATGCCACAAGATGGCCGGAAAAGGAAACCGTTGCGGATCAGTCACAAGGTGTAAAGCTACAGCAAATTCAAGACCTGGTACAGTATTGGGGAAGCACCTACGATTGGCATAAAGCTGAAAACAAACTGAATTCATTGCCGCAATTTATTACTAAAATAGATGGTTTGGATATTCATTTTATCCATGTCCGTTCAAAACATAAAAATGCGATGCCTTTGATCATTACTCATGGATGGCCGGGATCGGTATTTGAAGTTTTAAAAGCAATCGATCCTCTTACAGATCCAACGAAATACGGTGGAAAAGCTGAAGATGCCTTTGATGTTGTTATACCATCCATGCCGGGTTATGGTTTTTCTGAAAAGCCAAAAGGAACAGGGTGGGGTGTGGAAAAAATAGGAAAAAGCTGGGATGTATTGATGAAACGTTTGGGGTATCATCATTATGTATCACAAGGAGGTGACTGGGGTGCTGTAATTGCTGATGCTATGGGACGTCAGGCTCCGGATGGCCTTTTAGGAATTCATGTAAATATGCCCGCAACAGTACCGGCGGAAATCGCAGATGTTTTAAAAGCAGGTGGTCCTGCTCCGGAAGGCTTATCCGATAAAGAAAAAGCAGCTTTCATTTCATTGAATAAATTATATACCCGTGGTGGTGGTTATGCAGGAATGATGGTTACCCGTCCTCAGACGCTGGGATATGGACTTACAGATTCACCGGTTGGGCTTGCTTCTTTCTTCCTTGATAAGTTTAATGAATGGACTTATAGCGGTGGGAATGCTGAAAAGTCACTTACAAAAGACGAAATGTTAGATGATATCAGTTTATATTGGTTTACAGATACTGCCGTTTCCTCTGCACAGCTGTATTGGGAAAATAATAATAACAATTTCAACGTGGTAGAACAGAAAACAAGAGAAATAAAAGTACCAGTTGCCATTACAGTATTTCCTGGGGAGATCTATCAGGCGCCAAAGACTTGGGCAGAAAAAGCTTATCCAACCCTTACTTATTTTAATGAAGTCACAAAAGGTGGACATTTTGCTTCATGGGAAGAGCCTCAGATCTATGCCAGGGAACTTCGCGCAGCATTTAAATCTTTAAGAAAATAAAAAGATTTTAAATTTTAAAAATTAATAAACCCACAACTTTTTGAAGTTGTGGGTTTATTATAGTTGTCCTTGTAATCCAATTTATTGATGAATCTGAATTCGTGTGAAGGCTTCTTTTCCAAATAAACATGAGAATATATTTTGAAACTCGTGGATATATTTACATCGGATAGAATTACCATAAATTTTTAGTCCCTCAACAATCTTCTTCGGACTCAAGTCAATATCATACTTGATAAACTCTTCCGGTCGTTCGTAACGAATCCGTTGTTCCGAACTGTATGTTCTTGAAAATCCAAATTGCTCCAACCACTCTTCAGTGATCTGGATAGGGTTGATGGCATCTGCCGGAGCAGAAATACTATGAATATCATTTTCAATTTTTACAAAATAATCTTTCGTATTATTTTGAAATATCTCTGTGATAGTGAAAATTTGATTTTTGTACTCTACTAAATTTCTAATCTTAAGGTCTGCAACGTTCATAATATTTAGTGTTAAGGAGGTTATTAAAAATGATGTGGTAGTGAATACAGTTGCAAATACTATGCCTTACAGAATATATTTTATTTAAATATTTGTTAATATATAGGGTTAATTT
This sequence comes from Chryseobacterium paludis, assembly GCF_025403485.1. Taxonomy (NCBI): domain Bacteria; kingdom Pseudomonadati; phylum Bacteroidota; class Flavobacteriia; order Flavobacteriales; family Weeksellaceae; genus Chryseobacterium; species Chryseobacterium paludis. The sequence continues at coordinate 837,434 of NZ_CP099966.1, forward strand.
TTATGGATTATTAAATATAGCTTAAAATAAATCGTTTTTAGGGTTGAATTTTGTTGATTATGCTAAATTTCAGTGATGTTAATGAATATGCCGCAAGTATTGCAATGATAAGAAATATAATAAAATAACTCCAAGAAGTAGCATGGAGTAGGTAGCCTGTACCACTTCCTAAGATACTAGACCCAAAATAATAAAAAAGCCAGTACATTGAAGTAGCAGAAGATTTTCCATCCTTGGCACGAAGTGCCGTCATCTGACTGGCCATAGTATGGGCAGCGAAAAATGACAATGTAAATAATCCCAGTCCAAAAATTACGATATATATATTTTCAGAAAGTAATAATAAAATTCCCGCAACCATAAATAGAATTGACGCTTTTAATATACTTTTCTGTTCCATCCTTTTTGATAAGCGACTGGTGATCATCGTTCCAAAAACGCCAAAAGTATACATCAGAAAGATAAATGCAATATAAAAATGATTAAGAGAAAAAGGAGCTGCCTCTAAACGAAATGTGAGATAGTTGTATACACTTACAAAAGCTCCCATCAGAAGAGCTGCAACAAAATACAATCGACGCATATAAGGATCTGTAAGGAATTTCTTCATCTGTTTTATTTTCAAATGGTAGTCAACCTTTTGTGGGTTAAAGAATTTTGATCCCGGAAATAATTTCCAGAATATTAATCCCAGAATAAGGCTTTCAATCCCGATGATAAGTACAGCATTCTGCCAGCCCAGCTCTCCGGCAAGAAGTGTGGCGAATATTCTTCCACTCATGCCGCCAATCGTATTTCCACTCAGGTACATACTGATAGCAAGAGCCACAACAGAAGCATGAACTTCCTCTGTAAGATAGGCAAGGGCTACCGCAGAAACACCCGAAATAACAAAACCTTTTAAAATACCAATTGCAATCAACAGACTCAGACTGGGAATCCATGCCGAAATAATGGTCAGTAAGGCAGAACATAGCAGTGAAAATGCCATAAGCCCCTTTCTTGAATAGCGATCTGCATTAAAGGCAAAGAAAAAAAGACCGGCAGCCATTCCTATTGTAGATGATGAGACAAGTAAAGAGCTATCTCCAACAGTAGTATGAAAATGATCTGCTACAAGAGGAAGAAGAGGTTGAAAAAGGTAGAGTTGAGCAAATACAGATAATCCGGATAGAAAAATACATAATTTGATATATTGAAAACGTTTGTCTTTTTTATGTGCTTTTTCAGGTAGGTTCATAAGTCTAATATCCTTTTGATTAATGTCTGTAAAGGGTTATACAAATTTCCTGATAATTTTTTAATCTATAAAACGTTTATTTTCGATAATATTGATCGTTGAAACCGATCAACTGTAAAGATTCGGAATTTTCGTAGTTTTGAGTTTATTAATTATACAAATGGAGGAAACCCTTATAGAAACTGGTGGTGATCTTGGAAAACAAAAGTTGTGGCGGTTATTTTTGTTATCGAAGAAATACCGTATTTTAAGACATGCGCTTCTATTTACTATTTTTCTTTTACTGTATGTTATCAATCCGCAAGACCGTGGATATACGGCTGAAGTTAATTTCTACGCAGGTATTGTTGATTTTATTTACATTATGCTTGTTTTCTACTTTAATATTTATTTCCTTGTTCCGAAGCTTTTATTAAAGGGGAAAGTATATCAATATGTCCTTGCTGTACTTATGATAGGTGCTATTACATTTTTAATCATTTGCTCTGCAGAGATTTTACTCTCTGACTACAGGGTTTCAAAAGATTCAACTTTAGGCCAAAATTGGTTGTCAGGACTGATCTATTTCTTAACCACTTTTATCATTTTAATTTCTTTTACAACGGCCATAAAAGTTTTTCAATATCTGATCATACACCTTGAAAAACTAAATCAGATTCAGAAGCTTAATTTTCAAAATGAACTTTCGATACTTAAAAATCAGATTTCACCGCATTTTTTATTCAATACCCTGAACAATATTAATATTCTCACAGATACTAATCCCAAACTCGCCTCCAAGCTCATTATCAATTTATCTGACTTATTAAGATATCAGATTTACGATGGGGTTGAAGATTCTATTTTACTAAGTGCTGACGTTACTTTTATAAAGAATTTTCTTTTTGTAGAATCATTGAGGAAGGATAATTTCAAATATGATATTTCATTTACGGGATCACAAAAAGACATCTTTCTTCCACCTTTGCTTTTTATTCCTTTTGTAGAAAATTCTGTAAAGCATATCGATAATGAAAACCCTCTTGTAAAGGTAAATTTCCATCTTGAAAATAATAATTTGAAGTTTGTATGTATCAATTCCACAAATTCAGATACTAATCAAAAACAAAAGAATGAAGGTATTGGACTTACGAATATCAAAAAAAGACTACAATTGCTTTTTCCCCAGAAGCATGATCTTAAGATAGAGAACAAAGATAATGTCTTTAAAGTGGAATTAAACTTAACATTATGAACTGTATTATTGTAGATGACGAACCTATCGCAAGACAGGGAATACTGAATTTAATTGCTAAGGTTCCCGATCTCATTGTGAAAGGACATTTTAAGAATTCTAATGAAGCTAAATTATACATGGAAAATAATTTAGTTGACCTGGTTTTTCTGGATATCGAAATGCCTGGAACAAATGGAATTGATTTTGCGAAGAGTATTCCAAAAAAAACACTGGTTATCTTTACCACAGCTCATGCCCAATATGCTTTAGAAAGCTATGAAATTGATGCTGTAGATTATCTCTTGAAGCCTATTAAAGAAGATCGATTTTTAAAAGCGGTGGCTAAGGCAATTGAATTTAGTTATTTTCTTTCCGAAGATTATGAAAAAAGCAGCTTTGAATCTATTGAAGAAAACAGTATTATTATAAGAGCTGACCGCAGAATTTACAAAATACTACATAAAGATATTCTCTTTATTGAAGGGATGAAGGATTATTCTGTCATCAACAGTAAGGATAATAAAATTATAACTGCAATGAATCTTAAAACAATACTTTCTAATCTTCCGCCACAGTTTTTTAAAAGGATCAGCAAATCATATATTGTCAATTATCACCATGTAACTTCTGTCTCTTCACATAATGTTCATCTTAATGGAATTGAACTGCCTTTAGGAACTACCTATCGAAATGAATTTATAAATAATTTCATCAATAAATAATACCTCTCGGTTTTGTATAAAAAATAGCGGCCTAAGTATAAAATGAGCTCTCAGTTTTGATGTCAATTGATATTTTTGTTCAAGAACCAAAACGATGTCATGAAAATTTTCGGAGGTTATATTTTATTTATTATGCTGGGAAATACCTGCTTTTCTGCACAAAATTGTTCTGCTTTTTATTATTTCAGAAAAGATGGAGTAGTCACATTTATACAATATGATTCTAAAGGAAATATCTTAGGAAAGAATATAGAGATTATAAAAAATGTAAGCTTAGGAAAAGGTATTGCCTTATCTGATAATTCGATTGTCAATTATAATCCTGAGGGTAATGTAAAAGAAGAATTGCCAAATCGTACTTTATGCATCAGAAACAATCTTAAAATTAATGTTCCTATTTCTACCCTGCCTGGTATTGAAACTTATCTATCCTATCCTTCAGATATGAAAATCGGGCAGAAACTTGGTGAAGATATTAACAAATCATTTGAAATAAGTGTTAGTGAGAGAAAAATCGAGATTTTCTATAGCATTATTGATAGAAAAGTGATCGGGCAGGAGATCATTAAAACTTCCACCGGAGATTATAAGACGGAGAAAATACAATATAATTTAAATGTAAAATACAATATAGCAGGGATTTCAATACCTTTAAATAAGAAAATAATAGAATGGTTTACACCTGGATACGGTATTGTAAAAAAAGAATCTTATAGTAAGGGAGGAGTGCTGGAAGAATACGCTGTTCTATCTTCAATAGAGGGAGAGAATGAGCAAAAGTGAAAAATAAAAGATGTAAATTAACATGTACAGATAGTAAACATGAATACCATCAGAACCCGAATTTATATTATATTTTCTTTATTTTTTTTCAGTGTTTCGTTTTTGAAGGCCTGTACCATTTTTATGGCTAATGATGGAAAACAGGTATGGATAGGAAACAATGAAGACGAAAGCCCCGATATGAATTATAGGTTTTGGTATTTCCCTGAAGAAAATAATTCATTTGGATATATGCTTTGGTCCGAAAAACATGAAGGATATGATCCTGTAATGTGGCAATATCCGCAGGGAGGACTTAATGAGTATGGACTCTTCCTTGATTATACAGCAATTGATAATATTCCTGTTATTGCTGATCCCTCAAAAAAGACACGAGAGCAGGAGGTAGTCAACGATATTTTGAAAACCTGTAAGACTGTTAAAGAAGCATTAATGTTTATCAATCAGTTTAATCTTATCAAACTTTCCGGAGCTCAGCTTTTTATTGGTGATGCTACTGGAAACTATGCTACCGTTCATGGTAATTACGTGATTAAAAAGACAGACCGAAATTTTACATTAACAAATTACTGTATCGCTAACGGACATAAAGAAGCTTGCTGGAGAAGAGAAACAGCGTACTCGAAATTAGATACTTTCAAACACTACAATAAAAATAATATTTCCGACATTCTTAAAGAATCTTCTCAAAAGTGGCCTGGCGATGTGGTCACCAATTATTCAATGGTCGTTAACTTAAAAAACAGGGAAATGATCCTGTATTATAAAAATGATTTTAAAACCCCCAGGATCATTAATCTTACTGAAGAACTTAAAAAAGGAAAACATTCTAAAGATATAACAGCTTATTTCCCTCTAGGGCTATCCAAAATATTGAAGGATCAGTACGAACAAAAAGGAATCACAGGCGCTATTAATGAATATAATGAACTGAGAAAAAGCGCATACAAAGCTTATAATTTCAAAAATAATGAGGCAGTACAGTTTGGTGTCAATTTATTGAAAGAAAACAAAACAGATGATGCTATTCAGTTTTTTTCTAATCTACAGAAATATGAGAAAAAAAGTGTTGACATCAGCAACTGGTTAGGAATTGCATATAAGTCCAGACATGATTTTTCCATCAGTAATTCTTACTTTGATACAGTTCTTAAACATCATAAGGATGATTATCTTGCCAATCTGTTTTATAAAAGACAAGATCAAAAGGTGATATTTAAAATCAATGAATGGAGTGGAGCACAAAATGTAAAGCTTATCGGCGATTTTACAGACTGGCTTAAAAGTCCTGTAAAGATGGAAAAGAAAAATGGATACTGGTATTGCGAAGTTGATATACCTGAAGGAATTCATCAATATAAATTTTTAGTAGATGATGTGTATTACCTTCCAGATCCAGTTAATTACTTGTATACTTGGAAAGGAGATCACATTAATTCTCTTTTATTCCTTTAAAATATTCATTTTAAAATCGATTAGAAGATTAAAATTAATCTATTGTGTAAATTCGTAGTAATTTTGCAAAATGTAAAGATTTTTTTGGATTAAAAGTCTGCAAATCATTATCATTGCAATACTGAAAACATAACACAAATGATAGAAAATTTCCCATTTTACTTATCACTAATTGTAGCCATTATATTGCTGATTATGTTGGCTAACAAAATAAAAGTTGCCTATCCGGTACTTTTAGTGATTGCTGGATTATTAATTAGTTTTATTCCTGGCATTCCGGCTATAAAGATTGATCCTGAACTGATCTTTATTATATTTCTTCCTCCTTTATTATATGAAGCAGCATGGTCCATTTCATGGAAAGAATTATGGAAATGGCGACGGGTTATTGGAAGTTTTGCTTTTATTGTTGTCTTTCTTACAGCAATTACCGTCGCTTTTGTTGCTAATTACTTTATACCCGGATTTTCTTTGGCTCTTGGTTTTTTATTAGGAGGAATTGTCTCTCCTCCGGATGCTGTAAGTGCAGGTGCTATTCTGAAATTTGTGAAAGTTCCTAAAAGGATGTCATCTATTTTAGAGGGTGAAAGTCTTTTGAATGATGCATCATCACTTATAATTCTTCGGTTTGCAATGATTGCTGTCGCTACCGGACAGTTTATTTGGCATGAAGCAGCATTAAGTTTTTCCTGGATGGTTATTGGTGGAGTGGGAATTGGTTTACTGATAGGATGGGTTTTTATGAAAGGTCATAAGTATCTTCCTACAGATGCCAATATGGATACTATCCTTACGATTGTTGCTCCGTATATCATGTATATCGGTGCTGAGGAAGTACACAGCTCCGGAGTTTTGGCTGTAGTAAGTGGTGGTTTACTTTTATCTAACCATAGACATCGTATTTTAAGCGCCTCATCACGGTTACGGGGAATCAATGTATGGGAAAGCTTTGCTTTTGTACTGAACGGTTTGGTGTTTATGTTGATAGGATTAGATCTACCTGAAATTACTTCAGGATTAGAAGGGGTAAGTCTTTCTGCTGCAATTGGATATGGATTATTAATTACCGGGGTTTTGATCTTTGTGAGAATTTTGTCTGCTTATGGAGCTGTAATCATCACTTTAATTGCCCGTAATTATATCACGGTAGCTGATGCCAGTCCCGGTTTTAAAGCTCCAATTATTTTGGGATGGACCGGAATGCGTGGGGTAGTATCTTTAGCTGCAGCACTTTCGATTCCAATTCATTTATATCCGGGTGGGCCAGATTTTCCACAAAGAAACCTGATCTTATTTATTACCTTCATTGTTATATTAACGACCCTGTTACTCCAGGGACTTACTTTGCCTTATATAATTAAAAAAGTGAATATGCCATCTTTTAATGATCACCTACCCGATGAAGAAGCTGATGAATTGATCAAAAGGAATATGGCTCAATATACTTTAGAACACATTACTAAAAATTACGGTGAGATGCTTGCTATAAGTCCGTTCTTACAGAATATCCATGATAAATGGCAAGGGAAGATTGGTGATGATGCTCAGATCAAAGTTTCTCCGGAAGTTAAACTTGCATATTTGGATATCCTAAATCAGCAAAGGATGTGGCTTGTTGATCAGAATCATGGTGATAAGTATGATGAAGATGTCATCAGAAAACATTTAATGAGAATAGATCTGGAGGAAGAAAGAATAAAATACACCCATTAATCAATCCATATTGATGATTGATAAAAGTCTTTGTAGATATTCATTTTCTTTTAAAACTTTATTGTAAGATTGTCTCGCATAGGCAGGAGACAGTTTATAAGTTTCAGGTACTGCATTGAGGTCTTCATTTTCTATGTATTGATTTAAATGCTGCGTGTAATCTTTAATATACTTATCAATTATTTTTTTCTTTAATTCACATAATGTACAATTCTTTATCTTTTGTAAAGAATTTAATATTAATGATTTATCTCCGTGAAAATTAATAATATTTTTTACAAACGATAAATTATGTTTGTCCTGCAATACTGAATGTGATTCGTCTTCAAAAATCATAATTTGGCAATAGTTTTTAGTTATTAATAATTTTTTCTAACAGATAATTATATATTACTTTAATTTTTAGACTTCAAAAAGTTAACCAAAATACTTAAATAATTTAAAAGATGTTATTTTTTTGAAAAATTCTTGTTGAATCACTACCAATGAACTAGCAAATTTCAAATAAAAACTATCCTTTATGTAGAACTATTTCTACCTGTTGTGATTTTTATTCTATAGAAATAATTTTCTTCTATAGCCTTATCATTATACTTTTGTATTATTGCTTCTGCTATTAAAACAATGTCATTTTAGAGGGATGGTATATTAATAAAAAAGCAAATCACTTAGATACACTTTTCTAGAAGTACAAATGTTTAAGGCTGAAAATTACTTAGTTCCCCATCGAAATTTTTCAGCCTTACTTTTTATTCAATAAAAAATTGATTTTGAGTAAAATAATTCATCCATAATATTTAATAAAAGTAAAAAATTAATTATTTAAGAATGAAGTATTTATTGTCGAATTGAGAGGTGATGTCGTATTTATTTTGGTCTCTTTTTTGATAATGATTGGCAAACACACAACAATGATGAGAGAAAAGTTCAAGCATTTGCTTGGAAAGACACGTAATGAAATTACCCAAGAAATAGGAGACGGCTTTAATTTTCCAGCTAATGAAATCTGGACTTATGAAGTTGGAAAAACATGGATAGGAAGAAGAATTATTCTATCCATTAAATTCAAGGAAAAAAAAGCTTCGGAAATAACATTTTTTAAAAGTTTCAAAAAATGTTAAACGTTTTATTTTGATGTAATCTACAATTATCAAAATTTATTTTCTAAAATATGTTAAAATAAGTCTAGGTAAAAACATCGTCCAAAATGACCAATAATACACACTTTTAACAATTTATATCTTTTTTAATTTATTTTTTTTTAACATTTTTATAAAAAGGTTAATCAACTGTTTTTTAGTAATTTAATTTTAAAAAAATTATTATAAAAACTGGTATGTTATGCCCTGTTGTGGTCTGTGTTTTGATGATCCAAGGCAAAACACTATGATGAAAAAAGAACTATTTATTAATTTAATTGGTATGACCCGTTATGAAGTTGGACAAGAAATGGGGTATGGTTTGAATCGTTTTGAGGAGGATGTCTGGAACTATGAAGTTGGAAAAACCTGGTTAGGGAAAAGAATTATTTTAACACTTACATTTAAAGACGATAAAGCTTCAGAACTATCACTTTCCAAGAGTTTTAAAAAACGCTAATTGTTTTATTTTAATGAAATAGATTTGTAAGCTGTCTATTTTCTAAATTTGTAATTCTTTCTTAGAAATATTCATTCTAAAATCAATTGTAAATGGAACTTAGACAGCTACGATATTTTTTAAAAGCTAAAGAACTACTTAATTTCACGGAAGCTGCTAATCATTTATATATCAGCCAAAGTACTCTTTCACAACAGATCAAACAGCTGGAAGAAGAATTAGGAACTCCATTATTCAACAGAATTGGAAAACGGATTACACTTACAGAGGCGGGTAAGGTTTTTGGAGTATATGCTCAAAAATCTCTTTTAAAGTCTCAGGAGGGCTTATTGGCACTGCGGGATCTGGAAGAATTGAAAAGCGGAAAGCTGACGATTGGCGTTACTTATGGTCTGCGGTCAATTTTGATTAAAGCACTGATTCGTTTTTCAGATACATATCCCCATGTTAAAATTAACATCGTATTCGGAACTACTTCGGAACTCATGGAAAAGCTTCATCATGTGGAGCTTGACTTTGCCCTTACTTTTGCGAAAGGGACAAGAGAACAGCTCTTCAGTTATATACCCCTTTTTACTTCACCAATGACTTTGGTTGTTTCTAAAAATTCTGCTCTCGCAAATAAAGAAAACGTGACCCTTAAAGAAATTGTAGGCCTTCCTCTTGCTATGCCAACAAATGGATATAGTACCACAAAGTTTGTAATGAAAGCATTTGAAAGTAATGAACTTAAACCTGATGTTTTAATGGAAATAAATGATGTTGCGGCTTTATTAGAGGTTGTTAAAAGTGGAAATTGGCATACTATTTTAGCAGAAACTACTGCAATAGATCAGGATCAACTGGTTACCATTCCCATTAAAGGAAAAAATATGATACGGACTGCTATGTTTGTATCCTTAAAAGATGCCTATACAAAAAAGGCAGCAAAAGTATTTTATGATTTCTTAAAGGCAGATCAATAAAAAACCTCCCAAAAAGAGAGGTAATTAAAAAAAAATTGACTGTATATTGAAGTGTAATTCAATCGTTATTTATTGTTCTCAAGCCATTTTAAACGACGCTCATCAGGCAAATGTTTTACCTTGAAATTTTCAAATGTAGCGTTGAAACCTGTTCCGTCCGGGCATGCAGCCATGAGTCCTACCATAACAGGGATATTGTCCTGAAGGTGGGCATTACGCATCAGGATGTAATTTTTATCATCAAAAGAATAAAAGATTTCTACAGCATCCAGTCTTCTTACTGCTTTTATCCAGACTGCTGATGGTGTTTTGTCTAAAGTGATCACACTCCAGTCACTGGTTGTATGAGTTACCACAGTACTTAAATTATATTTTCCGTCTACAAATTCAATTCCCGCTTTGATATAGTTTTCTTTATCTATTCTAAGCATCAGGCCCATCTGATCAAACCTTGCTTTATAATTTCCGCTGATCTTTACCTTAGCCTCAAATTCTCCACCATAGGTTGTATAATAAAAGGGAGCATCATCTACTGTGAAACCGTAGTGAGAAATCCTCCAGTAATCACTTTGTGGAGTAACAAACATTGATAGAGTATTGTTTTTAACTTCCCATTTTTCAGGTTCATTAAACCATGTCATTTTTTCTAATGTCTGAGCGAAACTCTTATTTATAAGAAGTACTGCACAAAAACTTAAAATTATTCTCTTCATCTTTACAAATATCTATTGTTATAAGTATAACTGGATGTAAATTATTAATTTAGCAAAAGTATAACTTAACCATATTATCATCAATACTGATAAATAACCATTTTATGAAGATTGTAGAAACGTTGAATGAAAAATTGCTGAACAAAGATCTAAATAAAAGCAATGAATGTTTATTGGGTATTGATACTTACAAGAATACTGCTCTGATGTATTCTCAAATCGAAAATGCAATTTCAGTATTAAGCGACATGCAGGCTAATAAGAGCTATGTTTATAAATCCAATACAGCTTTCGAATTAGGTTTAAATGTGGATGAAAATCCTATGCTCATCGATTCCATTTGGGAAGAGGAGATATTAAAAAAAATACATCCTGATGATAAGCTTAAAAAATACATTCACGAATTAAGATTTTTCAAACTCATGGATTCATTGAAACCTAAAGCACGACAGGATTATAGTGTTTTGTCGAGAATACGGATAAAAGACAAAAATGAGGAATATAAATTTGTTCAGCATAGGATGTTCTATGTGTATTCACCATACAACGGAAAACTTAGATTTGCATTATGTCTGTATAGTATCTCCATAGATCAGTCAATTCTTTTACCTTCAGATTTTCTCATTGTAAACTCTGTAAAAGGAGAAGTAGTAGTAGAGGATAAACTTAACTACAGGAATATTTTGTCGCAAAGGGAATTAGAGATTTTGAAATTTGTAGGCGAGGGTTTTACCAGTAAGGAGATTGCAGAATTCCTATTTATAAGCGTTAATACAGTTAGCCGCCATAGACAGAATATTCTTGAAAAACTGAAAGTAAAAAATTCAATAAAGGCCTTTAATGAAAGCTTTCATTAATTAATAGAGTGTTCTGATCTTCATAAAAGTTCACCATATATATTCGGTATATTTTTTTTTAATTCGTACTTTTAGTAAAAGACATAAAGCTACGTATATGAAGAAAAAAGAAAAAAATGTAAAGAGAGGAGAGGAAATTACCAATAAGTATCTGGCATTCTTAGATGAGCATATTCAGAATGTTATTTCTGGTAATACTTCTGAATTTATGGAACTTAACGAAATAGCTGTACATCTTGCGATTTCTCATACACACCTTACCGATACGGTTAAAAAAGAAAAAGGAAATCATCCTTGTCATTTTTACGATACTAAAATTATTGAACAGGTTCAGATCATGCTGTCAGAAACTGATCGGTCCATTGCAGAAATAGCCAGAATATTTACTTATGATCCTTCCAATTTTTCCAAATTCTTCAAAAAATGGACGAATCTGACTCCAGGAGAGTATAGAAACATAAATCAGAATAAATTACCGAAAAGTTCACCATAGAAACATCATCGCTAATAATCATATTTGTAAGACATACTAATTAAAAAATACATAATTATGTCGAAAAATGACCTAACAGGAAAGGTGGTATTAATAGCTGGTGGTGGAAAGAACCTTGGTGGCTTGCTAAGCAGAGATTTTGCCAGAAAAGGAGCAAAGCTTGCTATTCATTACAACAGTGAAAGTTCAAAACAGGAAAGTGAGAAAACGTTAGCGGAGGTCAAAGCTTTAGGAGCTGAAGCTTTTCTTTTTCAGGGAGATCTTACAAAAGTTGATAATATCACTAAATTATTTGATGAAACGGTAAAAACCTACGGTGGGATTGATATTGCCATCAATACAGTTGGAATGGTTCTTAAGAAACCCTTTGTAGAAACTACTGAAGCAGAATATGACTCCATGTTTAATATTAATTCTAAAGTGGCATACTTCTTTATTCAGGAAGCCGGTAAAAAATTAAATGACAATGGTAAGATATGTACAATTGTAACATCATTATTAGCTGCTTACACAGGGTTGTACTCAACATATGCAGGAGCAAAAGCACCTGTAGAACATTTTACTAGAATGGCTTCCAAAGAATTTGGTGATCGTGGGATCTCCGTAACAGCCGTAGCACCCGGACCAATGGATACTCCTTTCTTTTACGGACAAGAAAATAATGATGCTGTAAACTATCATAAATCTGCTTCTGCATTAGGAGGCTTAACTGATATAAAAGATATAGCACCATTAATAGAATTTTTAGTAAGTGATGGCTGGTGGATTACAGGCCAAACCATATTTGCAAATGGAGGATATACCACCAGATAAGTGACCAAAAAATGATGAAAAAAGCGATTGTGAAAACTGTCGCTTTTTTTATTATACCTGTTTAAATGCCCCTGGATAGACCTCAATAGCTGTTAATATAAATTAATATAAATAGGTTATGTTGTTAAATTATTTGATTTTCAATGAATAAGGTTAAAATGTTATATACATAATATATTTTCGATGAAAATTAAAAGTAATCGATGTGAAATATTTATATATTTGTTTACTAAACAACTAATAATTTAAAGGATGAATATTAATTTTGCAACAGCAACTTTTAAGGATTTTGAGAACATTCCAGATTACGATATTAATCAAAGAGCAGAGTATTTTTATGAATTTCTAGATCATATGAAGTCCAGAGGACACATGAATTACAGATTGAAAAATACGTCGGGAACCAATGCAACATTAAATATAAATATTGCCAACCAAAATAAGGAGTATGTAAGCTTTGTTTCCAGTGACTATTTAGGGTTTACACAACACCCGAAAATAAAGCAGGCTGCTATTGAAGGGATTGAAAAATATGGAACAGGCACAGGAGCCACACCGCTTATTGGTGGGTACTTCGATTACCACTATGCTTTAGAAAAAAGAATTTCTAGTTTTTTTGGGAGAAATGAAGATGAAGCAGTATTATTTACGACCGGGTATACGGCGAATAGTGCAACTTTACAGATTTTAATGCAGAAAGAAGATATTGCAATTTTAGATATGGCTGTACATGCCAGCGTTCATGAAGGATGTGCTTTTACAAATAAAAAAACATTTCCACACAATAATTTAGAAGCTTTGGAACACATTTTGAAGATATCTGAAAATATGTACCGTACGAAGCTTGTTGTTGTGGATGGTGTCTATTCACAAGATGGTGATACTTCTCGCATCAATGAGATATATGATCTTGTGAAAAAGTATAACGCCTATATCATGGTAGATGATGTACATGGTGTTGGAATTTTAGGAGAAACAGGAAGAGGTACCCTTGAGCAGGCAGGTTTGCTGGATAAAGTAGATTTTATAACTGGTACATTTAGTAAAACTTTCGGTAACCTTGGAGGATTTGTGATCGCTAATAAAAAAATAGCATCATTTCTTAAATTTCAATCCCGACAGCAAATTTTTTCCGCAACAGCACCGCCTTCTTCAGCAGGAATAGTTAAAGCTATTGATTTGATAGATGAAGAACCGATTTGGAGAGAAAAACTTTGGAATAATATCAATTATTTTAAAAAAGGACTCGATGATTTGGGATTGGATACCGGAATTACCTGCTCAGCTATTATTCCTGTGAAAATAGGAGATCAAAGTAAAATGTGGGATATCGGTAGAATATTAATTGAAAAAGGAGTTTATACGAATCCTATTATGTATCCCGCTGTGCCGAGGAAAGATGCACGTATCCGAATGAGTGTAACGGCAAGACATGAAAAAGAACATCTAGATAAAACACTCAATGTATTTGATGATATTAATAAAAAATTGCATATTGCGAAAAAATAAATAATTATGCCTAGAAAAGTGGTGCAAGGTCCCATTAGGGACAAAGAGAAAACAAAACAAAAACTGCTTGCAGCAGTTGGTAAAATTTTGAGAGTAAAAGGTTATTCAGGCCTGAAAGTAAGTAAAATTGCAGCTGTAGCCGGATTTGATAAAAAACTGATCTATGAGTATTTTGGTAGTACTGATAAACTTATTGATGAATATATAAAGTCTCAGGATTATTGGAGCAAGTTTAGCCCCAATATAGAAGAAGAAAAAGCTACTACTATTGGTAAAGAGGCTTTAACACAAGGGATTCTTACTCAGTTTGAGAGCTTAAAGAAAAATAAAGAACTTCAGAAAATCATCCTTTGGGAGCTTTCAGAAAGTAAACCGATCCTTCGAAAACTAGTACAGGAAAGAGAAGATGTAGGAGCTAATTTATTCGAAAATGTTACAGATCCTTATTTTGGAAAAAATGCAAAGAGATTTAGAGCAATTATGGCTTTGATTGTTTCAGGAGCTTATTATTTAAATCTATATCCTGCATATAATGCAACTGAATTTTGTGGACTTAATATGAAGACCGATGAAGGAAGATCTGAAATTGAGAAAGCTATTGTTGATATTATAGATTTTGCTTACCAGAAAAAAGATGATCAATAAGATTTACCGGTTTGATTAAAAATAAATTTGTGGATAATTTGAAAACTTTTGGCTTTCAGATTAGAAGTATATTTCTTATTTTTGACCAATGGAAAATTTCATAGTATCTGCAAGAAAATATCGCCCACAAGAGTTTGACACTGTTGTTGGGCAGTCCCACATTACAGATACTTTAGAACATGCAATTGAAGAGAACCAATTAGCGCAGGCTTTGCTATTTTGCGGGCCTCGTGGTGTTGGTAAGACTACATGTGCCAGAATCCTGGCCAGAAAGATCAACGAAAAAGATGGTTCCGTTTCAGAAGATGGTTTTGCTTATAACATTTATGAGCTTGATGCTGCCTCTAATAACTCAGTTGATGATATTCGTGAACTGATCGATCAGGTTCGTTTTGCACCTCAGGTTGGCCAGTATAAGGTATATATTATTGATGAGGTACATATGCTGTCTTCTGCAGCCTTCAATGCTTTTCTTAAAACACTTGAAGAGCCTCCTGCACATGCAATTTTTATTCTGGCAACCACGGAAAAGCATAAGATCATTCCTACGATTTTATCCCGTTGTCAGATTTATGATTTTAAAAGGATCGTTATAGAAGATATTCAAGGGCATTTGAGGACTATTGCCCAAAAAGAGAATATTCAATATGAAGACGATGCTTTATATCTTATTGCACAAAAGGCAGATGGTGCGTTAAGAGATGCCCTTTCTATTTTTGATAGACTTTCTACATTTTCTCAAAAGAACATTACACTTGCTAAAGCAGCAGAAGTACTTAATATTCTGGACTATGACCAATATCTGAATATTTTAGATCTTGCTAAAGAAAATAAAATTCCAGAAGTCCTTTTTGCATTTAATGAAATTGTAAAGAAAGGCTTTGACCCTCATATATTCATTGCAGGATTAGGAAATCACTGCAGAGATCTTATGATGGCTCAGAATACTTCAACAATCGACTTAATTGAGGTAGGTGAAAAAACAAAGATTAAATTTGTTGAGCAAAGCCAGAAATGGAATGCACAACAATTGATTGATGCTATTGAGATCTGCAACCATGCGGATATTAATTATAAAAATTCTAAAAATCCCAGACTTACTGTAGAAATTGCATTAATGCAATTGTCTTCTCTGACGGCTCAAGGAGACGTTGCTAAAAAAAAAAGTTTATAATATTAGCTCCATTTCTTAGTGAAAAACAGGAAATAAAACTTCCTCAGAAAGAGAAGCCACAGCCAATTAAAGAAGAAAAAACTGAACAACCTTCTGGTTCAGGTGATATTCCTCAGGAAATTGTTGTTAAAAAAACATCCAAACCCTTGTCAAAGCAAGGTTTTTCATCTGGATTCAGTATTAATTCCTTCATTAATAAAGAGGAAAAAGAAAAGAAAGAAGAAACGGTTGTTACTAAAACAGATAATCTGCCACAACATCATTTTACGGAAACAGATCTGCTAATGGAATGGAATTTGTTCTTGAAACAAATCCAATTCAAACAAGCCGTTGTTTATAATGCTGTTAAATCATTTAAACTGGTTAAAATTGACGAGAGTAATGTTCAGGTTTTATACCCCTCGGACTCCGCAAAAGTTGAATTTGATAAAATAAGTGGCGAATTTTTCAATCATTTTAAAAGAAAAGTACTTAATTATTCTATTGAAATTGATTATAAAAAAGACATTCAAAATCTTAAGATAGAGGTTGTTACGAAGAAAAAGATATTTGAAAAGTTTATAGAGAAAAATCCTTTACTAAAAGATCTTGATGATTTAATGAAGTTTGATTTGTCATAATTTTATATCTTTGTCAAATATTTTTGTTTAAAATAAGTTTTTGACAAAAACAAATTATTAATTGTAAAGCTAGAAATAGACGATTCACAGTATAAAGTGGAAAAATTATTTATCCCATATCTGTCTACTTTAAACCTTTTTGGTTTTATATCCGCTGATTATTTTAGCGGCTATTTTAGCTTTTCGGCTACTTATTATAGAAATTTTAGAAGTTATTACCGATTTTATTGGTATTACTAATTAAATTTCTTTCCAAAAAATAGGAATAAAAGGTCTTCTCATTTTAATTCCTGATCCCATTAAAAATTTTTAAACGGCATTTTTTGAAAAGAATTATAAAGTAAATTTTATAAGGGAAGAACTATTTGTGTATAATATTAAAAATAAAAAATAAATTAACAATATGACTTTAAAAGATTTAAAAAACGATTGGATTAATGAGTTTTCACAACCATTAATGATTGCTGGACCTTGTAGTGCTGAAAGTGAAGCTCAAATGTTGGAGACGGCAAAAAGAATTAGAGAAACAAATGCTCAGGTTCCTATTTTCCGCGCTGGTATCTGGAAACCCCGCACCAAACCCAATGGTTTTGAAGGAGTAGGAGTGATCGGATTAAACTGGTTGAAAAAAGTAAAAGAAGAATATGGCTTTAAAACCGCTACAGAAGTTGCTAATGCACATCACGTTTTTGCAGCATTAGAAGCAGATGTAGATATTCTTTGGATCGGAGCACGTTCTACTGTAAATCCATTCACAGTTCAGGAAATTGCAATGGCCTTGAGAGGAACTGAGAAGACAGTATTGGTTAAAAACCCGGTAAATCCAGATTTAGCTTTGTGGATAGGAGCCTTAGAAAGACTATTAGGACAAGGAATTCAAAATCTTGGTGCTATTCATAGAGGTTTCTCAACATACCAAAAAACTAAATACAGAAATAATCCTAACTGGCAGATTGCTTTAGATTTTAAAAGTCAGTTTCCAAATATTCCAATGTTAATTGACCCTTCTCATATCTGTGGAAACAGAACAGGATTAGCAGATGTTACCCAGGAAGCTATGAATGTTGGTTACCAGGGAGCTATTATCGAGAGTCACTGTAATCCTGACGAAGCATGGAGCGATGCTTCACAGCAAATTACTCCGGAAGTTTTAGCGGAATTAATAGGTAATTTGAAAATAAGAAACTCTGGATTAGCAGGATTTGATGGAGAAATGGGTAGACACAGAACATTAATTTCTGATCTCGATTTTCAATTAATCGAACTGCTTTCTCAAAGAATGAAAGTTTCTGAAAAGATTGGTAAACTTAAAAAAGAAAATGATATCGCTATTTTCCAGCCTGAACGGTGGAAAGTAATTACTGAATATGCTACTCAGAAAGCTAAAGAAACAGGAATGTCTCAGGAATTTATTGAGAAAGTTTTCAAAGCGATTCACGAAGAATCTATTGAAGTACAGAATAATATTATGATCGACAGATAATTAGAAACAGGATTAATATTTTTAGGGCTTAGGAACTAGGGATGGAAAATAATAGTATTATATGTTATATTTCTAAACCTGAATCCTAAGCCCTAATTCCTTATATTTGCAGTCAATAAAATATGAAAGGAAAAATAATTAAATCTACAGGAAGTTGGTATCAGGTTTTGGAAATGGAAACCGGTAGAATTTTCGAGGCCAGAATTCGCGGAAAATTCAAACTGATAAAAACCCGTCTTACCAATCCACTTGCTGTAGGAGATTATGTGGAATTTCAACTTGAACAGGATGATATCGCATGGATTACTAAAATAGAACCACGTAAAAACTACCTGATCAGAAAATCTGTTAACCTTTCAAAAGAAGCTCATATTATTGCATCCAATATTGATATGGCATGCTTTATCTTTACACTTAAGCATCCTGAAACATCCCTGGGGTTTTTAGATAGATTTCTGGCATGTTGTGAAGCTTATAATATAACACCATTAATTTTATTCAATAAAATAGATGTCTTAAATGAAGAGGAAATAGAGATCGTAAAAGATATCGAATTTACTTATCAGGAAATTGGATATGATTCATTAGAAATTTCTTCTTATTCAAGGCTTAATTTAGAAGATTTAGAGGAGATTTTAAAAGATAAAACATCGGTGTTTTTTGGGCATTCAGGATGTGGGAAATCTACCTTAGTGAATGCTTTACAACCAGGACTGAATTTAAAAACTTCTGAAATATCAGATTCTCATCTTAAAGGAAAACATACTACCACCTTTGCTCAAATGCATTTTTGGGCTTTTGGCGGGAATGTAATAGATACACCAGGCGTGAGAGAGTTTGCGATGATTGATATCCAGAAAGAAGAAGTACAGCATTATTTTCCTGAAATTTTTAGAAAAAGAAAAGAATGTAAATTTCACAATTGCATGCATGTTAATGAACCAAAATGTGCCGTTCTTGATGCGATTGAAACTGGAGAGATTCAGTATTCAAGATATTCTACATATATAAAACTGATGGATGAAGCAGAAGAAGCTTCTCAAAAATAATCTTCTTCATGAGCCAGGAAAAACATATTCCTATCCATAATCTAACATATCAGGAATTTCAGCTGACAACCCTGGAAGGGGGACATCCCGAAAATTTTGATGATATTCACCGGCATAACTTTTTTGAAATCCTCTGGTTCAATAAGGTTAAAGAAGACAGCCAGCTGGAGTTGGATTTTGAGCACTACACGATCAAAAACAATCAGATATGCATTATAGCTCCGGGGCAGGTATTTAATATGAAGCTTCGTGGTGAGAAAGGCTATGTTTTTGCCATCAGTAGAGAAATTTTTCAGGAAATTTGTGAGATAGAGGTTATTTTAACCAGTGGCACGCAGCCTTTCTTTTTAGATACAGCAAGTCAAAAGACCTGTCATGGTCTGATAAAACTCCTTGAGCAGGAATATCATGGAAGTTCCCGTATGAATTTGATCAAAGCTTATCTTAAAGCTTTTTGCATCATTATTACTGAAGATCTTACCTCGCAGGAATCTTTAGTGAATGATAAACTGCGCATTCAAAACCTGATTGTTCTGATTGAAGAATATTATATCACAGAAAGGGAAACCAAGTTTTACGCAGAAAAACTTAATGTAAGCACTCATCATCTTAATGATATTGTTCGTATTTCAAGGGCAACTACAGTGAAAAAGATGATTGCCCAACGGATTTTACTGGAAGCTAAAAGAGAACTAAGCTTTGGAGCTTTAACGATAAAAGAAGTTGCTTTTAAATTAGGATTTAATGAAGCTTCTTATTTTTCAAGGTTTTTTAAAAAGCAAACAGGATATAATCCGGAACATTTTAAAAGTATAAAAGATCAATTCTAAGGAAATCTTCAGTTTGTGCTGGTATCCCCTCAGTTGTTTTATTGGGTCTTCCTTTTTTTTATAAGAATTTTGCACATCGTAGAAGTCATAATGTTGGCGAATAATGATTTAAAAATTCTTTATGAAAAACCTGAGTATTATTGTATTTATTTTAGCTCTTTTGAACACCCTTGAGTCCTTGAGTATCGATTTATATTTACCTGCTTTTCCAAGTATGGCAAAAATCTTTCAGACAGATATTGGCCACATACAAATTTCTATTTCCATTTTTTTTGCAGGTTTTGCTATTGGACAGCTGTTGTGGGGACCATTATCCGATAAAAAAGGAAGAAAGCCAATGCTTTATTGTGGTTTAATTCTTTTCATTGTGGGAGCAGTTGCTATTATTTTCACTGAAAATATTTATGTATTGTGGATGATGCGTTTTCTTCAGGCCTTTGGAGGAAGTGCGGGTATCGTTATTGGCAGAGCAATTGTGATCGATTTATATGACAAAGAAAAGGCAGTAACTATTTTTTCTAAACAATCGCAGATAAGTGGGATCGCACCCATTGTAGCGCCGCTTTTGGGAAGTATATTTCTTAGATTCTGGGGGTGGAACAGTGCATTCAGTTTCTTAAGTATTTTAGGAGCTTTAACCTTATTACTGGTCGCTAAGTATGTGCCGGAAACCAATTCAAGGATAACATCGCCTGAAACTAAATTAAAACATCAGTTAAAAATTATCATTTCAAATGGAGATTTTATAAGCAATACCATCATTGGAAGTATCGCTTTTGCTTCATTGATTATTTATATTTCCAATGCTCCGTTACTATTTATGGAAATTCATGGGTTCTCCAGTGAAGTATTCAGCTTTATATTTGCTTTTAATTCGATGGCGTTGATATTTGCTGCATATATAACACCGAAATTAACGCAAAGGATAAGGGATACGAAAATTTTATTATCTGCAGCAATTTTGCTTCTTTCTATGAGTTGCCTACATTTGATAGTATCAATAGTGCAGTTGAATGTAGGTTTGGAAGTAGCAGTCTTATTTTCCTCCCTTATAGCAATAGGTCTTCTGTTTCCTATTACTACGGCACATGCATTGTCTCCTTTTAAAGAAGGACGTGGAACAGCTGCGGCATTAATGGGGTTTATGCAGTTGATGGTTACTTTCTTAATGTCAGCATTAGTTGGTCTTTTAGAATCTAAATCGGTCATGCCAATGATTATTGCGCGTATTTTACTTGCAGCAATTGCAGTATATTTTGCTTATTATACTTTTTCCCGGAAAAAAGTTTTGGCATAATACATAAATATTAATTCAAAATGAATAATTTATGACAAAATTGAGTAATTCTGAATGAAATTATGCCATTTATGCTATCATATTTGAGAGCATTTTTTGAACAATAAATTATTGATTTTTACCTTTTTTGGATTTTAGGCGAAGATTTTGGGGATTTTTTCGCAAAGGTTAGTAGGAAATTTTATGAGTATTCATAATAAAAAACCCAGCCGAAGCTGGGTAAAAACTAATAACCATGAAAACTCAAATTAAACATGAGAATCGCAATAAAATAAACAATTACTGTGCCAAGATTTATTTCGCATTTCTTAATAAAAGTTATTTTTATGTTAAAAAAAAATTAAAATAGAAGTAAGAATATTTTTTTGTAATTTTGCGCCATTAAAAAAAATATACATTTATGTCTAACATTACATTCACTATGATTAAGCCTGACGCAGTAGCAGATGGACATATCGGTGCTATATTAGGTAAAATTGCAGAAGGAGGTTTTAAAATCAAAGCTTTAAAATTAACTCAACTTACTGTTGCTGATGCAAAAAAATTCTACGAAGTACATGCTGAAAGACCATTCTATGGGGAATTAGTAGAGTTTATGAGTTCAGGTCCAATCGTAGCAGCTGTTTTAGAAAAAGACAATGCTGTTGAAGATTTCAGAACTCTAATTGGTGCTACTAACCCAGCTGAGGCTGCAGAAGGTACTATTAGAAAAATGTTCGCAAGAAGCATTGGAGAGAACGCGGTTCACGGTTCAGATTCTAATGAAAATGCTCTTATTGAAGCACAATTCCATTTTTCTGGAAGAGAGATTTTTTAAGATAAAAGATTTTTTCAAAATATAAAATCCGGGGATTATTCTCCGGATTTCTGTTTTACAAAAAGGTAGGGTGTGGATAGCCTCAGCCAGCAATGTTGTTACAGGTTACTTTCGATAGCACCTACTTTTTCCCTGTATAACTCAATAGGTTTATCAAGTAATACGGCAATAATAGTCATATTCCTATCCAATCTTTCTTTTGGAGCATCAATATAAATAATTCCCGGTCTGTCACTCCAATATAATTTATTAAAAATATGATGGCTGATCATAGAACCTTCACCAACAATTCTTATTCTTGAGATCCCATTTTTAATTCCCTTCAGGGCAATAGGTCCGCTGGGAATTCCTTCTACAAAAAGATAAAGGGTTTGTTTATCCTTCGAAAGGGTGCTCATTCCTGAATAGTGGCCACCTGGTAATCCTTTGCCGGTATCGAAAAGAGCTTCAGCATGTTTACTGATCCATGATAAAACTTCAGGGTTTGTATTTGGAGTTTTTGGAATGGTCATATCCATACCATCATTAGTAAGTCCAGAATGATCTAATACATTGTTTCCATCATTTATTTGGTTGGCAATGTTATAAATTGTCTCTTTTGTATTTTTATTGTTTATTACATCTGAGAGTGATTTTTTTTCTAGTGGGAAATCTTTTAATATTTTAAGTGGATCATTAAATGTTAATTGAACTACTGTTACATCCTCATCAAATTGCGTATTTGAAAGATTAAGGGTTAAAGTATTGTTTTTACTAAGATCAAAGTTTATTTTTGCTTTATTATCTCCGATGATTTTTGCAGAAATAGGTTTAGTTTTTATACCATAGATTTTCATGAGATCTTTGGCTTCCTCCAGATACAAAAAGAGGGATTTTCCATCAGCAGAAAGTGCTGATTTTCCTTTATAATTTTCAAAAGGTAATCCGCGTCGGGTAGCATAAATGGCTTCAGGGTATTTTGAAATCCATCGTCCCATATTCTTTAGAATTTTAACCTGTTCTTCAGAAACACTTCCATCAGCTTTCGGACCTATATCAAGTAGAAGGTTTCCACCCATACTTATTACATCTGCCAAAGTTCTTATCAGCATATTCGGGGTTTTATAATGAGTATCAAAAGGCTGATATCCCCATGAATCATTCATAGTATAACATAATTCCCAATATTTATTTTGTGGAGCAATTACGGGAATACCCTGTTCAGGAGTTTCATAATCTCCATGATTGTTTAATCTTGAATTAATGATAATATTCGGATTGAACTTTCTTAGATTTTCCAGCGTCTGTGAAGCTTGCCATTCTTCCGAAGTATGTTCCCAATCCCCATCAAACCATAATAAATCCGGCTTATACTGATTTGAAAGTTCATCTAATTGACTTTGGTAATACTGAATAAAACTTTGCCAGCGTTTAGGATCATTTTTAATTTCATACCTTTTTTTAATTCTTGTATTGATATCATAATAGGGATGACTCCAATCCGGAAGAGAATAGTAGAGTCCCGTTTTTATTCCTGATTTTTTAAGTTCAGTGACAAAAGGTGTTAAGACATCCTTTTTTGCTAAAGAATTTTCAGGAATGGTAATGGATTTTTCAGCTTTAGAATCCCAGAGTGAAACGCCATCATGATGTTTTGTAGTTATCACAGAATATTTAGCTCCGGATTCCTTAATTAGCTTTGCCCAATATTCAGGATCAAATTTCGATGCAGAAAACCCATTAAGCTGCTTCATGTAGTTTTCATGGTTAATATAATTATTAAAAAAGGACCATGATTCCGAAATTCCATCTACAGAATAAATTCCCCAATGGATAAAAATTCCAAGTTTAGCATCCTGAAACCATTCCATTTTCTTATTTTCAGTTGATAGGGATTGGGCATTCATATGGGCAGCTAATGACAATCCTAACAGGAACAATCCGGTAAATCTGCATTTCATGTTTTTTATTTTAATCTCAAAAATAGGAAAAAGTGTCTTACAAAACCCCTATTGATAAAGTGCTAATATGTTTTTCTCAATAAAAAAGTTTCAACTATAATCTTATCATAAAATAGATGGGAAAATTTTGTTTTTATTATAGTATTTTTGATATAATGCAATGGAATAATTCTTGTAACCATTCATTAAAATATAGATTATGAAAATACCAGCATTATTGATGGCAGGTTTAGTAACGGTAAGTTTATCTGCACAGACTACTACACCTACTGTAAAGAAAACTAAAAAGCCAATAAAGAAAGTAAGAAAAGCAGAGGTTCCTAAAAGTAATACAAGACCTATTGCTAAAAAAGATACTATTTTAAGAGGAAAGAACTATCCTTGCGTAGCATGTGGTATGGGTTAACTTATGAAAAAACCGCTATTAGGATTATCAATGATGGCTGAGGCAGATTTTGTTTCAGCTATTTTGCCTTTATTTGAAAACAACCAAATAGAAATTTTAGAATGGTCTTTTGATACTTTTTATGATGTAGAAGAACCTGAATGGCTAAAAGGTTTACTGGATTTTTATTCTCAAAATAACCGTTTGATCGGTCATGGTGTCTATTATTCCCTTTTTGATGCGAAATGGACAGAAAGACAGGAAGAGTGGCTTAATAATCTAAAAACTGAAACTGAAAAGCGCCATTATAATCATATAACTGAGCATTTTGGTTTTATGAATACAGAAAACTTTCATCAAGGTATTCCTTTGCCGGTTTCCTTGAACTCCAAAACACTACAAATAGGAAAGGACAGACTTTTAAGGCTGCAAGATGTTGTAAATGTTCCAATAGGAATTGAAAACTTAGCTTTCTCTTTTTCTATAGAAGATGTAAAACAACAAGGACAGTTTCTTGATCAGCTGATTACGGATATTGATGGTTTTTTAATTCTGGATCTTCATAATATCTATTGCCAGGCCTATAATTTTGACGTTCAGCTCGAGGAAATTATTAGTGCTTATCCTTTAGAAAAAGTTAAGGAAATACATCTCTCCGGAGGAAGCTGGAATCAAAGTATTTACACTAAAAATAAACTAATTCGCAGAGATACCCATGATGATGCTATTCCTGAAGAAATATTAAATATTCTTCCTTTTGTACTTCCAAAGTGTGAAAACCTGCAATATATTATTATTGAAAGACTGGGGTGTACCATAAAAACAAAAGATGAAAAAGAAGCATTTTTTGATGATTTTAGAAGAGTCAGAGAGATTATCGATAGCATTGAATATCATGAAAATAATTATCCGGCGATCTGGGAGAAAAAAAATGTTAATTTAGTTTCACCGCTCGAGGATCTACAATTATATGAAGATCAGACACGCTTAACACAGTTGCTGTTTGATGATAAACCGGAATTGATTAAAAGTCAAACATTTCACTATTTTAAAACAGATGATTGGGATATAGAGATGATTAATACTGCTAAGAGTATTATAAAAAAATGGAATCCTTATTAAAGGCGTTACTCATATATCGACATTAGAACCATAAAATAAAAACTATGAAAATGACAACAATTCTATTAATTTTAACTGCTGTATTAACGGCTCTTATAGGTGGCCTTTTTTATGCATATTCCTGCTCGGTGGTATTAGGCCTGGGGAAATTATCAGATGCAGAATATCTGAAAGCAATGCAGTCTATTAACAGGGAAATTCTAAATCCTGTATTCTTCCTGAGTTTTATGGGGACAGCAGCGATGCTTCCCATTTCTACTTTTTTATATAGGGCACAAAACCCTGTATTCATGTTATTGTTATTGGCAACAATAATCTATCTCATTGGGGTTTTTGGAGTTACGATAGTGGGAAATGTTCCTCTAAATGATCAGTTGGATCAGTTTAATATAGTAGATTCTACAGCAGAAGGATTAAAGAAGATGCGTGACGTTTTTGAAAACAGATGGAATTTTCTAAATACCATACGTGCTATATGCTCAACCTTGAGTATACTCTTGGTTATATGTGCCTGTGTCTGGACTAAAGCAGAATCATAGATTCAGTATAAATACTTATTGCAAATTCAGTATTTATACGGATGCACCGTTTTGTATTTATTGAGATCTTTACTTCAGCATAGAACAAAGAAAATTTAAGCATTAAAGTCTAAAAGACTGAAACTAATAACCATCGTAAGCTCAGATTTTCAAAGAAGAAAGGCAGCCTAACAGCTGCCTTTTGATATGATATAGTAATTTCTATATTTAAATTTTTAAAAGCTCTATTGTTCTTTCAGGACTTTCAGATGAGAAAACAGCGTTTCCGGCTACTAAAACATCAGCTCCGGCTTCAAATAATTTCGACGCATTATCCAAGTTAACACCTCCATCCACTTCAATTAACGCAGTAGAGTTGTTGCTTAAAATTAAATCTTTAGTTTCAGCAATCTTCTTATAGGTATTTTCAATAAATTTTTGTCCTCCAAATCCTGGATTTACACTCATTAATAACACCAAATCAACATCCGCAATAATATCTTCCAGCATTAAAACCGGAGTAGAAGGATTAAGCACAACTCCTGCTTTAGCTCCTCTGCTTTGAATAAGGTGGATCGTTCGGTGTAAATGCGTACAAGCCTCATAGTGGATAGAAATTAAATCAGCTCCGTGATCAATAAATTCTTCAACATACTTTTCAGGTTCAACGATCATCAAATGAACATCAACAAATTTTTTAGCATGTTGCTGAACAGTCTTCATCACAGGAAAACCAAATGAAATGTTTGGAACAAATCTCCCATCCATGACATCGATATGGAACCAGTCGGCCTGAGAATTGTTCAACATTTCAATGTCTCTTTGCAGATTCCCAAAGTCTGCGGATAATAGGGAAGGAGCAATTAGCTTAGTTTTCATTTTTACTTTTATATTAGATTTACTAAAGGTGTCAGACGTAAGATACCCGATGTCAGACTTGGTTCTTTTCCCAAAAGTCTGATATCTGACATCTGTTATCGAGTATCTTTATTAATGATATTTCAGTTTCATTTCCGGTTTTATCTTCAAAATCGTTTCGTAGATTAATGAGATAACGTTTCCGACATCTTCTTTTGAAACCATTTCTACCGTTGTATGCATGTAGCGCAAAGGTAGAGAAATCAAAGCGCTTGGAACACCGCCATTAGAATGTGCGAAAGCATCTGTATCCGTTCCTGTTGCTCTGCTGGCAGCCGCTCTTTGATAAGGGATCTTTTTAGTTTTTGCCGTATCAATGATTAATTCTCTGATCGTGTGATGAACACTAGGGGCAAAGAAAATTACAGGCCCGTCACCACATTTTTGGTCACCTTCTTTTTTCTTCTCGATCATAGGTGTTGTAGTGTCATGGGTAACATCAGTTACAATAGCGATATTTGGTTTTATCGTATCAGCAATCATGTCTGCTCCATATAAACCTACTTCTTCCTGAACGGAGTTTGTAATGTATAGACCAAAAGGAATCGTTTTTTTATTTTCCTTTAAAAGTCTTGCTACCTCTGCGATCATAAATCCACCAATCCTGTTGTCTAAAGCTCTGCAGACAAAATAACGGTTATTCATTTCAAAGAATTCGTCTGGATAAGTGATCATACAACCTACGTAAATACCCATTTCTTCAACTTCTTTTTTGGTAGTGGCTCCGCAGTCGATGAAGATATTTTCGATTTTTGGTGTTGGTTCGTTTTGATTAGCGCTTCGGGTGTGAATGGCTGGCCATCCGAAAACTCCTTTTACGATGCCATTTTCTCCATGAATGTGAACAACCTTTGATGGAGCGATCGTTTGATCTGAACCTCCATTTCGGATCACATAAATTAATCCGTCATCCGTAATATAATTAACGTACCAGGAGATTTCATCCGCATGTGCTTCGATAACCACTTTGAACTCTGCTTCAGGATTAATAATTCCATAGCAGGTTCCATAATGATCGACTTCAATTTTGTCTACATATGGCCGAATATAATCCATCCAGATTTCTTGTCCTTTATGCTCGTAACCGGTCGGTGAGGATGTATTTAAGTATTTTTCTAAAAATTTTAAAGATTTCTTTTCAAATTTCATAAAAAGGAATGATTTTTGCGTTCAATTTTTACTCTAATACGCGTAAAAATAATGAATTTTAGCAAGATTATTTGTCTTTTTCTTTTCTTTTTTGGGATTGGTGTTTTTGGACAAACAGATTCTATTATTGCTAAACCCCTGAGTCAGTACCCTCCGGAGGAGCTAAAAGTAGATGAATTTGGAAATAAATATTATTATGATGAAAGACAGAAAGCCAAGTTCTATGAAATAAATGGAGAAACAGTAGTTGTGATGGATGAGTTGATATTACTCAACAAGCCAAAATTCAATAACCAACTGGACAGAAATTATTACTATTTTCTTAATAAAAAACTTTACAGGGTATATCCTTTATTTGTAGCTGCTTTACAACAGTACAGAGATATTCAGAAAGAGATGACTAATCTGGATAGTAAAGCAAAAAGGAAATATGTGAGAGACCGGCAGAATATGTTAGCCGATCAATACGAAAAGCAGTTACGTGATCTTACTACGACAGAAGGTCAGGTTTTTGCAAAGCTCATGAACAGAGCGACCGGAAAGAATGTATTTGAGATCATTAAAGAATTAAGAGGTGGATGGAGTGCTTTCTGGTGGAATGTAAAGGGAAAAATGGCAAGTATAGATCTTAAAGATCAGTATGATCCTCATAGAAACAGAACGGATGAATTTTTAGAATCACTATTGCAGTCAAATTGGAACTCTGGTTATCTTCAGCCATATCCGGGAGCTGGTGATTTTAAAGTAAAGAAAAAATAAAAAAATACCTGTAAGCAATTACAGGTATTTTTCTTTTAGTTTATCAAATACAATCTGATCTATAGGTAAAGGAAAAGGATTGTCTGGTCTGTCGATTGCTATCCATTCCGTTTTTTCAATACAAGGATCAAGAATAAGGAAATCTTCTTCATTAATTATATTGACTATATAATATATGGTAAGGAGTTGTTCATTTTCGCGGAAACGCGAAACTAAAAAATTCTCCTGC
Source organism: Chryseobacterium paludis (assembly GCF_025403485.1). NCBI lineage: Bacteria > Pseudomonadati > Bacteroidota > Flavobacteriia > Flavobacteriales > Weeksellaceae > Chryseobacterium > Chryseobacterium paludis. The sequence continues at coordinate 866,447 of NZ_CP099966.1, forward strand.
GTATAAAAATGTTCTACAACATCAATTTTTACATTAAGCTCTTCATCAAATTCACGATGAAGACATTCTAATAAACCTTCCCCATATTCTAAACCACCACCAGGAAATTTTATTAACTGATCTCCGGCATATTCTTCAAATAAGGTTAGAACTTTTTTATCCTTCACAGCACAGGCATAAACTCTAACGTTGATGTTGTCTATCATATATACTATTTTGTATAGCTAAAATAAGGAAATTTGTTAGAAATTAGAAATTAGAAGTTAGAAGTTAAAAGTTGGTGGTGAATAATAAAACAATTTAATTTTAAAAATTTTAACCAAATACATCATATATAATATAGTATATCAAAGTTTATTTTTCTAATCTCTTAGATCAACTATAATTTAACTGCATTAAGCATTTCTCTCTTACCCGGTGGACCCTGTTTCTTTTCTACTTTGAAATTCAGTTCCTGAAGAATTCTTCTTACACTCCCTTTAGAAGAGTAGGTTGTTAATAATCCGTTAATATTCATTTTGTCAGAAACCATCTCAAACAGGGGTTTTTCCCAAAGATCTGGTTGTACACGCGCACCGAAGCAATCGTAATAAACTAGGTTTATTTTAGGTAAATCGAGATCTTTTAGTTCAAAAAAATCACATTTAATCTTTTTTAGATTAAAATTATTAATGATTTCAACTGGTTTTTCCCATTCTGCTTGATGAATTTTATGATAAATTTCTTTGAATTCTATGTTATCAAAAAGTTCAAAATAGGCTAAATTTTTGATTTCTGATTCATTTATGGGATATTTTTCTAGTGAAAAATAATTAATAACATGATTTTTGTCAGTTTTTAAATATTCATTAATTGTAACCAAAACATTCAAACCTGTTCCAAAACCGAGTTCTAAAATATTAATTTCGTAATCATTTATTAAATTTAGTCCATTTTTGATAAACACATGTTCCGCTTCTTGTAAGGCTCCATGGTGAGAATGGTAGTTTTCATTTAATTCATTGATAAACAGTGTTTTACTTCCGTCATTAGTGGTCTTTATTTCTCTTTTCACCCTTTTTTTTGTCAAATTTAGTGTAAAATTTTTATATTTAGAAAATTATGTTAAATTTGTAGAACATCATAAAAAATTTTAGAAATGATAATTCAAAAAACTGAGAATTCCAGACTTTCTTCATTCGACCCAAATAATTTTTCTTTTGGGAATACTTTCATAGATCATATGGTGATATGTGAGTATGAGAATGGAAAGTGGGGGGACGTAAAATTGGTGCCTTATGGTCCTTTGGCATTTACGCCTGCAATGATGGGTGTAAATTACGGGCAGGCTTGTTTCGAGGGAATGAAAGCTTATAAAGACGAAGATGGTCAAGTTTTCCTTTTCAGGCCTGAAAAGAATTTTGAACGTATCAATAAGTCGGCTGCGCGTCTTGCTATGCCTGAGGTAACGGAAGAAATGTTTTTAGATGGTTTGAAAGCGTTAGTAGATATCGACAGAAACTGGATTCCTCAGGGAGAAGGAATGTCTTTATATATCAGACCTTTGATTTTTGCTACAGAAGAAGCTTTAAAAGCGAGAGTATCTGAAAAATATATGTTTGCAATTGTTGCAACGCCAGCGAAAAGTTATTATACAGAACCTGTTTCTGTAAAAATCTCTGATCATTATTCAAGAGCTGCTAACGGAGGTGTTGGTTCAGCTAAAGCTGCAGGAAACTATGCTGCATCTTTTTATCCTACTCAATTAGCAATGGCGGAAGGATATGATCAAATTATCTGGACAGATGATTCTACTCACGAATATTTTGAAGAAAGTGGAACAATGAACGTTTTCGTTAGAATTAATGATACGGTTTATACACCACCAACTTCAGAAAAAATCTTAGATGGAGTAACAAGAGACAGTTTCATCCAATTGGCTAAGAAAAGAGGAATTGAAGTTAAAGTTGAGCCAATTGCAGTAAAAACTGTTGTAGAAGCTCAGAAGAACGGGACATTAAAAGAAGTTTGGGGTGTAGGAACAGCGGTTGTAACCACTATTTTCCAGGCATTAGGATATCAGGGAGAGAAATTAGACTTACCTAAATTATCTGATGAGGAAAGTTTTGCTGCAATTCTTAAAAATGATTTAGTTGATCTACAAACTAATCATTCTGATGATTCTTTCGGATGGAGAGTACTGGTTGAGAAAAATGTATTGGAAACGGTTTAATTCCAACTTAAGAATTTATATAAAAGCCAAGACATTCTTGGCTTTTTTTGTTTTTTATATCCTGTGAAATGCTTATTTTCGCAAAAGTTTATGAAAAAAATACTCTTCATATCAGTATTGGGGCTGTTGAGCTGTAACAGAAATACACAGACACATCCACCTCTAGGTGGGGTTTTGAGCCAAAAAGATCTTGATGTTTCTAAAGCAAGGATGAAAAATCTTAATGCTTCGGAAAGAATGCATATTCAGGAATGGATCAATGGGCAGTCTGTGAAATTTTATCCAACACAGCTTAATTACTGGGTAGATACTGAAGGTTTTGATACAAGAGAAAGAAGACCGGATAATTCCCTGATTTCTTATTCTTATGATCTTTATGATTTCGATCAGACGAAGATCTATGATGAGCCTTTTGAAAGGAGAGATGCCAAATTCGGGCACTTTGATGAATTAAAAGCGGTAGAAAATGCTTTGCGTTTTATACGTGATGGTGAGGAAGTTACGATTTTGGTTCCATCTTCTCTTGCTTATGGCACCTATGGAGACGAGAAAAAAATAAATAACGATATCCCATTAATCATAAAATTAAAAGCTCTATAAATGAAATTGTTTAACAAGAATATAATTCTGGCAGCGGCAAGTATTTCGCTGATGAGTTGTACACCAATTTATAAAAAAATGAACGTAGACAAAGAAACTTACGAAGGTCTTAAAGACGGACTTTATGCTAATCTTCAAACATCTAAAGGAAATCTTATTGTAAAGTTTGAAGACAAAAAATCGCCTGTTACTGTAGCTAACTTTGTTGGTCTTGCAGAAGGGAAAATTGATAACAAATCTAAAGCAAAGGGAGTTCCTTTTTATGACGGAACTATTTTCCATAGAGTGATCAAAGATTTCATGATCCAGGGGGGAGATCCTCAGGGAACAGGAATGGGAGATCCTGGATATAAATTCGAGGACGAAAAAAATGACCTTCAACACACTGGGAAGGGAACTTTATCAATGGCTAACTCTGGACCAAATACCAATGGTTCTCAGTTTTTCATTACTGAAGTAGCTACTCCTTGGTTAGACGGAAGACACACTATTTTCGGAAAAGTAGTAAAAGGAGATGATGTGATTGATGCAATCGCTAATGTTGAGAAAGGTGCTCAGGATAAGCCTAAAACAGATGTTGTTTTAGAAAAAGTAAGCATTTTCAGCAAAGGAGATGAATTCAAAAACTATGATGCTGCAAAAACTTTCAATGAAGGGAAAGCTAAAATCCAGGAAAACAACAAAGCTTATTTAGCAAAAGAAGAAGCTGAGAAAAAGAAAAAAGAAGAAGAATTCAAAGCAAACCAGGAGAAGTTAGTAGAAAACTTAAAAGCTGGAATGCAGAAAACCGAATCTGGTTTATACTATAAAATCACAAAAACTACTGACGGAAAAGCTCCAAAATCTGGAGATAATGTATCGGTACACTATGCTGGTAAATTAGTAGACGGAACCGAATTCGATTCTTCTTTCAAAAGAAATGAACCTATCGATATTCCTATCGGAATGGGGAGAGTGATCAAAGGATGGGATGAAGGTATCCTATTGTTAAAAGAAGGTGAAACAGCTACTTTATTGATTCCATCTTCAATGGGTTACGGAGAAAGAGGAGCAGGAGGAGTAATTCCACCAAACGCTTGGTTGATCTTCGATGTTGAACTTGTAAAAGTGAAATAATCCAAATTTTATTATACAGAGAGCCGGCTTTTAAGCCGGCTTTTTTTTGTAATTTAAAGCTATGTTAAGCATGATTTTAAAGAGGATACAATATCATTTACTCATTTAGGAAGACTGCATTTTATTTCTTAATCAATCACAAAATCCCTATTTTAGCCCAAAATAAATTCATGAAGAAGATTTCATCCCTATTATTTCTATTTTTATTAATTATATCTCCAGCTCAGGGAAAACGCTTCTTCGAAACCGGAGAAGTCGAATTAACCAATCCTATTGAGAAGATCAACTTAAATTTCACTAATGATCTGCCTCTTGTAAAAGTGAGTATCGACGGTAAATTATATAATTTTCTGTTTGATTCCGGTGCTCCTACGGTTATTTCTAATGCGATCTATACTGAGCTTAATCTTCAGAAAGAACATACAAGTAAAGTAAAAGATTCCCAGAAAAATAAACAGGAACAGATCTTTACCAAATTGCCGGAGATGACTGTTGATCATGTTATTTTTAAAAATATTGGCGCAATAGTAATGGATCTGAGTGCTTCCGAGTTGGGATGTTTTAAAATTGATGGTATTCTTGGCGCCAATCAGATGGCAAAACTATTCTGGAGAGTGAATTACTCAGAAAATTCTTTAGAAGCAACAAAAGATCTGTTGAATTTTAAGTTTGATGATTATGAAACAGTTGTTCCATTTGATCCGCAAACTCAGAAAACTCCTGTTATAGAAACTAAAATTTTAGATAAAAAAATTAAACTTACTTTTGATACTGGATTTACAGGGAGAATTAAAATATCAGATAGCGATTATGACCCTAAAAAAGTAAAACAAACTGTTGAAACATTTGGAATAAGTTCTGTAGGAGCTTTTGGTGCTGGAAAACCGGTTTCAGGTTTTATTTTTAAAATTTCTGAGCTGGGATTTGGAAATAAGGCATTTGGAAACGAAATGATCATGACAGGAAATTCAAGACTGATTGGAAATGATTTCTTTAAAGATTTTACGTTTATTATGGATTGGCAAAATAAAAAGATCTATATGAAGAAGATTAAAAATAATCCACCTACATTAGAATCTTTTGGGTTTGGATACCGTTTTATTGATGCGAAACCAGTGGTAGCATTTGTATTTAAAGAAAGGGATTCTCCTTTAGAAATAGGAGATTCTATTCTAAGTATTAATGATGTGGATTTGGATCATTTGAATCAGGAATCTGCTTGTCATTATATGATGAATAGGGTAGAAAGGGATTATAAAACAATCGGAATCAGAATAAAAAGAGCGGGTAAAGTAATGGATTTAAGACTTGATAAAAAAGAATATCTGAATTAATTGAAAAAGACTTTTCATGTCTAAGCAAACATTTGAAAATGATTTGAAAAAATCTTTAGCTGATCTACTTAAATTAGTAGAAAAGTTCTGTTGGAATAAAATATCTCAAAATTGCTTGTACATTGTATCAGATTATAATGAGTTTGATTCTCCTGACCACAAAGACTATCGTAAAATCAGAAAGACAATTAACAATAAAAAAGCTCCACAAGACTTACAATTGGCCGTAAAAGAATTATATAAAAAATGTAATGATCTGTATGACATTACGCTTTATGCATTCAAAGTAAAGAGAAATTTGACCATCATTGAAATCCAATACTTTAGGAAATCTAATAAAGGATAATCCTCCCATGTTTCATACAAAGATTTCACGTCCAATATATATTGGAGATCAAGACATAAAGTTTGATGTAAATTGGGAATCCATGAATATAAGGCATAATCTCAATCTATTGATACATCGATGGAAATACCGAAAAATAATAAAGCAATTTAAAAAATAAAAACCGCCTATCAGGCGGTTTTATTATATTTTACCAATTCTTATCAATCATATAAATAAGTTGTGTCATCGCAACTGCTCCTAAAAGAAGCTCTCTTCGATTAACCTTTTCAAAAGTATCTTCATTTGTATGATGGATATCAAAATATCTTTGAGAATCCGGAACCAGTTCGGCAGTAGGAACACCCAGATCATGAAGGGGATAAATATCCGTTCCAGAATATTTTCCTTCAAAATTGTAGACCCCATAAGGAATAAATAAGTTAGCCCAGCTTTGGATCTGTTTTCTTTTTGAATCATCCATTTCCAGAGAAATTCCTCTGGGAGAAAAACCTCCGGCATCGGATTCTATAGCAAACAGGTGTTTTTCATTCTTTTCTTTAGCAGTCTTTCCATATTGTATACCGCCTTTTACTCCGTTTTCTTCATTAGCAAAACAGACAACTCTGATCGTGTGGTTATTTTGGATACCCAGTTTTTTAAAAGTTCTTAACACTTCTATACTTTGAACAATTCCGGCTCCGTCGTCATGAGCTCCTTCACCTACATCCCAGGAATCCAGGTGTCCGCCTACAACGATAACACTTTTATCTTTCTTACCTGTAATCTCTCCGATCACAGAGTGGGAGAGCTTTTCGCCTTTCATGCCACAGTTAGAATTCAAAGTGGCCAGGACTTTTTGGGTTTTTAAAAGTTGTTCCAGTTCATCTGCAGTTGTATTCCCCACAGCAACGGCTGGTATTTTGTCAACATTATCTTCATATCGCATAGCCCCTGTGTGAGGTACGTCATCAAATGCTGACGAAAGGGAACGGATAATGGCAAATTTACCTCCTTTTTTAGCTGTTAAAGCTGCTGCAGTAACTCTATACTTGGCTGCATCACTGTATCCTTTGAAAGTCTCTATAAAAGACTGGCTGAAAGGGTAGTTGAAGAATACAATTTTATCTTTTACCTTTTCTGCCGGAAGACGGTAATATTCTTCCATTGATTTAACCATAATGACCTCCCCGGAAACATCTTTTCCGCCAGTACCTTCAGAATTCCCCAGAGAAAGCATTTTCAAGGTCTTCCATCTTCCGCTGTTTGCAGTGATTTTTAAAGATTCTTTTCCTCTTTCCCAGACTGGAACCATCACTTCCTGAAGCCATACTTTATCAGCTCCAGCTTCACGGAGTTCTTTAGCTGCCCATTGTGTGGCCTTTTCATAGGCGGGAGAGCCACTTAAACGATGTCCTATATTTTTAGTTAAATCTTTTAATTCAATATATCCTTTTCCATTATTAAGAATCTCCTTCGAGATTGTATTGAATTGTATAGAATCTTCTTTAGCCTGGCCAAATGAAGCCATACTGAGAAGTAGTAATAAAGTGCTTGTTATTTTTTTCATATTTACCAATTTTTATCGATCATATAAATAAGTTGTGTCATTACTGTAGAACCTAAAAGTAATTCTCTTCTATTTACTTTTTCAAAAGTATCTTCTGCTGTGTGATGGATATCGAAATAACGTTGTGGATCAGGAACTAATTCAGCGGTAGGAACTCCCATTTCATGAAGTGGAGCAATATCCGATCCTGAATATTTTCCATCGAAATTATAAACTCCATATGGCAAAAACAGATTAACCCAACTTTGGATCTGTTTTCTGTTTTGTTCATTCATTTCCAGAGAAATTCCCCTTGGAGAAAAACCTCCTGCATCAGATTCTATAGCAAAAAGATGCTTTTCATTAGTGTCTTTTGCTGTTTTTCCGTACTGTTTTCCCCCTTTAGTCCCATTCTCTTCATTTGCAAAACAAACTGCTCTTATGGTATGATTATTTTGAATTCCTAATTTTTTAAATGTTCTTAAGACCTCAATACTTTGAACAATTCCAGATCCGTCATCATGGGCACCCTCACCAACATCCCAGGAGTCGAGGTGTCCACCCACAACAATAACACTTTTATCTTTTTTACCAGTAATTTCTCCGATTACAGAGTGGGAGAGTTTTTCACCCCTCATTCCACAATTGGAATTAAGTGTTGCAATTACTTTTTGGGTTTTTAAAAGTTTTTCGAGATCATCAGCTGTAGTATTTCCAATACAGACTGCAGGAACTTTAGCTATATTGTCTTCATACTTCATTACACCGGTATGTGGAACATCATCAAACGCAGATGATAATGAACGAATGATGGCATATTTACCGCCTTTTTTGGCGGTTAGAGAAGCTGCCGTACGTCTGTAAGCTCCCCCTTCCCTATATGCAATGAAAGTTTGTGCATAACTCTGATCAAAAGGATGGTTAAAGAAGACAATTTTACCTTTTACTTGCTCAGCAGGAAGACGGTCATATTCTTCCAGTGATTTTACCATAATAATTTCTCCACTGACATCTTTTCCACCTGTTCCTTCAGAATTTCCAAGAGAAAGCATCTTCAGGGTTTTTGATTGCCCATTGTTGGTTTTGATCTGTAAAGATTCTTTTCCTCTTTCCCAGACCGGGATAATTACTTCCTGAAGCCAGACTTTATCAGCTCCTGCTTCACGAAGCTGTTTAGCTGCCCATTGTACTGATTTTTCATAGGCTTCAGAACCACTTAAACGCTTCCCAATGTTTTTGGTCAGATCTCTGAGTTCTTCGTAACCTTTTCCATTATTTAAAATTTCTGTAGAAATCTTATTAAACTGTATTGAATCTTCTTTGGACTGTCCAGATATGGTGATACCCAGAAGAATTAGCGAGCTGTATACCAATTTTTTCATATTACCAATTTTTATCGATCATAAAAATCATTTGTGTCATCACTACGGCACCCAATAAAAGCTCTCTTTTATTGACTTTGTCAAAAGTATCTTCAGAAGAGTGGTGGTAATCAAAGTATCTTTGAGTATCAACAACCAATTCTGCTAACGGAATATCGAGTTTCTTTAAAGGAGAGATGTCCTGTATTGCGTAAGTTTGGTCAAAATCATAAACTCCGTAAGGAAGGAAATAACTTTTCCAGTCAAAGATCAGCCTTCGCCTTTGAGGGGCCATATCTAATGAAAATCCTCTGGGAGAATAACCACCGGAATCAGTTCCCAGGGCAAAAATATGTTTCTCATCTTTCTTTTTAACATAAGCTGCATAGCTTTCCCGTCCCTGGCCGCCATTTTCACTGTTAGCATAAAGAACAACTCTTATCGTATGGTTATTATTGATATCTAAAGCTTTAATAGCTCTCAATACCTCAAGACATTGTACGACTCCCGATCCATCATCATGAGCACCCTCTGCGAAATCCCAGGAATCCAGCTGTGCTCCCAAAACAATCACCTTGGAATCTTTCTTTCCGGGAATTTCCCCAATAATATTATGGTTAATAGCATCTCCTTTTGATTCAGCAGACATATTCAATCTCGCCTTGACGGTCTGTTTTTTCAAAAGCTTTTCTAATTCATTAGCTGATTTTGCACCTATTGTTACGGCAGGTATTTTTATTCGGTCATCAGGTTCATAGTAAATCATTTTGGCATGTGGAATATCATCAGAAGCGGTTGTCAGTGATCTGATAATTAAACCTTTTGCTCCTTTTTTGCCAATTACAGATGCGGATAGTAATTTTGATTTTGCTGTAATTAAGTAGGAATCCACTGTATTGATGATTTTTTGATCTATAGGGGAGTTCACAAAAATAATTTTATCTTTTACCTGAGCGGAAGTCAGTGTGTTAAGCTCAGGAATATCTTTAACCAATAAAATATCTGCTGTAAGGTCTTTCCCGCCTGTTCCTTCAGAATTTCCAAAAGATAACATTCTAATATTCTTCCAATCACCATTACCCGTTTTTATCTGTAGAGATTCTCGTCCTCTTATCCAAACAGGGACTCTGACGTCCTGTTTCCAGATGTTTTCAGCGCCGGCTTCCTTAAGTTTTCTTTCTGCCCATTCCGTTGCCTTAGCATAACCCAAAGTGGCACTAAAACGAGGGCCAATGCCTTTGGTTAGTTCTTCTAAATTTTCGTATGCGGTACCGTTGGTTAAAATTTCATCAGAAATCTGTTTAAATTCATCATGATAGTTGAATTTTGCTGTCGTCGATTTTTTCTGAGGCTTCTTTTGAGTTTTTTTTGAGAAAATAAAAATCCACTCAAAAAGAGTGGAAGTATGATAATGAATATTTTTTTCATTTTTTGATTTACCTTTTCTTTTCCGTCTATAAAAGTAGGAAAAAAATAGAAATAATCTAAGGTTTCATGTCGTACATTAATAGTGCTGTAACTAATTTAGGCTCAATAAATGTACATTTCGGAGGCATGCTTAATTTGAGATCTGAAATTTTAATCATATCATTAAAACTTACAGGATAGATCCCGAAACCTACACGACCTTCGCCATTGTCGATTTTTTCTTTTAATAGACTGATTCCTTCAAGATTAGAAGTCCCTTTAATATAAGAAATTTTATCTGAGCTATCAGGATCTTCAATTTTCAAAATATCCTTAAATATATATTTATCCAAAAGATGGTGATCAAGATTGTCTAATGACATCTCCTGAGAACGAAGATCATGCTTTACGTGTAAAGAGTAGAATTTACCATCCAGATACATCGACATGTGGAATTTTTGCGAAGGATAGTAAGCCGTTTCTTCTTTTTCATGAATTAGAAAATAATGTTCAAGCTGCTTTAAGAAGTCGGCAGTCGATAAACCATTAATATCAGCTACAATTCTATTGTAATCATGAATTTTAATAGACTGATTGGAAACGATAAAACTAAATACAAAATTGTATGCTTCAGTACCGTTATGTCTTTTATTTTTATCCTTATGATGCTTGGCATTCAATGCAGTAGAGCCAATTCTGTGGTGACCATCAGCAATGTAGAAAGAATCGATCTGTTCGATCACTTCCTTAAACTGCTGTAGTTTTAGACGGTTATCAATTCTCCAGATTTTATGTCTGATTCCTTTAGAATCGACATGATTGAAAATAGGTACATTTTTCTCCTCGTGATTCATCAGTAGCTCAACTTTCGAATTTGATGGATAGGTAAGGAGTACAGGCTCAGCCTGTAGGTTTACTTTTTCAAGATAATGGGCCAGTTTTTCTTTTTTCTGAGGAATGGTACTTTCATGTCTTTTAATCTTCCCATTCCAGAAATCTTCAAGACTGGTTAGACCAAGCAATCCTCTGAAAACCTGTTTGCTGGGGTAGATCTGCTCATAAAGATAGTATGCTGAACTGTCCTGGACAAGTTTTTTCTCGTCCATAAGTTCTTCAAAAGTAGAACGGATCTTTCTTAAATTCCGGTCAATATCTTTAGATTTACTTACAACATAAGGTTTTATCATATTAATGTAAGTGTTCTCAACCTGAGCTTTTTCGGCAATTTCCTCTTGAGTGAAATTGTCTAATGGATGTGTTGGAAAAGTCTGCTCAAAGTCTTTATGAGGTCTAATTCCGCGAAATGGTTTAAAAACAGGCATATTTATTTTATAGTTTCTTTTTGTAGCTTGATAATTTGTTCTGCAAGTTCAACTCCGATTTTTTCCTGAGCATCTACTGTATTTCCACCAATATGGGGAGAAAGAGATAATGATGGGTTCATCAATAAAGTCAGTTCAGGGCTCGGTTCGTTTTCAAAAACGTCCAATGCTGCGCCTGCTACCTTACCGGATTCGATAAAATCGAGTAGTGAAACTTCATTAATTACACCGCCCCTTGCAGTATTTACAATATAAACACCATCTTTCATCTTTTCAAATTGTGCGGTGTCTATGATATATTCATTTGTCTTAGGCGTATTAATGCTTATAAAATCAGTATCCTTGTAGAAAGCATCTGTATCGTTTGTGGATTCAATTTCAAAGTTCACTGTTTGTCCGTCAAAAAATGATAAAGAAAGCGTTTTTGTTTTAGGTTTTCGGGTTAAAACTTTCACCTTCATTCCTAAAGATATTCCCATCTTTACAACCTCCTGGCCTATGCTTCCGAAACCAATTACTCCCAATGTTTTTCCTGAAAGTTCATACGCATTACTGAACGATTTTTTCATCGCATCGAAATGAGTTTCTCCTTCCAAAGGCATCAGTCTATTGGATTCGTGTAAGAATCGGGCTAAAGAAAAGAAGTGAGCAAATACCAATTCGGCAACAGATTTTGAAGATGCTGTTGGTGTATTGATTACCTGGATGCCCTTGCTTTTAGCATAATCAACATCAATATTATCCATTCCGATGCCACCTCTTCCTATGATCTGAAGACCAGGACAGGCATCAATAAGATCTTGTCTTACTTTAGTGGCACTTCTAACCAAAAGAACATCAACATTATTTTCGTTAATGAAATTAATGACGTGATCCTGTGCAACACGGTTATTCAGAATCTCAATTCCTGCTTCTTTTAAAGCTAATTCTCCCGCTTTGGAAATTCCATCGTTAGCTAAGACTTTCATACTTTCTTTTTATTTAAAAAATTTAAAGATTGAAGAATTTAAATATTTAAAATTGGTTTGCAAATTAATAAAATTATTATTAGCACTACAATCTTTTAATTCTTTAATGTTTGAATTACTTGATAGATTTCATTACATCAACCAAAACCTGAACGCTTTCGATAGGGAGTGCGTTGTATAAACTGGCTCTGTAACCTCCTAAACTTCTGTGTCCGTTTAATCCATTAATTCCTGCTGCTTTCCATGCATTGTCAAAAGCTTCTTTTTTTGTTTCGTCTAATAATTTGAAAGAAACGTTCATTAGAGAGCGATCTTCTTTTACACAGAACGTTTCAAATAGGGGATTGTTGTCTATTTCGTCATAAAGAAGTTTGGCTTTTGCCTCATTTCTTTGCTCTGCAGCTGCAATTCCACCATTTCTTTCAAGATATTGAAGCGTTAATAAAGACGCATAAACAGGGAAAACCGGTGGAGTGTTATACATTGATTCTTTATTGATATGCTGTTCATAATCAAAATAAGAAGGCATATTTTCTCTTCCCGTTTTTCCAAGAATATCTTTTTTTACAACAACCAATGTTACTCCTGCAGGTCCCATATTCTTCTGAGCTCCAGCATAAATCAAATCAAATTTACTGAAATCAAGCTGTCTTGAGAAAATATCAGAACTCATATCACAAACCATTAAAGTATCTACTTCTGGAAATGACTTCATTTGAGTTCCATAAATGGTATTATTTGATGTGCAATGGAAATAATCATAATCTGAAGAAACTGTATAATCTTTTGGAATGAAAGAATAATTCTCTTCTTTTGAAGAACCTAAAACATCTACAGTTCCAACTTTTTTCGCTTCTTTAATAGCTCCTGCAGCCCAAGTTCCGGTATCTAGATAAGCAGCTTTTCCGCCCACTTTCATCAGGTTGTAAGGAACCATTGCAAACTGTAAGCTAGCACCACCGCCTAAATATAATACTTCATAATCATCACCAAGGTTCATCAGTCTTTTTACAATGGCACGCGCTTCATCCATTACAGCAACAAAATCTTTGCTTCTGTGAGAAATTTCAAGGATCGATAATCCGATACCATTGAAATCAAGAATAGCCTCTGCTGATTTTTGAAATACCTCTTCTGGTAAGATACATGGTCCTGCGCTGAAATTGTGCTTTTTGCTCATATTTTTATTTTTTTGGTTGTTACAGGCTTTTGAAAACCTGTGGTTTCACTTTTAATATTTTTAATAGATCTTTCAATTTATAATTAAAAAAACCGTCCCATAATTGATGAGACGGCATTTTTTATTCACCGTGTAAGAACGCTTTTTTATTAAGTAAAGCTTCTTCAGACTCTACATGATCCTCATCTGGGACACAGCAATCTACAGGACAAACTGCGGCACATTGTGGTTCTTCATGGAATCCTTTACACTCTGTACATTTATCAGTAACAATAAAATAAACATCATCACTTACAGGTTCCTGAGGTGAATCTGCATCCACTGTTAGTCCTGATGGCAATGTTATAGTACCTTTTAATTCAGTACCTTCGGAAGCTTTCCAATCTACGGCTCCTTCATATATTGCAGTATTTGGGCACTCTGGTTCGCAGGCTCCACAATTAATGCATTCATCAGTTATTTTAATAGCCATCGCTAATTTTTTTTAAATTTGCACAAAATTACAAAATATTCCCCAATTTTACAGTAATTATGAATATCGAAAATCAAGTTTTAGGACTTATTAAACTAAGTGATTATATAAGAGCGTATTTAGCAAAAAGTACGGAAGAATTTAATGAAGATGATTCTGAATTTGAATTATTATTAAAGAAGTCTGAAATAGAGAACCCATGGTTTACTATTGATAATCAGAAATTTGCTTTCAAACAATGGGCAGATTTACTGAGGGAAGAGAATATAAAGAATTGGCTTAAAGATTATTCTGCTTCCAAAACTCCAAAAAGAGTAGGGTTAATCTTAGCTGGAAATATTCCGTTAGTTGGATGGCATGATGTGATTTCTGTAGTTTTAAGCAATCATATTCCGGTGATCAAACTATCTTCAAAAGATAAATACACGGTTCCTTTTTTATTAAAGAAATGGAAAGAGTTTTCAAATGACCAAGTGGAGTATGAGTTTGTTGAGAGACTGGAAAATTTCGACGCCGTTATTGCTACAGGAAGTAACAACACAGCAAGGTATCTTGAATATTATTTTAAAAATCATTTGAATATCATTCGTAAAAACAGGACTTCTGTTGCTGTTTTAAAAGGTGACGAGACAGAAGCCGAATTACAACTTTTAGCAAAAGATATTTTCCAATATTTTGGATTAGGCTGTAGAAATGTAACCCGGATTTTTATTCCTGAAGATTTTTTAATTGACAGGCTGTTTGAGAGCTTTTTAGAATACCAGGATATTATCAACCATCATAAATATGCCAATAATTACGACTATAACAAAGCGGTTTATCTTTTGAACAGAGATCTGTTTTGGGATAATAATTTTGTCATGTTAAAAGAGGATGATAAATTATTCAGTCCACTTTCGGTTATTAATTTTAGCAGATATTCTTCTTTAGATGACGTGAAAAATTTTATTACAGAAAATGAAGAAGACATTCAGTGTATTGTAGCTAAGGATGAATTGGGATTTGATTCTATTCATTTTGGGGAAGCACAAAATCCGGGCTTAGATACTTATGCGGATAATGTGGATACTATGAAGTTTCTAGAAATAGTCTAACTTTATAGAACCAAATCTCATTATATGAAAAAAATATTTTTAGCAGTAACACTTTTTTTAGCTCAATTTTTCTTTTCTCAGAAAGTTGTGGATGTAAAGGTTGAGAACAATGATAAAAAGGAAGCAGCTGTAGAAGTAAGTAAAGAGAAGATCGCCCTATACAATGAAAAGTACTTTGCATTTATAAAGGCTTTAAAGACTCCTACTGATCGTAAGGCAATTGATGATCTAATTTCTGAAAAGGTAAAAACTCTGGTTACGGATAAAGTTCTGGAAAAATTATCGAATGGTATTCAATTGGATAGAAAAATGGAAGTTTTTAAATCAGATCATCAAACACTAATGGATGGGGTTAGTTATCCTATGATCCAATATAAATATTCGGATGACAAATCCTCTCTACCAAAAGATCTCGTTAACGTTTTATTTGAGGACGATGGCAAGATTATTGGAGTAAAACCGGAAGAGAAAAATAAATAATTTCGTTATATTTAAAGAAAATATAAACTATGACTAAAGATATTTTAGTAGCTCAATCTACGGACGTAGAAAAAGCTGATTTTTACAAGAAAACGTATTTACACGTTGCACTTTCGATCCTTGCATTTATCGGGGTTGAAACTATTTTATTGAAAACCGTTCCTGCTGAGTTAATCTATATGATGTTTGCTCAGAAATACGCATGGTTACTGATCATCGGGGTTTTCTGGATTGCCTCTATTTTAGCTTCCAAATGGTCATTATCACAAAGCAAATCAACTCAATACTTAGGACTTGGATTTTATGTATTGTTGGAAGCTGTTATTTTCCTGCCACTGATTTATATTGCGATGGTATATTCCGGCCCCAATGTTATCTTTCAGGCCGCTACTTTAACTGTTGCTATGTTTGCCGGGATATCAGCTGTTGCATTTACTTCTAAAAGAGATTTTTCATTCCTGAGAAATATCATCGTAATTGGTGGATTTGTTTCAATAGGTCTTATTGTAGCGGGAATGATCTTTGGATTTAACCTTGGACTTTGGTTCTCTGTTGGAATGGTAATTCTGGCTTCTGCCACCATTTTATATCAAACAAGCAAACTTAAAGATTCTTATGGTACAGATCAGTATGTGGGAGCAGCTCTTCAGCTTTTTGCTTCGATCATGCTTTTATTCTGGTATATCTTAAGCATCCTGATGAGCAGAAGAAGCTAATCAAGATACTAAACAAGTAATGATAAATATAATCCCGGTGAAATTTCATCGGGATTTTTAATTTCTGTTCAATTTGTGTAATTTGGAAAACACTTTAAAAACAAAAACTTAATTATGGAAGCAAAATTTGAAGGCGGACTTAATATTGCCATAAAGATCCCTAAAAATAAATACGAACAGACGGTATCTTTTTATAAGGATATTCTAAAGCTGGAAGTAGAAGAAAAGCCGATCAGTAATCCAACAGTATCAAGAACTCATGAAGTGAAGTTTGGTGGTAATACGGTCTGGTTGGATTGTGTTGATAATTATACCCATTCTGAAACATGGTTAGAACTGAACGTACCTGATGTAGCTGCTGCAATATCTCATCTTAAAGATAACAAAGTAGAGACCTGTGATGAATTTGAAAAAATTCCTGATAATATGCATTGGATCACAGATCCTGCCGGTACCGTTTTTATTGTTAAGCAGCGGGATTGATAAAGTAATTTCTAAAAAACAAAAAAATCCTGATGTAAGATCATCGGGATTTTTTTATTATTTAAGTCTCAGATTTTAAATCTTTACTTTGAGTTTTGAATCTTACGATTCAATATTATTTATCTATAGATCCTAAAACCTTTTGTGCAAAAGAGTTTAAAGCATCTTTTTCGCTCATTCCGTTTTGAACATTAGCATGAACTTCTAAAGCCCCACAGATGTTGGTGATTAATTCTCCGGCAACATTTAAGTCCTCTTCACTTGTTCCTCTGAATTCACTGAAGCTTTCTAAAACTTCTAATGTTTTTTCAAGGTTTTCAGGGGTCTGATTTTGATAAAATTGTCTGATTACAGGTAACTTCATTATGCTAATTCATTAAAAAGGTTAATTAGACTTTCAGCCTGATTAGATTGAACCTGATTCACCAATTCTCCATTTTTGAAAATGGCAAAAGTAGGTAAGTTATCAACTTTAGCTAATTTTCTACTTTCTGGTAATTTTTCTGCATCTACATATAAGAATGGAATCGCGTCATTTTCAGAAGCTAATTTTTTGAATTTAGGTTTCATAATTCTACAGTTCCCACACCATGTAGCGCCATATTGAACGACTACTTTTTCATTGTCATTAACGATATTTTGTAACGTATCTTCTGTTAATTCTGTATACATAATTGTTGTGATTTTTAATTAAAAAAAATAGGGTCTGAAAAATTCAAACCCCATTGTTATTTTTAGTTTTTAGCTAAATATTCAGCGGTTGAATTTCTGTCAGCTTTCATAGCTTCTTTACCTTCTTCCCAGTTTGCCGGACAAACTTCTCCATGCTTCTGAACGTGAGTATAAGCATCAATTAATCTTAAATATTCTTTTACGTTTCTTCCAAGAGGCATATCGTTTACAGACTCGTGGAAAATCTTTCCTGTTTCATCGATAAGATATGTTGCTCTGTAAGTTACGTTAGATCCTGTAAAGCTTTCATTTCCTTCATCATCATAATCGAAATCCTGATCTACAATTCCTAAGATATTTGCTAATTGTCTGTGAGTATCAGCTAAAAGTGGGTAAGTTACTCCTTCAATACCTCCATTATCTTTTGCAGTATTTAACCATGCAAAATGTACTTCGTTAGTATCACATGAAGCTCCGATTACTTTAGTGTTTCTTTTTTCGAATTCACCTAAAGCATCTTGAAAAGCGTGAAGCTCTGTAGGGCAAACAAAAGTGAAATCTTTTGGATACCAGAATAAGATAACTTTCTCTTGATTTTTAGTTGTTTGTTCTAAAATGTTGATTCTTAAATCATCACCCATTTCAGACATCGCATCGATTGTTAGATTCGGGAATTTTTTTCCTACTAAAGACATAATTTTCTGTTTTTATATTTAATTTTCTGTTGCAAATATATGAATGATTTATCTATCAAACAAACGTATTTCGATAAATAAAATCTATAATTGTTTTCATTTCGATAGAAAGAAAAAAGCCCTGAATTCAGGGCTTTTTTCTTATTTTTAGTAACCGAATATTTCAGTTAAGTTGAGTTTTTTCACCTCGCCTAACTTTTGCATATCGGCTTCATTTACTTTGTCTTGAGAAGCGACCAGACAATAGGTATAATTTTTACCTTTCATTTCCTTATCGTGGAAACTGTTGATGTCGGTAAATGCTAATTTTGGAGCCTGTTCATATACATTCCTTCTTATATCACTCATATTACCAAGCTTTTGAGCTCTTAAATAGGTGAAGATGATCCCGTCCTGAGTGATTCTTTCAGAAGCAATGGATTTCTTCAATCCACTTTTAGCAGTTTCAAATAATTGCTGAGACTGTGGCAGAGTAGTAAGAAGTTCATTCATTGCAGTAGTAGACTCATTGAATTTATCTGCCTGTGTTCCTACATAAGCTGTTATAATATCTTTATCTTCTTTTTTGCTTGGAAGAGAGAAATAGCTATAAGTAGAATATGCTAAAGCTTTAGATTCTCTGATTGTTTGAAATACAATAGAACCCATTCCACCACCAAAGTAGTTATTGAATAAGCTTACGGTAGGTGTAATTGCTGAATTGTAGGCATCTCCATTTCTTACCCAGAAAACTTCAGCCTGAACCATATCGTAATGAGCAAACAATACTTTGTTCTTATCTGTTGCAATCTGTGCAAATGTTTTAGACTTCGGCATCTCTTTTAAAGTAGCAGGAAGTTTGTGGATCGGGTTCAGAGATGCAACTGCCTCACTTCCTGATTTTGGACCGTAATAAAGCACTTTATGCTTGTAATTAAACAGGTCATGAAGTATTTTGATAAGATCTTCAGCCTTTAAAGCGTCAAGCTCTGCATCACTTAGTACATTGTTGAAAGGGTTTTGAGCTCCATACTGTGCGTAACTTCTTAAGCCGGACATAATAGTTCCCTTATTTTGTTTAGCATTCGCTCTTGACTTTTTCAATCTTGCTTTATAAGAATCTAAAGCACTTTGATCGGCCTCACAGTTTTTAATTAAATCCTCAAACAACGCAGCTGTTTTGTCAAAGTTTTCATTTAAACCTTCTAATGTAACGTATGTTTCTTCATTACCGGCACCAACACTGAAACTTGATGCTAATTTGTAAAATTCTTTACTGATTGCCTCAGAAGATTTATTTTTTGTTCCTAAATACTGCAGATATTCCGCAGCTAAAGGAAGCATCTTGTTATTCCATTTTCCGGAATCAAAATAATAATAAAGTCTGAACAGCTCATTATCAGTATTTTTTACCGAAAGAACATCGACACCTCCTAATTTATTCTTGGCAATATCTTTGTCGAAATTCAGCCAAACCGGAGAGATAGCCGCTTCAGGCATCTCGTTGATTTTTTTTACAAAATCAGATTGATCATCTCTGTTTACAGATACCGGAGTAATTGTAGGTTTATCAACTTTTACAATATTTTTATCTTCTCCTTTTCTTTTATAAACAGCAACATAATTGTTGTCCTGAAGATATTTTGAAGTGAAATCCATAATATCTTTTTTCGTAAGCTTGGATATTTCCTCCACATATTCCAAAGCTGCCTTATGATCAATATCAGAAGTGAATTCATCCATTAATGTACTCGCTCTGGAAGAATATTTTTCGTTATTCTGAATGATATTTTTTCTTTCGTTATTTACAATGGACTGAATAAGATCATCAGAGAATTCTCCTTTTCTTAGTTTATCAATTTCCTGAAGTAATAAAGCTTTAACCTGATCCAAAGATTGCCCTTCCGTAGGGTTTCCCTGTAAGAAAAGAACAGAATAATCTTTTAAAACATATGGAAAAGCATATGCTCCCAACAGTTTTTGTTTTTTTATCAGATCCAGATCGATAAGACCTGCTTGTCCGTTTGTTAGCATACTTCCTATTAGATTAAGAAGTCTGGCATCTTTTGTAGTAGCACCCGGAAATCTGAAACCTATTGTTATGTTTTCAGGATTCGGTCCAAAAACCTCTTTCGTAATAGGCGCTGTAATTGGTTTTTCCTGACCAATATTATATACTGGGATTGCTTTAGACTTCATATAAGAGAAGTCCTTATCAATTTTTGTAATCATTTCGTCGGGATTAAAGTCTCCGGACATGATGATTCCCATATTGTTAGGTACATAGTAATTATCGAAATACTCTCTGATCGCTTTTAAAGATGGATTTTTTAAATGCTCAACAGTTCCTATTGTTGTTTGTTTTCCATAATTGTTATTAGGGAAAATAGCAGCAAACATTGCTTCAGAAACTTTTCTTGAATCACTGTCCAGTCCTCTGTTTTTTTCCTCATAAACAGCTTCAAGCTCAGTATGGAAAAGTCTTAAAACCGGTTGTCTGAATCTTTCAGCCTGAACGGCTAAGAATTTATCTGTAACATTCGCTGGAATGTCTTCAGTATATACTGTTTGTTCAAAAGAAGTAAAGGCATTGGTTCCGTCAGCTCCCATTCCGGACATCAATTTATCATACTCATTGGCAATGGCATATTTTGCTGCTTCTCCGGAAACTTTATCTATTTCTTTGTAGATTTCCTTTCTCTTGGATTCATCTTTAGTCTGATTGTATTTTTCATAAAGAGCATCAATTTGATCTAACAAAGGTTTTTCTTTTGCCCAGTCTTTAGAACCAAACCTGTCAGTTCCTTTGAAAAGCATGTGTTCCAGATAATGAGCAAGACCTGTATGATCCGCCGGGTCTGTTTTACTTCCTGCTTTGGTAGCAATATAAGCCTGGATTCTCGGATCTTTAGTCGTAGGGCTTAAAATAACTGTTAACCCGTTTTTTAATGTATAATATCTTGCTGAAGTAGGATCGTTGGTTACATACCGATAGGTATAACCTTTGGATGTAGCTTCCTTCCATTGGAAATCCTGTCCGAAAGCATAACCACTAAAACTTGCAGCAGCAATACTGGATGCAATGGTAATTCTTTTGAAAAAATTCATTTTATGGTGTTTATTAGTTAAATTTCTGTAATAACTCTTTAATCCTTCTCATCGCTTCCCTTAAATCATCTTCTGATGCAGCATACGAGAATCTGATGCATTCCGGACTTCCGAATGAAACACCACCTACACAACCTACATGGGCATTTTCTAAAATGAACATCGCAAAATCATCGGCATCTTTGATTTCATTTCCATCTAAGGTTTTACCAATATAATGGGAGATATCAGGAAAGAAATAAAACGCTGCTTTTGGTAAAAGAACTTTGAATCCCGGAATTTCAGTAATTAGACCATACACAAGATCCCTTCTTTTTTTGAAAGCATCGATCATGTATCTGTATTCTGAAGGGTCGGTTTTTAATGCTGTTATAGAGGCTCTTTGTGCCATTGTATTAGCTCCACTGGTCATCTGTCCCTGAACTTTTTCACAAGCTTTTGCAAGCCATTCCGGGCATGCAGAATATCCGATTCTCCAGCCTGTCATTGCAAAAGCTTTTGACATACCATTGATCACGGCAGTTTGTTCATATATCTCAAGAAACTGAGCAATAGATGCTGTTTTAGTTTCATAATTGATGAACTCATAGATCTCATCAGAAATTACTGTAACCTGTGGATATTTTGCAATAACCTGCGCTAAAGATTTCAGTTCGTCATAAGTGTAATAACCTCCAGAAGGATTACAAGGTGAGCTGAATAGGATAGCCTTGGTTTTATCAGTAATGGCCTCTTCTAATTGTTCGGCAGTGATTTTAAAATCAGTGACATACGAAGTGGATACCATCACAGAATTTCCACCCATCATTTTTACCATTTCATCATAGCTTACCCAGTATGGCGTTGGAAGAATAACTTCATCTCCATCATTGATAATAGCTGCCAAAACATTTAAAATAGCTTGTTTTGCACCATTGGAAACACAAATTTGGGTAGGCTTGTATTCTATATTGTTATCTCTCTTTAATTTGTAAGCAATCGCTTCACGAAGTTCCAAAAAGCCGGGAACGGGAGAGTAGTGACTGAAATTTTGATTAATAGCGTCGAATGCCGCTTGTTTTATGTTGTCGGGAACATCAAAATCCGGTTCGCCGAGAGTTAAACTGATAACGTCTATTCCGTTGGCTTTCATTTCTCTGGCCTTATTAGACATTACGAAAGTTTGGGAGTAACCTAATCTTTTTACTCTATCTGAAAGTTTGTCCATGTAGTCTTTTTCTATTGTAACAAATATATAATAAAAACTTAATGTGACTGAGGTGTGAAATAAAAAACTGCATTCAAAAAAGAGATTTAGTATATTTGGATTGATCGGCTTAAAAGATTTTTGATTATGAAATATTTTCTTTTTTTAATGTTGGCTCCATCTGTTATTTTTTCACAGGTTAGTTCAAAAGATAGTGAAATAAAAAAATACGTTTCTGAGGTGAGCTCGGATTCTCTAAAAAGTTATATCAACAAACTTGTCGGTTTTAATACGAGACATACACTAAGCGCCATTGATGATCAGAATAAAGGAATAGGAGCAGCGAGGAATTGGGTTCTTGGTAAATTCACAGACTATGCGAAAAATTCTGAAGGAAGAATGGATGTGTATTTACAACAGCAGGACATTCAGCCAGACGGAAAACGGGTAGATCAAATAACGAATCTTGGTAATCCTATTGCTTATTTAAAAGGAACAGATTCTAATGATAAAAGAATCTTTTTGATTTCAGGACATCTGGATTCACGGGTTACGGATGTTATGAATAGAACATCATTTGCTCCCGGGGCAAATGATGATGGCAGTGGAGTAAGTGCGGTAATAGAAGCCGCAAGGATTTTGAGCAGATCCAAATTTCCGGCATCTGTTATTTTTGTTGCTTTTTCCGGAGAAGAGCAGTCTTTACTCGGGTCTAAACTATTAGCAGAAAAAGCTAAGAATGAAAACATGCAGATCGAGGCTGTATTAAATAATGACATGATAGGAAATGCTAAGGCTGGAGAGACCAATGAGATCAATAATAACACCTTGCGCGTGTTTAGTGAAGGTTTGCCTTATTTAGATTTAGATAAAAAGGCAATGGGAATAAGAAACTTAGGGTTGGAAAATGACGGTGAATCCAGGCAATTAGCCAGATACATTAAAGAAACTGCAGAAAAATATGTAAAGAAACTTGAGGTTAAATTGATCTATAGAAATGATAGATTTTTGCGTGGCGGAGATCATTCAAGTTTTGTTAATTATGGATTTCCTTCCGTAAGGCTGACTGAATATTATGAGAACTATGACCATCAGCATCAGGATGTAAGAATGGAAAATGGAAAACAATATGGTGACCTTCCTGAATTTATTGATTATAACTACCTGAAAAAGAATGTAGCTGCAAATATTGCGGTGTTGGCCAGTCTTGCTAAATCTACGGCAAAGCCCGAGAATGTGGAAATAGAGGTTAAAGCGCTTACAAATTCTACCACATTGCATTGGAAAAAGCCAAAATCTGGGCTCCCAATTGGATATTATGTGCTTGTAAGAGAAACGGATAGTCCGGCGTGGCAGAAAAAAATATTTACCAAGGATCTTTCTATTAAAGTTCCATTGTCAAAGGATAATTATATTTTTGCAGTACAGGCAGTTAACCAAACTGGAAATTTAAGTATCCCTGTTATTCCAGTTATTGCCAGATGATCAGAGTTGTGATTGTTTAAATTAAAACCCTGATTTGAGCGACTTAATTTGAATACAATGTTAAATAAACTTATTTTTGCAAATTATAATAATTCTTATGTCTATATCGTTACTATTAAAATACTTTCCCGATCTTACAGAAAATCAGATACAACAGTTCACTCAGTTAGAAAATCTCTATACAGAATGGAATGAAAAGATTAATGTAATTTCCAGAAAAGATATGGAATCTTTGTACGAAAAGCATATTCTACACTCATTGGGAATTGCTAAAGTAATGGAATTTACACCAGGAACCAGAGTTTTAGATATTGGAACAGGTGGTGGTTTTCCAGGAATTCCTTTAGCTATTTTATTTCCGGAATCACAATTTACTTTAATTGATTCTATAGGAAAAAAGATAAGTGTTGTGAATGCTGTTGCAGAAGGGGTGGGATTGAAAAACGTAACTGCCATTCATGGAAGAGCTGAGAAGCTTAAAGAAAAATTCCATTTTGTGGTGAGTAGAGCAGTAACACAAATGCCGGAATTTTTAAAATGGTTAAAAGGGAAATTTGAAAAAGAGCAGTTTAATGCCAAACATAATGGAGTTTTATACTTAAAAGGTGGAGATCTGGCTGAAGAGCTGGGTGGCATTAAATCTGAAATCTTTAATCTTAAAAATTATTTCGAAGGAGAGTTTTTTGATACTAAAAAAGTGGTTTATGTATCAAAAGGTAATTTTAATTCTTAATTTATCTTAATTAAGGAATAGTTTTTGCTAATTATTTGTTAATAATCGAAATTCTATTGTGTTATGAAAAGACTTTTAAATATTGGGTTTTCTGCAATAATATTAGGAGTAGTACTTACTTCTTGTAATGATGATGATTATGAAACAATACAATCTGTTGATAAAGTAAAAATAGATAGTGTAAGAATTACTAATGATACTATGAATGTTTTTGATATTCAGCATATTAAAACCTATTCTTCCTACCTTTCGCAATGTGAAGGTTTTTATGGCTACGACTACATACATAACGATAATTTAACCAGAACTGTGACTGCATATAAATTTCGTACTGATGCCGCTTGTGCACAGTCTACACATCAAGGCATGAATCAGATTAATTTTAATCCACAGCAGACGGGAACATATACTTTTAAATTCTGGACAGGTACCAATAGTTGGATTACAAAAACAATTGTAGTAGAATAATGAGATGGAGCGTCATTTGTCTTTTGGTCTCCATTCAGTTATTTAGTCAGAAAATAATATGGAAAGAAGACCAAAAACTAACATGGAATGATTTTAAAAGTTCTGTAAACAGGAAAAATAATAAAGATGTAGTAGCCTATACCCATTGTGGATGGGAATATTCTGTTATAACATCCTCTAATCCTTCATCCCCAGTGAAAATTGAAATTTTGACTATTTTTAATAAGGATAAGTCATGGAAGGATGTAAAGAGGATTAGTGACTATGTGCTGCTCCATGAGCAAAAGCACTTTGATATTGCTGAAATTTATGCCAGAAAGCTTCGAAAAGAAGTATTGGAAAATATTAAAACTTCCAGTGATTTCGATAAAAAATTTAAAGCTATTTATTCCCGGATTTTAAATGAATATAGAGACTTCCAGATGGCTTATGACAGAGATACACAAAATGGGATGGATAAAGAAAAACAGGCTCAATATAATACCATTATATCTGAAGCATTAGAAAACCTAAATAGCTATAAAAAGTCTTGAAATTTCTCAATAAAATTATTCACGAACTCTTAGCTCAAAATACAGATTTATCGGTATTTAATATTGTTATTCCCGGTAAACGACCTATTGTTTTCATCAGACAAATTCTTGAAGAAAATAATTATTCAGGGTTTCTGCCTAACTTTTTTACCATTGAAGAACTTATTGATAAAATAGCTGATAAACAGCCAATTCAGGGGATCTCTCTATGGTTATTTGCATTTGATGTATACAAAAGCCTTAATCTGATTCCCAACGATAGTTTTTCGGATTTCCTGAAATGGTTTCCTACTTTACAAAAAGATTGGGATGATATTTTAAAGTTTTCTGAAAGCGATGAAATCGTTTTGCAATACATGTTTGATGAAGAGAGGATTAAAGACTGGGCCCAGAATTTAGGTGAAGATGATGATGTTCCAAGAAAGAAATTTCTGAACTTCTGGAGAAATATGAATATTTTCCTTCCGGTATTAAAAAAGAAATTACAGGAAAAAAATTGGGCTACCTCAGGAATGATTCATGAAACGGCTAAAGCAAAAATAATTGATTTCGCTAAAGCTACCTCTGAACAGTTTGTTTTTTGTGGATTCAATGCCTTTACACCCGTAGAAGAAAAATTAGTTAGAGGCTTGCTGCAGTGGAATAAAGGACAGTGTTTTTTTCAGGCTGATCATTATTATTTTGATGATGAAAGGCAAGAGGCGGGAAAATTTCTCAGAAATCATAAATTATGGAAGGAGTTTAATGATAGTCGCGCCTTCCAGTGGATTGAAGATGATTTCAATCAACCAAAAAATATAAAAGTATACGAGGTTTCCGGGAATGTAACTCAAACTAAAATATTGCCTGAAATCTTTAATGAAATAGATAATAAAACCTATTCAAATACAGCACTCGTTTTATTGGATGAAAATTTGCTTCCTGCAAGTTTAGATGTAATGCATGGGATTGATAACCTAAATATTACGATGGGTTTTCCTCTGAAGAATTTATCTTTTTCAAATGCCATAAAACAATTATTTTATCTGCAGAAGCAATTAGAAAAGAATAAATCTTCTTACTATTACAGAGATTTATTTCCTATCCTCGAAGAACTTCCGAAGTCAGCTGAAGATCAAGAGGTTATCAATCGATTTAAGTCTAAAATAGAAGAGCGTAATATTGTTTATATATCCAAAAAGTTGCTTTATGAACTTTTAAATGATCTGTCTTATTTTCATCTGCTTCAAAAAGCTGACTCTACAAGCATCTACCTCGATATGCTTATCGCGTTCTGTCAGCAGATCAAGTGGCTGGAAATAGATGATATTCAGTACGAAAATATCTCGCATTTTGAAAGTGCTTTTAAGATTATTAAAAATCAGGTTACTCCCTATGATTTTGAGATCAAGATGGAAACTCTGGAAATTCTTATCAATCAGCATATTAATTCTGAGAGTATTGACTTTCAGGGTGAGCCATTGAGGGGATTGCAAATTATGGGACTTTTGGAAACCAGGCTTTTAAACTTTGAAAATGTGATCCTGTTATCCGTAAATGAAGGGAAGCTGCCATTAGGAAACTCACAAAATACCTATATTCCTTTTGATATAAGGAAATTCTTCGATTTACATACTTTTCTGGAAAATGACAGTATTTATGCGTACCATTTCTATCGATTGATCCAGGATTCCCAGAATGTTCATCTGCTTTTTAACGCTTTAAGTTCAGGCGTAAACAGCGGTGAGAAAAGTAGATTTATTACCCAGATAGAAATGGAGAGTTCTCATATTATTGAACACCTGATTATCGAGAATTCTTCTGAGCCTATTATAACACAACCTATTGAAATTTTCAAGACTGATATTGTTCTGGAAAGACTTGAAAAATGGAAAGAAAAAGTTTCAGCTTCACACCTTACGAGCTATCTTTATAATCCCATTGATTTTTACTTATCAAAGATTTTAAATACGTCTGAAGCAGATGAAATTGAAGAGGAATTATCTGTGAAAAATTATGGAAATCTTGTTCATTATTCACTTCAAGAAGTATATGAAGTATTAAAAGGTAAAGTTTTAAAGGAAAATGATTTAAAGGATTCAATTAAAGCAATAGATTACTATATTAATGTTGCTATTGAAAAGCTAAAACATCAGCCGGAGTTTTATGAGAAAGGGATGAATTTTATTCATCGGGCAATTGCGAAAAAGGTAATTGAAAATATTTTAAATCATGATCTTGATCTTGTAAAAAGAGGAAATAAACTGGAGATCATTGCCATTGAAAGGAGGTTTGAAAATGTTGATTTTTATCTTGACGAAGCTGCTAAAGACAGGATCTCTTTTTTTGGTTTTATAGACCGCATAGACCGTCTGAATGGTACAGTAAGAATCATTGATTACAAAACGGCAAAAATAAAGAATCTTGTTGTAAAAATAGACGCTGATAATGTAGATGGATATTTCCATAATAGTGATAGGAAACAGGCACTTCAGCTTTGCATCTATCAATACGTTATTCAAAGTCTTCCGGAATTCTGGGGGCTTCCCGTGGAAACTGGAATCTGGAGTTTTGCAGAAGCTAAAAAAGGTGTTGTTTCTCTTCAGTTTGAAAAAGGAAGTATTAATGAAGCAATGCAGTCTGTTCGAAGCCTTATCCTTGAAATTTTAAATCCAGATATTAGTTTTATTGAAAACATTAAGTCTTTTGTAAGCTAATAATTATGGGAAGCCATCTCGTACGTAGTAGAAATTTTATAACTTTAGTATTGGTGGCTGAAACTCTTGAAGCTATCATAAAAAAGGTTGTCCTTGCTATAAGACAACCTTCCAATTAATATAATTGATATGAAGAAAGTTATTGTTATAATTTTACTTTTTTATTAATTATTTTTCCATCGCTTAGTATGACTTGTGTTACATAAATTCCTGATTCTAAAGG
Organism: Chryseobacterium paludis; assembly: GCF_025403485.1. Lineage (NCBI taxonomy): Bacteria > Pseudomonadati > Bacteroidota > Flavobacteriia > Flavobacteriales > Weeksellaceae > Chryseobacterium > Chryseobacterium paludis. The sequence goes on from NZ_CP099966.1 coordinate 894,844, forward strand.
TTTAGATTCAAAATTAGAGGCGTTAATTTCTTGTTTTTGTATCAAAGCTCCGGAAATGGAATAGATATCTATAGTTTTAATATTATCCTTTGACTTCACTTTAACCTGGTTGTTTTGAGTAAATATATCTACGTTGTTCTCTGAACCATTATTAATTTCAATACTTCTATTAAACTGTAGATTATAAAATTCAGTAACGATTTCAAATGTATGGGTTTGGTTTCCAATGTTATTTAAATTAATTCCACCTTCTTTTATATATTCCTTTTGTGATATAGTTTTAACCAGATTTTTATTTTCATCAAATATATTGATGGATAACAATTCATCCTGATTAACTTTTAAGCTTAAAATATTGTTGTTTTCTGAAGCAATAATCTCATTTTCTGCAATAAGAGTTGGGGTGTTTTTAATATAAGGAATAAGCTTGTTTTCATTATTCTGTAAAACTTTCAACAAATAAACACCATCTTTTAAAGAACTCAAATTGTTACTGGCTACTGACCTGGTGGCTGTATCTTCTTTATTAAAATCTTTTATTTCAACGAGTTGCATAGAACCCAGATTTGGTTTTATTTGAGATGAATAAAGAGAAGTAATTTTAGGTTGTTCGTTTGTGGATTGTTTTGAGGTCAACATTGCCCATTCATTCAGTAAACCACCGCTTCGCAGGGTATTAAATTTAGCATTAGATGCTAAAACAAAAGGAACTATACCACCAATATGCCCAAGAGGCCCCCAGTAAAAAGATTGTAGCTTGAATTTATCTAAATTCCACCATGGATAATATGCCCTTTGTACATCAATCGTTTTCGAAGTGTTTTCCGGTGGAATAGCCAGATCCACTGTGGAATGACCCAATGTCATTGGGGTCTTATTGTACCAATCATACACATCATTTGATTTTAAACAAAGTCTGAGTTTATTACTGGTATTATTGGTTACATCGCTAATAAAATTATTGGTCAAAAGCTTTCTCCAGATAAGAGGTCCCCATAGTAATCCGCCATTATCCTGTAGAACATGATAATTGTATTTATCCATATACTCTGCAGAAATAACCTCTGAAATATTATTGTTGTACGTTTTGTAACCTGTATTGTTACAGGTATTGATTACATTGGCAAGGAAAGAAGTAAATGGATAAACGTCTTTTTCCAAAACTCCTTTTTGAAGGGTAACTCCTGAAAAATCATACGGACCATCACCCATGTAAGCATATTTGAATTTCAATTGTGTGGGATTGGAAATATTTAATTTTTTGAGTGTGGACATGGCTGCGTGAGCACCTTGGGAATAACCTGTTAAAAAGTATTCATCATATCTTTTTATCCCTAACTGTGCGATAACTGTGTTAGCGGCAGTAATAAAATCGATAGTTGCGCCAGATTCTGTAGGGTAGTGTACATAAGGATGAACTCCATCGCCACCACCCATCCCCACATAATCAGGTGCCATCAGGATATAGCCGTTCAATACATAGGATAATTCAACAACAAACCCGGCATATAAGACACCTTTTAAATTAGAGGGAACATTACTTCTGCTGTCTGTTGTTCCATGATCAGAAACTACCGTTGACAGTTTGTAATTGACATTAGGATACATAATAAGCCCTGTTGCTTTAACCAGTGTATTATTTTCATTTTTAGTATAATACGTTATCTTATATGCTTTTATACCAACATTAAAGCCATTTAGATAATTAACAAAATCAGGAGTATTCTGGTCTCCCAGATTGTTAGATATGAAATTGATAACACCTTGCGGAGTTAAATCGAGCTTTTGCTCAAAATTTACAACATCTCCTGCCTGCTGGGAAAAGTAAAAAGGCGCAGAGAGGCCAAGTAAAAAAAGAGTAATTTTTTTCATAATGGTAATTTTTTGTGGAGTTAAGATAGAATTTTTTAATATTAAATTCACTCTATTGAGATATTAATAATTATTCAATGAATAGTACTCTATTGATTTAACGCAAAATAAAAGCGTCTGGTCAACTGACCAGACGCTTTGTATATTTATCTGCTTATGGATTAGAATGCGTTGATACCAGTAATATCCATACCTGTAATTAACAAATGAACATCATGTGTTCCTTCATACGTAATTACAGATTCTAGATTAGCGGCATGTCTCATCATCGGGAATTCACCCATGATTCCCATTCCACCAAGGATCTGGCGGGATTCTCTTGCAATATCAATTGCCATTTTTACATTGTTTCTTTTTGCCATTGAAATTTGAGCCGGAGTAGCTTTATGATCATTTTTAAGACTTCCTAGCTGAAGACAAAGCAACTGAGCTTTGGTAATTTCAGTTAAAAATTCTGCTAATTTTTTCTGTTGCAACTGATAAGAACCAATTGGATTTCCAAACTGCTTTCTTTCTTTAGAGTATTGAACAGCAGTACAGTAACAATCAATAGCGGCTCCAATTACTCCCCACGAAATTCCGTATCTGGCAGAATTAAGGCAAGAAAGAGGTCCTTTCAATCCAGTAACTCCCGGAAGAAGATTCTCTTTTGGAACTTTTACATTATTAAATACCAATTCTCCTGTTTTAGAAGCTCTTAAGCTCCATTTGTTATGAGTTTCAGGAGTGGTAAACCCTTCCATTCCCCTTTCAACAATCAGTCCTTGTATTTTTCCTTCTTCATTTTTTCCCCAAACAACAGCAATATCACATAAAGGAGAATTTGTGATCCACATTTTTGCACCATTTAAAAGATAATGATCGCCCATGTCTTTAAAATAAGTCTCCATAGAGCTTGGATCAGAACCATGGTTAGGCTCCGTTAATCCAAAAGATCCGATCATTTCTCCGGAAGCTAATTGCGGAAGATATTTCTTTTTTTGCTCCTCAGATCCGAATTCATTAATAGGAAACATAACCAAAGAACTTTGTACAGAAGCTGCAGAACGTACAGCAGAATCTCCTCTTTCCAGTTCCTGCATAATAAGACCATAAGAGATCTGATCCAATCCTGAACCACCATATTCTACCGGAATATAAGGACCAAGAGCTCCGATTTTCCCTAATTCTTTCATTAAACCAGGTAAATCCGTATGATTTTGTGCAGCATGATCTATTTGAGGCATTACAAAACTTTCAACCCAATCTCTTACAGATTGGCGAATTAGCTTGTGTTCTTCGGTAAGTAAGGCATCAATTCCGTAATAGTCAGGAATACTTGTAAGAGGATAATATGACATTTTTATAATTTTCCTAAAAATAGCACTTTTCGTGATTTCAGAAAAATTTTTTTGCCTGCCTTTTTAAATAATATTTTTTTTGATGTATAAAGCTGATATGGAGAATTAAGCTATCTTTTTTATGGATAGAATATAAAGATCACTTTATGAGGATTTGGTATTACAGTTCTTCTTCCTCCTCATTGGATATTGGGTAATGATTCGCCGAATTATGAATTTTATTTTTGAATTTATAGAGGTAAGGCGCTTTGTTCGCAGATCCATCATACAACTTTTCCAGTCTTTCGAGGATATTTAAGCTTAAAATTTTTCGCTGAAAATTATTTCTTCTGAATTTCTGACCTAAAATTGTTTCATATAAGGATTGCAGATCCTTCATCGTGAATTTTATAGGAAGTAAATTACTGGCAGCTACTTCCGTATTAATATTCATTCGAAGATACTCTAATCCGGTTTCTATAACTTTATCATGATCAAAAGCTGTTTTTGGCAGATTATTCACTTCAAACCACTCACAGGTTTCATTGAAAGCATCGGGAAAAGTATTTGCAATAGAAAAATCAATAAGGCTGCAATAGCCTACCGTCACAAATCGCTGAAAGATCCAGTGGTTTTTAGGAACTTCTATTCCTTTGTTTTTAAGTAATATCTGATGTACATTGTTTTCTGTACGGTCTATTCTTCCAAATGTATGAAATTGTTTAAGGAAAATATCTTTAAGGTGTGTTCTTTCATACAGGACACGCGCAGCAGCTTCTCTAAGGTCTTCATCATTAAAGACAAATCCCCCGGGAAGTGACCAAAGATCTAAATCATGGTATTTTAATAATAAAACCTTCAGTATATTATTGTGAAAACCAAATATCGTGCAGTCCACTGAAAGATGGGCTACAAAGTCTTTGGTGTCTATAAGTTCCTGAAGTGTTTCTTTGTTTTTTGAATCCTTGATTTCCATGGGAGTAAAAATAAAATTATTTTCAATATGTTTTTTTAATAAGCTTAAAATAAATTAAACTTATTGAAAAAAGGACAGTTACAATAAATAAGATGTATAATGGGTAATATCTTAGTAATTGATTTTCAAATAGTAGTGAGATAATAATTGAACTTACTGAACTTCCCAACGACGAAAAAATAACGATCAGGGAGGTAAAAAGGTTTGTTTTTTCTTTATCAATCTGTACAATCATCTTGGAATTAATAACCGGATAGAGTGGTGACAAGAAGAAACCAATGATCGGGAATAAAAATAAAATGGCTTTTGAATCCTCCGATTCAAAATATTGGATTCCCAGAATAATACCTAATACGAGAATAATAGCCGATAAGCAGTATACATAATATTTTGAAAGTGGAAACCTATGAATAATGTGGGCTGTTATCGTTCTTCCTACATATGAAAAAAGGGCTAAGAAAGATGAAGCCTGCAAGGCGAAAAAGGAGTTAACTTTTAAATGGTTTTTATAAAATGACGGTAACCAGGAATTGAAACTCTGTTCAACAAACACAATGGAAAAAACAACAGCCAGAAATATGATAATTGATGGATTGACAAATCCCGACAAATCTGAAAGAAGATCTTTCTTTTGATCAGTCTTTTTGGGTTCAGCTATTTCCAATCTTGAAAACAGGAATATTGTAATTAAAGAAAGAACTGAAATTGCAATAAATCCAAATTTCCAATATTCTGAGTATTTACTGGAAATTAACCATCCGAAAATGGTATTGACCACAAAAATTCCAATCATAAAAGAGGCTTCTACATTACTCATGGTCTTGGTAAGGGATTTTTCATCTGATATATTATTCCGGATAATTCCGAAAACGCATATTTTCCCTATAGCGAAACAAGTCCCAATAATAGCAAACCAAAGCTTATAAAACCAAAATACTTTTACAAAAGGGAGGATAGATGAACAAATCCCAACAATTATTAATGCAAAAATTAATGCCTTTTTTGTCCCAATCCGACCAATAAAATTAACCGCAAAAAGAGATATAAATGCAATAGGTAAATCTTTGAAAGATTCTAAAAGTCCGAGTTTTTCATAGGTGATATTTGCCTCCGAAAGTTGCAATATTACAATGCCCATGCAGTTTAGAACCATGGAAAAAATTAAGAAGGTCAGTTTTAATGGAAGTGAAATATTACGAAGCTTACTCGACATTTTGGGGATTGATTTTATTAATTTTTTATGAGTTTTTATGAAATTTTAGTCAAAAAAAAGGGCTTTCAACCCCCAAAAATAAAAGAAATATTAAAATATTTATTAATATAATGTTAACTATTTAAAAAAAAATATATTTTTATTGTCTCAAAATGAGAATTAAAAAACTAACTGTATATGAATATTAGAATATCAAGAGGTTTGGGAATGGTTGCTGTACTTTATTTTACAGCTAATTTCAGTGCCCAAAAAACAGCCAATGATACTCTTCCAAAAGAACAAAAAATTGAGGAAGTGGTAATGATTGGTTATGGTACTCAGAAAAAGAGTAATGTGACTGGAGCAATATCAAGCATCAAGGCATCTGATATTGAAAATTCTCCTACTGCGGGAAGACCTGAGCAAATTATGCAGGGTCGAGCTGCTGGTATCAGTGTAATATCAAATTCGGGGCAACCTGGGACTGCAGCTACTGTGAGGGTGCGTGGTATTACCAGTTTTGGTGCCGGAAGTAATGATCCTTTATGGGTAGTCGATGGAATCGTAGTTGATAACATTGGTTGGTTGAATCAGTCTGACATTGAAGGAATGGAGATTCTTAAAGATGGTGCTTCGGCAGCAATTTATGGAGTTTCTGCAGCAAAAGGTGTTATTTTGATTACGACTAAAAAAGGGACGAAAGGAAGGTTAAATCTTTCATACAATGGTTTCTTTGGAGTTGGAAGTGCCGCAAAAAAGCTTGATCTTTTAAATGGATCGGAGTACGCTACAATTATGAATGAGGCATATACCAATGAAGGTAAAACACCAGTATTGGGAAATCCTGCATCTTATGGAGTAGGTACGGATTGGCAAAAACAAATTTTCAATAGTGCACAACGTCAATCTCATGAATTCAGCATCAATGGGGGAAGTGATAAGTCTACTTATTATGCTTCTTTCGGATATTATGATCAACAAGGTATTGTATTGAGAGACATTTCTAATTATAAAAGAGTTAATGCCAGATTAAATTCAACACATAAAGTATTTGATTTCTTAACGGTAGGACAAACTTTTGCTTATACGCATACAAAATCTCAAGGGGTTACTGATAACGGAGAATTCGGAGGCCCGTTAAGTTCTGCTATCAATCTGGATCCATTGACCCCTGTTATAGTAACCAATGGTATTGCTAATCAACCTAATGCAAATGATTATATTAATAACCCTAATTATGTAAGAGATCCAAATGGGAATCCCTATGGACTTTCACGTTTTGTAAGTAAAGAAATGACAAATCCACTGGCTTTCAGACAAGTTCAGTTGGGTAGATATAAATGGTCAGATGATCTTATAGCAAATGTATTTGCTGAATTGAAAATTAATAAAAATATCAGTTTTAAATCTAGTATAAACGGAAAGCTTTCCTACTGGGGAAATCAGGCCTTTACTCCTACTAACTATTTGAGTACAGCAAATAAAAATGATTTTAATAGTTTATTCAGACAAACTGATAAAAAATTTGAATGGAGTACTGAAAATACCGCTACTTATCAAAATAAGTTTGGACTGCATAACCTAAATGTTTTATTAGGACAGGGGTACTATGAGTATAATATTTCTTCAGGCCAAAGTACTACATTTACAAACTTACCAGTTAATAACTGGGAAGATGCATCTTTTAATTTCGATATTTCTCCGGAAAATAAAAAAGGTGATGCATGGGATGGAAAACAAACTCACAAAGCTTCTTACTTTGCCAGAGTAGTATACGATTATGATAACCGATACTTATTTACAGGAACAATTCGTAGAGATGGTTCTTCCAAATTTGGAAGTAATAACCATTGGGGAAACTTTCCAGCAATGTCTTTGGGTTGGAATGTTTCAAATGAAAGTTTCTGGCCGCAAAATAATATTATAAGCAGCGTTAAGTTAAGAGGTGGATATGGTGTATTAGGAAATGATGGTATTACAGAATTTCAGTTTGCCAACTTTTTAACTGCAGGAAGTAATTATACTTTTGGAGATAATATAATCCGTGTTGGATATGCACCAAGCACACTAGAAAATCCCGATCTTAAATGGGAAAGAACATCACAGTTCAATATCGCCGCAGACCTTAAGATTCTCAAGAACTTTGATTTAAGTGTTGATGTTTATAGAAAGAAAAGTACAGATATCTTAAGACAAGTCGAAGTTCCTGGTTATTTAGGATTGATTAATAACCCGTGGAGAAATATTGGAGATATGAACAATGATGGAATTGAAATAAGTTTAGGTTATAAAAAGAATTGGGGTGACTTTGGGTTTTCTGCAAATGGTAATGTTGCTTATTTAAAAAATGAAATTACAAGATTAGAAGGTAATAAACCATATGTGAATTTTGCTTCTTACCAAACTTTGGGTACCGTATCGAGATTGCAAGTTGGTGAATCATATGGCTCTTTTTATGGTTTCCAAAATATGGGAATTTTCCAGAATCAAGCTGAAATTGATGCGTATAGAAATACAAATGGAGGGCTAATTCAACCCAATGCTAAACCTGGAGATTTTAAACGATTAGATGCTAATGGTGATGGGAAAATTGATGAGAAGGATTTTGTGAATTTAGGGAATTCAGTACCAAAATATACATTTGGTTTAACATTGAACATGAATTACAAAAACTTTGATTTGATGGTATTCGCACAGGGACAGGCAGGAAATAAAATTTTCCAGGGGCTAAGAAGATTGGATATTCAGGAAGCGAATTACCAGACTTCTATTTTAGACCGTTGGACTGGTGAAGGGACATCAAATACTGTAGCAAGGGTTACAAGAGATGATCTTAATCAGAATTATACCAGAATGTCTGATTACTATCTTCAAAAAGGAGACTATTTACGTATAAAATTGGTACAGGTAGGATATACACTTCCAAAAAATATTTCTGAAACTATAGGAGCAAGCAAAGTAAGATTTTATGTTACAGCAGAGAACTTAGTTACTTTTACAAAATATACTGGTTATGATCCTGAAATTGCAGGAGCAGATACTTTTGGTATAGACAGAGCTTTCTATCCCCAAGCAAGAACTTTCCTTTTCGGTGCTAATGTTCAATTTTAATTAAAGAAAAAATGAAAAATAAAAGATTAATATATAAAAGTTTATCTGTTTTATTATTAGCAGGTATTAGTTTTGGAGCTGTATCTTGTGATAAAGGTGATCTTGAGAATGTAAAGAATACAGGTACTTTTGATGCAAGTAATTACTTTCAAAATGAAGAACAGTCTTTTACAGGATTGGTAGCAACATACGATATGTTGAGAAAATATTCTGGAGGATTTGAAAATATGGTAACCTTCTTTAATGGTGCTTCTGATGATTTCTATTCAGGAGGTGGAAATTCTTCAGATGGTGCAGGAATCCAGGGGTTCTCAAATTATACCATTAATCCGATTATCATGCCTGCTAGTTACTGGAAAAATTACTATCAGGGAATTGCAAGTGCAAATCTTCTATTAGAAAGAATCCCTAATGCAAATATGAATGAACAGACAAGAAAGAGATTTATTGCTGAAGCTAAAGTTTTAAGGTCACTGTATTATTTTGAATTGTTAAAAATGTTCAAAAATATTCCGCTTATTTTAAAGCCTGTTTTAGCTACAGATGATTATTACAATATTCCACAAGAAGATCCGGCAAAAGTATATACCCAAATAGAAGGTGATATTGTTTCTGCACTTCCAGATCTTATGATGGTAGCTTCTGGAGCATCTGAAAAAGGAAGAATTACGCAAGGTACTGCTCATGCTATTTTAGGAAAGATTTATCTATATGATAAAAAGAATACCGAAGCTGCTGCTCAGTTTGAAATGGTGAACGGTACACCAGGGCAAACGAGCCAGTATGGTTATAAGTTAGTTAGTAACTTTGCAGATCTGTGGAAAGTAGATAATAAATTTACCACAGAGTCCATTCTTGAAGTAATGCATACTAATAAAAGTAATGCGGATTGGCCATTTTGGGGTTCCGGAAAAGATGAAGGAAATTCAATTAATGTGATGCTTGGTATTATATCTTATGGCCGTACGACAGTACCTAATAATGACGCGCCCGATATTTATGCAAGTTGGGGCTTTAATCCAATGACGGATGATCTTTTTAATTTCATGCAGGGAGATCCTCGTTTAGACGCTACAGTACTTAATTGTAAAAAATTAAAACAAGAAGGTAAGATTACTTATTCTCCAGGCTTTAAAGACACTGGATATTTCTTAAACAAATATGCACCAAGAAATGCAGATAAAAGTAATTTGCCAGGTCCTACTGAATTAAACTTCCGTCAAAACTATATTGCCATCAGATTAGCTGATACCTACTTGATGGAAGCAGAAGCACTAGGTGGTGCGGGAGCAAGAGCTCAGGCATTACTGGATGCGGTAAGATCGAGAGTAGGATTAGGTTCAGTTCCGGTTTCTATGCAGGCGATTAAAGATGAAAGAAGAAGAGAATTGGCAGGAGAAGGTCACAGATGGTTTGACCTGGTAAGATGGGGCGATGCTCCGGCTAAATTAGGGGCAAGAGGATTTGTAGCAGGTAAGAATGAAATTTTACCAATTCCTTTCAACGAATTAGTAAATACTGCTTTAAAACAAAACCCTGGCTATTAAAAATGAAGTTTCACAGTTTATATAGTTTCTTTTTTAGAAGTATCGCACCACTTTGTGGTGTGGTACTTTTATCTTTATCAGCGTGTAAGTCGAGTTCAGCAAATAATAGGAACGAAGTTCAGGTATGGCTTACCAAAGGTGATGAGAGCATAAAATTACAGCAGCAACCTTCAATCAATTTTACGAACAATCCTGATAACGGTCAGAATATTGAAATTGACGATACTCAAAAGTTTCAATATATTGATGGTTTCGGATATACATTGACAGGGGGAAGTGTGGAAGTAATTAACAGACTTTCAGAAGCAAAAAGAAAAGCTTTATTAAATGAACTTTTTGGAAATAATACAAACTCAATTTCTGTCAGCTACCTTAGATTAAGTGTAGGAGCCTCTGATCTTGATGGTGAGGTATTTTCTTATGATGACCTACCTGAAGGAAAAACAGATATTTCACTGGAATATTTCAGTTTAGCAAGAGATAAAGATCTGATTGCTATGTTAAAAGAGATTTTAGCGATCAATCCGAAGATTAAGATTATTTCTGCTCCATGGTCAGCTCCGGTTTGGATGAAAGATAATGGAAAGTCAAAAGGAGGAAGTCTAAAACCTGAATATTACGGGGTATATGCGAATTATTTTGTGAAATATATTCAGGGAATGAAAAAAGAGGGTATTAATATTGATGCTATTACACCTCAGAATGAACCGCTGCATCCGGGAAATAATCCAAGTTTGTATATGGCCTCTGATCAGCAAAAAGATTTTATTAAAAATCATTTAGGTCCGGTTTTCCAATCTAATGGGATTAAAACTAAAATTGTCGTATATGATCACAATTGTAACAAACCAGAATATGCTACCAATATTTTAAGCGATCCTGAAGCTTATAAATATGTTGATGGTTCTGCATTTCATTTATATGAAGGAGACATTTCTGCATTAAGTACCGTTCATAATGCGTATCCAAATAAAAATCTTTATTTTACAGAGCAGTGGACAGGAGCTAAAAGCAACTTTAATGAAGATCTTAATTGGCATACTAAAAATGTGATCATTGGTTCCATGAGAAATTGGAGTAAAATAGCTTTAGAATGGAATCTGGCTAATGATCCACAGTATAAACCTCATACTGATGGTGGTTGTACGGAGTGCAAAGGAGCGATTACTATTTCTGACAAGGAAAATTTTACCAGAAATGTTTCTTATTATATTGTTGCACATGCAGCAAAATTTATTCCTGCTAACTCGCAGCGAATTGGTTCTTCTCAAACAAACAATCTATCTTCTGTAGCTTTTAAAACTCCAAAGGGAAAAACTGTTTTAATAGTACAGAACAACAGTAAAACGGAAGAGGTCTTTACTCTTAAGTATAACCAGAAAACAGCTCCTGTAAGTATATCAGGAAATTCTGTAGCAACCTATATTTTCTAATTAATTATGAAAAAAGCTTATTTCTTATTAGCATTTGCAGCATTTGGATTGAATACATACGGACAAAAGACAATTGATCAAAAAGTTTCTGATCTTTTGTCTAAAATGACATTGGAAGAAAAAGTGGGACAATTGATGCAATACAGTGGCTTTGCATATGCTACAGGACCCCAGAATTCCAATTCAGCAACCGTTCTTGAAGAAATAAAAAAAGGTAAAGTGGGCTCTATGCTAAATGTAGCTGGCGTAGAAGAAACAAAATCTTTTCAAAAATTAGCTTTAGAATCAAGATTAAAAATACCGTTATTATTTGGACAGGATGTTATTCACGGATACCGAACCACCTTTCCTGTTAATCTTGGACAGGCAGCAAGCTGGGATTTAGCATTAATTGAAAAATCTGAAAGAATAGCTGCTACGGAAGCTTCAGCATATGGAATTCACTGGACTTTTGCTCCAATGGTAGATATTGCCAGGGATCCAAGATGGGGGAGAGTAATGGAAGGCTCTGGTGAAGATACTTACTTAGGAACACTGATCGGTTTGGCAAGGATTAAAGGATTCCAGGGAAAAGGTCTTGGAAACCTCGATGCAATAATGGCTTGTGCGAAACATTTTGCGGCGTATGGCGCAGCAGTAGGTGGAAGAGACTATAATTCTGTAGATATGAGCCTCAGACAACTGAATGAAACCTATTTACCTCCTTTCAAAGCTGCGGCAGAAGCAGGCGTTGCAACATTCATGAATTCTTTTAATGATATTAATGGGGTTCCCGCGACTGCTAATAAATACATTCTTAGAGACTTGTTAAAAGGAAAGTGGAACTACAATGGTTTTGTGGTTTCAGATTGGGGAAGCATTGGTGAAATAGTTAACCATGGTTATACGAAAGATAAAGCGGAAGCCGCTGAAAAAGCTATTTTGGCAGGAAGTGATATGGATATGGAAAGTCACGTTTATATGACGGAACTTCCAAAACTGGTTAAAGAAGGAAAAGTAGATCCAAAATTCATTGACGATGCGGCAAGACGAATTTTAATCAAAAAGTTTGAAATGGGATTATTTGATGATCCTTATAGATTCAGTAATGAGAAAAGAGAAAAAGAGCAGACCAATAACTTGGAGAACAGAAAATTCGGAAGGGAATTCGGGTCAAAAAGTATTGTTCTTTTAAAAAATCAAAATAATATTTTACCACTTTCAAAATCTACGAAGACGGTAGCTTTAATAGGACCTTTTGGAAAAGAAACGGTAGCCAATCATGGATTCTGGTCTGTTGCTTTTAAAGATGACAACCAAAGGATCATTTCTCAGTTTGACGGAATTAAGAATCAGTTGGATAAAAATTCAACTTTATTATATGCTAAAGGTTGTAATGCTGATGATCAGGATAAATCAATGTTTGCTGAAGCAGTAGAAACGGCAAAGAAAGCTGATGTTGTTATTATGACTTTAGGGGAAGGACATGCAATGAGTGGGGAAGCGAAAAGCCGGAGTAATATCCATTTTTCTGGTGTTCAGGAAGAACTGTTAAAAGAAATTGCAAAAACCGGAAAACCTATTGTATTGATGATCAACGCGGGCAGACCTCTCGTCTTTGATTGGGCAGCGGATAATATTCCTGCGATTCTGTATACGTGGTGGCTAGGAACGGAAGCAGGAAACTCAATAGCTGATGTTCTTTTTGGAACTGTAAATCCGGGAGGTAAACTTCCCATGACTTTTCCAAGAACCGAAGGTCAGATTCCTGTTTACTATAATCATTATAATACAGGAAGACCCGCAAAAACGAATAAAGAACGAAGTTATGTTTCTGCTTATATCGATCTAGATAACGATCCTAAATTTCCTTTTGGATATGGATTAAGTTATACTCAGTTTAAATATTCTGATATGACGCTAAGCTCAACAAGTCTAAAAGGAAATCAAGCTTTAAATATTAAAGTGAATGTTTCTAACAACGGAAATTATGACGGTGAAGAAGTAGTGCAGTTATATATCAGAGACTCATTCGGAAAAGTGGTAAGACCTGTAAAAGAATTAAAAGGTTTCCAAAAAATACTTCTGAAAAAAGGAGAAACTAAAACAGTAAACTTTACACTAACTCCAGAAAATTTGAAATTCTATGATGACCAATTAAATTATGATTGGGAAGGTGGAGAGTTTGAAATTATGGTAGGAACCAATTCTCAGGATGTTCAGACAAAAAAAATTAATTGGATTAAATAATTAGATCAAGAGGAGCGGGTTTTAACCCGCTTTTAATAAAACGGAATAATTGCCGGTTCACTAAACCACCATATTGTATGAAAATTAATATCCGAAGACATTTTTATTTATTAATAACAGGGGGGATTTTATCTCTTTCTATATCAAACTGCACAGCTCAGAAATCTGATTCCAATAGAAATCTAATCTGGAGTGATGAATTTAATGGGAAAGGATTGCCAGATTCTTCAAAATGGAATTATGATGTTGGCGGAGATGGTTATGGAAATAAAGAAGCCCAGTTTTATACTAAAGAACGTCTGGAAAATGTAAGGATGGAAAATGGGAATTTAATCATTGAAGCGAGAAAGGAAAACTGGGAGAAAAATAAATATACTTCAGCAAGGCTTTTAACCAAGGGAAAATTTTCTTTTCAGTATGGAACAATTGAGGTAAGGGCAAAATTACCGAAAGGACGTGGAACATGGCCTGCCATCTGGATGATGAGTGAAGATATGAAGAAATGGCCTGATGATGGCGAGCTGGATATTATGGAGCATGTTGGGTTTAATCCCGGGTATATCCATGCTTCCGTACACACCAAAAAATACAACCATATTCAGGGAACACAGAAAACAGATACTTTAATCATCAGTGATGCAAGTGATCGGTACCATGTATATAAAGCAGATTGGACACCAGAGAAAATAGATGTTTATATTGATGATAGGAAGTTCTTCACGTATGAGAATAAAGAAAAAAACTATGAAGCATGGCCTTTTGATCAGCCTTATTTTATCATTTTAAATCTGGCTGTTGGTGGATTTTGGGGTGGAAAGGAAGGAATAGATGATTCCATTTTTCCACAAAAATATTATATAGACTATGTACGGGTTTATCAGAATAAATAATGAAGGGAATAAAACCTCCATAAAACAGGAAGTAATACAATGAAAAAACTAATCGTAAGTTGTTTTGTTATAGGGATGGCTTGTAATGCTCATGCACAAAACTACTGGAAGAAAAATGCCGGAAAATCAGCAAAAGTTATTGTTACCAATTCTAAAACCAATGAGAAAATGGTTGACAAAGGAATGGTAAAATTTGAAAAATTTGATCAGCCTAAAGAAAATGAAGCCTGTGTTTTCGTAGATCCGGATTTTAAATATCAGAAATTAATAGGAATTGGTGGAGCAATTACAGATGCTGCAGCAGAAACTTTTTATAAATTACCGAAGGACAAACAGAAGGAAATTATTGAAGCCTATTATGGGAAGAATGGTTTAGGTTATACCATAGTTCGAACCAATATGAATTCCTGTGATTTTTCAAGTGATTCTTATACTTATGTAGATGATAATGATGCGTCATTAAAGTCGTTTTCGGTTGCCCATGATGAAAAGTATAAGATCCCAATGATTCAGGAGGCTCAAAAATCTATAGGAAATCAATTTAAGCTTTATTTTTCTCCATGGAGCCCACCAGCGTGGATGAAATCTAATAAAGATATGCTGAACGGTGGAAGGCTGGAAAATCAATATTATCAGACCTGGGCAGATTATTATATCAAGTTTATTAAAGAATATGAAAAAAGAGGGATGAAGATCTGGGGATTAACGGTTCAGAATGAGGCAATGGCAAAACAAAAATGGGAGTCCTGCCTTTATACTGCGGAGGAGGAAGGTGCATTTTTGAAAAATAATCTTGGTCCAACCTTGTGGAAGAATGGATATAAAGATAAAAAAGTAATGATCTGGGATCATAATAGAGATTTGATCTTTCAAAGAGCAACCACGACATTAGGTGATCCTGAAGTTTCAAAATATACATCTGGTATTGCCTATCACTGGTATGAAACGTGGCACAACAAAACACAGTTATTTGATAATGTTGGAGAAACACATAGGGCATTTCCAGATAAATTCCTGGCTTTTACAGAAGGATGTAAAGAGGTATTTAATATGTCAAGGATCAATGATGTCAGTTTAGGGGAGCTGTATGGTAAAAATATGATCAACGATTTTAATCGTGGAACTTCTTTATGGACGGACTGGAATGTACTTCTGGATGAAACAGGAGGTCCCAATCATGTTGGAAATTTATGTTTTGCACCAATCATTGCCGATACAAAAACAGGAGAGGTACATTATACTTATGAATACTATTATGTTGGGCATGTTTCAAAATATATAAAACCTAATGCTCAGAGAGTTGGAAGCTCTACAAATACATCAGGTTTAATTTCTACTTCATTTATGAATGAAAATGGAGAACTTGTGACTGTAATTATGAATAATTCGGATGATGATATAGATACTCATCTTTGGATTGAAGGAATGGCGGCCAAACTTTCAGCGCCTGCACATTCCATACAGACTGTAATTTTATAAACACTTCATATTAATATTTTTTTATTAAAATAGGCTGTCTCTAGAGACAGCCTATTTATTTTTATCATCGAAAGTTTGTTAAACAAATTATTCAACATCATATTTTCTGATTACCTTCTGAGTTACTCCAGAGCTGCTGAAACCTCCATCATGGAAAAGGTTCTGCATGGTTACTTTTTTCGTAAGATCAGAGAAAAGGGTCACACAATAATCTGCACACTCAAGAGCTGTAGCATTTCCAAGAGGAGACATATCTTCAGCATATCCAAGGAAACCTCCGAAACCTTTCACTCCGCTACCTGCAGTAGTTACTGTAGGAGACTGAGAAACCGTGTTTACACGTACTTTTCTCTCACCCCAATAATTTCCGAAAGTTCTTGCAATACTTTCCAAATAAGCTTTGTTGTCAGACATATCATTATAATCCGGGAACGTTCTTTGAGCAGCAATATAAGTAAGTGCTAAAATACTTCCCCACTCATTCATACAGTCTTTTTCCCAAGCCACACGCATTACTTTATGGAAAGAAACAGAAGAGATATCCCAGCCTTTTTCTAACCAATCGTAATTCATTTCTGTATAATGTTTTCCTTTTCTTACATTTACGGACATTCCTATAGAATGAAGGATGAAATCGATTTTTCCAAATTTTGCGATGGCAGTATCAAAAAGCTTTTCAAGATCTTCAATAGAAGTAGCATCTGCACCAACAACTTCAGAACCTGTTTTTTCAGCTAAACCATTAAGTTCTCCCATTCTCAAAGCAATAGGAGCATTAGATAAGATAAATTCAGCACCTTCTTCATGGCATCTTTCAGCAACTTTCCATGCGATCGATTGTTCATTAAGGGCCCCAAAAATAATTCCCTTTTTGCCTTTAAGTAAACCGTATGACATAATTTTTTAATGTTTATTAATATACATACAAATGTAACGATAATTTGTGTTCAGAACATAATAAAAAACAGAGCCTTTATAAAAAGACCCTGTTT
This sequence comes from Chryseobacterium paludis, assembly GCF_025403485.1. Taxonomy (NCBI): domain Bacteria; kingdom Pseudomonadati; phylum Bacteroidota; class Flavobacteriia; order Flavobacteriales; family Weeksellaceae; genus Chryseobacterium; species Chryseobacterium paludis. Next base: position 911,884 of record NZ_CP099966.1, read on the forward strand.
TTTTTGAAAATATTTATATAACTGAAATTCTAATTGGTTTTTTTATTCCATTCTGCTTTTACATCTTCAGCGGCATCATTCGCCTTATCTTTCACATCTTTTGCAGCATCCGTTGCTTTATCTTTTGCATCTTCGGCAATGTCTTTCGTTTTTTCCCATGCATCACCCGCTTTATCTTTAATATCTTCCCAAGCATCAGAAATATTAGCTTTTACCCTGTCTAACCAATCTTCCTGGCTAGCTTCCTGGTCGTTGTTTCTCTTTTCATTAATATAATCCCTAGCTTTATCTGCTAAATCGTTGATTTTCCATTTTGCATCGTTAGCTGCATTTTTTAAAGAATTTTCTGTGTTATTTACAGCGTCTTCCGCTTTGTTGTAATCTGAATTATTCATAAGATTTATTATTTAGTGATATTTGTAGTAAAACAATAACCATTCCTAAAGCCGGGATACGCTGTTAAATTTTTCATAATCTTTTGTTATAGTTTTCCAAATCAGTTTTATCTTTAAAGCTAAATAAAAATGAATATTTATGGAAAAGATACGCTGTGGATGGTGTGAAAGAGATGATCTGTACAGAAAATATCATGATAAAGAATGGGGGAGTCCTGTTTATGATGATGAAACTATTTTTGAATTTCTGATATTGGAAAGTTTCCAGGCTGGCCTAAGCTGGTATACCATTTTAAGTAAAAGAGACAATTTTAGGAAAGCATTTGATCATTTTAATTATAAAAAGATTGCAAAATATACCGATGATAAGGTGGTGGAACTTATGGCAGATTCTGGGATCATAAGGAATAAACTTAAAATTTTAGCGACCATCACTAATGCACAGCGATTTATGGAAGTTCAAAAAGAGTTTGGCTCTTTTTCAAAATATATCTGGAGCTTTGTAGATGGAAAACCTATCGATAACAAACCAGAGACTTTAAAAGATATTCCTGCTACTACCGATATTTCTGATGCTTTGTCAAAAGATTTGAAAAAGAGGGGTTTTAAATTTATGGGCTCTACTGTAGTATATGCACATATGCAGGCAACAGGTATGATGAATGATCATATCAAGGATTGTTTTACCAGACAGTGAATATTTGTCTTACTCTATGCTATAATATAATAGTATGATCATTAAATATCTATTATCAGATACATTTCCTTAGAAAACCAGTAACACGCATGTTACTGCATTCGTTTTTTGGAAGTTTTGAAACATAATTTTGTTAAGAATTTAAAACAAAAAATAAAATTATGTCCATATTAAAAGGAAAAACGGCTTTTGTAACCGGAGGAACAAGAGGAATGGGAGAAGCCATTGTAAGACGTTATATTCAGGAAGGAGCAGAGGTAGCATTTACCTATGTAAATTCTGATGAAAAAGCAGAAGCACTTGTTGCTGAGATTGCAAGATCAGGAGGAGTTGCCTATGCAATAAAAGCGGATGCTTCGATTTCTGGAAATACAGAAAAAGCGATCATAGAAGCTGCTGACAAATTTGGTAAAATAGATATTTTAGTAAATAATGCTGCCATATCAATTGCCGGTCCTGTAGAGCAGGCTCATACACAGGCAGATGATTACAACAGACAAATTGATGTAAACATAAGGGCAGTAACGGAGGCTGTGCGTACAGCTTTAAGATTTATGCCCGACGGAGGACGCATTATCACTATTGGTTCAGTTGGAGCAAAACGCATAGGAGGACCTACTATGAGTGAGTATATTGCTACAAAAGCTGCTGTTGGCGCTTACAGTCGTGGATTAGCATGGGATCTGGGATTAAGAAATATTACAATAAATACAATAGAGCCTGGAGTTATTGATACAGATATGTTGAAAAAAGCAGATAATGCTACCAGGGAATTTTATATGAATGCTATGGCATTAAAAAGGTTAGGAACACCGGAAGATGTAGCTGGTTTGGCAAATTTTCTGGCAGGTCCCGATGCAGCTTACATTACTGGAAGCAGTATCGTTATTGATGGCGGTTTCTCTGCTTAAATCCTTTAATATAAATATCAGATTGATGATCCACTCTGTTTTCAAAACAGGAGTGGATTTCTTTATCACTGCCTTGTTGGCATAGAATTCCTTTGGTATTATTATTGATTTTTTCTAATCATTAAAAACCTAATTTTTTACGAACCATGAAAAAATGCGTTGTTATAGATCATACTGAGGAAAACCTGCGTGCATTACAGGATACCATATATGTTATTGGTGGTAAATGGAAACTTCCTATCCTTTTTGCATTGGGTAATGGCAAAAAACGGTTTCTTGATATTAAACGCGATATTTCCGGTATTTCTACACGAATGCTTTCCCTCAATTTAAAAGAAATGGAAATTAATAAATTAGTAAAAAGGTCAGCTTGTGAAGATACCAGAGAGGTAATCGAATATGAATGTACCGAATATGCTAAAGACTATGCAAAATTAATGAAAGATATGATAGAATGGGGGAAAGAGCACCGAAGAGTTATTATAGCATAAAAAAGAAACCGTCATAGTAGACGGTTTCTCTTTTTATTTAAAATTGTTATTTAATAATTCTTTCCAATACCCATTCGATAAGGTTCTTTTCTGAGGCATGGTGATCAGAGGAGAATTCTCCACGTCTTCTGTTAGCAATAACGTTATTTACAGTAATCGCTTTATGTCCCAATAATTTTGAGAATGCATAAATGGCAGAAGTTTCCATTTCAAAATTGGTGATCCCAAGATCATTTAATGTTTCCAGGAATTTGTCATCTAGAGCTTTTAAACGAAGCTGTCTTCCCTGCGGAGCGTAGAACCCTGGAAAGGTCGCAGTATTTCCGTGATATTTGGCATCTTTATAATAATCTGCCATATCTTCAGCCCATTCCGCGAAATAAAGCATCGGCTTAATCTTATCATAAGGGAATCTTTCTAAAAAGCTTTTAGAAAACTCATTTTCGAAATGATAATCCTGATAAAAATGCATTAGGCCATCTAAACCTACAACATTCTGAGTGACCAACATATTGTCAACCTGCACATCAGGGTTTACACTGCCACATGTTCCCATACGGAAAAGTTCAAGTGTTTTATGTTCTGTTTTAAGTTCTTTGTTTTTAAGATCGATATTCACTAAAGCATCAAGCTCATTCATTACAATATCAATATTCTCTGTACCGATCCCTGTAGACATTACAGTAACTCTTTCACCTCGTAATGTTCCGGTATGTGTATAGAACTCTCTTTTGTTTTTTTTGATTTCTACTTTATCAAAATATTGAGATACTTTTGGTACCCTGTCAGGATCACCAACAAGGATGATTTTATCAGCAATATCTTCAGGTAAAAGGTTTAAGTGGTAAACACTTCCGTCTTCATTTAATACAAGCTCTGAGGCTGCAAGTTTATTTAGCATAATATGTTTATTTTTTTGTGTCGATGAATATAGCATCTTTATAAGGAGTAGGCATAAGTTCTATAAGTGAACCATATTCTTCTACAATTCTTTTTTGATTGTTTACAACCTCATATACAGTAATGGTTGTTTTTTCGAAATTTTTAGGATCCTTTCTTTGAGAAGTGATTTCATAAAAATGATTATCCTTTTTCATGACAGAAACCAATTCTTCTTTGGTCGAATTATTGGATGTCATCATTCCTGGAAAGTCCATTACGATTTCTTTTAATTCTGTATAATTCTTATAAGGCTTTATCAGTCCATTTGAGTAAACGTAAACTTTAGGTACCTCTACACCTTCTGCCAAACGAATCAGATAGTAGTCATTTCCTTTTTTTTCCGCATAAACAGCCATTTCCTGAGTTGATTTTTGTGCAAAAGAATTTAATGAAAAAAGACCTGCTATAAAAGTCAGAAATAATTTTGTTTTCATAATAATATTTTGTTTTGATTTGTTGAAAAATAGTTTTAAAATCCTCTTCCCATCATTCCTTCATCATTTTTTTTAAAAGAACCGGATCTGTATTCGGATTTTCAGTATAGTGAATTTGGTTTCGGGGTTTAAAATTAATAAAATTCTATGAATTAAAATATAAACATTATTTAATCCAGATTTAAAACTGGGATAACATCGGAGTTGTAGCTTTGCAGCTAAAAATTTCATGAGATATTCTCTATCATTTATTATCATCTTATTATTCGGTTTTGCAATAATGTCATTTAATCCAACTGACAAAGGCGTAGAAAAAGAAAATACTGTCATAAACAAAGGATTAACTGATTTCAAAAATAAACTCGAACAATTAAAAACAGACGTATATCTGTTTGATGATGATAAAATATCTCTTGAAGATCTACAAAAATCATTAAGAAGTACAAGAAATTCTTTTAAAGAAATAGAATTCTATATTGCTTATCATTACCCCGAATTCACCAAAACCCATCTTAACGCAGCGCCACTGTTTCATATAGAAGCGGCAGGAACTTCTGCATACACCTTGCCTCCTGAAGGGTTACAGGTATTGGATGAATTGATCTTTTCTGAAGAGGCTGGTGAACAAAAGGAAAAGATAAAATCCATTACCGATTTCTTGTATAATAGTTATGCGAACTTTTATTTAAGTTCAATTAAAAATGGATTGAGTAAAGGAACCAATAAAACCTTACCTCTTCGAATAGAATTAATCAGAATTTACAGTTTAGGAGTAACAGGATTTGATACCCCAGGTTCATTAAATATATCAGAAGAAGCTGGTTATGCACTTTTGGGAATTAAAAAATACATCAATGATGATCCTTATTTTAAAAATTATAATATTCAAAAAGTAAATACAATCCTTTCTGCAGCTGGTGAGTATCTATCAGAACATAAAGATTTTGAAACATTTGACCGTATAGAATTTTATAAAAAATATGTACAACCTTTATATGAAGAATTTGGTTCTTGGGACGGAAGATCAGATGATCTCAAAGAGTTTTCAGGATGGAATGTGGGTAATAAAAACTTCTTTAGCAGTGATTTTCTGGATCCTTATTTTTATACATTACTACAATCATCGGAAGATAGCCCTGAGCTTAGAGAACTTGGAAAAGATATTTTCTATGATCAAAGTGTAAGCGATAACACAAAGATGAGTTGTGCAACATGTCATTTACCTGAAAATGCTTTTACAGATTTAAAAGTAAAATCACCTAGCAATGTAGTAGGAAAGACAGTATTGAGAAACTCGCCTTCTCTATACAATGCTGTATTTGCAAAAAGATTTTTCTATGATATGCGCGCATTCTATATCGAACAACAGGCGGAACATGTTATCTATAATGAACAGGAATTTAATACGAGCTACGAAAGTATCATCAAAAAATTAAAAACAAAACCTGAATATAAAAAAGCCTTCCGTTCGGCATTCAAAGATGGTAAGATCAATAAAGAGAACTTCTCCAAGGCATTAAGTTCTTATGTCGCTTCTTTGTATTCTTTTGAAAGTGATTTTGACCGCTTTATGAGGAATGAAAAAGAAATTTCAGATGATGCTAAAAAAGGTTTCAATTTATTTATGGGAAAAGCCAATTGTGCAACATGTCATTTTGCACCTCATTTTTCCGGTCTGGTTCCTCCTTTCTATAACGAAAATGAATCTGAAGTATTAGGAGTTACAAAGGCACCTATCAATAAACTGCCTTTGGAATTAGATTCAGATCCGGGTAGGATAAAAAGTCCTGTGAAAAAAGAAAATTCATGGATCTATGAAAACTCTTTTAAAACAGTAACGGTGAGAAATATTGCCCTTACCAAGCCTTATTTCCATAATGGAGCTTTCAGTACTTTAGATGAGGTTCTGGATTTCTATAATGAAGGTGGTGGAGAAGGATTAGGCTTGAAAATGAATAACCAGACTTTACCTGCGGATAAACTCAACCTCACCAAACCGGAAATCAAGCAGATCATTGCATTTCTAAACACACTTACTGATATTAGCCGAGCAAAGAAGTAATAAGTGTTGTGAGTTTCGAGATGTGGGTTGAGGTTGAGACACGAGGTTATGGAATTTGGCTTTCAGGATTGGAAACATCAATATTGCTTCCAATAACTTTCAACTTCAATTGTCAACCCACACAAATCCCACATCATAATTTAACAATAACTTAATTCCCTTAATATTGGGTTTTTAATTTTGTAACATTGGATGATGTTTATTTAAAACTGTATTAATAGAGGGCTCGTGATTATAAAATAGTTTTGCAACATCTAATAAATCGAAACTATTATGAAGAAAAAACTACTTACAATTGCAGCTCTTGCATTAGTATCAAGTTCTGTATTTCAAGCACAGACTTTTGTTTTCAATAAGAATGCCTCATGGAGGTATAAAGACAACAACCAGGCGCAGGTTGCTCAATGGAAGGATACCAACTTCGATATTACTTCTTGGTCAACAGGAAATGGTCCTCTTGGATATGGTGATCCTGTAACTACAACGATCAGTTCAGGTCTTACAGCTGCTTATTTTGCAAAAGATTTCACTGTAAATTTAGCCGATCTTTCTGATGCAATGGAATTAGGTATTATGAGAGATGATGGTATTGTAGTATATCTGAATGGAGTAGAAGTTGTAAGAGATAATATGCCAACAGGAGCTATTGCTTTTAATACACCGTCTGTTAACACTATTGATGGTGCTGCGGAAAGTGTTTACAATATTTTCTCGATTCCAAAATCAAAATTTGTAAATGGGAACAATAGAATATCTATTGAATTGCATAACAGAACAGGGCAAAGCTCAGATTTAAGAATTGACGCCTATCTTAAAACAACGACCACTCCAACCAATCCGGTTAGCTGTAATATTGCTCATATCAGCTGTTTTACTTCTATCGTTCCAACATCGCAAACGAATAAGCTTATTATCCCAACAGAACATAAATATCAGCTTATTTTAAAAGAAGGTGATAACTATACACAGGGAGGTGGATTAGTAGGAGGTCAGAATGACTTTACAGCTTATGTACCTAAAAACGGAAGTGCTACTAATGGATATCTTTCTGTAAACCATGAAACAAACCCTGGTGGAGTTACCATGGCTGAAATCAACTATAATGCTTCATCGAAACTTTGGCAATTGACAAAGTCGAGAGCTGTAGATTTTTCAACACCTAGTTTAGTACAAACGATCAGAAACTGTTCTGGAGGTATTACACCTTGGGGAACAGTAATAACTGCTGAAGAATCGGTAACATCAAGTGATGTAAATGCTGATGGATATAAAGATTATGGATGGTTGGTAGAAATTGATCCTGCAACCGCTCAGGTGATCTCTCAAAATACAGATGGTTCTAAAGGTAAGCTATGGCAAATGGGTATTATGAATCACGAAAACGTAGTGGTTAATAATGCAGGAACTACCGCTTATTATGGTGAAGATGGTGGAACACATTTGGTTTATAAATATGTAATGGATACCCCAAATAATCTGTCTTCAGGTAACCTTTATGTATTGAAATTAGATCAGGGACTAAGCAGTGGTGGAGATCCTGTAGGAACTACTGCAACATGGATTCAGGTTCCTAATAAATTTAAAGCTGACCAGAATAATACCAATAATTTGGCATCCTCATTAGGGGGAACTTCATTTAATGGAGTAGAAGATGTTGATATCAGTCCATTAGATGGGAAAATTTATTTTACAGCTAAAGGTTTAAATAAAGTATATCGTTTACAGGATAACGGAACAACTGCTTCATCAGTAGAAACTTTTGTAGGTGGACTTTCTACCGTATATTCTTTCAATACCGCACAAGGAATGAAATCTGAAGTTTGGGGAGATGGTAATGACAACCTTACCTTCGATGAACTAGGAAATCTTTGGGTATTGCAAGACGGGGGTAAAAATTATATTTGGGTAGTGGCACCAGATCACACGGCGGCAAATCCTAAAGTAAGACTTTTCGCTTCCATGCCTACAGGATCTGAGCCCACAGGACTTACATTTACGCCAGATCATAAATTTGGATTCTTCTCTATTCAGCATCCGGATGGTACGATCTCTACAGATGTTGATGCAACAGGAAATGTGATTGATTACCGTGGAAAATCTGCAACGATTGTTGTAGCGCTTAAAGATAATTTAGGACAAAACGGAACTTTAGGAACTATTGATGCTAAGGCAGAAAATACAGTTACTATAGCACCAAACCCTACTTCAGGAATTGTGAAAATTAATTCTCCTAAAGGTCTGAAGGATATTTCAGTAACAGCTTACAGTATCGATGGTAAGATTGTTTACACAAAGAAATTCACAGGTTCTAATACTACATTGGATTTAGATTTTACATCACAACTTGAAGCATCTGGAGTGTTGATCTTGAATATTGAAGCTGTAGGTTTCCAGAAAACCGTAAAACTTCTTAAAAAATAATTTATTAATATTTTATAGCTGTCGGTAATTTTATTATCGACAGCTTTTCTCTTTCTATGAAAAAGCTATCTCTACTTCTTATTTTGTTTTCTATCAGCTTTGCTAAGGCACAGATCGATCCCGTAAAATATCCTACTTATACCAATGTAGAAGACGCATTGAAAAGTGATAAACCGGTTTATAGTATGAGCTTTAGAGGTAAGGGAATGTTTAATGTTCCCTCTGAAATTAAGAAACTAAATTCTTTGTTTTTTTTAAATATTATGGGGAATAATTTAGAAAGGATGGATCAGGAACTATTTTTATTAAAAGATCTTGAAATTTTAAATGCCAACGAGAACAGCATTAAATTTATTCCTGATGAGATAGGGGAGCTTACAAAATTGAAAACACTTTCCATAAATCTGAATAGTTTAACATCTGTTAATCCAAATATTGCTAAACTACAGCAGTTGAAGGCAATCCATCTTGATGCCAATAATCTGAATGTTTTCCCGGAAGCATTAACTCAAATTCCAACCCTTGAAGAAATTAACCTTCAGGGTAATCAGATCAGTTTTATTTCAGGTCATTTAAAACAAATTAAAAATTTAAAATATCTGAACCTTGCTGCCAATCAAATCAATGACCTGGGAAGCCTTGAGTTTCCAAAGGATCTGAAATATCTTGAGCTGCAACAGAATGCTATTTCAAAACTGCCTGAAACATTATTTCAATCAAGAAATCTTGAATTCCTTAATCTTAGTCAAAACAACATTAAAGAAATTTCAACTAAAGTAAAAGGATTAAAAAGTGTAGTAAGTATGAACCTTGCTAACAATGACTTAAAGGATCTTCCCATAGAAATTTCAAAATTGAAAAATCTTAAAACATTGATACTGACAGGAAATCCTATGGATAAAGCAACAGTTGAAAAACTTAAAAGCCTGTTACCGAAAGCGCAAATTTATTTCTAAATTATCCACCGACTCTTTTAGTTTTATAACCCATATCTTTAAGAATTTCCATGATCTTATCACGGTTGTCACCCTGAATGATGATCGTTCCATCTTTTTCCGATCCCCCAATTCCTAAAGTTGTTTTAATCTTTTTAGAGATTTTTTTCAAATCTTCTTCAGTTCCTTCCCAGCCTTCAATCACAGTGACAGGCTTTCCATTTCTTCCTTTTTTCTCAAACTTACATACTAAAGGCTCTTTCTGCTTGAATTTTTCTTCAGGCATTTCAAAATCCTGTTCTTCGTGCCCAGGAAAAAGGTTCTTCAATTGATCTCGTAAATCCATAGAGCAAAATTAAAAATAATAATTAATTCTTCACAGTGGTGGTAGAAAATATGTTCAATTTATTCTATAGTCCTCGGCAGGTCTTGCAGATAGTATAGGTTTTTCATCGTTATAAGAGAGCTAACCTAAGTATAGAATGAGATTTTAGAAATGTAATTAAGATGGCGTAATCTGTGATAACAAAAAAAGTATTTGCTTTAGAATTTTCTTCATTTAAAAAGGAAATAAATAAATTCTTTAATAAAAATTTAAGTGTTTGAGATTATTAGTTTCATTGGAAAATAGGTAAATTTGTATAATAAAAGTTACAGAAAATGTCGAAAAAAGCAATACTGGCAATACTTGATGGATGGGGATTGGGAAAGAATCCTGAAGTTTCAGCCTTAGATAGTGCCAATACACCATTTATAGATAGTTGTTTTCATAAATATCCACATACAACCCTTGAGGCAAGTGGAACAGCAGTAGGGCTTCCTGCCGGACAGATGGGAAATTCTGAAGTTGGACATATGAACCTGGGAGCCGGAAGAGTGGTATATCAGAATCTTGTAAAACTGAATATGGCCGTTGAAAACGGGACTCTGGGTGAAGAAAAGGTTATTCAGGAGGCTTTTGAATATGCCAAAAGAGAAAATAAAAAAGTACACTTCATAGGATTGGTTTCCAATGGTGGAGTACATTCACATATCAACCATTTAAAAGGTTTATTAACAGCCGCGAAGAATTTCGGATTGAATGACAATGTATTTGTTCACGCTTTTACTGATGGTAGAGATTGTGATCCACATTCAGGATTAGGCTTTATTAAAGAATTGGAAGACCATATGCATTCAACGACTGGAAAATTAGCAACTGTTGTTGGAAGGTATTACGCGATGGACAGAGATAAAAGATGGGAGCGTGTGAAATTAGCTTACGATGCATTAACAGAAGGAGTAGGACTTCAAACAACAGATGCATTAGCAGCTATTCAAGAGTCTTATGACAATAATGTGACAGATGAGTTTTTAAAACCAATTATTTTAATACATACAACAGAAACTGGAAATGTAGTACCTGTTGCTAAAATTGTAGATAATGATGTGGTGATCTGCTTTAATTTCCGTACTGACAGAGGAAGAGAAATTACAGAAGTTCTTTCTCAACAGGATTTACCCGATTACTTCATGCGTAAATTGAATTTGTATTATGTTACACTGACCAATTATGACAAAACCTTTAATAATGTTCATGTAGTTTTTGATGAAGAAGTACTACAAGAAACAATGGGCGAAATCATTGAGAAAAATGGTAAAACTCAAATCAGGATTGCCGAAACAGAAAAATATCCACATGTGACATTTTTCTTCTCAGGAGGAAGAGAAAAAGAATTCGTCGGAGAAAGAAGATTACTTTGCCCAAGTCCGAAGGATGTTCCTACTTATGATTTGAAACCCGAAATGTCAGCATATGATATTACAAACGCAATCATTCCTGAATTGGAAAATGAAACAGCTGATTTTATCTGTCTCAATTTTGCCAATACCGATATGGTAGGTCATACCGGAGTATTTGAAGCGGCAGTAAAAGCGGCAGAAACTGTAGATAAATGTATTGAAAAAGTAGCGACAACAGCTTATGAACATGGTTATGCGGTATTTATTCTCGCGGATCATGGAAATTCTGATGTGATGGTTAATCCTGATGGAACTCCAAATACACAACATTCTACGAATTTGGTTCCTTTTATTATAATGGATAAAGACCATACATGGAATTTGAAACCAGGGAAGTCAGGGAAGTTAGGGGATGTGGCTCCAACTATTCTAAAAATAATGGGAATAGATATCCCAAAAATAATGACTGGAGATATTTTAGTGAACTAGACAAATAAAAAAATAAAAGTGTCGTTATACTGATAATGGCATTTTTTATGATATATGTCATGCATATTATGAGAGGCATATGTTATTATGCGCTAAATAATAAATAAATCATATCTTTGTATATTAAATTATAATAAATCTAAATAACGGAAATGTATCAAACGCTGGTAAGGAAAGAAGTAATGGGTATCTTGGAAAAGGAAGTAAGTTCTTTTCTGGAAAAATTTTTGACGCCAATTGAAAAAATATGGCAGCCCTCAGATTACCTTCCAGATCCATCAAGTGCAGATTTTAAATATGATTTAGAAGAAATTCAGACCTTTGCGCGCGAAATGCCTTATGATCTTTTTGTTACTCTTATTGGTGACTGTATCACAGAAGAGGCATTGCCATCTTACGAATCATGGTTAATGGGGGTAGACGGAATAAATCAGGAAGAAAAAGTAGGTTGGGCCAATTGGGTGAGATCTTGGACAGGAGAGGAAAACAGACATGGTGACTTATTGAACAAATATCTTTATTTGTGTGGTAGAGTAAACATGAGAGAAGTTGAAATCACTACCCAATATCTGATCAGTGATGGTTTTGACTTGGGGACAAGTATGGATCCTTACAGAAACTTTGTGTATACAAGCTTTCAGGAAACTGCTACTAATATTTCTCATAGAAGAGTAGGAACTTTAGCAAAGCAATCCGGAAACGGGAAATTGGCTAAAATGTGTGGTGTGATTGCCGCTGATGAAGCCAGACATGCTAAAGCATATAAACATTTTGTTGCTAAAATTCTAGAATTAGATCCTTCAGAAATGATCCTGGCATTTGAAGATATGATGCGTAAAAAAATTGTAATGCCTGCCCATTTAATGAGACAGTCAGGACAAAAAGCTGGTGAGCTTTGGGGACATTTCTCAGATGCAGCTCAAAGATGTATGGTATATACCGGTCAGGATTATATCAATATCATGAAAGAATTATTGGATGAATGGAAGATAGAACATATTAAAGGGCTTACTGAAAAAGCTGAAAAAGCTCAGGAATATCTTATGAAACTTCCTTCCAGACTGCAAAAAATTACAGATAGAGTATCCACTCCAGACTTACAATTTCAATTCAGTTGGGTGAAAAGTTAGGAAAAGAATACATAAAATTATAAAGTAAGAGTGCCGAGTGTTTTTTGGCACTCTTTTTATTTCTTATCTTTGCACTGCTAAAAACGCAAAAAAAATGTTAAACAATAAAAAAATTGCTGTAGATTTCGACGGAACAATTGTTGACGATGCCTATCCCGGAATTGGTAAGGCAAAGATCTTCGCTTTTGAAACATTAAGAAAACTTCAGTCTGAAGGCTACAGATTAATTCTTTGGACATACAGACACGGAAAAACATTAGATGAAGCGGTAGAATTCTGCAAAAAAAACGGAATAGAGTTTTATTCCGTTAATGGCAGCTTCGAAGGAGAGGTTTTTGACCCTGAAACACAATCTCGAAAAATAGATGCCGATTGGTTTATTGATGATAGAAATCTAGGCGGTTTTCCAGGTTGGGGAGAGATCTATAATATTATCAATGAAAGAATAGAATTCCGTGTTGAAGGCAAAGAAGTTTTAGCATATTCTAAACTTAAAAAAGATAAGAAAAAAGGATTATTCTGGTAAGAAAAATCTAACAATATAACAATGTAGCAGTTTACCAATTTTAATATTTGTATTGTTACATTGCTAAATTCATAAATTGTTACATTAGAACATGATTCAATTAAAAACAATAGACGAACTTCGTCTCATGAAACAGAGTGCTCAGTTGGTTTCAAAAACATTAGGAATGTTAGCGAAAGAAATCAAACCGGGAATTACTACTTTGTATTTAGATAAATTAGCGCATGATTTTATTAAAGACCATGGTGGTGAACCTGCATTCTTAGGATATGGAGGTTTTCCAAATTCATTATGTATTTCTCCAAATGAACAGGTAGTACATGGTTTTCCCAATAATGATATTATTAAAGAAGGCGACGTACTTTCTGTAGATTGTGGAGCTATTTTAAATGGCTTTGTAGGGGATCATGCCTATACATTTGAAATCGGAGAAGTAAAGCCTGAGATCAAAAAACTATTGCAGATTACCAAAGAATCTCTTTATAAAGGAATTGAACAATGTGTGAGAGGAAAGAGAATAGGAGACATTTCTCATGCAATTCAGGCTCATTGTGAAAAAGAAGGTTATGGAGTAGTAAGAGAGCTCGTAGGACATGGATTAGGAAGAAAAATGCATGAAGACCCTCAAGTACCTAACTATGGGAGACAGGGAAGTGGAAAAGTCATTAAAGATGGTTTAGCGCTTGCCATTGAACCTATGGTAAATCTGGGAACTGAAAAAGTGAAGTTCCATAATGATGGCTGGACGGTAACAACTTTAGATAATCAGCCTTCAGCACATTTTGAGCATGATGTAGCGGTAATTAATGGAAAACCTGTATTGCTTTCTACCTTCAAATATGTATATGAAGCTTTAGGTATTCAAAGTGATGAGGAAAAGCCTTTCCAAATGGATTTTTAATGAAAAAAGTAACCAAGCTTTTACTGAATACAATTCCGCGTCCGATGCTTATTACGATGAGTATCTGGGCGAGACCTCTTATCTATCAGTTTTTTAAGGGCGATGAATTTTTCGATCCTATTGATGGAAAATCATATCGTAAATTTCTTCCCTATGGCTATGGGAAGCAAAGAGAAAATGCTTTGTCCCCGGGAACCTTAAGCCTGGAAAGACACCGTCAGATGTGGCTGTATCTTCAAAATGAAACTGATTTTTTTATTAAAAATTATAAAGTTTTACATATCGCTCCAGAGCAAGAGTTTCTGAGGAAATTCAAGAGAATGAGAAATCTTGATTATATTTCTGCAGATCTTTTTTCCCCTATTGTAGATGTAAAAGCAGATATTCTTGATCTTCCTTTTGCTGACGAAAGTTTCGATATCGTTTTCTGTAACCATGTTTTGGAACATATTGAGGATGATGCCAAAGCCATAAGCGAGCTTTATAGGGTAATGCGACCTGGCGGATGGGGGATTTTTCAGGTTCCTATGAAAAATTCATTAGAGAAAACCTATGAAGATTTTTCTATTAAAGATCCTAAAGAACGTCAAAAACATTTCGGTCAGTATGATCATGTTCGTTGGTATGGAATGGATTATTTTGATAGGCTAAAAAAAGCTGGTTTTGAAATAGAACCTAATTTCTATTCGCAAAACTTCTCAGAAGAAGAAATAAGAAAATTCGGTTTAAGGCATAATGAGATCTTACCGGTTGTTTTTAAAAAATAAATAAAAAAATGTCTTCAGGTTCTGAAGACATTTTTTATGATAAGATGTATACTTTAGTGAGAAGCAGCTTTTAACCCTATGATAGAACCAATAAGGGTAGAGATGAAGAAAATTCTCCAAAAGGTTACAGGATCTTTAAAAAAGAGCATACCCATTAAAGCGGTACCTACAGCACCAATCCCCGTCCATACGGCATAAGCTGTTCCTATCGGTAATGTTTGTGTAGCTTTGATCAGTAATAACATACTGATGGTCATCGTAACCAAAAAGCCTGCAAACCAATAATACATTTCTGATCCTGTTGTTTCTTTTGCTTTTCCTAAACAAGATGCAAAAGCAACTTCAAACAATCCTGCGATAATTAAAATAATCCAGTTCATTTTTATTTTTTTTCTCCTGCAAAGTTCCGCATTTATGAGGAATAAAAATTTTACAAATGTTAAAAAATAAGTTTTTCTTCTTTTAGGCTATATTGATAATCAATAAAGATTTTTTCTAATTAGAAATCTTACAAATTATTATCTGATCTCAGCTCTGATTCTACTCAAGCTTACCTGTGTAATTCCTAAATAAGAAGCAATATGTCCCAACTGAACCCTCTTCAAAAGATTAGGTTTGTCACGCATTAAGTCTTTATAGCGCTCAGTAGATGTTTTAAATTGTCTGGAGATAATTAATTCTTCTGTTTTTACAAGCTCTCTTTCTGCAAATTTCCGTCCCCAATTGGCAATATAAATATCCTCATTGAATAGCTTTCTCAGATTTTCAGTAGCCAACTGGTAAAGTTCGCAATCCTCCAACAATTCAATGCTTTCATAGCCTGGTTTATTTTCTACGTAGCTTTTCATAGAAATTACCGTTTCACCTTCGCTACCAAACCAAAATGTAATATCATTATCTTCCGTAGAAGCGTAGGCGCGAACAATTCCTCTTTTTATAAAGTACACATAAGGAATAATCTTATTTGCTTCCATGAGGCAAAAGCACTTTGGATAAGAAACTTCTGTAATATACATTTTCAAATTTTCCTTTGAAGCTGCAGGAAGGGGAAGTATACTATCAATAATTTCGTCTATGGTCATGAGGGTAAATTGTGATGGGTCAAAATTATCTGTTTTTCATGATTAATTAAAAAATATGAGAACTAATTTTATTTTATAACTAGTAAAGAATCTGAAAAATTACCGAAAATAAGTCAAAATAGAAAGGAGATGAAATGGATTTTAGCAGAGTATTACTCAAATGAAATAGAAGTTATGTGTTTTTAATTGATTTATTTTCAGTTGTTTAAGTTGCTGATTGGTGTCCTTTTTAAGAAGTTGCGAAACTACAATAATTTTATAAAAAAATTATGCTATTTATTATACATTTTTTTATATTTTATGAAATACTTTTGTATGTCAATCAATAAAATGAAAAGAGCTTCCATAAAAGATATTGCAAGAATTGCCGGTGTTTCCGTAGCAACAGTTTCATATGTATTAAATAGAAAGGAAGGAAGCAGGATCAGTGAAGCTACAAAAATTAAGATTCTCGAAGTAGCAAAAGAAATTAATTATGCTCCAAATAAGATTGCCAGAAGTCTTAAAATGAGCAATAGTAAACTTATAGGCTTGATTGTTCCTGATATTTCAAACGATTTCTTTTCTAATATCGCAAGATGGATAGAAAATGAAGCCATGAAGTTAGGTTACACGATCCTTATTGGGAGTTCTGACGAAAATCCAGATAAATTCAGACAGCTTACAGAACTTTTTTCTGAACAGCAGGTTGATGGAATGATTGTAGTTCCAGTTGTTGGCTCAGATGATGCGATCAAAAAACTTTTGAATAATGAATACCCCGTTGTTAGTGTCGATTATTACCTTGAAAATGTTAATCTTCCTGCAGTAACACTGAATAATTTTGAAATCTCTGAAATTATAGTCGATTATCTTATTGATCATAATTTCGAGGAATTAATTTATGTAGGTTATAACACAAAATTGCCTCATTTACTTGACAGGCAACGTGGTTTTGAGCGAAAGGTTCGTGAAAGAGGTATTATAGCAAAAAAAGTTTTAGTGGATATGAAAGATGTTACACCTAAAGTTCATACCGAGCTTAAGAAGCAACTTAAAATTACTTCTAAAAAGACCGCCTTGTATTTTTTAAATAATAAAATTGGAATTGCCGGATTAAATTATCTGGTTAGAAATAAGATAAAGGTTCCTGAGGATGTTTCTGTAATTGCATTTGATGAAACAGATGCCTACACTTTATTTCCCACGGAAGTTACCTACATTAGACAGCCTTTGGAAGAAATGGCTGTTAATGCTTTAAAACTTCTTGATGATCAGATTAAAAACTTTTCCGAAAAGGGAACAAGAATAATCTGTTCTGGTGAATTGATCAAAATGAAATCTGTAAAGTAAAATTTTATAAATAATTTAAACGTTTAACCATATGATACAAGACAATCAATATGTGGTATGTTTCGGAGAAGTCCTCTGGGACCTATTTCCTCAGGGAGCAAGAGCAGGGGGAGCACCATTTAATGTTGCCTATAATGTTTATAAAATGGGAGTAAATGTTGAAGTACTCAGTAGAATAGGAAGTGATGAGCTTGGAGATAAGCTTATTGATCAGATTAAAAATTGGGGAATTACCACCGATTATATTCAGGTTGATGATCAAAAACCTACGAGTACCGTTATTGCTACTATTGATGAAGATAATGAAGCCAGCTACGAAATTATTAATGATGTAGCCTGGGATTATATAGAATTTCTACCCAAATTGGCTGAGTTAGTTTCTAATGCCGATGCATTTATTTTTGGAAGCTTAGCTGCAAGGAATGAAAAAACAAGGAAAACACTCCTTAAGCTTTTGGAGTATGCAAAACTTAAAATTTTTGATGTCAATTTCAGACCTCCATTTGTGGATGTTGACCTTATTACAGAACTTTTATATCATGCAGATATCGTGAAGATGAATAAAGCCGAGATGAGACAGATCCTCGATTTCCTTGATGTAGAATATGTGAATGAGGATCAAAGTGCGGCCTTTATTCAGGATCACTTTAAGATAAAGGAAATTGTTCTGACTAAAGGTAGTAAAGGAGCAAGGTATTTTGTAGAAAATGAAAGCTATGACTGCCCGGCAGTTCCTATCACAATTGCAGATACTGTAGGAAGTGGAGATTCTTTTCTTGCAGGTTTTATTTCTAAAAGAATTCAACTCGAAGCACCTTATAAAATAATGAAAGAGGCTATTGCTCTGGGAGCTTTTATAACTTCAAAACCGGGAGCTTGTCCTGATTATGAATATGAGGAATTTCAAAAATTCAGAGACCAGTACTAAAGATCTAAATCTTTAAAATTAATCCTAAAGACCGGTTTTCTTTTAGTAACTTTGCAATCCGTAATATAATTTTTATGCACAAATCAGGATTTGTAAATATAGTTGGAAAACCTAATGCTGGAAAATCGACCTTGCTGAACCAATTGATGGGCGAGAAGTTGGCGATCGTAACGCAGAAGGCACAAACAACACGTCACAGAATTTTTGGAATTTATAATGAAGAGGACTTACAGATCGTATTTTCTGATACACCGGGAGTATTAGACCCAAAATACGGGTTACAGGAAAAAATGATGGATTTTGTAAAGGACTCTTTACAGGATGCTGATGTCTTTTTATTCATTGTGGATGTTACAGATAAAGCTGAACCTTCAGAATTTTTAATTGAAAAGCTGAATAAAATTCCTGTTCCTGTTTTACTTTTATTAAATAAAGTAGATCAGACCAATCAGGAGGGACTTGAAAAATTGGTAGAAGAATGGCATAATAGGATTCCTAAAGCTGAAATTTTACCTATTTCTGCACTGAATGCATTTAATACAGATGTTATTCTGCCTAAGCTTAAATCGATGTTGCCGGAGAACCCACCTTATTACGATAAGGATCAATATACAGATAAGCCGGAAAGATTTTTTGTAAATGAGGCAATTCGTGAAAAAATTCTTCTGAACTATGATAAAGAAATTCCTTATTCAGTAGAAGTTGTTACCGAACAATTTAAAGAAAAGGAGGGAATCATTTTTATAGATTCTATTATTTATGTAGAAAGAGATACCCAAAAGGGAATTATTATTGGCCATAAAGGGGAAGCAATTAAAAAAGTAGGAACAGAGGCAAGGATAGATCTGGAGAAATTTTTCTCAAAAAAAATTCACCTTAATTTATTCGTAAAGGTGAAAAAAGACTGGCGTAAAAACGACCGGGATCTGAAGAATTTCGGATACAGATAAACTAAAATGTCAATAATCATCGTTGTATAGAAAGATTTTATTATCTTTAAACTAAATTTTTCATACATGAATTATAGTAACTCAAATTCTAATCCTATATTTAGAGATATTATACTGTTAATTGTGAGAGTTTTTATTGGATTTTCCATGCTTTCTCACGGATTTCCCAAGCTTCAGATGTTACTGGAAGGAGGGAAGATCGAGTTTTATGATTTCCTGGGGCTGGGTCCACAGATATCTTTAATTCTTACTATCGTAGCAGAGTTTGTATGTTCTATACTTCTGATTTTGGGATTGTTTACCAGAGTAGCTTTAGGCTTTCTCATATTTACAATGGCTATTGCTGCCTTTGTAGTTCATGGTGCAGATCCTTTTGAGAAACGAGAATTGGCTTTCATTTATTTATCTGCATATCTTCTGTTAATGTGCTTTGGAGCAGGAAGATTTTCGATAGATCATATGATTGAAAAAAGAAAAAGAGCTTCAGATTGGTAAAAAGATCTAAAAAAATATAATAAAAAAGAGCATTAATCTAATGCTCTTTTTTATTTCTGTTAAGGTCTGCAAGGAAGTGTTGATGGTATGCAATCCCAAATTGGAGAACCATTTTCATCTCTTCCCGTAACACAAGCTCTATAACCTGATTCACACAAAGGGGCATTTCCTCCATTAACAGTCTTAAGGTCTTTCTTTGATAATTTGCGTAAATTTTTCATACTTTTTTGATTTAATTTGAATCACTAATGTAATATTTATTTTATTATATCACAAGATTAGGATTAAATGCTATTTAATTGTTCTTAATTTTATAAGCTGAAAATAGATAAAGAAGGGCATTTCATTTTTGAAATGCCCTCTCTTGATTTATTAAGGCTTACATGGTAAAGATGCCCAGACACAGGTCCATTTTGGTGTGTCGTCTTCACCAATTATCATACAGGGCTTGAATCCTTGTGGACATTCCGGAGCACTGCCACCATTAATAGCTTTAAGATCTTTCATTGATAACTTTCGTAAATTTTTCATAGTACTTTGATTTAATTTGAAAAACTAAAATACTATTTAATTAAATAACCAGCACGAATAGCACGGATAATTTTTCCTTATATAACTTCAATTTACTAAATTCGTGAAAAATGTATAAAATGAAGATAAAGTTAACTATCTGCCTTTTGGCGTTTCTTAATTTCTACGAAGCTCAGGAAAATGTTACTTACCAAAAACCATCTGCAGAAATTCTTAAGCTTGCAGATTATGAAAGACCTCCAAGTGTTTTGATGAACAGTAAAAAAGATTGGGTGGTATTTACCTATCGACCGACTTATAAAACATTGGAAGATCTTGGGCAACAGGAAATGAAATTAGGTGGTTTAAGAATCAATCCTGTTACTAATATTTCAAGTTCAGTAACCTATTCAAATAATCTTAAGGTTAGAAAGATAAATGATAAAAATGAAGTTCAGGTAAAAGGGTTACCGACTAATCCTAAAATTACCAATACCTCTTTTTCTCCAGACGAAAAGAAACTGGCTTTCACGAATACGACAGGTAAAGGAGTAGAACTTTGGATTGTAGATCTTGAAACTGCAACTGCCAAAAAGATTACAGATGATAATCTTAATGCTAACCTTGGTAGTCCATATATCTGGTACAAAGATTCTCAGAATTTATTAATAAAAATACTTCCACAAAACAGACCTGCATTAATAGATTCGAGCAAAGATCTGCCAACGGGTCCTATTGTATCTACAGCTGATGGAAAAGTTTCTCAAAACAGAACCTATCAGGATCTTCTTAAAAACCCTCAGGATGAAAAGAACTTTGAAATTCTTACAGCTGCAGATATTTATAATGTAGACCTTAGCGGGAATCTCAAGAAAATAAAGGATCAGGATATGTATTCTGGTTTAAGCTTTTCACCCGACGGTAATTATTTAATGGCAACCACTATTAAAAAACCATTCTCATACATTGTCCCTTTAAATAGATTTCCAATGACGACAACTGTTTACGATGCTAAATGGAATGTAGTGAAAGTGGTAAATGAAGTTCCATTAAACGAAATCATGCCTAAAGGTTTTGCATCCGTAAGAACAGGAAAAAGAGATATGGGCTGGAGAAGCGATATGCCTGCAACCTTGGTTTATGCTGAAGCTTTGGATGGTGGGGATCAATCTAAATCAGCAGAATACAGAGACGAAGTTTTTACCTGGGAAGCACCATTTAATACCACTGCAAAATCTTTCTTTAAAACAAAACAAAGATATGAAGGTACAAGTTGGACGAACGATCATTATGCTATTGTTTCAGAAGATTGGTATGATACCAGAAATACAAAATCTTTCTTAGTTGATTTAAACAACGGTGAATCGAAAGTTATTGATGACAGAAATTATCAGGATGTTTATAGTGATCCAGGGAATTTTAATACGACAAAAAATCAATTTGGAAGAACAGTTCTCGATATGAAAGGAGGGAAAGCTTATCTTATCGGGGATGGCTTTACAAAAGATGGACAACATCCTTTTATTGATGAAATGGATATGAAAACTTTAAAAAAGAAAAGACTATATACTTCGAATTTAAAGAATGCCAAAGAGGATATAATAGATATTCTTAATCCTGCAAAAGGAGAGGTTCTTACTATTCAGCAGTCTGCAAGTCAGTATCCGAATTATTTTAAGAAAAATATTAAATCTAATAAATCAGAGCCCGTAACTAATTTTGCCAATCCTTTTGAAAGTATAAAAGATGTGTATAAAGAAGTAATTACATACAAAAGAAATGATGGGGTAACATTAACAGGAACTCTTTATTTACCGGCTAATTATGATAGAAAAGCAAAGAACGAAAAACTTCCATTGCTGATCTGGGCATATCCGACGGAATACAAAGACAAGAATACGGCAGGGCAAAATACGCAGAATCCTAATGATTTTACTTTCCCTTATTACGGGTCTTTTGTGTATTGGACAACAAAAGGATATGCAGTTCTTGATGATGCAGCTTTCCCAATCATCGGAGAGGGAAAAACTGAACCTAATGATACTTTTATTCCACAATTAGTTGCCAATGCTGAAGCAGCGATTAATGCTGTAGACCAGTTGGGTTATATTGACAGAAAGAAAGTGGCTGTTGGAGGACATTCTTATGGGGCTTTTATGACGGCAAATCTTTTAACACACTCTAAACTATTCGCTTGCGGAATTGCAAGAAGTGGTGCATATAACAGAACTTTAACGCCTTTTGGTTTCCAGAGTGAACAAAGAAATTATTGGGACGTTCCGGAAATTTACAACACGATGTCTCCATTCATGAATGCTGATAAAATGAAAACCCCATTACTTTTAATTCATGGTGATGCAGATAACAATCCAGGAACTTTTACTTTACAGACAGAAAGATATTTCCAGGCTTTAAAAAATCTTGGTGCACCTGTAAAAATGGTTCTTTTACCTAAAGAAGCTCACGGTTATGTAGCTAAAGAAAATATACTTCACCTTTTATGGGAACAAGATCAGTTCTTAGAAAAATGTTTGAAGAAATAAATTGAGAAACTCGTCCTTTTGGGCGAGTTTTTTGTTATTTTAGTTTTCAATTAATAATCATGCCTATAATTAGAAGTTCTGAACAAATAAGCAAATCTCTGGAAGATTTTTATAAAGACTTAGTACCGAAAGTAGAGGATACATTTGGTGACAATGGTACTCCTCCAATGCTTAATGTTTTGGAAGTAATAAATAAATTATTCAAAGAGACCTTAATTTATGGATTCACTTCGCACTCAACGTTGCTTTTAATGGAAGAAGACAACTCCATATCTGATTGGTTTGTCGCTATAAATGGGTATAGGAATGAATATCATGTTGAATATATAATCCCTAAAGAAAAAAGTCTGTGGGAGAATGTAAAAATAAAAGGAGAAACGACTTCACTAAAAAAATTATATGCTAAATTAGAAATAGAGACAACAGATATATGAAAAAGATACTGATAATTTTTCTTATAATGACTTCTATGGCAGGGTTATTTGGGCAAACTGAAAATATTGAAAATGGAAAATATCATACTTCAAAAGAACAATTTGAAAAAAAGTATGTAAGACAAGAATATGAAAAATATTTAAAATCTCAAATTAAAGTTGAAAAAAATAAAGTAGTAATTGATGTAGTAAAGAGTATCGAGTTTTCTGAAAATTTGGATAAAAGATTTAAATTAATTTTTGAAAATGGATTGATAGATCCGACAAAAGTAAATGGAAATTATGTTTTAAGAATTTCGAGTATTGATGAACTCATATTATTAAATCCTAATCCCCAGACAAAAAGATTTAGTTTTTGGATATTTCCCCAAAAAGGAATATCTGGGAGCGAAAATTCGGTTGAATATATGCTGAAAGGAAGGGCCAATCCTGACGAATATTATTTTGAACTTCAAAATGAGAATGCTGACGAAAATACAAGTTTTGAAAAGTTTATTGAAGGTGCTAAGTTAACTTATTTAGCATATGGAGGAGTTATTATATAAACTATTATTGTGATTCAGAATCTCATTACAAAAGATTTTTCACTTCATTATATTGCGTTCGAAATGACAATATTTTTAACTTTCATACAGAGTTTAAATGTTTTACTGAACCAAATACTTCAATACTTCATCAATACTTTCCAACTCAATAAATCTTTCATGTTTTAGCTGATGTTCATGCTGCTCATGTGCCCAGGTCGTATGAAATGGGATATGAGCTGCAAATCCACCAATTTCCAATACAGGTAAAATATCAGATTTTATTGAATTGCCTAACATCATAAAATTCTCAGGTTTACAGTCTAAATGCTTCAGAAGCTTTGTATAATCAGTATTTTGTTTATCACTCATGATCTCTATATGATGGAAATAATTCTCTAATCCTGATTTTTTAAGCTTACGCTCCTGATCCTGCAGATCACCTTTGGTTGCCATAACTAATCTGTATTTTCCTTTCAGATCTTCTAATGTTTCTGTGACTCCATCTAAAAGCTGAACAGGTTGTTGTAATAATTCGTGGCCAAGATCAATCGCTTTGTTTATTAATTGCATGGAAGCTGTTCCATTAGAGACCCTACAGATGGTTTCGATCATACAGAGCATAAAACCTTTTATCCCATAACCATAAAGATGCAGATTTTGCATTTCTGTTTTAAACAATTCCTGTGATACCGAATGCTGTGGAAGATAATCTTCAAGAATAACACAGAATTCCTTTTCAGCTTCCTGAAAATAGGGTTCATTCACCCAAAGGGTATCGTCTGCGTCAAATGCTATTGTTGTAATATGATTTTTCATTTTATTTTGTACATTTCTCTGTGCAAAAATCAGAATAAATTATATAAAAGCAAAGGACATTTGTCCTGAATGGAATATGTTAAGAACCAATGAAACTTTTTTGAGCTATTTAGAACAACTTTACAGTAAGCAGGAACGTAAAGAAGATATCGTGATCAGATCATTTTCAAAAGGCACAAGGATATTTGTACAAAATGAAAAATCCCCGAAAGTAATGCTTATTAATGATGGTGTTACCAAATGCTATTTTGAAGAAGAAAATGATAAAGAGTATATTATGGAGTTTCTTGGGAAAGGTGAAATTATTGGTGAAATAGAATTCATTAAAAATATTAATTGCCTGTGTACTATTGAAGCAGTGACGGAAGTATCTGTCTATGCGATTTCTGTTCCTTATTTCAGAACATTAGTTGAAAATGATATAGCATTAAATAATTTATTATTAAATGCCTTTGCTGAGCGTATCATTAATACTTCTGCCAGGGCATCTTATCAACAACTTCATACCACTGAACACAGCTTAGCGAAACTATTGGAATTACAATCCAAACAAGAAATTGAAATTTCAAAAGAAAACATGGCAGCTTATTTAGGAGTTACCATAAGAAGTTTAAATAGAGCTTTGAAAAGTTTAAATAAAAAATAAAAAAGCGGCCTGTAAAGACCGCTTTCTATTATATATTCTGTTTTATTTTCTTAGCCGACATATTTAAAAATCTTTTTACAAGGAAGACTGCAGAGATCGTTAATCCCAATCCTAAGGCGATCCACATTCCAAAAGCGCCCATTTCTAATGTGACACAAAAGAAATACCCGAGTGGGATTGTAATTACCCAATAGGCTATAAAAGTATAAATAGAAGGGATTTTAACGTCCTGTATACCTCTCAGCATTCCCAAAGCTGTTACCTGGATTCCATCTGATAACTGGAACAGAGCAGCGATGATCATTAGTTTTGAAGCTAATGTAATTACTTCGATCTCTTCTTTTTTAGTGAAGAATGTAGGAAGGATATTTCTACCCAAAATAAATACAACTCCACAAATACACATGAAGATAAAGGCAATTTTCAAGTTGTTTATTCCAACTTTTCTAAGTTCAACATAATTTTGCTCACCCATTTTTCTTCCGATCATTACAGTTGATGCAACACTAAATCCTACACAGAGGTTAAAGGTAAATGAAGCCATACTGAGAGCAATCTGGTGTGAGGCAATATCATGAGCAGAAATTAATCCACAGATAAAAGCAGCACCGGCAAAAGCAGTTACTTCAAAGAACATCTGTAAAGCGGTAGGTAATCCTAATCTTACCATTTTATCAAACATATTTTTAGAAAATACCTGGATCTTCAAGGAAAAATCTTTGATATAGCGTCTCGTTCTTTCTTCTTTTAGTAAAACGAAATATAAGAATACCACCATAAAAATTCTAGCAATTAAACTAGCCAATGCAGATCCTTTTACCCCCATTGGAGGGAATCCAAAAAGTCCCTTGATGAAAACGTAGTTCAAAACGATATTAATAACATTGGCAATAATGGTCGCTTTCGTAACTCCAATGGTGTAAGATAAGCCTTCAGAAACCTCTCTGAGGGTCTGAAATGCCATGAAAGGGATCATGCTTATCGCCATGATGCCTAAAAAGTCTACCGTATCAGGAACGATCTTAGCCGGTTGACCGGAATGATAGAGTAGAGGCAATCCTAATAATAAAATTCCCATTAAAATTATCCCCACGGTCATATTAATAACAAATCCGTGACTGAAAACAGAATTAATAGTTTTATGGTCATGTCTCGAGTGCGCCTCTGAAACCAAAGGTGGAATAGCAAAGGAAAATCCCAGTGCCAATACGAACATAGAGAAAAATACAGCATTCCCTAAAGACACTGAAGCTAAGGCATCTGCACCCAGTAATTTTCCAACAATAATATTATCAAATAAGTTTACAGAAACTTGTCCTACCTGCGTTAGCATTACGGGTAGTGCCAATGTAAGGCATTCTTTAGTATAGTTTTTATTTAAAAAGCTCATAGTTTTAACAAAAAAAAATTTGCAGTGTGAATACTGCAAATTTTTTATAATTTATTTAGGTTATAATTAAATTATTTTCTTACAAAATTTGCGACATCCTCTTTGGAAACAGTGCTTCCACCAAGGATAATTAATCTTTCAACAACATTTCTCAACTCTCTGATATTTCCAGTCCATGAAAGGGCTTTAAGCGCTTCAATAGCATCATCATCAAATTTTTTTACCGCTGTACCATGTTCATCGGAGATCAGTCCTGAAAAATGGTCCACTAATAATTTGATATCTTCTTTTCTATCATCCAATGGGGGAACATAAATTTCAATTACAGAAAGCCTGTGGTAAAGATCTTCTCTAAATTTTCCTTCCTCAATTTCTTTCTGCATATTTTTGTTGGTTGCTGCAAGTACCCTTACATCAACCTTAATTTCTTTATCGCTTCCTACAGGAGAAACTTTGCTTTCCTGAAGGGCTCTTAATACTTTAGCCTGGGCAATAAGACTCATATCTCCGATCTCATCAAGAAAAATAGTACCTCCCGTTGCTTGTTCAAATTTACCCTGCTTATCTTTAATAGCCCCTGTAAATGAACCTTTAACGTGTCCGAAAAGTTCTGATTCAATAAGTTCAGAAGGAATTGCAGCACAGTTTACTTCGATCATAGGTCCTCTTGCACGTTCGCTTTGATTATGGATAGCATGAGCAACCAATTCTTTTCCTGCCCCATTGGGTCCGGTAATTAAAACTCTTGCATCCGAAACAGCAACCTTTCCGATCATATCCTGAATTTTCTGTAAAGCCGGAGACTCACCAATCATTTGGTACTTTTTGTTTACCTTCCTCTTTAGTGTTTTATTTTCGGTCTGAAGATTTTTATTTTCTTTTTTTAAGGTCTCTTTAACCAAAGCATTTTTTACACTTGTAATCAACCTATTGATGTCGATTGGCTTAGAGATGAAGTCATATGCACCATCCTTTAAACAAGATACAGCAGAATCAATGTCTGCGTGTCCTGAGATCATAATAAAAGTGGTTTCAGGTTTAAGCAGTAGAGCTTGCTTTAATAGCTCAGTTCCTGAAAGTTTTGGCATTTTTATGTCTGAAATTACCAATGCGAAATCTTCTTTTTCTAAATGTTTATAGCCTTCCAAACCATCTTCGGCTACAACAAATTCGTAATTGGTAAGTTCATCTGAAAGAATACTGTGCAGTACTCCTGAGATTGCTTTTTCGTCTTCTACTATAAGGATTTTTTGCATAGTTGCAAATTTAGATTTTTTGATTGAATTATTAGCAAAAACTATACCTAAATACTTTATTTAGTATAATCTCTTCTTCCGAAAATAGCAGACCCTACTCTTACAGAATTAGCACCGCATTCAATGGCAATAGGGAAATCATCACTCATCCCCATTGATAATGTATCTAGTTTTTTCAATTGATTTAATTCGTTAAAAACTTTTTTTAATTTTAAAAATTCCTTTTTTACCTGCTCTTCATCTTCTGTGAAAGTTGCCATTCCCATTAATCCGGTTATTTCAATATTCGAAAAATCACCGTTTATGTATTTTTGAAAAATGTCTTGTGCTTCTGAAATTTCAAAGCCAAATTTACTTTCCTCAACCGCAATTTTTACTTGTAAGAGAACTTTAATTTTACGTTTATATTTAACTGCTTCTTTATTTATTTCTATTAAAAGTTTCTCAGAATCAACGCTTTGAATGGTGTCGATGAATTCTGCGATATACTTTACCTTATTGGTCTGAAGGTGCCCAATCAGATGCCATTGAATATCTTTTGGCAGGAGAGGGTATTTTTCCATCAGCTCCTGAACTTTGTTTTCTCCAAAAACTTTTTGCCCTAAGCTATAAACCTCCTGAATAGCTGATACAGGATGTGTTTTAGAAACTGCGACCAGCTGAACCTCATTAGGAAGTTGTTTTTTTATGTTATTGTAATTTTCTTTAATATCCATAATTGCAAATTTCTGAATTCTTAGAGCAAAATACTAATGATTTTGTAAAATTTTAAAAAGAGTTTTAAGAACGGTTTATCCGCGATTAAAAATTGACTATTTCTCAATTTATTAATGATAATACTCTTAATTTAAAACGTCATTGATCTTAGGATAGGAAGAGATCTTTCTAAATACAAATCGATTGCTCTTCTGTAATTTTTCAATAAACAGATCAAGTTCATTAATAGAGTCTGTATCCGCTAAATATTGATCGTGAGTTAAAAAGACCAAGTGTCTTGATGTTTTTTCGAGATCATTGAAAAATATACTGTCAACCTTTTTAAGCATTGCTTCGTGACTGCCTTTTAATACCATCTTATTAGTAGGTTTCCATTCAAGGTCCCAACCAATTACTTTATAACCTGCTTTCTTCAGGCTATTTGCAGCCAGAGTAGAGCTTTTTATATCGGTAACATTAATATTGTTCAGTCGCCATATATTTCTTCCCGGAGTTCTCGCTATTTTATCATAAAGTTTTAAACTGTCTTTTGCTCTATCAAAATCATGAACCACAGCATCAGGATTTTGATAAAAATTAGAATATTTATTATGTGCATGCGTAAAACTGTGATTAGCCAGTTCAATCAAAGGATCCTGTCTTAAAAGATCCAGATCATCCTTTTGTCTATTACTGTCATAAGAATGTTTTCCAACTAAAAAAGCTGTTGCACATACATTTCTTTTACGTAAAATTTTCAGTAGATTTTCGGTTCCTCGATTCGGACCGTCATCAAAAGTTAGATATATAACTCTTTTGTCGGTTAGATCTTCATTATCATCCAATAAGGGGACTGTTTTTGCGACGGGATGGTCTTTAGAAATCATCTTCTCAGAATCTTTCTCATCTTTTTTCTGATTACAGCTGTTAAATAAAATTGAAGTTGCACTCATCAATGCAAACATCCCAAGAAAAGTCGTATTTCGAGACTTTTCCGCAAAAAGTTTTTTCATGAAATAATTGGAGATTAATTGTTAAATATCGTTAAAATTTGTAAACTAATGTTAACAACATGTATGCCAATTTACTTTAAGTTTTGCTTTTTAATAATATTTTAATGTGCTAATTTTTAGACAGTTTTCAAAGTAAAATCTTTTTAAGATACATTGCATTTTTAATTGCCGAAACTCCCCATGTATTATTAAAAAATATAAATGTTTTATTTTGTGATATCTGTATTTTTTCTGCTAAATTATTGAGAAATTCTTCACTGTATTCAGATTTGTAAAGAACAGGTTTTCCATGTAATCTGTAATACATTACTTCATTATTGTTGATAATTACTTCTTCTGGTAAATTACCGGGAAAGCTAACACCGGAAAAAATAATATTTTTAGGTCTTAAAATATCAAAAATCTCATCACGCCACCAGGATTCATGTCTGAACTCTATGACATTTAAAAATGCTGAATCGATATTTTTTAGGATTAACTCTATATTTTCTGGAGTATTTTTAAAAGATGGTGGGAACTGATACAAAAATCCGGAAAGCTTTTCCTTCAAATTTTCATGGATATGCTGACAGAATTCTGAGATTTCTTCTTTGCAGTCCAGTAATCGTTTCTCGTGAGAAATAGTTTTTGGAATCTTAATGAAAAATCTAAACTCTTCAGGTGTTTCATCGAACCATTTAATTAGTGTTTTTGCTGTTGGCTTTCGATAGAAAGTAGAATTAATTTCAACAGCATTAAACTCTTTTGAATATAAAGTAAGAAAATCTTTAGTTGGTGTATTGTCCGGATAAAAAGAGCCTTTCCAATCATTATTGTAAAAGCCTGAACATCCAATATATAGATTTTTCTTTTTCATATTTTTTTATCTCTCGCAGATTAAGATTAGTAAATCGTTTTTTTTCGAAAACCCTGAATAATCTGCGAGAGAAAATATACTATTTAATGTCCAGATCAACAGAGTTTAATCGTAATGAATTTAAAATCACTGAAAGAGAACTGAAGCTCATCGCTGCTGCAGCAATCATGGGTGATAATAGAATTCCAAAAAATGGATACAATAATCCTGCCGCAATAGGTACTCCCAATACATTATAAATGAATGCGAAAAACAGATTTTCTTTGATGTTTTTTAATAATTTTTCACTTAGGAGTTTTGCTTTTGCAACTCCAATGATATCTCCTTTAAGTAATGTAATTTCAGCACTTTCAATAGCGACATCTGTTCCTGTTCCCATTGCAATTCCGATATCCGCTTGTGCCAAAGCAGGGGAGTCGTTGATGCCATCTCCTGTCATAGCCACAATTTTCCCCTCTTTCTGAAGTCTTTTAACCTCATTTAGTTTATCCTCAGGTAAACAGTTCGCTTTAAAATGTTTGATACCTAATTCATCTGCAACAGCTTTAGCCGTATGTTCATTATCACCTGTCATCATAATAATCTCCAAACCTTCCTTCATTAAAAGCTCAACAGCCTTCTTGGAGCTTTCTTTAATTTTATCAGTAAAGCTTATAAATCCTAGAGCGGTATTATCTTCTGCTACATAAGAAATGGTATATGCCTTTGACTGAACTTCAACCGCTTTTTGCTTTAAATGATCTGGAATAGAAATTTGATGGGAAGTCAATAGACTTTCATTTCCTACATATATAGTTTTCCCATTAATATTTCCTTTAACCCCTTTTCCGGATATATTTTCAAATTTTTCTACTTTCTCAGAGGTGAGATTCTGTTCTTTTGCTTTGTTGATAACAGCATTAGATAAAGGATGTTCTGAATTTTGATTTAAGGAGAATGCCAGTTTCAATATTTGATTTTGATCCCCATTATTTATACTTTCAATGTACTCTACAGAAGGTTTTCCTTCAGTTAAGGTTCCCGTTTTGTCTGTAATTAGAACATTTACTTTATTCATGTGTTCCAGAGCCTCTGCATTTTTGATCAATATTCCATTTTTTGCTCCCTTGCCGATACCTACCATTAAAGACATTGGAGTGGCCAGACCAAGGGCACAAGGACAGGCAACAATTAAAACAGCTACTGCATTAACGAAAGCAAATAGACTTCTTTTACCTTCAGGACCAAAGAATTGCCAGCCTACAAATGTAAGTGCAGCAATAAGAATCACTGTCGGAACAAAGATTTTAGAAACTTTATCAGTTAACTTTTGAATTGGTGCCTTACTTCGGCTTGCTTCATTCACCATTTTTATAATCTGCGAAAGCAGGGTTTCATCACCTACCTTTTCAGCTTTCATAATGAAAACCTGATTGCCATTGATGGTTCCCGAAGAAACTCTATCATCAATATTCTTCTCAACAGGAATCGGCTCTCCAGTGATCATACTTTCATCTACGATAGAATTACCTTCCGTAATCTTTCCATCTACAGGGATTTTTTCACCGGGTTTTACTTTTAGAAGATCTCCGATTTTAACCTGTGAAAGAAGTACTCTCTTTTCTTCACCATTAATCATAAGGTTGGCTTCATCAGGAGAAAGGTTCATTAATTCTCTGATGGCGTTTCCTGTTTTTTTATGGGCTGCTGCTTCCATTAATTGTCCTAAAATAACAAGCGTCAAAATCACACAGACTGCCTCGAAATAAAGTGGGATCTCATGGTTATGTCCGCGGATTTCATGAGGTATAATATCTGGAAATACCAAAGAAATAATACTGAATATAAATGCTGCGGAAACTCCCAGAGCAATTAAACTAAACATATTTAAATTCCAGGTTTTGAATGAAACCCAGCCTCTTTTCATTAAGAACCATCCCGAATAAAAAAGCACGGGAAGAGTAAGCAGCAGCTCAATAATCCCTTGAATTTGATGAGAGAAAGGGAAATTAATGAACATCCCACCCATTGAAAGAATAAATACAGGAATGGTGAACCCTAATGAAATAATAAATTTTCTTTTCAGTATGTTGTATGTTTCATCATCTTCTTCACCTTCGGTATCAGGCATCCTTACCAGATCCATTCCACAAATCGGGCAACTTCCAGGTTCATCACGGATGATTTCCGGATGCATAGGACAGCTGTACTTTGCGGTTTTCTTTTCAGGATATTTTACAAGATCCATTCCGCATACAGGACATCCCACATTACTGTCATAGGTTTTATCCCCTTCGCAATACATTGGGCAATAGTATTTTCCTGCCATATCATCCGTAACTCTTGGAGCTTCCTGGTGATGGTGAGTATGGGAATGGGATTGCTGATGTGAATGTTGTGAAACGGATTTTTTAACCAAATCTTCTGTAATCTCCTCCATATGCATATGACAAACAGGACAGTCTTCTTTTTCATCATACACTTTATCACCCTCACAAAACATCGGACAATAATATTTTCCAATACTATCTTTGAAATTTTCCGGTAGATTGGCCGAAGAGTAGGTGGGTTTATAGTTTGGATCTTTAGATTGTTTTTCCTCAATAGGAACTAAATACATCTTGCAGACGGGACATCTTTCTCCTTGTTTGAAATATACTTTATCACCCTCACATTCCATAGGACAATAATATACTGACGACGGGGAAATGCGATCTTGAGGTTTTATAAAAGTTTTCCCTTGTTGAGTAGGGTCTTCTAACTGGTAATGACCAATTTCTCCCAAAACTTTATTGAGATTACTAAGATCAATGTCTTTATCAGAAGTAATAGTTGCCAGACCTGTTTCCAGATTAATGTCAGCTTTTATTCCTTCAATAGCATTAAGCTTTTCTGAGATTTTTTTCTGACAACCTGAACAGGTCATTCCAAGTATTTTATATTGTTGTTCCATGATCTTAAATGATGTTATTGTCTTTATATTCGCTTTCCTTCAAAGCAATGATATCTTCTAATTGATAGTGACCAATCTCCTCTAACACTTTATTTAGGTTCATAAGATCAATTTCCTGATTAGAAATAATAGTAACCATTTTTGTCTCCAGGTTAATATCGGCTTCTATGCCCTCCAAAGTGTTTAGTCTTTCTGAAATTCTTCTCTTACAGCCCGAACAGCTCATTCCAAGTATTCTATATTGTCTTTCCATGATCTTAAATTATATGACAAAGTTCCAAAAAGCAAAAGGATACCTGTTATAAATTTAAGGATAATAGTTATAAAATTTGGAAAGCCGGTAAGTTGTAGTGCTCGAAAATGAGAAGTTGTAAAGAAGTGATGATACAAGATTGTATCTTTATTTTAATAAATAATTACTTAAGAAAATGGATTGTTATAATCTTATCTTATTATAAAACTAAAAGTCTCTCACCAGCATCTAAAATACCTAGACAAAATCCAAAGGTTTTCTGTTATGAACCTTTAGTTTTTTAAATTCGGTGGGAGTAAAACCCGTACTGTTTCTAAATTGTGAGGATAAATGCTGTACGCTTTTATAGCCTAACTTTCCTGCAATTTCGGTTAAGTTAAATTCATTATACAAAAGAAGCTCTTTTACCTTCTCAATTTTTTGAAGAATGAAGAACTGTTCTAATGTAATATTTTCGTTTTGTGAGAATGTTTTGGAAAGTGAACTGTAATCTTTATGAAGTTTTGAGGTGAGAAATTCTGATAATAAGAAGTTTTCATCAATATCAAGTTCACTGATCTTTATGATAATAAGGTTTTTGATCTTTTCAATTAACTGATGTGAAGAATCTTTTATTCTTTCAAAACCAGTCTTTTCTAACTGCTCTTCGATGGAAGTTAATTCTTGATCTGAAATATCAGATTCGGTTTCAACTTCACCAAGATGTATAGATTTTATATCAATCTTAAAATCATTAAAAATAGCTGACACGGCAGAAATGCACCTGCCACAAACCATATTTTTTATAAAGATTTTCATAATGGATTATTTAATCGGTCTTTTACAAATTCAACCTGCGTTTTTCCATGTGGAATAGGATTGCCATCCTCACCCAAATTAACCATCACAATTTTGTCCACCGTAATAATAGTTTGGTGAGTCATCTTATTTCTTACCTCACATTGAAGAGTGATAGATGTGGAGCCGAATGCTAAAACTTCAATACCAATTTCAACAATATCACCTTGTTTGGCTGAGCTAATGAAGTTAATTTCTGAAATAAATTTGGTAACAACTTTTGTGTTTTCTAACTGGATAATAGCATAAAGTGCTGCCTCTTCATCAATCCATTGTAATAATCTTCCTCCAAAAAGTGAATGATTAGGATTAAGATCTTCTGGTTTTACCCATTTTCTCGTATGGTAGTTCATCTTTTAATAATTTGAGATACAAATTTAACGTTAAAAAATGGCTTAATCAAAGGAAAGGGATTTAGTTATCTAAAGAGAAATATTTATTTTCTCAATCAGCTTGTTTTGTTATTTGTTTTAAAAAGTAAAACGTATAATTTTATTATTTAATCCATTGTACACATTCTTATAAAGAAAATCATAAACTTGAACAGGGTATTTTTAGAATGTAAGGTTAAATTAATTTTAAAAATGTTTAACGATAAAGCGGAATAACTGTGGTTTTAATTTGAAAATATGTATTTTTACTGTATTAATTGCTATATAAAGGTTAATTTGGTGTTAGATTTAATGTTAAAAAATATTTAATTTTTGTAAAGAAATACCCAAAATATTATTTTATAACAATTAAAAAATATTGTTTAACGATAATTTTAATGCGTACATCAAAAGTGAGTGATAAAATACTTATAAAAAGGTTTTGATTTGAAATATTAAATTGTATCTTGCGAACGTTTATATTTGGAATCAATATTTGTTCATTTAATATATGTTGCTTTTCTTTTATATACCAAATTTTTATTAATTATTATAATTTTATTTAACAATGAACATTTTTGTTTCAAACATCAATTACTCAACTAAAGAGTACGAATTACAAGATTTATTCGCAGAATTTGGAGAAGTATCTTCTGCAAAAATCATTACAGACAAAGAAACTGGTCGTTCCAGAGGTTTTGGTTTCATAGAAATGGGGGAAGAAGAAGGAAAGCAGGCTATTGAAGCTCTTAATGAGAAAGAATTCAACGGAAAAACACTTAACGTTTCTGAAGCTAAACCTAGAGAGGAGAAGCCAAGAAGAAGCTTCGATAACAACAGAAGCGGTGGTGGTTATGGAAATAACAGAGGTGGAAACGGTGGCGGTGGCTACGGCGGAGGTAACAACCGTGGTGGAAACGGCGGTGGAAATCGTTGGTAAAAAATATAAGCGGCTTTTAAGCCGCTTTTTTTATGTCTTTTATTCTCGAAGTATTCCGTTTATATATGATATAAGATGTACTTTTTAAATATAGAATACTTTCTTTTTAGAAATTAATCCTTTTTCTTCTTTTTCTTCTTATCTCTACTTTTCTTATCTTTTTTCGGATTAAGAATCTCATTGGCTATTTCCAATTTCGGCGCTTTAGCTTTTACAGGTTTCATTTCAATCTTAAGATCAAAATACTCTTGTAAGTCATCCTTAGATATTAGTTTTTCATTAAATAAAAACTGTAGAATTTCTTTTCCAGAATCATGAAAGAAATTATGTGAAAGCTCTTTTAATAAAAACTTTTTATAATTTTCATGTGGAATTGTTACTGTATACTTAAAGATCCTACCTTCTTTTTGAGTAGAAAGATAACCCTTTTCAACCAGGATCTTTAAATAAGTGGAGACCGTATTTTGATGTGGCTTTGGTTCCGGATGCTGCTCCATAACATCTTTCAAATAAAATGAATCGAGCTTCCAGAATAGCTTCATTAAGTTTTCTTCTGCAGTTGTAAGGTGATTTATTTTCATAAAATATTCTGATGTTGAAAGTGTATATTGCAATAAAGATAAAGAAAAGAAATTAGAAAAGCTATTCCTCCACCCATAAATACTTCTTTTACGGTGTGTCTTTTTAATATGACTCTTGTAATCCCTACAATAACAGCTATACCAAACCATACAATGCCCATCTTCCAATCTAACGAGTAGAATAAAGAAGCAACAAATACATTGAAAGCAGTGTGCATAGAACTTTTAATGAAGAAATTACTTACTTGTAAAGCAAAAAGAAGAATAAGTATGAACAACATTAAAAAATCAAGCGTTCCGTTTTTGATGTAATGGAAAAGGAGATAAAGGATAACGGTAATTGCAGTGAAAATATAGAAAGTTTTTCTCTGAACTCTGTTTGAAACATCCATGTTGGTGTACCTTCCTGTTTTTACATTCCAGATGAGCCAGATAATTACAGGTAATATGATGATAAGGAGTATAGGAAGAAAGTATAATATTGAGTCTTTAAGGGAGTAATCCCGTATACTTTTATAAACGAAAAATAAAAATAACGATACCAAAGGATTAAAAAATTCTGAGATAATTTTAGAGATTTTATGTATCGATGATGTTTGTTTTTCTTCCATGTTTAAATTAAAAACTCAAATATAACATTATAACCAAAAAAACAATTGGTATGTATACAATAAAAACGAAGTTTTTTTTATAATTTTGCTCAACTATTTCATAATAAATAAGCAAGAGCTAGCACATGAAAGAATTTTCTAAAGAGGTATACCTTAAGTGGTATGAAGATATGACAATGTGGAGAAGGTTTGAAGACAAATGCCGTTCTCTTTATCTAAAACAAAAGATCAGAGGTTTTTTACATTTGTACAATGGTCAGGAAGCCATTCCTGCAGGTTTTACACATGCAATGGATTTAACGAAAGATAGTATGATTACTGCTTACAGATGTCATATCCATCCAATGGCAATGGGAGTAGATCCTAAAAGAATCATGGCAGAACTTTGCGGAAAAGCAACAGGAACGTCTGGAGGTATGGGTGGTTCTATGCATATTTTCAGTAAAGAACACCGTTTCTACGGAGGTCATGGTATTGTAGGGGGACAGATTCCTTTGGGAGCTGGTATTGCTTTCGCAGATAAATATTTTGATAGAAAAGCTGTAAATGTTTGTTTCTTCGGAGATGGAGCAGCAAGACAGGGTTCATTACATGAAACATTTAACATGGCTATGAACTGGAAACTTCCTGTAGTATTTGTTGTTGAAAACAATCAATACGCAATGGGAACTTCTGTAAAAAGAACAGCAAACCACGAAGATATTTATAAATTAGGATTAGGGTATGAAATGCCTTGTCTTGCTGTAGATGCTATGGATCCTGAGAAAGTGGCTGAAGCAGCTTATGAAGCTGTAGAAAGAGCAAGAAGAGGAGATGGACCAACATTTATCGAGGCAAGAACTTACCGTTACAGAGGTCACTCTATGTCTGATGCTGAACCTTACAGATCTAAAGAAGAAGTATCAATTCATAAAAAGGATGATCCTATTGAATTGGTAAAAGAAAGAATTTTAGCAAATAATTGGGCAACTGAAGCTGAATTGGAAGCTATTGAAAATAAATCCAGAGATTTTGTTGACGAATGTGTTGAGTTTATGGAAAACTCTCCATACCC
This sequence comes from Chryseobacterium paludis, assembly GCF_025403485.1. NCBI lineage: Bacteria > Pseudomonadati > Bacteroidota > Flavobacteriia > Flavobacteriales > Weeksellaceae > Chryseobacterium > Chryseobacterium paludis. The sequence goes on from NZ_CP099966.1 coordinate 949,760, forward strand.
TACGCAAGAGAAGATCTATGAGTATGTTTATGCGCAGGAAAATTATCCATTCGTAAACAAACTGGAAAATAACTAATAAATAATATGAGATAATATGATAATGACAAAGAGTTAATTATCATGTTCCCTTTCATTATCAAATTATCAAATTAATTCATTATCATATTAAAAAATTATGGCAGAAGTAATTACAATGCCTCGTCTTTCCGATACGATGACGGAAGGAAAAGTGGCGAAATGGCATAAAAACGTTGGCGATAAAGTAAAAGAAGGAGATATTTTAGCTGAAATTGAAACAGATAAAGCTGTTCAGGATTTCGAATCTGAAATAGAAGGAACCCTTTTATACATTGGTGTAGAAGAAGGCGGTGCTGCAGCTGTAGATTCTGTTCTTGCAATCATTGGTAATGAAGGTGAAGATATATCTTCTTTAAAAGGGGGTAATGCTCCCGCAGCCGAAGGTTCGGAGGAGAAAAAATCTGAAGAAGAGGCTAAAACCGAAAATAAAGAAACCATTGTAGAACAAACTTCTGCTGAAGTTCCTGCTGGTGTAGAAGTTATTACAATGCCAAGACTTTCTGATACAATGACAGAAGGGAAAGTGGCTAAATGGCATAAAAACGTTGGTGATACAGTAAAAGAAGGTGACCTTCTCGCTGAGATCGAAACCGATAAAGCGGTTCAGGATTTTGAATCTGAATTTAACGGAGTTTTATTGAAGCAGGGTGTTGAGGAAAACGGAGCTGCTCCAGTAGATTCAGTACTAGCAATTATTGGTCCTGAAGGAACAGATGTTTCAGGAGTTGGAGCTGCAAAACCTGCAACTCAGACTTCAGAAAAACCTGCTGAACAAAAACCAGAAGCTAAGTCTGAAGAAAAACCTGAAACAGAAGCAGTAAGTTCTTCATCTACAGACAGAGTTGCAATTTCTCCTTTAGCTAAGAAAATAGCACAGGAAAAAGGTGTTGATATTCATGGTGTTCAGGGTTCCGGAGAAAACGGAAGAATTGTAAAAAAAGATATTGAAAATTATCAGCCTTCTCAGGCAAAACCAAATACTTCTGCTCCAGCGGCAAGTTCAGCGGCAGCTCAAGTAGCATTAAGTTTTGTTCAGGGAGAAGATACAGAAACTCCAAATTCTCAGGTAAGAAATATTATTGCAAAACGTCTTGCTGAAAGTAAATTCTCTGCTCCACACTATTATCTGATGGTGGAGATCAACATGGATAAAGCAATTGAGGCCAGAAAAGAAATCAATTCTTTACCAGATACTAAAATTTCTTTCAACGATATGATTATTAAAGCAACTGCTGTTGCATTAAGAAAACATCCACAGGTAAATTCAAGTTGGGCAGGAGATAAGATCATTCACAGAGGAAATATTAATGTTGGAGTAGCTGTTGCAATTCCTGACGGATTGGTTGTTCCTGTTCTTAAGAATACCGATCAGATGAATTACACTCAGATTTCGGCTGCTGTAAAAGATATGGCTTCAAGAGCTAAATCTAAAGGTTTAAAAGCAAACGAAATGGAAGGTTCTACATTCTCGATCTCTAATCTAGGAATGTTCGGAATTGAAACATTTACAAGTATCATTAACCAGCCAAACTCAGCAATTCTTTCTGTAGGTGCAATCATTGAAAAACCAATTGTGAAAAATGGTGAGATCGTTGTTGGAAATATCATGAAGCTTTCATTAGCATGTGATCACAGAGTAGTAGATGGTGCTACGGGTGCCCAATTCTTACAAACTTTAAAAACATATCTGGAAAGTCCTTTAACTTTATTACTGTAATCAGTCCAGTTTGTATTATATCAAAAACCTCTCATTTCGAGAGGTTTTTTGTTTTTAAAACTTTAACGCTGAGAGGATTTCTCCTGATTAAAAAATTGTATTAACATCATTAGAATTTTATTTATATTCACTATTTTTGAACCATGATTATAGCAAGAAATATCCATAAGTCTTATGGGAATTTAGAAGTATTAAAAGGTGTTGATATTCATATCAAAACGGGAGAAGTTGTTTCTATCGTAGGAGAGTCCGGAGCAGGGAAATCTACACTTCTACAAATTTTAGGAACTTTGGATTCGCCTACCAACTCAAAGAATTACGACACGGAAATTACTTTGGCTGGAGAATCATTTATCAATATGAATGATAAACAGCTTTCTAAGTTCAGAAACCAGAATATTGGTTTTGTATTTCAATTTCACCAGTTACTTCCTGAATTTACAGCTTTGGAAAATGTTTTGCTTCCCACCAAAATTGCAGGAGCCAATGAAAAAGAAGCTTTGGAAAAAGCTTACGCTTTATTTGAAGACCTAAGAATAGAGCAAAGGCTACATCATAAACCTAATCAGTTATCTGGTGGGGAGGCACAGAGGGTAGCGGTTGCCAGGGCGCTTATTAACTCACCTAAAACTATTTTTGCTGATGAGCCAACCGGTAACCTTGATTCAAAAAATGCAGATGACTTGCATCGTTTATTTTTTGATTTAAGAGATAAATATAATCAGACATTTGTGATTGTAACCCATAATCCGAATCTTGCTGAAATTACAGATAGAAAACTGGTCATGAAAGACGGAATGATTATCGAATAATGTAGTTTTAATGATGAGAAAAATTATTGTTCTTTTTGTGTTATTGTCTTTTACTTTTGGTTTTAAATCACAAAGCATATCAAATTTGCCAGAATCCAGAATTACAGAGATTAGAACATTTTTAAAAGGAAAGAACTATAATCAGGATCTTGCTGTATTTATCAATTTTAGAGTCTATTCGGGGAAGTACCGTTATTTTATTTACGATCTGAAAAATAATAAAATATTACAACAGGCTATTGTAGCTCATGGTTCAGGTTCAGTGATAAAGAATTCTGATGCACTCAATTTCAGCAATGTTGAAGGTTCCTATCAGTCATCATTAGGTAAATTTGAGATCAAAGAAAGTTATTCCGGAAGATTTGGAAAGTCTTATCGGTTAAATGGTCTGGACATTACCAATAATAATGCTATGGAAAGGGCTATCGTTCTTCATTCTTATAGTTGTATTCCTGATAATGAATCACAAAATCCAGCTTGTTTAAGTTTAGGCTGTCCTATGCTTTCATTTAATGCCTTGAAACAAACTGCCCGATATATTGATTCATCGAAACAGCCTGTTATTTTGTACGCTTTCTATTAAAAATTCGTACTTTGTACTTTTAATTTAAACTTCAGTTATGTCCATTAAGTTTCTTGCAGAGGATGATAGACCCAGAGAAAAATTTTTACAAAAAGGTAAAGATTCACTCTCTGATTCAGAACTCTTAGCAATTGTTATGGGAAGCGGAAGCAGAGATGAAACTGCTTTAGAACTTGCTAGAAAGATCTTATCTACAGTAAATAATAACTGGCATGACTTGAGTTTACTATCTATTAAAGATTTAATGAAATTTAAGGGTGTTGGTGAAGTAAAAGCGCTATCAATTGCCACCTCTCTTGAAATAGGACGTAGAAGGGGCAGACAGGAAATTTCTGAGAAACCAATAATTTCAAACAGTCATGATGCCTATGTTATTTTTAAAAATCATTTGTCTGATTTAAGAATCGAAGAATTTTGGGCTATTTTTCTCAATCAAAGCAATAAGGTGGTTCAGATTTCTCAATTAACGCAAGGGGGAATCAGCCAATCTATTGTTGATGTGAGGATTTTATTTAAAACAGCTTTGGATAATTTTTCTACAGGAATTGTTATTGCCCACAATCATCCTTCTGGAAGTTTAAAACCAAGTAGAGAAGACCTGGATGTTACTAAAAAAATAAAAGACGCAGGGAAATTCCTCAATATTCAGTTATTGGATCATTTAATTATTACGCAAAACGCATATTTTAGTTTCTCGGACGAAGGATTAGTATGATTAAGAGATTAAAATATAGTGAAATAGATTTTGTAAAGTATGCACAATGTTTGGAAAATTCTGAGCAAAGGAAATACTCGGCTTCGAAAGTTTTTTTAGATGTTTCTTCCAATAACCGTTGGGAATTACTGGTTTATAATGATTATGAAGCAGTAATGCCAATTCCATATGTGAAAAAATATGGACTAAAGATTGTCCATAACCCAATGTTATGTCAGCAGTTAGGTATCTTTTCAAAGAAAGAAGATATATCAATTAATGAAGCCTTTTATGGATACCTGAATAAAAATTATCTTGTTAGAGTTTATAAATTTAACGATTGTAATCAATTTCATTCCCAAATAGAATTAAGAAAAAACTTTCTAATTCTTCCGGATTCTTATGAAAATGTATACTCTAAATATTCACCTAAAAGAAAAAGGAAATTAAGGCTAGATAAAGATGTCTTAAATGTATCTAAAATAAAGATGGTAAGCTTTAATGAAGCTAAAGGCTTTATAGAGGCTAATATGTTGGGATTAGATAAAGAAGGGGATCTGAGTGGATTTTTAAGGATTTTCGAAATGTTTTATCACTTGGGACATCTTCAATTTTCTGCTTTTTATTATAATAATAGTATTATCAATGTTATAGCTATTTACGAAGATAAATATACTGTAGCTTTATTAGGAACATTTAATGATAAAAAATATGTGAAGATTTCTGGAGCTTCTGTGCTTATAGATAATGTTATTAAAGATTTTATAGAAACTAAAATATTCGATTTTGAAGGGGGGGAACTTCCTAATATAGAGGAGTTCTTCAGAGGTTTTCGTCCCGAATTTAGACCTTATGGTATTATCGAGAGTTCTGTAAAAAAACTTGTGAAAGATTTAATTGCACTCATTATTAAAGGAAAATTCTTTAACTTAAAATAGTAAACCTAATCATTGTTTAGATTGGTTCTAAATATTATTTATAACTTTACAAAGTTATTTTAACACCATATCTTATTTATGTTTAAACAGATTCGAAACTATAAATTACCATATGCAATCTATAATTTTTTCAATAAGAAAAAGTTGAAACACAATATTCCGTTGTATAAGAAATATGGTGTTAATAAAAGTTATTTTTCAAGTATTTCAAGTAAAGATTTTTCCCATCTTCCAGCAAGTGAAAGAGGGATAGATCATGAAAAATTGATAAATACCAATTTTTATAAAAAATTATCACAAGAAAATAAAGAAAGTACTATTCACTACAATAATAATGGATATCTTATCTTAAAAAATTATTTAAGCACAGAAATAGTTGATCAAATTAATGATGAAATAGAAAAATTAATGACCGAAGGAACCTTGAAGTTTCGTTATGGTGGAAAATTAATGTTTGCAATTCATCATTCTGATATTATCAGAATGATTGGTAATGATAAAGATTTTCTTGACTTTCTTTCAGTTTTACTTGATGGGGAAGCAAAGCTTTTTCAAAGTATTAATTTTATTAATGGGAGTCAGCAAAAAACACATTCTGACAGTATTCATATGACTACTTATCCTCTGGGAGGCCTTTTAGGAGTGTGGATTGCACTGGAAGATATCGATGAGAATAATGGGGCACTTCATTATATTCCAGGAAGCCATAAACTGCCATATTTTTTAAATTCAGATTATGATAATGAAGGAAATGCTTTTAAAATTGGCAAACAAAGTTATAAGGCTTATGAAGAGTTTTTAGAAAATAAAGTAAAAGAGCTTGGTCTGAAGAAAGAAATTTTCAGAGCAAAAAAAGGCGATCTTTTGATATGGCATGCTAATATTTTGCATGGGGGAGAACCACATTTGGACAAAGAGAGAACAAGGAAAAGTCTTGTTTATCATTACTTTGACGAAAATAGTGTATGCTATCATGAAGTAACTCAGAGACCAGCATTATTTGAGTTGTAATTCTAACTATTAGCTTAATGATTTATTGACAAATAATACATCTTTTCTCTGATTTTTTATAGAAAAGTTATAGGGTTCTATGTCGTTATTTAAACTCTTAGCATCATAAGGTGGGTGTATTTCGATTACAATATTTTCTACCTTCTGCAGCCATGAATTATTTTTACCAAGTAATTCGATCTCTGCTCCTTCAATATCAATTTTAAGCAAGTCAATCTTTTCAATATCATAGCTTTTCATGATACTTCCCATAGACAAAGCCTTTGTAAGAATACCTTGTTCAGATACTTTTTGATTGTATGAAAGTTCATCTCCTCCGAACTTTAATGTTCCATCTTCAAAATGAGCAGCAGCATTTAAGCACACAATATTTGTAAATGATTTTGTATTGGTTTTTAGGATTTCAAAATTCTCCTGAGATGCCTCAACAGAATATATTTTTGAATTAGGATATTTTAATGAAAGGTACATCGATGTCATCCCAATATGTGCTCCGAGATCAACAATGATTTTAGGGTCATTGACTAAAAATTGAAGGTGTTCTTTGTAAGTTTCTTTCCAGAATATCTCATAAAAAATATCAATATCTCCCTTGAAGGTTCTTAGATAAGTGTCAAATCTTTTGTTTCCATTTTTAAAATTGTAAGCAAAAATTTCATTATTACTGAAATCCAAACTACTTTTTTTGAATTTTGAACTATATCTTTTTGAATTAACAATAAATGCAAGAAACGTTTTCAGGTTTCCACTCATATTTTTATTAAAAAGTACCTTAGAAATATAGTTTTTTAAAGACATTGTAAGTAGTGTGATAGTTGATAACGCAAATTAAGAGTATTTATATTTATCTAACTATTTTTTAAATAAAAATTGAAAAATAAAAGGGCTAAACTTGCATACAGAACAGTAAATTATTAGTAATTTTGCACATCGAATTATGACAAGTTTTTCAGAATATCTACCGTATGCTTTTGCATTAATTATTGCAATTCCTTTTTTGGTTTTGCTAAGACAATTCGTACACACTTATATTACCCTTAAAAATCAGGAGATAAAGCTTCTTTCTGTAAAATCAAATTCCGAAAATAAGACTCATTCATATGAAAGGATGACACTTTTTCTGGAAAGGATAAAGCCTTCTAATATTATTCAGAAGTTTGATAAGAATTTAGCGGTTCATGAGTTTGTATTTCTTACTGAAAAAACAATCAACGAAGAATTCGAGTATAATTCTTCTCAACAGCTTTATTTGACAAAAAATTCGTGGAAAAATATAGTCGATTGTAAGAGTGCAATTATTGATCTTCTTCATAAGACGTATGAAGATTTAAATAATAATCCCGATCTGAACGAATTTAAGACCGTTTTTATTATGAATTATATGAATGATGAAGACTATATTGCAGCTACAATAGAAGACTTAAGGAGAGAAATTTTAATATTAGCATAACTTAAAAAAATAAAATATATATAATGATTCCAAATTTTAAAGCACATCCGTGGCATGGGATTTCTGCAGGGGAAGATGCGCCAAATGTTGTAAATGTATTTGTGGAAATCGTTCCTTCAGATACTATTAAGTATGAAGTTGACAAGGAAACTGGATATTTAAAAGTAGACCGTCCTCAGAAATTTTCAAATATTATTCCTGCTCTATATGGTTTTGTTCCAAGAACATATTGCCATAATGAAGTAATGAAGTTAGCTGTTGAGAGTGGAGCAGATGATGTAACAATGGGAGATCATGACCCATTAGATATTTGTGTATTAAGTTCACACAATATTCATTCAGGAGGAATGCTTATGGAAGCTATTCCAATCGGTGGTTTCAAAATGATTGATGGTGGTGAGGCTGATGATAAAATTGTAGCGGTAATGGTAGGTGACCACGCTTTTGGACATTTCAGAGATATCGCTGAATTACCTGAAGCTGAAGTAAGAAGACTGATGCATTATTTCTTAACATACAAAAACTTACCGGATGAGCCTGCTAAATGTAGAATTCAGGAGGTGTATGGGGTTGAACATGCTAGAAAAGTAATTAAAGCGTCTCAAAAAGATTACGCGGAAAAATTCGGCGGATAATAATTTCTTTCGATAAATAAATAAAGGCAGTTGAGTTTTCAGCTGCCTTTTTTCTTTGCAATAAGGGGAGTTTAAAATGAATAATTTTCATTTTACAGAGTATAATTCATTGTTTGGTGATGATTTTATTTATAATAATATGATTAATTAGGGTTGATTTTACAAAGCATTTGGAAATTTTGTTATATTTATAAAACTAATTACAATTTTTTAATATAAAAATAATAAACTATGAATTTGTTCTATTTGGTTCCGGTTTTTGGTGTTATCGCTCTACTATATACTTTTATACAAAGTAATTGGGTGCAAAAACAGAATGCCGGAAATGAAAAAATGAAAATTATCAGCGGACACATTGCTGACGGTGCTATGGCCTTCTTAAAGGCAGAGTACAAGATCTTAACTTATTTTGTAGTAGTTGTAGCTATTTTATTAGCGATAATGGGGATGAGTAATTCCAATTCACATTGGAGTATTGGGGTAGCCTTTGCTGTAGGCGCTGTCTTTTCTGCTACTGCGGGTTTTATAGGAATGAAGATAGCTACAAAAGCCAATGTAAGAACTGCAGAAGCTGCAAGAACGTCATTATCTAAGGCGTTAAAAGTTTCATTTACAGGAGGTTCTGTGATGGGGATGGGTGTTGCTGGTTTGGCTGTTTTAGGTTTGGGAGCTTTATTTTTAATCATTAAACAGATCTTTGCACCAGATGCAACTGTTGATTCCCATGAAATGGAGAAAACAATAGAGATTCTTACGGGGTTTTCTTTAGGGGCAGAATCTATAGCTTTATTTGCAAGAGTTGGTGGTGGTATTTACACCAAGGCTGCCGATGTTGGTGCTGACTTAGTGGGAAAAGTAGAAGCGGGAATTCCTGAAGATGACCCAAGAAACCCAGCTACGATTGCTGATAACGTGGGGGATAATGTTGGTGATGTTGCGGGGATGGGAGCTGATTTATTTGGTTCATATGTTGCAACGGTATTGGCTACAATGGTATTAGGAAGAGAAACAATTTCGGTTGACTCTTTTGGAGGCTTCGCGCCTATTCTTCTTCCAATGCTTATAGCTGGAACAGGAATCATTTTTTCCATGATAGGAACTTTATTTGTGAGAATCAACGATAACGATGGGGCTTCAACCTCTAGTGTACAAAATGCTTTGAATTTAGGAAACTGGGGAAGTATTGTAATTACTGCAATAGCCTCTTATTTTCTAGTTACCTATATATTACCTGAAACCATGGTATTAAGAGGACACGAGTTTACTAAAATGGGTGTTTTCGGGGCCATCATGGTTGGATTGGTTGTTGGTACGCTGATGAGTATCATTACTGAATTTTATACGGCAATAGGGAAAAGACCTGTTTCCAGTATTGTACGACAATCTTCTACAGGGCATGCAACCAATATAATTGGAGGTCTTGCTGTAGGAATGGAATCTACTTTGCTTCCGATTATTGTTTTGGCGGGAGGTATTTACGGATCTTATTTATGCGCAGGTCTTTATGGAGTTGCTATTGCAGCAGCCGGAATGATGGCAACTACTGCAATGCAGTTAGCCATTGATGCTTTTGGGCCCATTGCTGATAATGCAGGTGGAATTGCTGAAATGAGTGAGCTTCCAAAAGAAGTGCGTGAAAAAACAGATATTCTTGATGCTGTAGGAAATACTACCGCTGCTACAGGAAAAGGATTTGCTATTGCTTCTGCTGCCTTAACTGCCTTAGCTTTATTTGCTGCATTCGTAGGAATTGCAGGAATTGATGGAATAGATATCTACAGAGCTGATGTTTTAGCTGGTTTGTTTGTGGGCGGAATGATTCCTTTTATCTTTTCATCTTTGGCAATTACGGCTGTTGGACAGGCAGCAATGGCTATGGTTGAAGAAGTAAGAAGACAGTTCCGTGAGATCCCTGGAATTCTGGAAGGTACTGCGGAACCAGAATATGAAAAATGTGTTGCTATATCTACAGATGCATCAATCAGAAAAATGATGCTTCCGGGTGCTATTGCTATAATATCTCCATTATTGGTAGGATTTATCTTCGGACCTGAAGTTTTAGGAGGATTTCTGGCTGGAGCTACGGTATGTGGAGTTTTAATGGGAATGTTTCAGAACAATGCTGGTGGAGCTTGGGATAATGCAAAAAAATCATTTGAAAAGGGAGTAGAAATTAACGGACAAACTTATTATAAGGGTTCCGAACCTCATAAAGCATCTGTAACTGGTGATACTGTTGGAGATCCATTTAAAGATACTTCAGGGCCATCGATGAATATCTTGATTAAATTAATGTCTATTGTATCATTGGTCATTGCTCCAACATTGGCAACACTGCATAAAGACAAAATTGAAGCTGAAAGAAAGGCAACAATTGAAACTCTTTTAGGTAAAGTCGGAGCACATTCAGGTATACAAAACATCGGTTCTGCATCTGCTACAGCTGCTGTAGTATCAAACGAGATTAAAGGGCATTTAAATGAAAATGGAGATTTCGTATATGAAACAGGAAATATTCAGGACATAAAGCTTAGCAATGGAAATACTATTTCGATTGGAGAAAACAGCCGTTTGTTTGAAATGTATAATAACATTAAAAATAAAAACCAATCTGTTTTAGATCCTAACAATTGGTATACTGTTGAGAATCTGTATTTCGAGAGTGGTTCTAGTGATTTTAAAGCTGGTTCTGAAGCGCAGCTGAATACTCTGGCGGAATTGCTGAATGCCTTTCCTAATCTAAAAATAAAACTAGGAGGTTATACGGATAATACAGGAAATGAAGATAGTAATAAAAGGTTATCCAATCTGAGAGCACAGACGGCTAAATTGAAGCTATTGGAAATGGGAATCTCTTCAGATAGAGTGGAAGCGGAAGGATATGGCTCTCAATATCCTGTTTGTGAAGCAAATGATACTGATGAATGTAAAGCAAAAAACAGAAGGATTGATGTGAGGGTTCTTTCTCTTTAATTCAAAATAATATTTTTATAAAAGCACCACAATATGTGGTGCTTTTTTTATTGATATCTTATAAGTTCTTTCTTAAATGTTCCATTGCCTGAATGATCACTTCATCTTTTTTAATGAAGCTAAATCTAAGGTAATCAGAGTTTTGTCTCGAGTTGTAAAATGCTGAAAGAGGAAGGCATGCCACTTTTTTTTCAATGGTTAACCATCTTGAGAATTCTACATCGGACATGGTTGAAGAAACTTTTCTGAAATTAACGATCTGAAAAACGCTACCCTCAGATTTATGCTCAACTTCTAATGGAGTGTTCTTAACCAGTTCATTAAAAAGATCCCTTTTTCCCTGTATTAGAATTCTATTTTCGGATGGGTCAAATACTTCTAAATACTTTGCTATGGCATATTGGGCTGGTGCATTGGCACTATAAGAAATATATTGTTGATGACATCTGAATTTAGAGGTTAAATCAGGAGTTGCCAACATGTAGCTGACTTTCCATCCGGAGGTATGAAACATTTTACCAAATGAAAAAATGCAAAATGTTCTTTTCATCAGCTCCGGATGAATAAAAGAACTGTAATGCTCTTTATCATCGTAACAATAGGTGTCATAAATTTCTTCGGAAATTAAATATATTTCCTGATGTTTGATCATATCATATAGTTGATCCCATTCAGTTTGAGACCATATTTTTCCTGTTGGATTCTGCGGAGAATTAACAATAATCGCCTTAGTTTTTTCAGATAAACAATTTTGAAGTTTATCCCAATTTATCGTGAAATCATTGTCAAGATCATAATAAACAGGAATGCCGCCATTAAGGACTACTGATGGGCCATAAGTGTAATAAGAAGGTTGGATGATAATAACTTCATCCCCTTGATTTAAAATGCATTGTAGGGAGGTATGTAAAGCAAAAGTTGCACATGGTACGATCGTGATCTCTTCTTTTTTTAAATGAATAGAGTTTTTACGGTTAAAATTAAACTTTATGATGGATTCTATAAGTAAAGGATTACCGGCAAGTGGCTCATATTGATGATAATTAAGCTCTGCAGATTCTTTAAGATAGTATCTTAATCGGGGATCAATATCAAAATCAGGAAGCCCTAATGACAAGTCAAAACTGTTGTTTTTTGAGGCCAATTCAGACATATCCGTAAAAAATGAATAATGATTAAATCCGAAAATATTTTCCATTTATTGTGCATTTAAATCAAATATAAGGAAAAATGCAATTTGTTATAGATTAAATAAATTTTGTTACTTTTAAGAAAATTATATTATAATGAAAAAGATACTTATTCCTCTTTTTACTGTTGTGATACTATCAAGTTGTGAAACGGCTAAGGTTACTACTAATGGGCAACCTTCTTCAAAAGTATTATCAAAATCTGAAAAAGCATTTCAGTCTGCATATCATGAAATTAAGATTGATGATCTAAAGAAAAATCTATATGTAATTGCTTCAGATGAAATGGAGGGCAGAGATACAGGAAGCCCGGGACAGAAAAAAGCGGGAGAGTATATGGTTAATTTTTATAAAGAGCATGGAATTTCTTTTCCTAAAACCTTAGGGTCTTATTATCAGAAAGTTCCGGCTTCTTTCATGCAACAAAGAGGAGGAAGGAATCTTCCGGATTCAGAGAATATCCTAGCGTTTATTGAAGGTTCAGAAAAGCCCGAAGAAATTGTGGTTATTTCCGGACATTATGACCATGTAGGTACAAAAAATGGAGTCGTATATAATGGAGCAGATGATGATGGTAGTGGAACCGTAGCTGTTATGGAAATTGCTAAAGCTTTTCAAAGTGCTAAAAAAGCAGGTAATGGTCCTAAAAGATCAATTTTATTTCTACATGTAACCGGGGAGGAGCATGGATTATTTGGCTCGGAGTATTATACAGATAACCCTGTTTTTCCACTTGCTCATACAGTCGTAGATCTTAATATTGATATGATTGGAAGAGATGATCCGGAAAACAGAGGAAAAAATTATGTCTATGTTATAGGTTCAGAGATGTTAAGCTCACAACTGAAAGTGATCAACGAGGCTGCTAATAAAAAAACCAGTAATCTGGAACTAAACTACAAATATGATGATCCTAATGATCCGGATAGATTGTATTACAGATCAGATCATTATAATTTTGCAAAGAACAATATACCAGTAGCCTTTTTCTTTGACGGAATCCATGAAGATTACCATAAACCAACTGATGATGTAGAAAAGATTGATTTTAGCTTGCTACAGAAAAGAGCTCAATTGGTATTTGCTACTGCTTGGGAAATTGCAAATAGAACAGAAAGAATTGCGGTTGATAAATAATAAATTGTTATTATATAAGTTTAAAATATTTGCATCGTTTACTTTAAATATTCATGTGTAAATATTTATAATATAATTGATTATATATTTTAATTAAAGTATTGAATTAATAATGAATATTAGAGAAGCAAAGAAAAGTGATATTCAGGAAATGCAGGTAATTAGAAACTCTGTTAAAGAAAATATCCTGTCTGATCCTAATCTTGTTTCGGATAATGATTACAAAGAATTTCTATTTGAAAGAGGTAAAGGCTGGGTCTGCGAAATTGGTAATCAGATGGTAGGCTTTTCAATCGTTGATCTGAAAGAAAATAATATTTGGGCATTATTTGTTCATCCCAATTTTGAGAACATGGGAATCGGACGGGAACTTCAAAATATTATGCTGGACTGGTATTTTGAACAAACCGATAAAAGTGTCTGGTTAGGTACTGCATTTAAAACTAGAGCAGAAGGGTTTTATGAAAAATTTGGCTGGCAAAATATAGGAATGCATGGAACTAAGGAAACTAAATTTGAAATGACTTATAATAACTGGAAAAAAGAAAAACAATGAAATCACCCGTAAAATCTATTCGCCCATTTGTCGGGGCTAAAAATTTTGCTGTCAGTAGAGCATTTTATACCGATCTGGGATTTGAAGAAATTGTTTTAGAAACCAAGTTATCTCTGTTCAAAAAAGGGGATATTGCTTTTTACCTTCAGGACGCCTATGTAAAAGACTGGATTGATAATACCATGATCTTTGTTGAAGTTGACAATGTGGAAGACTACTGGAAAGAACTGGTATTTCTAAATCTAACAGAAAAATATACAGATGCAAAGCTGGTGCCTATCAGGACTATGGATTGGGGAAAAGAGTGTTTCGTGCATGATCCCTCTGGTATTTTATGGCATTTTGGAGAATTTTTCACTCAGTAATTGAATATGATTTACGCTTTTGATACGTATTACTATGAAGAATATGCCAATACAATTTGCCTTGCATTTAAAGATTGGGAAGATGCTGAAGAAACGACAATTTACAGTGAAAAAACAAATATTACGTCTGACTATGAAAGTGGAGCTTTCTACAAAAGGGAACTTCCATGCATATTGAGTCTATTGTCACAAATAGATCTTAAAGAAGGAGATATTCTTTTGGTGGATGGTTATGTAACTTTAAATGATGAAGGAAAAATAGGGCTAGGTGGTTATTTACACCAAACCTTAGAAGAAAAATATCCTGTAGTTGGAATTGCAAAAAATGAGTTTTCAACTCCAGATTCTCAAAGGAGAAAAATCTATAGGGGTGAGAGTAAGACACCATTATTTCTTACATCAAAAGGAATGGATGTGGATCTTTTAAAAACCAAAATAGAACAAATGCATGGATCGTACAGAATACCAACATTACTTAAAAAATTAGATCAATTAACAAGGATTGAATAATCTAATCTATTTCTAAGAAATCGGTGATTGTAATTATTCATCTGATTTTTTATGATATCAGCATATTACAAAAGAATAGGAAACAGAAATAAAGTTCTGCTTCCTATTCTTTATTTAGATAAACAATTGATTGCTAAATGATTAATATGGAATGCTGCCTTTTCGCAGTTTGAGAACAATATTTTGTATTCCCGGTAGAAATATTAAAATAACGATTACAACCAGTAATCCAACCAGCATCACATCATAATAATCTTTCGTTGAATGTATCAATATCTGTTCTTTTATAAAGTAGTTCAGATAGGCATTTGAAGCTCCTTTTGAAGTGTATATATCATTACCTGCATTCAAATAGGCCTGTTGTATATTTTGTAAAGTGAGTGATAGCTGAGGATTGATTTCTGTTATTGATTCTCGGACTTTATCGTTTGCTTCAGATCTGGTGTATAATTGCGTGTAATTGTTTACAGCCATACTGGTGCTAAATCCTAAGAACCGTGCAAATATACCAACCATGGAAGCATTGAAAGCAACTTTAGGGGGTGCAGAGGAAGCCATAAAAGACACAATGGGAACAAATAATACCCCCGTAGAAACTCCATAGATAAACAACGGAAGAATAAAATCTTTAGTTTCACCTGTTGAAGATACAAAATGTAGCATGTAAAAATAATAACAAGCCATAATGATAAACCCTGTTATAATAATCCTTATTAAGGAAACTCCCATTAAGATAAAACGGGCTGTAACAAACATACTTACGGCTGTACCCAGGATTACAGCTAGCCAAATAGGGATGATATGAAGCGGATCGGTTCCCAGTACGACCTCTATATACCCGTATGTAAGTCCGGTTGTTCCCTTAAATATGTAAAAAACAAAAAGTAATAATAAGCCTATTATAAAGTTTTTAGCTTTAAAAATCTGTAAATTAATTATTGGATGTCTCAACCTTTTTTCTCTGGCAATGAAAAGAAATAACAGAATAATAAAGAATATGGTCAAAAGAACAATAAGCGTACTATCAAACCAATTGAGTTGCTGACCATATATCAAAATATATCCAGCAACAGAAGAAAAAGTAAGATAGTATAAATATCCGATCCAGTCCACTTTGTAGAGGGGCATCTTTTTATGAAACCTTGCTTTTGAATTCATTGTTATTAAAATCACAAATAACAAAGCAACCAGCATCACGATCAGTCCGAAAAATAACCAGTTAAAGTCTGATACATCAAGTAGAACACTACTATAAATTGCATAAACGGGCACTGCTATTTGTATGGCTCCATAGAAAATACTATAACCTATTACTCTTGCTCTTGTAGACTGCAAACGGGAGAATACCATATTGAGGACGATGCTGCAAATGAGGGCACAGGCAATTCCCTGAACGAGTCCGCAGATCAGAAAAACACCCCAGTTTTTAGAATAAAAGCATATTAATGAACTCACTGAATTTACAGTAAGTCCTATAATCAGATACTTTCGGGGGGCAAAATATTTGGTGATACGAAAATCCAGAGCTAAAAATGTTACAGCTGATGCATAGGTTAGTACCATGGCATATTGTACATCAGAAGGTTGAACTCCGTAATAACCTGCCATGCTCATGGGTCTTCCATATAAGGCAAAATTGAAGAGTGAAGTCATCAATACTGCAAAAATTACGCTTCTGGCCAGCCATTCGGGTATCCAACTTTTAAATATAGGTATGTTGTGGGCTTGCATTGGATCTAATCTTTATTGATGTACACATTAGCATTCATTCCTGCTGACAGGTTAGCAAGTTTTTCTTTACTTTCTGTAAGTTTAATTCTCACCGGAATTCGTTGTATAACTTTGACAAAATTTCCTGTTGCATTATCTGGTGGCAGAAGCGAATAGCGTGAGCCTGTTGTAGGAGAAAGAGATTCTATGGTGCCTGAGAATGTTTCATCAGGAAAGGCGTCTACTTCTATATTTACTTTTTGCCCAATCCTGAATGTTTTGATTTGAGTCTCTTTAAAATTGGCTGTCACCCATTTCTCCTGTGATTTGTTTACAAGAAAAGCCAGAGTTTGTCCAGGCTGGATCAATTGCCCCTCCTGAATGGTTTTTTTGCCTATCTTACCGTCAAATGGTGCGATGATCACCGTATATCTTATATCAAGATCCTGTCTTTCTATTGATGCTTCTTTTACTTTTATTTCCGCATTGATGGCTAAACGCTGTGCTTTAATATCATTAAGTTTTGATTCTGCTGCACGAAGTGCTGCAAGTGTTTCATCATAGTCGGATCTATTAGTGAGTAACGAGGTATGCACATTGTCAAATTTTTGTAGGGTAGTTGATTCATCAGCCAGAAGGTTCTTATAGCGGTCGTACTCTTTTTGCTGCTGATCCAGTTTGGCTTTAATTCCCAGAATATGGGCTTTGATGACATCTATATTTCTACTCTGGGTTTCTTCACTTGCGCTTAAGATTGGAAGTTTGGCTTGGGATGTAGCTAATTCGGCTAAAGCTGTTTCTTTTTTTAAATCATATTCATCCCGCTCAATAAGCACAAGAGTATCTCCTTTATGAACCTCCTGATTGTCCTGATAATAAATCTTGCTGATATATCCACCCACTTTCACATTTACAGGTGATAAATAAGCTTCTATCTGTGCATCATTGGTTTGTTCACACCAATATCCTTTCCAAAAGTGAAGCACTGTCCAAATGATAATTGCAATTAATAATAATATTCCTAACCATTGTGTTGCTGCCACTACAATGTGATCTGTTTTATTTTTATTCATAATTTTATTTTAAAGTATTCCTGTGATAATCAATAGTTTTATATGACTTAGTCTTAAATTTACCTGTGCAGATGTAAGATTGAATTTTGCCTGTAGTAAAATATTTTCAGCATCTAAAAGATCTGTCAGAAGAGACTGCTGATTGAGATAACTATTTCGTATTACCCTTACACTTTCTGTACTTTGCCTGATGGTAAGTTCTGCTGTTTGTACGCTTTCGCTGGCTTGCTGTCTTTCGAGAAAAGCTTCTTTGACTTTAATTGATATTTCATCCCGCTTCATATCATTTTTCTCAATTTCCTGCTTATTCAAATTATATGCGTGAGCTACAGAATGTTTACTCTTGTAAAGATTATCAATAGAGTAGGTCATTTTTAATCCTATTTGTCCAAACCCCCAGATATCATTGGAATATGGATAGAATGAAATTTGGGGGTAGGTATAGTTATATTTGGAGTATAAAGAAACTTTGGGTAATAGGTTTGCTTTTACCTGTTTAATATTAAGCTCACTTAATGTAAGATTACTGTTAACGATCTTAAGATCAGGTGAATTGTTGAGTGCCGCCGCAAGATAATCTTCATAGTTTGATCCTTGTAGATCGCTAGGTTCTAAAATATCTTCTGAAGAAATTTCCAATGGTTCTGCGCTTCCTCTTCCCATCAGGATGTTGATGCGTTGTTTGGTAAGATCAATTTTCTTTTTTACATCAGAATAACTAAGCTCCAATTGTGACAGTTTAACAGAAATCCTTAATACATCACTTTTCAGTACAATACCATTTCGATTAAGACTTTCGATGGTAGAAAGCTGCTTTTTTTCTGTTGAAATCTCTGTTGAAATCAAGGATTCAAATTCCTGGAATTTGTATAGATCATAGTAAGAAGCGGCAATCATGTATTTAACATTATCTTTCTGTAGTTCAAACTCATACTGTTTACGTGTTTTCTCTTCTTTTTTGATTTCAATATTTCTTTTTTCCTTTCCTCCGTTATAAAGATTATAGTCTATATTGTAGCCCAATCCGTAGCCATAATCTTTTATTGGAACACTTTGAGGTGAAGAAAACAATCCGTTTTCATAAAGAAGAAACTTAGAGTTGATACGAAAGTCTCCTACCACTGATAATTCCGGTAACAATTTATCCTTTGCTTCTAAAATACCAATTTCACTTTCTTCATTACTCAGGCTGGCAAGCTTCAGCTGTTTATTTTGTGACTCGGATATATTCCAGATTTCATTCAGCGTTAATGTAGGTGGGTTGTACTGTGTTTGTGCCTTTATACCTACTGAAATTACAAGGTATAGAAGTATGATATATCTTTTCATTTTTAAGATTACAATTTTATACAGGCAAAATTATTGCGTAATAAAATGAGTCTTTTTATAATATTAGCCTTATTTTTGTTTATTCTGGCCAAAGAGTTTTAGCTCATCCTTTATTGATAGGTTATTATCAAGGATCGCGGTTTTGTAATTATTAAGCAATTCATACCCATGAATAACATAAAAGAAGTAAGAGAAAAAGTTGATGCCCATCCTGTATCGATATTGGTAATCAGGCAGCAGTGGGAGCAGAGGCTTCCTATGCACAGACACCAGAAAGGGCAGCTATTATTGGTTATTGGTGGGATGGCAAAATTAAGGACCAAAGAAAAGGATCTTTATATTCCACTCAATCACTATATCTGGATGCCGAAAATGTATTCGCATAATTTGATGTTCAATTCTAAAGATCTTGATATCATCAATATTTATTTTCCGGAAGAAGAAAAGTTCAAGCACCCATTTTATGATGATCTGGGGATATATCCGGTTAGTAATTTACTTTCTGAGCTTTTAAATTTTGGACAACATTGGAATGGTGATTTCTTTCCCGATTCGTGGGAATATGAGTTTCTACTGACAATGAAACATCTGCTTCCTAAAGAGAATTTAAAAAAATTTACGATACAGCTCCCCACCACCAATGATGAGCGTCTCACTGAGATAATTAAATTTATTAAGAACAATCTGGAAAATCCACTGACATTAGAAGAGGTAGCTCATCAATTTGGGTTTAGTGTAAGAAGTCTGACACGCGCTTTTACTGGCAAACTTGGAATTTCGTTCATTCAGTATGTAAAAATGTTGCGGATTATCCGTGCAATGGAACTGCTTAAAGACACCAATTTGACTATGAGTGAGATTGCTTATGAAATCGGTTATTCTAACATCTCTGCATTTAGCAATACATTTCAACAATTAACGAATATGAGGCCTACAGAGTTTAAATCCATGCTCTAAACGATAATAAACAATCTAACTTAGAATGATATTTCAGGCCTTTACTGATTGTAAATACGGTTAAGCATTTTGCTTTTTATTGAGATTTAATTAAAAAAAAGATAAAATATTTTTTTAATTGAAAAAAGTTTATACATTTGTCAGATCAAAAAATAGAAATGAATAGAACATTCAACAATATTATTACTATCGTTATTGTCATTATCGGATTCCGGTGATGAGCGATGGTATTGTTGAAACTCTATAAAAATATTAGAAAGCCATCCTCATCCGGATGGCTTTTTTTATGCCCAAATTTTAAAATTAATCTAAAAACAGAAATATGTATTACAACGAAAAAATGACAGTCAACAGCATTGGACAATTTGTGAAATCTTCCTTTGAATGTTCAAATACAAAAGGATTGCCGATTTTATAATTGCAGATATGAAGTCTTTCTATAATTCTGCTATTGTAGAATTAGCTAGTTTAAATATTTGATTATTAGTGTTTTATATTTGTTTTTTCATTATTTGAATATTGTAGTTTTAAATAAAATATGAAAGATAGAAAATATACAAGCCTTAGTTTTGAATCAAAATTAGAAAGAACTTCATGTATTGCTTTTGGAATCGGGATAGGTTAAATAAATTTTGCTGATCAATATTTAGCCTCAACCGATAAGAATAGCTTTTTTTATGTCTAAACTTAAAAATAATTTAAAAAATAAATATGTATTACAACGAGAAAACGATGCTTTATTATGACGGAAAGTTCCAGGAAGCTTCTACAGCTTCAACGGGTCTTTACGGACAATCACTTCATTATGGATATGCTGTATTTGAGGGAATTAAATCTTATAAGACAAAGAACGGGACGAAAATTTTTAAAGCAAAAGAACATTATGATCGTTTGAAAAGATCAGCTGAACTGATGATGATCCCTTTCGAATATTCCACTGAGGAGATGATTGATTTGACGTATAAGCTTTTAGAAATGAATAATTTAAGTAATGCATACATCAGACCGTTAATAATCTGCTCCCCTAACATGAGCTTATCAAAAGGAAACAAAAGTTCTTTAGTGATAGAAGCCTGGAGCTGGGATAATGGATATTTATCCGATCACGCAAGAATTATGACTTCATCTTTTGAACGCCCTAATCCTAAGGCTTTTAAAATAGAAGCGAAAGCAAGCGGACATTATGTAAATTCTATTCTTGCTTCTCAGGAAGCTAAAGATAAGGGATTTGATGAAGCTATGCTTTTAGATGGAAATGGGAACGTAGCTGAAAGTTCAGGGGCAAATATTTTTTACGAGAAAGATTCAAAATTATATACTCCGGCAAAAGGAAGTATTCTGCCGGGGATCACGAGATCTACGGTATTTGAGATATGCGATCAGTTAGGGATATATTATGAGGAGAAATTCTTTAAACCTGAAGAAATGGAAGGAGCAGATGCCGGATTCTTCTGTGGAACTGCGGCGGAAGTAGTGGCACTAGAGTCCTTGAATAATATTCCATTTCAATTAAAATGGGAAAATAGTGTGTCTGCAATGATTCAAAAGGCGTACAGGCACTTGGTTCTTGATGAAGATTATACCTATTTAAAACAGGAACAGTATGTGTGAAACGCTTAATAAATATTCCAGAGTTCTTACCCAGGATCCTACACAACCGGCTACTCAGGCTATGTTTTATGGTATAGGTTTTAAAAAGGAAGATTTTGAAAAAGCTCAGATAGGAGTAGCAAGTATGGGTTATGATGGTAACACCTGTAATATGCATCTAAACGGACTTGCTGAGCTGGTTAAAAAGGGAGTCAACGAACAAAACCTTGTAGGATTGATGTTCCATACCATTGGAATCAGTGACGGAATGACGAATGGTACAGATGGAATGCGTTATTCTCTTGTAAGCAGGGATATCATCGCTGATAGTATTGAAACAGTATGTGCAGGACAATATTATGACGGATTGATCACCGTGCCCGGATGTGATAAAAATATGCCGGGATCTCTGATGGCAATGGCAAGATTAAACAGACCGTCTATTATGGTGTATGGCGGAAGTATAGAAGCCGGACATTATAAAGGGAATGATCTTAACATTGTTTCTGCCTTTGAAGCCCTGGGAAATAAAATAGCAGGAAAACTTTCTGACGAAGATTACGACGGAATTATCAAAAATTCCTGTCCTAGTGCTGGTGCCTGTGGCGGAATGTACACTGCCAATACAATGGCTTCTGCTATTGAAGCATTAGGGATGAGCCTCCCTTATTCATCTTCTTATCCGGCATTAAGTAAGGAGAAAAAAGAAGAATGTGAGTTTGCGGGACATTATGTAAGAATATTATTGGAAAAAGATATCAAACCTTCAGATATCATGACTCCTAAAGCCTTCGAAAATGCATTAAGGATCATTATGGTTCTGGGGGGAAGTACCAATGCCGTTCTCCATTTTATTGCCATAGCAAAAAGTATCGGACATAATTTAGGCCTTGATGATTTTCAGAAAATAAGTGATACGACGCCCTTATTAGCCGATTTGAAACCGAGTGGAAAATATCTGATGAAAGACCTTCATCAGGTAGGCGGAGTACCGGCAGTAATGAAATATCTCTTGGACCTTGGTCTTCTTCATGGAGACTGTCTTACGGTAACCGGAAAAACGATCGCTGAAAACCTTAGAAATGTCACATCGATTATTGAACGTGAGCAGGATATTATACGTGATATCAATAATCCTATCAAAAAAACTGGTCATATCCGGATCATGTACGGCAACCTTGCTGAAAGAGGATGTGTTGCTAAAATTACCGGAAAGGAAGGGGATTTCTTTAAGGGAAAAGCAAGGGTTTTTGATGGTGAGAAAGAATTTATCAAAGGTATTGAAGATAAAATAATACAGGAAGGTGATGTGATCGTCATCAAGAATGAAGGTCCGAAAGGAGCGCCCGGAATGCCGGAAATGCTAAAACCAACTTCTGCATTAATGGGTTCTGGATTAGGAAAGAACGTAGCCTTAATTACTGATGGACGCTTTTCAGGAGGAACGCATGGTTTTGTAGTAGGGCATATTACTCCTGAAGCCTTTGAAGGCGGTTTAATTGGTTTGGTAAAAGATAATGATATCATCGAGCTTGATGCCGTGAAAAATACCATTAACCTTGTGATATCAGACAAAGAATTACAGGAAAGAAAATCCAGTTTTAAACAACCGGATTATAAAGTAAAAACAGGTGTTCTATACAAGTATGCAAAACTGGTATCAGATGCTTCTCAAGGATGTATAACAGACTTTTAAATCAAATATAATGGAATCAACATTCAGTGCATTACAGAAAGAAAGGTCTTCCCATACGGGAAGAAAATTGAAGGGAGCAGAAGTAATTTTAGAAATTCTTAAAGCTGAAAAGGTACATACGGTCTTTGGGTATCCTGGAGGTGCCGTCATTCCAATTTATGATGCTCTTTATGATTACAAAGATGATTTACAACATATTCTGGTTAGACATGAGCAAGGAGCTATTCATGCTGCACAAGGGTTTTCAAGATCTTCTAAAAATATCGGAGTTGCTATTGCTACAAGTGGACCCGGAGCAACCAATCTGGTGACAGGGCTTGCAGATGCGATGATCGACAGTACTCCAGTTGTTTGTATTACGGGACAGGTTTATGCTTCTCTTTTAGGGTCTGATGCTTTTCAGGAAGTAGATGTGATCAATGTAACAGCCCCTGTTACGAAATGGAATTGCCAGGTAACTGATGCTGAGGATATTCCAAAGGTACTGGCTAAGGCATTTTATATTGCAAGATCTGGCCGTCCAGGTCCGGTATTGGTTGATATTACTAAAAATGCCCAGCTTCAGGAAATAGATTTTCAGGGATATGAGATCTGTAATTCTATACGGTCTTACCATCCAAAACCAAGAATTAAAACTGAATATATAGAACAGGCCGCTTTACTGATTAATACCGCTAAAAGACCATTCTTATTATTTGGGCAGGGTGTAATTATTGGCCAGGCGGAGGAAGAACTTAAAGAATTAATTGAGAAAACAGGAATTCCCGCAGCTTCTACAGCTTTAGGTTTAGGAGCGATTTCAACAGAACATCCTTTGTATGTAGGAATGTTGGGGATGCACGGTCATTATGCTCCCAATAAATTAACCAATGATTGTGATGTCATCATTGCGGTAGGAATGCGTTTTGACGACCGCGTTACCGGAAAACTGGATCAATATGCAAAACAGGCAAAAGTGGTTCATCTTGATATTGATCTTGCAGAAATTGATAAAAATGTAAAAGCTGATGTTCCTGTTTTAGGAAACTGTAAAGAAACTCTTCCTTTATTAACTCAGATTCTTGATGAGAATTCCCACGATGAATGGCTGAATCAGTTTAAAGAACTTAGAAATGAGGAAAATGAAGAAGTCGTAAAAAAGGAGCTGAATCCAACAACAGAGGAGCTTACGATGGGTGAGGTGTTAAAATATCTGAATCAGTTGACCGATGGAGAATATATTATCTGCACAGATGTAGGCCAGCATCAAATGATCTCTTGCCGTTACGCAGAATTTAAGACATCCAAAAGAAATGTTACTTCCGGTGGATTAGGGACAATGGGATTTGGTCTGCCAGCTGCAGTAGGTGCAAAAATGGCCAATCCGGATAAACATGTGATCTGTATTGCCGGTGATGGAGGCTTTCAGATGAATATTCAGGAGCTCGGTACTATTGCACAATTTGGAATAGGCGTAAAAATGATCATTCTTAACAATTCTTTTCTAGGCATGGTGCGTCAGTGGCAGGAGCTTTTTCACGACAAGAGGTATTCATTCGTAGATATTACAAGTCCTGATTTCTCTGCTGTTGCAGAAGCTTATGGTATTAAAGGAAAGCAGGTAAAAGAAAGAGCTTTTTTAAAATCATCATTAGAAGAAATGCTTAATACCGACGGAGCTTATCTGCTAGAAATAAAAGTAGGAAAAGAAAACAATGTTTTTCCTATGGTTCCACAGGGCTGCAGTGTAAGTGAGATCCGTTTAAAATAAAAACAAATGAAATGAATAAACAGGAATATACAATAAGTGTTTTCACCGAAAATCAGGTTGGGTTGCTTACCAAAATAGCAATGGTTTTTTCCAGAAGAGGAATCAATATCGAAAGCTTAAATGTTTCTCCAACAGAGATTGAAGGGATCTCAAGATTTACCATTGTGGTAGAAGTTTCGCAAGAGACTGTAAGAAAAGTGTCGAGACAGATTCAGAAGCTGGTTGAAGTCATTAAAGTGTACTATAATACCAATGATGAAATTGTATGGCAGGAACTGGCTCTTTTCAAAATAGAAACGAATGTGGTCTCTGAGAAGTTTTATGTTGAAAGGATATTAAGACAATACGGAGCTACCATTGTAAGTGTAAGAAATGATTATACGGTTTTCACCATTGTAGGGCATCACGAAGAGATAGATCGTTTTCTTGAAATTTTAGAGCCACACGGTCTTATAGAATTTATCAGAAGCGGAAGGGTAGCGGTCATCAAATCAAATGAGGGTTTTCACAAAAAGCTTAGTGCCCTTGAAAAAATGGCCTATCAGTAAAAAATAAATAAAATAAAAACAAACACAAATTAAAATATATAAATGATCTGAAAAGGTCTAAAAAAATAACAATTAAATATAAAATTATGGCAGTAATTAAATTTGCAGGAGTAGAGGAAAATGTAGTAACAAGAGAAGAATTTCCAATTGAAAAAGCTCAGGAAGTATTAAGAGATGAAACGGTAGCGGTTTTAGGATATGGTATTCAGGGACCT
This sequence comes from Chryseobacterium paludis, assembly GCF_025403485.1. Classification (NCBI taxonomy): domain Bacteria; kingdom Pseudomonadati; phylum Bacteroidota; class Flavobacteriia; order Flavobacteriales; family Weeksellaceae; genus Chryseobacterium; species Chryseobacterium paludis. The sequence continues at coordinate 975,277 of NZ_CP099966.1, forward strand.
GGTCAGGCTCTAAACCTTCAGGATAATGGGATCAATGTAATTGTTGGGCAGCGTAAAAATTCTAAAAGCTGGGATAAAGCTGTACAAGATGGATTTATTCCTGGAGAAACTTTATTTGAATTGGAAGAAGCGGCTCAGAGAGGAACGATTCTTTGCTACCTTTTGAGTGATGCGGCACAGATCGAATTTTGGCCAACTTTGGAAAAACATCTTACCCCTGGAAAGACTTTATATTTCTCTCACGGATTTGGAATTACCTACAATCATCAGACACAAATTGTTCCACCTAAAGATGTAGATGTGGTTTTGGTAGCACCGAAAGGTTCTGGAACATCTCTAAGAAGACTTTTTGTGGAAGGTAAAGGACTAAACAGCAGTTATGCAATCCATCAGGATTCAACCGGTAAAGCAAAAGATAAAGTAACAGCGTTGGGTATTGCTGTGGGTAGCGGATATCTGTTTGAAACCAATTTTAAAAAAGAAGTATACAGTGATCTTGTAGGAGAGAGAGGTTCCCTGATGGGAGCTATACAGGGATTATTTGCTGCACAGTTTGAGGTATTAAGAGCCCAAGGACATTCCCCTTCAGAAGCATTTAATGAAACTGTGGAAGAATTAACCCAATCTTTAATGCCGTTAGTTGCTGAAAATGGAATGGATTGGATGTATGCCAACTGCTCTACAACAGCACAAAGAGGAGCTTTAGATTGGTGGAAGAAGTTTTATGATGCTACAAAACCTGTATTTGAAGAACTGTATCAGAGTGTGAAAGAAGGAAATGAATCACAAAAGTCTATCTCAAGCAACAGCAAGGAAAACTACAGAGAAGGTCTGAATAAAGAACTTGAAGAGTTAAGAAACAGCGAATTATGGCAGGCAGGTAAAGTCGTAAGGTCTTTACGTCCTGATAGAGAACTCGAATATGAAAAGTAAAACCATCAGTTTCCCTTCACTGCATGCCATAAAAGAGGCCCGGAAAACACTAGAGAATATTGTTAATACAACGCCTCTGCAGAAAAGTTTCAGGCTTTCAAAACAAATTGAAGCTGATATTTTTCTGAAAAGAGAAGATATGCAGCCAGTCCGTTCCTATAAGATAAGAGGAGCTTACAATAAAATCTATAGCCTTTATAAAGATCATAAAGTTGGAAATGGAATTGTTTGTGCCAGTGCAGGAAATCATGCTCAGGGTGTTGCTTTCGCTTGTCGGAAACTGAAAATTGAGGGAACTATTTTCATGCCTGTTACCACTCCAAAACAAAAACTGGAACAGGTAGCTATGTTTGGAGAAAAATATGTCGATATCAAATTGATCGGTGATACTTTTGATGATTCCAAAAAAGCCGCAATAGAGTATAGTGAAAGTTCTAAAGTTGAATTTATACATCCTTTTGATGATGTTGAGATCATTGAAGGGCAAGCTACTTTGGCGATGGAGATTCTGGAACAGGCAGAACATAAGATCGATTTTGTATTTGTCCCTTTAGGAGGAGGTGGGCTGGCTGCTGGAGTAGTTACTGTTTTTTCAGTTCTATCACCTGAAACCAAAATTATTGTTGTAGAACCGAAAGGGGCAGCTTCGATGAAAGCTTCTTTAGATGCCGGAGTGAATACCGAACTTATGCATATTGATAAATTTGTGGATGGAGCTGCTGTTCAGAAAGTAGGAGACCTCAATTTTGAGATATGTAAAGATTATATTCATGACTGTATTGCAGTTGATGAGGGGAAAGTTTGCGAAACTTTATTAGAACTTTATAATAAAGACGCCATGGTATTGGAGCCTGCCGGTGCTTTAGCAATAGCAGCATTGGATCTTTATAAAGAAGAAATAAAAGATAAAAATGTGGTTTGCATTGTAAGCGGAAGCAACAATGATATAACAAGGACTGAAGAAATTAAGGAACGGGCGATGCTTTACAAAGGCTTGAAACATTACTTTATTGTAAAATTTCCACAGCGTCCGGGAGCTCTTAAAGAATTTGTTTTAAGTGTTTTAGGGAAGTCAGATGATATTACATTTTTTGAATATACCAAAAGGAACTCACGGGAAACAGCTTCAGCAATTGTAGGTATCGAAGTACCTTCGTTTTCTGATTTTGAAGAATTATTGAACAGAATGAAGAAAGCGGGGTATTATGAATCCTACCTCAATGATTCTCCTAATATGATGAATATTTTAATCTAAATTATCTATTTAAGTCACTTTTATAAGTGGCTTAAATTTTTTATTGTATATAAGTGTTTTGTTATTAAATAGTTAAGGGTATTAATGCAGTTAATTATCATAAAATAGTGATAAACTGATAAAAGTCATTAGTTTCTTATTTTTATTCAGTCTAAATAAATATAAATTTGTCTTAACAAAAAATAAGAAAAAACGAAGAAGACCTGTATCCTTTTAAGTATTGCTGTACTGAAAAGATCGTTAAAAAATAAACACAACTAATCATATCCATATCAATTTTTGTTTTTTTAAACCGGTGGGGCCATATCCCATCGGTTTTCTTTATTAATACTTTCAGTATATTCAGAAAGCTAGACGGAATTCTGGGCTGGTCATTATTTTATAGTTGGTATAGATCGATACAATGGGAACATCCTAATTTTGTTGTCTAAAATGATTAATAATTTACTGTAAAGTAAATAGGTGTAAAAAATAAAATATATGAATTCATTAGCTGAAAACGAACAGACAGCCGCCATATTAAATGGATTTTTCCAAAGTGTTTCTGAGAAGGATACTGAAAAAGCAGGATCTTTTTTTGCTGACCAAGTGGAATGGTATATTCCTAAATCAGATCTATTACCCTGGACGGGAGCATTAACAACAAAATCAGAGGTGATAGCAGCACTTCAACTTCTTTTAGATTCTCATATAGATGGCGAAGAACAATTTGAACTTGATCATCTTTTTATCGATGGAAACGAAGCTGCAGTGTTTGGGAAAGCATCCCGGGTCGCAAAGAAGACGGGTAAAAGATTCACTGCTTTTATATGTCAGAGGTTTAGTATTGAAAATGGCAAAATCACAAAGCTTTTAATGCTTGAAGATACCCGTGAAATTGAAAAAGCATTTGTAAGTTAGTAAGAACCCTAAAAGCAGATATAAACAAAGCTCTCGTATTGAGAGCTTTGCTGCGTTAAATAAAAATTAAATAACCTGTGATGTAGTTATTTTTTTGTGAATACTTCCTTACCGAAAATACTAATGAAATTTCCATCCGGATCTTGAATGATCGTACTGGTGAGTCCTTCCTCATTAAGCTGTATTTCTTTAAATACAAAATTTACATTTTGTTTTTCCAGCCACAAACCAGCTTCATGTAAATCATCAACATACAGAATCAAAGCTTTATTTCCTATAGGTTTAAGGTGGCCCGGAGGGGTAGCAAATAATTCTTCAATTCGATAAGAATCAGCAGATTGTAATAACTCCAGACGGATTCCCATTCCTTCCATAAAAGCACCTTTTGCCTTTACAGCAGGAAAATCAACTTCTTCTATTAACTGAAATCCTAATATATGATGGTACCATTTTATGGATTGACTTAAGTCTGAAACACTTACTGCCAAACCAAACAGGTTAAATTGTACGTTTTCCATTTATAATTTAATAATAATTTTAATTGTTACATCTCTATCACAAAATTACTGGTAGAATGAGGTGTTTAAGTGCTCCAGTTTCAAGAAATAGGATAGTCCAGTTTTACTACAATTTGTCTGGATGTTAAGATTTTGAATTACATTTGTGTATCAACTCATATCTATATTAAATAGGATGTTACCTTACAAATCGTTAATTAAGCTGGACAGAGGAGGGTCGGTGCCACTGTATGTTCAAGTATGTAATCAATTTATATCACTGATTACAAATGGTACGCTGCAACCATCAGACAGTCTTCCGAGTTCACGGATACTTGCAGATCTTATCGGGATCAATAGAAATACGGTAAAGCTGGCCTATGAAGAACTTATCAGCCAGGGTTGGGCAGAGTCTGTTGAAAGAAAAGGAATATTTGTTCTTTCTAATCTGCCAACGTCTTCTAAGATCATAACCTCTGAACATAGTGAGAATAATAATCTTAGTGAAGCTTTTTATTGGAATAATCCATTTAAAACCCCTTCTTCAGGAAAGGATTTTCAGAAAATAGATCTTGCGATCGATGGTGGCTTTCCCGATGTACGGTTAGCTCCTGTAGATCAGCTTATGAGAGAATATAGAAGTCTTTCCAGAAAATTCTATGGTAAAAATTTTCTGAAATATGGAAGTTCAAAGGGATCCGAACATCTTCGCGATTCTATCTGTCATTATTTATCCAGCACCCGGGGGTTAAATGTTTCTAAAGAAAACCTTGTCATCACAAAAGGAAGCCAAATGGGGATTTATCTTGCAGGTAAACTGTTAATAGGGCCATCTGATATTATTGCTGTGGGCTCGTCCAATTATCCTTTTGCAGATCAGACGTTCCAATATTTAGGAGGTAAGCTTCTCAGAATTCCTATTGATGAACAGGGAATGGATATTGATCATCTGGAAACCGTTTTAAACCACACTGCGATAAAAGCAGTTTATATTATACCTCATCATCATTTTCCAACCACTGTAACGACAAGTATGGAGCGCAGAATGAAGTTATTGCATCTTGCTAAAAAGTATCGTTTTGCCATTATTGAGGATGATTATGATTTTGACTTTCATTACGATAATAAACCATACGTACCTCTGGCGAGTATAGATCATTATCACAATGTTATTTATATAGGATCTATTTCGAAAACATTTGCGCCGGCACTACGAATTGGATTTATGGTGGGACCTTCAGCTTTCATTGATGCAGCATCATCAACCAGGGAATTTATAGATAAGCAGGGTGACACATTACTGGAAAATGCATTTGCAATGATGTTCGATAGCGGAGAAATGGAAAGACATTTTAGAAAATCTTTAAAAATATATAAACAACGCCGCAATCTTTTTTGTGAAATACTAGCTTCAGATTTTAAAGAACTGATTGATTTTAAAACTCCAGAAGGAGGATTGGCTGTGTGGGCTGACTTTAATAAGAAAATTAATTTAACGGAAGTTGCCGGGAAAGCATTGAAAAAAGGACTGTATATCGAATATGGGGATTTTTATAAAAATGAGGTTTTTGCAAGCAATGGAATGAGGATGGGATTTGCGTCATTGAATGAAAAGGAAATGAGACTGGCGTTGAGTATACTGAAAGAGGCGATTGATTAGTTTTGAATTTTGAATTATTGTTGTTATAGCTCTTTATTGTAGTTTTTTTATCCTAAATGCTCACGTTATTAAATTTTTATGTTGATTTGGGCTATATCATATTTCACAATTGGCATATATAGAACGAAATGATCTGTTTTAAATTTGTATTAAATAAAATACATTATGCAGAGTCAATATACCATTTCAGATTTTACGACCGATCTGGAGATTCAACAGTGCTGGGAAGTGATCTCTTTATTAAGACCTCATCTCGATAAAAATAACTGGAAAGAAATCATTCATGAAATGATGGAAAATGAGAAGTACAGGATTTCTGGAATTATGGAAAATGATCAGTGTGTGGCATTTGCCGGATACCGGGTTATGAACTCCTTACACAGCGGACATATTATTTATATTGATGACCTTTGTACCCTGGAATCTCATAGAGGAAAAGGTTTAGCCTCTCAACTACTGGAATATGTAGAGCATATTGCCAGGTCCAATGCGATGGATGCGGTAGTTCTTGATACTGACTTCACTAATAATACTGCGCAAAAGGTTTATCTGAAAAGCGGATTCAGGCTTGCGGCGCTTCATCTTGCACATCCATTGAAAAAGTAAGATCATTTTTATAATATAAAGAAAGGTAACCAATAGATTGATTACCTTTTTTATAGATATGATATCCGATTAAATAGCTTCAGATTGACTTAGGTTTCTAATATTACTAAATAAATCCCTCACCTCATCCCAACTGTGTACCCGCTGATGATGATCTATACTACTATTGTGTCCGGCATTGAACATAATGGGTCTGCCTTTACAGAAATCAAGATTTTTAATATGGTCATCTATCAGATAATCGGTGTCGATAACACTTTTATCACCACACATGATTATATTTTTCCATGATATAAAAGGGAAATGCTCCTGCAGCCATTCGTATTTTTCATATAATGAAAGTGGAAACTCCATAGCAGCAGTCACAATATAAACATCATAATCATTCATCAATTCTTTAACTACTTCCACTGCATTAGGCATTACCGGCAGAGTGCGGAAAAAACCGGGAGTCTGTAAAAATTTTAAGACTGCTTCTCTATCTGGAAAAGCTTCGGGTTCCGGTTTACCGATCATATCTTCTCTACTGATTAAAATACCGTGATCTCTGTGATACCAATCGATAAGTTGCGCTTCTACATCTGCTATTACACCGTCCATATCTATCGCAATGGTTTCTTTCTTATTTTTCATTTTGCAATTATTTGCAACAAAGATATGTATTATTGCATAAAGTTGCATTATTTTGCAATAAATATTTTCTATATTTGTGTTATGATAAAAGCTGAAAGACAGGATCTCATTCTCGAGTATTTAGTAAAAGATAAAAAAGTATTGCTTGATCAGATCAGTAAAATACTTAAAGTATCTGAAGATACCGTGCGTAGAGATATTAAAGAATTATCAGATAAAGGTCTGTTAAAAGCTGTCCGTGGTGGTGCTATTCAAAGGTCTTCAATGCCGCTTCATTTTAAAGACCGTCAGAATATCGACGTCCCGCACAAGAAGATCATTGCCGAAAAGGTATTGGAATATATTAAACCCGGAATGGTTCTGTTAGTTGACTCAGGAACTTCAGCACTGGCGGTAATTGCTAATTTACCAAAGGATATTGCTTTAACTGTAGTAACCAATAGCTTTCCGGTTGCTTCACTTTTGGAAGATCATAAAGAAATTGAAGTTTTATTTATGGGTGGAATGCTGAATAAAATTTCATTCTCTACAAATGGGTATGAGACGATTCAAAGTATAAGGAATATCAGAGCTGATATCTGTTTGCTGGGCGTATGTAGTATCGATCTGAATTTTGGAGTTACCGGTGATGATTATGAAGACAGCCTGGTTAAAAGGGTGATGATAGAAACTTCAAAATGCACGATTGCTCTTTCGACTTCAGATAAATTGGGGAAATCCGAATCCTTTTATATCTGTGCTGCCAATTCACTGAATATTATTATCACTGAGGCAGATCCAAAATCAGATTATTTAAAACCTTATATAGATGCCGGGATTGAGGTTAGATAACGATCGGTATTAAAAACTGAAGACAAAGAAAAATTTCATTCTTTGTCTTCAGAGAAATTTTAATCGATTATGATGGCCATGCATAGTCCATTGGGGCCTGCCTGAGATCTCGGACGGCATGCACCGTTGATGCAACACCAATCGTCACCGCATTCTAAGCTTTCAGGACATGGCGGATAGCCACCGTAGATCATTCTTAATTGATTTCTTTCTAAGGATTTCAGATTTTTCATAGTACATTGTTTTTTTGGATATAATTAAATTTACATGAAGATGAGATAGCATTGCCTATATCATCTAATAATCAAACGACAAAGAATATGATTATTCTTTGCCGTTTGAAAAAATTCTATTCGATTGGTGGTGCCATACATAATCCATTGGGTCCCGCCTCTGATATAGGACGGCAGCCACCATTGATGCAGCATTTTCCAGGGCCACATTCCAGATTCTCAGGACATGCGGGTACGCCACCATTAATTACTTTTAACTGATTTCTTTCTAATGATTTCAAATTGTTTTTCATAGTACATTGTTTTTAGTTGTAAAACAAATGTAATGAATTATATGATAGGATGTTAAGTATTTGGTTATATCTCCTTATAAAGTGATTTTTTCCCCTTGTACAGGGAAAATATACTTGATTCCCAGAGCATTTTTTTCTTTCAGTTGCTTCTTGATTTTTTCAATATGATCACCTACAGGTTTCAGATGGGTAATAATGACAGGAACGTGATGCAGTTTTCCTGGCTTACAGAATCTGTTCAGAGTATTTAGTTCCTGTTCCAGTAATTTTGGAGTAAGGTGGCCAAATAAAGATTTGTCGGGCTGTTCATTAGGGAAGGAAACCTCTATTAGAATTCCCTTTAATTTTTGCTCATTAATATAAGGAGCAATCTGTTTCCATAAATTTTCAAGTTTATTGCTTTTTTCTATAAGATCGCTTCCGGTATCTCCTAAATATAAAAGATAATCACCATCATGTCTTACGAGAAAAGCTGTACTCTCATATGGATTGACATGACTTAGCGGAAATGCAGTCACATACATTTCGGTATCAGTGATCGGTATTTCCTTACCATCCTCAAGACTTACCATCTTATATTTGCTTAAACGGGGAGCTTCACCGGAATCGGTAAAGTTGGCCCAGCTTTCCCATGAGAAATATTTATCTGTAATGATTTTCCCTACGGTAGGAAGGGTATACACAGACTTTTTTGTATCATCTGGACTATTTAAGATCATTCCGCTTACATGATCGAGGTGTGCATGAGAAATCAGGTATCCCTTGATATTTTGTTGCATAACCTGCGATGCAGAGCTTTGTTTAAAATTTCCTTTCTGTATGGCTTTTTCAATTCCTGAACGTATCGTTCCGGCATCAAGCGCTATATAGTTTTCAGAATTTACCGGAGCAGCCATATAACTGGATAAATTACTTTCATCACCACCACCATAAGTTCCCAGTGGAATCACTTTAAAACTATTCTGTGCTGAACAAACAGCTACCGACAAAAAGATAGTCAGATTGAAGAAATATTTTATCATATAGAGTATCGTTGTATTGAGAATTGATCAATCAATGCAAGTACAAATTTAATTCAAAAATATACTTGTACAAAATTACAATCAACAGGAAAGCGGAGTATAAAACTATTAAAATTATGTTAAAGTTTGTATTGTCTCAATTCTTGGCACAATATTTCAATGTAAGAACACAACTCATGTTTAATTTGAGTTTTCATGGTTATTAGTTTTTATCCTCAACTTCGGTTGGGGATTTTTTTGTTTAAAAGAAAACCCTCCATTCAGAGGGTTCCAGTGGCTATAATATGATAAGATCTAAAAAAAGTGTCTCAAACAAAAGCTTCCCGGATCAAGGGGAAGCAATAAAATAATAAGTGATGCTTGATTATTAGTTTTCCCCTTAAAAGTAATAAGTATTTGTATATCAATTATATGATCGTAATCATAAAGATTTGTTTAACATTTTTAAACCAGATCCTATCAATTAGCTAAATAAAAAAGGAGCCTTTCTAAATTGAAAGACTCCTACGCTTATTATGAATTTTAAAGGTATTATAAACTTCCCAAAATAGGGAAGTAAATGTACAAAATGGAATGTAAATTTTTATTATATTGTAAATATAGTAATAAATTTTGATATTATTGTTAATAATAATCATATAATTCGTTATTGTAATTATTATTCTTAATAATAATTGATTATTTTTATATGTGGTATGTGGTTGTTTTTAGCGCTTTTAATGCATGAATTCCATGAAAATACAAGTTTTACTTGTGCCAATTTTTCGAAATGAAAATAGCAGAAATAAGAGAGCATATTAATAAAAAAAAATCATCCCGTTTCGGAGATGATTTTTTATTTATTTATTTATTTTCCTGATCCTATCTGTTGTTTCAGTTTATCGTTTTCCTCTTTTAAAAGAGCTATATAATCCTGTAAATTTTTTATGACTGAAATACTCACATCATTATTAAAATTGGTCACATTACCACCTCCTGAAGAACCTGGGCTATCATTAAAAACAGGGTTTTCAACAATTACTTTCGCTTCTTCCATTTCGTAAATTTCATCAACCTGGACTTCAAGGAAAGCAGCAATCTTTTCCCATTCATCTTTAAAGATTTTTACGTCACCGCTTTCCTTCCTGCTGTAATTAGATACATCCGTTGCAATGATATCAGCAATCTGCTGTTGCGTATAACCTTTTCTCTTTCTTAGCGAACGTAATTTTTCTTTTTGCATATCTGACATTTTTACAAATTTGCAAAAAAAAATGATAACTTCTATGGAAATGGGAAGGCATTTGGGAAGAGGTGCTTTTTTATTTATTCTTTTTTTAATTAAAGTTTCATGTTGTAAATTTATTCTGCATAATTTTTTCTAAAAAGGCGGTAAACAAGTTTGAATTCTTCCGAAAAAAATTATTACATTATTCACAAAAACAAAAATGAAATTATTTGCTTTTTTATTTTTCTTATCTCATTTTGTTTATTGTCAATCTAATAGATTTGTGTATGAATATAAGTCTGTTAAAGACACTATAAAAAATGATACAACAAAAGCAGTAATGTATCTGGATGTATATAAGGAAGGCTCTATTTTTTATGATGTCCAAAATTTTAAAAATGATTCAATTGCATCAATACAAGGTGAAAAATTAAGTAGTTTTGAAAACAGGGTTTATAAAAAATATCCAAACTATGATGTTTCTCTAATTGTCTCGTTGTATAGTGATATTTATATAGTTTCTGATTTAAGAAAAATGGATTGGAAAATTTCTTCAGAAAAGAAGGAAATTAATAAATTCTCTACCCAAAAAGCTACTTTACACTTTGCCGGAAGAATATGGACAGCTTGGTTTTCTACGGATATTCCTATATCTGATGGCCCTTATAAATTTCATGGTTTGCCCGGTCTTGTTTTAAAAATAGAGGATAATACCCATACACATAGTTTTGGATTAGTTGCTATTGAAAAATTAAATCGTATTTTAAGTTACAAAACAAGCAGTAAAAAAATGCTATCCATTGATCATGAAAAGTATAGAAAATTATATAAAGAATATCGAGGAAATCCCAGCAAAAACTTGATGGGTCTAGATATTATAGAGACTCAGGATGGAAAAAGCAACAGTGAATTTAAGAGAAATATGGAAAAATATTACAAGAATAGAACTAAAAATAATAATAATCTTTTAGAGGTTGATTTATTGAAAACTAAATAAATATTAAAAGTGTAAATTACTTTTGTTGTTTGATTTAAGGGTGTAGATTTTCGTAATCATATTTTGTATATTAAATCTATAGTTGGAGAATAATTCTTATATTTAATACCTAATTAAAATAAAAACAATGAATAATTTCAAAAAAATTTCCAGAGAAGGACTAAAACAAGTTAAAGGTGGCGGAGGCATAGATGGTGTTTGCAAACCTCACTTCAAGCTTATTTGCGAAGCCACGGGTATTTGCGGACCAGAACCAGACGCTGCTTGTAATTGCTATTGCGTTCCAATATAATAAATACAATCCCTCAATCTGAGGGATTTTTCATATAAAAAAGGAGCCTTTCGAAATTGAAAGACTCCAGGGGCTGTAAAATGTATAAGTTGCAAAAATTATTCAAATAAAAGCTTCCCAAAAGAGGGAAGCACTACGATTGTAAAAAACGATGAATTATTATTAGACTGGTTTTCTAAATCAAATTTAGCAACAGATTTTAAATTTATTTATGATCGTAATCATAAAGTATTGATTTGGAATGTTTTCAACTTCAAGCCTGTAAAAAATATCAACTGATCTGGCCACGAACCTCTTTGTAATTTTCTGTAAATAGAACCGAATCAACTTTCATTTCTAAAAGCGATAAAATTTTATTGAACTCTGGTTTAAGGTAAACACTCATATTGAGTTCCAGCTTCCCGCCAGAGTAATATATCGTTGCTGATGGTGTTTTAAATTTTCCTAGCCTAATCATATCTATTTGTGTAATGTCACTCCACAAAAAAGAATGTTTCTTCAGACCACCAACAAAACGTACACTGTCATTCGAAATAATAAGTTTTACCCGGGTATAGATAAACATTGAAACGGCAATTAGAAAAATAAAAGCGGCTAAAAAGATAATCCATCCAGCATTTTTTATTTTGAGCACATACCCTCCCAATATTAACATTAAAAGGCTTACAATGCGGTATATAGTTTTTTGCCATCGGGGTGCAGAAAAAACTTCTTCTTTAAGTATTGGTTGCATTATTTAAAAATATAAAAAACAGGTAATAGTGCAACCAATAATTCAAAACAATTACCTTATCTGATTAAATTTTAGCCAAATAATACGGATAAATAATTGTAAATCATCGAGTCATATAAATTGTATATATTTAAGTTTAATAAAAAACTAAAACCTATGAGAACATTAACCATTACAAGTTGTATTGGAGTCCTAGCTATTTGTTTAGGAGAAGGTAATTATTAGTCTTAATTTTGAAAATATGAAAAATTTTATTTTATTCTCTTTGATGATATGTTGCGGTTGTAGTAAAACAGTTAGCCAGCCTATTATTGATTATAGTCCGGATTATGGAGACCAAAGAAATATGATTTCTGATCTTAAAAAAAAGCAAAATGAACAAACTATTGTTTTAATTGGAAGTAAGGTTTATTCATATGATGATTTTAATTCATTAATAAAAAAAGAGAAAATTAAAACTTTTAATATTATTAACAAAAAAGAAGAAATTGAAAAATTAAACTATTCATATAATAAAATAAAGACAATTATTTTAGCAGAAATGAAATAATATAAGGCCGCATTAGCAGCCTTTTTATTTAAATTACATATTCTATTACATGAGAAAAATACTTATACTTACATTTCCGATTGGTCAGCACGATTGGTCTTATGAGGGGGTAGCATTTAAAACTTCAAGTGATCTTCAAAGAATGGTCATTTTTATACAACAAATCTTAATGAACTAGGATGGGCGGAAATGGCTGGACATATGAAGGAGTTGCATTTTATGCAGTAAAATAATAGTCCCATTTAAATATCCCATTTGAAATTTTATCCCTGACCTTGGTTGGGGATTTTTTAAATTAAAAAAGGAGTCCTTCAATTGCGAAAGACTCCTATCCAGTAATATTAAAAAGATCTAAAAAAGTATTCTAAAAAAGCTTCCCGTTGGAGAGAAGCTCAACTGTAAAAATGATGAATTATTATCGGAATACTTTCCATTTCAAATTTAATAACAGATTTTAAGTTGGTTTATGATCGTAATCATAAAGTGTTGAATTAAACCATTTTCAATGCTTGAAGAGTAAATTGGTTATACAAGTCGGAAAGAGATGACACTTTGCTCTTTCATTTTTTAATTTTATTTGTTTTTGGGTATATCCTGTACAAGGTATTGTCAATGATACAAGCGAGTGTATCCATATCATTTTTAGGAATATTCAATTGTTCTGGGTAGGCCAATGTTCTCTCTTTGTATTTAAAGTTAAAATTTTTAGTTCCAAAAGGAATGCTGAAATAATTTATATGGTGCTGCCTGAAAGAAACACGTAGATAATGTGTATGAATAAAATTACTTTCTATGGTTGGTTCGTCTGTTTTCACATAGGTATTCATATTTTTGGTAAGCGTTTGTACACTCATTTTTTTTTTGTAATTGGGGAAAAGTAAGTAGAGACTGTTCCAAACATCTTCAATATTATTTGTCTTTACTTTCGTTTCTTCAACGGTATATAGTTGTCCATTTTTATTGGTATAGAATTCTGTGTCCAATGCTTCATATGCTATTGATACTTTGGTTACAGGGTAGAGTGTTTTGTAGAAATTGGCTTCTTTTGTTTTTTCCTTTAGATAAAGACTGTCTAACTCTTTTTTTTCATTATCCTTAAGGAAATCCTTTATAGAATAGCCTTTTCTTTTTAAAAATTCAGCTTGCGTTTCTTCTATAATAAAATCGTTGAGTTCCCGATTTTCCTGCTTCTGATAATCCGTAAAACGATAACTTATTAATTGTTTTTTTAAATGGTCATCACCCTTATAAATTTCCTTAGAAAAAATAAATCTTTGGTTAAGGGAATCAATGTAAAAGTCTTTTGTTTTCGGGAATCGTTTAATTATTTTTCCTTTTTCTGTAATAGCAGTTACGGTTATAAAATCACCGGTTTTCAATAACAAAATATAGCCTTTACCATTGGGTATATGCAGCACAAAATCTGTCTTTATGTCTGTTTTTTCAATTTCAAAAAAGGGATCTTTATTTTCGGGCATAAAAACCCAATCTCTGTGTTTGTCCCATTGTGGAATTCGATATCCCATCAAAAAAGCAATTGAGCTAAAAACTGCTATAAAGACAATTAATGAAATATATATATTCTTGTTTTTCAATGTGTCTGTTTTTAGAATGTATTGGTGCTAACGTTTTACTGCTTTACGTTCGGTCAGAAAATCGAAGCAATCAGTCCCGCTTTCGGCAAACCTTTGTTAGTGGTTGTTTTTTCAGTAGTATTCATATTTTCTTATAATCAAATATTTGATATTATTTTCAACTTTTATTGATTTTGTTGGATTACCATTATGGTCAAACAGTAAATCTATATTTTTGTCCACAATGGTTTCATTTTCTATTCCTTGAAATTTGGTTGTTATTTTTTCCAGGTAATTATCTTCGTTAAATGTATAATAAATGTCAAACGGTCTTATCTCAGTTGCTGAGTTTGTATATTTTTCTTCTGTTCTTTGATGTGTGATTTTATGATTGCTGTCAACGAATGTCCAAGTTGTTTTAAATAAATTATTCTTACTGTTGAAATATTCTTCTGTATACAGTTGATTTGTTAACCATTTTTTGTGAGTTATAGAAATTGTATCTTTTTTATTTTCAACAACAACTCCTGTCCTTTCTACATTCGTATAATTATATGAGATGTTTGTTTCCATAAATGTAGAAGATGTTTTGGTTTTATACAAAATCTTTAAGCTGTCTAAATTTCCTGTACGGTTATAATTAACAGTAGTATTGCTTTTATAATTCTTGGGATTTTCAGGTTTATTTTTAGTTTGGTCAAATTGTTCATATTCTAAGACTGCTATTTTTCTTATTTGCCCTTTTAAAGCCCATTCATTAATTTCAGAATTTTCATTTTCACCAATTGAAATTTGGTTATTTCTTATTGGGTGAATACCATAATTTGCATCATAATCTGGGCTGCTAAAATATATGTTACCTTCTGAGCGTTCTCCACCATATTTATTTACAGTTAATAATACAGTGTCAAAGTCTAAGGGAATTTCTTTGCTGTCATATACAAAAACGGTGTCAGCAAAAGCATTATTTGAAAAGTCTTTTATTATTGAAAATTTTGAAATAGAAATCATTTCGCCATTTTCATGAGATATGAATTTTGCTATTGCATTTAGTGTTGCGGGTTTTGTTTTACTTACAGATTGTCCATAAGAAAAGGAAAAAAATAATAAAGAAAAAATTGTAATAAGTATTTTCATTTCTTTTCGTGTCGGAATTCTGATTTGAGGTTGTTTGTAAAATTACGCCTAGTGTTTTGGGTTTGCCGAGGTCGGAAACCGAAGAACAAAAGCTTAATTATGATTAAAGTTCAACTGAAACACTGCCGGTGAATTTTGCATTTCAGCCTTCCTCATGCAAAGCCCTTGTTAGCAGTAGTTTTTATTTTCATTTCGTTTATTTGCAATCGTCAATACAATACCATGCGTATGTTTAACTTTCATTTTTCAACTAAATAGCAGAGTATTCAATTTGTAGCCTCACCAGGGATCGAACCTGGATCTAAAGTTTAGGAAACTTTTGTTCTATCCATTGAACTATGGGGCCTCTTTAGATCAAATATATTAATATCAATTCAAAAATTAATAAGGAAGACCTATTTTTCTGTCTTTAAAATGTAAATTCCATTTTGGCTACATCAAAATCCAATTTGGCAACTCTGGCGTTTTTTTGATTGCAGACATTTGTATTGTAATTTTAATACAATAAAAAAATGAAAACAATTTTTATAACAGGTGCCTCAACAGGACTTGGAAAAGCAAGTGCAAAATTATTTCAAAGCAGAGGATGGAACGTGATCGCTACGATGAGAAATCCGGAATCTGATACAGAACTTAGAGCTTTAGAGAATGTAACAGTTCTTCCATTGGATGTAACAAATCCAGAACAGATCAAGTCTACTGTGAAAAAAGCACTTGAGATCAGCAATATCGATTTAGTCTTTAATAATGCCGGATATGGTTTAATGGGACCTTTAGAAGCCTTAACGGATGATCAGGTCGTTAAACAATTAAATACGAATTTATTGGGTGTAATCCGTGTTACACAGGCTTTCATTCCTTATTTCAGAGAAAAAAGAAGTGGAATGTTTATCACAACAACGTCTATTGGCGGGTTGATGGCGTTTCCATTAAGTTCTACCTATCATGCAACGAAATGGGCATTAGAAGGATGGAGTGAAAGTTTAGCTTTTGAACTGAATACTTTCGGAGTGGACATAAAAACAGTTTCTCCGGGAGGAATTAAAACAGATTTTATCAGCCGTTCTCTGGATATGGGAACTCAACCGGAATACGAACCTATAATCAAAAGTCTGTTTTCAAACTTGGAAGGGATGCTGGAAGCAGCTTCGGAACCGGAATTGATTGCCGAGGTTGTATATGAAGCAGCAACAGACGGGAAAAAGCAACTAAGATACATCGCAGGAAAAGATGCCAATGAATTGTATGAACAACGTCAGGAGTTAGGTGTTGAAGCATTCAGAGAGCAATTGGGAAAACAGTTTATATAAATTTTCCTTTTAAAACAGCACAGGTACAGTGTGAGCTGTGCTGTTTTTTCACTTAAATAATTCATACATTTATACTATGGAAAAGAAAGATAACAGCCCTTTGAAAATCTCATCCATTTCCGAGCTTCATCAGATATTGAGGGTGCCAAAACCCCTTCATCCATTGATTAGCTTGATTGACAATACTGAAATGAGTGTCAACAAGGAACTGCTTAACCGCAACTTTGTGATGGATTTTTATAAGATTTCCTATAAGTTTTCTGAGAATGGAAAAATAGGGTATGGGCAAGGGTACTATGATTTCAATGAGGGTGGAATGATGTTTACAGCACCTAACCAGATTTTATCTACTAATGAAGAAGCGAAATACCATGGATATACTTTATTGGTTCATCCTGATTTCATTCGAAATTACCCGCTAGGTAAAAGTATAAAGAAATATGGTTTCTTCTCTTATGACACCAATGAAGCACTTCATTTATCTGATAAAGAAAAGAAACTGATCGTGGGGTTATTGGATAATATTCATGGCGAGTTGGATACAGCGATTGATGAGATCAGTCAGGATGTCATCGTTTCTTATGTTGAGGTGTTATTAAACTATAGCAACCGATTTTATAAGCGCCAGTTCATAACACGTAAAACGGTTAATAGTGATTTACTTTCCAAAATGGAAAATTTACTTGAAGATTATTTTAATAAACAGGAGACTTTAACCGGCGGACTTCCTACCGTGGAGTTTTTAGCTTCGAAACTCAATCTTTCACCACACTATCTCAGTGATATGCTTCGTAATCTGACGGGACAAAATGCCCAACAGCATATCCACGAAAAACTGATTGAAAAAGCCAAAGAATATCTTACGACCACAAGTCTTTCAGTGGCAGAGGTAGCTTATCAGCTCGGATTTGAACATTCACAGTCTTTTAATAAGTTATTTAAGAAGAAAACAAATACCACTCCTTTACTTTATAAACAGTCTTTTAATTAAAATATCTTTTCAAAAATAGGAGTTATCTTCAATAAATATAACAGAGACCAGTCTTTATCCCATCGGGAGAGACTGGTTTTTTATTATATAAAATTCTGTTTCGATTTAATAATTTTTATTAAATGTTAAAATTTATTTAAAATTTGACATTTTTGATCTAACAAAATCCTATTTTTATAATCATAGGGTAGTGCTAAGGGATTTATTTTAAAGCTTGAGATGATAATTCATTTTTTGTAATTCTTATCAGACACAAATATTTTAATATGACGAAAAGTAGATATGTCCTGTTTATTCCAATATTATTGCTTTCTTGTGGCAAAAAAAAGGAACAGACAAAAGAGAAACCTATACAAAGTTATCAGGTATTAACTCTCACTCCGAGATCGGTAACAGTTTATAATGATTTCCCAGCCTCCATACAAGGTGAAAATGTAGTGGAAATAAAGCCCATGGTTTCTGGTTACCTCCAGGATATTTATGTTTCCGAAGGAGCCGCAGTAACTAAAGGACAGCTATTATTCCGGATCAAAAATCCCCAATATGAACAGGACATTGTTACAGCCAGGGGAGCTATAAAAATAGCAGAAGCCAACGTCAATACTGCCCGTATGAATGTGGAGAAAGCAAGACCTCTGGTAGAACAGGAAATTGTAAGCAAATATCAACTGAGTTCCGCTTTATATACTTTACAGTCACAAGAGGCTGCTTTGTCTCAGGCAAAAGCAACTCTTGCCAATGCTCAAACCAATCAAGGATATACCTACATCCGAAGTCCACAAAGTGGAACCATTGGTCTTATTCCTTATAAAATAGGTGCTTTAGTAAGCAGTACAACAACAGATCCGCTTACGACACTTTCCGACACCACAAGTGTTTTCGCCTATTTTTCCCTCAGTGAAAAACAGCTTCTGGATTTTATGAATACAATGAAAGGAAGTACGACGCTGGAAAAATTAAATAATATGCCTCTGGTCACATTAGTATTGGCTGATGGAACCGTTTATCCTGAAAAAGGCAAACTGGTAACAGCCAGCGGTGGCATAAACACGAGTACCGGTACTGCAACATTCAAAGCGATATTCGAAAATAAATTAGGTCTTATCCAAAACGGTGCAAGTGCTACGATCCGGATTCCTGTTAGTCTCGATAATGCTTTATTAGCTCCTCAGACGGCGATTTATCAAATGCAGGATAAATCATTCGTCTATCAGTTAATGAGTGGAAATAAAGTAATGAGTACTGCGGTAGTCACCTCACCTACAGACGACGGTAACTTTGCAGTGATTAAAGATGGTGTTAAAGTAGGAGATAAAGTTCTTCTTAACGGGCTTAATATCAGTGACAGCACGGTAGTAAAACCCATACCTGCCAATGCTGTTGAAGTGTACAGTACCATGAAAACCAAATCTAACTAAGAGGCCATGCTAAAGTTATTTATAAGACGGCCGGTATTAAGTACTGTGATCTCTGTCATCATTGTCGTACTGGGGATTTTAGGAGTGACCAGCCTACCGGTGGCTCAGTATCCTAATATTGCACCGCCTACCATTCAGGTTTCGACTTCCTATCCGGGAGCTAATACAACAACACTGATTAATAGTGTGGTTTTCCCACTTGAGCAGCAGATCAATGGCGTGGAAGGAATGACCTATATGACCTCATCAGCCAGTAATACAGGATCGGCAAGTATCACTGTTTATTTTGCAGTAGGTGTAGATCCTAATCAAGCTGCGGTAGATGTACAGAACAGAATAAGTACGGTATTATCCAAGCTTCCGCAGGCGGTAACGCAAGCTGGGGTAACGGTAAGGAAACAGCAAAGCAGTAATGTGCTGATCGTTGGATTGTACAGTGAACGCTCGCAATATGATCAGAAATTTTTACAGAATTATGCGGCGATCAATTTAGTTCCGCAGCTACAGAGAGCAAAAGGAGTAGGTGGAGCCAACATATTCGGTGGGGCAATGACCTATGCCATGCGGATCTGGCTGCAACCCGATAAAATGGCAGCCTATGGATTGGTTCCCGCTGATATTACGACAGCATTGAATGCACAGAATTTTAATGCTGCACCAGGTAAAATTGGTGATAACATGGCTCAGGCATTTCAGTATGATATTACCTATTCCGGTACGTTGAGCTCACTTGAGCAGTTTCAGAATATTATTATCAAATCAATTGGAACCGGACAGTATCTTTACCTTAAAGATGTTGCCCGTATTGATTTGGGAACCCAGACCTATACCAGTGCTACAGCCATTAATGGTAAACCTGCCGTTGCCATATCGATAAGCCAGACTCCAGGTTCCAATGCCCAGGAAGTGATTGTAGGAGCACAGAAAGTAATGGCTGATGCTTCAAAGAGTTTTCCTTCAGGGATCAAAATGATAGAGCTGGTTAATATTAATAACTTCCTTGGTGAAAGTATTGATAAGGTTCTCCATACATTGGTTGAATGTTTTTTACTGGTGTTTGTCGTGATCCTTATATTTTTACAGGACGTACGTTCTACCATTATTCACGGAGTTTCGGTTCCGGTGTCGATTATAGGAACATTCTTCTTTTTGTATTTATTTGGATACAGTCTGAATTTACTTACTTTATTTGCTTTGGTACTTGCCATAGGTATTGTGGTGGATGATGCCGTAGTGGTTGTGGAAGCTGTACACAGCAAGCTCGAACATGGATATACGTCCCCTCGTAAAGCAGCAATTGATGCAATGGGAGAGATTGCTCCGGCTATTGTTTCTATTACGCTTGTAATGGCTTCAGTATTTCTTCCTGTCACTTTCTTAGGAGGCTCTGCAGGGGTATTTTATAAACAGTTTGGTATTACACTGGCGATTGCTATTATGATCTCGGCAGTGAATGCACTTACTTTAAGTCCTGCTTTAGCGGCTATGTTTTTACGACCGCCAAAACATGAGGTGGAAGGAAGTAAAAGAGGCTTTTTGAAAAAGATAAAAGATGGTTTTAATTCTAATTATGACAAATTAATAAATAAATATATAGCCTCTGTAGGATTTCTGATAAGGAAAAAATGGCTGACAGCACTTCTTGTCGTCCTTTTTGGAGGGTTATTTTATGTGACGATTAAAAGTGTAGCCTCAAGTTTTGTCCCCTCAGAGGATATGGGAACTATTTTCGTTAACGTAACGCTTCCGGCGGCGGCAACTAAAGAAAGAGTACAGACCATAAACACTCAGATAGATCGTATTGCCCATACCATTCCTGAGGTACAGGCTTCAATGACGACATTGGGACAGAATCAGTTGGGAGGAAGCGGAAGTTCTTACGGAATGCTTATTTTAAGGCTTAAACCCTGGAGTCAGCGTCCCGGTGTTACCGATAAGGACATCATCCAGCAACTTACTGAAAAAACAAAAAACATACAAGGAGCTTCCATTAATTTTATGCAGCAGCCTACGATCAGTGGTTTTGGTACGAGTGGTGGATTTACATTTCAGATAGAAGACAGAGGTGGACATTCCATTGCTGACTTTTATGGGGTAGCACAAAACTTTTTAGCAGAATTAAATAAAAGAAGTGAAATTCAATATGCTGCTACGGCCTTCAATCCTAATTTCCCACAGTATGAAGTAGATGTTAATCTTGCCAAATGTGAGGACAATGGAATCCAGCCTGCAGATATTTTAAGTTTAATGAATGTCTACTATGGAAGTTCTTATATAAGTAATTTTACGGAATTCGGACAGCAGTATCAGATCATTCTTCAGGCTGATAATCCTTACAGAGGAACCATTGAGCAGATGAATAACATTAAAGTACGAACCAAAAGCGGAGTAATGAGCCCCATTTCAGAGTATATAACGATGAAAAAAGTATATGGACCATCATCCATATCGAGGTTTAACATGTATAATGCTATTTCAGTGAATGGTTCACCCAATATAGGCTTCAGTACAGGTCAGTCTATGGAAGCTATCAATGAAGTTGCGGCTAAAGTTCTGCCTCCGGGCTACAGTTTTGAATACAGTGGTATCAGTAAAGAAGAGCAGAGCTCAGGTTCTCAGGCTGGTATTATATTTTTGTTAAGTCTTTGTTTTGTCTATCTGTTGCTGAGTGCTTTGTATGAAAGCTACATTCTTCCATTAGCGGTAATCCTTTCGCTACCTGTTGGACTGAGCGGGATATTTGTTTTTGCTAAATTATTTGGGATTGATAATAATATTTATGTACAGATCTGTATGATCATGCTGATAGGACTCTTGGCGAAGAATGCCATTTTGATGGTAGAGTTTTCTTTAGAGAAGAGACACGAAGGAATGGGATTGCTTGAGAGTGCATTAGAAGGGGCAAAAATTAGAATACGTCCGATATTGATGACTTCATTAGCTTTTATTTTCGGTTTGATGCCTTTGATGTTTTCTACAGGTGTTGGGGCTAATGGAAATAAATCTATTGGGATAGGTTCTATCGGCGGAATGTTATTTGGGACATTACTCGGAATATTTGTGATCCCCGGACTCTATGTCATCTTCCAGGGATTGCAGGAGAAAATAAAAAGTAACAAATATGACGAAAATGATGAACTGATTGTTGATAATAAAAATAGCTCCTTACAATAGAAGTATGGTACATTGGAAAATAAAATATAAATTTTTTGTACAGGGAATCATTACCTCAGCTATACTTTATAGTTGTGATGTTACCAAACCGTATGTGAATAAACAGTCAGCTCCTGATAATTTGTATGGAAATACAGTAAAAGATACAACCTCTATAGCAACACTTTCCTGGAAAGAAATTTTTAAAGATCCTTTATTGCAACAGCTTATTACGGAAGGGATTGAAAATAACCTTGATCTGAAAACAGCTGTTACCAATCTGAAAGTGGCTGAAGCCAATTTTGTACAGAGTAAGCAGGCATTTCTACCTTCTCTTTCCGGAAATGCTTCAGGAGGAGAGTATCATCCCTCAAATTCACAGGCCGCGAATAATCAGGTTTATCAGTTGTATGCGTTATCCTCATGGCAGGCTGATATCTGGGGTAAGTTAAGAAGTACCAAAAGATCAATGTATGCCAGTTATCTTGCCAGTGAAGCATATAAGCAGGCGGTACAGACGCAGCTCGTTGCCAATATTGCCGTGACTTACTATCAGCTTCTGGCTTATGATGAGCAGCTGAAAATTGTTCAGCAGTCTTTAGAAGTTTATTCCAAGGATA
This sequence comes from Chryseobacterium paludis, assembly GCF_025403485.1. Classification (NCBI taxonomy): domain Bacteria; kingdom Pseudomonadati; phylum Bacteroidota; class Flavobacteriia; order Flavobacteriales; family Weeksellaceae; genus Chryseobacterium; species Chryseobacterium paludis. The sequence goes on from NZ_CP099966.1 coordinate 998,122, forward strand.
CAGAAACCATGAAAGTTTTGAAAAACAGTGATGTGGTGACAGGGGCAGCAGTAGTACAGAGTGCTGCTAATTACTATGCTGTAAAATCTACTGTTCCGGACATAAAGAATAATATCCGCCAGACAGAAAATACAATCTCTTTATTATTGGGCAGAACTCCAGGTCCTATTCAACGGGACTCACTTTTTAATGAGCAGATGTACAGTGAATTGTCAACGGGTTTACCTACCCAATTACTGGCCAACAGACCGGATGTTAAACAGGCTGAGTTACAACTGAGAAGTTATTTTGAACAAGTGAATGTTGCTCAGACAGCCTTTTATCCTTCATTAACGATAACAGCTCAAGGAGGTTTGTATGCTACACAGCTAAAGTCTTTTTTTAGCGCAGGTGCTTTTCTTGCTAATATTGTAGGAGGTTTAACGCAGCCTATTTTTAATAATGGACTTAATAAACAAAAGCTAAAAATAGCACAGGCCAATTATGAGGCTGCCGAATATAACTACAATAAAATACTCCTTACCGCGGGTCAGGAAGTTTCTAATGCACTCTATCAATATCAGATGGTAGATGAGAAAACATCTTCACGACAGGAGCAGATTGCCAATCTTGAAAAAGCGGTTCATTTTACGAAGGAATTATTAAAATACACCAGTGCAACCAATTATACAGATGTGCTGACTTCAGAACAAAGTCTTTTAAGTGCAAAACAAAGCGCAGTGACTGATAAACTTCAGCAACTTCAGGCGGTTGTTAATTTGTATGCTGCGCTGGGAGGTGGGTGGAAATAGATTCCATTTGTTTATTGTTCTTATTTATAATTTTCGAATGATTATATTGCATGCTTTGTTGCCAATGAATCACTTGAATTTATTTTTATGAAAAATATACTGTTTGCCTTTTTTGCTCTTATACAGATCACCGTCTATTCACAGAATAAGACTGGAAAAGATCATTTTAATATCGTAGTGCGGGAAGAAACAGGTGATTTAAATAATGATGGCCGTAAGGATAAATTAATTCTGGCTATGGATACTGTTGATACAACTGTTCCATTTAGATTGCAGATATTCCTTTCCCAGCCGGATGGAAAACTTAAGTTACATACCTCATCAACGGATATTATTGAAGCTCAGTATCCTGTTGAATTAAAGGGCAAGCACGCAGAAAATCAAACCCCGACTTTTAGTATTGAAAATGGAAACTTATACATCTTATCGGATATCAAAGATGGACATGCCGAGTATACATTCCGGTATAAAAATGGAAACTTCGATTTAATTAATGTATCAAAAGGGACTTGGGATGGTAAAAACTTAACCACAGAAACTGAAATTAATGTATTGACCGGACTTAGAACTGCAACGGTTAAAAGACTGGGATCAGAAGATATCGTTAAGGAAACTAAAAATAGAATTAAGCGAGAATCTCAACCCACATTACAGGACTTTAAAAAGTTCGAAAAAGAATTTGAATGATTAATGAATTCGATGCCAGTCCCTATTGTTGGGAATTTACAATATTCTCTAAAATAAATTTCGCTCTGTTCTCAACCGTTTCCAAAGGAACATCAATGGTTTGATACCCATAAATAGAGTAGGTATTTTTCATCGCATCATAAGTTGCAACAGCTTCTTCCCAGGTTTGTTTTCTTTCATCATCAGTTTCATAAATTTCCGGCCACGGCGGAAGAATGAAAACTTTAGGATTATAACGGTAAGTCTCGGTAATATCTTTCATGTCAGGAGAGATCACTAAGTCTATCATTTCAGCATAACAAAATGCATCTACAATCCCACGGTCAAAGAATACAATATTCCTTTTATCATTTGATATGGCTTTAAAACTATATACTGATGCATTGATCATGAGATGTGTATACAGTTCTTTATCTTTCCAGGGAAGACCATTACCATGATTTTGTACCTGTTCCTGTATGATCTTTCTGGCATCTTCCGATACAGTAAGGTATCCCATCTTTTCGAGTTGCTTGAGAATTGTTGTCTTTCCAACACCCGGACCTCCGGTTATTATATAAAAATTATCGTTTTGGTACTTCATAAATCAAACTTCTACCTAAGCTATTTCCTGGCTTTTATATTTATTTCTATAGTCTATAGGGGTTAATCCAGTAATTCTTTTAAATACAGTTCTGAAAGTTCTAAGATCATTATAGCCCATACTGTAGGTAACATCAGCAATATTATTCTCTCCGGCTTCCAGTGCTTTTTTTGCAGCCTCTACTTTTACCCTTTGAATATATTCTATAGGATTTAGTGAGGTCGCATTTTTAAATCGACGGATAAAATTCCTTCTGCTCATATTCACCTGACTGGCGACCTGTTCTACTGAGATCTCTGTAGTAAATTCCTTCTCTATATAGCTTTGAGCGATATGGATATCATGATCATCGTGCCGGCGTTGTCCGGAGAAAATCGTAAAAATATTCTGAGAGGTCCTTCCGTAATCGAGTTCATAATATTTACTTAAAGAAACCGATATCTCTTTGCCACAGTTTTTTTCTATAAAATACAAAAGGGCATTTAACGATGAAAATCCACCACCACCAGTAATGATCGCTTTTGAATGGGTGACCACATGATCCGGTTTGAAATCAATTAAAGGATACCTTTGCTGAAGATCTTCTATTGCATTCCAATGAGAAGTAGCAGGCATATTATCCAGAAGACCACTTTCGGCAAGGAAATAAGCCCCTGTACATAGACTAATGATCTCAGATTTCTGTTCGTACATTTTCTTGACCCAATCAATCAGTTTTGAGTTCTTAGATAATATAGTATTGATGTCCTCAGGTCCGGCCTTCATTGGCGGAATGATAACAACATCAGTGTCAAATTCATCAGACAGCGTTTTACTACAGCTAAATTGCATAGGCAGACTTGACTGTACATTTTTATGATGAACACCCACCAATTCTATCTGAAAGGGAGGTGGCATTCCTTTTATTAATGCTGCTTCATTGGCGCTGGTAAGTAGTGCTGTTGTAGTAGATAGTGCGGTAGGCATTGCATCTTCATACACTATTATTGAAATATGTTTCATAGGTAGATATGCTTGTGTACTCAAAAATACGTAAAAAAATGGCACAAAATACACTGCTTGTTGTCATTTAACCGTTGCGGATCCCGTTTCCAAACCTTCTAATTTTACATAAAAATCAGTTATGAAAACAATATTTGAAAATACAACCAGACAAGAATTGATCAAAAGGATAAATTCCCTTACGGAAAAGAATACAGCTCAGTGGGGAAAAATGAATCTTTATCAGATGACCAAGCACTGTACCATATGGAATGATTGGATTCTGGGTGTAGATAAGCAAGGTTATAAACAGGAATTTATGGGGAAAATATTTGGGAAAATGGCTTTAAGGAGCTTGGTGAAAAATGATAAACCAATGGATAAGAATATTCCGGCAGGAAATTTTGCCATCAAGGGACTAGATGGTAACCTTGAGCAACAGAAGAAGATATGGATGGAACAGATCGAGGCCTATGGAAATTATTCGAATCCCGATTTTATTCATAATTTTTTTGGAAGGATGAAACCTGATGAATTGGGTATTTTTGTATATAAACATATGGATCACCACCTGCGTCAGTTTAATGCCTGATTTAAACTGAAGTCTAATCATTATTTCTTCTTATATTGGTGTTTTAGAAATAAAATTAACCAATACCATGAAATATTTATCCTATCTCTTTTTTTTATTTTTAATGCTTGCGTGCAATGGTCAGGAAAAAGTAGATCTTTTCAAACTGAATTTAGATGAACCGATTGAAAAGATCGTAGACTTTAACGATAAAAATATGATCGGTGTAGAAACAGTTGAGTATGCATATGGCCTTTTGATAGAAATGGATAACCCGGGAAAATATACATTTGATGGAATTGATCTAAAGGGACAAAAAGTATTTCTTCAGATTAATTCTGAGCGGCTCAAAACAGATAGCATTACCAAGTTTGGTGGAGGGCACTTTGATATGAAGGGATTTAAAGACAAAACAGAGCTTGCTGAAATTTTAAAAGAATACAAAGCAGATCCTACCATTTATGGATTCAGAATGGAAATGCAAACACCAACTCTTAAAAAAGAGATCCTGAAAAAACTTGAAAGCCAATATGGAAAGGGGACCAAGAACCCTAATACAGATAATGGTCTGTATTGGAATGTGAGAAAACAGAATAAGTATATTTTCTATGCACCGGACTATGACAGGCTCATTATTTTAAATAAATCCAATCTATCTAAAAACTGCTATTGGGATAGCATGAATGGTCTTATTGATTTTGGAGGATGTGATCACGAAGCATACATTAAAGAATTAACGAAGAACAGGACAGACTCAAAGGATATTAAAAACAAACCGGTCTTAAAAATTGATAAGAACTGGAATATCAATGACCTTAGACTTGGTACATCAACTGAAGCTGATTTCGTTAAGTCTTTCACCAGCAAAAACTTTGAAAGAGTGATTACATTGAACCCCAAGGGAGGTTTACAGGAAGTTATGCATGAAAACAAATACAATAATTTCTATTTCTATTTTACAGCAGGTAAAAACGGAGAGAATGATCAAAAGAATAATATTTTAAAAGGCTATTCTATTAATGACTTTGAAGCGGTGGAGATATCATTTGAAAATCAGTTAAAAAAAGGAATGAAAGGAGAGGATGTAGTAAAGGTTATCGGTAAAAATGATATCATTGGCGATACCGGATTAAAGTATTCCAATTATTTAGAGATTAAAAACCCTACCTATAAAATCAATTTGATATTTGACGATAATAAACTGTTTTCAAGTATGTATGTTCTTAAAAAAGAGTAATTCTTAAACTCATATAAAAGGCTTCCATAATCGAAGCCTTTTTATTTATTCTAAAATCCATGCAGATGCTTTTTGTATCTCAGCATCGATATTTTTGTCAGTGGATGGAGTTATAAGGACGTCAGGCTCTATCTTTCCCATATATTTTTTTCCTGCTCTGTCCATTTCATAAGTTATTGCTAAGAGAAGGGTCTTTCCATCACTGAGTCTATAAGCCTGATTAGCACTCGTAAGCCCGGCAGAAGGTTGTCCAAAAGTCTTAACATTCTTTTTTCCTATAAACGAAATCGTTGTAGCTTCACCACTGCTAGCCGTACTTGGGCCTATTAAAATAGCAATTTTCTGATCTTGTTTTTTAAGCGTATAAGGTTTAGAAACTTTGACATTATAGCTTTTTCCATTTTTATAACTCCAATTACTTTTGCTTTTTCCATCTTTTGTAAAGTAACCCAGGGTACCTTCACCAGTCAAAGGTCCTAAGCCGGTGATCATCGGATACATATTTCCTCCTGTATTTGGTCTTAGATCAACAATCCATCCCTTGATTGTATTTTCAGAATCCAACGTTTCAATCATATGTTGAATTTTTTCTGCAAATGCATTACCTACTTCCTTATTTAAAGAAGAAAACCCAGGAACCATAACGTAACCGATGTTTTTATCCAACAATTTTGATTCAGGTTCAATCGGAGAACTCTTATTGCTTTTTTTCTCCTCAGAATATTCCTTATTATCAATGAAAGAGTGATTATCACCTGCATTGTTTAATGCTTTCATAATATATTGGATCGCTGGAGTAGTGTCATCCACTGTTTCCATTCCATTAGAAAGTTTTTGCAGATTTGCTTCCAATGTGTTCCAGTCTATTTTATCTTTAAAAATTGAATTTCTTTTTACAATACTTTTAAATTCATCAATATATTTTATAGCTGGTTTAGAGGCTGGTTTTCCAGAAAATGGAATCTCTGAAACTGAAAAATCATCAAACCAAACTTTTCCACCTCCCATTAAAAAGCCTCCTAGTACAAAGTAATTTGCCTGATCATCTAATATAAATTCTAAGAAATATTTTTTCCAATCTTCATTAGGACTTACTTTATGATTCTGTGTAACAGAATTTGCGAAATCAATCATGTTTTTTTTCTCATCACGAACCTGTGTCCAAAGTGCAATATTTCCTTGTACATTTTCTGATTTGATATAAGCACTGATTTCTATCTTTCTTAAGCCTTTTCCAGGAACAGGGACTTTCTGTGAAAAAGTTTGTAATTCATTGGCACTTTCTTTTTTACTTGAGATCTGTAATGAATTTGTACCAGAATGTTTAACTACATTATCTGCCTTCATCTCATAGAGATCAAGGATTTTATTGCTCCAGTCTGTGGGATAATTATTTTCAGTTTTTTCAAAACCTGGATTTAGTAATTGAGCCTGTATAAAGATTCCACCCAGTAAAATGGAAATGCTCACTATTGTTTTTTTCATGGTTTAATTTTAATATTTAAAAATAAAAAGAATAGACGGAATACAATAAGTGATTAAAAAATTAAGTGAGAAATAATCACTTGTTTCAATTGCCTACACTTTGTAAAAATACGTTGAGATCATCATCTTTCTCCAGTCCTAATTTCTGTTTAACTCTATAACGGCTCATTCGTACACTTTTAGGTTCAATATGCATGAGCTGTGAGATCTGCCGGGTATCCATTTTAAGATAGAGATAAGCACAAAGCTTCATATCTAAAAGGGTAAGTTTTTTTTGTGCTTTTTCATTGATGAGGTTAAAAAAGTCCGGGTGTATCTGCTGGATTTGTAGTTTAGCGCCTTCAAAATCATTATCCAGAACCATTTCTTCTCTTACGATCTTTTGCATATTTAATGAATTATCATCAGCCAGTTTATCTTTTATGGTATGCAACATACGGTTTTTATGTTCCAGTTGAAGGACATTGGCCATTGCCTCCTTTTGCAATTGCTGCTGTTGAGCTTCCAGTAATTGCTGTTCCGCTTTTAATCTCGCCTGTTCCTCTTTTTCTAACTTCATCTGCATTTCAGATTCCTGTTTTTCTAACTGCAGCTGCTTTTCACGCTCTAAAGACAGACGCAATTTAAAATGATATGACCGGAACATAAAGAGCAACCCCAGCAAGCAAGCTATCACAATGCAGACATATAAATAGTTTTGTATTTTACGACTTGCTTCTCTTTCTTTTAAAATTTTTACCTCATTGTTTTTCTTTTCAGTTTCAAATTGTATTTCCAGTTTTTGAGCATTCAGTGCCTGTTCCTGATTAAAATTCTTATTGCTGTACTCAGTTACTTCTTCCTGAAAGGCAATGGCTTTCTCAAAATTACCCTGCTTTTTATAAAAAATGGATAAGGATCGGGTGATATTGATTAGTGTGTAGTAATAGGGATGCTGATCAGCTTTCATAAGATTGTAGGCCTCTAATAAGTAGCTTTCCGTTAAACTAGTGTTGCCACTTCGTGATGCATATTCGCTCAATAAACCCAAACTGCTCGCTTTAACTTCTGAAGCATTGGGATTATTTTTTAAAATATTTCCAGCTGTTTGAGCATAATAAATGGCATTTTTTTCAGCATTTTTATCATTGACGGGGAAATATTTGAAGTAGACATTTGCAATGTTGATGCAAGTGATGGCATATGTATAATTGGATACCTGTGTTGGGTATTTAAGGTAGAGGGCTTCTGATTTTTTTAGATAAAATAATACACTGTCAAGTTCCTTTTTTTCTTTAGTGGCATTGTAGTTATATTCATGAGCTACTGATAATGCTGCATAAGAATTACTCAGTAGGTTGTAATCTTTTGTTTTTAATGCATTTTCGGTCGTTTTGAGAGCGTATTTATTAGCCTGTGGTACATTGTTCCAATTGGAATAAGCAGCATAAAGCTGGTAATACAGTTTTGCCGCAATATAAGGATCAGGTGACTTTTCCAGTTCTTTTAATCCCAGTTGACAAAACTTGATTTTTTTCTGTGGATCATCCATCGTTTTATATAAAAAAGCCTGTGCATAATATCCGTAAGCCATCGCCACAGGATTTTTAGCCTGTTGAGCGTATACCAAGGCTGAATCACTGGTTTGCTTCAAAGAGGTCAACTGCTTGTTATTAGCTTTTATAACAGTAATAAGTGTATAAGCTTTTGTAGCTTCAATGTAATTTTTGTAATGCAAAGCTATACGGGCACTTTGTCTCGCGTTACTTTCTGCAGCAGAATAATTTCTGTTTATCCGGTAAACTTCTGCAAGCCGGTTCAATAAAACAGGTTTTTCTTTTTCAGGGAGGTCAGTATTATTGATGGCCAACTGCAGGCTGTCAAGATATATATTTTGCGCAAAACTGTTTAAGCCTACGCATAAACACATAAATAAAAACAATTGATAGCGGACAGGTTTCATATCCCTAAAATTAAGACAAATTGTTAATTCCACACATAAAAGTCAATAAATATAGTGGTTTGTGGTTTGTTGTAATATGTTGTAAATCAGATTTGTTTAATTTCTGTAGACACATTGTAGACGCAGTCTTCCTAATGAGTAGATGCTTTGTAGAATAGTAAAATTTGGAAATTGTCAGCTATTGAATGAATATTTGTAACAGTAATAATGCTAACAATTAATCATCAAATTATGAATAACAAGACCTTATCTATCATTTCCTATATTACTCCTTTTGGCTGGATCATAGCTTATCTTATAGGAAAAGACAACGCAGATTCTCTGCTTAAATATCATTTAAGACAGTCATTGGGACTTATGATCATTAGTATCCTCTTTAATATTGTAATGCGAATCCTTGTTTCTATATCACCAGCATTAGGTTTTTTGGGAATTGTAGGACTTCTGATTATGATATTCTGGATATTAGGAATTATTAATGCGGCTAATAATGCTGAAAAACCAGTTCCCGTATTTGGAAAAATGTTCGAGGATAAATTTGCTTTTATCGGTTAATCCATCGTAAAGAACAACTGAGATGAACGATTACAAATATTTCACACAGGAAGGCAGTAGATTTCATTTGAAAACTAAAATGTCAACTGCTGTCTTACGGGTGTTTGCATGTCTGGCTATAGGTGTCGCTTTATATTGTATTATTCCGCCAGAAAAAAAGATCGGATTATGGGCTGCTCTCTTATTTGTATTTTTCGCTCTTGTCAATCTATTAAAAACAACAAAGCGGTTAGTGATAGACACACAGTCTAAGACAATAACTCATAAAAACAACATCATTAGTGGTGAGGCTATTTATCGTTTTGAAGACTTTGTACAATTTTATGTACTGACAGGAAAATATCTTTTTATTACCCTGGACAGCACTGCTTTCTTCATATTCGACCAAGATGGTAAAGAAAAAAGAGTTCCAATTATTGTAGGATTATTCAGCTCAAAAACAGCACAGAATGCCATTAATGAAATTAGTGACATTATGAATATTGAAGAGAAATAACAGGACACTGCAATGAATAAATATCAATTGGAAATAACATCTACAGAGCTGATTATAAGGCCTTATTTCGGATACTTACCCAAGATAAGAATATTCACTTTTTTATCGGTTATCATCTTTTGTTTTGTTCCGTTTTTTACTCAATTGGATTACAATATAAGGTATATTTTATATGGTATCGGTGGGATAATGCTCTTTTACGCGATATATGATTTTATTTTCCGGGGCAGTGTTAAATTCCTGTTTGATAAAAAAACAAATAGCATTTACAAGATCTATATATTATCAATAAGAAAAAGGTTAATGGCATTGGATGAAATGACCATTATCAACACAGCAGAATATGGAGAAATGGCCTATGCTATAGGCAAAAAGAAAAAACAGTTTATAAAGAATTATCCAATTAGCGATACTTTTTCAGGAGGTAAGAAAAGCACTGCAAGAGAAACGGAATATATAGAAAACATATTAAATCCTATCCTTGAATTTGTAAATAAGAAGTAACTTTAAGATGAAATAAGATCCACCAATCACCAAATAAAAAAATATGAAAAAAGGCTTTGCTATATTCTGGATGCTTTACATGCTGTTTTTTGCAATTCCATTTCCTATGCTTTTGTATTATAACATCAAAAGTGATGATCCGCCTTCACTCACAGATACAAATCCATGGCTTGTGTTAGGCATTCTAACATTATCTGTCATATTGTGGATCATCATTCTGATTGGGTATTTTCGTAAATGGGTATTATCTAATTTTATAGCCAAAAGAAATATTGATTATTTAAATAGAAATGGAGTTCCGAGAAAAGCTGACATAATCGAAGCCGTAAAAATTTCTAAAGATAATGCTAAATACAATTCTTATGAACTTCGACTTTTATTTAAAAATCTAGTTGATACCGATATTATACAAAAAGCAGCTGTAAATGACTCTAAACCTCAGCAGCGTCGTTTCGAAACAGGTAAAAAAGTAGATATTCTTATTGATAAGGAAATGAAAAAAGTACCTTATTTTATTTTTGCAGGAACAGTAGCGACCATAAATATACTTGTTGTCTTTCTTATCATTTTGGGTTGGTTAACATTGGTTGCACTTATTGCAGGCTATTATATCTATTCTTATCAAACAGAAAATGCAGGGATGGGTTGGCGTTTTATAGTCTTCTGGCATCCTTTGATTCTTTGTCCTGCGATACTTTTATTGTATAGAGTAGGGTTGCCTTCTATTTTTAGATTATTTGAGGGTGGTAAGAAAGGTGAAGCTGAACTGATTAAATTTAAAGGACTAAAAACGACTGCAAAGCTGCTCAGTGCTAATCAGACCGGAACTTATATCAATGCACAGCCTATGGTTTTGTTTAAACTTGAATTTGTTGATTATCAGAATAAAACAAGAAGAACGGAATTAAAAAGAATTGTAAATCTCCTTGATCTGGGCAGTTTGAAACAGGAGACTATGGAGATCTTTTACTTAAAGGAAAATCCGGACCGTATCGCATTTGCTGCAGATTTAGAAGAAATAAGCTAACACCATGAAAAAATCAATTATTATAGTTATCAGCAGTATTTTTTTAACAAGCTGTGAGCAGATTTCCAAAAGTATTAAAGACACACTTAAGCCTGTGGCTGATACCACGGCGGTCAATGCAAAAAAAGAGGAATTACCTCCTCCAAGTCCATTTGATCCAGCTGTAGAAAAGCAGATTCAGGATGCTCAGCAACTTGTGACAACGATACTTGAAAAACATACAACAACCCATGTACAAAGACGCCAAGAAGGTAAAAACACTGATTTTCTGACCAATGAAATAGAATTAAATAAAGCTGAGGAAGCCCTAAGAAAGCTTCCTCAGTACATGGGAAAAGAAATTTTTATTTATTCATTGGTTTATTTTTATGATGATGGCAATATTCATGTTATGCTTCAACATCCAAAGAATCCTGAATATGTAGATAATTATGATTATAAAAATGGTATTTGGTCTCAGCCAAAACCTGAGCAGCTGTCTGTAAAAGATGATATTAAAAGCAGATTGGTTCCTTTACAAAAAGTAAGTTTTAGGAACATAGCGAAAGCTGCAGCGATTTATAATGATAAGGTATCGCAGATTGAAGGAGCAAAACCAGTAACCAATATTTATATTTCGGTTTGGAATAATAAGCTGAGATGGTATCCTACAACCATTAACGGAAGTAGAGAACGGTATTCGATTGAATTGACAGAAAATGGATCTTTAAAGAAATTTGAGCGGGAGTAGTCGTATTTAAACAAAAGAATCCGCTCTTTAGAAGCGGATCCAGTAGATAAATACATCTCATTTTTTTAATTAGACAACAATAAAAAGCACAGCCGACAATGCTGTGCTTAAATTTTTATTTCAAATTTAATTGCAATTTCAAAGCTGAAAAAAGCAAAAAATGATTTCATTTCAGTTGTATTACATAGTAAATGTAGGAATATTTTTAATACGAAACATGAATTAAATGTTAAAATTCACAAGTTATCCACATTTTTTTGTGGATAAGTCTGTATTTAATTTTCTTCAAGGTATTTATCAATGAAATTGTTCAGTGTTTTTCTTTCTTCTGCATTACCTTTATCATCCATTTTTCCGTGATTAATACTGGTGTTTTGTACAATGATATTGTATCTTTTTTGTTCTTCTATGGTAGGTAATACTTTTTCATCAGCAGGGTAATCATTTGAGCGCAAAGTATAGATCTTAGGATGAAAAGCTCTGGGAAGGTACATTCTTCTATTGTCCATGGTAATAATTTTATAGACCAAATCAGGATATTTATTTCCAAACAATGCGACCATATCACCACCATTAGAGTGACCCATTAAGGTTAAATGCTTATAATCGAGGTTAGGGTTGCTTTTTTTAAGTTCATTCAAGACAAACAGAATATTCTCAGTTCCTCTTTCCCAGAATGGCATTCGTACTTTCTGTGGCTTGCCATCCGTCGGAATCAATGGGTCAGTTGGAAGTTCATGTTGAATACTTACCACAAAATATCCTTTTGAAGCCAGCTGATTAGTCAGATATGAATATTTTAGATAATCCCCACCCTGATTGGCACCATATCCATGATTGAAAATAATAACCTCCTGATTTGAGATCTTCTTTTTGTTTTTAGGTTTGTAGAAAGCAACGGGAATCAAACGGTCTCTATTTTTGTCATACATCTTTAAAGTATCAAGTTGTACGTCATAAGGACCTTTCAAATCAATGATCTTTTTTGAAGAACAATTGATTAAAAATAGAATAACTGGAAGCAAGAAAAATAATTTGTATTTCATGGTACTATTAAAAGAATGCAAAGATGGTTGTTTATTTCAATTATTCTGTTTAAGATATTATTTCAAAGAATAAAAGAAAGATTTCAATTCATCTGCAAAAGCCTGTGGTATTTCTAAAGCAGCAAAATGGCCGCCCTTATCTAATTTGTTGAAACGTACTACATTTACAAATCTTTCCGCCCATTCACGGGGAAATTGTGCTTCACGAGGAAGAACAACAACTCCTGCAGGAACATTGCTTTTTTGTAAAGGTTGGGAACCTCCCCATTGTGCAATAGCATCAGCTTTATACATTCTCATGGATGAGCCTATTGTCTGAGTAATCCAATAGATCATAATATTGGTAAGAAGTTCATCTTTTCCACCAAATGCTGTTTCAATTAATTCGGGTGGAGCCCCCGCATTTCCAAAACTAATGATCCATGATGCCAATCCAATAGGAGAGTCGTTAAGTGCATAGGCCAAAGATTGAGGTTTGGTAGAATGAACCATTGCATAAGCACCCTCACTATACCACCATTGCTGAACAAACTGAGCAAATTGTTGCTCTTCTTCAGTCATGCTGTTGGGATCTTCCTGTCCCATGGGATAACCCAAATCAGTGAAATGGACAGCCGCAACAACATCCGGATCTTTAGAAGCCAAAGCTTTGGTAACACCCATGCCCACATCACCACCTGCGGCAAAAAACGTTTTATAACCTAATATTTCGGTCATGAGCTTTCTCCATAAGCCTGCAACATCTTCACTGCTAACAGCTGTTTGATCAGAAAATCCAAATCCAGGAATAGAAGGGATAATGAGATCAAAGCTTTGTTCCCCTTCAGTAAGCAATGGAATGATCTTGTGGAAGCGATAATAGCTATCTGGCCAGCCGTGAGTTAATAACAACGGCTTTGAGTTGCTGCTTTTACCTTTTATATGTTGGAAATGAATTTGTATCCCATCAATCTCTACCATATACTGTGGATATTGATTCAGCTGTTGTTCATACTTCTTCCAGTCATATCTATTCATCCAGTAATCAGCAAGTTCTTTTAAGTATTTTTCACTGGTACCAAAATGCCAGCCGGAACCTTCAGCCTCTCCAGGCCAGCGGGTATTTTGAATGCGGTTTTTCAGATCATCGAGAACAGTTTGTGAAATGTTTACGGTAAATGGTTTCATAATATTTTGAATTTGGTTTAAAAGCAACGATTTAGTAATAAATTATGATTTGTTTTACTTCATGAATTGAGGTAACAGGCTGCATGACAATTGATAACAAATATAATGTAATTCTTTATTCGTTGAATAAATTTAATGAAAATTCAGATTGAATTTATTCACCATGTTGTTTTAAAATAAAAGATTACATTTGCTTCATTAATATCTCTTTATAAATAGCACACCCATTCAAGCGCCATTCGAAGCTTGGTACTTAAGGTTCAAAATTCCTGAACCCATTATTATTTATTTTTTAAACTAAAGACAAATTATCTATTTAAGAATTTGTGCTTTTAGTCTATTTATAACAATAAAGAGAACATTATGAAAACAAATACAATTGCCGTAATCGGTGGAACCGGAAAATCGGGAAAATATCTTGTGCAATATCTTTTAGAAAAAGGATACAAGATGAAATTATTATTAAGAACTCCAGAAAATTTTAAACTTGAACATCCTTTAATTGAAATCGTGAAAGGAGATGCAAGAGATTATCACTCAGTCAATACCTTGATTAAAGATTGTAGTGTTGTAATGAGTACTTTGAGTCAACCTGTGGGAGAAGAATCTATATTTAGTGATGCCGCAGAGAATATTACCAGATCAATGGCCTTGCATGGAATTAAAAGATATATCGTAATAGCGGGTTTGAATGTAGATACTCCTTTTGATAAGAAAAGCATTAAGGTGAAACAGGCAACAGAATGGATGTATCAAAACTATCCAAAAACCACAAAAGACAGACAGGCAGAGTATGAGATTCTTACAAAGACCAATCTGGATTGGACTTTAATAAGACTTCCTTTAATTATTCAAACTTCTGAAAGTTTTAAAACCGAGACAAATCTTGAAGATTGTAAAGGAGAGAACATAAGTGCTACAGATTTAGCGGAGTTTTTAACTTCTCAAATTGATGACAGAACTTACATTAAACAAAGTCCCTTTTTGTATAATTTATCTTAAACCAAGAATGGTTTAAACTATTGTTAAAAAAATAGAGAGTCAATTTGACTCTCTATTTATATTTAACTCTCCAGCTTTTCTTTAATATATTTTGCTGTGTGAGATTTTTTATCTTTTGCTAATTCCTCAGGTGTTCCTGCAAAAACTATTTCACCACCATATTTTCCTGCTTCGGGACCAATATCAATAACATGATCCGCAGATTTAATGATATCAGGTTGGTGTTCAATAACAATCACAGAATGTCCAAGATCGATCAGCGCCTGAAGGGACTTCAGTAATTTCTGAATGTCATGGAAATGAAGACCTGTTGAAGGTTCATCGAAAATAAACAGGGTTTTATCTGTTGTTACTCCTTTTACTAAGAATGAGGCCAGTTTTACACGTTGTGCTTCACCTCCTGAAAGAGTAGATGAACTTTGTCCAAGCTGCAAATATCCCAAACCAACATCCTGTAAAGGTCTTAGTTTTGTAACGATCTTTTCTTCATGATTCTCTTTGAAAAATTCAAGAGCTTCATCCACTGTCATATGAAGGATATCAGAAATATTTTTCTCATCAAATTTTACTTCAAGAATTTCATTTTTGAAACGTGTTCCTTTACAGGTTTCACATTCCAATTCGATATCTGCCATAAACTGCATGGAAACATTGATCACTCCCTCTCCCTTACATTCGTCACATCTTCCACCATCTACATTGAAAGAGAAATGTTTTGGTTTATAACCCATCATTTTAGACATCTTCTGTTTAGCAAACAGATCCCTGATGTCATCATAAGCTTTAAGATAAGTAACAGGGTTTGAACGCGAAGATTTTCCAATTGGATTCTGATCGATCAGCTCTATATTTTTAATGAGTTTTTTAGGGAATTCTACAGAATCATAATCTCCTTTTTTACCACCCATTCCTAATTGTATCTGGATGTCATTCGTAAGGATTTCTTTCATTAAAGTAGATTTACCACTTCCTGAAACTCCCGAAATAACAACCAGACTTTCCAATGGAACATCTACATCAATGTTTTTCAGATTATTCTGTCTTGCCCCTTTAATATAAATCCATTCTTTAGCCTTTCTTCTTTTTTCAGGAACCTTAATTTCCAATTTTCCTGTTAAGTATTTAGAGGTTAAAGTATCAGCATTCTTCAATTCTTTATAATCTCCTGCAAAAACCAACTCACCACCCAGATAGCCGGCTTCAGGGCCTATATCAATAATATAATCTGCAGCCCTCATCACATCTTCATCATGTTCAACAACGATAACGGTATTGCCCAGATCTCGAAGATTTTTTAAAACTCCAATTAAATTTTCTGTATCTCTGGAGTGTAGTCCTATAGAAGGTTCATCCAGAATATAAATAGAACCCACCAATGAGCTTCCTAAACTGGTTGCCAGGTTAATTCTCTGACTTTCACCTCCTGAAAGGGTATTTGAAGTCCTGTTTATCGTTAAATATCCTAATCCTACTTTTAATAAAAAATCCAAACGGGTCGTAATTTCATACAAAAGCCTTTTGGCAATATCATGATCGTGATCTGAAATTTTTAAACTATTGATTAAAGGGGAAAGTTCATCTAAAGGTAATTCAATAGTAGACTGAATGTTGTGTCCGTCAATTTTTACCCAACTCGTTTCCTCACGAAGTCGTAATCCTTCGCAGGTTGGACAAAGGGTTTTTCCACGGTAACGCGAAAGCATAACACGGTATTGAATTTTATATAAATTCTCCTCAAGCATCTTGAAGAAATTATTGATCGATGGGAAACTGCTGCTGCCATCTCCTTTCCATAAATAATTCTTCTGTTCCTTGGTTAGTTGATGGTAGGGTTTATGAATAGGGAATTCACCAGCTTTTTTTATAAATGCTTTTTTCCATTCACTCATTGTTTCACCTCTCCAGGAAACCACTGCATCCTCATAAATGGAAAGTGTTTTATTTGGAATCACAAGATCCTCGTCAATTCCAATTACTTTTCCATACCCTTCACAGGTAGGACAAGCACCATAAGGATTATTAAAGCTGAAAAAATGAACATTGGGTTCCAGAAACTCAATCCCGTCCAATTCAAATTTATTGGAAAACTCTTTAGCTGCTCCTGTTTCTATATTTTTAAGAGAGCAATATCCCCGGCCTTCATAAAAAGCCATCTGTATAGAGTCTGCTAATCTTTGAAGAAAACTTTCATCTTCCTCATAAGCGAAACGGTCAATAACAAGGTTGATAACCATTCCTTTTTCAGGAGTAAATCCAAAACTTTCAAGATCTTCAATTCCGGCAACATTGTCATTGATCTCAAGTCTTGTAAAACCAGCCAGTTTTAAGACATTTAAGTTTTCAGTGAAATTGTCTGTATCATATTCCAAAGGAGCTGTTAAAAGAAAAGACGTATCTTTTTTCGATGCTTTAATATAATCTACTACATCAGTCACTGAATCTTTTTTTACCTCTTCACCAGAAACCGGAGAGTAGGTCTTTCCAATTCGGGCAAATAGAAGCTTCATGTAATCATAGATCTCCGTGGAAGTTCCAACCGTAGAACGGGGATTGGAAGAAATTACTTTTTGTTGGATAGCAATAGAAGGAGCCAATCCTTTAATATCATCCACTTTTGGTTTCTCCAGTTTACCTAAAAACTGTCGTGCATATGAGCTTAAACTCTCAACATAACGTCTTTGTCCCTCCGCATAAATGGTGTCAAAAGCTAAAGAAGATTTTCCACTTCCCGATACTCCGGTAATGACAATCAGTTTATTCTTGGGGATTAATACATCGATGTTTTTCAGGTTGTTAAGGTGTGCGTTTTTAACAAATACCTGTTTTTTTATATCTATTTCTGTAATTGATGCCATAGTAAAATTAAGACCAACAAAAATACGAATTTTTGGTGGATTTTTCTTCTATAATTATTCCCATTGCCATTCAAAAAATCTATTAAACAGACTGTTAATATTTTCGTAATTAAATATCAAATCAGGATGGGATTAAAATACAAATGCTATTATGTTCATTAATAAAAAAAATATATTGATTTTTTCAATAATCCAGCAACCTCATTTATTTTCAAATGACTTTTATTAAACAAGGTGTTTTAATTACCTCTCATTTTTATCAGTTAATAAGGGATATATGGGTTTAAAAAATTAAACATCTGTAAGCGAAATATTTAGTTAGTAGTTTAAAGTTTTTTATTTTGAATAAATTTTATGATTTTTTATGTTTTTTTAAGTTAAGCTATTGTTTTGTGTTTCAAAATTATTTAAAATTGCACCTATAAATATGTAATAAAGCGATGGTAAAATTATTCAGAGACCTTGTTACACATTTAATGAGAAAAAGATAATTCCCCCACACAAGATGCAGCATCCACTGCATCTTTATTTTTTATAAATACCAAATCTCATTTTTATTGATGCGCTGGCAACATCTATGATAATAATCATTTGTGAGTGTTGTCTAAGTCATCTATTTTTGGAAATCTTAAAAAAATCTTAAAAATTAAAGTATATGATGAAAAAGCTGGGCGTTGTATTTTTTCTTGGTCTGATAGTAATAACTGAAGCGCAGGAAAAAACTACAGATATAGAAACTGTTGAATTTCAAGGTAAATTTATTTCAACTCCATATAAAAATGCCAATCAGAATATCACTGTTATTTCAAAAGAAGAGATTGCCAATTCTCCTGCGAAAAGTATTGATGAAATCCTTCAACAGGTTCCCGGAATGGATATCAGAAGGAGAGGAGCAAATGGCGTTCAGAGTGATGTCGCTTTTCGGGGAAGTTCATCCGAACAGGTTCTTCTTCTATTAAATGGGATTAGAATGAATGATTCGCAAACGGGGCACAATTCTCTTAATATTCCTATAGATCTTGAAGATGTTGAAAGAATCGAAATAGTCAAAGGTCCTGCTGCCAGGAGATTTGGGCAGAATGCTTATGCAGGAGTCATTAATATCATTACCAAAACAAATCCTGGAAAAAGAGTAAAGATAAGCGCTGAAGGTGGGGATTATGAAACCTATGGATTTGGACTGAATGCTCAATTGGGAAATGAAAAATTTTCTAATTCTTTACAGGCCAATTCTGCAACCTCCCAAGGTTTCATGCATAACACTGATTATGAAATACGGAATGTTTTTTATCAAAGCAGATTAGCTATTAAGAATGGTGACTTAAGGCTACAGGCCGGTATTTCAGAAAAGAAATTTGGGGCTAATGGATTTTATGCTTCTCCAAAAGCAACTGAACAATATGAGGAGCTTCAGGCCTCCGTGATTAGTTTAGCTCACCAACAATCCTTCGGAAAATTAAAATTAAATTCTAATGTGTACTGGAGACGAGGTCAGGATATGTATTTATATGACAGGCAAAAACCTGATGGATACAGAAATATGCACATTGGAAACAATGTAGGAGGGCAAGTCAACTCAAGCTATTCATGGGGATTGGGAATAACTGGTGTTGGAATTGAGTTAAGAAAAGAACTTTTGGCAAGTAATAATTTAGGAAATAGAAACCGTTTTGTTTCCCAGATTTTCTTTGAACATAATTTTTCATTATTAGATAAAAAACTGAATATTACACCAGGAATTTCATGGGGAAATTATTCCAAGGAAGGGAATTTCTTTTATCCGGGATTAGATGTAGGTTATAACTTTAATCCAAATAACAAGATCTATGGTAATATTGCCAAAGTTCATAGAGTTCCTACCTTCACAGATCTTTATTATATAAGCCCAACGGAGCAGGGAAACCCTGATTTGCTCCCTGAAAATGCAGTATCTACAGAAATAGGATATCAATATCAGAATAAAGGTTTATTAGCTAAGATCAGTGGTTTTATGCGTAATTCAAATAATTCGATTGACTGGGTGAAAAAATCACTGACAGATCCTGTTTGGTATGCTCAGAATGTTGGAAAGATAAATACAAAAGGTATTGAAGCTGAAGTTAATCACAGATTGTCAGATTGGCTGAAATACAGTGTCGGATATACGTATCTGGATACCAAAGTTAAAGAATCCAATGATTTTGTTTCAAGGTATGTTCTGGATAATTTAAAGCATCAGTTCATAGCAAAACTGGAAACAAGTTTCTTGCAATGTTTCACCAATGAACTGGTTTACCGATATAATGACAGGTTAAATCTTGGAAGTTATAATCTATTGGATGAGAAGATCAGTTTTGTGAAAAATGATTTTTCTGTCTATGTTTTGATTAATAATATTACGAATACGAAATATACAGAAACATTTGGTGTTCAAATGCCTAACAGGTGGTTTCATATTGGTTTTACGTACAATATTAATATTAAGTAAACTTAATATTAAGGGGTGGTTAATTAATTTTACTTTTGCAGAAATTTTTTTCATGAAACTTTTTTTAGGTTTAAGCTTACTTTTTAGTATTACTTTTTTTAAAGCTCAAGAGCATGTTTCAAGCTTCAATGCAGTGACTCTTACCTATAAATTTCATCCCAAATTTTTCCTGTATGCTGAAGGGCAGCTCCGTGGTAATCAAGAATACTCGTATCCTGATTATTATGAAATAAAAGGTGGGGTAGGATATAATCTTACAAAAAATCATAAACCATTTGTTGGTCTGGGGAGATATGTGAATTATAAAGATCATAGTCTGAGTAAAGAAGAATTCAGAGTATGGCTTCAGGATGTCATTGATATCAAAAAAGGTATTGTAAAGTTTGAAAATCGTTTTCGTGTAGAAAAGAGCTGGTTTTATGAGCCTCAAACAGATAATAGTTCCCAAAGGATGCGTTACCGTTACCGGTTGAATGTAAGTGTCCCATTAAATGCTAAAACCATACAGAAAGGAACCGTTTTCGCCAATGCTTACGATGAAGTATTTTTAGTGAGCCCCATAAAACCTACCTTCGCAAGAAATAGAGTATACGGTGGTTTCGGATACCAGGTCGATGAATACTTTGGGGTTCTCTGTGGTTATTTGTGGCAAAGGGAATTTGAAGCTTCAGGAAACAGGAATTTACACTTTATTTATTTAGCATTAAATATCAATATCGATGGTACAGATCATCATACCAAAACATTTGATTTCCCTGGAGCAGATTAATATTTCTCAATCAGATAATGATAGGCTTTAAGGTATTTATTGAATCTTTTGATATCCTTAGGAGTCAGTTCTCTGTTTACCCTGCGTAAATCCATATTATCGCGAAGATCATTTAATTTTACTGCTACTGCAAGAGGGGATCTTTCTGTTCTTTTTACAAAATCATCGTAATCCTCTTCGGGATCAAATTTTGTAAGACAGCTTACAGCAAACAGAACATACTCAGGAAAGCCTTCGTTACGTAGAAAATCAAGACTAAATTCTGAAGGATGATCTTCTACAACATCATGCAATGCCCCTACAATTTTTTCATCCAGAGTTTTACCATATTCCATAACACGCATTACGTGAGCAATGTATGGAGCGTGGTATTTATCAGTCTGACCTTTATGTGCTTTATCAGCTATCTTTATGGCTCTATGTAAAAGTTCTTCTTTAGTCATTTTTTCTTGAAAAGATTCGTACAAAAATAGAAAATGCCTTACATAAATAAGACATTTTCTAAAATTTATTTTAGATTATTTTATCCGGTAGTTTCTTCTTCTACGGACGCTATTGGAGCATTGGCTTTTACAGATTCTATTCCCTTTTCCATACCGCTTTCCGACTCATACATTTGGCTTGTTCCAACGATCTGCCCATTTCCGGCTTTCAGGTTGAAATAAGATTTCCCATTGGAAGATGCTTTTCTTTCGAATTTAGAATCATCCTTGGAATTTACCCGGACAGATTCAATACCATTTTCACATCCTGATTTAGAACTGTACCCCTGGCTGGTTAAAATTACCTGCCCATTACTGGCTTTTAGATTAAACTGGTAGTCTCCGTTTGTTCTTTTTGAAATAATAAATTTTCCCATAATTTTTAATTTATGATTTCCTTAAAATTATAAAAAAAAATGCAAATAAAAAACGTCTCAAAAAAATGAGACGCTTTGAAAATCAAATTTATATGTAAAAGACTAATAAGCTCCTTTTCCAATATAATGTGCTGCTACTTTTTCAGTTAAAGCAACGACATTCGGATGGTTCGTATATTTTGTAAATCTTCTTAATCCTGAAAGCATCATTCTCTGCTCATCGCCCTCAGCAAATGAAATAATTCCTTCTTTAGCAGCTACGATAATTTTTTCGACAGCTTTGTAAAGATTTAATTGAGCCATTGCAGCTTCTACAGAATCAGGAGAGAAGTGTTTCTCAGCTCTTAAAATAGCAGATTCTGCCATATAGATCTGGTTAAGGATCTCTGAAGCATTTAACAGTAAATGTTGTTGCTTTTCAATATCCATCATATACTTCTGAAGAGCAGCTCCTGAAACCATTAAAAACACTTTTTTAAGGTTAGCAATAATAGCTTTTTCTTCACTCATGAATGCAGAGTAATCAGGAACATCAAATGAAGGAATACCCATCAATTCTTTGCTGATAGCCATTGCTGGAGAAAGCAGATCCAGTTCTCCTTTCATTGCTTTTTTAATCAACATTCCAACAGCCAGAAGACGGTTGATTTCATTGGTTCCCTCATAGATTCTTGCAATTCTTGAATCTCTCCAGGCTGCTTCCATTGGCATATCTTCTGAGAATCCCATTCCTCCATATACCTGAATTCCTTCATCAGCAGTATGTTGTGTTAAATCTGAAACAAAAACTTTCAAAATAGAAGCTTCTACAGCAAATTCTTCAACTCCTTTTAATTCAGCTTGTTGGTGATTCATTCCGCCAGCAACCAATTCATTGATTTTATCTTCAACATCTTTTGCTGCTCTGTAAGATCCTGCTTCAGCAACGAAGATCCCAGTTGCCATTTCAGCTAATTTCTTTCTGATTGCTCCAAAAGTTGAAATAGAAACACCAAACTGTTTTCTTTCGTTAGAATATTGAAGAGAATGGTTTAAAATTCTTCTTTGTCCGTCAAGGTTTGCTGCAGCTAATTTAATTCTTCCAACATTTAAAGCATTTAAAGCGATCTTGAAACCGTTGTTTCTTTCACCTAAAAGATTTTCTACCGGAACTTTCATATCATTAAAGAAAACCTGTCTTGTAGAAGACGAACGGATTCCTAATTTGTGCTCTTCCTCACCGAAACTAAGACCTGTAGTTCCTTCTTTTTCTACGATGAAACCTGTAATGTTTTTATCATCATCAATTTTAGCGAAAACAATGAATATTTCTGCAAAACCTGCATTAGAGATCCACATTTTTTGTCCATTGATGATATAGTGTTTTCCATCTTCAGAAAGTTTTGCTCTTGTCTTCCCTGAATTTGCATCAGAACCAGCATCCGGTTCTGTCAAACAATATGCTCCAAATTTCGTTCCTGTAGCCAGATCCGGAAGATATTTTTTCTTTTGCTCTTCTGTTCCATATAACAGGATAGGAAGTGTTCCGATTCCCGTATGCGCGCCATAAGCTGTAGCCAAAGAACCATTAGCTCCAGAGCAGTAGTCACAAGCAAGCATGGTATTAACGAAGCCCATTCCAAGACCACCATATTCCTCAGGGACAGCAACTCCTAAAAGTCCCATTTCACCCAACTGACGCATCTTTTCTTCAGTTAAGGCATAATCTTTTTTCTCAAATCTTTCTTTTTGAGGAATTACTTCTCTGTCAATAAATTCTTTTGCAGAATCACGAAGCATTTTTTGCTCTTCTGAAAGTTCTTCCAAAGAGAAGATTTCATTAGCAGGAATTTCTTTAATTAAAAACTCACCACCTTTTAATGTTTTATTAAGTGTATCACTCATTATTGATTATTTTAAATTTTAGTTATTTAATTTTGAATTTTAGATTGTGGATTTTGAATTATGATTTCAGTCTTAACTTATCTTGAAGCGTTTTAACAATCGATGTTAAAATATTTACAATACTTTGAATCTCTAATTTATATCTTATCTCATCAAACTGAACTAATTTAGATTGTGATAGTAAATCAATCCAGTATTGAGACTCTCTAGCTTCTTTACTTGCTATTGACATTTTATGGAGGAAATCTTTTTCCGAAAATCCTGCTAAAGCTTCTTAAACATTAGCGTCAATAGAAGTTCCACTTCTTAATAATTGTTTTGAAAGAATAAATTCATTCTGAGATTTGCAGATTTTATATAATTCGATAATTGATAAAGCAAAATTGAATACATATCTTTAATTAGATTTTCCTTTTGCATTCAATCCAAAATTTAAAATTCATAATTCAAAATTGTTCTAAAGTAGTTCAAAAATAGAAGCTGCTCCTTGTCCTGTTCCTACACACATTGAAACCATTCCATATTTGTTTCCGCGCTTTCTCATTTCATCAAGTAGCTGAACGGTTAATTTTGTTCCTGTACATCCCAGTGGGTGACCAAGAGCAATTGCACCTCCGTTTACATTCAGAATATCAGGATTTAATCCTAATTCTTTTTTTATAGCAACAGATTGAGAAGCAAAAGCCTCATTTAATTCAATCAGTTCAATGTCTTTTAATTCTAAGCCTGCTTGTTTTAAGGCCTTTGGAATAGCATAGATTGGTCCCATACCCATAATTCTTGGTTCAAGACCAGCCGCAGCATAAGCTACTAATCTTGCTTCAGGTTGAAGACCAAGTTCTTTTACCATTTCTTCACTCATTACCATTACGAAAGCTGCTCCATCACTCATTTGAGAAGAGTTTCCGGCTGTTACGCTTCCTCCGTTTGCAAAAACAGGTCTAAGTTTAGCCAAACCTTCTAAAGAAGTATCTTTTCTTGGACCTTCATCTACTGAAAAGTCAAACTTTTTAGTCTGCATTTTCTGATTTTCGTCTAAGAAATTATATTCAACAGGAATTGAAACAATCTGGTTGGCGAATTTACCTTCAGCATTAGCTTTTAAAGCTTTCATATGGGATTCAAAAGCAAACTGATCCTGTTCTTCTCTTGTAATATTATATTGCTTAGCAACCTCTTCAGCGGTATAGCCCATTCCCCAATAATAATCAGGATTTGTCTTTGCTATATCTGTTTCAGGAACTGGCTTATAACCACCCATTGGGATATAAGACATTGATTCTGTACCCCCAGCAATGATACAATCTGCCATTCCAGCCTGGATTTTTGCTGAAGCAATCGCTATAGCCTCACTTCCTGATGCACAGTATCTGTTTACGGTAACTCCCGGAACTTTATCGGTATTCAATCCCATTAATGAAATTAAACGGGCAACGTTCAGGCCTTGTTCAGCTTCCGGCATTGCGTTTCCAACGATAAGGTCATCAATTCTGTTTTTATCTAATTGTGGAAGCTCTGCCATTAATTTTTCAATGACTGTAGCCGCCATTACGTCGGGTCTGGTAAATCTTAAACTTCCTTTTGGAGCCTTTCCAACGGCAGTTCTAAAACCCTTAACTATATATGCTGTCTTTGACATTTTTTTTAGTATTAATTGATTAATTATAAAAATTATACACTTAGTTTGTCATGCTGGAAGCATCTTAACGTAGTTTAGATTCCTACGGAATGACAAGGTGTGTGTTAATTTTTGAAAATCCTAATTTCTTAACGGTTTTCCATTTTGTAACATATACTGAATTCTTTCAAGAGTTTTTCTTTCACCACAAAGCTGAAGGAAAGTTTCTCTTTCAAGGTTCAATAGGTATTGTTCAGTCACTACAGTTGGTTCAGAAAGATTTCCTCCCACCATTACATTGGCTAATTTATCTGCAATTTTCTTGTCGTGTTCAGAAATGAAGTTTCCTGTTAACATTTGATCTGTTCCTACATAGAACATTCCAAGAGCATCTCTTCCTAACACTTTTACTTTTTGTTCGATTGGCTGAGTGTAACCTTGCTCAGCTAATAATTTTGCAATCTTTTTAGCTTCGGCAATTTGTCTGTTTTTACTTACAGAAACGATATCTTTTCCTTTTTCAAGGATTCCCATATCATAAGCTTCATAAGCAGATGTTGCTACTTTACCCATGGCAATATTCATGAAAGCCTCACGAAGTCTGTTATTTTTAACATCATCACTATGGAATTCTCTAGAAGTTCTTAAAGTCAATTCTTTAGTACCACCACCACCAGGAATTACACCAACTCCGGTTTCTACTAAACCAATGTAGGTTTCAGCAGCAGCAACTACCCGGTCTGCATGCATAGTCATTTCACAACCACCTCCAAGAGTCATTCCGTGAGGAGCTACAACGACAGGAATTGAAGAATAACGAACCCGCATCATTGATTTCTGGAAGTAGGCAATGGCCATATTCAGATCATCCCAATCTTGCTCAATAGCCATCATTAGGATCATTGCTAAATTAGCTCCTACTGAAAAGTTAGTTCCTTGATTTCCGATTACTAAACCGTCGTATTCTTTTTCTGCTAAATCAATGGCTCTGTTTAGTCCATCAAGAACTTCGCCTCCAAGAGAATTCATTTTAGAACGGATCTCAAAGTTGATAATTCCGTCTCCTAAATCTTCTATAGCAGCACCTGAATTACTCCAAAGTGTTTTGTTCTTTCTGATATTGTCTAAAATAATAAAAGCATTCTGACCTGGGATATTGTTGTAATTTCCAGAGTTTTTATCGTAATAGATACTTTGTCCCTCATCATTTACTTTATAAAAAGTTTCTCCTTTTTCTGCCAGGGTTTTTGCCCAGTCTGACACATCATAACCTGCATCTTTTGCCAGTTCAACTCCTTTTTGAATTCCTACTGCATCCCAGATTTCAAATGGTCCATTTTCCCATCCGAAACCAGCCCGCATGGCATCATCAATTTTATAGATATCATCAGAGATTTCAGGAACTTTATGAGAGACATAGGCAAATAATGCTCCTAAAGATTTTCTGTATAGTTCTCCTGCCTTATCTTTTCCACCAATTAAAACTTTAAATCTGTCAATTGGTTTATCAATAGCTTTTGTTAATTCCAGAGTAGGGAAAGAGGATTTTCCTTGAAGTTCATATTCTAAAGTATCAAGATTTAATCCATGAATTTCAGATTTTCCTTCTGCGTTCTTCACCTTCTTATAGAATCCCTGTTGAGTCTTGGATCCTAACCATTTGTTATCCATCATTTTCTGGATATAATCAGGTAAAGCAAATACATCATTAAAATTATTAGCTTCAGCACCACTTTGGCGAACGCCATTAGCCACCATAACCAATGTATCTAAACCAACAACGTCAGCCGTTCTGAAAGTCGCAGATTTAGGACGACCAATTACAGGGCCTGTTAATTTATCAACATCAGAAACGTTTAAACCTAATTTTTGTACGTTATGAAGAAGATCCATCATAGAGAATACCCCAATTCTATTGGCAATGAATGCTGGAGTATCTTTTGCTAAAACAGTTGTTTTACCTAAAAATTTAGCTCCATAGGTCATATAGAAATCTATAATTTCAGGATCTGTATCATTTGTTGGAATAATCTCCAAAAGAGGAAGATACCTTACAGGATTAAAGAAGTGGGTTCCCGCAAAATACTTTTTAAAATCCTCGCTTCTTCCTTCTGTTAGAAAATGAATAGGAATTCCGGATGTATTAGAAGAAATTAATGTTCCCGGTTTTCTGAATTGTTCAATTTTTTCATAAACTGATTTTTTGATGTCTAGTTTTTCAACAACAACTTCAATAATCCAGTCTGTATTTTTTATTGTCTGTAAATCATCATCAAAGTTCCCCACTTTAATTCTATCTGCAAATTTTGGAGAATAGAGTAGTGCAGGGCTCGCCTTTTTAAGTTTTTCAAAGTTTTCTGCAGCAATTCTGTTTCTCACCGCTTTATCATCTTTGGTCAAACCTTTTTTTTGCTCCGCTTCAGTTAATTCAAAAGGAACAATATCCAACAGCAAAACTTCTACACCAATATTGGCAAAGTGAGCTGCAATACCGCTTCCCATGATTCCTGAACCAAGAACCGTTACGTGTTTGATTCTTCTTTTCATTTGTAAACTATTTATTGTTTATTTTTATTTTGTCACATGGAACCTTTCGGTTTCAGTTTAATTTATTTTCTATTATTTAGATCGTTTGCAATTTTCATGATTTCATGCATAACCTCTTTGAAGGTTTCCAATTTTTCGGGAGCAATCTTTTCCATAACTCTTTTATTAAAGCTTACGACAACTTCTTTAGAGAGATTTCTGGAGTTTAATCCTTTATCAGTAAGTTTTATAATAACTTCTCTCTTATCAGTGGTTGTCTTTTCCTTATAGATGTAACCATTGTCTTCCAATAGTTTTATAATCCTGGTTAAAGATGTTGGTTCAATGGCCATTTTAGGACCAAGATTAGTACTTCTTGTGCCTTCTTTAGGATCTATTTTAAGAAGTGTGAGAGCTTGAACTGCTGTAGAATCATGTTCCTGAGCCAGTTCTGTATACATTTTAGATACAGCCAGCCAAGTTTGTTTCAGGACCAGATCTACGTTTTCTATTTTTTCCTTGTTATTATCCATCATTTTTGTGGTAATAGGTTTTTATCAAATTTAGTAAATATTATGCATGCATAGTATTTATTAACGTTAAAATTTGTTAACAATCTGGTAGTAAGTCGATTAAATTGTATGAGTAGCATAATACTATGCATGCATAGTATGTGAAATATTTAATAAAAACTAAGTATTAATGAATGTTCTTAATGTAATTGATGATTTCCTCAAAGGATTCGCATTGCTGTTTTGTGTTATGATGAGAAATAACCCAAAAGCTATCCTGGAAGTCAAATTGGAAAGAAGAAAGGTCTTTTTGGAAGTTTTTTTGAAGTAATGAATACAGCATTTCCCTATGAATGGCGGGAGCAACAATTGCTGGTGCAATAAAACGCTCGTTTACCTGAAATAAAGAGACATTAATAAGCTCTTCATGCTGAAGAAGTATATCCTCAACAATTCCTGAGTATAGCAGAGTATCCTTTACGTACCATATCTTATCTGCGAACTCTTTTGCCAGTCGCCAGTCGTGAGAGGAAAACAAAATTAGTTTATTTTGTTCTTTGGCCAATTTTCGAAGTGTTTTAAGAATAATTAATTTATTTTTTTCATCAAGATGAGTAGTTGGTTCATCCAAAATGATAATAGGTGAATTTTGTGCTATAGCACGACCTATGAATGCTTTTTGAAGATTGCCATCTGAAAGGTTTTTAAGCAGAACATGTTTATATTGATCCAGGTCCAGTTCATTAATGATATTTGATACCTCTTGTTTATCCTCTTTTTTGAGTTCAAAATAATAGGGGTAATAAATATATTTACCTAATGAAATAAGATCTTCCACCGTATAATTTTGAGGGATAAGAGCCTTTGAAAACACAACCGCGATATTTTCTGCGATCTCTTTAACAGAAAGTGTTTTTATATTTCTATTGTTAATTAGGATGTCTCCTCCTAATAAGAGCGTCTGGTGAAGAATGGACTTAATTAAAGTAGTTTTTCCTACACCATTATTTCCAATTAACAAGCATACGTCTCCCAGATTCAAATTTGTATGAACATCTGAAATTAAAGACTTATCATAGCCGATAGTTGCTTGTTTGATTTGTAGGTGCATGTTGAATTTTAATAAGTTAGATAAATCATTATCAAAAATAAAATAAGTGGTATTGCACTAAAGATTAAATATAAAAATTTATTTTCTTTTCCCTTCCATAAACTGTAAATAGCTAAAGCAAGAGAACCACAGAAACATAATGGTAAAGTAATCAGAAAATGATAATTACACCCTGCTGAATAGATCCAATGTAGATCTTTATTAAATCTAAACATACTAGATAATTCCAAAAAAGCAATACCAAACACAAATAGAAAGATGTGAATAGTAATTAATTTTTTTTGTGATACTCTTATACTCATTGTTTATCTAGCTTATTCTAATAAGGGTACTTATTTTATTGGTACAAATCTATGAACTTGCGTTCTTCTATGTACTTCCTTTAGATTCTTTCAGAATGACAAATGTTAGGAGTTATTCCATAGGAATCTAAACCATTTTTTGAAATAATAAAATTCATATTCTAAGATCTAATCTTCATCTTTTTCTTTAATTGTACTCTAAACTTTACTTTGCTTCAAGAGCATCACCAAAATTACAGGTATTCCAAATATAGAGCTTATCACATTTAAAGGAATCTGACTTTTTTCTGCTATAATTGAAAATACCAGCATCATAAGCATTCCAAGCATCATATTTAATATCCATTGCTGCCATAGTTTTGCGGGGTTATAAATTAATCTGCAAAAATGGGGAACAATAATCCCAATAAATAAAATAGGTCCCAAAAAGGCTGTAATTGATGCCGATAGGAGGGAAGATGCTACAATTATCGATAATTTCAGATGATGCAGGTTCACACCCAAGCTTTGAGCATATGAACTTCCCAATGAGTTTCCTATAAGTGGTTTTATCGTTTTGAAGGACATAAACAAACCTAGTAATACTAAAATCAATAATACTAAAATCTGATTTCTAGTTACCATATTATTAGCCCCGAAAGACCATAGAATATAGTTTTTTAAGTTTTGATTTTCTGCATATAATTGAAGTAATGAGACAATCGCTCCGGCTAAAGCAGAAACCAAAAAACCAAAAATGATCAGATAGGATTTGTCCTGGAATTTATTGGAAATAGATAATAGAACCAACATTAATAATAAGCTGCCAACAATTGCTGATAAGCTTAGAAAACTATTTTGTAAAAATTCAGGGAGCAAAATATCATGTGAAAAGAAAATATAAAACGAAACGGATAAACTTGCTACTGATGTGATTCCTAATATATCAGGACCTGCTAATGGATTTTGGAAATATTCCTGCATCAGAAAACCTGAAGTAGGAATTGATAAACCCGCTAAAAGCATTACCAATACTCGATTGATTCGAATATCTGCAATTTGACTATTGGGTGAATTGTAAAAAAAGTCCTGGAGTTCTAAGCTTAAAAATCCTGTATTCATATTGATAATCGCAGTAAGAATAATAGCGACTACAAATAATGAACACAGGATTTTAAATTTTTTAGACATTGTTCAGAAATAATTCTGTAGGATTTTATTTTAAAAATGAACTGATTTTTGAATCTAAAAGTTCTTCACTCATCATTCCCAAAGACTCATCAGTTTTAGTCCCTTTTCTCATGTATGTAAAAGGAATAGATCCGCCATCCCATTGCTTGAAATTTTTAGGGAAGAAATTCTGATCCAGCTTTTTTCCATCCAATAAAACAATATTTTTTGCTAGATCGTTTTCCTCTGCGAATTTCTTAACGGAGGTATTCCATTCAGACTGATCATCCAGATTAACGAAAGTGAATTTAACAGGTTTTCCTTTTAATTCCTCCATCTTTTTCTTGAAATGAGGAATTTCTTTCATACACGGCCCACACCAGGTAGCAAAGAAGTTGGTGACATACAACGTATCATTATTTTTAGCAAGATAATCACCTATATTATTAGGTGAAATTTCTTTGGAAATATATGCTGTATTACCAGATCCATTATTGTCTACGACAGAAATCGAATCTTTAGGACTTGCTGTATCATCAATTTTTTGATTTTCTTTTTTACAGCTTACCAGTGTAATAATAACAAGCGTTGATAAAATTATCTTCTTCATAATTATTTTAGTATTTTTGAATTTGAAGTATGGAACAACAAATCTATAAAGGGAAACTTACGCAGTTTCATTGGTTAAAAATAGCGAAAAAGGAAGACCTGACCAAAAATACTTTTTCTCTGGAATTCGAAATTCCAGAGAATTTACAAGAGAATTTTCGATTTGAAGCAGGGCAGTTTGTTAGTATTAAATTTCAGTCTCACGGAGAAGATATCGTTAATGATTATTCAATGACTTCGGCTCCTTATGAGAAAAAGATAAGTTTAGGAATAAAGATAAATTCATCTGAAGGAGCAACTTCAGAACTCTTTAGAAATTACAATGTAGGCGATCAATTACTAATCAGTGAGCCAAGTGGTAGATTTACTTTAGTATCAAAACCGAGTGAATTCAGAACAATTATCGCCTTTGCTGCAGGAATTGGTATCACCCCTGTTTTAAGTCATTTTAAAAATATTCTCCATAATGAACCACGAACGAGATTGTTCTTATTCTTTGGAAACAAGAGTTCTGAGGAATTAGTTTACAGAGATCTTCTGGATAATCTTGCACGGAAACATAATAATAGATTACAAATTTTTTATTTTTTTTCTAAGGAAAAAACTCCGGATCAATTTTTCTATGGCAGGCTGGATGCTAAAAAATTAAATTTAATTATCAACCAGATTTTACATCTTGATGATACGGATGAAGAATCTACCATTTGGGATGCTGTAGATGAAGTTTTGATCTGTGGAAAAGGAGAGATGATCAAAACCCTTGCAAATGCTTGTTACCACCATGGTATTCCCAAAAAAAATATTCATTTTGAGCTTTTCGAAGAATTTAATGATGATATATATCCTATAGAAAAAGAATTTCCATTAATAGAAAATGTGGAAGTAGACTTTAAGATACAGGGGCAAAAATATTCGACAGAACTTCCTGATAATAGAGAGAAAATTCTACAGCAATTACTTATTCAAAAATTCCAAGTTCCGTATTCCTGTAAATCAGGAATCTGTGGGAGCTGCGAATGTTATCTGGAAGAAGGAGAAGTTGAATTACTAGAGAATGAATATTTGACCGAAAAAGAAGAATCGCAAGGAAAAATATTAGCTTGCATGTCTATTGCAAAAAGTAAGAAAATAAAGCTTAACTTTGATCTCATTTGAGAGTTGTAAGAAACATATTTAATCTTATTATATCATCAATAGAAATTGGAATTCTAGTGATATGTCTTGCTAATGCATGGGTTTTTGCTCTTACTAATGGTAGGACCTATACCAAAATATCAAAAATACCACCACGCGAAATTGCTTTAGTGTTAGGAACATCTCCTAAAATGAGATCAGGCTTATCCAATCCTTATTTCACAAAGAGGATGGATGCTGCTGCTTTACTCTATCACCATGGAAAAATTAGAAAGATAATTGTAAGTGGCGAAAAAAGCAAAGGCTATAACGAACCGGCAGCGATGAAAAACTATTTAGTCTATCAGGAAGGGGTACCTGAAGAAATTATCATAGAAGATCCCAAAGGTTTTAACACCTACAAAAGTATTTTACGCTGTAAAGACATTTATAAGGAAAATAATGTAATCATTGTTTCACAGGGTTTTCATAATCTACGTGCTTTATTTTTTGCAAGAAATAATAATATGAATGCTTTAGGTTTTGATGCACAAGATGTTAATAAACCTGAAAGTTACTACAGAAACCAATTCAGAGAAATATTCGCCAGAATGATTGCTGTAGTGTATTTTTTACTGGGAATTTCTCCTGATTAGAAAGGATAACCAAATGCGATATTTAATGTTGGCTTGAAAGGTTGGAAATCTTTAAATCTCCATCGGTCTCCATTAGGTTTATTGGGATCATAGATCTTGTAAGCAAAATCTAGCCTTAAAGTAATATAAGCTACATTCACTCTTAATCCAAATCCACTACCAACACCAACCTGGCCTAAGAATTTATTGAATTTAAATTCATCACCATATCCGTCATTATAATTACGAAGACTCCATGTGTTACCAATATCGGTGAATAAAGCTCCCTCATACATATCAGTAAAAGGAATTCGATATTCGATATTGGTTGTCAGTTTTAAATTATCCGTCATGTAGGTTCGAACCCTTTCATCAATCTGAGAATCAGCAGGACCTAAACCACCAAAAGCAACCCAGGCTCTGATGTCATTGGAACCTCCATTGAAATAAGATCTTATCACAGGCATTGAAGTGGAATTTCCGTAAGGAATTCCTACACCAATAAACTGTCGAAGAACCAAGGTTTGATTTCCATTAAATTTAAAATACTTTCTTACGTCAAAGTCGAATTTCACAAACTGAGCATAAGGTACTCCGAAAATAGTTCTTTGCGGGCTGGTTACAACCCCTCCATCATCTCTTTTCTGGTTAAATATACTCAATATATTACCTGCCAATTCTACCTTTCCATTAAAATAAAATGCATTAGGGTATTCCTTTTTTCCGATCTCATTATACACATAATTATAGATCATAGATGAAATCAGAACATCTTGAGTTTGTCTGTCCTTATTGACCAGGGTTCCTGTAAATGCGGTAAAAAGATCCCTTCCTTTTTGATCAAGACTTGTAATGTAATTGGTATCAGTTACAATTTGTTGGGAAACTTCATCAATTGTAAGTTGTCCGGCCAAATATTTAGTTTCCGTTGACTGACCTACCGGGCCGCTTTGAAAGTAATTAGTAAATATTTCTTTTCTTAACTCATTATCATTGGTGAAAAAATCATAATAAGCCGATTTATTCTTTGTTAAACTTAACTGTGTGTTGAAAAGTGTTAACCTATGAGATACTTTATCATTTACTGTTGCCAGATAATTTAATCCTGTATTAAAGTTAACCCTTCCTAAACCTATATTATTTTGTACGGTGGCACCAAGAACAATAGATGATGTTGGGCTGTATCTTTTAGGAATCAATTTATAATAATCAAAAGGTAGCAAAAGTCTTGGAAAATTAATTGATGCCTGTGCAGATAGTTCATAAGCTAAAATTCTCTGGCTAATATCCTTGGTACTTCTTATCGACCCAAATGTCCCCGATAAACTTGTTGAAAGGTTTTCTGCGCCTTTAAAAATATTTCTTGTGGTAAGATCAATAGAAGGTGAGATTCCTAAATTTAATATTTGAGAATAATTAATATCTGTTCCCACTTTTAATTCATATTTGGGAAGCGGTTTCAGCAAATACAAGACATCAATAATACTGTCATTTGGAGATCCTTCGCCGCCCTGTCTTAAAGAATCTTTAGCTTTCAGAATGGTGAAGTTATTCATTGACAAAATATTTCTTTTGGTCAGATCAAGTTTCTTCTGATCATATATTTGTTTATGACCGACAATAATATTTCTCCATATAGATCGTGTCTGATATTTATTATTAACCTTATGAAATCTGATTCCTCTTAAACTGTCCTTCGCTGTATTTTTACGAAAATCTCCTGCCTCATTTACTATAGCAACATCAATATTGCCAATTGTAGCCACTTTATATGGAGTATCAATAGAATCATTGTGAATCTCTAAAGTAAGAGGTACCTGTTTTCTGCTTTTTAATGAATCAGCAACAAAATAAACTTCATCATTAAAATTATTAAACCTATAATAGCCATAATCTTTCATGATCTCATTGATCCTCATTACTTCCTTTTCAAGTACTGTCTGATCCAGAACCTGCCCTGATCTGATAAGGGTTTCATGAATCTTTTGCTGATATATATTATGAACAACCGGATCTGGAATATTGTAATAATATTCTTTGATATAAGTTGGATCATTGTGAGTGATAAAATATGTAACTGCTGCCTTTTTTGCTGCTGAATCAATCTTTGTCTTAAATTTCACTTCACCATCCCAGTATCCTCTGTAGGTAAGTCTTTTATTAATAGATTCAGCTCCTTTCTCAACTTTTGTCTGATCCAGAATAACAGGTGCTGCACCCCAGTTGTGGTATAATCTGTCAAGTAATAAGCTTTTTCCTATGCTGCTTTTCATGTTGTACTTAATGAAAAGAGAATCTCTTAATTTTTGAGTTCGCATTTCACTAGGGTAGGTCATGTATTCATTAAGAATAGTATCGTATTTAGGATTAGCTGCATTATATAACCATAACCCTAATGGCATAAACAGGAATTGTTTTTTATTAGGTTTTTGCTGTACATAACCCTTTAACTCACTGTCAAAAGCTTCTTTTTGATCTTCAAAATTAAATTTGTTTTCTGTAAGCAAATATTCACCATCAGGAACTTTTTTTGTAGTACTACAAGCACAAAGAAGAGCAATAAATGTTGCAAATGATATAATTTTATAATATTTTTGAGGAGAATTCTTATAATGCTTACAGCTCATACAATAAAAATTTTACAGTCTTTAGATAAAAAGAAGTTCAGACAAAAATACAATTTGTTTTTGGTTGAAGGTAATAAAATCATTTCTGAACTTCCGAATTCTAACTTTAAAATTAAAGAAATATTATCTACGGATCCACATAAATTGGATTTTCCGGGAATAATGATGACTCATATATCTGAAAATGAGTTGAAAAAAGTTAGTTTTCTGAAAACTCCTAAAGATTCTATTGCTGTTTGCCATATTGAGCCTGAAAAAAAAATAACAGATCAAAATATTCAGCTTGTACTGGATGGGATTCAGGATCCTGGAAATTTAGGCACTATCATTCGTCTGGCAGATTGGTTTGGAATAGAACAGATTATTTGTAGTGAGGATACTGTGGATTTCTATAATCCTAAAGTGATCCAAGCCAGTATGGGATCTTTTACGAGAGTAAATATTGTATACTGTGATCTTGTAGAGTATCTTTCTGAGACGGATAATATAAATATAGGAACTGATATGGATGGAGAAAATATTTATCAGTTTGAAAAGCCTCATAAATTAAATCTAATCCTGGGAAATGAAGGAAATGGAATGCGTCCCGAAACCGAAAAATTACTTCATAAGAGCATAAGTATTCCAAGATTTGGAAAGTCTCAGTCTACAGAGAGTCTAAATGTATCAATGGCTGCGGGAATAATATTGGGACAATTGTTTTCATCTGAAAAATAAAAAAAACCGCTGAAATGCGGTTTTAAATTTTAAACTTATATAAGTTGTTCCATACTGGATACACTTTTATTTTTTTGATAGCTTTCAAGCTTTTTTCTGACATATTTTAAGGCAATCGGCGCCAGATAGATCATTGCAACACCCAATAATTTCTTTTTCCAGTTGGAGCTGCGCATATTTTTCTTTGCATAATTTCCAACTAAAGCAGTGGCACCCAACCTAATAATACCATCTAATGCATTTCCTGACAATGCAGAACTTGCAATTCCCATAGCCGTATTTTTACTAATAAGCATATCTTTTACTTCAGAAGTAAGCTGCTTTGCAATAACATCTTTTCTCAAAACAATCTTTTCATCACCATCTTCATCTACTTTTTCTTGTAAATACTGATCAGTTAAACCATTCGTAAATGCGCTTAAACTTTCCTTTGTATTTTTGAATGTAAGAAGGTTTTCCAAATCACCTAATTCCTCTTTCAGTAATTTCTTTTTTATTCTTAATTCTTTTAAACTTTCATAGTTTCTGCCCATTGGTTAATGATTTAAAAATTTAATAACTTGATCTGCCACGGAATTTACTATTCTCTTTTTAAATAGAATAACAAGAATCATTACTGCAAGGTAGAATGCAGCAACAATTAAAAATCCGTAAGAATAATTATCCATTGCCTTACCTATAAGAAATGCAATTCCAAAGTTAAAAAGAATAATAAAAAAGGCAAAAGCAACAAGTAATACAACCAGATAGGTAATCATACCTGCGGAAAGTGATGACTTTTCGGTAGCTTCTATTTTAAGTAGATCTATTCTCTTAGATGCATATTCTTTAATAGTTTCTATCATCTGTTTTTTTTTAAAGTTACAAAAAAAGGAACTTTAATGCAAAAAGTCCCTTTCATAATTTAAAAATTAATTGAAAATTATTACTATTTAAGATCGTTCAATTCTGCTTCTACATCTTTTACTACATCAGTAGTTTTAGAAACAATCTGATCTTTATATTTGTCGTATCCATCTTTTACGGTGTGAGCAACACTATTTGCTGTTTCTTTGAAGGTAGAAGATATATTACCATACTGATCTTTTACTCTTTCAGAAACTTCTCCGTACTTGCTTTTAGCCTGATCTTTAAGATCGTTAGCTTTAGTCTTTATTTTTTTTCTAGTTTCTTTTCCTTCTTCAGGTGCGTAAAGCATTCCCAGTACTACACCCGCTGCTGCACCTGCAAGAAGACCTGCTAATATACCTGCTGTATTGTTTCCTTTTCTTGACATTTCTTGTTTTTTTTAATAGTTAATAATATTAGTTTTTTACTGTGATAAATATTACAATTAATATACCAAATGACGGATTGTTCTTATTAAATATTGTTAAATCTTTCTGATATAGGCCAGTATCGCCTCAATAGTTTCCTTTTTGGAAAGTTCTGTATTGTCAATGATAATAGCGTCTTCCGCTTTTTTTAATGGCGCAATCTCCCTCTCACTGTCTATTTTATCTCTTTCGATAAGATTTTCCTTTACCTGCTGCTCATTAGCTTCTATATCTAAACTTAAAAGTTCATTATATCTTCTTTTTGTTCTTTCATCAATACTGGCTGTCAGGAAAAATTTAAAATCAGCATCAGGTAAGACAATAGTTCCGATATCTCTGCCATCCATTATAACTCCGCCTTTTTCGGCAATAGATCGTTGTGATTGCAATAGAAAATCACGTACTTCTTTTTGCTTGGCAACAAGACTTACATTATCGGAAACTTCATTGCTACGTATCTCTTTCGAAATATCATTATGATTAAGGTAAAGAACAAGTTCACCATTGTTATTTTTAAATTCCAAATGAATTTTATGTAACGATGAAAAGAGTAGGTTTAGATCTATAGAATCATTTTCGTTCTTACAATTTTGCAAAGCAAACCAGGTAACTCCTCTATAAAGCGCCCCTGTATCTAAATGGATAAGCCCCAATTTGTCAGCAATGACCTTTGATATTGAACTTTTTCCGGTAGACGAGTACCCATCGATAGCTATTACTGGTTTTTTCATACCACAAATTTCAAGATTTTTTTTAAAAAATCAAGGAAATGGAAAATTAAATGTTGAAAAAGTTTTAGTAGCGGTGTCCGCTAAGGTCCATAGAGATTCCTATTTGATTCACATTAGAAGAGTTATGATACCTTACATGTGCATAGTCAATTCGGAATTTTGAAATCTTAATTCCAAATCCACCAGATAAACCAGAGAAGTTTCTTTGGTCTGCTACAGCAAGTTCATTACCTCTTTTTACATTATATCCCAGTCGGATGTTAAAGTTCTTTTCAGGGAATAACTCAGCGCCTATTGAAAAGTGATCAGCAATTTTTCTTCCTACATTAACTTCCTGGCCGTCTACATTAAACTGTGAAGAGATATCGAATTGTTGTAAATCGTGTGCCGTAATCGTGATAGCAAGAGGAATTGCCTTTAATATTTTGGTGTATCCTAAATCGATACGGAACGGAAGATCTTCTCTTGTTCCATTAAAGGATTTAAACTGGTATCCGAAATTTCTGGCAACAAGGGAAACGACTTCTTTATTTTTCTTATTATGATACGTTATCCCTGCAGTACCTGAAAGCGCTGATGAAGTATAAGTATCAATTTTTGAAGTGATAAAATTAATTCCACCTCCAATTGTCCAGTCTTCTTCAAACTGATAAGCATAACCTGCACCTACAGCAACATCAGAAGCCGTGAATTGCCCATTTTCAAAACCACTTTCATCTGTTCTGGGGATATCACCATAGCTCATATATCGAGCATTGATCGTAGCCATATGGCCATTATCAAAGTCTTTAGCAAAAGCAATAGTTCCATATTTAGAATCTGCGAGATACGCAGCTCCGTTCACAGAAAGCTGTTTGTCTGAGTCCTTATTAAGTAAAGCCGGATTTGCAATAGCAAAGGAAACAT
Organism: Chryseobacterium paludis; assembly: GCF_025403485.1. Taxonomy (NCBI): domain Bacteria; kingdom Pseudomonadati; phylum Bacteroidota; class Flavobacteriia; order Flavobacteriales; family Weeksellaceae; genus Chryseobacterium; species Chryseobacterium paludis. Next base: position 1,037,632 of record NZ_CP099966.1, read on the forward strand.
CATAATCTCTTATAGTAATTGCATCGCCACCTAATGCAGCTTGTCTGGCAGATACGGGAATGTTTAAGAATGGATAAACATTTGTTCCCGTTTGTGCAAAAGAAACAATTCCTGACAGAAATAATGAAAGAATGATAATTTTCTTCAATTCAGTTTATAATTATTGCAAAAATAATCCTTTTTTGTAGTTGTCAAAATATTTCCCACATTATTTACAGCTAAATATTTTTCTTTCTCCAATATTTTTAATGATTATATTTGCAAAATCAAATTTCAGGGAAATAAGCCCTATTAAAAAAGTTATTAAAAATTAAAAATGAAATATAAAAGAATCCTTCTAAAACTTAGTGGTGAAGCCTTAATGGGGAATAGACAATATGGTATTGACAATGACAGGCTACAGGAATATGCTGTTGAAATAAAAAAAGTAGTAGATAAAGGTTGTGAAGTTGCCATTGTAATTGGAGGAGGAAATATATTCCGTGGAGTAGCAGGTGCTGCAAAAGGGATGGACAGGGTACAGGGTGACTATATGGGGATGCTGGCAACAGTAATCAATGGAATGGCTCTACAGGGTGCTTTGGAAGATGTCGGAATCAAAACAAGACTTCAGTCAGCTATTGAGATGGATAAAGTAGCTGAACCTTTTATTAAAAGACGTGCCGTAAGACACCTAGAAAAGGGGAGAGTTGTTATTTTTGGAGCTGGTACTGGAAACCCTTATTTTACAACAGATACCGCAGCAACATTGAGAGCAATTGAAATTGGTGCTGATGTCATTTTAAAAGGAACAAGAGTAGATGGAATTTACGATAGTGATCCTGAAAAAAATGTAAACGCTGTAAAATATAATTCTTTATCTTTCGATGAAGTTTTTGAAAAAAACCTTAAAGTGATGGATATGACTGCATTTACTTTAAGTCATGAAAATAAATTACCGATTATTGTTTTTGATATGAACAAGGATGGTAATCTAGGGAAAATCGTAGACGGAGAAAATGTTGGTACTTTAGTTGATTTGTAATTAAGCGATAGTAGGATTTAGGCAATTAAATATTACAAGATTCAAGGGCTTAAAGATGATTAGTCACTACTATTAATTATCATTTGTAACTTATCAATTATCATTTATAATTTTGTGTAACCTATCAAATTTTTATTATATAATGGAAGAATTAGATCTTATAGTAGAGTCTGTAAATCAGGACATGGACGCAGCTATTAAACATTTGGAGCATGCATTTCAAAGAATCAGAGCAGGACGTGCTTCTACGTCAATGGTTCAGGATGTTATGGTAGAATATTATGGTGCTCCAACTCCTATTAACCAGGTAGCTAACGTTTCAGTTCCGGATGCAATGACAATTTCTATTCAACCTTGGGACAGAACGGCTATCGGTGCTATTGAAAAAGCTATTATTAATTCTAACTTGGGTTTTGCACCTTCTAATAACGGGGAAAATATTATTTTGAATGTTCCGCCTTTAACAGAGGAGAGAAGGAGAGATTTGGCAAAACAAGCTAAAGGAGAAACAGAACAAACAAAGATTGTTGTAAGAAATGCAAGACAGGATGGTTTGAAAGAACTTAAAAGACTTGAAGGCGTTTCTGAAGATGTTATCAAAGGGATTGAAGATGATATTCAATCGTTAACAGACAAGTATGTAAAAGCTTGTGATGACCATTTAAAAACAAAAGAAGCTGAAATTATGAAAGTATAATTTTTAGTTTTTTTAAATAATATAAAAGAAGCTGTCTGATTGGGCAGCTTCTTTTTTGTAAAAATCTATAAGGGGAAAGCGATGGATCAATAGTTTCTTTTTTACAGACATTTAATTTCGCCTCTCTTTTCTTTGTTTTTTAAGAGCTGCTGATAGGTACTCAATAACTCATCAGCTGAGCATGGTATTTCCTTATTGGCAATTTTATCAATATCGGGACGGGTAGATTCCTTTGAGCGTATAGTATATCTTTTTTCAAAACATTTAATAGGTTTGCTATTTTGTAAATAAATACGCTGTTCAATAATATCATCTTTTGTTTCTGGCTTTTCAGGTGTTCCACCATCAAAATTCCATGAAGTGTCTTCCTTAAAAATAAAAAACAGCGTATTGTCTTTAATGAAATAACTTTCAACGGAAGAAAAATGACTGTACTCTGCATAAAAGTGTTTTATTATTTTAAGCCCACTCTGATCGGAAAAAAAAGTGACTGTTCCTGATCTTTCATTATTACAATTATAATCAAAGCTTACCGAATCAAGTTCTTTCTTATTTAATTGCTTGTTTATCGTATAATATTCCTTGCTGATGTCCTCAATGGTTAACAACTTATTATTCACCGTTGAAGAATCCTTTTTATGGTTGGAAGTTAATGTATCTGAAGAATCAGTATTTTTTACAGGAATTTTATTGGTTTCTTTTTTACACGAAAAAATAAATGCCAGGCTAAGTATAAGAAATAGGAGTTTCATATAAAGATAATTTAAGATTAAATGACTCAGAAATTTTTCCCTGTCTACTAGATTCATTTATCATCTTATTTCATATGTAAATTTAAAAATTAAAATAAAAAAGATCCGGTAATTCCGGATCTTTTTATTATTGGTATCTCTTATGTTCTTTATTTTTTGAGAATCGTTTTGTAATAGGTTTGAGTAATGCTTTGTATTTCTCAGCATCAAATAACTGTGAATCTGTAAGTGCTTTATAGGTCATGATCACTCCAAATGGGAAAAGTATAATATTAGGAAGCCATGCAGCCAGATAAGGATTTAAGGTGCCCGCCCAGGCAAGGTTTTCCATACCCACATTAATTACATAGAAAATGATAAATATGACAATCGCAATAATGACAGGAAGACCCATTCCTCCTTTTCTGATGATAGAACCTAAGCTGGCGCCAATCAGAAAGAATATGATACATGTAAACGAATAGGAGAGTATCCTTTGCTGATAAATAACGATTTTACTGAAATATTTAACATTAGGTTTAAAATCATTTGTTTTCCCGTCAAGAGTTGATTTTAAATTTTCCAAACGATTGTAGGCATTATAAATGATCTCCATTCTTTTATTAACCTTTACAGTATCCAACTTTAACTGCTGTTTAACCGAAGCCTTGGATTTATTATTTTTATCCATATAGGTAACCACAGAATTGGTCTGATTCAAAACATCACCTGTTATGGTAGTGAAAAATTTGTCATTATCTTTTTTATTAAGATCAATGGTCTTATTCAGTTGATTAAAAGTCTGGAAACGGTAATCATCTGTGATTTGTTCTTCTTCAATTGCTTTATTAATGATCTCACTAATGTCAAAGTGAGAAACCAATGTGTCAAATTTGATGGCTTGATCAGGCTGTTTTAATCTTACAGCTTCTCCCTTACCTGCAAAGTTATCTTCAAATACATATCCGTTGTATAAAACAAGCTTCAGATAGTTTTTATTAGCAGCAGGAATAAATTTTCCTTTTTCCGCTACAATAGATTGTTGATTTTCAAAAGTACTGGCTTTTCTGTGAATAAAAACGCCCTCGATATTTTCACCATTTTCTCCCTGAATTTTATCAAACTTTACCATATATCCTGGGATCTGATCGATAAACTGTCCCGGAGTAAAGTTAAGGGCCGGTTTTGTCTGAGCAATGTTAAAAAGCATATTCTTGGCCTTCCTTTGGAAGTCCGGAATGATATTATTAGAGAAGAAGAAAAGCATTATGGACAATAGGGCAGTTACCCCTAAAAGAGGGACCATAACTCTGGTTAAAGAGATTCCGGCTGCTTTCATAGCAGCAAGTTCATAGCGTTCCCCGAATTCCCCGAAGGACATAATACTCGCCAAAAGAATAGTAAGCGGTAATACCATACTGATAACGCTTACTCCGAGATAAAAAAGAAGTTTAAGGATTTGCCAGTAGCTTAATCCTTTTCCCATAAATTGCCCTAATTGAACCCAGATAATGTTTACAATAAATATGAAAAACAATACACTGAATATAAAGAAAAATGGTCCGAAAAAGGTTTTTATAATATATCGGTCTAGTATTTTTAACATTCGCCAAAATTAATCAAAAAGCCACAAAGTTTACTTTGTGACTTTACATTTTATTACTTTTTTAAATTACAATTCTGTAATGACGTAATTTTTAAATTTATTCTTATCGAAAACAAACATATTAGGATCTAATTCCTGATTTTCTTTGTATTCTTTAATAGCAATTACAGCAACGTCTTTATTATTTCCATGTTGTTCCAGTTTCACCATCTGTTTCTTTGCAGAATCTACAAATAGATAGACATAACTTAGACCGTTTGGTTTAACAGGTGTTAACTTAATAAGGTCTGTACTTACACCGTTTACGGTTTTCTTACCACCATAGGCTACATTGTAATCATTTCTATAAGTGGAAAGATAATTGATGGGGGAGAACATGGTGCCACTTCCATTAGGCTTGGCAATGGTTACCTCCATATCATCTGCATTGATATTATATATTTTACTCCCATCGAACACCTGTTCCGTATCCATGATCTTCAATTTATATTTATCGCCTGCAGAATAATAAATTCCAGGCTCAGTTTTAGCAACTTGTCCATTAACACCGCTTCCAAAAGAAAATTTGAAATAGGTGTTTTTTTTGGATTTATAGTTAGCAGTAATATCATCTAATATCTTTTTCGCTTTTGCATCTATCTTCTGTGCATTAGATAAACCAACAGCCCCTACCACAAATCCTCCTAATATAATTTTTGAGATAATACTTTTCATTTTTTTACTTTTATTAATCTTTAGACATTTTCCTGTTTAAAAAGTTAAACAGCACAGGGTGTTTTCCCTTTATTTACGCAGATCTTCCAAAAACTGTTCCAAAGAATGAAGGTCACTAATAATAACCTCTCTTGCTTTAGCTCCATTAAATCCACCTACGATACCACTAGCCTCAAGCTGGTCCATAATTCTTCCGGCTCTGTTATATCCTAACTTCAATTGTCTCTGAAGCATAGAAGTGGAACCTTGTTGTGTTGAAACAATAATTCTTGCTGCTTCTTCAAATAACGCATCTTTTTCATTGGGATCGAAAGTGCCCACTGTACTTGTTGAATCTTCAGAAACATATTCAGGAAGTAAAAATGCAGAAGCATATCCCTTTTGTTCACCAATAAATTCAGCTATTCTTTCTACTTCAGGAGTATCAACAAATGCACATTGAAGTCTTAAAATTTCATTTCCATTAAAATAAAGCATATCCCCTTTTCCTATCAGCTGATCTGCTCCAGTAGAGTCTAAGATCGTTCTGGAATCTACACTTGAAATTACTCTAAATGCTGCTCTTGCAGGGAAATTAGCTTTAATCATCCCTGTAATTACATTTACGGAAGGTCTTTGAGTAGCAACAATAAGGTGAATGCCTACAGCTCTTGCCAGCTGCGCCAATCTTGCAATTGGTAATTCTACTTCTTTTCCTGCGGTCATAATTAAATCTGCAAACTCGTCAACTACCAAGACAATATAAGGTAAATAACGGTGTCCGTTTTCAGGGTTCAATTTTCTTTCAGCAAATTTTTTATTGTATTCTTTTAAATTTTTACAGAAAGCATTTTTCAGTAAATCATATCGGTTATCCATCTCAACACAAAGAGAGTTCAGAGTATTGATCACCTTATTGGTATCTGTAATGATTGCATCGTCCGTATCAGGAAGTTTCGCTAAATAATGTCTCTCTATTTTAGAGTATAAAGAGAGTTCCACTTTCTTCGGATCCACCATCACGAATTTCAATTCACTAGGGTGTTTCTTATATAGTAGTGAAGTAAGAATAGCATTAATACCTACTGATTTACCCTGTCCTGTTGCACCTGCCATTAGTAAGTGAGGCATTTTGGATAAGTCAGCCATGAAGATTTCGTTGGAAATTGTTTTCCCGAAAACCACAGGTAAATCCATATCTGTATTCTGGAATTTATGTGATGCAATTACAGAACGCATAGAAACCATAGTAGGGTTCTTTCTTGGCACTTCAATTCCAATTGTTCCCTTTCCTGGCATCGGAGCAATAATTCTGATTCCCAATGCCGAAAGATTCAAAGCAATATCATCCTGTAATTTTTTAATAGCCGCTACTCTGATTCCTGCTTCCGGAACAATTTCATATAAAGTAACGGTTGGACCAATCGTCGCTTTTATTTCAGCGATACCTACGTTGAAGTTTTTTAACAGACCAACAATCTTATTTTTATTTTCTTCTAACTCCTCTTTATTAATAGAGATTTCCTCATTCCCGTAATCCTTTAACAGTTCCACTGTTGGCATTTGGAAATTAGGAAGATCCAGTTTGTGATCATAAAGACCATGCTTCTCGATAAGTTCTTGAGATTTCTTTTCTGTATCATCTAAAACATCAATTACTGGAGCTATCTCAACATTAAATTTGATATCATCTTGTGTAGTTGGTTTAATATCAAATGCCTGTTCAGGTGTTGAAACCGGTATTGTAGGTTTGGTGTTAAGATTTAAATTAAGTGATTTAGAAAGATCCTCATCTCCTTCAAATGAAGTATGGTTAGGGGTGGCAATAGTTTCAAGATTTGTTGATACTGGAACATCCGGAAAACCTTTGGGTACATTTACAGGTTCCTGAGCCTTAGCAGAGACTGTTGTGTCAGTAACCGAAATATTTGGGTGATCTTCAGTAACCTCCTCTTCCAGTTCTTCGTCTGCTTCAAAGTTTTCATCTGAACTAGGCATCATTGATCTTACTTTTCCTATTGTATTTTCATTGATGTTATTTAATTTAGCTTTAATAGAGCTAGGACGAAGATTGAATTCCAAAATAAAATATAATGCAATACTTGAAGCCAATACCAACCAAAGCCCTACTGTTCCTATAATTGCATTAAGAGAATCCATGATCTGATAACCATAAACTCCACCTAAAACACCTTGACCTTTTGTAATGGCACCCATGAAAATGGGAACCCAGCAAATAAAAAACAAAGAATGTCCTATGGTTTTCCAAGGTTTGAATATTTTCTTTTTTAAAATTAATGTTCCAACCACTAAAAATAAAAATGCAATGATAAAAGAGGCTACACCAATACTTTCAAATATAAAAATGTTTCCTAACCAATCTCCAACTTTGCCAAAAACATTTGAAGATTGTATGCTTTTATCCATCATTGTTCCAGCCTGACTTTGATCAGCTTTCCAATTCATTAAATAAGAAATGAAAGAGAAAATAAGGACGACAGAAAAAAGTATGAAAGTAAGCCCGAAAAATATACGGGGTTTAGATAGAATTTTGCCCTTTTCAGACATATCTTGTTGCTTAGTTTGTGTCTTTTTATCCATAATATCAATGTCGGCAAATTTAGTGTTTTTTCAATACTAAAGAATATTTTTTAACTAACTTTTCGATTTTAGCTTTAATCAAAATAATCAGTCTTTGCCATACGATTGTAATGAGTACCAGAGGAAGAAGAGAACTATTATTAAATGTATAAGGGTATCTATAATTTTAAACCAGAAACAGGTATATTTTCTCTTTTGATCAATTTATATTCTTTCTTGATATTTAATAAATATAAAGTATGGTCCTATAATGGGTTAAATTTTTATTCGTATTATTCGTGTGACTTTGATAACTTTTTATGTTTGTATGATTTTTCCTAAAATCCAATGCCTATTCCTTTAATTTTTTTTTTTGTATTGTTGCACTGTGTTAAGGATTTAACCCTTAGTAGAAAGCGAATCGTTTGATTGGCATATATTTAACACACACACACACAAGTATGAAATTAAACACTATTAAATCGATCAGTTTTCCCCTTGTTATTTATTCTATAATGAGTTATTATGAAAAGAATATCCACAATTCAGGATTCTTTTAATAAGATCAGGACTTGTTTCTAGCTACGATTAAAAAAACTTATCTATAGTTTTATAGGATCTCAATTAAATAATTTACAATCCGCATTAGATAGCAAAGAGTACTTCTTTGGCTGCTTGCGTATGTTATTATGCATACACACAGGTGATTAAATCATATTCTTATAGAAGAATTGATTTCTATCTCCGCGAGCTCTTAAGAGGTGAAAATTCTATTATTTGATCAACTTACTTTTTTGAATAATGAATGCGACTTGTAAAGTACTCCAATAATTAAACATATATTGAAAATTATACAAAATGAAGAAATTATTTATTTTTATTTCCTTTACCCTATGCTATATGCTATGGGGGCAATCACCCGGAGGTGTCAACGCGAATTTAAGAATCTGGCTCAAAGCCAATGATGGGTTTTCATCAAACTCATGGAAGGACCATTCAGGTTCCGGTAATAACTTTACTCAAAGCAACAGCACCAGAAGGCCTTTTCTTATATTGCCTTCACCAAAACATAATTTTAATCCTTCTGCTGATTTTGGAGCCTCAAGTGCTACTGATGCTAGGTTTATGGTGGTGCCTAATGGCGGACCATACACGAATAAATCAGCAAACACTGTTCTAATGATGGTTAGTGCAAAGGACTTAGTGGGGTTTCATGATTATATTGGTTTTGGAGGAACTACTACAGGTTCGAGTTTATCACAAGCTAACCTTCCTGTAATCACTAATAATAACAATAATAATACCTCTGCATTGCTTTATCCTACAGCAGCAAGTACTGTTGGAAGAACATTAAATAAAAACCATTTAATTGATTTTTCTTACAGTGAAGGCGGTTCTGTGAGATCAGGTCTTGATGGGATAAATAGTTCAGGACCCATTATCAGGGCTGCTTCTAATAGACTGACTGGTGGGGCAATTCTAGGCTCACAGAGAGAAGTTGCAGCAGCTGATATTTCAGAAGTGATTGGTTTTCAAAGAGATATTACGCTGGGGGAAAGAAACAGAGTTCGTTCTTATTTGGCTGTTAAATATGGGGTTACATTAGCTCAGCCTCAAAATTATATAGCCTCTGACGGAACAACTATTTCCTGGAATTCCAATAGGAATTCTAGCTTTAACAGCAATATTTTTGGACTGGCCAAAGATGATAAGACAGCATTAGATCAGAGAGTATCTAACAGCATCAACAGTGGAACGATACTTACTGTTGCTACTGTTAATGATTTTACTTCAGCTAATTCTTCAGGAAGCAGAACGTCTTTTACTGCAAATAATACTTTTTTGATGTTTGGAGATAATAACAATACCTCTAGAAATGTTACGGATGTTCCAGCAGTTATAAATCCAAATGGAGAAAGAAAAAGAATCCAGAGAGTATGGCAGGTAGAAAAAACAAATAATAGTGGCTCTGTATGGCTTCAAGCCGACTTATCAGCATATTCGATTAACACGAATATTTTTATGATGGTGGCTGATGATGCAAGTTTTCAAAACAATTTAGTAATAGTTCCCGGTGTAATAAATGCCGGTGGTAAGGTCGTATTTAATCATATTTTTTCTAAAAACAGCTACATTACTTTCGGAGGGGAGATTACAGAAGGTAACTGTGTACAATGTACAGGAGGAAAAACATATAGATTCAGAACAGGTTATGCATGGTTACAAGCAGGGCAGTCAGGTAGAACTTCGAATGAAATCTCTAATATTTTATTAGGAAATACCACAGAGGGAGGGCTTAGAGTTGTTAAAATGGTTTCCGATTATACAGAAAACCCTTCAATGGAATATGCACCAAGAGCTTATCCTAGAATGTATCGGGGAACCTGGGTGATTACTAGAAGGTATGATAATACTAAGGCTGTTGCAAGACATTTTGTGGAGTTTAATCAATCTGTAAAGGCAAGATTTCAAATTTCCAATATTAATACCTATCTGAGAAATGGAAATCTATTTACTGTAAAAGGATATTGCGATGGAAAGGTAGTATATCCTAAAGTTACTTATGCATACCCTGTAAATGATACAAGAACGACTTTTTCTATAGATGGAAATTTGCTGACTGGAATAAGACCATTTAGAGGTTTCACTTATTTATATTCTACTGCGAATATTGTATTTGATCGTCCTGTACAGAAAATAGAAATTGAATGTAAAGTAAATCGGGTTAACGCAAGAAAAACTTTGCGATCATTAACTTGGGGCGATATGGCATTGGAATGTGCTGCCAATCCAGAACCAACAGCTGATCATATGAATATCTACCAGTCATTTACAACCAATCCTGTCTATTCTTGTAATGAAACAACTATGATTATGAGAATTATAAATAACAATTCGGCTAATAGAAAGATTAGTATCAGCAATAATCTTCCTGAAGGTTTAGCGTATGTACCCGACAGCTATAATGATGTAGAATTATCAGGTAATCCGCAACCAACATATGCCGGGAAACTTTTTTCATTAAATAATTTAGTGGTTCCACCTGGAACTCACACTATTTATGTGGACGTGAAACCTACAAATAATACGGGGACTACTTATCAGACACAAGCCGATTTCACTGTGCTTAATACGGGAAATAATTACAAAAGTGATGGAGACGCTTCAGTTCCCGGCTTTCAGACTTCTCCTTTAGAAGTATTAAAAGGCCAAGAAGTAGATGTCTCAAAATATAAATTAACAAAATCTGTTAATGTATCTTGTGGTGTAAATAACCAAAAAGTAACATATAGATTAACAATTGAGAATAATTCTGGAGCACCGGTAACAGGAGCAAATTTAGAAGAAAACCTTGAGGGTGGTCAGACAATAGAAAGCTATATTCTCAACGGAATTACTGGAACACCAGCTGTAAATCCAGTAGGAGCAACTATATTTCATTTAAATGATGTTACCATACCGGTAGGTATAAGTACAATTGATATGGTGGTAAATCTACAAGACTCTTATGATAACAATAATACCTCAGGTATTGTTAGTCAGTTTATTATAGAAATAGATCCTGATAATCCTTGTAGTAGTAGTTCTACAGCATATTCCAATGCTTTGCTTCTTCCTCTTTGTAATGGGATATGTACTAAAGATCCAGCATCGGGAACCCCTAATAGTATAACAAGAATGGGTATTAGCGGGCATACTAATCTGCAGCAAAACTGGCCAGCTAATGTTCCTAATGGATTTTTAGCATTAGAATCAAAGAACAAAGGATTTGTAATTACCAGAACTACTTCTGATAAAATAGTTAGTCCTGTAGAGGGGATGTTGATTTTTGATACTACCGATAAGTGTTATAAACTTTATAACGGTACTACATGGAATTGTATATCAAGATCTTGTAACGATTAATAATTTTAAAGCCATTAATTCCATAAATCGTTGAATAAAATGGATGGCATAAACAAAAAACAAAATGAAAAAAATAAATAGAATTATAACGATAGTAGGGTTGTTGTTTATTGGATCAATGCATGCACAGATAGCAATAAATAAGGAGAAAGTGGATGGGGATGGTCTTCTTGATTTTGCAGCGAATACTACAAATGGTATTTTGTTGCCAATTGTAGAAATACTTCCTGACGATGCTGTAGGGGGTACTATCTTAATGGATAAAAATGATAAAATTCTAAAAATGAATACAGGTGCTGCGTGGGTTCAATTAAGTGATCCGGGATCTATTACTGGTGTTGTTTTTAATACTAATAATGAATTATCGGGAAAAAACAGAATAATCATGGGATCTCATACTTCCAATGCGCCTGGAGTATTGGTGTTGGAATCCCTCGACAAAGCATTGATACTGCCGAAAGTGGCAACACCCCATATCAATGTGAAAAGTCCATTTCCCGGAATGATATGTTATGATACTACTAGTAAAACTTTAGCCGTATTTGACGGCCTGAAATGGAGCTATTGGAAGTAATATGATGATCAAATAATATTTGGCGGTCTAAATGCTGATTATGATAGGACGGTTATGCCCCGATTCTATATGATAATCCAGCTTTAGCCGCCTTTATATTTTAAATAGTTTTATTTTTTGAACTAGTTCAAATGTCAGGAAATAGGATGGGAATAACTTTGCTTTATTAAATTTTAAAATTAGAATTATTATGAAAGAAGCATTTTTGATCATCGATATTCAAAATGATTATTTTCCAGATGGTAAACACATTTTGTCAGGTTCCGAACAGGCAGGGAGAAATGCATGTAAAGTATTGGAGTATGTCCGCAGTAAAAAAATTGAAATTATTCATATTCAACATCTGTCTGTGAATGAAGGTGCTGATTTCTTTTTACCGGATACCTATGGAGCCGAAATAAATGCCTTTGTGCAACCAGTAGAAGGAGAAAGAATCATTATTAAGAATTATCCCAACAGTTTCAGAAATACGGATCTTTTAGCACACCTTCAGAAAAAAGGGATTAAAAATTTAATTATATGCGGAATGATGACGGATGTTTGTGTAGATGCTACATTAAGAGCTGCGATGGATCTTGGCTTTAAAACAACGGTTATTGGTGATGCCTGTACAACTGAAAATCGTGAGTTGTATGGTGAAGCAATAAATGCAAAAGAGATACACTCATCTTATCTTGCTGGATTTACAGCTTTAGGTAACTTGTATGCAAATGTAATGTCCACAGAAGAATTTCTTAAAGAAAGGTAAATATCTAAAATTTCAGTAGAATTATAAAGATACCATCATTGTTGGTATCTTTATATTTTATAAATTTTTTAAAACTTTATGCTTGATCTACTACATAAAAACATAAACCAGCACATCCTGTTTTCAGATGAAGAGTTTAAAAAATTCTCTGAACCTTTTAAACTTAAAGCGTTTAAAAAGAAAGAAGTAGTTCTTAAGGAAGGAGATTATTGTCTTTTTGAAGGGTTTGTGACAGAGGGCTGTTTTAAGGTCTGTTTTTTAAATGAAAATGGTGCCGAGCAGACTTTGTATTTTGCAGTCAAAGGATGGTGGATCACAGATCTGGACAGCCTCATTAATCACGTTCCGAGTACACTGAATATTGAAGCTCTGGAAGACAGTAAAGTATTAATGATTTCAAAAAAAGAAAAGCTTCATCTGTATGAAACCATGCCAGTAGTTGAAAAGCTCTTCCGAATTATGAATCAACAATCTTCAATTGCGCTACAAAGAAGGATACTTTCATTATTAAATAAGACAGCTGATAAACGTTATATTGAATTTCTGGAAAAATATCCTGAACTGGAACAAAGGATAACACAACAGCAAGTGGCCTCTTACCTGGGTATTTCTCATGAATTTTTAAGTAAAATAAGAAAGAAAACAATGCTTGGTAAATAGATGTACTCAATAATATACATAGCTTTTTTTTATTCACAATCCCGGGGTTTTTAGTTTTAAATTTTCCTCAATGTTTTTCGGCTTATTAAGAATAATTCAAAATAACTAATATAGGCTTTAAAATGATAAAAAACATCTTTTTTTATCGACCTTTTACTTAATCATGCTTATTTTTGCATGTCAAGTAAAATAAATCATGAAGAAGATCCAAGATATTCTTATTTCAACCAGAACAATGGCTGTGTTGCTGCTGGTCTTTGCATTCTCTATGGCGTATGCAACGTTTCTCGAAAACGATTATGGAACCCCTACAGCGAAAGCATTAATTTATGAAGCAAAATGGTTTGAGCTGATTATGGTATTGCTGATCTTAAATTTCATTGGAAATATCGGGAGATATAGACTATGGAAGAGAGAGAAGTGGCCGGTTCTTATGTTTCACCTCGCATTTGTTTTTATTTTTATAGGTGGTGCCATTACAAGATATGTAAGTTTTGAAGGAACAATGCACATCAGAGAAGGCGAAACTTCAAACGAAATTGTAACGGATAAGAATTTCTTCAAAATTCAGATCGAAGAAAAAGGAGATGTTCTGAACTATCAGGATATTCCTTATCTAATGTCTCCATTACATAAAGACTTTAGTGCAACTTATGATTTCCATGGAAAAGAAGTTAAGATCTTTGCTAAAGAATATATTCAAAGAAAAAAAGACAGTCTGATTGCTGATCCGAATGGTGCAGAATACCTTCATTTGGTTTCAACAGGACAGACCGGAAGACAAAATATTTATATCAAACCGGGAGAGACAAAATCCATCAATGGAACTCTTGTTACTTTTAACAGAGCCATTGAAGGTGCTGTAGAGTTTAAAAATGAAGGCGGGAAGTTATTCGTTAAAACTCCGGTTGATGCAACCTATATGACGATGGCAACTCAGGCTACCGGAAATACTAAAAAAGATGAATTCCAACCTTTAGCATTAAGAAGTTTATACAGTATCAATGATTTAAAGTTGGTAGTACCTGAAGGACTTAGAAAAGGGAAGTTATTGGCTATTGAAGGCGATAGAAAGAAGGATCAGGCTGTTCCTGATATGTTGAAAATTGAAATTCAGGGTCCTAAAACAAAACAGCTTGTTGAGTTGTCTGTAGAAAAAGGAAATCCAAATGCCTATAAGCAAATTACCATGGACGGGCTGAATATTATGGCTGGTTTTGGTCCTAAAGTATATAATACTCCTTTTGCATTGAAACTGGATGATTTCGTAATGGAAACCTATCCTGGAAGTTCTTCACCAAGTGCTTACGAAAGCCATGTGAAAATTATTGATGGCGGAAAGCAGACACCTTATAAAATTTATATGAACCACGTTCTTAATCATGGCGGATATCGTTTTTTCCAGGCAAGTTTTGATCCGGATAGAATGGGGACTGTATTATCTGTAAATCATGATTTTTGGGGAACTATGATTTCTTATTTGGGATACAATTTATTATTTCTTGGAATGTTTATTATTTTCTTCTGGAAAGGAACTCATTTCTGGAAGTTAAATAAAATGTTGAGAGATGTTAATAAGAAAAGAGCGGCAACAGTCGTATTATTGCTACTAAGTTTAGGGTTAAATGCTCAAAAAATTGAAACTCACGGAACCACTGATGGAAGCAGAGAACATATTCATGTAGAAGGCGATGGGCATTCTCATGCACAAGTTCCTGAAACGAACCAGCAAGAAATAGCTCCGCGACAAAATTCATTAGCTAGTCCATTAGGTAAAATGAGAATGATTTCTGCAGATGAAATTATTGCTAGAAATAAAATAAGTAAAGAACACGCAGATAAATTCGGATACCTTTTAGTTCAGAATTTTGAAGGAAGAATTGTTCCTATCAATACTGAAGCGCTGGATGTTTTAAGAAAACTATACAAAAAGGACGAATTCAAAGGAACAGATGGAAAGTCTCTTACAGCCAATCAATGGTTTCTGTCTATCAATACTGATACCCCAAGCTGGACAATGGTTCCTATTATTAAAGTAGGTTCTAAAGGAGGAGACGAATTAAAGAATAAAACAAAGGCTGATGATGAAGGTTATACTTCATTAATGAATCTTTTCCCAGCGGATGCCAATGGTAATCTTACTTATATTCTGGAGCACGATTATAACATCGCTTTCCGTAAAAAACCTGCTGAACAGACTAATTATGATAAAGAGATTATTTCTGTAAATGAAAGAGTTCAGATTTTCAACGAATTTTTTAGTGGGCAGTTTATGAGAATTGTTCCTGTGAAAAATGATCCGAATCACACTTGGCATTCTTGGTTGGATCAAAAATTTGAACCGGATATGGAATCTCAGGAGGTAATGGGACCTTATTTTGCAGAAGCTTTAACTGCTCAGAAATCAGGATACTGGAAAAAAGCTGATGCTGAACTGAAGAAGCTTTCAGATTACCAGCAAAAGTGGGGGAAAAGTGTAGTTCCTTCAAAATCTAAAGTAGATCTTGAGGTGTTCATGAACAAAGTGAATATCAACTTTAAATTATTAATTTTCTATACTTTAATTGGCGGATTGCTATTGTTATTAGGTTTTGTTGATTTATTCAAGCCTAACAAAGTATTAAGTAAAGTAATCAAAGCAATTATTGTTTTAGGTCTGATAGGATATATATTCCATTTCTTAGGTCTTGTGGCAAGATGGTATATTTCAGGTCATGCACCTTGGAGTAATGGATATGAGGCTATAATATTTATCTCGTGGGTCGGTATTTCTGCAGGATTATTATTGTACAGAAATGCCAATGCACTAATTCCTGCTGCAGGATTTATGGTTGCAGTAATTATGATGGGATTTGCACACGGAGGATCTGCTCTTGATCCACAAATTACACCTTTGGTACCTGTATTGAAGTCATATTGGCTAATTGTACACGTAGCGATCATTACTTCAAGTTACGGGTTCTTTGCCCTATCTATGATCATTGCAGTGATATCATTAGTATTCTATATTATTTCAAGTAAAAAGACCTATAAAATTCACCATGATACCACTTTAAAAGAATTGGTAATTGTTTCTGAAATGTCTCTTACTATAGGTTTATTTGCTTTAACTGTAGGGAACTTCTTAGGGGGAATCTGGGCGAATGAGTCATGGGGTAGATACTGGAGCTGGGATCCAAAAGAAACGTGGGCTTTCATCTCTATCATGGTGTATGCTTTTGTACTGCACATGAGATTGGTTCCTGGATTGAGAAGTAAATGGGCTTTCCATGTAGCTACGATGTTTGCTTTCTGCTCGATGGTAATGACCTATTTTGGAGTTAATTACTATTTAACAGGTCTTCACTCTTACGCAGCAGGAGATCCGGTTCCGGTTCCGGCTTGGGTATATATCGGATTATCTGTTATGCTCTTATTATCCGCTGCTTCTTACTTTAAATTTAAAGCATTAAATAAAAAATAAGGTTTGCAATTAAAATAACAAAATCCCGGAAATATATTTTCCGGGATTTTTTGTTGTGATCTGCAAAGGAATTTTTCTAATGGTTTAAAAACTTGAAACTTATCTGTTATATTTTAAAACTAATTTATATCTTTATGATATCAAAATAATATCATTTTAAAATTTATATTTATATGGAAAAAATCCTAAAACCTATGTCCGGCTATATAACACTGGTAATTTGCCTTGTTTTATTTATAGCTGCTGTTTACTTATTTATAAGTGGAGTAGATCAAAGTATTACTTATGTTGTTTTAGCAATGGTATGTTTTCTAACTTCTTGTTTCTTTTTGAAAGGCTTAATGATCATTCAGCCTAATCATTCAAGAGTATTGAACTTCTTTGGAAAATATGTTGGAACAGTAAAAGATAACGGACTGTTCTTTATTAACCCATTGTATTCCTCACAAAAAATATCACTCCGTTCTGAAAATTTACAGGGACAGACTTTAAAAGTGAATGATAAGATGGGAAATCCAATTGAAATTGCTGTCGTTATTGTATGGAAAGTGGGCGATACTTATAGAGCAGCTTTTGATGTTGAGCGTTATTCTGATTTTGTAAAAATGCAAAGTGAAGCTGCTGTGCGTCATTTGGCTATGAGTTTTCCTTATGATAATTTAGAGGATGATCATGCTCCGATTACCTTGAGAGAGGGTGGTGACAAGATCAATTCTATCCTGGAACAGGAACTTACAGATCGTCTCTCAAAGGCAGGAATTGTGATTCAGGAAGCTAGGATATCACATCTGGCATATGCATCAGAAATCGCGGGAGCAATGCTTCAGAGACAGCAGGCCACTGCTATTGTTGCGGCAAGGACAAAAATTGTAGAAGGGGCCGTTGGAATGGTTGATCTGGCATTAAAAAAACTTTCTGCAGAGAATATCGTAGAATTAGATGATGAAAGAAAGGCTGCCATGGTTAGTAATCTTATGGTGGTTCTTTGTGGTGAAAAAGCGGCACAGCCTATTTTAAATGCAGGAACTTTATATAATTAAAATTCCTGCCAACTTAAAAGCAAGAAGACTTGAAATTTAAAAAAGTCTTTGTTTGAAATTTTAAAAATAAAAAATGAAACCTCAAAAATCTCAAAATTCTTCCGAAAGCACTCAAAAAGGCAAAAAATCCTTTGTGATAAGGATCGAAGAATCTACTTACAAACTTCTGGAAAAATGGGCAAATGATGAATTCAGAAGTGTAAATGGACAAATTGAGTATTTGCTTCATCAAAATCTTGTTGAGTCCGGAAGAAAGAAAAAGGAATAGTTAAAAGTGAAAACTCAAATCGTAAAGTTGCAGAAGTGATATAGAAAATTATTGATTTTTATCCGCTTTGTGATTAATAAAAGAAAACTTAACTAAAGCATAGTAAAAAAGCAGGGAAATTTTCTCTGCTTTTTTATTTTATGAATAACCTTATTAATCAAATAAAGTAGTAAAATACGTGCTAATAATAGTCCAGAAATTCTTTCCCAGGAAATAGATCAGTGTAGAAGTTATAATCCCTTTTACAGTAAAAAATATAATCCCTCCGATCCCAAAACGCTTAACCCATTGTTTCCATTTTGAAGTATCCTCTTTTTCGGGTTCGTTTATTGGTTTCTTATTTTCCATTTCTGAAATTAAAATATTGGTATTACAAAGATAAGCATGTTTATAATTAGTCCAAATAAAAACGCAACGAAAATTAAAATTTTGGGTTTCGCATAATATTTTTATCTTTAGAGAAAACGAAAAGGAATATTTTATGTCTAAAAAAGTCAAGGATTTCGGTATCGAGAAATCGCTTAAAAATCTAGGTATTAAAGATGATAACAAAGGAACTTCCGTAGGTGGAAAGTACTTTGCATCAGGAAAAATAATAGAAAGTTATTCTCCTGTTGATGGAAAATTAATTGCTAAAGTAAAAACTTCAAATGAAGCTGATTATGAAAAGGTAATTCAATCTGCTCAAAAAGCATTTCAGGAATTTAGAATGATCCCATCACCAAAAAGGGGAGAAATTGTAAGACAGTTAGGTCTAAAATTAAGAGAATATAAAGATGATTTAGGGAAACTTGTTTCTTATGAAATGGGAAAATCTCTACAGGAGGGTCTTGGTGAAGTTCAGGAGATGATTGATATTTGTGATTTTGCTGTTGGTTTATCAAGACAGCTTCACGGGTTTACCATGCATTCTGAAAGACCAGGTCACAGAATGTATGAACAATATCATCCACTGGGAATTGTAGGAATTATTACAGCATTTAACTTCCCGGTAGCTGTTTGGGCTTGGAATACAGCATTATCTTGGATATGTGGAAACGTAACCATTTGGAAGCCTTCTGAAAAAACACCTTTCTGTGCAATTGCATGTCAAAATATTTTAGCTGAAGTTCTTAAAGAAAATAACCTTTCTGAAGGAATTTCAAGTGTGATGGTTTCTGATCACGAGATCGGACAAAAACTAGTTGATGACAAGCGTGTTTCATTAATCTCTTTCACAGGTTCTACAAGAGTAGGAAGAATGGTTTCTTCTAAAGTTGCTGAAAGATTTGGTAAATCTATCCTTGAGCTGGGAGGAAATAATGCCATTATTATCTCTAAAGATGCTGATATCGATATGTCGATCATTGGTGCTGTTTTCGGAGCTGTAGGAACTGCGGGTCAGAGATGTACATCTACGAGAAGACTGATTATTCATGAAGATGTTTATGATGAAGTAAAAAATAGATTGGTAAAAGCATACGGACAGTTAAAAATCGGAAATCCATTAGATGAGACTAATCATGTTGGACCACTAATTGATAAAGGTGCTGTTACTCAATATGAAGATTCAATCAAAAAATGTAAAAAAGAAGGTGGGAAGTTCATTGTTGAAGGAGGTGTTCTAAGCGGTAAAGACTATGAGTCTGGATGTTATGTAAAACCATGTATCGCTGAAGTAAAAAACTCTTACGAAATTGTACAACATGAAACTTTTGCTCCCATTTTATATTTAATAAAATACAAAACTCTTGAAGAAGCAATTGCTATTCAAAATGATGTTCCTCAGGGATTATCTTCTGCAATTATGACTCAAAATTTAAGAGAAGCAGAATTATTCCTTTCTCAAGCGGGTTCAGACTGTGGAATTGCGAATGTAAATATTGGAACTTCTGGTGCTGAGATTGGAGGTGCTTTCGGTGGTGAAAAAGAAACAGGAGGCGGTAGAGAATCGGGTTCAGATGCTTGGAAATATTACATGAGAAGACAAACGAATACGATCAACTATACGACAAGTCTTCCTTTAGCACAAGGAATTAAGTTTGATATTTAATTAAAACATTTAAAATCATTTAAAGATTGAAAAATGTATATATTTTAATTAAATTTTTTTCAATCTTTAATCTTTCAATCACAACAATATGGAACAGACAATTGATATAAAAGCAAATAAAGTTAAAGAGACTGTAGGAAAACACGTACTGGCAGACGGTTTTGATTTCGTAATGGATATCGAAAAATCTCATGGTTCATGGCTGTATGACAGACTTACAGATAAAAAATTTCTAGATATGTTTTCGATGTTCGGTTCAGCATCTATCGGATACAATCACCCTTACCTTGTAGGGAAATCAGAATGGCTAGGAAAAATGGCGGTTAATAAACCAACGCTGGCAGACGTATATTCAGAGGAATATGCTCATTTTTTAGAGGTTTTTGAAAGAGTAGTTATCCCCGAAGAATTACAATTAGCTTTCTTTATTGAAGGTGGTTCTTTAGGCGTTGAAAATGCAATGAAAGCATGTTTTGACTGGAAAACACGTAAGAATTTTGAAAAAGGACTTCAAACTGAAGCTGGAATTTGTATTCACTTCAGACAGGCATTCCATGGAAGAAGTGGTTATACATTAAGTTTAACAAATACTTCTGATCCTAGGAAATATCAATATTTCCCAATGTTTGAATGGCCAAGAATCCTTAATCCAAAATTGAGCTTTCCAATCACTGAAGAGAATTTAGAGGAAACGATCAAAAATGAAAGATTAGCGCTATTGCATATCGAAGAAGCTATTATTTCCAATCCTGACAAAGTAGCTTGTATCATTATTGAACCTATTCAGGCTGAAGGTGGAGATAACCATTTTAGAGATGAGTTTTTTGTTGAATTAAGAAAACTGTGTGATCAGAATGAAATTCTTTTAATCTTTGACGAAGTACAAACCGGTATTGGAATTACGGGAGAAATGTGGGCTTTCCAACATTTTACTGCAAAACCAGATATTATTTCTTTTGGTAAAAAAGCACAGGTATGTGGAGTTTTAGCGAATAAAGAGAAATTTGACCAGATTCCTAATAATGTGTTCAGAGAAAGTTCAAGAATTAATTCCACTTTTGGAGGGAATTTTATCGATATGCTTCGTTTCCAATTGGTAATGGAAGTTATTGAAAAAGAAAATCTTGTGGAGAATGCTAAGCTGGTAGGTGAGTACTTATTAGAAGGCTTACAGAATTTAGCTCAGAAGTATCCTGAAAAAATTTCCAATGCAAGAGGAAGAGGATTAATGTGTGCTATAGACCTTCCTTCGGGAGAGCAGAGAAACCATTTAATTAATGAACTTTTCAATGATGGTTTAATTATTTTATCGTGTGGAGATCAATCGATTCGTTTTAGACCACATCTGAATGTTTCCAGAGAAGAAATTCAGCTTGCTTTGGATAAAATAGAAAATAATATTAACAAAATTTAAAACCACAGATTTGTAATTTTGGAAAAATCTTACTATATTTAGATTTCAAAAAGGATAAAATATGGAAAGAAGTACGCGAGTATCAGTTTTTGAAAGTGATAATCCTTCAGAAATTCAATTGATCAAATCTAAATTAGATGACGCCCAAATCACAAACACTGTTGAAAATAATTATTTAACTTTTACGACAACGCCAACAGCGACATCACTAAAAGTTATGGTGGATTTAGAGGATGAGAAAAAAGCATTCGAAATTATTGACACTTATATACAACAAAGTGCAAACCAATAAAAGAATTTCATAATTTTAAATTTTACTACTTCGAACCGAAAATTAATTTAATTAGTTTTCGGTTTTTTTATTTAAATTTAATGCTAAGGAAATATAAATGATTTAAAATAATCCTATTTTTGTCTTTTAAATTTTTTCAACAATTAAAAATATATGACGCAGCAAGTTAAATTCAGGAAGGCAGAAATTAAAGACAGAAATATCATTTGGGAAATTATCCAGCAAGCTATACAAAGGAGGAAGGCGGATGGGAGTACCCAATGGCAGAATGGATATCCTAATGCTGATACTGTAGAAAGTGATATTGCCAAAGGTTTTGGATTTGTACTTACAGTAGATGAAGCTGTTGCAGTATATGTTGCTTTAATATTCAATGATGAACCTGCTTACAGCACGATTGAAGGAGCCTGGCTAAGCAATGGTGAATTTGTGGTTGTACACAGAGTAGCCGTTTCCGAAGAATTTGCAGGACAAGGTTTAGTTAAGAAACTTTTTGAACACATAGAAGATTACACAAAATCCCAAGGGGTTCAAAGTGTAAAAGTAGATACCAATTACGATAATATTGCCATGCTGAAGATTCTTGAGAAACAGGGATACTCCTATTGTGGTGAAGTCGTTTTAGCAGGCGGCGTAAGAAAAGCATTTGAGAAGATTATAATTTGAGTAAAAAGTTAAATCAACTTCCATTGAATTTTTAAAACGCTATGTATTTATAAACTCTATTGAGTTTGTTCGTTTAGTTCTGAACTAATTTATACTTTTGTTCAAATTTAAATTATGCATCAAAGTATAGAAGTTGATGAAAAAGTTTTTCAAGATGCTGTGAAATTTTATGGCAGCTCTTTGAATATACCACCATTAGCTTCAAAAATCTATTCCTACCTCATTTTCGATTTTGAGAAAGTAGGAATTACTTTTGACGAATTTGTAGAGGTACTCTCTGCCAGTAAAAGTTCCGTTTCCACCAGTATTTCATTGTTGCTAAACTCACAGCTTATTATAGATCTTAATAAGATGGATGAGAGGAAAAGGTATTTTTTTATTAATGATGAACATATGAAGATAAGATTTGAAAAAATAGTACAAAGATTACAAGACGAATTAAAATTATTAAATGATTTAAACAACTTAAGAAAAGTAAAAGATGAAGACTACAATGAAAAACTTACAATTTATAAGGCGCTATTAAACAAAAATATTTCAAATATTCAGGAATCTATTAATAAACTATAAAATGACAAATAAACTAATTATACTTTCTGTTGCAGCTATTTCTTTGACGGCCTGCAAAAAAGAAGCTCCGAAACAGGATGGTGCCAAGCCTTATCCTGTAATTTCGGTTGAACAAAAAAATATCATTGGATATCAAACGTTCCCTGCGAGTATACAAGGTAGAGTAAACAATGATGTAAGAGCTAAAATTCAGGGATATATTACACAGCTTTTAGTTGATGAAGGACAATACGTAACGAAAGGACAGCCTTTATTCCGTTTGGAAACAAATATATTAACTGAAAATGCAGCTGCAGCAAAAGCAGGAATTGGCGCTGCCGAATCTACAATTGCAGCGGCACAGGCTTCAGTAAATGCAGCTCAGGTAGAAGTAAATAAGCTAAAACCTTTGGTTGCGAAGAATATCATCAGTAACGTTCAATTACAAACAGCACAAGCTAATTTAGCACAAGCTCAGGCGCAATTACAGCAGGCTATTGCTTCAAAACGTCAGGCAAGTGCTAATTATAAAGGAGTAGAAGCGAATATCGAATATTCTATTATCCGTGCCCCTATTTCAGGAGTTATCGGAAAGCTGCCTTTGAAAGTAGGTAGTTTGGTAGGTCCGACAGATCAGACTCCGCTAACAACGATTTCTGATACTTCTCAGGTTTTCGCTTACTTCTCAATGAATGAGAAGGAATATTTTGACTTTCTGGAGAAATCTGTAGGTGCAACTATGCCGGAAAAAATCAAAAATCTTCCCATGGTTGATTTACAGTTGGCTAATGGAAGTCTTTATCCTGAAAAAGGAAAGATCGAGGCCATTACCGGGCAAATTGATCCAACTACAGGAACTATTCAGTTCAGAGTGGCATTTTCAAATGCTCAAAAATTACTAAGTAATGGAAATAGTGGAACAATTAGATTACCTAAAGCTTACGATAATGTTTTGGTAGTTCCTGAAAGTGCTACCTATGAACAACAGGGAATTGTTTACGTTTATAAAGTAGAAAAAGACACTGCTAAGAATGTAGTTGTCAGTGTAATTGACAGAATTGATAACATGGCGTTATTAAAATCAGGAATAAATAAAGGAGAAGTAGTAGTTGCAGCAGGTATCGGTGGATTGAAATCAGGAACTGCTGTAAAACCAAAACCTGTAAAAATGGATAGCCTGGTTCAATCTATAAAACCGAAATTCTAATGATAAAAAACTTTATTAACAGACCGGTTTTATCCACTGTTATATCAATATTAATTGTTATACTCGGTGTTTTAGGCCTTATTTCATTGCCTGTCACCCAATATCCGGATATTGCACCTCCTACAGTAAGTGTTACAGCGAACTATACGGGAGCCAATGCGGAGACTGTAATGAAAAGTGTAGTAGTTCCTTTGGAAGAACAGATCAACGGGGTAGAAGGAATGGATTATATTACTTCTTCAGCTGGTAACGATGGTTCTGCAAATATCCAGGTTTTCTTCAAACAAGGAGTTGATCCGGATATTGCAGCGGTAAACGTACAGAACCGTGTAACAAGAGCAACACCATTGCTTCCGAGTGAGGTAACGCGTTCAGGGGTTGTTACTCAGAAACAGCAGACCAGTGCCTTGATGTATATGTCCTTCTATTCTGAAAATAAGGATCTTGATGATGTATACCTTCAAAATTTCCTGAATATTAATATTATTCCTAATATTAAAAGGATTAATGGTGTAGGGGATGCCACTGTTTTTGGTGGGAAAAACTATTCTATGAGAGTGTGGTTGGATCCTGCAAAAATGGCAGCGTACGGAGTAACACCGGATGACGTTACAGGAGCTATTAATGAACAAAGTAGAGAAGCAGCAGCTGGGTCCATCGGACAAAACAGCGGTAGCTCTTTTGAGTACATCATTAAATATGTTGGTAAATTCAACGAAAAATCTCAATATGACAACATCATTATCAAGTCTCTAGGAGACGGACAGAATTTGATGCTTAAGGATGTTGCAAAAGTTGAATTAGCCGGGCAATCTTATACAGGAATTGGGGAAAACGGAAACAGTCCCTCTATTAGTATGGGATTCTTTCAGACACCGGGTTCTAATGCTCAGGAGATCATTAAAAATATTAAAATCTATTTAAAATCAGCTGAAGGAACTTTTCCTAAAGGGATAAAATATACCTTTAACTTTGATACCAATGAATTCTTAGATGCGTCTATTGAAAAGGTTGTTCATACCTTAATTGAAGCGTTTATTCTGGTATTCATTGTGGTATATATTTTCTTACAGGATTTCAGATCCACTTTGATTCCGGCCATTGCAGTTCCGGTATCTATTGTAGGAGCATTTTTCTTCCTGAATTTATTTGGATATTCATTAAACCTTTTAACCTTATTTGCACTAGTACTAGCAATTGGTATTGTGGTGGATGACGCGATTGTCGTCGTCGAGGCCGTTCATGCCAAGATGGAACATGGTATTTCTGATGCTAAAAAGGCAACTGTAGAAGCAATGGATGAGATTACAGGAGCTATTATTTCAATTACATTGGTAATGGCATCCGTATTTATTCCGGTAACCTTTATTACAGGTCCTACAGGGGTATTCTACCAGCAGTTTGGTATTACGCTTATTGTTGCGATTATCATTTCTGCTGTTAATGCATTAACGTTAAGTCCGGTTTTATGCTCATTATTCCTGAAACCTCACTCTGAACATCATAAAGAATACAAGGAACTGAATTTCCTTCAGAAGTTTTTCTATAAATTCAATATTGCTTTCAGAACAACTACTGAACGTTACGGAAGAGGATTCGTTTTCTTGTTAAGACATAAGTGGGTTACTCTGATCATTTTTGCTGTTACAGGAGGAATCTTATTCTGGGCAAGCTCAACAATGAAAAAGGGTTTTGTACCTACCGAAGACCGTGGAATTATCTTTACCGATGTACAGCTGCCTCCGGGAGCTTCTATGGAAAGAACATATAACGCATTGAAAACACTACAGGCCAGTGCAATGAAAATTCCGGGAGTGCAGAATGTCACTATTTCAACAGGTAGAGGATTTTTATCAGGAAACGGAAGTAACAATGGTCTTGCATTCATCAAATTGAAACCTTTCGATGAAAGGAAAAAAGATAATCTGACTTCTGAAGATATCACGAAAAAGTTATTTGGAATTTCTGGAAATGTACCGGATGCTAAAATCGTATTCTTCCAACCACCAAGTGTACCTGGTTTTGGTAACAGTGCTGGGTTTGAGATGGTATTACTTGATAAGTCGGGTGGTGAATATGCAGCTCTTGATGATAAGACCAATGAATTCATTGGTAAGCTTGTAGAAAGACCCGAAATCGAATTTGCACAAACCTCTTTTAATACAAAATATCCGCAGTATCAAATGGAAATTAATGTTCCATTGTCTAAGCAATTAGGAGTTTCTGTAAGTGATATCCTAAGTACAATGCAAGGGTATATCGGAGGGATTTATACGGCTGACTTTACGAAATACGGGAAACAGTTTAGAGTAATGGTTCAGGCACTTCCTGAGAACAGAAAAAATATAGATAATCTTAATGAACTATATGTAAAAACAGGTTCAGGAGTAATGTCGCCAATTTCACAGTTTGTAACGTTAAAAAAGGCATACGGGCCACAATCTGTTAGCCGTTATAACTTGTTTACATCCGTGAAAATCACTGGTGGTAACTCTCAGGGATTCAGTTCAGGGGATGCTATTACTGCAGTACAGCAAGTAGCAAAAGAAACCCTGAATCAGAATTATGATGTAGAATTTACTGGATTAACGAGAGAGGAATTGAACTCAGGATCTCAAACATTACTAATTTTCGGATTAAGTTTGATCTTCGTTTACTTTATCCTTTCTGCTCAGTACGAAAGTTATATTCTTCCATTAATTGTTGTGATCTCACTTCCTTTAGGGGTAATGGGGGCTTACTTTGGACAAAAGATCATGGGCTTGGAAAATAATATTTATTTCCAGATCGCCTTGATCATGTTGGTTGGATTGCTGGCGAAGAATGCCATCTTGATTGTCGAATTTGCTGTTCAGAGAAGACACCATGGTGAAACCATTGTAATGTCTGCGATCAATGCTGCGAAAGCGAGATTAAGACCAATTTTGATGACCTCTTTTGCTTTCATCTTTGGATTATTGCCACTGGTATTAGCAAGTGGTATCGGAGCGGTAGGTAACAGATCTATTGCAACCGGTGCAGCAATCGGGTTATTGATAGGAACAGTATTAGGACTTATTGTGATTCCTGTGTTGTATGTGATTTTCGAAACACTGCAAGAAAAGATCAAGCCTATTAAAAGAGAAGACATCAATTTAGCAGAATAAAATATAGATTAGAAAGGTTAGAGGTTAGATATTAGTCTAAAATCTTAAATCTAGCTTCTAACCTCTAATTTCTAACTTCCAATTTTTAAAAATGAAAAGTTTATTAAACATCATAAAAGGAATAACTTTTTCAGCTTTCGTACTGGCTGCCATCTCATCTTGTATGGCAAGAAAAGACTATGAAAGACCGAAAAATGTTGTGGACGAAAAGCTTTTCCGTACGGATATGCTTCCTAAAGACAGTGCATCTATCGCAGATATTTCATGGAAAGAAATTTTCACAGATCCAATATTGCAGGGACATATTTCAAAAGCTTTAGAAAATAATTTAGATATTAGAATTGCTTTGCAAAGTATTGCATCTGCAGAAGCTTATTTAAAGCAGAGTAAAGCAGCATATCAACCCACTGTTTCAGTTGGACCTAACTACACATTTCAGACCCAGTCTATTAATACACAGTTTGGTCAGATCATTGGAGAAAGAAGGTATGTCAACCAATTTGATATTACAGCAAGTATTGGCTGGGAAGCTGATATCTGGGGTAAATTGAAAGCACAGGAAAAAGCTCAGCTAGCAAGTTATTTAGGAACTGTTGCTGCCCATAAAGCAGTAAAGAGCAGTCTCGTAGCATCTGTGGCATCTGCATATTACCAATTGCTGACTTTTGATTCACAAAAGAAAATTATTCAGGAAACGATTGACGTTCGTGAAAAAAATCTGGAAACAACAAAAGCTTTAAAAGAGTCAGGAACGGTAACTGAAGTTGCAGTTCAGCAAAGTGAGGCACTTGTTTTTAATGCCCAATCATTACTGATTGATATTGATACACAAATTCAGTCATTGGAAAATACAATGAGCTTATTAATGGGAGAGCCTTCTCATGCAATCGAAAGATCGACTTTAGAAAACCAAAGCCTTCCAAATGATATAAAATTAGGATACCCGGCTCAATTATTAGCCAACCGACCTGATGTTATGAAAGCAGAGTACAACCTGATGAATGCTTTTGAACTGACAAATTCAGCAAAAGCACAGTTTTATCCTACTTTAAAACTAACAGGAACAGGGGGAGTTCAATCAGTAGATATTGATCACTTATTTAGTGTCAATTCATTGTTTGCTAACGTTGTTACAGGACTGGCACAGCCGATCTTAAACAGAAGAACGATCAAAACCAATTACGACGTTAGTTTAGCGAATCAGGAAACAGCTTATTTAAACTTTAGAAAAACAGTTCTTACAGCAGGGAAAGAAGTTTCTGATGCAATCCGTGTTTATTCCGTTCAGGATTCTTTCATTGATTTGAAAAGAAAAGAACTGAATGCTTATAAGAAATCAGTTGACTTCTCTCAGGAATTGGTTAACTATGGTATGGCCAACTATCTTGAAGTGTTGAATGCGAGTGTGAATTCATTAAACGCTGAATTGAATATTTCAAATGCTCAATATAACAAAATGAAAGCTAGTGTTGACTTATATCAGGCTCTTGGAGGAGGCTGGAAATAATAAAACGATGAGTCAGAATAAAAGACGTATGCAGAATTGCATGCGTCTTTTTTATTTCATAGATAGAATAATTAATCAATATTATACAATTTAATTTGCATATATGTAGTTAACTACGTAGTTTTGTACATTAAAGAAAAAGTGATGACATTAGAAATTCAACCCATCGGCAATACATATTCTGAGCAGGTCATAGATTTGATTCTGAATATTCAGCAAAAAGAATTTAATATTCCCATTACCATTGAAGACCAACCGGATCTTCTAAAGATAGAAAGCTTTTACAGAGAAAGAGGGGGGAACTTTTGGGGAGCCTTCATAGATGGAGAGCTTGTGGGAACTATAGCTTTAGTTAAATTTGACGACAATGCCGGAGCCATCAGAAAAATGTTCGTTAAGAAAGAATTCAGAGGCAAAGAACATCAGATTGCACAGAAATTACTGGATATTTTGATCTCTTATTGTCTTGAAAATAAGATCGATAAGATCATGCTGGGTACTGTTTCAGTATTGAATGCTGCAATGCGTTTTTATGAGCGTAACCAATTTACAGTAATAGCTAAAGAAGATCTTCCAGCTAAATTTCCTCTGATGAATGCAGATAATATTTTTTATATACGTAATCTAAATGAAGTCTAATGAATGTTATTAACGAATCAGGTATTCTTGCTATATCCACGAGATTACAAAGGCTTAGTGAGCAGTTGCGGAAGGATGGGGCTTTAATTTATAAAGCTTTCGGTATTGACTTTGAACCTAAGTGGTTTCCAGTCATCTTTACATTGCATCATAAAAAATTACTCAGTGTTGTAGAAATAGCAAATGAGATAGGATATACTCACCCGTCCACTATTAGCTTATTGAAAGAGCTTGAAAAACAAAAAATGATCATCTCAAAAAAAGATAAACATGATGAACGGAAACGAATGATTGAACTTGCTCCTAAAGGTCTTGAACTTATAGAGAAAATGAAACCTGTATGGGAGTTGATTTCAACGGTATTGGCGGAGATAGCAGATAACGAAAATCATTTGTTGAAAGCAATTGATGAAGCTGAGGAAAAAATTGCCAATCAATCATTCTTACAGCGCACATTGCAACTTAAAAATAACAAATAGTATTACAAGATTGTAAGAATTAAAATCTGATTATTTTGAATCTATTGTAAACCCCGTTTATTCTGGGTTTGTTTGTTATTTCATGGTAATTTTCGATTTTGTCTTTCAATTTTTGTTTTTATTTATATTTTAACCTGAAGAGAGTATAAAATTAATGTGTTGATACTGCATCAGTTGAAAAAAAACTTAAAATTTTATTAAAATAATTACGACATAGGGTATAGTATTTGCAAGTAACAAAAACGCAAATGCAAACTATGCTTTAAGACGCATCAATATTGAAGTTTTCTTTACAATTGATTTTAATAAAAGCAGCACACCACATCATTTTTTTATATATTATTTAAGATAAATCTCTAGTTTTCACTAGAGATTTTTTGTTTTAAAATAACACGGTAAAATATGATGGTTCTAAAATATTTCCAATTTGAATTATTTATCGTATAAAAATTCACAAAATTTGTAACTATTATCCAGTTAATTGCTAATCTTGTTAAATAAAATCTAACAAACTATTTGTATATGTGCTATAAATACTTACTTTTGTACCGCTTCAGAAATTAGAAGTGAAAAACATTGGGGAATTAGCTCATCTGGCTAGAGCGTTAGACTGGCAGTCTAAAGGTGACGGGTTCGATCCCCGTATTCTCCACATATATTGGTAAAACTTATTAAACTATGAAGAAACTTTTTTTTCTTTTGTTAGCGACTTTTGCACTAATAGGATGTAGTTCAGATGATGATACGATCTATGACTACATTGGAACCTGGTCCGGAACTTATGACGGGAGTGACAAAGGAATTTGGAACATCGTGGTAGGGAGTGACGGAACTGTAAATGGAACAATGCATTCTGATACGAATAATGAGAACTACAAAATTAGTGGTCACCTTAACGATTCAGGAGAATTAAATGCTTCAGTAGGTTTACCAGCAGATGGTGATTTCAGAGGGAATTTAGGAACTGATAAAAAAGGAAGCGGAAGCTGGACAAATGAAGTTCCAACTCCTACAAGATCTGGATCATGGTCTGGAGGAAAAGATAAGCAGGAATAATATGGCATTATAATATTGAAAAAGGCTACCCAATTGGTAGCCTTTTTTATTTTAATTTTTTATAGTCATTTTTAAACAAATCCCATATTTACGATTTCCCCGATATTCTTTAAAACAATAAAATAAAGAATAAGATCATCATCAGAAAAATGCTTTTCAAATTTTATACTTTCAGATTGTTGTTTCAGAGAGATGATTTCTTCAAACTTTTCGATCGAATATAAATCAAAATCCATTTTTAAAGTAACAATAATAACTTCATCAGCTTCAAATCTTTTATTTATTTGAAGGTTATTTTCCCATAGGTCAAATGAAATTGAAGCAATTGCTTCTAAATTAGGAAGTTTTCCAAATTGAAACTTCCTGAGCAAGTCTTTTCCTTCCTGTAAAGAAATACCGTTTTTTACACTACGCTTTCCTCTTCCCGATACAATATCCAAATCTTTTATTTCCGTCATCAGCTTAGCAAAGCTCTGATAGAGTAGAGGATCTTCCCCTGCCTTAATGAAAGAATCAAGTGCCTGGCGAATTGTTTTTCCCACTTTAGAACAATGCCCAAACTCAGAACTGTTTTGTCTTACTTTTTCATACGAAGGACTCTTTTTGAAAGCGTTCTTATTAAAACCACTTTTTTTCCGAACAATATTTTTTCCGTTCAGTGTATAAAAGACAAGATCTCCAACAGATCCTGTTATTTTTATTAAGCTCTCATATGTGGCCATTTTCCAAAATTTGATTCAAATATAATGATAATTAATTAAATACAATATTTTAACATATATTTATGATATAGTTGTAGTATAGAATATATATAATTAAAATATAAAATGTATATTTGTCAATAATTACGTACATAGGTAAAAATCAGACAGATATGACAGCAGGATTATTTATTGAAAAAAAGGGAATAAAGCAGTTAGCTGCTTTGCTGATTGCAACTTCGTTAGTGATTTCATGTGGAAGCAGTAAAAATGTTTCCTCAAAAAAGAATACAACAAAAACGGTTGCAAAATCTGAGAACTTAAGAAAATTAGATTCTAATTTTAGTGGAAAAGTCCCAAGTTCTATCAATAGTATTTTGAAAGATGCCGAAAAATATATTGGAACACCCTATAAGTTTGGTGGTAATACTTCATCAGGATTTGATTGTTCCGGTTTTACAGTGAAAGTATTTGAAGAAAATGACCAGAAATTACCAAGAAGATCTTCTGATCAGGCTGATGCCGGTAAAAAAATTGATATCAGTGAAGTGAAGCCTGGTGATCTGTTATTTTTTGCTACAGCAGGAGGTAGCAGAGTGTCACATGTTGGTATTGTCCATGATATCGGAAGTGATGGTGAGATCAAATTTATCCATGCCTCAACTTCAAAAGGGGTAATGATATCTTCGTTAAATGAAAAGTACTGGAACAAAGCTTATCTACACGCGCAGAGAGTTCTGTGAAAAAAAGCTGTATTAAAAAGTAAATGATTTAAGTAAGATAGATGAAAAACAAAACGTTTGCTTTTATTAAAACAGATAAAAGACTGATTAAGCTTTTCTTTAACGATATTATCATGATAAAAGGCCTTGGAAATTACGTTGAGATTTTCACTACCTATGATAAGAAATACATTTATTATAAAACACTTAAAGATTTAATTGAAAGTTTGCCAGATGAATTTATGCGTATTCATAATTCATATATAGTGAATCTGACAAACATAGAATCTTTCGAAAACAACCAAATCATTTCTAAAGATCTAAAAATTGCTGTTGCAAAAAGTTACAGGGATTGTTTGGTGAAAGCTTTAGACAAAATGATGTTATAAATCAATCCACATCCATATATTATCTAATAGAATAATATTTTCCACCAACTGAATAATAATATTTCATTGTATTTCCATTCATTTTAGTTTTGTGAAAAATTAAAAGATAATGAATAAGAAAAAAGCTTTACAATACATCTGTGAAAACGATATTAGTGGAATAAAAGCAGGTTTAGAACGTGAAACATTTTTAGACATCTGGATGGTGGTTGTAAATGGTAGAATTTTTGCCCGCTCCTGGGGATTTGCAGAAAATAGTTGGTACAACAGCTTCTTAAAAGATTCCCGTGGACAAATAAAATGTGGAGATATCATATTGAATATTAATGCACATATTCCCGATGATTTTGTGGACATTACTCCTTCTATTAATCAGGTCTATTTAACAAAGTATAGTACAAAGCAATATGCAAAACCAATAACTGAAGGAAAGCATGTTGAAAAAACAATGGAATTTATTGTTTGTGAATAGAGAAATTAAGTACCGGATCCTGATTATATTAAATGACTAATATTGTTAATTTCTTAATATTTGTCATTTTTTCAAACTTGTATACTACGACAAACTTTTGTACTTTTATCGCCTGAAATGACGTACCTACAGGGTCGTTACTTATATTCGAAAAAATAATTTAAATTAGAAGCATGTCGTTACAACAAACTATTGAAAACATCTGGGATAATAGAGATTTATTACAAAATGAAGAGAGCAAGAAGACCATAAGAGAGGTTATAGCTTTATTAGATTCCGGAGAACTTCGTGTTGCTGAGCCTACAGATAATGGATGGCAGGTTAATGAATGGGTGAAAAAAGCTGTAGTAATGTATTTTCCAATTCAGAAAATGGAAACTATAGAAGTAGGTCCTTTTGAATTTCATGACAAAATGCCTTTAAAGAGAAATTACGCTGAAAAAGGAGTGCGGGTTGTACCTCATGCTGTTGCCAGAGAAGGTGCATTTATTGCTTCCGGAGTAATTTTAATGCCATCATATGTAAACATCGGAGCTTATATAGATTCAGGAACAATGGTAGATACCTGGGCGACTGTAGGAAGTTGTGCACAGATTGGTAAAAATGTTCACTTAAGTGGTGGTGTTGGTATCGGTGGTGTTTTAGAACCTTTACAGGCTGCACCTGTAATTATTGAAGACGATTGTTTCATTGGTTCAAGATGTATCGTGGTAGAAGGAGTTCACGTAGAAAAAGAAGCGGTATTAGGAGCTAATGTAGTATTAACAGCTTCTACTAAAATTATAGATGTAACCGGAGATCAACCTATCGAAATCAAAGGAAGAGTGCCTGCACGTTCAGTAGTAATCCCAGGAAGTTATACAAAGCAGTATCCTGCTGGAGAATATCAGGTTCCATGTGCACTGATTATTGGTACAAGAAAGGAATCTACAGATAAGAAGACTTCTCTTAACGATGCTTTAAGGGAGAACAACGTAGCTGTTTAAGCCTTAACTTACCTAATACGCACAATTTTGAAAGAAAAAGTTTTAAAATTCATATTAAACCCTAAATATATATTTGGGGTTTATCTTATTATATCAGTGGTTACTGCAATTTCCAAATATTTAAGAGGAGATTATGCGATCAATAATTATCTGATTTTTAAAAATGTATTCTTTAATACCATTAATCAGAAGAATTTATTTATTCATTATCCTGACCTCTATTTTGATCTAAATCATTATGGAGTTTTTTTTAGCCTCCTGATTGCTCCATTTGCAGGAATGCCCGATTGGCTTGGAATTTCTCTCTGGAATCTGATTAATACTTTTGTGTTTGTATTTGCAATTTATAAATTACCATTTTCAGATTCTAAAAAAGCAATCTTCGGATTGTTATGCCTTCAGGAATATATTACAGCCGCTTTAAGTTTACAGTTTAATGTAGCTCTAACCGGTCTTTTAATATTGTCAGCGGTCTATATTTATGAACGAAAAGAAGTGCAGTCAGCTACGGCAATATTAATTGGTGTTTTTGTGAAAATATATGGTATCGTTGGATTAACCCAGTTTTTCTTTATTAAAAATAAAACAAAATTTATTCTTTCAGGATTGGTAATTGCAGCACTATTCTTTGTCATTCCTATGATCTATTCCAGCCCGCAGTTTGTAATACAAAGCTATGCCGACTGGTTCCATTCTATTGTAGAAAAAAACAATGAAAATCAGGTATTGGGAAATATGCAGGATATTTCATTAATGGGTTTTGTTAGAAGGATTCTTGGAGATGCTTCAATTTCTAATCTTGTGTTTTTAGCTTTTGGCTTACCCCTATTTGCTTTACCTTATATTAGAATTAAACAATATAAACATTATGCCTTTCAGTTGATGATTTTAGCTTCTACTTTACTGTTTTTGGTATTGTTCAGTTCCAGTTCAGAATCTCCAACTTATATTATTGCTGTAGTGGGTGTAATGATCTGGTTTTTCCTTCAGAAAGAGAGAACACCTCTTATTACAGGACTATTGATTTTCGTGATTATTTTCACTTGTTTTTCAACTTCTGATCTATTTCCGAAATCGGTTAAAAATGATTACATCATCAAATATTCATTAAAAGCTGTACCTTGTATCGTAGTTTGGTTGAGAGTTGTTTATGAGCTTTTAACTAAAGATTTTGAAAAAAATTACAGCCTGAATTGATCATATGAAAAAAATTTCTATTGTAATTCCTGCCTATAATGAAGAGGGAAATGTGGCTATGATCCATCAAAAGATCAAAGAGGTTTTTTCTGGACTAAGCAACTATGATTTTGAAATTATATTTGTAAATGATGGCAGCAGAGACGCTACACAACAAAAACTTGAAGAATTATCCCAACAATATGATGAAGTAAAATTTATTGAATTTTCAAGGAATTTTGGACATCAGCCAGCCGTAAAAGCAGGAATGGACCTTGCCCATGGAAATGCAGTAATTTCTATGGACGGAGACCTTCAGCATCCACCAGAATTGATTACTAAAATGATCGAAAAATGGGAAGAAGGATATGATGTCGTATTAACGGTGAGAACCTATCCTAAGGAAATTTCTTTCTTTAAAAGAAAAACGTCCGATTTTTTCTATAAATTATTATCCAGCCTATCAGATGTAAATCTTACTAAAGGAGGTGGATCTGATTTTAGATTATTAGATGCCAGTGCTGTGGAAGTGATGAGACAGTTCAATGAAGATGATTTGTTTTTAAGAGGCTTAACAAGCTGGATGGGATTTAAGCAAACAGCAATTGATTTTACAGCAAACGAAAGGGTTGCAGGTGAGAGTAGTTACAATCTGAAAAAGATGGTCACCTTTGCATTTACTGGTATAACGGCTTTCAGTGTAAAACCTCTATATATAGCAGCTTATTTAGGCTTTTTATTCTCCGCAATCTCAGTATTGGGGTATGGGATTTATGTTATTCATTCTTTTGTCACCCATACTGAAATCTCTGGTTGGGCATCCCTGATTATGACGATTGTATTCTTTGGTGGCTTACAATTAATTATCCTTGGAATCATAGGGATTTATTTAGGGAAGATCTTTAAACAGGTCAAAGAAAGACCTAATTATATTATTAAAAATAAAAATTTATAAATGGTTTTATTGAGTTTTGATATTGAAGAATTTGATATGCCATTAGAATATAAAGGAGAAATTCCTTTTGAAAGGCAGATTTCGATTTCACAAACAGGATTGGAAAGAATTCTTGATCTTCTTAAAAAGCATCAGGTAAAAGCTACTTTTTTTTCTACAGTAGTTTTTGCGGAAAATAGTAAACATTTAATTGAAAGATTATTGCAGGAAGGGCATGAGTTAGCTTCTCACACCTGGTTTCATTCTGAATTTGAAGAAAAGCATTTAAAGGAATCCAGAGAAAAGTTAGAAGAATTATTTTCAACAAAAGTTACCGGGCTTAGAATGCCTAGAATGATGCCTGTCAATGAAACTTCCGTTGAGCGCGCAGGATATTCTTATAATTCTTCCATTAATCCAACTTTTTTACCGGGTAGATACAATAATTTAAAAGTATCAAGAACCTATTTTAAAGAAGGTAATGTCACTCAGATCCCAGCATCTGTTTCACCCAATTTCAGAATCCCTTTGTTCTGGTTGAGCTTTCATAATTTTCCATTGTCGATCTATAAAAAAATAGCTTCAGATAGCCTGAAAAAAGATAATTACCTTAATATATACTTTCACCCCTGGGAATTTGCAGAAATTAAAGATGAAGCATTTAAACTTCCTGGGTTTACGGTGAAAAATTCCGGAAAGGATATGGTGGAGAGATTTGATCAATTTATTGGCTGGCTTAAGGATAAAAAGTATAGCTTTGGAACGTTCCAGGAATTTCAAAAAAAGATAGAATCATGAAGATTGCTTTTGATGCAAAACGTTTTTTCCATAATACATCAGGATTGGGGAATTACTCGAGAGATCTTGTAAGAATTCTTTCTCAATATTTTCCTGATAACGAATATCTTTTAATCAATAAAAATAGATCCGACCGAGGAGCAGATATTCTGCAGAATACGAATGTTCATTTTGTTGAAACTTCAAAAGGGAATATGTCGCGCCAGTTTAAAATGGGCAAAGAAGCTCAAAAAGCTAATGCCGATATTTTTCATGGTTTATCAGGGGAATTACCTTTAAAATGGGACAAAAAACCAATACAAAAAATCGTAACGATCCATGATCTTATTTTTGTAAGATATCCTCAATATTACTCGTTTTTTGATCGTAAAATTCATTTGTGGAAATTTAAAAAAGCGGCTCAGAATGCTGATAAAATAATTGCTATTTCCGAGCAGACGAAATCTGATATTGTTCAGTATTTAAAAGTCCCGGAACATAAAATAAAAGTAATCTACCAGGGATGTCATAAGGCTTTTAAAGAACAGCAATCCGAAGGACTGATTCAGATCACAAAAGAAAAATTTAAGCTTCCTGAAAGGTTTATTTTAAATGTGGGTACGATTGAAGAGCGGAAAAACCTTTTAAATATTGTGAAGGCAGTCAGTGGAACCGGAATTCCCTTGGTTGTGGTTGGAAGAAAAACGGGTTATTATAAAAAAGTAGAAGCTTTCATTAAAAAAAACAAGCTGGAAGAGCAGGTTCATTTCTTAGAAGGAGTTTCTATGGATGAATTAGCCGTTATTTATAAACTTGCAGATATTTTTATTTACCCAAGTTTGTTTGAGGGATTTGGAATTCCCATTATTGAAGCGCTTTTTTCAAAAACAGTCACCATAACGAGTAACACAAGCAGTCTGCCTGAAGCAGGTGGAAAAGATTCTGTATACATCAATCCGGAAAATCACTTGGATATTCAATCCAAAATACAATTTCTGTGGGACAATGAGTCTGAAAGAAAACGTCGTGCTGATAAGGGTTTTGAGTTTGTTCAGAAGTTTAATGATGAGCCTATTGCCAACGAACTGATGAATTTATATCTGGAAATTATTTAAAAAAAACTTTGATATTTAAAAATAAGTCCTACATTTGTATCACAATTTTCAACAAATGAAACCGAATTTTTTAACACTACATCATTATTATCATCATCTCTGCTAAGACGGAATTGATTGATAATAACATGTGTTAAAATCAAAAATAATTAAAAACCGTCTGAGTAACAGACGGTTTTTTTGTTTCTAAATTCTTCGCGGAAATTTTTCAAAAATACTTTTTATTTACTCAGACACAATAAGTGCAACAATGAGTAAATTAAAAATTGCCATTCAGAAAAGCGGCAGACTTTATGAAGATTCTTTACAGCTTTTGAAAGACTGCGGAATTTTCATTAACAACGGAAAAGACCAACTAAAAGTTTCGGTTGATAACTTTCCCTTTGAGATTATGTATCTCAGAAATTCTGATATACCCCAATATCTGGAAGATGGAGTAGTTGATATTGCCATTGTTGGTGAGAACCTACTGATAGAAAAAGAAAAGCAAATTGAAATTGTTCAGAAACTTGGATTTTCAAAGTGTCGGGTTTCTCTTGCAGTTCCCAAAGAAATAGAAACGGATGAACTCAGTTATTTCCAGGGAAAGAAAATAGCTACTTCGTATCCAAATACCCTCAAGAAATTCTTAACAGAAAATTCCATTTCTGCAGATATCCATGTTATCTCAGGATCTGTAGAAATTGCTCCAAATATTGGTTTGGCCGATGGAATCTGTGATATTGTCAGTTCCGGAAGTACCCTGTTCAAAAATGGGTTGAGAGAGACCATTACTTTACTTAGTTCCGAAGCTGTATTGGCAAAGAATCTACAACTGGATATAGAAAAAGAAAACATTCTGGAAAAGTTTCTATTTAGGATCAAAGCCGTTTTAAAAGCAAAAAAATCAAAATATATCCTGATGAATGTCCCCAATGAAAAGATTCAGGATATCTCTAATGTTTTGCCAGTTCTAAAAAGTCCCACAGTACTTCCTTTGGCTGAAAAAGGATGGAGTAGCATCCATTCAGTTATAGACGAAGAAAGATTCTGGGAAGTCATTGATGAGCTCAAAGAAAATGGAGCTCAGGATATTCTAATAATTCCAATCGATAAAATGGTGATTTAATATGTTTATAAATAGATATCCTCAAAGAGAAACATGGGCAGGACTCATAAAACGACCTGTTCTCAAAAAAGAAGAAGTTTCAGGAATAGTTTCCGAAATTTTCAAAAAAGTAGAACAAAATGGTGATGAAGCTTTGCTGGAGTTCACTAAAAAATTTGATTCTACAGAAATTGAAAGTATTACAGTTTCAAAGGAAGAAATTGATAGATCGGGCTCTTTAATAAGTGATGAACTGAAAGAAGCTATTCAGGTAGCAATGCAAAACATTACGAAGTTTCACACTTCACAACAGGTTGAGATTGAAAAGATTGAAACCACAAAAGGGGTAATATGCTGGCGGGAAAACCGTGCTGTTGAAAAAGTGGGAATTTATATACCCGGAGGAACGGCACCCTTATTTTCTACGGTTCTTATGTTGGCTATTCCTGCTCAATTAGCTGGATGTAACGAAATTATTTTATGTACGCCTCCAGATAAAAATGGAAATGTAAATCCCGCTATTATTTATACAGCAGTGCTTTGTGGAGTAACCAGAATATTTAAGATCGGTGGAGCACAGGCAATTGCAGCAATGACTTTAGGAACTGAAAGTATACCTAATGTATACAAAATTTTTGGACCTGGAAATCAGTTTGTTGTTGCCGCAAAGGAATATGCTCAAAATTATGGTGTTGCGATCGATATGCCTGCAGGACCAAGTGAGGTTTTAGTGATTGCTGACCAACAGGCTATTCCGGCATTTTGTGCTGCAGATCTACTTTCTCAGGCTGAACATGGCAGTGATAGCCAGGTTGTTTTTATTTCAACGGATTTAAAAGTTTTTAATGAAACCATTGAAGAAGTACATGAACAGGTTAAAAAGCTTCCAAGAAATAAATTAGCAGAAGAATCATTGAATAACAGTCATTTTATTCTGCTGAATACTGCCCAAGAAGCCATCCAATTTAGTAATTCATACGCTCCGGAACACCTTATACTGGCCTTAAATGATTTTGAAAAACATATTCCATCTATTCAAAATGCCGGTTCTGTGTTTCTTGGAAATTATTCCTGTGAGAGTGCTGGAGATTATGCCAGCGGTACTAACCATACACTTCCCACCAACGGGTTTGCAAAAAATTATAGTGGAGTTTCAATAGACAGCTTTGTAAAGAAAATTACTTTTCAGGAGCTCTCAGTAAAAGGGTTACAGAATTTAGGAAAAACAATAGAGATAATGGCAGAAGCAGAAGGATTATTTGCCCATAAAAATGCCGTTTCAATTCGATTAAAATATAAAAAATAATGAAGCAATTAACAATCAGTCAGTTTGTACGAAAGAACATTTTAGAATTACAGCCTTATATAAGTTTTAGAGATCATAATGAGTTTGAAACTCCAGTTTTAATGGATGCTAATGAAAGTCCTTTTGGAGAATTTAACCGTTATCCTGATTCGACTCAAAAAGAGCTTAAGAGAAAAATAGCAGATTTTAAAAATCTAAGTCCTCAGCAGATTGCAGTAGGAAATGGAAGTGATGAACTTATTGACTTAATCATCAAGATCTTTTGTGAACCTAAAAAAGATGCTATTTTGATGATGGACCCATCTTTTGCAATGTATGCCTTTTATGCGGCAATTAATGAAAATAAGGTTTTTAAGGTAAATCTTGATGAAAATTTTGAGATTCTAAAGGAAGATTTCCTGAAAGTATCTAAAGAAGCCCAACCAAAGATATTTTTCCTTTGTTCACCAAATAATCCCACGGGAAACAGTGTAGATGATATTGAATTTTATCTTCAGAATTTTGAAGGAATTGTGGTTGTAGATGAAGCATATATTGAATTTTCAGATAAACAATCTAGTCTCAAACTTCTTGAAAAATACCCGAACCTTATCGTTCTTCAGACTTTTTCTAAAGCCTGGGGAAAAGCTGGAGCAAGGGTAGGAATAGCCTGTGCTACAGAAGAGATCATCCGTTTGATCAATACGGTAAAAGCTCCTTATAATTTAAATTCTTTAAGTCAGGAATTGATTTTAAAAAGTATCGATAATGCAGATGAATTTCAAAAAAATGTAGAAAATATTTTAATGGAAAGAGCATGGTTAGAAAGTGAATTCAGAAATATCAAATCTGTTACTAAAGTATTTCCTACTGATGCCAATTTCTTTTTAGTAGAGTTTAATGATGTTGACAATGTATATCAAAAGCTACTACAAAGTGAAGTATTGACGAATAAAAGGGCACCAGCCATTCCGAATTGTATTCGGATTAATATTGGGACGAGAGATGAAAATATTCGTTTAATCACTATTTTAAAAAAGCTTGAATCATGAAAAAAGTATTATTTATAGATCGCGATGGCACTTTGATCATAGAACCGCCAACTGATTTTCAGGTTGATTCTCTTGAAAAGCTAGAGTTCTATCCCGGAGTTTTTCAAAATCTTTCCAAAATTGTTAAGGAACTAGATTATGAGCTGGTGATGGTTACCAATCAGGATGGATTAGGTACAGAGAGTTTTCCGTTTGAAGATTTTATAATACCTCATGAAAAAATGCTGAATGCTTTAAAAAATGAAGGTATTATTTTCAGTGATATTTTAATTGATAAAAGCTTTGAAAGCGAAAATTTACCTGGCAGAAAACCAGGAGTGGGAATGCTTGGAAAATATATATATGGAAATTATGATCTTAAGAATTCATATGTAATAGGAGATCGTATAACAGATGTTCAGTTGGCAGAAAATTTGGGATCAAAAGCCATTTATATGGGTGAAACGTTCAATGTAAAAGCAGATCTCTCTACAAAAGACTGGTCAGAGATCTATCAGTTTCTAAAAAAGATTCCAAGACAGGCTAAGGTATCCCGAAAAACAAATGAAACGGATATTGAAATTGAAGTCAATCTTGATGGCAAAGGAAATTCTAAAATTTCAACCGGCTTACATTTCTTTGACCACATGTTGGAGCAAATCTCGAAACATGGAAATTTAGATCTTATCATTAAGGTAAATGGAGACCTGCAGGTAGATGAGCACCATACAATTGAAGATACTGCTATTGTTTTAGGCAAGGCAATTCTTAAAGCTTTGGGGAATAAAAAAGGAATCGAAAGATATGGGTTTTTACTTCCAATGGACGATTGTCTGGCGCAGGTTGCTCTTGATTTTGGGGGTAGACCATGGTTGGTTTGGGATGCTGAATTTAACAGAGAAAAAATTGGTGATGTTCCGACCGAATTATTTTCACATTTCTTCAAATCATTTACTGATTCTTCTCAATCCAATTTAAATATTAAAGTGGAGGGTAGTAATGAACATCATAAGATTGAATCTATTTTTAAGGCTTTTGCTAAAGCTTTAAAAATGGCCGTGAATCAGACCGATAAGAATTTTAATTTACCATCAACTAAAGGAAGTTTATAGGATGATTGCAATTATAAAATACAATGGCGGGAATGTTCAGTCTGTTCAGAATTCTTTAAGCAGATTAAATAAAGAATCTGTTATTACGGATGATTTTGAATTGATTGAAAAAGCGGATAAAGTCATTTTTCCAGGAGTGGGTGAAGCTTCTTCAACGATGAAACTTCTCAAAGGTAAAGGGTTGGATACATTTATTCCAACTTTAAAACAGCCTGTTTTAGGAATTTGTTTGGGAATGCAGTTGATGTGTAAAAATAATGAGGAAGGAGATACAGTTGGAATGGGAATTTTTGATATTAATGTAAAGAAATTTCCACCAAGAGAAATTGTACCTCACATGGGATGGAATGGTATTACAGATTTGAGATCTGCTGTTTTTTCAGATTTTGAAAAAGAGAAGGATGTCTATTTTGTTCATAGCTATTACTGTGAGCTATCCGAATATACCACTTCGAGATGTAACTATATTTTACCTTTCAGTGCATCACTGCAAAAGGATAACTTCTTTGCTATGCAGTTTCACCCTGAAAAGTCTGGGAGAACAGGTGCTCAATTGCTTGAAAACTTTTTAAAACTGTAAGTATGAGAATAATTCCTGCTATAGATATTATTGATGGAAAATGTGTGCGACTTTCCAAGGGAGATTATAGCACTAAAAAGATTTATAATGAAAACCCTGTGGAAATGGCTAAAGAATTTGAAGATTTTGGAATTCAATTTCTTCATTTAGTCGATCTCGATGGTGCTAAATCCAAACATATAGTGAACCACAAAGTATTAGAATCAATTTCCAGAGAAACATCATTGCAGATCGATTTTGGAGGTGGGCTAAAAACTCTGAAAGATATTGAAACAGCTTTCGATGCCGGTGCCAATCAAATAACAATTGGAAGTATTGCCGTTCAGGATCCTGAATTTTGTTATGATTTAATTAAAAAATATGGAATTGGAAAAATTATCCTTGGAGCTGATTGTGAAAATAGGAAAATAAAAACCTCAGGATGGTTGACAGAAAGTAATAAAGATGTTATTGATTTTATACTTCAGTACAGGAAGAAGGGGATTGAGCAGGTAATTTGTACAGACATTTCCAAAGATGGAATGTTGGAAGGGCCTTCAATGGATTTATATAAAGAGATTTTAGATAATGTTTCAATTCAGCTTGTGGCAAGTGGTGGGATTTCCGGAATGATGGATGTTTATAACATGAGAGAAATCGGTTGTTCGGGAACGATCATTGGAAAGGCTATTTATGAAGGAAAAATAACATTAAAAGAACTTCAAAATTTTATTGAAAATGCTTAAAAAAAGAATTATTCCATGTTTGGATATTAAGGATGGAACTACGGTAAAGGGAGTTAATTTTGAAGGGCTCCGAAAT
This sequence comes from Chryseobacterium paludis, assembly GCF_025403485.1. Lineage (NCBI taxonomy): Bacteria > Pseudomonadati > Bacteroidota > Flavobacteriia > Flavobacteriales > Weeksellaceae > Chryseobacterium > Chryseobacterium paludis. The sequence continues at coordinate 1,081,777 of NZ_CP099966.1, forward strand.
GCAGGGAATCCCATAAGCCTCGCAAAAAAATATGAGGATGAGGGTGCTGACGAATTGGTTTTTCTTGATATTACGGCAACTATTGAAAAAAGGAAAACCTTTGTGGAGCTTGTCAGGGAAATTGCAACGGAATTAAGTATTCCTTTTACAGTTGGTGGCGGAATTTCCTCTGTAGATGATGTTAGAAAATTACTGGAAGCAGGAGCTGATAAGATCAGTATCAATTCATCGGCTGTCAATGATCCAGATATTATTTCTGATTTGGCTAAAGAATTTGGGAGTCAGTGTATTGTGGTTGCAATTGACACCAGATTTGAGAATGGTGAAGATAAGGTATATATAAAAGGTGGTCGGGAGGTTACAGAACTAAAAACTGTAGAATGGGCAAAAAAAGCTGAATTACTTGGAGCGGGTGAAATTCTATTAACCTCTATGGATGGAGATGGAACTAAAAAAGGTTTTGATCTACGAATTACAAAATCAGTGTCTGAGGCAATTAATATTCCTGTCATTGCTTCAGGAGGTGCTGGAACAATAAAAGACTTTCAGGAAGTATTTCAAGAGACAAAAGCTACCGGCGCATTGGCAGCAAGTATTTTTCACTTTGGAGAAGTTCATATTAAGGATTTAAAGGAAGAATTATTAATTCAAAAAATACAAATAAGACGATGATTGATTTTAATAAAAATAGTCTTGTTCCGGTAATCATCCAGGACAATAGGACATTACAGGTTTTGATGCTGGGCTATATGAATGAAGAGGCATTTAATAAAACAAAAAAAGAAAGAATTGTCACTTTTTTCAGTCGATCAAAAAACAGGCTCTGGACTAAAGGTGAAGAATCGGGTAATTTTTTAATGGTAATAAGTATTGATATCGATTGTGACCAGGACACAATCCTTATTAAAGTTATTCCTAAAAATATAGTTTGCCACACCGGAAGTTTCAGTTGTTTCGGAGAAAAAGATTCTAAAGGATTTTTATATGAATTGGAAGAGAAAATCGGTCATAGAATCGATGGAAAAGTAGAGGATTCTTATACCTATTCATTATACAGACGAGGAATTAATAAAGTAGCTCAAAAAGTAGGAGAGGAGGCTGTAGAATTAGTTATAGAAGCTAAAGATGATAATGACGATTTATTTAAAAATGAAGCCGCTGATCTAATGTATCATTTTTTAATCTTGTTGAAGGCAAAAGATATCGCTTTAGAGGATGTTGAGAAGATTTTACAGTTGAGAAATCAGCGGATTGTATAAATAATAAACTCAATCTCAAAAACCTCAATACAAGAAAACAGAGTAAAGGTGTTGGAAGTGATACTTTCTGGAATGACACTGAATATATATGAATCATTATAAAAACAAATCCCTTTCCAGTATTAGAAAGGGGTTTATTTTTATAGATTTGTTTGTATGATTCATTATTCGATCATAATTTTTCTAACTACTGTATGATCATCAGCTTTAAGGTTTCCCAGATAAACACCTTTTTTTAAGCCTGAAACGTTAATCTTCGTTTGATTTTCCTGTTTAAGCAGTGAACGTCCCAACAGATCTGTAATCTCAAAACTGAAATCCTTCACTGTACCTGGTACTTCCAAAGAAAGGTAATCCTTTGCGGGATTGGGATATATTTTTATAGATTCTAATGTATTTATAGCTGTTTCTTTAGTATCTAAAACTATTGATGATGCTGTAGTTGCTACGGCAAAATGCTGAAGAGCCCCAACAGTTGCTTTCCCTACATTGAAGATGTATACAGGATCAGTATTGGCAAAGGTATCACTAGAAGAATGTGGGTAATTACTTCTTTTATATTCAAAATAACCAGTAATCACTTCTCCTTTTTCTTCAAATGGAATATAGTCTGTGTCTTCAGCAGGATCAATACCCGTTTGAAGTGATGAATATAAAGTTGTACATGTTACTAATTGCTGAGTAATTGCGGCAGATGCAGCATTATTACTACTTAGTCCACCCTGATCCTGGTCGCAGTAAATTTTGTTATTAACGTTACCCATTTTACCACCTACCTGATCCAGATTGAAGACCAATTTTATATCCAATTTACGAACACCATTTTGATAAGCTACATTATCAGCATAATGGTAACTTCCATATAATCCTTGTTCTTCCCCAGAAAAATGAATAAACTTGATTGAATATTCAGTAGGAACATTTTTCATAATTCTGGCCGCTTCTAATATAATAGAAGTTCCACTTCCATTATCATTAGTCCCTGGGCCATAAATGCTATCAAAATGTCCACAAATAATAACATATTTATTTGGGTATACCGTTCCTGTTTTTGTGATAACAAGATTTTTAGAACTGGTACTTCCAAAGGAAAAAGGGTCTTCTACGATCTGGCTTGCCGTATAACCGTATGAAAGGTATTTATTCTTAATCCAGGTAAGGGCATTGGCATTATTAGCAGAGCCCGTAGTTTTTACACCAAGATTTTGAAACTGCTGTAAATTCGTTGTAATATTCGTTTGGGTAACCTGGTTAGCTCTATTTTGATAGGCTTGGATAAAAGTTTGAGATTGTAATTGCTGGCTTAGAAAACCAAGAAAAAGAAAAGTAATTATATTTTTCATTGTTAGGTGATTTTTTGTAAAAGTAATAATAAAATCATAACAAATAAAGATAAACTTTATGTTATAAATAAAAAATGCTTCTATTGACAGTAATAAAAGCATTTTTTAAGTTTTATATATTTTACTTTTTAAGAGTGATCGGATTATTTTTCAATCATAACTTTTCTTACGGCAGTATGATCTCCGGTTTTTATAATCGCTAAATAAGCTCCTTTTACTAAAGATGAAACATTAATTGTCTTTTGATTTTGCTGCTTAATTAATGATCGTCCTACAAGGTCTGTTAATTCAAAATTAAAATCTTTAATAGTATCAGGTAGATCAATAGTTAATACATCTTTTGCAGGATTAGGATAAATTTTGACAGATTCTATAGATCTTTGACCTTCTGTTTCATTGGTTCCCAAATTCAATGTAGTTGCTACCGCAAAATGTTGAAGAGCTCCAACCGCTGCTTTACCAACATTGAAAACATAGGTGGGATCTATATTAGCAAAAGTATCATTCACTGTATGTTCGTTATTACTTTTAATATTCTCATAGAAACCTGTAATAATATCTCCGTTTTGTTCAAAAGGGATATAATCGGAGGCATAAGCATTCGTAATCGCTGTCTGAAGAGGAGAGTATAGTTCTGTACAATTAGCCAGTTGCTGAGTGAAAGCACTTGAAGTAGCATTATTAGAAGAACTTCCATTTACCCCTTTCTCACACTTTATGGTGTTGTTATTATTTCCCAATTGTCCACCTACCTGATCAATATTAAATACCACTCTTACATTCATCTGGCGTACATCATTTTGAAATACCACATTATCTGCATAATGGTAGCTTCCTATCAATCCCTGTTCTTCGCCAGAAAAATGAATAAACTTAATTGAATATTCAGTAGGAATATCTTTTAAAATTCTTGCAGCTTCAAGTATAATAGAAGTGCCACTTCCATTGTCGCTAACACCAGTCCCTACTATTGTATCATAATGTCCACAGATAATAACATAAGTATTGGGATAAACAGTTCCGGTTTTTGTAATAATTAGATTTTTAGAACTTGTATTTCCGAACGTAAAAGGATCTTCGGTCATCTGACTTGCTGTATATCCATAAGCTAAATATTTATTCTTGATCCAGTTTAAAGCATTGGTATTATTAACAGAACCTGTGGTTTTTACACCCAGATTGTCAAATTCGTGCAGGTTAGCTGTAATATTGGTTTGCGAAACCTGGGTTGCTCTGCTTTGATAAGCCTGAATAAAACTTTGTGCCTGTATGCTGTAAGCAGCAATAGAAAAGAGGAGTAGAGTAGTTAATTTTTTCACTTTATAATAAGATTACAGAATTATTATATATTTAATAAACAAATGTAAATAATAAAAAAATCCTGAGCAAAAAACTCAGGATTTATATTGATAACAAAAAATTTTACATTATTTTACTTGATCTACAACTGCTTTGAAAGCTTCAGGGTGATTCATTGCTAAATCTGCTAAAACCTTTCTGTTAAGTTCTACATCGTTCTTTTTAAGAGCTCCCATAAACTGAGAGTAAGACATTCCATGTTCTCTAGCTCCCGCGTTGATACGAGTGATCCAAAGTGATCTGAAATTTCTCTTTTTCTCTTTTCTTCCACGGTAAGCATATTGCATTGCTTTGTGTACCGCGTTTTTAGCTACAGTCCAAACGTTCTTTCTTCTACCGAAAAAACCTTTAGCTTGTTTCATGATTTTTTTTCTGCGAGCTCTTGAAGCTACTGCATTTACTGATCTAGGCATAATTTAAATTGTTTTTTTGAAAAGGGCGGTAAACTGTTTCATTACACTTATTTGCTCCGTTTCAGGGTTAAAAATTCTGAATTGTTTTAATTCCTATAAACCGAATATAGATTTATAAAAACTACTTAATTGCTAATTGACGTTTAACACTTTTTACGTCCACTGCAGCAACATAAGAAGTTTGCGTAAGATTTCTCTTTTGCTTAGTTTCTTTTTTAGTTAAGATGTGGCTTTTGTAAGCGTTTTTTCTTTTGATCTTACCTGTTCCAGTAAGGGCAAAACGTTTCTTAGCACCTGATTTCGTTTTTAATTTTGGCATTGTCTTGCTTTTTTATTATTTTGTTATCAATATCTCTGTCTTCTTTCCTAGTAATATTTAGGAATAATAGGGTGCAAAGATACAAAAAATATCAATTCAAATTTTAACAACCTATGATTTTCTATGACTTCAAAAAAACACCTCTTTATAAGAGGGGCTGTAATTTAATTACCTTAGTCGAAATCTCTAACAACTATTTCTCTTCTTTCTTCATTATTTCCACCCAAAATAACTTTAATTCTAAGGCCGTTACCAATGAAATAACCACCTCTTGAATAAAGTTGAAGCTTAATATGTGGATTAGAAACGTTACCTGTAACTGCACTATTGGAATCCCAAAGAGGATTATTGTTATTATAAATAACAAGGTTACCATCATTTTGTGCAATAAGTTTAGGAGTGCCCTGGTTCCTTACCGTATTAGATGCCCATAAAACCGTGTAACTACCTGGTTTTTCACGATATAATACAAGGTTACTATCTCCTTGCATGACAAGTCGGTAGATACTGCCATTATTCTCTAAACTAATTGACTCCTCAGCATTTAATATTTGCGGATGATTGGTTGTTTCCGAAATAAGTGTTAAAGTTGTAAGACCGCCACCAGGAATAGATTTATTCGCATTCGCAGTTGTTTGTACTTTTCCATTTTCGACTGTTACATTGTCAAGACTGTCATCCTGACCACAAGATGCTAAGAGCATCGAAAGACTTACGAAAGTCAATAATTTTATTTTCATAAATAATTTTTACGCCGCAAATATAAATAATTCAGTATTAAGTCACAATTTAAAGACTTAATAAATTCAAATAAATGCTTTATTTATCGTATTTTCAAGTAATTAAATTTACACACTTAAGTGATTTTAATATAAAAACCCCGATTTTTTTAATCGGGGTTTTACAATTTATAATAATGTACTTTCTGATTAAGATTGAAAGAATTCCAGCAGATCCTTATTAATAGTTTCTGCTTCTGTAGTAGGCATACCGTGAGGAAAGCCAGGATAGGTAATTAGTTTTCCATTTTTTACCAGCTTGGCAGCTACAACACCTGTAATTTCGTAAGGTACAATTTGATCATCTTCTCCATGTAATACCAATACGGGAACATCTACGCTTTTAAGATCTTCTGTGAAGTCAGTTTCAGAAAACGCTTTTATACAGTCATAATGAGCTTTAATGGATCCCATCATTCCCTGTCTCCACCAGTTATCACGAATACCCTGAGATATTTTTGCGCCTTCTCTGTTATATCCATAAAAAGCCAATGAAAAATCTACAAAATATTGTTGTCTCTGTGTTGCCGTATTGTGACGGATCTCATCAAAAACAGACATTGGAATTCCGTTCGGATTATTATCCGTTTTTACCATAATCGGCGTTACTGCACTTATTAAAACTGCTTTTGCAGCTCTGCCTTTACTATGTTGGGCTACGTATCGGATCACTTCGCCACCTCCAGTAGAATGACCAACATGAATAACATCTTTTAAGTCTAATGCAGTTACAATTTCTGCCACATCGGATGCATAAGTATCCATATCATGTCCTTCCGAAGTTTGCGTAGATCTTCCATGACCCCTTCTGTCATGAGCAATCACTCTATATCCTTTTTCTAAAAAAAATAACATTTGTGCATCCCAATCATCGCTGGATAACGGCCATCCATGGTGAAAGAATATTGGTTGACCTTTTCCCCAATCTTTGTAATAAATTTCTGTTCCGTCTTTTAATTGAATAGTACTCATTGTTTTATATTTTATGATTAATAATTATTATTGCCTTGTAGATTATTTATCTATTATTTCTAAAACAAATTTAAATCTATTCTCAATTGTAAACCTTAACATAGGATATTTTCGTCAAAATCTGATAAAATAAAAAACCTCAAAGAAATTTGAGGTTTTATATTGGCGAATTAAATACAAGATTTAATTAAATTATTTTGCTGGTTTTTTAGGACTCATCATCATAATCATTCTTTTACCTTCTAATTTAGGTAATTGATCTACCTTACCTACATGCTCAAGTTCTTGCGCAAGTTTTAAAAGTAGGATCTCTCCCTGATCTTTAAAGATAATTGAACGTCCTTTAAAAAATACGTAGGTTTTAAGTTTTGAACCTTCTTCCAGGAATTTTTCAGCGTGCTTCTTCTTAAATTCATAATCGTGGTCGTCAGTCTGAGGTCCAAAACGGATCTCTTTTACAACTACTTTTATTTGCTTCGCTTTAAGTTCCTTTTGTTTTTTCTTTTGCTCGTATAAAAACTTTTTATAGTCTAATATTCTTGCAATAAAAGGTTCCGCTTTGTCGGAAATCACAACCAAGTCTAATTCTTGTTCCTTGGCTATCTGCAAAGCCTTATCTAATGGGTAAACTCCGGGTTCAACATTGTCACCTACCAAACGAACCTCACGGGCTCTGATTTTACCATTAATTTGATGCAAATCCTCCTGTACTGGACGACGCATTGGGCCTCTGTTGTTAAATCTTTGTGCTATTGTTTTAAATTTTATTGGTTAACTTTCTATTTAACAGCTTTCTTATATTGCTGCTTCTTTTTTAAAATAATTGACGAAATCTTCCATCTTCATTACGCCGAGATCTCCTTCTCCACGTCTTCTTACAGAAATTGTACCGTCTTTTTCTTCATTCTCACCGACAACCAGCATGAAAGGGATCTTTTTCATTTCCGCATCACGGATCTTTCTTCCTGTCTTCTCATTTCTGTCATCAATCAGACCGCTAATATCGTGATTTTCCAAAAATTGTGAAACTTTTTTTGAATAATCTACATATTTTTCACTTATCGGTAGAATTATAAACTGATCAGGGCTTAACCATAATGGAAAATCACCTGCAGTATTTTCTAATAATATGGCAATAAAACGTTCCATAGAACCAAATGGTGCTCTGTGAATCATTACCGGTCTATGCTTTTCATTATCGTTTCCTATATAATGAAGATCAAATCTTTCCGGAAGATTATAATCTACCTGGATTGTTCCCAGCTGCCATTTTCTTCCTAAAGCATCTTTCACCATGAAATCCAGTTTAGGGCCATAAAATGCCGCTTCACCATATTCGATAACTGTCTTTAATCCTTTTTTCTGTGCCGCATTGATAATCGCATTTTCTGCTTTCTCCCAATTCTCATCAGAACCGATATATTTTTCTTTGTTTTCAGGATCTCTTAAAGAAACCTGAGTTACAAAATCCTCAAATCCTAAAGATTTAAAAACATAAAGTGTTAAATCTATTACTTTTTCGAATTCTTCTGAAAGCTGATCCGGAGTACAGAATAAATGGGCATCATCCTGAGTAAATCCACGAACTCTTGTTAAACCGTGAAGCTCTCCACTTTGCTCATATCGGTAAACTGTTCCGAATTCTGCATATCTTTTTGGAAGATCTCTATAGCTCCATTGTGAAGTTTTATAGATTTCACAGTGGTGAGGACAGTTCATTGGTTTTAGTAAAAACTCTTCTCCTTCATTAGGCGTTTTAATAGGCTGAAAGCTATCTGCTCCATATTTATCCCAATGTCCTGAAGTTACATAAAGTTCTTTTGAACCAATATGTGGAGACATTACAAACTCATAACCGCCTTTTTTCTGAGCATCACTAAGGAAGTTTTCTAATTTTCTTCTTAAAGCAGTCCCTTTTGGAAGCCATAACGGAAGTCCGGCACCTACTTTTTCAGAGAATGCAAAAATTCCTAATTCTTTTCCTAGCTTTCTGTGGTCTCTTCTTTTTGCTTCCTCTAATTTTTCAAGATACTCAGTAAGTTCCTTCTGTTTAGGGAAAGAAATACCATATACTCTTGTCAACTGAGGGTTTTTCTCATTTCCTCTCCAGTAAGCTCCGGCTGCATTTAATATTTTTACAGCTTTTACAATTCCTGTATTTGGAATATGGCCGCCACGACATAAGTCTGTGAAATTATCATGGGTTACAAAAGTAATTTCCCCATCATTAAGATTAGAGATCAATTCTACTTTATACGGATTGTCTGCATATGTTTTTAATGCTTCTTCTTTAGAAACAGGATATAATGAGAAGGTAGAACCTTTTTTAGCATTTTCCAATACTTTCTTTTCAATTTTCTCAAAATCCTTTTCAGATAAACTTTCGTCACCGAAATCTACATCATAATAAAAACCGCTTTCAATAGCAGGTCCGATAGTCAACTTAGCATTTGGATAAAATTCCAGGATTGCCTGCGCCAAAAGGTGGGCAGAAGAATGCCAAAAAGCTTTCTTTCCAAGATCATCATTCCATGTCAATAGCTGTACCGTAGAATCCGTCGTTATAGGTGTGGTAATCTCTACTTGTTTGCCGTTAACAATTGCGGAAATGGTATTTCTAGCCAATCCCTCGCTTATAGATTTTGCCACATCTAGAGAAGTAACTTCTCCGTCGAATTCTTTGACACTATTGTCTGGAAGTGTAATTTTTATCATTGTTTACTATGAAATTTTAAGATGCAAAAATACGCATTTTTTATTTAAAATAGTATATTAACGTATATTTGAATGAAGAAATATGAAAAACATTTACTGATTTTTGTCGTTTTATTTTTCATGATCTCTTTTTTTCAAAAAAAGACATTAAAATTTTTAAATATATTTATAAAAAAACATAGAGATTTTACTCATGAGCACATTCAATATAGATCTACACTGCGATTTACTTTATTATTTATTAGATCCAAAATCTGATATCCATGACAAACAGTTAGGCTGTTCATTACCCTATTTAAAAGAAGGGAATGTAAAGCTACAGGTAATGGCAATTTATTCTGCTACAGGAAAGAACAGTATAACAGAAGGGATCAGGCAAAGTGAAGTGTTTGCTGATTTACTGAATACGGATGATTTCTTTCTATTTAACACTCAGAATTACAGCAATAGTGAAAATTCGAATCGGGTAGGAGTTCTTGCTTCTATTGAAAATGCATCATCATTTTGTGAAGAAGATTCTAGTTTGGAGGAAGGTTTTAAAAATTTGGAAACTATTATTAACAATACTCAGAAGGTTTTATATATAGGAATTACTCATCATTCTGAAAACCGTTTTGGAGGTGGAAATAATTCTGAAGCCGGACTAAAAGAAGATGGTAAAATATTGATCGATTATATAGCAGATAAAAAGATTGCTATTGATTTAGCCCATACAAGTGATCAGTTAGCCTATGACATTCTTAATTATACAGATCAGAAAAATTACAAAATTTCTATTCTGGCAAGCCATTCTAATTATAGAAGTGTATATAAAAATAATAGAAATCTTCCCGATGAATTAGTGAATGAAGTGATCAAAAGAAAGGGTTTGATCGGGCTTAATTTTATTAAAGATTATATTGACCATCATCATCCTGAAAGACTTTATGAACATATTCAATATGCACTGTCCCTAGGCGCTGAAGATTGTATTGCATACGGAGGTGATTTTTTCTTCGATAAAGAGCATCCGGATAAGTCAAGATATCCCTTTTTCTTTGACGAATTTCAAGATGCTACAACTTATAATTCGATCAATAAAAAGTTATCTGAAGACTTTTCTCCAGGGCTTATGGAGAAAATCAGTCATAAAAATGCACTGGAATTTATAAAAAGATTATAGATAATTTGGGGTATTAAAAGGTGGCTTCGAGAGCCTCAGCCACCTTTTATATTTATTTTTTCCTTTTATACCGGACCTTTTGTTTTATAATTTCAATAACATCTACATGTTGAACTTTGGATTTTATCCAACCATGGATATCAATATAAAATAAAGATCTTCTATAATACTCATTGGTTGAATATTCTTCAAGTTTTTGATCAAATGCTTCGAAAGCTTTTTGCCTGTCATCCGGAACTAAATTATTCAGATTTTTGAAAAAATTGATACTTTCAAAGTGAAACTCTTCAGGCTTTTTCATTTTTAAGGCAAACTTGAGAGTCGCTTTTATAAACTCATCATAATCTTCATCATTTCCCGATTCGTGTTTTGACATTAAGATCAGAATTCTGGTATGAAACAAAAGATCTTCCTGCACATTCCCTTTAGATTCAATGATCTTCATAGAGTAACGCATGGATTCATTATATTTCTTACTTCCGAAAAGCATAGCTGCCATCTTAAGATATAAAATCATGAAATGGTGCTCATCGATCTTATCCCTAAGCTTATCCATCTTCATTTCAATTTCAGGGATAAGTTTTGTTCCGCTAAAAAATTCGCCTTTTACAAAATGGATATTCATTAAAGTATTAGAATAGGTAAGAAAGGTAAGTGCCTGTAAGTTTTCATTTTGAGCAAAGCTTGGTGAATAAACTGTTTTATTAAAAATTTCAAACTGTTTCTCTAAAATATCAATATTACCATATAGGAAAAGGATCTTTAGTAAATAGGTATTCCCTTTAATATACCAAACCGGATGGCTGAGGATCATTTCAGGTTTCTGATGGAACAATTCCACCCATTGATAGGCATATTTCAATGTATATTTATAATCCTGTAACAGTTGGTTTTTCCAGACATGAGCTTTGTAATACCATAGCTTTTCTGTGAAATTAAGCTTAGAAGGTTTTATATTTTTTATCTGTGCATTAAAGATTTCTAATACTTCCTGTCGGTCTGCATCATTTTTTACATAGCCATGTGTTAACATCTCACTATATAATTTCAATGAAAGATTGGAAAGTTCTGTAGTATACTGATTTTGTTTACTGATCGCTTTTGATTCTTTTATCAATTCTTCGGCTCTACCATTTATACTTCGCGTAATGAATTGGGATTCGATTACTTTTTCAAGATCTATGATTTCTGATGCAATACTCTTTTCGTCTAATTCTAATGCCGACTGCTTTGTTTTATCTAATATTTTCAGAGCCTGCTTATAGAGTCCTTTCTGATAAAGTATATTAGCGAAATCTAGCTGTTCGCGGAGCTGAATCCTATAGTTTTGGTGACTGGGGTTCATACGGAGGCTTACCAAAATCTGTTTATAGAGGTGCGCTTTAAGATTAGAAAGCTGTTGCTTCGTTGAAATTTTTTTCTCTATTATAACAGACTCAGTGTACTCACTCATCTTGTCCAGTTCTGAAAAAAGCAAAAGGAATTTAGCATCCACGTTAATTCCTAAACGGTTAACATAAAGCTTGAACTGTCGCTTTTCGGAAGTTGTTAATGATTTAATAAGTACAAATAAGAAGTCTTTCTGCAATTCTGCCATTGTAAAATTTGCTAATTTAAATGTTTGGATATCATATTATTACATTTAGTTTTTCATTATTTGAATATTGTAATTTTCATTAAAATTGAAAATATAAAAAATATGCAAGCCTTAGTTTTGAATCAAAATTAAGTAAAAAACTTCATTATGAATTCCGAAAAGATTGAAATTTTTGATACCACATTGCGTGATGGGGAACAGGTTCCGGGATGTAAGCTGAATACAGAACAAAAATTAATTATAGCCGAAAGGCTTGATAAACTAGGGATTGACGTAATTGAAGCCGGATTTCCGGTATCAAGTCCGGGAGATTTTCATTCTGTTTCTGAAATTTCAAAACTGGTTAGAAATGCAAAAGTATGCGGATTGACCAGAGCCAATAAAAAAGATATAGAAATTGCTGCTGAAGCATTACAGCATGCCAAAAGACCGCGAATCCATACCGGTATTGGAACCTCAGATTCTCATATAAGATATAAGTTCAATTCTACAAGAGAGGATATTCTAGAAAGGGCGGTAGATGCTGTAAAGTATGCTAAAAGTTTTGTAGAAGATGTCGAGTTTTATGCTGAAGATGCCGGAAGAACAGACAATGAATTTTTAGCAAGAGTTTGCGAAGCTGTTATTAAGGCTGGAGCAACAGTTTTAAATATTCCTGATACAACAGGATATTGCTTACCCGAAGAATATGGACAAAAAATTAAGTATTTAAAAGAAAATGTAAGTGGAATAGACAAAGCCGTTTTATCATGTCATTGTCATAATGATCTAGGACTGGCAACTGCAAATTCTATTGCCGGAGTGATCAATGGAGCAAGACAAATCGAATGTACGATCAACGGTTTGGGAGAAAGAGCCGGAAATACAGCATTGGAAGAAGTCGTCATGATTCTGAAGCAACACAAGAATCTAAACCTGCATACCGATGTCAATTCTAAAATGCTTAATGAGATGAGTTTTTTAGTTTCAGATCTTATGGGAATGCCTGTGCAGCCGAATAAAGCAATCATTGGAGCTAATGCTTTCGCTCACAGTTCTGGTATCCATCAGGACGGGGTCATCAAAAATAGAGAAACTTATGAGATTATGAATCCTGAGGATGTGGGGGTAAGTGAGTCTTCCATTATTCTTACTGCCAGAAGTGGTAGATCGGCTTTAGCTTATCGTTTTAAACATATCGGGTTTGATGTTACTAAAAATGAACTCGACTTTTTATACAAAGAATTTTTAAAAGTAGCAGATATGAAAAAAGAAATAGATAACGAAGATCTTAATCTGATGATGACAGCATTGACCAGAAAAATCAGTTAAAAGATCTCTATTTCTTTTCTAATCAAATCAAACTAAAAATGAACAATAATAAAACGCTTTTTGATAAGGTCTGGGACGCTCATGTTGTAGAAACCGTTCCGGATGGACCACAGATTATATATATCGATAAACATCTGATTCATGAAGTAACAAGCCCACAGGCTTTTGCAGAGCTTGAATCCAGAAACCTCGAAGTCTTCAGACCGGAACAGATTGTGGCTACAGCGGACCATAATGTTCCTACACTCAGCCAGGAGTTACCGATCCGTGATGAATCATCAAGGAATCAAGTGGAACAGCTGACAGAAAACTGTAAGAAAAACAATATTGAATTGTATGGGCTTGGACATCATTATCAGGGGATTGTACATATCATTGCTCCGGAATTAGGAATTACCCAACCAGGAATGAGTATTGTTTGCGGAGATAGTCACACCTCTACACATGGTGCTTTCGGAGCAATCGCTTTTGGGATCGGAACAAGTCAGGTAGCGCAGGTTTTTGCCAGTCAGTGTCTGTTGCTTAACAAACCGAAATCAATGAGAATAACGGTAAATGGAAAGCTTCAGGATCATGTTCAGCCAAAAGATGTTATTCTCTATATCATTTCTAAAGTAGGAACCAATGGCGGGACAGGATATTTTTGTGAATATGCAGGATCTGTTTTTGAAGAAATGTCGATGGAAGGAAGAATGACAGTCTGTAATATGAGTATTGAAATGGGAGCCAGAGGAGGAATGATAGCACCGGATGAGATCACATTTGAATATGTAAAAGGAAAACCCTTTGCACCAAAAGGGGAAGAATGGAAAGAAAAACTTACCTATTGGAAAAGCCTTAGAACGGAGGAAGATGCTGTTTTTGATGCCGAATTTACATTTGATGCTTCAGAAATAAGACCTATGATCACCTATGGAACCAATCCGGGAATGGGAATTTCATTGTATGATGTAATTCCTGTACCACAAAATGAATCAGAAGAAAAAGCATTACAGTATATGGGATTAAAGGCTGGGCAATCTCCATCTGATATTGAAGTGAATTACGTATTCATTGGAAGTTGTACAAATGCTAGAATCGAAGATTTCCGTTCAGCAGCCGAATATATTAAAGGGAAAAGTAAATCTGAACATGTTAATGCTTTAATTGTTCCAGGATCTCAGCTTGTTGTAAAACAGATTTATGAGGAAGGACTCGATAAGATTTTCAGTGAAGCCGGATTTCAGATCAGGCAGCCGGGATGCTCAGCTTGCCTTGCTATGAATGATGATAAGATACCGGAAGGTGAATATTGCGTTTCAACATCAAATAGGAATTTTGAAGGCAGACAGGGACAAGGCGCCAGAACTATTCTGGCAAGTCCATTAACGGCTGCTAAAGTAGCTATAGAAGGCAAAATTACTGCCTTTGAAAATTTAAATTAATCAATAAGACATAAAATACATATAGAGGATGTTAAAGATTGCTGCTTTTGTAAGAATTGAATAATTATTTTCTCAAAAGCAGCTTTTAAAAATGTACATAAAAAGAATTGTCTTTCATTTAGAATATTTTAAACCAAACAAATGCAAAAGCTAACTATTATAAAATCCAGTGCAATTCCATTGCCTGTAGAAAATATAGATACTGATCAGATCATTCCTGCAAGATTTCTGAAAAGTATAGACAAAAAAGGATTCGGAGATAATTTGTTCAGGGATTGGAGATATGATGTTCATACCAATGAACCGAATGCTAATTTCATTTTAAATAAACCTCAGTACAAAGGAGAAATTCTAGTCGCAGGTAATAATTTTGGTTGTGGAAGCAGTCGTGAACATGCAGCCTGGTCTTTAACTGATTTTGGTTTCAAGGTGATTGTATCAAGTTATTTTGCCGATATTTTTAAAGGAAATGCTTTAAATAACGGATTATTGCCCGTAAAAGTTTCGGAGGATTTTTTAAAAGATATTCTAAAAGATATTACAGAGAATCCTGAAGAGGAAGTAATTATTGATGTGGAGCAGCAAACGATTAGTTTTAAAAATAAAACTGAATGCTTTGAACTTGATTCTTACAAAAAGATCTGCCTTCTGAATGGATATGATGATATTGATTTTTTAATCAGTAAAAAAAACACAATAAAAGAATTCGAATTAAAAACACAAAAAGTTTATGAGCAATAATTATTTCAAAATAGCGGTTCTTCCCGGAGACGGGATTGGTCCGGAGGTGGTTAATGAAAGTGTGAAAATCTTAAAAGTAATCGGAGAAGTTTTCCAGTGCAACTTTCAGTTCAAATATGGAGTGGTAGGAGCCGAAGCTATTTATCAGACTGGTGATCCGCTACCGGAGAAAACACTGGAGCTCTGTAAAGATTCAGATGCAGTTCTTTTCGGAGCTATCGGAGATCCTTCATTCGACAATAACCCTGATGCTAAGGTTAGACCTGAGCAAGGCCTGCTAAAACTTCGTAAAGAGCTGGGGCTTTTTGCTAACATCAGACCTTTAAAAACATATTCCTCACTGATTGAGAAAAGTCCTTTGAAAAAAGAGATCATTGAAGGGACAGATATTCAGATTTTCAGGGAATTGGTAAGTGGGATTTATTTTGGGGAGAAATTTACCGAAGAAAAAGGAGCTTACGCATATGATGTATGCAAATACAGCAGAGAAGATATTATTCCAATTGTTCATATGGCTTTTCAGGAGGCACAAAAGCGGAAAAACAAAGTAACACTTATTGATAAAGCTAACGTGTTGGATACCTCAAGATTGTGGAGAAAGATCTGTAAAGAGGTTGCTCAGGATTATCCTGGGGTTCAATTGGATTTTATGTTTGTTGATAATGCTGCAATGCAGTTAATTCTTAATCCGAAACAATTTGATGTTATCGTAACAGAGAATATGTTTGGTGATATTATTTCCGACGAAGCCAGTGTAATAGGAGGCTCGATCGGATTGTTGCCTTCAGCTTCTATAGGTGATTCTAATGCGATGTTTGAACCTATACACGGTTCATATCCGCAGGCAAAAGGAAAGGGAATTGCCAATCCTATCGCATCGATATTGAGTACAGCCATGATGCTTGATTATCTGCAATTGGAACAGGCGGCAAATAAATTAAGGGAATCTGTGGAACATGCTATTGAGAATAAATATGTAACCGTTGATCTTAATGCCAAGCAGCCTTATTCTACAAGTGAAGTAGGGGATTTTATTGCTGATTATATTAAGTTTTCTGAGAAATCTTATTATAATTTTGAGAATATTAAGATCGGAAAATCTACAATTGTATAACGAGAAGTTTGATTTTATTTTTTTTATATTGAAATAGTCTGCCTCTTTTGAAGCAGACTATTCATATTTTACTGTTTAGTATTATCTGTTTTTCCGGTTTTATTTTTAGAAGATTTTTCAATATCTTCTTTATCAATATCCGGTGGATTAGTCTTCTTAGAGGACGCCGGGATATTGGGAAAATCCTCATTTTGTTTTTTCGACTCTGCAGCGTTTGTAGATTCTTTCTTTTTGTTATTGTCTTTTGAATTATTCATAGCTTTAAGTTTTAAAGTGCTAAAATACCTAGTTGACCTGTTTTATCTTCTATGGTATAATTCAAAGCCTTTGCCAAAACGAAAATATTATTAAGATTTTCCATAAGCTGTTTACGGCCCTCATTTCTTAATCGATTTTCATCAATTGTTTTAATGGCTGTATCTTTTGCTTTCTGAGTGACATTCTTAATATCTTTCTCTGTAATTCTATTTAAAAAAGAATCATCCAAAGACTGTATTTCTACGCTTGGTGTAATTCTGACATCTGCATTTGGCAATTCAGTAATGATCAGTTTTTTATTGATAGAATCAACTTCCATTTTCATCTTATTAAGATCATAAGAAACCTGAGCATTGGTCTTGGTATAGGTAATGATGCTGTTACTTGAAACTTCATTTCCAAATACCTCATAACCCATTTTCGTTTTTTGCATGCTGGAAGTATTCTGCTCTAAAACCACCATTTTATTCATTTTAGAAATCTGGTTGGTCAGAATATAATAATCTGATTTTTCCGTTTTTCCACCAAAATTAAAACACGATTTAAGACCAAAAAACAGGAATAACATGACAAGAATTCCTGCTGCAAATGATAGTATTAGTTTATTATTTTTCAATATTTATTTTTTAAATATTTCCCGAATTACAGATTTGTCATCTTTTTTCAAAATGTCAACCAAATCTCTTTCAACATAACCTGTTTTAGGCATTTCTATAATTCTCCCAATCTCTTTTTCATATTTTTCTACAATGATCGTAGGAACTTTTTGAATGTTATAAAGACCTTCTTCGCCCGATGGAGACTCTTTCTTACGATTGACAGCAATAATAGTCAGCTTATTATCAGGAAATTTCACTTCTTCTAAAATCCTCATTAGCCTTGGGAAATCCCTATGGCTGTCTTCACACCAGGTTCCCATGAAAACAGTAATATTATAAGAGGTTATTTTGGCTTTCTTCAGCTCAGCGATGGCTTTCTGGTCAAGTGCATATTCATCATGCTCTTTCACATACCAATCGGCATAAGGCTCTTTTAGAAATTGTTCTTTTAGCTGGTTTCCCAAAAGCATTTTCCCGTCTTTTTGAGTTTCTACCTCACGGTTCATCACTACTTTTTGAGCATTGAACTGTTGGGCAGCCAAAACGAGACTTGAAATGGCAACAATATTTGTAATAAATTTTTTCATATTTTATTTGTCGATGATCGTTTTTAAATCAGCAGGAGAGTAGTATTTATTTTTTAATACCTTATGATCCGCCTGTCTGTAAACATTGAATTTTTCTCCTGACTTTTCATAAAAAGATTCTACTCCTTTTTCTTTATAAAACTCAACTGTTTCATTTGCCTGTTCTTCATTGTCGCAAGCTTTTGACATATTAGAGCGCTGAACTTCGTTGAATAGCTCTACAAATTTACTGCCAAGTCCAAATTCCAGAACAGCACCACTCAAAACATATTGCAGATCACACAAAGCATCAGCAATTTCTACGATATCATTATCTGCAATAGCTTGTTTTAATTCATTTAATTCCTCTTGTAAAAGTTCAACTCTAAGACTGCATCTTTCCTGAGAAGGGATTTGTGGGGTTTCTAAAATAGGGGCTTTAAAAGTAGTATGGAATTCTGCTACTTGGTTCAGACTATCAATTTTATCCATGAATTTTTTTATTTAAAGCAAAGATAGAAAAGGATTTTGAAAAATTAAAGTCAGATGCAAGATATTAAATACTGGATTTTAGTGGTGAGAGTAATAGATTATGTTTATGTGGTTTTAATTTCTAAGATCTTAGCCTTCAACTTTTAATTAAACAAAAAAGGCTGCCTATTATCAGACAGCCTCTCTTATAGTATATAAAAAAGACTTTGTTGATCGTGTAGGATCGACTATTCTAAATTCTCATATCTCCAGATTCCTGAAATGTTTAAGACCGTTAATCCAGGTTGCTTTTCTCCGTAACTAAATACACAAAAATATTTTGAATGGCAAAATGAGCAGTCAGTTCCAAAATATAAAGTTGGTAAGTTATTTACCGTTAATGCTCCAAAATGCAACATGCCTTGTGAAGTTTCAGCAACAGCTCCATTCTTTAATAATTCATTTTTTGATAATACTTTATCTTCATTATAAATTTGAAGGATTGGAAAACCTGATTGATATGGGACTATTTCAATGGTATTTTTATGGCCACATTCGCAACAGGTGAAATTGGTTACAGCTGCCGGAGTGATTTCATCATTTGTGAAAATATCCTTATCAACAGGAACTTTTTCACCAATGTTTATTTTTTTTGATATTGAATACATTTGAGTTTATTTATTGCTGAATAACCGTCCCTACTAAGTTATTATAGTGACCACTTGGACTCTTTTTAATAGTGATTTTCACATATCCTTCTGCAGCTAATTTATTCCATGTTTTCTGATAACCGGTAGCAGGATCTATAGGAATTTTCCACATCGTTTGCTTACCGCCACCTATTTGATTGAACCAAGGAATGACATCTGCTGTTTGAGATTTGAAAGGTAATGAATTATTTAAAACATCGATCTCATAATAAAAATCATAAGCATTTTCAGGTTGATTTAATGCTCTTTGTGAGAAGGTGTAAACATATCCATTTACTATGGGACTTGTAAAACTTCCCCCTAAAGTTGGAATTCCAGTTCCGTTATAATTAATAGCTCCGCTGTATCTGTCAAATTTCTGTCCAGCCTGAAAAGAAACATCATCTACGATATTGTATCCTCCATTTGCAGGTGGCCATCCACCATTTAAATTATTGGCTTTAAATAATGCTTCCAGTTCGCTCCATTTACCTTGCTTGTATAAATCAAATGCCTGATTTCTAATCGTCTGATTAACAAGCCCAGCTGTATCATATGTTAAAGCAAATTCATCAGCATTTTTGTAGAACACATGTGTGACTCCATTTGTGTTGTCGATTTCATCATCTCTGTCAGAACTACAGGCAATTGAAAAAAATGCAATAGCTAAGAAGAAGATGTACTTAAATAAATGTTTCATAGTTAATAGTTTTTTAAATGTAAAAATTGAGTGAGTATTATTTGAAGGGTTGCATGTAGCATCAATTTGAGAAGGTATTTCCTTGCCAACAAGGTTGTTGCACGTGTTTTTTAAAGCAGGATCAAAGAAATAGGCAAGGTGATTTACCGTCAAAAAAAGAGCTGATGCTCCCTTAAATACAAGTTGGGTAAACGGTACAATAAAAGAATAATACTGAATGATAAATTTAATCAAAAAAACTTAAATATTAAATATTTTATTTAAATAAAATATTATTTATAAATTAAATTCATTAGTATCTGTAATTTATGATAATATTTTACATTTTAAAGACTGGATTCTATAATTTGCAATAAAAAAGGCCGTCTATTTCTAGACGGCCCTCACAAGGTTTAATTATAAATAATTAATTTTTAATAAATCTCTTAGCGATTTCGCCAATCTGAATCATGTAAGCACCTTTTATAAGATGACTCACATTTACAGTACCTTTTTCAAGTTTTCCTGAATTGATTAGTTTTCCACCCATATCGAAGATCTTATATTCTTCTGATGTTGTATTTGAGATATTTAAAATATCTCTTACCGGATTAGGATATAATTTAACTTCAGTCAATAATTCCTGAGTATTAAGCTTATCTCCTCTTCCTGAAGAACCAATATTTAGAGTATAATCTTCAACCTGTCCATAGGTGTAAGTTCCACAAGATGATGATGGAATAGAGCTATATTGCATCATTACTCTCATTCTTGTTGCTCCTAAAGTTGCTGAAGCCGGAATTGTAATACTTCCTGTTACCGGCGTTGTAGTAGATCCTGATTTTGTCCAGGCTAGCTCTCCGCTATCAGTAAAGTCACCATCTTGATTATAGTCGATATACACCGCGTATGCTTCACTGTAAACTGTCGAAGTCCATACTGGAGTTATAGAAACTGTATAAGCACTTCCTCTTGTTACATTGGTAGAAACAGAAGTGAAGTTTTCGTATCCTGCAGTTCCTGTAGAGCTGTTATTAATGGTTCCGAATTTTACGTTTCCGATTCTTTCATCAGCCGTATTATTTGCAGATGCAGAGCAATAGGTTACAGTACCTCCTCCAAGAGTAGTTACACTTACAGAATTGCTAGATACAGAAGTGTTTCCTGCCGCATCTTTTGCTTTAACTGTAAAGCTGTAAGTAGTGGTTGGACTTAAACTTGTTACTGTATACGAAGTAGTAGCAGTAGAGCCAATTAATGAGCCTCCCTGATATACATCATAACCTGTAACTCCTACATTATCTGTAGCTCCGCTCCATGAAAGATTGGTAGTTGTAGAAGTCGTTCCAGAAGCTGCAAGGGTAGGTGCTGTAGGAGCTATAACATCTGTTCCTCCAGATCCAGCGTTTACAGTAATGTTGGCATTATTTACATCAAAGAAGATGTGACCGGAACCTTTAACCATAATTCTTCCAGTTGTTGTAGAAGCATTTGGTATAGTCACCGCTTGAGTACCATCATTTGGAGTTCCGGCTAATAGGGTAGTCCATGTATTCCCACTATCAGTTGACCAAAGGATATCTACATTAGCAGCATTCACTCCATTGGCAGTAGTTCCTGCAACATTCCATGTTACCGTTTGAGAAGTTCCACCCGTATATGTTGTTGCTGAATTTTGTGAAGAAACACTGAATGGTCCTGCAGTAGCGTTTACTGTGATCACAGCGTCGTCAGAATTATTTCCTGAACCACCAGCTCTGTTATCACGAACCGTAAATCTGAAGTTCAGAGCTCTGGCTACATTAGATAATGCTTCAACTGTAATTTCTGATCCTGCCGTTGTGGTAGCACCAGTTAATACAGAAGCCATTCTAGGGAAATATCTTGTTGGCGAAGTAGTTGGAGTCCATGATCTGAATGTAGGACCTGAAGCTTTTGTTGCACTTGCTGCAGAGCTGGCTCCTGTTTGAGAGGAGGATGCATTATCCATTTGCTCCCAAACATACGTTAAAGAATCACCATTTGCATCAGTACCCGTTCCTGTCAGCATAAATGGTGTGCCTTTAGGAATAGTATAGTCTGAACCTGCGTTTGCTGTTGGAATTGAATTTCCTGTTGCAGTACTTACCGGACAGGTTTTAGCTTTGATATTATTGGTAATCTGTTGGATGCTTATCGCATGAAAAAAAGCATCGGAATGGGGTTGGATATCCTGGGCAGTAATTCCTGCATATCCCATAATAGTTGATCCTGATCCAGGTTCCATATTGGCACCTGTTCCTTCATTACTCATAGAGAATGTATGGTTTCCTCCAAACTGATGCCCCATTTCGTGAGCTACATAATCAATATCGAAGTTGTCTCCAGAAGGGATTGCATCTGCAGGAGAGGTGTACCCACTTCCTTTAGATCCATTTGTACATACACAGCCAATACAGCCGGCATTTCCTCCACCTCCGGTAGCACCGAATAAGTGGCCAATATCGTAATTAGCTTCACCAATCACGGAAGTTAAAGTACTTTGAAGTTGTGAGTTCCAGCTGCTCATTCCGGATGCTGCAGAATATGGGTCAGTGGAAGCATTGGTATAAATTACAGCATCATTATTAGAGATAAGAACCATTCTTGCTGCAAAATCCTTCTCAAAGACACCGTTTACACGGGTCATTGTGTTATTCATTGCTGCTAAAGCATTGGCTTTTGTACCGCCGAAATAAGTGGTGTATTCTCCTGTACAGGAAAGAGCCAGTCTGAAGGTTCTTAATTTTGCATCATCCGCATTTGGTCTGGCTGCAAGATTGGTGTTGTCAATCCCTTTTTGAGCAACATCAATTACAGTACATTCAAATTTGTTGAGATCATCTTTTTTGTCTGATTTTTTGTAAACAACATAAGTGGATAGATCTTTTGTGTAGGGTTCAATGAAAACAGCTGATTTATCACCGTAGATTTCCATAGAAGAAAGCCCTAATGAAGAAATACTGAAATAGACAGTGGAATTAGAATCTCCTAAACCTTCACCAACATACGATTTGATATCCGGGTATCTGGCTGCCAGTTGAGGATCAAAGTTTGAGTTTTCTCTTACTTTAAAGTTTTCCATCTTTCCTTCAGAATTAGGGAAGGAAACGATGATTTCTGATTTCTCTCCAACTGACAGTCTTTTAGGAGCTCTTGAAAGTACATTCTTTAAGCCATTAATATCCAGAGTGTAAACTTTGGGATCACTAATGCTGGTTTTGTTCTCAAAAACATTTGTAGATGCTTTTTGTGAGCTTTGAGACCAGAGACGATCAGTCTGCGCGAAAGAAATGCCCGTCATAAAAAGCACTCCGATCAGAGTTAATTGTTTTTTCATAAAATATTTATTTTGATTGTGGAATATCAAAGCTAATAAAAAATTCATTACGAAAAACAAAATTTTTTAAGAAGATTTTTGAAAGTTGATTTAAAATATTATTCGATACATTGAATATGCGGTAATTTGTATTGTATCAAAAAAAGAAAATAGCACACATAAAATACGTGTGCTATTCATTTATCGGTGAAATAATTCTAAAATTATATTCTATCGTCTGCTGTGGGTCCGTATATTCCGGGAATTTTATTTCCCGTTGATCTTAAATAGACAACCAATTCACCTCTATGATGGTACAAATGATTAAACAGAAAACCTCTAATTACCTGAACTTTTGGAGTAGGCGGGAAGAATATTTTTCCGTGCATTTCCATTTTCCATTCATTAAGATAAGTCTTTTCATCCCAGTTTTCTAAAACTTGTTGAGCTTTGGCAACGTTGTCTTCAAACTTAGCGACAATATTTTCGGCTTTGGAAATATCTCCTTTATCATACTGATACACTCCCATGTCAAAAACGTCCTGATTGAATGTATATCCATACCAGTTGTATATTTCTGCTATATGGGACGCTAATTGGGCTGTGGTCCAGTTTTTTTCTGAAGGTTTCCAATCCAGAGCACTGTCAGGAATGGCTTTTAAAATTCTTCTGCTATTTTCTGCTTCATGTAAAAACTCACCTAAAAGGGCTTGTTTAATCATGGTATTCGAATTAAATTATTGGGTAATATCTCTTCCTATTACTAATCTCTGGATCTCAGAAGTTCCTTCTCCGATGGTACAAAGTTTAGAGTCTCTGTAATACTTTTCAGCTGGGAAGTCTTTCGTATATCCGTAACCTCCAAAGATCTGAACCGCATTATTAGCAATTCTCACACAAGCTTCAGATGCATATAGTTTTGCCATAGCACCTTCTTTTGTCATTTTTTGCTTTGCATTCTTCAATGTTGCAGCTCTTTGAATAAGAAGTTCTGCAGCATCAATTTCAGTTGCCATATCAGCAAGCATAAAGTTGATAGCCTGGAAACTAGCAATTGATTTTCCAAACTGATGTCTTTCTTTAGCATATTTTAAAGCTGCTTTATAAGCACCTCTTGCAGTTCCTAAACTTAAAGCAGCGATAGAAATTCTTCCTCCATCAAGAATTTTCATAGCTTGCTTAAATCCTTCTCCAACTTCTCCTAAACGATGAGAATCCGGTACACGAACATTATCAAAGATTAGTTCTGCTGTTTCGGAAGCACGCATTCCCAGTTTGTTTTCTTTTTTTCCCGAAGTAAAACCTGGCATTCCTTTTTCTAAAACAAAAGCAGTAGAGTTATTCTTAGCTCCAATTTCTCCTGTTCTTGTCATTACTACGGCAATATCTCCTGAAATAGCATGAGTAATAAAGTTTTTAGCTCCATTAATGATCCATTCATCACCATCTTTCACAGCAGTTGTAGACATCCCTCCTGAATCTGAACCTGTATTATGTTCTGTTAATCCCCAAGCCCCAAGTACTTTTCCGCTTGCTAACTGAGGCAACCATCTATGTCTCTGCTCCTCATTCCCGAATTCATAAATATGATTGGTACAAAGAGAATTGTGTGCTGCTACAGAAAGTCCGATAGAAGGATCTACTTGAGAAATCTCATCCAGGATAGCAACATATTCATGATAACCTAACCCAGAACCTCCGTACTGCTCAGGAACAACAATTCCCATAAAGCCCATTTCTCCTAACTGATGAAATAAATCTTTTGGAAAAGTCTGGCTCTCATCCCACTCCATAATATTGGGTCTGATATTTTTTTCAGCAAATTCCTTCGCTGTTTCTGCTATCATTTTAATGTTCTCAATAATCTCTGTATTCATATAATAAGTAAATAGTTAGTGCTCAAAGATACTTAAATTGTGGAAATACTAAAAATAATTGTTCCGGCGACAATATTACATTTGCAATAATTTAATTATCAGTTTTTTACAACAGGAGATTTAATATTTTTTTAATAATCAGGAGACCTTTGTAAATGAATTATTTCTCTACTTTAAAGCTTTAATTTTAAATATGAAAAAACTTTTATTTCCTGTCATTTTATTTTCGTCTTTTATTTTCGCACAAGCTCCTGCTGGATATTATGACGGAACAACCGGGCTTACGGGTTACGCTCTAAAGTCGAAACTGCATGATATTATTTCAGCAAAGAATATCAGTTGGCATTATGGTGATCTTACCAATTATTATAATCAGACTGATCTGGATGTATATTATGATCATGACGCAAGCAATACCACTTTGTTATTGGATATGTACTCTGAAATCCCGACAGGCCCTGATGCTTACGAGTATACAACAGCTAATTTAATAGGAAGTTCATCTGCTGAAGGACTAGGGTGGAATCGGGAGCATATGATGCCTCAAAGTACTTTTTACAGCAACTATCCAATGTATTCCGATCTGTTTTATGTTGTTCCTACTGATGCGAGAATCAATCAGTTAAGAAGTAATTATCCTTACGGGATTTCTATGACCACACCTTCTAATGTATTTTATACATTTACCAATTCCTCAAAGATTGGAAAAAGTGCCATTCCTAATTATGTATATACAGGTCGTGTTTATGAACCTATTGATGAGTTTAAAGGAGATGTAGCCAGAAGTCTATTGTATTTTGCTGTCCGATATGAAGGGAAATTAGGTGCTTTTAACTTTAATAATAATTCAAATCCAGCCTCGGACACCAATCCTTTAAATGGTACTGAGGAAAAGGCTTTTGACGATGCTTATATTGCAATGTTGCTTCAATGGCATACACAAGATCCTGTTTCCCAAAGAGAAATTGACAGAAATAATGCGGTGTATGCAATCCAGAAGAATAGAAATCCATTTATAGATCATCCACAATGGGTAAATGCTATTTGGAATCAAACCCCGGATAATGTTGCTCCTCAGGCTCCATCTGATTTTAACGCAACTCAGATAAGTACTTATTTTACAACGCTAAGTTGGCTGCCAAGTTCAAGCTCAGATGTTATTGGATATAAAATCTATCAAAATGGAACACTGGTCGCTTCTACAAAAAGTACTTCTATAAGCATTGATCATCTTTTACCTTCTACAAATTATTCTTTTACCGTAAAGGCATACGATAATGGGTACTTACTTTCGCCGGATAGTAATGTGATTTCTGTAAATACACTTGCCTCTGATGTCTATGCAAAAGACCTTTTTATCTCTAAATATTTAGAAGGAACATCAGATAATAAAGCAATAGAAATTACAAACAGAACCGGACATCCGGTTAATTTAAGTGATTATAGGTTGTCAATTCAGTTTTCGAGCACAAACAATTATTACTTTCCAGCACCTTACGAATTGGAAGGGATTATTCAAGATAATGAAGCCTTTGTCTTGTTAAATCCAAATGCTAATTTTTCATGCTATACAAATGACGAAGCTAAATTTGTTACAGCAGCTCCTCAAATGACCTATTCTGGAAGTCAATACCTTGAATTGCGATATAAGTCAGCAACAGTTGATGCCATCGGAATAAAATCTCAATCTAATTTTTCAGTGCTGGGTAATGTCTCTTTATATAGAAAAGCAAGTATTAATCAACCAACAAATTCTTTTAATATTAATGAATGGGATATTCATTCCAGTAATTATTGTGAGGATCTGGGAACTTTGTCTGCATCACCTGATATTCGTTTTGTTGAAAATGATACATTCAAAATCTATCCAAACCCTGTACAGGATCGTATTTTTGTAAGTGGAAAAACAGAAAATATAAAAATAGCTCAAATCATAGATTGGTCAGGAAGAAGCATTATTACTGAAAAGCTGCCATTTAAAAACAAGACCAATATTTCAGTACAAAATCTACAGCCAGGAATATATTTGTTGAAGTTAGATGACAAAACATATAAGCTTATTAAGAAATAATTTTAAAGAAGATACCTGTTTTAGGATAACAAAATATAATGAAAATAGATTTTACACGTTTATTTTATAATCTCTAAATCCCGTAAAATCTTCTGTTTTAGAGATAATCGATATAAGCAGATTCACTAATAATTAATATCTATAAGTGTTTCTGCTTATATCTTTTATTTATAAGTAATTATGCTTATATTTGCAAAATGATAGCGGTCATTACCGGTGATATTATAAATTCGCAACATGCAGACACAGAAGTTTGGATCACCAAACTAAAGAATCTCCTGGAGAATTGGGGAAGCTCACCCCTAACATGGGAAATTTACAGAGGTGACGAATTCCAATTCAAATGTACTATCGATGAAGTTTTCTGGCGTTTTCTTGCCATAAAATCTATTATAAAAAGTCAGGAAAATTTAGATGTAAGAATGGCCATCGGTATCGGTGAAGAAAATTTTTCATCTGAAAAAATTACGGAATCCAATGGAACGGCATATGTACATTCCGGAAGACTGCTTAATGGACTGAAGAGTGACGGAGATACTGTTGCTATTAAGACTTCTAATGAGGCGGTGGACAGAGATCTTAACATGCTCTTGAAGTGGTCATCCAAGGATTTTGATAACTGGACAATGGCTACAGCCGAAATTATTCATGAAATGATCATGAATCAAGATATTACACAGGAAGATCTTGCCAAAAAATTTGCCATCTCACAATCCTCGGTAAGCCAGAGGTTAAAACGTGCAAATTATGACCTTATTATAGAAACTAATCAATATTTTAGAAAGAAAATTTCAGAACTGTAAAATGATTTTCACTAAACTCATATTGGCACATTTACTCGGAGATTTTCTTCTTCAGCCAAATTCATGGGTTGCTGATAAAGAAAATCGTAAGCTGAAAAGCAAATATTTATACTTACATATTCTTATTCATACTGTTTTAACTTTCATTTTCCTTTGGGATCTGCAGCTTTGGTGGGTCGCTATTTTAGTGGGAGTTTCTCATTTTATTATTGATGTATGTAAGCTAAGTTTTCAAAATGTAAAAACAAAAAAAAGATGGTTTTTTATTGATCAATTCCTTCATGTTTTGGTAATCGTTGGAGTTTCATTCTATTTTAAGGAATTCGACCTTAAAATTTTAGAAAATCAGGATTTTTTAAAAGTATTGATGGCTGTTTTATTTTTAACGACTCCATCATCTATTATCATTAAAATATTATTGTCTTCATGGACTCCGGTTGCTGAAGCACAAAACAATATACAAACCGAATCTCTTACGAGTGCCGGAAAATATATAGGGATCTTGGAACGTCTACTGGTATTCATTTTTATTTTAGTGAATCATTGGGAAGGCGTAGGTTTTATGGTTGCTGCAAAATCTGTTTTCAGATTCAGTGATCTTGCACAGGCCAAACAACGAAAGTTAACGGAGTATGTACTCGTCGGCACACTTTTAAGTTTTGGAATGGCTGTTCTAACAGGAATTTTAATTAAATAATTATAAATCTAACTATAAAAGACAATTTAGAAAATGGAAAAGAAAGAAATGTTGTACGAAGGTAAGGCTAAACAAGTGTTTGCTACCGATAATCCTGATCAAGTAGTAGTGCGTTTTAAAGATGATGCTACCGCTTTTAATGCTCAGAAAAGAGGACAAGTTGATCTGAAAGGCGAAATGAACAACGCGATCACTACTTTGATTTTTGAGTATTTAAATGAAAAAGGGATTAAAACTCATTTCATTAAACAATTGGACGAAAGAGAACAATTGGTAAAAAAAGTATCCATTATTCCTTTAGAAATGGTTGTAAGAAACTATTCTGCAGGAAGTATGGCTCAAAGATTAGGGGTAGAAGAAGGAATAAAATCTCCGGTAACTATTTTTGACATCTGTTATAAGAAGGATGAATTAGGAGATCCACTAATCAATGATCACCATGCTGTTTTCTTAGGTGCAGCTACTTATGAAGAACTTGATGAGATGTATGAGTTAACTTCAGATATCAACGAAATTTTGATCGATCTATTTGATAAGATGAATATCATCCTTGTAGATTTCAAAATCGAGTTAGGTAAAACTTCAGATGGTGAGATCATCTTAGCCGATGAAATTTCTCCAGATACTTGTAGATTATGGGATAAGGACACTATGAAGAAATTGGATAAAGACCGTTTCCGTAGAGACTTAGGAGAAGTAACTGAAGCGTACGTTGAAATTTATAACAGATTGAAAACTTTACTAGGTAAATAATTTCAGTCAGTAGATCTCAGATGCTGTATAATAGCCTCTGATTTATTCATTACAGAAAAGTTTAAAATTATAATTTGAAGTTAACTTAGACTTAATTTTAAGATCTAACTTCTAATATTTAGAAAAAATGGAAAGTTTAGACATTCATAAAAGTGAATATTTAAAACAGTTTAAAAACCAGGCCTACGGTAGGAATCTTTTCAGAACGAATGAAGAAGAAAGACTTGATGCTCCCAATGAGGAGTGTGGGATTTTCGGATTATATTCTGATAATGATCTGGATACGTTCTCTCTTTCTCAGTTCGGGCTTTTTGCATTACAGCACAGAGGCCAGGAAGCTTGTGGTATTTCCGTTCTGAAAGACGGAAGGATCAACAATATGAAAGATGAGGGATTGGTTTTAGATGTTTATAAAGATATTCAGAATCCTGAAGCTTTTATGGGAAATTCTGCAATAGGGCATACTCGTTATACCACTGCAGGAGACAAAAAGAAGTACAATTTTCAGCCATTTTTCGCGAAAAACGAATATGACCAGATTATACTTTCGATTGCACATAACGGTAACTTAACCAATGCGAAAGAATTAAAAGCTGAATTGGAAGCTGAAGGAGTTGTTTTCAGAGCAACTTCTGATTCTGAAGTAATATTGAGATTAATTCAAAAAAATCTTGATTTAGGATTAAGAGGAGCAATCAAAGCAACTATGGAAAAGATCGAAGGAGCTTATTCTGTAGTAGGAATGACGAGAAATAAATTCTTTGCATTCAGAGATTTCAATGGGATCAGACCTTTAGTATTAGGAGCTATTGATGAGAAATCATATGTAGTAGCTTCTGAATCTGTAGCTCTTGATGCTGTTGGAGCACAATATGTCCGTGATATTTTACCTGGAGAGATCGTATATACGAATGAGAATGAAACTGGATTACATTCTTATATGGTTAATGATAAAGGAAGACAGAGAATCTGTTCTTTTGAATATATTTATTTTGCAAGACCCGACTCTACATTAGAAAATATTAATGTTTATGAGATCAGAGAAAAGTCTGGTGAGAAAATTTGGGAGCAAGCACCTGTAGATGCCGATTTAGTAATTGGAGTTCCAGATTCTGGAGTACCAGCTGCAATTGGTTTTTCTAAAGCATCAGGAATACCTTTCCGTCCAGTTTTGATCAAAAACAGATATATTGGTAGAAGTTTCATTGTTCCTACTCAGGAAATGAGAGAAAGGATTGTCAATTTAAAGTTGAATCCTATCATTTCTGAGATCAAAGGAAAAAGGGTAGTGATCATCGACGATTCTATCGTCCGTGGTACTACTTCCAAAAGATTGGTTAAGATCTTAAAAGACGCCGGTGTAAAAGAAATCCACTTTAGAAGTGTTTCACCACCTATCATCGCACCTTGTTATTTAGGAATTGATACACCGTCTAAAGATGATCTGATTTCTGCAAATATGACAACAGAACAGCTTAGAGATTATTTAGGAGTTGATTCTTTAGAGTTTTTAAGTACCGACAATCTTAAGGAGATTTTAGGTTCTTCTAATCATTGCTTTGGATGTTTTACAGAAGAATATCCTGTAGCAAAAGGAGAGGAATTAGAACTGTTTAATTAATTGTTTACATTAAATAAAAAAAAAGGTCAGATATAATTATCTGGCCTTTCTTATTCTGTAAAACATAAATCCAAACTTGAGGGCTCAACTTTTTTGTTTTTTCATATAAATGTAGCAAAAGCTTAATATTCCTGTATTACATAGTGTACAAGTAAGTTTTAATTTTGTAAAATGAAAATTCAGGATATGAAACACACATTTTTCACAGCTATTTTTCTTGTATTTGTTCAATTGTATTCTGCTCAATCTTTCGATAAGCAGGCACACCGTGGAGGCAAATCTTTATACCCGGAAAATACAATCCCGGCTATGAAGAATACATTAAAAATGGGTATTACCACACTTGAAATGGATTTAGCCATTACAAAGGATAAAAAAGTAATTCTTTCCCATGATGCTTTTCTTTCACCTGAACTGGTAACAAAGCCTGATGGAACCTATATTCCCAAAGACTCTGGTTTTTACTATAAAATTTATGATATGTCTTATGCGAGAATTCAAACATTTGATGTAGGCTTAAAAAAACTTGACAATTATCCTGATCAGAAGAAAATGAAGGTACAGAAACCTCTTTTTTCAGAGGTAATAGATGCATGTGAGACTTATTCCCGAGAGTTGAAAAGACCTTTGCCCTTCTATAATATAGAAACTAAAACCCGTCCTTTCTCTGATAATATCTTTCACCCTGAACCAAAAGAATTTGTGGATCTGATGATGAAGGTTATCTTAGAAAAAAAGATTCAAGATCGCGTTATTATTCAATCTTTTGATCCAAGAACACTTGAAATTATCCATAAAGAATATCCTAAAATAATGACGGCTTTACTGGTTGAAAAAGTTGATGATAAAAAGATCGCACAACAACAGTATTACTTTAAAAACATACCAGCAGAGAAATTCAAACTATACCCGAATCATCTTAATGGTGTATCCGGAGATATGAAGTTTCTAAGCTTTATTCCTACTATCTACAGTCCGGATCAGTCTCTTGTTACTCCTGAATTGGTGAAGGAATGCCATACAATGGGGATGAAAGTTATACCATGGACCGTTAATACTAAAGAGAGATTAAAGGAACTAAAAGGTATGGGAATAGATGGATTGATTAGTGATGATCCACGAATATTTGAATAAACTTTTACCTTATTTTTACTTTCTTGATTCAATAGAAATGGCTGGAAGAAGTTCTTCCAGCCATTTTACAATGCAAAAAGCTGCATTTTATGGTTAAAAAATTGGTTGTGGTTATTAAAACTTATAGTTCAAACCTAACTGAAATGCTCTGTTGTTGTTTTCAGCTGCAGGTCGGTTATTATCAATCTTAGTTAAACTGTTAACATATCTTGCGTTAATTCCTAAATTAGGAGTAAAGTAGTAACCAAGACCAATACCTAAACCGAAATTGAATTTGTTGATGTTATCTTTATCAATGGTTTCAGAAGTAGATTCTCTCTGAGTAGTGGTTACACCTGCTGTAGTACTTGTAACAGTTGTTTCACCTTTGTTTTTTCCGTTGATGAAATAACTGAACTCAGGACCAGCTTCGAAATAAAAATTATCTACTGGTTTAAACTGTACCATTAATGGAACTGAAATATAATTCAATGTAGTTTTAAAATCCGACTGTCTTTTTACAGTTGTAGCACCTGTTGTAACTTCAGAAGAAGAAAGAACACTCTTTGCCCCTAATTGGTTATACAATACCTCCGGTTGTAAACTAATTTGTTTAGATAATGGGATATTTACGAAAGCACCTGCATTAAATCCTATTTTCTGATTGTTTGCACTTAATTTTTGCTGACTGAAATAAGCAGAAGTTGCCCCTGCTTTAATACCAAATCTAATAGGTTCCTTTTCCTTATTAACGGTGGTAATAGTAGTCGTTGTCGTTTGTGTTTCTTGAGCGAAAGCTAATGAGCCAGCAACTATTGCTAGTCCTAGAAATAACTTATTCATAATTTAATTTTTTAATTTTACTATTTCTTTTCGCCTGGATTATTCATTCAGACTCGATGTATTTTGCAAAAGGCTTGCCATAATTATAATTTGATGATTTGCAGTAAGATATGTCAAGAAGCGCCTATTTAAAACAATCTTCAATATTACACTTGAGGGGGATTTTTTTAGTTAATTTCAATTGTTTGGTTAAATTTTTAAGTTAAATTCAATTGAAAAAAAATATGTGCATTTTTTGAAATATTTTTTAATATTATCTTTATTCATCGATCATTGCCATGCTTTTTCTTATAAATGTTATAGTTTAATGTTTAAATCTACGATGCCAAATACTTTATTTACTTATCATTTATGGTTACTTTATTACATTTTAATAAAACAAATAGCATTAAATAATATAAAGATTATCTGTTAATTCTTATAATAGAAGTATCAAATCACAGATCTTCATGAAACAATGTACAGTGGTTTTAAAAGAATATGAGAGAATAGAAGAATAGAGTATTAATGAAAATAAAAAGAATGTCAACTTATAGAATAAAAAACCGGTTAGATTTAAGTAAATCTAACCGGTTATACCGTAATTAAAACAGTGTTATTTGTTGAATTTGTAAGTAAGACCTACTTGGAATACATTATTTTTTCCATCAGCTTGAAAACCATTTACTTCTTTAGTAATATTAGTAACACCTGCTACATATCTTAAATTAACACCAATGTTTTTGGTAAAGAAATATCCTGCACCTAATCCTATACCAAAATCAAAACTTTTAAGAGCATCCTTAACATCTACTGATACGGATTGTCTTTTAAGAGTGGAATCGATCAGGAAACTGAATTGCGGTCCTGCCTCGAGGTAAAGCTGTGGGGTAGCATTATATTGGAACATTACCGGAACTGAAATATAACTTAAATTCAACTTTCCATTACCATTTCCATCTTCTTTTGTTCCTATCCCATTATATAATATTTCAGGCTGTACACTAAAACTTGAAGCAACAGGGACGTTCATTAAAACACCTCCGTAAAATCCAGCTTTTGCTTTAGTATCATCACCAGAAACCGTAGAAATGTTAAGACCGGCTTTAACTCCAAATGTTTGAGCAAATGTTAGCGAGCTTGCAACAACTGCTAATCCTAATAATAATTTTTTCATAGTTTAATTTGTTTTTTAATCTTAGCTATTTTATGCAAATTTCTTGCCAAAAAATGTTAAAATAGTTAAAATATACATGTAATTTCTTAAAATTAATGATTGGAACCTAAGTTGTTTTATAAAAATTCAAAATTTAATTCTGAAGTTTATTTGAATTTATACACTAATCCTATCTGGAAAACATTATTTTTTCCTTTAGGTTGCATACCTCCAATTTCTTTGATAACATCTCCAACACCAGCTATATATCTTGCTGTAAGACCAAGGCTTGGGATAAAAAAATATCCTGCGCCGATACCAATTCCAAAGTCAAAACTTTTAATATAATCCTTTCCGTCTACTGACGTTGAGCCATTTTTAAATTTAGAATCAATCAGAAAGCTAAATTGAGGACCCGCCTCAAGATAAAATTGTGGAGTAGGGTTGTATTGAAACATAACAGGAACTGAAATGTAATTCAAGTTGGTTTGAAGATCATTATCCCCTTTAACCTTAGTCCCTATACCGTTGTATAAGATTTCTGGCTGAACACTAAAATGGGATGCAACAGGAACGTTCATAAGGACGCCACCATAAAATCCTGCTTTTGCTTTAGAATCACTGGTATTGATCGTTGAAAGATTGAGACCTGCCTTTACTCCAAATTTCTGAGCAAAGAATAAAGAACTTGAAATGACAGCTAAACCTAGTAATAATTTTTTCATAGTTTAAATTTTTTTTAAAATTTAAACTATCGGAGCAAGTACCTTACCAATGGAGTAGAACTATTGAAAATATATGAAAAATGGTTAGATTTAACCAGTAAATCTAACCATTTTATTGAAATCAAAATTTGTTATCTGAATGTGTTTCTTAAGCTTATTTGAATTTGTAAGCTAAACCTACCTGGAATACATTATTTCTTACTGCATCAGATCCACTAGGTCTGTTTTTAGCTACATCTGTTAATCCTGCTACATATCTTGCTGTAACACCAAAGTTTGGAGTAAAGTAATATCCTGCACCTAGACCAATACCAAAATTAAAGGTATTTAAATTATCTTTATAATTATCGGTCGTAGATGAGTTACCATTACTTTCATTTTTCACTTTATTTTTGGCACTAACCATTAATCCAAATTCAGGTCCTGCTTCTACATAAAGATTAGGAATAAAATTATACTGGAACATTACCGGTACAGTAATATAATCTAATTTTGTTGAAGCTGAATATTTAGTACCTAATACAGTATAATCAGTTTTATTACCATACTGAGAATAAAGAACCTCAGGTTGGATACTGAAAGAACTTGCAATTGGGATATTTGCAAATACACCAGCATTAAAACCTATTTTAGATTTTTGATCATCCAAACCATTATCTTTAGAAAGAGATGAAACGTTCATACCTCCCTTAACACCAAATGTAACTGGGCTTGAAGATGAAGTAGAAGTTGATGTTGTTTGCTGAGCAAATGCGAATGAACTTGCAGTTACTGCTAATCCTAAAATTAACTTTTTCATAACTTTAATTTTTTAATATTTTACTTTCTTAATTTTAAATTTTACTACTGTCAATTTTCCGTTGACGGGGAGTATCTTTCAAATTGGATGCCAAAGAATGAAATATGACAAAAATCAGGTAGGCTAAAACAAAGGAAATGATCATGATCCAAACTCAAATCATTGATTATCAGATGATAATTTACATTAAACAAATGTTTGTTTAACACAACTTAAAAATCACTTAAATTTAACTATACCTTAATTTTTGTAAAAAAAATACTAGTAATCGCGAAAATCACTTGCTATTTTAATAAATCCTTTTAGACTTTACTTATTGTATGAAAGGTTAATGCTGATCTATGTGATATATGATAAATAGGGTTCAATGTCCGTTAGAAGTCCATGTATTGGTGTTATCTTTTCACTATGCTCAAATAAATTCTATAAAAAAATCCCGATTTTTACAATCAGGATTCTACTTTATATTCTCAAAAAGCTTTTAGGCATCATTTAGTTTTCTATAAAAATGAAGAGACTTTTCTATATTTTCCTGGCTGCATTCATGATCATAAACACATGACCCTATTCCTGAAAGCAGGGAGAAATTAATTTTCTTTTCGGTATTCTTTTTATCATTCAGTAATAATGCAGAAAGATCTTCATCTTTAAAGTCACTGATATCTAAATAAGGATAGTATCTTCTAACGTTATCAATGATCATTTTTGAGTCTACTTTTGAGATCAAGCCTTCGAGATGAGAAAGATGTGCTTCGCAAATCATTCCTGCAGCAACAGCTTCACCATGCAGAATAGGATTTCCCTGTTCCAGGCAAGAACTTTCGATGGCGTGACCAATAGTATGGCCGAAGTTCAGTGTTTTTCTAACATTCTTTTCATGAAAGTCCTGCTCAACAACGTCCTGTTTAATAGCCATGGAGGTCTGAATATGAGGAAGTAATGCTTCTACATCAAGTTTTTGAATTTTTATCAGATTATCCCAATGCAGTTTATCAGCAATTAAACCATGTTTCAGCATTTCAGCAAAACCACTTCTTAATTCCTTAAAAGGAAGGGTTTCCAAAAATGGTGGGTATACAAAAATCTGTTCAGGGAATGTAAATGTTCCCACCATATTTTTATAATGCATCAGGTCAATTCCTGTTTTTCCGCCTATAGAAGCGTCACACATTGATAAAAGGGTAGTAGGGATATTAATAAACTGAACGCCTCTTTTATAAGTAGAAGCAACAAAACCACCCATATCAGTAATAACACCACCACCAAGATTAATAACCAATGCTTTTCTGTCGGCCTGCATTTCCGTTAAAATCTCCCAAAGCTGATTGGCAGTCTGAATATTTTTCATTTCTTCGCCTGCCTCTATTTCCAAAATTTCGAAACCTAAATCCGTTTCCATATTGCCTAAAAGAACAGGAAGGCAGTATTCATGAGTGTTTTCATCAACTAATATAAAGATTTTACTGAAAGATTTTCCATGTAAAAAAGCATTTAATTGAGAAAACTGATCATTTAATAGTGTTATCATTTCCGGAATAATATATAATTAATTGTAAAACAATATCGCAAAGTTATGATTCTTAATTTTTAACTCATAACTAAATTACTATCTTTGCAAAAATATTTAGAATGAGCAGAGACAATAATAATTCAGGAAAACCTAAAAGACCCAGAGTTTCAACTAGAAATTCAGGCAGTTCTCGTGCTCCTAAATCTGGAAATTCTTCAGAATCAAAACCTTTCAAAAAACCATTTTCGAAAAGCGGTGACAAAAGTTTTGGACAAAAAGATAGAAATGAAAGTGGCAATTCAAAATTTGAGAAAAAGCCTTTCAGTAGAAGTGATAGAGACACAGATGGCAGCTCTAGACCTTTTAAAAAACCTGATTCTAGGAGAGGTGAAACAAATTTTGAAAGCCGAGATGAAGATCGTAACCCAAAATCTGAGAGACCACCTTATATTACTAATCAAAGCGAAAGCAGAGAAAGAAAGACTTACGGGAAACCAGCTCCAAAAAGAGGCGGAAAAAGTTTCGACAGTAGAGATAAATATGAGCGAGGCAGCTTAAAGTATGGCAGAAGAGCTTCTGCAGGAAATGAAAGAGATGAAGACAAAGCAAGATCTTTTGTACAGAAAAGAAGATTAAGCAAAATCGAAAAAGATATTCATAAGGATACGATCCGTCTTAATAAATACATCGCAAACTCAGGAATATGCAGCAGGAGAGAGGCTGATGAGCTGATCATACAAGGGTTGGTAGAAGTAAACGGAAAAGTAGTTACTGAGATGGGCTACCAGGTTCAGAAAAGTGACAAAGTGATCTTTGACGGGCAAAACATCACTCCTGAAAAACCGGTTTATGTACTTTTAAATAAGCCTAAAGGATATATTTCTACAACGAAAGATGACAAAGCAAGAAAAACTGTAATGGATCTTGTTGCTAATGCTTCTCCTTACCGTGTTTTTCCTGTAGGAAGATTGGACCGTTCTACAACGGGGGTTATTCTTCTTACTAATGACGGACACATGACAAAGAAGCTAACTCACCCATCTTTTGATGCTAAAAAAATCTATCATGTAACATTGGATAAAAAATTGTCCAATGAAGACATGAAGCTAATTGTTGAAGGTATTCGTCTTGATGAAGGTGTAGCAGTGGTAGATCAAATTTCATATATCGAAGGGAAACCTAAAAATGAGGTTGGGATTGAAATCCATATTGGATGGAACCGTGTTATCAGAAGAATATTCCAAAGATTAGGATACGAAGTTGAAGCCTTAGACAGAGTGATGTTTGCAGGATTGACAAAGAAAAATATCAAAAGAGGACACTGGAGAATTCTTTCAGAATTAGAGGTGAACAACTTAAAAATGCTTTAAGAGTTATCTGTTTTGAGTGATGAATTAAGACTTTTAATCGGATCCAAAACAACATAGCATTTAAAAATACAGGCGTGGTCAAATATGACCACGCTTTTTTTTGTACTGTATTTTGACTTCTGTTTTGTTTTTCTAGTTCTGTTATAAACATAAATTGTCATCAATAGAGTGTGATAAAGAAGCCCATTTCAATTAATGATAATAGTTTTTTGTAACCGGAGTTTTTATTTTTATTTTAAAAACTGAGGTACTTTTCGTTGTGGATTACTCTGTTCAAAAGTATAAGCCATAGTAATCAATTTTCCTTCCTGCCATTTTTCGGCAAAAAATGAAATACCAACGGGTAGTTCATCAACATATCCCATAGGTAAAGTAATGCTTGGATATCCAGCAATAGCAGCAGCATCTGCACTTCCATACGAATAATGATCCCCATTTTTTAAATCTGTTTTCCAGGCTTCTGTGGTGGTTGGGGCAATGATGGCATCTAATGTGTATTTTTTCATTGCGAAATCAATTCCATTATCCTGACTTCCTTCTTTAGCTACTTTTACAGCATTTGCATAATTTTTGTCTTTTGTTCCATCTCCTTTTGCTGAAAGTATCAGAAACTCTTGTCCAAAATATTGTAATTCTTCTTTATTATTTTTATTGAAAGCAATCAGTTCATCTATATTTTTTATTGGAGCATTCTTTCCTAAAGATTGAAAGTAATCATTAAGTCCATCTTTATATTCTGCAACCATCAGTTCAAAAGATTTCTGCTGTACTTCCTCAGAAATAAGCTCTTTTTCTATCTCTACAATAATAGCGCCCTGATCTTTTAAGTTTTGTAAGGTTTTTAAAAATAATTCATCTACTTTTTTGCTGGCACCATTGGTAATCCCTTTTATATAACCGAATCTTTTACCCTTAAGTCCATTTAAGGTTAGAAATTTCGTGTAATCTTTATGTAAAAACTGACTGGACCCCACTGTCTTAATATCGTTTTTATCTTCACCGACTATTGTTCCGAGACTAATTGCAATATCTTTTACTGTTCTGGCCATTGGCCCGGGTGTATCTTGGGTGCTTGAAATTGGAATGATCCCTTTTCTTGAAATTAAGCCTACTGTAGGTTTCAGTCCTACCACTCCGTTGAGGCTGGAAGGGCAGACAATAGATCCATTGGTTTCTGTTCCAATGGCAATAATACCAAGATTGGCTGAAATGGCTGCTCCGGAACCGGCACTAGATCCGCAGGTATTTCTATCCAGGATATAAGGGTTTTTGGTTAATCCACCAAGACCACTCCAGCCACTCGTAGATTTCATACCCCGAAAATTAGCCCATTCACTGAGATTTGTTTTTCCAATGATCACGGCACCTGCTTCCCGTAATTTTTTTGCCAGATAACTATCCTGTAAAGGGAACGAATTCTTTAAAGCTAAAGAACCAGCTGTATTTGGCATTTTATCGTGTGTATCAATATTATCCTTTAATAAGACAAGAATTCCGAATAAAGGTTTGTCCTTTAATTTTGGATCAAGATGATCAAGAGAGTCCGCAATTTTAAGGGCATCGGGATTTATAGTAATTATAGAATTTAACTGAACTCCATTTTTGTCGATGTCATTAATTCGTTTTAAATATGCCTCAACCACTTCTTTTACAGAAGTTTTATTGCTTTTATATAAGCTTTGAATCTTTTGGATATCATATTCCAAATATTTAAATTCATTGGCAGGCGAGTTTTGGGCTTTTGCTAAAAATGCACTAAAAAATACTGCTGACAAAATAACTTTTTTCATTGAAGAGATTTTTCCAAATGTAGATAATTATCTTATAATGATGTGTTTAATGATTTATAAATTTCAAGGTTATTTAAGCAAAAAGCGCAGTAAATATTTACTGCGCTTTTTTATATTTTTTGAAATTTAAAATTATCCTAAAATGGTAACTCCTTTTTGGATCATCTCATAAATTGCATCCCTTCCATTATCCGGTTTTACATTCACTGCACGGGTTCCGTTAAAATGCAGACAAGTTACGTATCCATTAGCTACAGCATCTGTACAAGTAAATTTTACGCAATAGTCCATTGCCAAACCTACAATTTCTAGGAGCTGTATGTCGTGGTATTTTAAGAAGTCATCAAGACCGGTTTTCATAAAGTGATTGTTATCCTGAAAACCACTGTAGGCATCAATTTCAGTATTTTTACCTTTCTGAATAATATGGGTTACTTTATCTCTGTTCAGATCTTTATGAAATTCGGCTCCAAAAGTTCCCTGAACACAGTGATCAGGCCACATAAACTGAGGGACTCCTCCTAAAATAATACTTTCGCCAACCTTTTTTCCATTATTACTTGCAAAGCTTTTATGGTCTGCAGGATGCCAATCCTGGGTTAAAACAATCTGATCGTATTCATTTTCTTCCATAAGAAGATTAATATAGGGAATAATTTCATTGGCTCCCGGAACAGCTAAGGCTCCACCTTCACAAAAATCATTCTGTACATCTACTATTATTAACGCTTTTTTCATATTTAGATTTCTCGAATTTTTGATAAATTTACAAAAACTAATACTCAAAAATTTGTCCAAAAATAAATTATCGGACAAAACGACAACAATAAAATTTAAAATGAATAAAATGAGCAATCAGGAATAAAAGAAATTTCCAAAATGTAAATTTTAATAGCCTGAATGTACCTGTACAATTAATAATCATTGGCATAATTTAGTTTCACGTGTAAACCAAATATCAATAGCTTATCTTTGCAGCAAAATAAGTATTCTATGTCATTTGAGTCTTTGGGATTATCACACCACATTATTCGTTCTATCAAAAAGTTGGGCTATCTGAAGCCTTTTCCAATTCAGGAGCAGGCTATTCCTGTTATTCTGCAAGGAAAGGATTTGATGGGAATTGCACAAACCGGTTCCGGAAAGACGGCTAGCTTTGTGATGCCTATTTTAGAAAAATTACAAAACTTAGAGGTTAAAAAAGATCGTAATGTTCAGGTTTTAATATTGGTTCCTACCCGTGAGTTAGCGATTCAAATAGATGAAGTTTTCAGAACTTTTACAGAGAATCTGAAGCGTGAGATCCGTACAATGGCTGTTTATGGTGGTGTTTCTATCAATCCACAGATGAAGGGAATGTTTGGGGTAGAAGTTCTTATTGCAACACCTGGCCGTTTGTTAGATTTAATAGATCATAAGGCGTTGAGTATTTCAGAAATTAAACATTTAGTAATTGATGAGGCGGATAAAATGTTTCAATTAGGGTTTGGAGAAGAAATGAATAAGCTTTTCGCTCTGATGCCCGTAATGAAACAAACGACTATGTTTTCGGCGACCTTAGATGATAAGGTTTCTGAAATGAAAGAGCGTTTATCGATTAATCCTACGATTATTGAAATTAAAAAAGAAGAAGTTGAAATTGATAATATTGAGCAATTGGCTTATCATGTCTCTCCTGAAAAT
Organism: Chryseobacterium paludis; assembly: GCF_025403485.1. NCBI lineage: Bacteria > Pseudomonadati > Bacteroidota > Flavobacteriia > Flavobacteriales > Weeksellaceae > Chryseobacterium > Chryseobacterium paludis. The sequence goes on from NZ_CP099966.1 coordinate 1,123,674, forward strand.
AAAGGCCCTTTTTTACGTTATTTAATTAAAGAAAAGAAGGTTGAAAAGGCGTTAATTTTTGTTTCTTCTACAAAATCTGCAGACAATTTAGTTGAAAAGCTTAAAAAAAATAAAATTAAAGCAGTAGCTATTCACGGACAGAAGTCACAGGGTGCCCGTAGAAATAATTTAGAAGAGTTTAAAGTAAACGGAGCTCAAATTTTGGTCGCTACGGATTTACTTGGCCGTGGTATTCACATCGAGTCTTTACCTTGCGTTATTAATTATGAACTGCCACGTTCACCCTTAGATTATATCCACCGTATCGGTAGAACGGGTCGTGCCAACGAAAAAGGGACTTCCATTACCATTCTGACGGATGATGAATTGCAGCACTTTCGAGTGATTCAAAAGAAAATGGGTAAAAAAGTGACTTTACAAAGAACAGAAGGTATTGATCTGCATGGTTATTAGTGGATGAATTTAAATAATAAGAGCTTCAATTTTAATAGAATTGAAGTTTTTTTATCTTAAATTTTGAAACATAAATAGATTAAAGATTCAATTTTCTGTAAAACAATATAGATCCTATAAGGTTATTTTTCTTATTCTTTTACTACTTATTGCTTTGTTGCTTTTCTTGTAGTAATTTTAGGTCGAGTTTCAGAAGGGTAGAAAATTATCTATTGCCTCCTTAAAAGATAAGAACATATTAACCAAGATAATTAAAAATGAGTAATTTAGAACAAAAGAGATATCCGATAGGTCAGTTTGAAAAACCTGATCATATTTGTGATATTGAATTGGATAAGTACATGAAAGTGATCAAAAACTTTCCGGATAAATTAAGGGAGCTTATTGAAGATCTTACAGACGATCAATTAGATACCCCTTACAGAGAAGGAGGTTGGACAGTAAGACAACTTGTTAATCATTTGGCTGACAGTCATATCAATAGTTATATTCGTTTTAAATTGGCTTTAACGGAAGATAATCCAACCATAAAACCATATGAAGAAGCAAAATGGGCTGAACTCCAGGATAGCATCAACATCCCTGTAAAGCCTGCTATGAGAATGATCAAAGGAACACATCAAAGATGGCATGTTTTGCTTAAAACGTTAACTAATAAACAGTTTGAAAGAACTTTTCATCATCCGGAAAATAATCAGGATTATGATCTGAGATACTATCTTGCTTTCTACGCCTGGCATTGTAATCATCATTTTGCTCATATTGAAAATCTGAAGAAAGAAAAAGGTTGGTAAAAAAGAGTCTTCACAATCGTATTTATTTTGATGAAATCATCAACAGAATCTCTATGTTGACCGAGAGTTATGAGCATAAGTGGGGCAAAATGAACGTTTCACAGATGTTAAAACATTGTGATCTGGTTCTTCAGATTTCATTAAGAAAGATCAACCTTCCTCCTGTTAACCTTCTTTTTGGGACAATAGGAATTCTTACAAAAGTAGAGATGCAGATTTTTAACAATGGAATTCCCCGAAATATGCCGACTTTTCAAAAACTAATCGTTAATTTTGAATGTGACTTTAATGAAAGCAGAGAAGGGCTTTTAAAAACAATGAATGAATATTGGGAAAACTATACTCACCATAATCTACCAGAAAAGCATGAGCTTTTTGGAAAAATGACCGAAAGCGACTGGGGCTTTTTGGAGTATAAGCACCTCAATCATCATCTTAAACAATTTAATATATGAGTTTTTTTGATAAAATATTTGGTGGAAAAGAAGAGAAACCTGAAGAGAAATCTTTCTGGAAAAAAATACAATCTGAGGAAGATTTAGCAAAAGCTATTGAAAACTCGTATCACGATAAAATTGCAATATTCAAACATTCTACCAGTTGTTTCATCAGTAAAACAGTATTGAGAAATTTTGAATCAGAAATTAAAAACCTTGGTACTGACGTTGATCTTTATTTTTTAGATCTCCTTGCTTACAGGTCTATTTCCAATAAAATTGCGGAAGATCTTGATGTAACCCATCAAAGCCCACAGTTGATCGTAATAGAAAACGGAAAGGCAGTCAACAACGCTTCACACCAAGATATATCCATAACCCAAATTACACGATGAAGAATATTAATAACTATTTAGCTAAAGTTTTAAATGTTCCCACAGAGCAGGTAAACAGCTGTAGCTTACATTACGAGGTAAAAAAGATACCCAAAAACCAATTTCTTTTACAATACGGTGAAATCTGCCGCTATGTTTTTTTCGTGGAGAAAGGGCTTTTGAAGATGTATTCCATCGATAAAAACGGAAAAGAGCATATTATACAATTCGCTCCTGAGAGCTGGCTCATTTCTGACAGAACGAGTATTTACTTCAACGAACAGTCTGTGTACTATATAGAAGCCGTTGAAGATTCTGAAGTCTTGTTTTTACACCCGGATTTCTTTAATAAACTGGTTTCTCAATTTCCGGATAGTGCTGAAAGAAGAGATATTTTAATACAAAAACATGTAAGAAGCCTTCAGGACAGGATCAATTCTTTGTTGGGGGAAACTGCCGAAGAAAGATACTTAAAATTCATCAAAATGTATCCAGACTTACTGTTAAGGGTTCCACAATGGATGATTGCTTCCTATTTGGGAATTACTCCTGAAAGTTTAAGCCGGGTAAGAAAAGAACTAGCGAGAAAAAATTTCGTTGTAGATTAAGACTGTCTGTCGATCATTTTGGCAAGTCTTCCGACCTCAATTAATTTTTGCTGTGTGTCCTCTGACCATGGGAGACCAATACACAATCTCATACAATTTTCAAACTGATCCTGGAGACTAAACATCCTGCCGGGCGCAATACTGATATTTTGTTTAATGGCCAGATCATATAGTTTTCTGGTCTGTATTTTTTTATCAAATTCTACCCAAAGGGAGAGTCCACCCTGTGGCCTGCTGGTTTTTGTACCTTCCGGAAAATACTGAATAATGGTTTGTACATAATTCTGGTAATTAGTCTGAAGAGTTCGGCGAAGTTCCTGTAGATGCTTTTCATATTTCCCGGTTTTTAGGAAATTGGCTACCGCTTCATTTACAATAGCAATGGAAGAGGTAGAATGGAGTAGTTTAAGCTTCAGTATTTTATCCTTATACTTTCCGGGAGCAATCCAACCTACACGATAACCTGGTGCCAGGGTTTTTGATACCGAACTGCAGTATAAAACATTTCCTTCTTTATCAAACGATTTACAGCATTTCGGACGGTGTGATCCAAAATAAATATCACCATAAACATCATCTTCGATGAGTGGAATATTATTTTCAGAAAGGAGTTTTACAACTTCTTTTTTATTTTCATCAGACATACAGCTTCCCAAAGGAGTATTAAAATTAGGAATTAACAGGCAGATATCGATTTTGGGAATTGCTTTTTTTAAGGCCTCAATTTCTATCCCATGAGCAGGGTGAGTAGGTAATTCTAATACTTTAAGACCAAAACCTGTGGCCAACTGTAATATTCCGGGATAACAAGGACTTTCTATTGCTATTGTATCTCCGGGTTTTCCCAAAGCCATCAGGCAAAAAGATAAGGCATTCATCCCACCATTTGTTGTTACCAGATCATTTTCGTGAAAATTTCCACCCCATGCTAATGATCTTTGAGCAATCATTCTTCTTAATTTTAAATTGCCCTGAAGTTCCTCATATTCGGCTCCTCCTGATTTCAGCTCTCTGGTGGCCTGAATAATTTCTTTTTTAAGTTTAGCTTGAGGAAGTAGGGCTCCTGAAGGAATAGCTATTGAGAAAAGGGTGAGATTATTTTTACCCATATTTTCATAGACTTTACTGATCAGTTCGTCGGGTTCGTTATTGTTAGCGATCAATGAGGGACGACTTACTTCGGGAAGGGGTAGTTTGATGGAAAGCAACTGACTGACGAAATAGCCTGACTGTGGTTTAGATTCAACCAGTGATTGTGATTCCAGTTCGAGAAATACACGCTTTGCTGTATTCATACTTATTTGATGCTCAAGGCATAGCTTTCTTACTGAAGGTAATTTATCTCCAGGTTTTAAAACCCCATTCCTGATCTGTGAAGCCAATCCATTGGTAATCTCTGTGTACAAAAATTCTTTATTCATATTTTCAAACTGTGCTCATGCAAATATACAAAACTGAGACTGTGTTTATTTATTTATCCTCTATAATTTTGACCTATTCAAAAAATATAAAATGATTACAAATAAAATTTCAAAAGATCAGGCAGTCAATGGATGGGTTAATGGCTTCATCGGAGTATTGTTATTTAGTGGATCTTTACCTGCGACAAAATTAGCTGTTATGGATATGAGTCCTATTTTTGTAACAATCGCACGAGCAGCAATCGCTGGGATACTTGCCTTGGCTGTTATTCTAATTTATAAGGAAAAGAGACCTGCAAAAGAACAGATATTACCTTTGATTTTAGTTTCCATAGGCTGTGTTATCGGCTTTCCGTTACTCTCTTCTTTAGCACTTCAGTATATAACTTCTGCGCATTCTATTGTATTTTTGGGAATGCTTCCATTAGCAACAGCTGTATTTGGAGTATTCAGGGGTGGGGAGCGTCCTCATCCTGTATTTTGGTTTTTCTCTATTGTAGGAAGCCTGTTGGTTATAGGATTTGCTGTTTCACAAGGAATTTCCGCCTCTCCGATAGGCGATATATTGATGTTGGCAGCTGTAATTTTATGTGGATTAGGTTATGCTGAAGGAGCGAAATTATCCAGAACATTGGGTGGATGGCAAGTGATCTCGTGGGCTTTGATCCTCGCTTTACCCTTAATGATTCCATTGTTTTTTATATATTTTCCTAAAGATATTCAAGTTGTGAGCAATCAAGCATGGTTTGGTCTGGCTTATATCTCCTTATTCAGTATGTTCATTGGTTTTATTTTCTGGTACAAAGGGCTAGCACAAGGAGGAATAAGTACAGTAGGTCAATTACAACTATTACAGCCATTTTTTGGATTGGCTTTAGCGGCATATTTTCTTCATGAACCCGTAAGCATAGGCATGCTTGGAGTAACGATTGGCGTAATTCTGTGTGTTGCAGGAACAAAAAAGTTCGCTAAATAATCTATTTTTATAAAAAATAAAGACCGCAGGTGAGGCGGTCTTTTTATATTACCAGGTTATTTTATTAATTATTTATATTCAGGGCTTTTAAAATTTTATGGAAAATTTCATTATTCTGATAAACACCCATAAAAAGATCAGCTTTTGGACCATAAGAAAATACGGGAATTAGCGTAGCAGAATGGTCTTCTGTAGTAAAGTCACCTTCAATTATACTGTTTTTTAGATTACCGTGAGGAATACTGAATCCACCAGTCTCATGATCAGCAGTAATGATCACTAAAGTTCCGGGATTCTGATCAGCAAACTGTATTGATTGACTAATCGCTTTATCAAAATCAATTCCTTCGGTAACGATTGTTCCAACATTATTGGCGTGACCACCGCTGTCGATCTGCGCACCTTCTATCATTATAAAGAAAGGTTTATTTTTATTTTTAAGAAACTGTAAACCATTTTGAACGACTTCTGGTAAAAGATTTCCACGGCCATTTAAAACTGATGGAACACCATTTTCTGACATAAAATAAGCTAATCGTGGGGATTTGCTTTCGGCAATATCTTTCGGCTGATCTACTTTAGAAAAACCTGACAGATCAGAGACTTTTGATTTGCCACCTGCAGCAAAGAAAGTCAGTTTACTTTTACTAAGATCAGAAGCTATCTCTTTTTCCATACCTCTGTCTCTTTGATGTGCATAAAATGCTGAAGGTGTGGCTCCTACAATTTCGTCTGTAGTAATGACCCCTGTATTAAATCCTTTTTCAGAGAGCACCTCCGTAAGGTTTTGTATAGACTTTCCTTCAGAATCCACACCTATAAAACGGTTGTTTGTTTTTTTACCGGTTGCAAATGCCGTAGCACCGGCTGCTGAATCTGTGGTGAAATTATCTACAGCCGTTGTTTTAATGAATCCGATATTCCTCAGTTGTGTTAGTGTCAGCTGTCCTTTATTAGCCAGAACAGATGCGGAAATTTGAGAAAGTCCGTTTCCATCGCCAATGAGTAAGATTACATTTTTTACCAGTTCATTTTTATTTTCATACAAAAACTTTGGTTGGTAAATCTCAGAAAAAAGACTGTTTTTAAATGTATGGTCTTTTAAATTCTGAACATAGGTCACACATTCTTTTGGATGATCCGTATTAATGTAGTCAACCCCTGCATTGACAAAAAATTCCCAAGAGGTTTTTGAATCCGGAGTAGCCCAGAAACGTATTGGTTTTTTGAATGCTTTAATTTTTTTTATAATATCCTGTACTTTAGGGAGGTCATCAATCATTAAACCTCCTTTACCATTCCAGTTTGAATATCTTTTAAAATCCTGACTGATCATAGCTACCTTTTGCCATTGTTTTGGAGATAGATCTGCTAAACTCTGATAATCAAATGTTATAAAATCGGGATAAGAGTTATATTTTTCCGGTTTAGGCTGATTCCCTGAAATAACAAAAGTAAATCGTTTTTGATTGGCAATCTTGGGATGTTTCTGGATTTCTGAAACAATTTTTTGAAGACTTGGCTCGGCATCAGTCTTAATATCAATGAGAATCTGAATAGGGCGATCGGAAGCTAAATTAAGTTCTAAAGCTTTCTCGATGGGTTTCAGATACAATTCATCTAGTGTTCTTTCCTTTTTGATTCCATTTTCATGATGAGCAACATACAGCTCATTATTATCCAGAAATACATCAGCTTCTATAGAGGATGCTCCAGATCCCAACGCATACCAGAATGGTATCTTCTGCTCATAATCATTGTGAGAATGGACTTTAGGATTTTGTGCAAATCCGTGTAGAGAGAATACAAATAAAATGAGCGTAGAGATTTTTGTTAAATTGGAAGTCATACTTTCTTTTTTAAGCTGATTTATTTTTAAACCAATCAGCAAACAGGATGCGAAATTAATCATAATTCATACTTCTAAAATCATAGCATTTCCCTCTAAAACCAATGTTAACAGGTAAATGCTTCATTGGAAGTTAATTGTGAGAATCTGTTTACAAAAAGTTTACAAAAATTTAATTTCTAACTTTAAAATTACCTAAAACCTATTCGAAGATGATGGTGTGGCTTTTGTATTAATAGCCTTTTAATAATAGCCAATACTGGAAAATTCCTATTATCTTAGATTAATGAAAACCTTTGTATTAATCAATGATTTTTACTATTTTTCTTTTTCTAAGTGATAAAAACAAGATTATGAAAACAATTAGCTGTATGAACATTGACCATGAGATTTTATATTCTTTTGGTGCTGAAAATAAAACCTACAAAAAAGGAGAATTGATTTTTAAAGAAAATGATCATGCTCTTCATTACTTTCAAATTGCTGAAGGCAAAGTAAAACTTAATAATTACAATGAGGAAGGAAAAGAATTCATTCAAAATATTCTAGGTAAAAATCAGAGTTTTGGAGATTCATTACTTTTTTTGGATAAAGTTTATCCAACTGATGCAACCGCTTTAGTATCATCAGAAATCATTAGAATATCAAAGGATAATTTCCTGAAACTATTGGAAATGCATCCTGAGGTTTCCCTAAGAATGAATGCCTGTCTTTCTCAAAGATTATATTATAAAGTATTGATGACACAGTATATGGCTTATCAAAATCCAACATTAAGACTTAAAGGATTAATGGAGTATCTAAAGAGCTATTCTGAAAATGACTGTCAGTTTGGTTTTCCTATAGAACTTACCCGTCAACAGATTGCAAATTTAACGGGTTTAAGGGTAGAAACCGTTATCAGAACTTTAAAAAAAATGGGCAAGGAAAATCTATTAAAATTTGAAAATAGAAGAATTCTCTATTAGAAACATGACTCAAATCATAAGAATGGGAAGCTGGTTGATCTATCTTTGATATTCTATTTCAGGATAAATGCTACTTTAATACTTAAAAAAACATTGAGTAATAAATTGATGTTTACAAATAGTTATGTCATTACATGATTGTTTTGTGAGAATACTTTAATCAGATCTAACCATTAGAGATAGATTAATGTGTTGTAAATCAAAGTATTATTTAAAGTTATTGTAAGTGCAGAAAATTTAGCGTTTAAGTAAAGGGTATTACCAATCACATAAAAATTATGATTATGCAGTTTCAACAAAATTTACTTGAATACATCAGTCAGTCCCTACTGACCACCGGGGAAACGATATCTGTAGCAGAGAGTGTAACTTCAGGATTATTGCAACTTGCTTTCTCGCAAATGCCCAGTAGCTCATTGTTTTATAATGGCGGAATCACGGCTTATACAATGTCTGAAAAAGTAAAATTTCTCAATATAGATAAGGAGGAGGCAGAAGTATACGATTGTGTATCAGAAAATATAGCAGAAACGATGGCATTAAATGTTGCAAAATCATTTGAAACGGATTGGTCCATTGCTATTACAGGTTACTGTACTCCTGTAAGAAGTTCATCATATAAAATTTTCTGCTATTTCTCTTTTTCATATAAAGGCGAAATTATTTTAACGAAAAGACTGGAATTACATCATAAAACACAAGCTCTAGATGCTCAATTATATTTTACAGAATTTATTCTGGGATGTTTTAAAAGTGAACTTAACCAAGTATTGATCTTAAAATAAATTCAGTAAAATCAACTTTCAGCCATCAAAAAATTAATTTCATTAATATTTTACAGCTATTTTATTATATTCAAAATTTCTTCTAAATTGGATCTGTAAATTGGTCCAATGAAAATACTGATCATAGAAGATGAAACTGAACTGGCAAAAAGCATCGCTGAATATCTTTCAGAGGAAAGTTATTTATGTGAATTTGCTACCACGTTTCACGAAGCAATGAATAAAATAGAGTTGTTTCAATATGACTGTATTTTATTGGATATTATGCTTCCTGATGGAAATGGACTGAACATATTAGAAGAATTAAAGAAACAGAACAAGCAGGATGGTGTGATTATTATCTCTGCTAAAAATGCATTGGATGATAAGATCAAAGGTTTACAGCTGGGCGCTGATGATTATCTTACCAAACCCTTTCATCTCTCTGAACTAATGGCCAGGATCTATTCTATTATCCGAAGAAAGCAGTTTAACAATTCGAATATCATTAAGCAAAATGAACTGCAAATTGATCTTCTTGCTAAAACCGTATTAATTAACGATAAAACAGTGGCTCTTACTAAAAAGGAATTTGATCTGCTTATTTATTTCATAGGAAATAAAAATAAAGTAATTTCTAAAAGTACTTTAGCAGAGCATCTTTCAGGTGATTTCGCTGATATGCTTGACAATCATGATTTTGTGTATGCACATGTGAAAAACATGAAGAAAAAGCTTTATGATGCAGGCTGTGAACATTATTTAAAAACAGTTTATGGAACAGGATATAAATGGGAAGCAGGGACTAATGAGAGAGAAGACTATCATTCTCAATAATTTGTAATTTTATTTCTAATTTCTAAACTGTAAACTCCATTGAAACCACTTCTAAGTAAAACGACAAAACCTTTTCTGATCTATGTGCTTATCATATTGATCATTAGTATTCCTGTTTATTATTGGGTTGTGGATGCCATTTGGAAAGGGGAATTGGACGAGCACAATATTACTATTGTAGAAAAGACCGCTTTTGAATTTAATCATTTGAATCTCTCGGAATCAGAACTCGAAAAAAGTGTTCTTCTATGGAACAAAATTCAGCCTGGAACTAATATTGAACAAATTCCTTTTAATTCCTTAAAAAAAGAACAAACCTTTACAGTAGAAAAACAAAAAACATTCGTAGATAAGCCCGAAATAGAACGATACAGATGTCTAAAAAAAGTAGTTTATATTAATCATAAACCCTTTTTATTTACAGTAGAAACTAATATTGAAGAATCCCATGAGACAATTGCTCTTATTGCTGCTATCACTGTTTTTTTCTTTATGCTGATTGTTTTAGGACTCTTATTTTTAAATCGAAAACTTTCTACTTCTATATGGAAACCTTTTAGAAATACATTAGAAAAGTTAAAGACTTTCAATCTTAACACTCAAAACAAAATTGAATTTGACTCAACAGATATTATTGAATTTGAAGAATTGAATTTATCATTAAAAAAACTGATAGAACATAATGTTTCAGTGTATAAAACTCAAAAGGAATTTACTGAAAATGCTTCTCATGAATTACAGACTCCTTTAGCTATTATCAAAAATAAACTTGATATTTTAATGCAAAATGAAGATCTTACTGAGAAACAGTATCAGATTGCTGAAGAGATCAACAGGGCTTTAACAAGAAGTTCGAGGATTAATAAAAATCTTTTATTACTTGCAAAAATTGAAAATCTCCAATTTGCGGAAAATGAAAATTTACCTTTAAGCGAACTGCTTCATCAAAGTCTGGAAATATTGAAGGAGCATTTTGATCAAAAGCATATTGAGATTCAGGCTGAAATTATGGATAGCGTATATGCTACCGGAAACAGGACTTTAACTGAAACTCTTATTAACAATCTTCTGATTAATGTAGTAAGACATACGTCAACTAATGGAACATCAAGGATCGAACTTTCTCAGCAACAGATGATGATTTCTAATTCAGGATCTTTTTCATTAAATGGAGACAATCTGTTTAAAAGATTTTCAAAAGCATCTACAGATCATAATGGGAGTGGGTTAGGGTTAGCTATTGTAAAAGAAATCTGTACTCATCAGGGATGGACTTTAGATTATTACTTTAAAGATAATCAACATACTTTCTCTATAAAATTTTAAGGCTCGTTTTCTATTATTCATTTTATTCGAAATATCTACAAAATTGAGGATGAACTTTGAATAAAAAAATATGAGAACACTGAATAAAGTAGCTGTGATAAGTCTTCTTTTCTGGTTGATGAAAATAACGGCTACGACTTTGGGGGAGACTCTGGGTGATTTTATTTCTATGACCCTTAATTTTGGTTATACAGTTGGAATTTTTATCACATTTTTACTCTTTATCATCACGATATCCATTCAGCTAAAGGTAAAAAGATATATTCCTATTGTTTACTGGCTGGTCATTGTGGGAACAACAACATTGGGTACAGAAATTTCAGATTTTATAGACCGAACATTAAAAACCGGATATCTATTGGGAAGTTTACTCCTTATCACTGGGCTTTTAGCAACCCTTTTCCTATGGTACCGAAAATATAAAAATCTTGAAGTATATCCTATTTTTGAAAAGTCTAAGGAAATATATTACTGGATAGCCATTCTTTTTTCAAATAGTCTGGGAACGGCATTTGGTGATTTTCTGAGCGACAATTTGGGGTTAACTTACCTAACTGGAGCGTGTGTCACCGGAATAATTATTCTTATCGTTATTCTAGTTCATTATTTCACAAAAATTAATCATGTTCTCCTATTTTGGATTGCTTTTGTTTTTACGAGACCATTTGGCGCTACATTCGGTGACTTCCTTACTAAACCCATTTTAAAGGGTGGGCTTGATCTTGGAACTCTTAATGCATCCTTAGTATCGTTGGCCTTATTGTTTTTAATGATCCTTATTTCGCATAAAGAGATAAAGAATTTGAAATCTCAAGACCAGATATTCTAAATTTCTTCTAAATCATATCCGATCATTGTATCATAAATTAAAATGTAATACAATGAAAAAATTAGTGGTTCTTTTAACAGTCATTGCCGGTGCTGTTTTAATACATGCGCAAAAAATCCAACATAAAAGTGTTCCGGTGTCTGTTACTTCTGCATTACAGAAACAGTATCCGGAAGCTAAAAAAGTAAAATGGGAAAAAGAAAAGGACAATTATGAAGCGGGATTCCTATCAAAAGGATTGGAGCAATCCGTTTTGTTCAATGCCTCAGGAAACATTATCGAAACAGAAGTCCCTATCAATGTTAATGCTCTTTCTGCATCAATTAAACAATTCATTCTTAAAAACTATCCTAATCAGAAAATAAAAGAGGCTGCAAAAATAAAAGATTCAAAAGGTATTATAACTTATGAGGCAGAGGTAAATGGAAAGGACCTAATTTTTGACAATGACGGGAAATTTTTAAGAGAGATTAAAGACTAAAAATAATGATTAGAATCAAGCTATTCATATTTTCAATAGTATTGTTGTTTTCCTCTTTTGCCATTGCTCAGGTTTCCTCAGTAACTGTTTCAGGGATTGTAAGCAATACCAATCATTCCGGACTTCCTTACAGCCGCATTGTTTTAAAATCTCCTAAAGACAGTGTATTTATTTCCGGAACAATTACTAATGAAGAGGGCAGATTTGCTCTTACCGAAATAAAACCAGGAAATTATCTGATAGAAATTTCTATGGCAGGCTATAATTCCCATACCCAGTCTCTTTTTATTGGCAGTCTTTCAGAATTCCTGGATATTCCGCCTATAGAACTTCAATCAAATAGTAATGCTAAGGAGACAAAAATTGAAGAAGTTGTGCTAACAGGCAGTAGAAAAAACGAGGTAAGTAATCAGCTTGATAAGAAAACCTATTCTGTTGCCGATAATATCAGTCAGAATGGCGGATCTGTACTTCAAAGCATGCAGAATCTACCCGGTATTACCGTTCAGGATGGTAAAATTCAGCTGCGGGGAAATGATAAGGTAACGGTTTTAATTGATGGTAAACAAACTGCCTTAACAGGATTTGGAAGTCAGACCGGTTTGGATAATATTCCTGCTTCAGCTATTGATAAAATTGAAATCATTAATAATCCATCTTCAAAGTATGATGCCAATGGAAATGCCGGAATTATCAATATTATTATGAAGAAAAATAAACAAAATGGCTGGAATGGTAAAGTGGGATTAACATTGGGATTAGGTTCTCTTTGGGAAAGAAAACAAAATCTTCCAACGATCAGACCACAGTATACGACAACTCCAAAAATAAATCCTTCTGTTTCCCTTAATTACAGGAAAAACAAAATAAATGTCTTTTTACAGGCTGATAATTTATACACAGAAACACTTAATAAAAACGAATTTGTAACCCGTACTTATGATGATGGAACAGTTATTAACTCTCAGCTAAAAAGAAACAGAAATACTAATTTTCTGACAACAAAAGCAGGGATAGACTGGAATATTGACAGTCAGAACACGCTTACCATTTCAGGGCTTTATGGAAGTGAAAAGATTACAGACAAGGGTGATCAGCCATTTTTTAATGGTGGCCTTTCTCAAAGGCTCCGTTTATGGCAATTTTTAGAAGATGAACTGAAAACTACCGTAATGGCTACTGCGGCCTATCAGCATAAGTTTAAAGAAGCCGGGCATCTCTTGAATATTGGTTTTAATTATACATTCCATAGGGAAGATGAAAAGTATTTCTACGACAATTTTCTGCCCTTATCTTCAGGTACTGATGCTTTTAAGCTTTTATCTGACGAACAGGTGTATGACTTTAATATTGATTATGTAAAACCTCTTAAATACGGACGAATTGAAGCTGGTATTAAACTGAGAAACAGAAGTATTCCTACAAATATGAATTTTATACCAGGAATAAATTCTGTGATCGACGCTAATGCCGGAGGATGGGCAAATTATAAAGAATTAATTCCGGCTATATATGGTAATTATGTTTTTGAAAATAAAAAATGGGAAGCTGAATTGGGGTTAAGAATGGAATATGTAAGAATTCAATATGATGTAAATCCTAACCACCCAACTTATACAAGTAGTGGATATAACTACACGCAACCATTTCCCAACCTTAGGGTTGCCTATAAACTAAATGACCGGAATAAATTTTCTATATTTTATAACAGGAGAGTAGACCGTCCTAATGAAGTAGATATCCGCATATTCCCTAAATATGATGATGCTGAAATCATTAAAGTAGGAAATCCGGGACTGAGGCCTCAATTTACAAATTCAATAGAGTTGGGATATAAGTACAATTGGGATAATGGCTATTTATATTCCTCATTTTATCATCGTTTTTCAAATGGAACGATTACCAGAATTTCAAGTATTGTTCCTGAAAGCACACTGATATATGCCATATTTCAGAATGCAGGAAAAAGTTACAATTCAGGAATTGAAGCGATCTGGAATCAAAAGATTTCATCAGTTTACTCTTTCAATATCAACGGAAATATGTACAGAAATCAGATCAATGCTTTTACCGTTGAAAATCTATATCCACGACCGAATATTTTTTCTGCTGATCAACAGACTGCTATTTCAGGAAATATAAAATTAAATAATGTTTTTAAATTTTCTAAGGGGATCAGTGCACAGCTTACTGCAGTTTATCTAGCTCCTGATATTATTCCGCAGGGAAGAATAGGTTCAAGGTTTTCGATGGATCTGGGTATGAAAAAGTCAATTCAAAATGGTAAGGGAGAATTGTTTCTTAATGCTTCCGATCTATTGAATACAATGGTCATAAAAAAACAAATACAGGGTGCCGGATTCAGATATACCAGTGATGATTATTATGAAACTCAGGTTGTCAGATTGGGATACAGTTATAAATTTTAATTCAATAAAATTCAAATGAAAAGTTTAATCGTAAGCTTGGTTTTAATTTTCGCAAGCTTTCAAAATATCAATGCTCAGGATAGTTTGGCTGTCATTACTGTTAAAGACAGTACATCTGCTCCCTTACCATTGGATAGGAATGATACAAGCCATCAGTTTACTTATAAAAAACTTATCATACCGGCGGCACTAATTACCTATGGTGTTGCAAGCTTAGGAATCAAAGAGCTCAAAAACCTGAATTCTTCAACACAGTACGAAATCAGTGAACATAAACCTGATCATATAAGATTGGATAATTACACTCAATTTGCGCCAGCTGTTCTTGTTTATGGTTTAAATGCCGCAGGAATAAAAGGAAAACATAACTTCAGGGACCGAAGTATTATCTATGGAACTTCTTTGTTAATCTCTTCTGCCATTGTAATGCCTCTTAAGCATATTGCCAAGGAGGAAAGGCCGGACGGTTCCAATAACCTTTCTTTTCCTTCCGGTCATACTGCAATGGCTTTTGCTTCTGCCCAGTTTATGTTCAGGGAATATAAAGACACCAATTTCTGGTTAGGTATTTCAGGATATTCATTGGCTGTTTTTACGGGAGTATACCGGATGTTAAATAATAAGCATTGGTTTGGAGATGTAGTAGGTGGTGCCGGTTTTGGTATTTTATCTACGGAATTAGCATATTGGTTATATCCAAAAATAAATAGCCTTTTGGGTGGTAAGAAGGAAAAATCACAAACCATGATAATGCCTTTTTATCAACAGGGGAATGTTGGAATTGGCTTGGTTAAAAATTTTTAATGTTAAACTTACAAGAATAACTGTATAGAAATTCTTATTTAAATTGGCTTTCCAATAGGAGAGCCATTCTATTTTTGACCACTCAATATTTGCCCAATGATCTTTATGCTTTGCTCCAATTGGTCTTCAGAAAGTGAACCATAACTTAATCTGAATCCGTTTACGGACTCTTTAAAGCTATATCTCTCAGGATGTATTATTTTAATATTATTATCTAGTAGTAAAACAGTTACATTGTCCCAGTTTATATTTACTTTAGGTACAATCCAGAAAGCTAATCCACCATCTGGTAGATTAAAATTTGCATGCTCATTTATATATCTTTTTAAAAGGTCATGTACAAAATCTCTTTTATTTTTATAATGGATCGTTGCTTTTTTTATGTGCTTTTTAACAGCTCCATCCTTTATAAGCTGCAAAACAGCCTGTTCCATAATAACATCCCCCTGTACATCTATTATTTTTCGTAGTTCGCCTATTTTTTGAAGAAGTGTCTGATTTTTAGTAGCTAAATATCCGATTCTTAATGCCGGAGCGACAACTTTACTCATCGTTCCAATGTAGACGTAATTATTTAATTCAGGAAAACTTGAAAGTGGAAGAATAGGACGATATCCAAAATGAAATTCATTATCATAGTCATCCTCAATGATGGTAATCCCGTGTGCATTTGAAAGTTCAATCAATTTCAATCTTCGAGCTAAACTTAAAGTAACCGTAGTAGGATACTGTCTGTGAGGGGTTACGTAAATAGCTTTTATTTTTATTTTCTTATTTAAAAGTCTCATAATATCTTCCACCATTAAGCCTTCATGATCGACTGATATGGGTAAAAGTTTTGCTCCAGCATGTTCAAAAGCTTTCCAGGCTGGTTTATAACCAGGATTTTCAACAATTACATGATCACCAGGATTTAGCAGACTTTTTGCGGTAAGAAACATGGCCATCTGACTTCCTCTGGTAATTGAAATTTCATTTTCATTGGTATTCATTCCTCTTTGGTGATTGAGCATCTGGGAGATGGCCTTACGGAATTCGATATCTCCATGTACCTCAGTGTAGCCCATCATCTGCCATTTGGCTTTTCTGTTGAATATTTGCCGGTAAGCCCTCGCGAGTTCAGTTATAGGCGCTATTTTACTATCCGGATGACCATCATCAAAATTGATTAAAAATGGATCAGCAGAATTTGTATTCTCGCTGGTCTCTTTTTTATCATTTTTAAATCTTATACCTAACGAGGGCAATTGATCAGATACAAAAATTCCTTTTCTCTCTTTTGAGATTACCCATTCTTCATTGATCAAGACCTGATAAGCTTCAACTATGGTATTTCTGTTGACCATCAGCATAGATGCCAGAATACGGCTTCCCGGAAGAGCATCTCCTGCTTTTAACCTTCCGGATTGTATGTCTGCAATTATAGTATCTGCAATTTGAAGATATACTGCTTTTGCTAATTTCTTATCTATTTTGAATTCCAATTTCCAAGGACGCAACATCTGGACTATCTATTTTTATTAAAACTGAATAATTTAACTAGTCCAAATATAAAATATTTTTGTAAAGCAATAATGCAAGAAACATTAAATTTTTTAAATCATGGAAAATGAAAAATTCAGTTCAAAAGACTTTCACAAAACTTTTGCCAGACCCGAGTACCAAAAACCAAGTCACCTCATTCATAAAAATGTAGAAAAAGCTGGTGAACACGATCAATTTTCAACCGAAAGAAAACATCCCGTATTCTTTGTCGATCTACCCAGTAAAAATGTGAGTATGACCATCGGAGGTTTGCTACCTGGGCAACAAACCAATAAACACCGCCATACTTATGAGACTGTATTGTATGTTATCGAAGGAAAAGGCTGGACAGAAATAGAAGGTGAGAAAGTGGAGTGGCAAGCAGGTGATGCAGTGTATATTCCATCTTGGGGATGGCATAAGCATCAAAATTTGAGTGATACGGAACCGGCTAAATATATTGCCTGTGAAAATGCACCCCAATTACAGAATTTAGGAGTTGCTCTAAGAGAAGAAGAAGGAAGAGATTAGGAAGTAAATTTCATTGATACAAAGCATAAATGGCACTCAAAAAAACACACATTACAGCATATTTGTCATTTATAAAGATCAATATTATCCATTTGAAGTCTTTGCATTAGATTATTAATATCAACTAAAAAGAAATTACATGAAAAATGTTCCATTTAAAGGGATCATTGCGTATCCCATTACTCCTTTTGACCATAACGAGAAAATAGATATTCCACTCTTTAAAAGACTTGTTGAAAGATTAGTAATATCAGGAAATCATGGTATTGCTCCTTTAGGAAGTACAGGAGTACTGCCATATCTTTCCGATGAGGAAAAAGAGGCAATTACTGAAACTACAATAAACCAGGTAAACGGAAGGATTCCAACCCTTGTAGGAGTTTCTAATCTCACGACCGAAAGAACGGTTTATCATGCCCGGTTTGCAGAAAAAGCAGGTGCTGATGCAGTAATGATTATTCCGATGAGCTATTGGAAACTAACAGAAGATGAAATCGTTGCTCATTATGATGCGGTAGCAAGCAAAATATCCATCCCTATTATGGCCTATAATAATCCTGCAACCGGTGGAGTAGATATGTCTCCTGCTTTATTAAAGAGACTGCTGGAAATCCCTAATGTTACCATGATCAAGGAAAGTACAGGAGATATCCAGAGAATGCACTATCTGAGAAAAGAACTGGGCGAAGATGTTGCTTTCTATAATGGTTCAAATCCGTTAGCACTTGCTGCATTTGCTGCAGGAGCAAAAGGATGGTGTACAGCAGCACCTAATTTAATTCCTGAACTCACTATAGGCTTGTATAATGCCATTGAAAATAACCAATTAAAAGAAGCGCAGGATATCTTTTACAAACAAGTTGAATTACTCAAATTCATTGTGGCTAAAGGACTTCCAAGAACAGTAAAAGCGGGTCTTAATATTTTGGGCGAAGAAGGCGGAAACTTAAGAAGCCCTCTAAAACCTTTACCGGAAAAAGAAGTTGAAGAATTAAAAATAATTATTAAAAACCTTAAATATCCATAATGAAAAAGTCAGTTTTTTATCATGCAGGATGTCCTGTATGTCTTAGTGCGGAACACGATATCATCGACATTATCGGCGTCGAAAATGTAGAAATCATTCATTTGGGAGAAGACACAGACAAGATCAAGGCAGCTGAGAGGGCAGGTGTACAATCTGTTCCTGCTCTGGTTACTCCTAATGGAAATGTATTGCATATTAATTTTGGAGCGTCACTGGAAGATGTAAAGAAATAAATAAAAGAGGCTGTTTTCTGCGACAGCCTCTTTTTTACTTTCTATTATAAAGTGGCATTACCTTCTATGCCGTCAGAGTTATTTGTTTTAATTCCTGTAACCGCGGCTGCCACGAAACTTAAAATGCTCACTAATTTTCCAGCCTTTGTATCCCAATAATAGGTTTCTTTAGGCTCTACCCGAATAATAGATACATTTGGATCATCTTTACCATCGAACCATGCTTTAGCCATAGCTGACCATTTTTCTTCAATGGTTGCTTTGTCTTTATACACAGAAGCAACACCATACACGGAGAGATACTGTGAATCATCATTATTCATAAAAAAAAGCTGAACTCTGCGGTCTTCTTTAATTTCGAAATTTTTATTACTGGTCTCACTACTGATAAACCATAGGTTTCCATTGTCATCTGTTTCCTGTAGAGTCATTGGTCGTGAGTTGACCGGAACTGTCTCTAGTTCAGTACAAAACATACAAATTCTTGCTTTCGTAGAAAGTTCCTGAATTTTTTTAATTGCCTCCAGATGGGTAATATTTTTTGTTGACATAATATAATATTTTGAGTGATTGGTTAAGAATATAGGATGAAATGAATGATCATTTTCAGAGTTAATACTTCAAAAACCTGACCATATTTTATAATATCAAAATTTACATTCCATTAAAGAGCTCTATCTGTTTTTTTTCAATAGTCTTCCGTTTAAAATGACTAATAAAAAATATAGAGCTTTACTCGAAATAATTATTTTTGTTACTTTTATAAGTTCAACAATCAATTCTAACTTTAAACTTTCTGAAATACGATAAGCCTGATGGAAAACTATGCTGTCATTTTAGTGATAATGGCCTTGATGATCGGGGTATCCGGTTTGGCGGGTAAAATAAAGATTCCCGTACCGATGTTACTTTTAATTGTAGGTGTAATGATAGGTTTTGTACCCGCTATGCCTGAAGTTGAAATGAATCCAGAGATCATTATGTTACTTTTTCTTCCACCGTTATTATACGATGCCGCTTTTAATATTTCGTTTCAACAGTTTAAAACCAATCTCAATACGATTGGTACGTTGGCAATAGGACTTGTTTTTATGACAACGGCGGGAATTGCTGTATTGGCATATTATTTAATTCCGGGAATGACCTGGCCATTGGCTTTTGTTTTAGGGGCTATTCTTTCTGCTACTGATGCTGTCGCTGCATTAGGTGTAACAAAAGGGTTGGGTCTTTCTCATAAAACAATGACCATATTGGAAGGGGAAAGTCTGATTAATGACGCTTCAGCCTTGGTTGCTTATCGATTTGCAGTAGCTGCCGTAACGGGAGTTGCCTTTGTAACGTGGAAAGCATCTGTTGAGTTTTTATGTGTTTTAGGTGGTGGTTTTCTGGTTGGTTGGATTATTTTTAGAGCTTTAGCCTTAACGATCGGCTTCTTTCGTAAAGATGCAATGGTGGTAAACAGTTTAATTCTTTTAATGCCTTTCGTAACTTATCTTATTGCGGAGCATTTCAAAGTATCAGGAGTAATTGCTGTTGTTGTTCTTGGTTTAGGAATGTCTAAATTGAGCAGGACAAAATTTCCTGATCATGTTAAGGAACAATCACGTAATTTTTGGGATATTATTATATTTCTTCTTAATGGGTTGATATTTTTATTGATAGGCCTCGAATTCCCTATTATTTTAAAGAAAATGCCTCAAATTCAGTTATGGACATATGCCGGTTATGCAGGAATAATTGTTATCGTCACTTTATTGATCAGAATGGCGCGGGTATATCTACAACAGTTCAATCTTCAAAAAGCTTTTCAGGGGAAAAGGAGGATTAGTGAAGAGGCTTTATTTGATTCTAAAACCAGCTTTATTATAACCTGGTCCGGAATGCGGGGAATTGTTTCTTTAGCTATTGCATTAGGTCTTCCGACAACCATTAATGAAGGTGAACCTTTTCCAATGCGTAATGAAATTATTTTTCTATCTGTAGTTGTGGTTCTGATCTCGCTATTAGGACAGGGGCTAACCTTACCCTGGATTGTGAAAAAGTTTAAACTCTGAAAATTAAACGCTTCTACCATATAAATTACCAAATCCTGATTCTTTATTTTCCTGTATCAGGCTTTTATAATAAGCGGAAGGGGTTTGTCCGATTATCTCTTTAAAATAGCGATTGAAAGAAGATTTAGATTTAAATCCAGCATCATAAGCAAAGGATAAAAAATTGATATTCTCATTCTTTTCAATAGCTCTTTCTACAATATTTTTAAAATAATCAATGCGGTATTCATTGATGTAACGGTAGAAGGGCTTGTTCTTATAACCATTCAGCATTTCGCTGATCTGATATTTATTGATTTCTGTTTGGTGTGCCAGCTCATCTAGATTTAGATCACAGTTTCTAAAGAGCTGTTGTTTTTTCATCGAATCGTCCATTTTCTGCCATAAATCATTGAATTTTAAATCATAATCAACCGTATTTAATGGACTGTCCTTTGTGGAATTTTGTACTATGGATATTTTTAACCTATCATCGGAATGGGTTTGAGGAAGAGAAACAATTTCAGTTTTCAGGCTTTTCCTTATGATTAATAGACAAATCACCAATAATAAAAAGTAGGCAATACTTCTAATCGAAATAGTAATGATCTGAGCTTCTTCAGGATAGATATATAGCAAACTTTTGGAAATAACAACTCCGGATTCCATTAATAATAGGCAGTAAGAGATCCTCAGTATAGCATCATACTCAATCTTTTCCAGAATCTTAAACTTAGCTTTTCGCGCAATTAAAATACTTTTTACAGGGTAGTATAGATTAATGATGAAGATTAAATTTAAGCTCAAATTATTGTATAGATCGAGCAGTCTCTGATCAACATGATTTAGAATAACGAAGACACATGAGATTGTAAAATAAGCAATCATCAATAAAAAGAGTGGGATGAAAATATACCATTTACGAGCAATAGAAAATCTCTTTTTTGTTTTGCTTAAAGTATATAAATAAATTAAAGGACCATAACAGACGCCAATAAACGTATTCATCTGCTGCCTGATACTCTCATCAGGAATAAAATTGAATATAACAAACTTAATTGTTAAATGGACGGCAATTGCCGAAAGCAGGAAAATAAACAGATAATTCGAAGATGATTTTTTCTCCCTGAACTGTAAAAGCCAAAGTGCCACAAGTGCCTGAAAAGCTCCGATGATAATGATATACTGCATTCCTTAGGTTTGTACAAAAATAAATACAAAAAAAGGACTTAGTGATTATGAAATTATTATTTATCTATTAAAGTTTTTATTAAATTATTAATATTGAGTTCATAAATAAATAACAATTAGTTAAATTAGCATAAATACTTAATATTCAATACGTTAAAGGTGCTGAACCAACGAGTGACACGTTTCTGAATATGATTTTTTTTCAAGGACGATATAAAGTAAGAATCTGTCCAATTTTGTCATCAAAAAAAATCTATGAACTATTTTATTGATTTTTCAAAACGAAGGTCAGGGATCATTCAGATATCCGCTTTTTTCTTAATTGCTTCTTTTGGAACCATCCATGCACAAACCATAAAAGGTACTGTTGTAGGCAAAACAAATGGTGCTCTTCCCGGAGCTAATATTTCGATTGTAGATGCTGATGCCAAAACCGTTTCTTCTTTAGATGGGGATTTCAATGTCCTATCCCCAAAATTAGGCGAGATGAACCTTAAAGTAGAATACATTGGCTACGAAACAAAAATTTTTCCTGTTACCATTAAAGAAGGAACTAATGATATCGGATACATCACTATATCTCCAGAAGAAAAATCAACAAAAGACAGGACAGGAAGTATACAGGAAGTGGTATTTACCAGATCTAATGCCTTAACCCAAGCTAAAGCTTACGAAATAAAAAAGAACAACAACGCTATTATGGAGGTTATTGCAGCTGATGCTATTGGAAAGCTTCCGGATCGAAATGCTGCAGAAGCTGTACAAAGGGTTCAGGGAGTTGCTGTTGCCAGATATCATGGTGAAGCAGATCAGGCTACTGTAAGAGGAACTCCTTTTTCCTGGACATCGGCATTATTCAATGGAAATCGTTTACCTAGTGCTAATGTTCTGGGAAACCGCTCTTTTGTTCTTGATGTCATTCCTTCCGAATTGATCCAGTTTGTACAGGTTTCCAAAGCTATAACTCCAGACATGGATGGTGATGCAATCGGTGGTAGCATCAATTTCATTACTAGAACAGCTCCAGCAAAGAAAACATTGAGTGTAAGTGGTGCAGGAGGATATAATACGTTCTCTCAAGATGGAACTTATAATGGATCGATAGTGTACGGCGACCGTTTTTTCAAGAATAAATTAGGGGTACTCCTGTCGGGAGCAATCTGGGATAGACAATGGGGAGCAGATTCGTTTGATGTTACTTATAACACCGGAGCAGCAACTGATCTTCAGAAAAAGTCGATCAGTACCATCATGATGAAAAGATATATGGGAACCAGAAGAACCATAGGATTGAATGGTGGATTGGAATATAAATTCAATGTCAATAATAAGGTTTATTTCCGGGGAATGTTTAATAAATTCGACGATATCCGTCCTGTTTATGAATCTTATGTAGATTATACAAACAGTCGTTATCAATATAATTTCAGATATTCTCATTATCAGACTGAATTGTATGGAATGGAGTTAGGGGGCGAGCATAGTCTTTCTTCTAAATTAAGTTTGGATTGGATGTTAAGTGATTATCAGGCTAAATATTTCCTGGATACACCACCTACCAATGAAATTAAAGGGCTTCCGATCTCCACCTTCAGACAAAAAATAAATAGTGGATTCAATAATCTTTCCAGTGATGGAAAGCGGTATTGGGGATTCGATTCTCCTAATGGGATAGGGGGTGAGTATATGGATTATGGATCAGATGTGAAAGATCCTAATGAAGTAATGAGTCCTAATAAATTACTGTTATCACAAGTGGTCATTTCTAAATTGGACAACAATGAAAGAGATAAGATTGCAAGGGTGAATTTGAAATATGATATCAATTCCAATATAACTTTAAAAGTAGGAGCAAAATACCGGGACAAAGAACGTACAAGCACTTTCGGATACAATGCTGTTTTTCTTCCTGGTGCATCTTTAGGAATTCCAAATTCTCCGGCATTACTAAGCCTTTCTCAACTGACAACTACAGATCCTCCAAAAGGAACCGGCTTCTTAAATGGAATGAATGGAAATTATAATTCATACATTATGAATCCACCAACAAAAGATCAGCTTTTCCAGATGTTCTCCCCTGAATTTCTTCAACAATTTGGCTTCAGAGACTTTTCAAGTTTGGAATCTAATGCTACCAGTGTTTATACAGGAGAAGAGTCTGTCTTCGCAACATACGCAATGGCTGAAATTAAAGCCAGTGAAAAATTTAAAATCGTTGGTGGATTCAGAAATGAAACAACAAGGTTGACTTTGAATGGGGCTAAAGCAACAAAAGAAGGAACTCCTGCCACAACAGTTATCAGTCCATCTGTGGTAGAAAGCAATTACAATGCATTTCTGCCTATGATTCATTTACGATATAATTTCTCACCTAAAGTAAGTTTAAGATTTGCTTATACCAAATCATTCATCAGACCAAATTTTGGAGATATGTCACCTGGATCCAGTATTGATAATACATCAAATCCATTTACCATTACCAGAGGAAATCCCGATTTGAAGCCTACTTTCAGTCATAATTTTGACATGATGGCAGAATATTATTTCAATAATATCGGGATTCTTTCAGGGGGCTTATTTTATAAGAAAATTTCAAATATTGTATTTTCAAACACCTCTATGCTGAATATCGGTGGAACAGATTATATGGTCACTCAATCTAAAAACCTTCAGGATTCTAATCTATTTGGTTTTGAAGCAGGAATCAATAAGCGTCTCGACTTTTTACCAGGATTCTGGAATGGCTTTGGAGTCGAATTTAATTATACATTTATAAACTCAACCGTTGAAGTTCCCCGAACTGTAGACGGTATTCAGTACTTCGATAAAACAACACTTCCCAATCAGTCTAAAAACCTCTTTAATGCTATCTTATATTACGAAAGTAAAAAATTAATGATCCGTCTGGCTGGAAATTATAGAGGGAAATCAGTGGAAACGATCAATCAAAAATTAGGTCCTGATTATTACATCTGGTCAGATAAAAACTTTACTGTCGATTTTTCTGCAAGTTATGATATCAGTAAAAAAGTAAAAATCTTCATCGAACTCAACAACTTAAGCAATGAAAGCTTAAGGTTATATATGGGTGATAATAAGAAAAGGGTAACCTCAAATGAATGGTATGGAAGCAGAGGACAAATGGGAGTTCGTTGGCAAATATTTTAAAATAATATACATGAAAAAATTAGGAATAACAATGACCATGATGGTTGTTTTGGGTACGACAGTAAATGCACAGATCAGTGACAGCCTTCGTCGTGTCGTGAAAATGGAAGGCGCTTATAATTTCAGAGATACGGGAGGCTATAAAACAACAGATGGTAAAGAAGTCGCACTGGGAAAAGTATACCGAAGTGATGCCATCGATAAATTATCGGATAAAGATCTTAAAACCTTCAAAGACAAAAAAATTGTAACTGTAGTAGATTTCAGAGGGATTGAAGAAGCTAAAAAAGCTCCGGACAGGCTTCCGCAAAATACAAGTTATCTTCTTTGTCCGGCAGGAAGTAATAATCTACCGACAGCTCAGGATATGGTAAAATTCCTGAAGGATAAAAACTTTCTGTTTGACATGTATGGTGAAGGAGGATTACCCTATTTTGGAGAAAGATACAGACCACTATTTGTAAAGCTACTGACCTTACAGCCTAACGAATCTCTTTTGTATCATTGTACCGGTGGAAGAGACAGAACAGGAATGGCCTCCGCATTATTTCTTAAAATATTAGGAGTTCCCCAGGAAGTAATAGAGAGTGATTATGTCGCATCTAATTTTTATCTTTCAAAAAATCCAACGATGAAGCAAATGTACTCCGGGCTTTCTAAAATGTCCGGAATGAGTGATGATGAGATCAAAAAACAGATGGAATTAAGACCGGAACTGATCAGGAACTTCTTTGCTGTTATCAGCAAAAAATACGGAAGTGTAGAAAACTTTTTCCAGGTAGAAATGGGAATAGGCCCCAATGAAATCGCTATTTTAAAGCAAAAATATACCCATTAAATAAATATTCAGTTAGATTTAAATAGGTGGTCTCAGATATGAGGCCGCCTGTTTGTTTATTTTTGATTAATTTTGAAGAATGCAAATTTCGCCACCTAAGCAATTAGCATCTTATATCAAACATTATATCTTTTTAGAAAATCCTGAAGAGGACAGTAAAAATTTACGGTTGTTTGCCGACGGAAACACAGGACTTATCATTTCTGCTGATATCAATATGCAAGATAACGCGGAAACCAATTTACCATCATCTTTTTTTTACGGGCAGCCAACACAGTATAAAGATCTTACAACAAAAGGGAAGTTTTCATTATTGGCAGTCGTTTTTCAACCTTATTTCTTTAATTTACTTTTTAATGTTGCCGCTAAAGAAATTAAAAATGAAATAATTTCAGCCTCAGATATCCTGAAAGATCAGTTGATTCCGTTTCAGGAAAGTCTGTATAATAAGGCAGATCCTCAATCTGTAATTAATGCATTAAATGACTTTTTCCTAAAACTTATTTCTAAAAAAGACACTTCGGATTCATGGCTTATAAAAGCTCAACAGTACCTCCTTCAAAATAAAGGAACAATCTCCTTAAAAGATCTGGAATATTTCACCGGATATTCAGAAAGGCATATTGAAAGAAAGTTTGAAGAACATATTGGAATATCACCCAAAAAGTACAACACGATCATCAGGCTTCATCACTTTTTAAGTCTTATGAAAAATGACATAGACAAAGCAAGTATGACCAATCTTTCTTATGAAGCGGGCTATTCAGATCAATCCCATTTGATCAAAGAATTTAAAAATACCATAGGATTAACTCCTTCTCAGTATCTTAAAACTAAGAATAAATTAGCCGTAAACTTTATAGAGCTTCATTAAGATTTTTATTTCCCACAGATCTCACAGATTATTCGGATGTTTGAGAATGATTTTTATTTCGTATCGTTCTAAAGTTTTATTTAATAGAAATCTGCTTAATCTGCAAAATCCGCAAGAGAAAAAAAGAATCACTCAAAATAGAGCTTAATAAGCAAATGTCGGTTTTTTACAATTTTTAGATCTTCTTGTCATATAATTTTGCTCAAAAAAATATGATCAATCTTAAAATCGCAACCGCACAATTCGAAAACAAAAGCGGAGATAAAGAATATAATCTTTCAATAATAGAAAAGTTAAGCGGAGAAGCAGCTGCTAAAGGATCGCATATTATTGCTTTCCATGAATGTTCCATCACAGGCTACACCTTTGCCAGAAGGCTTAATAGAGAGGAAATGCTTGACATTGCTGAGTTGATTCCTGACGGTAAAAGCGTCCAAAAGTTACAGGAGATTGCTACTCAAAATAATATTACCATTTTAGCAGGTCTTTTTGAAAAAGATGAGCACGACAACCTGTTTAAAGCATACATATGTGTAGATAAAAATGGTTTGGTGGCTAAATATAGGAAGCTACATCCTTTTATAAACCCACACCTTACAGCAGGACAGGAATACTGTGTTTTTGAGATCTATGGATGGAAGTTTGGAATTCTGATCTGTTATGACAATAATATTATTGAAAATGTGAGAGCTACTAAACTTTTGGGAGCAGATGTTATTTTCATGCCCCATGTCACCATGTGTACGCCTTCTTCAAGACCTGGAGCAGGATTTGTAGATCCAACACTTTGGGAGAACCGGGAAACTGACCCTACCTCTTTACGCCTTGAGTTTGATGGAATGAAAGGAAGAGACTGGCTGATGAAATGGCTGCCATCAAGAGCTTATGATAACGGGGCCTATATTGTTTTCTCCAATCCCATCGGAATGGATGATAATCAGTTAAAGAATGGCTGTTCAATGATCATCGATCCTTTTGGAGATATTCTTGCAGAATGTCATTCGTTTGAAGACTCTTTTGTAACAACTATTATCAATCCCGAAAAATTGACTCAAGCTGGAGGTTACCGTTATATCAAAGCAAGAAGACCCGAATTATACAGAGATATTATTGGTCAGGAGCATCAATCGGAACAAAAAGTGGTTTGGCTTACATCAGAAAATGAATAATTAAAAATAAAGGTTTGGTTAATTAACAAAGGAGCACTTCCAATGTACTCCTTTGTTTTGTTTAATTAAGCTTTTATTAAAAGGTAACAGGATAAAAACAATTATAATTAAGGAAGGAATAGTAAATTTGTTATTATAAAATCCATATTTATGAAAGAAAATCTTGTACAAGCTTCAGTAGAACCCTTAATCGATTATTTTAATCGACATATTCCATTGAATGTGGAGGAGCGCGAGCTTGTTACAGAACTTTTCAAACCCAGATTATACCGAAAAAAGCAATATGTTCTTCAGGAAG
Source organism: Chryseobacterium paludis (assembly GCF_025403485.1). Lineage (NCBI taxonomy): Bacteria > Pseudomonadati > Bacteroidota > Flavobacteriia > Flavobacteriales > Weeksellaceae > Chryseobacterium > Chryseobacterium paludis. The sequence goes on from NZ_CP099966.1 coordinate 1,151,910, forward strand.
GAGATGTTTGCAATCAGTTTAATTTTGTAGTCCGTGGGTGCTTACGTATTTATAAAATAGACGAAAAAGGAAATACCCATATTATCCAGTTTGCTCCCGAAAATTGGTGGATAAATGACATCCGAAGCTTTCACAAAAAGCAACCTTCAGAACTTAATATTGATGCTTTAGAAGATACTATGGTTTTGCAGATCAGTCATGAAAATTTAATTACACTATACAAAACGGCACCAAAATTCGACCGGATATTCAGAGTTTTGCTTGAAAACAGTTTTGTTACTTTACAAAACAGATTGCTGCAAAATATAAGTTCTACAGCCGAAGAGCGGTATCTTTCTTTTATGCAAACCTATTCTCAGCTGTCTAATCGTTTGCCACAGACACAGATTGCTTCCTTTTTAGGAATTACTCCGGAATTCCTAAGCAGATTAAGAAACAGACTTGTTAAACCGAAATCTTAAACCAGATCAATAGTATTTCTTAATTTAGTTTATTGGAAAAAGATCTTCTTTCAGCGGATATTTGTAGTATAAATTTTAAAAAGAAATCATTATGACAACATCATCAAAAGTAGCTGTAATTGGCTTAGGAAATATCGGACAGGCTGTAGCCGGAAATATGGCAAAGTCTAATAATAAATTTATTGCTGCGGACAGAAATGTAGAAAAGGCAAAAGAACTTTCTGAAAAATGGAACACTGAATCAAGTGATATTCCAACAGCCGTAAAAACTGCCGATATTATAGTTTTGGCCATTCCTTTTGGAACAATCGCTGGATTTATGAAAGAATATGCTGCAGATTTAGAAGGTAAAATTATTGTAGATCCTTCAAATCCTATTGCTCCGGCTGAAAACGGTGGATTCAAAAAAATCATTGGAGAAAAAGAATCAGCAGGAGAAATTAATAAGAGCTTCTTACCCAAAGGCGCAAAACTAGTTAAAGCATTAGGAACTTTAGGAGCGGGAACTTTATCTGATGCGGCTTATCAAACTCCCGATAGATCAGTCTTATTTTATGCAACCGACGATACAAGCATTGATGATCAGGTTGAAAAACTAATTCATGACAATGGTTTTGACGCTGTTAGAATTGGAGGAATTGATCAATCGATTAGAATTGAAGTTTTTGGTGATCTTCATGAATTCGGAGCACTGGGAAAACCGGTAAATCTATCTGAAGCAAAACAAAAAGTATAAAATACAGAGTTCAGTTATTCTGATAGAAATCGAAAGAGTTTTTAGGCTCTTTCGATTTTTTTTATTCTTTCTTTAAGCTTTTCTCCAGATCACTCCATGCACCTCCATTATATATTTTTGTAAAACCTTTTTCTTTTAAAATGCTTTCAGCTTTTACACTTCTAAGACCATGTGAACAGACTGTGATATATGCTTTTTCCCTATCTAATTCAATATATCTTTCCCTGATCGTTCCCAGAGAAATATTAACAGAACCTTCAATATGTCCTGTTTCATATTCTTTTTCCGTTCTTACATCAAGAATAATTGCCCCTTTTTTTACTAGTTGGGGTAATCCGTTATCCAATGTTTGGTATCGGTAAACGCGATAGCTTACATAGATAACAAGGAGAATTCCCCAGAAAATCAATAAGCTTTTCATAACTTACTTAATATTTTCTTGTCGATATAAAAGGTTCCAAAGGGAATAAAACATGCAAGTAAAACTTTCCATGTGGTTTCTTTAAACTTCCAATGCTGTTCAACACCGACACTTAGGGTATTGAAAAGAAATAAAAGAAACAATGTCCCATGGATAGGTCCCATTATCCTTACAAAAGTGGGATTTCCCATCCAATGTTTCAATGGGACAGCGATGAACACTAACGTTAATAATGAAATTCCTTCCAGGATAGCGAGAATTCGGAGACGTCCGATTTTAGTTTTAAATAAATCTGTCATAATTATCTGAAATAAGGTCTGTTTGCAAGAGGTGAGAAGGGCCAGGGAATGGCGATAAAAATGATAAGCAACCCGATACCAAACCATATAAGCATCGTTTTAAACTTGTCCTTATCTGTTTGTTTACGTTTTGCTAAAGATGATCCTACTGTTATAAGTACAATGGAAATGAGCATCAGGAAAATGTGGATCAGTCCAAAAAATAACAGATCAAAACTTTCTTTTGCTGTCGCAAAGTTTTTCCAGAAATAGGAAACAATTGGACTTTGGGAGTAGAGTGTAATTCCTAAAACGAGCTGAATATGCGCAATAGTAGCTGTCCAATGTCTTAATGAATCATCACTTTTAGAAAACTCTTTGTCCGAAGAGTATCCTTTATAAGCTCTGAATATGGTGTAAATAAGACTTAGTAAAACCAACCATCGGAAGATGGAGTGGAGGAAAGTAAGCGTTTGGTACATAGATCATTTTTAATACGCAGACAAAGATATAACAAAAACATACTAATTAGTATGTTTTTGTTGAAAAAAATTATTGCATTGTGCTAAAATAAGCCTTAAGTTGCTTTAAATAAGTTACATAGACTGATTTGTTATTCTCCAGTTTTCCTAAATTTCTGACTCCCCAATACCCTGACATTACGAAAACAGCAATTCCTTTAGAATCCACATTTTTGTTCACCTTTCCGGTTTCTTTTGCATGATCAATGGATTTAATCATAGCTTCTTCCCATTGCTTTGAAAGATCATTCAATGCTTTTGTAAACTCAATATTCCATGGAGCCATTTCCTGAGTGAGATTAGCTGTAGGACAACCATATTGGACCTTCAAAAATTCATTTTCCATCAGCATAAAATTCATTAACTGATAAATAGTATCCAACGGATTATCGGTATTTTGAAATGGATCTATAAAAGTTTTCTTAAATGAAGATCTCATTAACTCATTAATGATAGCGAGCCCCATTTCATCTTTTGTTTTAAAATGATAATAAAAAGCACCTTTTGTTACCTGAGTAGTGGCAATGATTTCATCTACACTTGTCGTCTGATATCCATGAGAATAAATGAGCTCAAACGCCTTTTGCAGAATATTCAGTCGGGTAGCTTCAGATTTTTTCATTTAGATACTGGTTGGTATTTTCTACAAATAAACAATTTTTTTTAATCATTTCAAATTCAATTCACAGATAAAGCAGTAGTAGGCTTATTTTTTATCTATTATTTTTCTGATAATAAACTACTATTTAAGTTATTTTTATAATACATTAATTCGTCGGAAATTTGTCCTGTTAAAATAACAGTGAAAAACATAATACAATGAACTATCAAAATGAAATTTCAGTTTCTGATAAAACAGGAAACAAAAAGATAAGAAAAGGACTTCCTACTGCATTATGGGCATTAACGATCAGCGCATTCGGTATTGGAACTACAGAATTTGTTATTGTAGGGCTTTTACCTACCGTAGCCGGAGATCTTGGAATATCCATACCATCAGCAGGATTACTGGTAAGCTTGTATGCAATAGGAGTTGCTATCGGAGCACCTGTATTAACAGCATTAACAGGAAAGGTACCTCGCAAAACACTTTTAGTTTCAATCATGCTATTGTTTGTAATCGGAAACGGATTAGCTTCTATAGCACCAGGATTTGTCACTTTAATTTTAGCCAGAATCTTAACAGGTTTTGCACATGGCGTTTACTTTTCCATTGGATCTACCATTGCTGCATCTTTGGTTCCTGAAGAAAAAAGAGCGACGGCAATTTCCATTATGTTCGCGGGATTAACGTTGGCTATTGTAACCGGGGTTCCGCTGGGAACATTTATAGGGCAGCATTTTGGATGGAGAGCAACCTTTATTGGAGTGGCTATTCTGGGAATTATTGGTTTAATAGCCAGTATGATCCTTGTTCCTGGTCATTTACAAAACGGAAAGACAGCATCTCTCCAACAACAGCTAAAAGTATTGACGAATAAACGTTTGATTTTTGCTTTTCTAATGACCGCAATGGGATATGGAGGAACGTTCGTAGTCTTCACCTATTTGTCTCCAATCCTACAGGAAATTACAGGATTGAAAGAATCTTTAGTTACACTTATCCTGCTGATCTACGGTATTGCTATCGCGCTAGGAAATCTTATCGGGGGAAGATTAGCCAATAAAAATCCTTTGAAAGCTTTATTATGGATGTTTATTGCTCAAGGTATCGTACTTTTCTTATTTTACTTTACAGTACACAGCCCAATACTAAGTATTATAACATTATTTTTCCTTGGAGCATTATCCTTTGCTACTGTTCCGGGATTACAACTTTTGGTCGTTCAGATAGCAGAAAAGGAATTACCGGGAACAGAAGATGTTGCATCAGGAATTAATATTGCCGCTTTTAATATAGGAATTGCTATTGGTTCTTATTCCGGAGGACTTATCGTAACATCATCTTTAGGAATAGGTAGTACACCCTGGATAGGAGCCTTATTCCTTGTGATTACAGTATTTATTACATTGTATAGTATCAAGCTTGGTAAGAAGCTTTTGAGATAGTTATTACCATATTTTACAATTAAGGCTGTTCAACGATTTGTTCAGCTTTTTTTATGCCCTTTTTGATGAATACATCCTGTTATTATAATATATTTGCAACCGTTATTTCTAAATTATTCACTCATGATAACAATCAATACTGAACATACATATTCCATTTCTGATATCCTTTTTGTTTTTGCTCTGGAATCTGAAGCAGCTGATCTTTTTGATGACACTCACAAACTGATCACAGGAATAGGAAAGGTAAATGCAGCTTCGACACTTACAAAAGAAATCTATTTAAGGAAACCCAAGCTAATCGTTAATCTGGGTTCTGCGGGAAGTAAGACTTTTAGTAAGGGAAATGTCGTTTGTTGTACGAAATTTATTCAACGTGATATGGATGTAAGAGGACTTGGTTTTAAAAAATACGAAACTCCATTATCAGGAATTCCACCAGTGTTGGAATATGGATTGAAAATGGATAACGTAAAAGAAGGAACATGTGGAAGTGGAGACAGTTTTGAAATGGATCATGTAGAAATTGATTATAACATCGTGGATATGGAAGCTTATCCTTTAGCTCTTATTGCTATGAAAGAAGAAATTCCGTTTTTATGCCTGAAGTACATTTCCGATGATGCAGGAAGTGACGCTGCGGATGATTGGGCTGTACAGGTACATCTTGCTGCTGAAGCATTTAAGAAACTCTTATTTAAATAATTAAATATATTTCAAGAATTAACCCTTTAATTTTGAAACTTTGATAGACTTTAATAGCTGAAAATTATTTAATTTTACAGTATAAATAAACATTTACCACCAGATCATATCCGATCTGGTGGTCTTTATTTAAATCTGCTATTTAATATTGATAAGATAGTAATCAAATTCAGCAAAGTAAATGAGATCAAAAAGAAGTGCATCGGTCAGAATTCCAATGGGAGAGATTGAGATTTATGTTTTATCAGATGGATATTTTGGAATCGGAGATCCACAGCCAATTCTAGCTCCTGAAATAGAAAAAGAAAAGGTACAGAATGCATTGAAAACTCTCCACTTATCCGAATCTGATTATGAAATGCCTATCACGACACTTCTGATCAAAAAGGGAAATCAGTACATTCTTGTTGATACAGGAGAAGGTTATCATGATCCTGTTAATGCGGGATGGCTTCAGAACAGTATTTTAGAAATAGGAATTTCACCTGAAGAGATTACAGATATCCTAATCACCCATGCTCACCGGGATCATATTGGCGGAATTCTTTCAAAAGAAGGTAGAAGAATATATCCCAATGCAAAATATTATATTTCTGCTCCGGAATATAGCTTCTGGAATAATGATGAAAAAGACTTTTCCAAGAGTAAAATGTCTTCTTACCCAACAGGAAAACTACAGACAGAAATACTTAGGGCCATTAAAAATGATCTAGAAATCTTTGACCCCGGCGATATCCTTTTTTCATGTTTAAAAACAGAATTTGCACCAGGACATACACCGGGGCATATTATCTTTCATGTATTTTCAGAAAATCAATCGATTACCCATCTCGTAGATATTGTTCATTCCCCTTTATTGATCAATCATCCCGACTGGGGTACGCAGTGGGATATCAATTTTGAAGAAGGTGTTGCAACAAGAAAAAAGATTTTTGACAACTGCTATAATGATAAAAGACTGGTAACAACCTGCCATCTTCCATGGCCGGGAATCGGATATATCGGCAAAACAGAAGATGGCTGGCTGTGGATTCCTAAAGCACAATCCGATCCTTATATAATAAAGATCGATTAAAGATTATGGTAATGGGGATTATTAATTGAAACTCCAAGAACTTGTCTTGCCAAGGTTTAAACATTTCTCCGTGAACATTTCAGTATTATTAATGGAATAAAAAAGGAATTCTGTACATCCATACACTTTAGCATCCATTAACTGACCTGATAAAGTGGTTTCATTTTTCCATTCCATAGTAGCATTTAAAAATAATACAGGTTTTCCTTCACTTTCTGAAATACAACCCGAAATATCCTGAACATCTATTGGATTATTAAGATGGGTGTATAAATATTGTTTTACAGTGGGGTCTAAAAAGCGAAGCGTCATTTCTTTTACAATACCAACTCCCGAAATATTTCCGGATTTAATTTTCTCATACGCTATAAAATCATTTAAAGCTTCTGTGATATTGGCCTTATCCTGAAGCTTTACTATATAGCAATCTTCTATTTTGTGAGCCGTCCATAGGTTACCCGTAACGATTTGTGAATTCATGATGGTTAGTTTTTTTAAAATTAATAGATTTTTTTCTGTTCACAATTTTTTTTAAAGCTTTTCTTTCTTTATTTTTATAATTCTGACTAGTAAGTTCATCTAAAGTCCTGTAAAAGAACCACAATGTGATTTATTTAATACTCTAAAAGAGTAAGATATTTTAGACATACTATATCTTTTAAGCTAATCTTACATGAGCTTCTTAATTCATTTAAGTAAAGAGAAAATATTTTTTCCAAATTTCCTAAAACAGAGATACCACATAGGTACCATGCTTCGTATTTTTTTACTATTTTGCGGGCTTTAAAGAGACCAGTAAATTTTATATACAGTGATTGTAATCATAAAAAATAAATTAGGTATTGGTGTAAATTTGAATTCTCACTTTAAAAACTAATAAATTTTAGAAAAAATTAATTAAGATAAAGCAGACTCCGTGTATATAAGGGTTCGCGTGGTATCTATGTGGTATTTCAATTCAACAAAATTTTAATCATTTTTTCTTTCTTTGTCTTCATTATAGTAGATTTTATTTTTGAGACATGTTGAAATCTTAAATAGTAGATTAAAAACATCAATTGGTATCTTACTGTTTGTACTGGCAATATTAATTTGACACAGCGAAGAGACAGATAATAATAGTGAAAAAGTGGATTTAATTCTGTAAACAATAAAAAAGCTACAGAACTAGCAGAGATGAGAACAATATTATGAAAAACGAAAAACCTGGATTCAATTTAGAAGATTTAAACGAAAAAATTTTTGCTCAAGATGAAATTATAGCATTAGCCAAAGAAAATTCCCCCCGTCTATTGAATAAATTCAGACTAGTTTATCCTGGTTTTTTTGATAAAATATTCGCTATACAACCTAATCTGAGAAACTCAGAATTGATTTTCTGTATTTATTTAAAACTAAATTTATCTACAAAAGAAGTAGCAACCTATACGTATGTAACGCCTAAAGCTGTTCAGAACCGAAAGAACAGACTTCGAAAGAAACTGCTTATTCCATCTGAGGTAGATATTTATAAGTGGTTTAATAATTTATAGAATCCTGCTAAAATTGAATGAATGGCTTATTAAGATCGTGATAAAATAGTATTTTCCAATGGTTTTCTTCAGCTTCTTTTTGCCAGATCTGTCTTAGTTCCATTGCTTTTTTACCATCAAAATCACTTTTATAGGCAAGATGATACCGTAAATAAGCTTCTTGCGGAAGATCATCAGCACCATAAAAAGCAGTTTCTCCATCTTCGGTAATCCAGAAAACCTGCATAAAAGGCGTATGTCCACCAACCACTTCATAAGAGATTTCATCAGTAATAGATCCTTTGTCATCGTTCATCCAGATGATATTAGGAAGTTGGATCAGTTTTTCGAGTGTTTTAAAATCAAAAGAAGGATTTCCTTTATTCTCCATAGCATAATCAAGTTCACGCTTTTGAATATAAATATCAGCATTTGGAAATGTCGCTTCAAAATCGTCTTCCGTATATTGTATTGCTCCTTCAATATGGTCTTTATGAAGATGGGAGAGTAGGACCTTCGTAATTTGTTTTGGGTTAATATTTTCTCTCTCTAAAATCTCTGAAACGATTGTTTTACCGGTTTCACTTTTCCAGCCTAAACCAGTATCTAAAATAATAAAGTCATTTTTTGTGATAATAAGGAAGGGCTGTACAGACATTTTTATTCCCTGAGCCAGATCTGTTTTTTCTGTCGTTAAAAGACTAAAGTCTTTTGTTGGGCTGGCTACAAAATTGCCTTCTTTTAACGGGATGATTTTCATGATACAAATTTCCTGAATATTTCTAAATATTAAAAACTTTATTTTTCGATTTAAGCTATCGCCAAAACCGATTATGGCCTAAAAAAAATAAAATTTCATCAGGGTATACAAGACTATTTTATATGGTATTCGTAATTTTGTATGAGTAGAATTAAAACAATAAGTGAATATGAACTCAATAATCATAAATCAGGCATTTCTGGAGGATTGGGAAACGCTGCAGACCATTGGAAAAGAAACTTTCTCAGAAACATTTTCCGGAGATAATTCGAAGGAGGAAATGGATCTCTATCTTGAAAAAAGCTTTAACAAAGAAAAGCTGACAGATGAACTAAATAATTCGGATTCTTTTTTCTTTATCGCCTGGGAAGAAGACAACCCAATTGGCTACCTAAAACTTAATGCAGGCACTGCACAAACCGAACTGCAGGATAAAACATCTCTTGAAATTGAAAGGATTTATGTAAGAAGCAGTCATCATGGTAAAAAGGTTGGCCAGCTCCTTTATGACAAAGCTTTAAATGTGGCAAAAGAACAGAAAAAAGCTTACATATGGTTAGGAGTTTGGGAGGAGAACCTTAGAGCCGTGAATTTTTATAAAAAGAATGGTTTTGTCGAATTCGATAAACATATTTTCCGTTTAGGAAATGAGGAACAGACCGATCTCATGATGAAAAAAATATTAGAATAAAGTTTAGATTTGGTAGATCTCAGCATCCGTAAAAACATAGAATCTTCCTCCTTTAGGGAGATTTTTTGTATCTAATCCTGTAAACTCACTATAAGCGGGAAGTAATAATTGATGTGTAGTTTGTACAAAACAGGGTAGACGGATACTTTTAACAGTGGAATTAATGACAAATCCAGGATGAATATGTCCTGTAATCTGAAACTTCGGATTGGACCTATCAAAATCATGAATAAAAAGAATATCTGCCAATTCTAAAATTTTTGCTTTAAAATCAAGACATAATTTTTCTTCCAGCTCCTTTGAAATACGGTCATGATTTCCTTCAATAAGATAAAACTTCAGTTTGGAATATTGATTTCGCCATTCACAAAATTCTTCGACATCAGAATTGTTTCCCGCATGCAGCAGATCTCCGACAACAATAAATTTTTCAGGCTGAAAATAAGCGATTAGTACCGACAATCTCTCAAGGTCACTCTTCATCACATGATTTGCCAGTGCAATTCCATTTTTCCTAAAATGAGCCGTTTTCCCGATATGAAGATCTGACAGAATCAATGCTTTTTCTTTTTTCCAAAACAACGCACGCTGATTCGTTAAAGTAAAAACTTCATTTTGAATACTGATATTTTTTGTGGCTATATACATGTTTATTTTCGAAAGCTTTCTGAATTTCCAGACCGGGATTCAGGTATAGCTAATCTATTAAATCTAACTTCTAAATTGTCAATATCCATATTTCAACTCTTTATTCTCTTCTCTTACCCGCCTGTTCTATCAATTTTTGTATTCTCGCATCTAAACCTTCGCTTGAAAGAGTCTGACGAAGACTATCTACTTTAATTGGGAAGCTTAACGGTGTAAAAGTATTAGAATATTTTAAAATAATTTTCGATTTTTCAATTCTTTTGAAGGCTTCTACAAGTCTTTGTTCTTGTAGCTGCATATTAAAAACTTCTGTATAAGACTGTCTTACAAGAAAGTGATTTGGATCATAATCTTCAAGTACTTTAAAAATGAGTCCCGCTGAACTTTGTAAGGCTTTATTTGATCGTTGCTGTCCAGGGAAATTTTGGATAACCATTCCTGAAATAACGGCAATATCGCGGAATTTTCTACGTGCCATTTCAGCAGAATTAATACTTGAAATAACATCAACCATCAGATTATCACGGGTTAGAATCTTCTCCAGGTTGCCTTCATTTAAAGGAATTTCTTTATCACTGAACAGCTCAAAACCATAATCATTCATGGCCATTGAAAAGGAAATAGGAGCGAGTTTAGAAATTCTGAAGGCAATTAATGCAGCCATGACTTCATGCACCAGACGTCCTTCAAAAGGGTACATAAACAAATGAAACCCTTCTTTGTTTTTAATCAGTTCCACCAGAAATTCATCTTCTTTCGGAATATGGGATGTTTTTTCCTGACTGACAAGGAGAGGATGCAAAAATTTAAGTTCTTTTTCTGAAGAAGCAGGATTCAATGCCCCGGAAAGCTTTTCCCTTAAAAAAGTACTCAAATTGGAACTTAAAGGTAATCTTCCGCCAAGGTAACTGGGAACTAAGGCTTTTCCTTTCGACAGACGTACATAAACGGTCATATCCTTAACCATTGCTACTTCAAGAACTCTTCCGGCCAAAATAAATTTTTCTTCTTTTTTAAGCTTTGAAATGAAGTATTCTTCAATCATTCCAATATAACCACCAGAAATAAATTTAACCTTTAGCATTGCATCACTTACGATCGCTCCCATATTCATCCGGTGCAGCATAGCTATTTTTCTGGAAGTCACTTTAAATAACCCATCATCCATAATCACTACTTTATGAAATTCTTCGTAGCTTTTTAATGCACTGCCGCCAATAGTAAGAAAATCAATGATCTCTTTCCATTCTTCAGGAGTCATCTCCTGAAAAGTATAGACCTTTTTAATTCTTTCATAGGTTTCATCAGGAAAGAATCCGTCACCAACAGCTAAAGTCATCAGGAACTGTACCAAAACATCAAAGCACAACACCTGAGGTTCACGAGGTTCAATAACTTTTTGTTTTACGGCTTCTTTTAAGGCAGCCACTTCAATCAGTTCCAGAGAATGTGTGGGAACACAATAGATTTTAGAGGTTTCAAAAGGAGAGTGTCCACTTCGTCCGGCGCGTTGCAGAAATCTGGCCACACCTTTAGCAGAACCTATTTGAATCACAGTATCAACAGGTTTGAAGTCGATACCTAAATCTAAAGATGAAGTAGAAACAACAGCTTTTAATTTACCACTGCTTAAATTATCTTCGATCCAGATTCTTAAATGAGCATCAATAGAACTGTGATGAATAGCAATCTGGCCCGCAAAATCAGGATATGCATTAAGCAATAACTGATACCACATTTCACTCTGACTCCGGGTATTGGTAAATACGATCGTAGATTTAGATTCAAGAATAATAGGAACAATTTTATCAGCAAGCTTAGCCCCCAAATGCCCTGCCCATGGTAAAATTTCGACTTCATCCGGAAATACAGGAATGATGTCAATTTTTTTCTGCTGTTTCGCAGTAATTTTTGTTTTTTTGATATCATATGGAATTAAGACCTCCAGTGCTTCATCCAGATTACCGATTGTTGCTGTAATTCCCCAAATTTTTAATAAAGGAACATACTTTCTAACCTGTGAAATACCCAGTTCTACCATTACACCCCGTTTGGAACCCAATAGTTCATGCCATTCATCAACCGCAATGCAATGGAGATTTTTGAAAAATTTCAAATGATCTTTTTGACCCAAAAGAAGATGTAAACTTTCAGGAGTTACCACTAGAATATCTGGCATATTTCTGACCTGTTGCTGCCTTGTTTTGGGATCAGTATCGCCATTTCTCACTCCAACAGTCCAATCCAGTCCTATCTCATTGATAGCCTCTTCCATTGCCTTTGCAATATCTTTAGAAAGGGATCGAAGAGGAGTGATCCAGATCATTTTCAGTCCCTTTTTATACTTTTCAGGATGATTGAGAAAATCAGTGATCAGGGCTAAAAATACAGAATAAGTTTTTCCAAATCCTGTTGGCGCAATAACCATTCCGCTGTATCCATTTCCAAACTTCCACCAGGTATCTGTCTGAAATTTGAAAGGGGAATTACCTTTTTCAGCCATCCATTGCTGAATGACCTTAAATCCATTGGTATTTTCAAAAGCAGTCAAATTATTGTATCAGTTTTTTTATTTCTTCAAGATCATCTATTTCATTTACCGTTTTGTCTCTCCGCCACCGTACGATTCTTGGAAAACGCAATGCTACACCACTTTTATGGCGACTACTGAAGCCTATTCCTTCAAAAGCAATTTCAAAAACAAGCTCAGCTTTTACTGTGCGGACCGGCCCAAATTTTTCAATAGCATTCTTATTTACAAAACGGCTGACCTCCATAATTTCTTTATCCGTTAACCCTGAATAGGCCTTCGCAATTGTTACCAGAGAATCTCCATTTTTTACAGCAAAACTATAATCAGTATAATAAGCACTTCGCCTTCCACTTCCTTTCTGGGCATAGATCAATACTGCATCAATGGTCATTGGATTGATCTTCCATTTCCACCAGTCGCCTTTTTTCCGTCCTGAATGATAAGGAGAATTCTTTTGTTTAAGCATTAATCCCTCACTATTAATATCCCTTGAACTTTCTCTGATTTGATCTAATTCATCCCATTTTTCAAATTCAATAACCCTGGAAAGCTGAATTTTTTCAGGATCTTCATTAAGGAATAATTCTTCGAGCATAGCTCTTCTTCCAGAGATAGGCTTCACCCGTAGATCGTTGCCTTCAAGTTCAATTAAATCATAAGCAAATACTTCAACAGGAATATCAGTAAGCATCTTTTTAGTAACATTTTTTCTATTTAATCTTTTCTGTAATTCATTAAAATTTAAAACCTTACCATCCTTTACCGCAAGTATTTCTCCATCTAAAACAAAATTCCCTTTCATAGCCTTTACAGCTTCTACAATTTCAGGAAACTGTTCAGTGATCAGTTCTTCACCCCGGGACCAGATGAAAACTTCATCATTTCTTCTGATGATCTGACCACGTATTCCATCCCATTTATATTCGATCAGCCATTCGTTAGGTTCTCCCAATTCGGAAAGTTCTTTTTCCAAAGGATAGGCGAGACAAAATGGGTAAGGACGAGAGTTGTCAGCATTCACTTTTTCTGCTGAGATCAATTCCTGAAAAGAAACTTCACCAGGATTCCATTTTCCCATCATGCTATGCATTAATGCACTTGCTTCCTGCCCTGAATATTTTGTCAGAGCATTGATCAATGTTTTATCGGAAACACCTATACGGAAGCTTCCACCTAATAATTTATTGAAAATCAGTCGCTCCGTATAATCCAGCCCATTCCACGATTGTAAAACGAATTCTTTTTTTTCGGCCTCAGTTTTATCTTTCAGATTTACAATGTCATTCATCCACTGTGAAAGAGTCCGCTCTATTTTTTCTGTAGGCTGTGGCAGAATTAAGGAAAGTGTTTCACCAAGATCACCTACAGATGAATAACTCTCCTGAAAAAGCCAGAAGGGAAGTTGGGTAATTTCCAATGCCCATTCCTTCATTAAATTTGTATTGACATTTCTTTTGGGTCTTTTGCCGGTAAACAAAGCAATAAACCATACTTTATCTTCTTCAGGTGCACGCTCAAGATAATCGATGATCGCATCTATTTTAGCGTTGGTTTTATTAGTGCTTTCCAAAGCATTGATCAATTCTGCAAAATGTTTCATGGCTCAGGATTTTCAATGTTTTCTTTTTCAGCCTCTTCTTCATCCTCACCAAACTGAGTTTGTATAACATCAGCTTTAACACCTATTTCATTTAAGTATTTTGAAAAAACTTCCGTTTGCCCATGGGTAACATGAACAATTTCTGCTTCAGTAGCTTTTACAGCCTGCAGTAATCCACCCCAATCTGCATGATCACTCATTGCAAATCCTGCATCAGCACTTCGCCATCTTCTGGCACCCCGAACCTGCATCCATCCTGAACAGATGGCTGTCGCCGCTTCGGGTATTTTACGAATAATATTACTGTCTAATAAAGCCGGCGGAACAATAACAATTTCACTTTGCAGATGCTTGGTACTTTCTTTAAAGTCAGGAACCTCATATTCAGGAAGTTTTATTCCCACACTTTCAAAAGCTTCATTGAGCTTCCCAATAGAATAGTGAACATGGATTTTTCCTAATCCTTCTATTGCCTTCATAATACGTTGTGCCTTTCCAAGAGAATAGCCCACAAAAACAGATGTTTTCCCGTTTTCTTTATTTCTTAATACCCAATTTTGAAGTTTTTTATTAAGATCTTCAATTTCCAGCCAGTTGTAAATGGGAAGTCCAAAAGTACTTTCAGTCACAAATTCATGACACTTTACCAATTCAAAAGGAGTACTTAATCCATCATCCTGAACTTTATAATCTCCTGAAATTACACTTACATATCCTTTATACTCTAATCTGATTTGGGCAGATCCTATGATATGGCCTGCAGGATGTAGAGAAACCTTGACTCCATTAATTATTGTAACTTCACCATAACCTACGCTCTGGCATTCAATTTCAGGTCCTATTCTTTGGTATAAAATAGGTTTGGTAAAATGGTGGCAAAAATACTTTTTCATTCCCCAACGGGCATGATCTGCATGTCCATGAGTGATCACCGCCAGATCTACAGGCCGCCAGGGATCTATGTAAAATTGACCTTGAGGACAATAAATTCCTTTTTTTGTGAATGTAATTAGTTTCAATGAATAATATATTATGATCTATAAAAACTTTTGGTATTTATATGACTTTGGTTGATTTTATCATTCAAAAAGCTGACCAATCACCAATAAATATTTAAAAATAACATTTTTTTAGATTGAACTTTCCAGCAATAAAACATTGGGCTTTCCACCAATAACAAAAGCTCACATAAAGTTGAAATTTGTTTTACTAACTAAACAGAATAAAAAATACAAAATGAGTAAAACAATTTTAATTACAGGTGCTGCAAGTGGTTTTGGTAAAATTGCAGCTTTCGATCTAGCTAAAAAGGGACACCATGTCATTGCGACGACACAGGTTTACCCGCAGATGAGTGATTTAATAAGAGAAGCCAAAGAACAAGGTGTTCAGATGACTGTTGATAAATTAGATGTGACCAATCCTAAAGACATTGCTTATACTTTAAAAAAATATGATATTGATATTTTAATAAGTAATGCCGGTATCATGGAAGGAGGACCTATTGCTGAGCAGCCTCTGGATCTGATCCGTTCTATGTTTGAAGTAAATGTATTCGGAGCTTTGGAGCTGGCTCAAGGTTTTATTAAAAAATTTATCGACAAGAAAGGTGGTAAAATTGTTTTTACATCATCAATGGGAGGTCTTTGGACTGTTCCTTACGTTGCTGCTTACTGTGCTTCAAAACATGCTTTAGAGGCTATCGCAGAAGGTCTTAAGACAGAATTAGAACCTTTTAACATCAAAATAGCAACCTGTAATCCGGGAGTTTTTGGAACTGGATTTAATGATAGGGGAGTAGACTCTATTATGCATTGGTATGATCCTAAGGTAAATTTCACCCCAGAATCAGTTTTTGCAGGAACTACTGAAGCTCTTGCCAACCAACTTGATCCACAATCTATGGCTGATGTAATTGTAAATGTTGCATTAGATGATCATAGTAATTTCAGAAATTTACACCCTAAAGAAACAGAGGATTTTGTAAAACAATTACAAACAGAAGCCTGGAGTGTAAAAAGTTAAAACACAATATTCAATATTCAGAGAATGCGTAAATATTTTTGTTTACGCATTCATTTAACATCATTAAATAAAAAAAACAAATGAATATCACTTATTCTGAAGCAACAATTGCAATAAATGCATCCATAGAAAAAGCAAAATCTTTACATATTCCTGTAAGCCTTGCCGTAGTAGATACAGGAGGACATTTGGTCGCATTTGCAAGATTGGACAGCGTTTATGGCGTCATCGATTTTGCTATTAAAAAAGCCCGAACTGCAGTAATGTTCGGTGTCGACAGTGATACAATGGGCACTATTGTTTCAGGTGCTGACATTCATGGATATGGTATGTTAAATTCTAACGACGGACTTTTAACAATAGCAGGTGGCGTGGTTATTAAAAATAAAGAGGGAAAAATAATAGGAGCTATTGCCTCTTCCGGAGGTTCGCCGGAACAGGATAGGGAAATAGCAAACAAAGGGGCTGCTGGTATTTTTTAAATTTCAGATATTTGTATTATGACAAAAAGTTCTGAAATAATATTTGATCGATTGGTATACTCTTGTGCTTTTGAAAAATACAGGGGAATGGAAGAATTTATTCCAGATCATTTTTTAGGATTCCAATTATCTGGTGAGACTCATGCTTTTCATGATCAGGGCAAGACTATTATTAAAGAAAACACAGTCGTTCTGGTCAGAAAAAATCAACTTGTAAGAACTATAAAACATCCTTCTAAAGAAACCCAGTATCAATTTATTTCAATTACTCTGGATAAAAATACACTTCAGCAATATGCAGCAGAAAACAAAATTATTGTTGATAACGAATTTAAGAATAAACAAAAATTCTTTTTTGAGTCGGATGATTTTTTTACGAAGTATTTTGTTTCTCTGATTCCCTATATTGATAAAACTAAAAATGCAAGCTCAAAACTAGCTTCGTTAAAAGTAAAGGAAGCAATTGAGCTTCTTTTACAAAGTAATCCTGATTTTAAGAATTTGCTTTTTGATTTTTCTGAGCCTTATAAAACTGATTTAAAAGAATTCATGAATCAGAATTTTATTTTCAACTTACCTGTCGAAGCTTTTGCAAAATTAACAGGCCGCAGTCTATCTGGTTTTAAGCGTGATTTTCAAAAAGCATTCAGCATACCTCCCCAAAAATGGCTTAAAGAAAAACGATTGGAAGAAGCCTATTATTTAATTAAACATCAAAATAAAAAACCCACTGATATTTATCTTGATCTTGGGTTTGAGAATTTGTCGCATTTCTATTATTCGTTTAAAAAGAAATTTGGAGTAACAACCACTGAAGTCTGATTAGAATTAATTTATCAATTGTATTATAATGGATTTTATTCAACAGTTTAGTAATTGGACTAAAGGAGACTTAATTCAGGCTAAACTGATGATAGCCGGTATTATTATTTTTTGTGTTCCTCTTATTTTTTATTCAACTAAAACAAGTGATGTCTTTTTTAAAGGGCTTATTATCCCTTTAAGTATTTTATCATTAATGCTTTTAAGTTATGGAGGCTATCTTTTGGTAACCAAAGGTAAAGAGATACAAAGGGTTGAAAAAGAATATTCAAAAAATCATCAGCTGACTCTTACGAAAGAATACATCAAAGCGAAAAAAGATAGTAAGAGTTATGTCATTTTTAAAACAATTTGGGTTTCTCTATTCATACTTTCCATATTTCTTTATTTACTTTTTGACAGCTGCTACATGAAGGGTCTCTCATTTGGCTTTATTATTCTATTCCTGGTTCTGTTTATGACAGATACTTTCTTTCATGCAAGGTCAAAAACGTATCTTTCTTTTATACAAGAATCTAGCAGAATAAATTAGTTAAAAAAAGATGAGCTGCAATAAACAGCTCACCTTGTATATGGTCATTTCGTAAATGCTTTTACGAGAAAAATTTTCTGAATTCCAAAGGGGATTGGGTTGTTTTTTGTTTGAAAAGTTTACTAAATGATTGTGGATGTTCAAAACCAAGTTCATAAGCAATTTCACTAACAGACAAATTCGTGGTACTCAACCGCTCTTTAGCATATTCAATAAGTCTGTTCTGGATATGCTGTTGGGTGTTCTGCTGCGTATGAATCCGTAATAAGCTTCCAAGGTAATTGGGGGATATATTCATTTCTTCAGCAATAGCTTTTACCGTAGGCAAACCATTTTCCGGGATATGCCCATTATTGAAATACCGGGATAAGGTCTCTTCAAATCGTTCAAGAATCTCATGATTGGATTTTTTCCTGGTTAGAAACTGTCGCTCATAAAATCGTTCGGAATAGATAAGCAATAATTCTAATTGGGCAATTATCAATTCCTGACTGAACTTATCGATGTTGGATTGATATTCCTTTTCAATGTTTTTTAGAATTTCAGCGATTGCATTTTCTTCTTTTTCTGACAAAAAAAGAGCTTCATTTACTGAATATTGAAAGAACTCGTACGATTTTATCTTTTTTGCCAGTGAAGTATTCCATAGAAAATCAGGATGTATAAGAAGTATCCAGCCCGTTGGCTCTACTTTTACATTTTGATTGATCTCTACTTTTAAAAACTGAAGTGGAGAAACAAATGACAGAACCCCCGAATCAAAATCATACTGTTGCTGGCCATAGTTGAATTTGGCATTAACATTCCTTTTTAAGCCTACAGAATAGAAATTCTGAATCCATTTCATTTCATTATCATCTATAGGATAAGAAACCTTACTGTAATCAATCAGGCTGATCAATGGATGTTCAGGACCAGGTAGATTACAAAAGTTATGAAACTCGGAAATCGAATTAAAGCGAAACATCTTTTCCATCGTGCTAATTTAGTAAATCAATTTTCTTTATAAAAAACCATACCACCGTGGTATAATATCCCATCTTTAAAGTCGCCGTCTGCGGTAAATCCAGTATCATCTTTATAATCAATATGATCTCCTGAAACCCAATAACTTCCCTGGTAGGCACTTTCACGCGAACCACGGGCTTCGTCGTATCGATTGTCGGGTAATAATTCATGGCGGATGTGACCGTCTTTGGTTACCCACATTCCGATATATTCTTTTGTTTCTTCTATCGTATTGTTCATAGGTACTTTTTATGAAAGTTCAGTATAAGCTGTAGATAGGGTATAATTTTTCCATTTTTCAGCATCTTGGGTTAGGATATCGATTTTATTTTTAAGTAAATCAATCGTTTCATTTCCTAATAACAAATGTACAGGTGGATGCTCTTCTTTACTCATCGCAATGAGAACTTCTGCTCCTTTTTCTGGATCATTCATCTGATTTCCATTAATGGTATCAAGATGCAGTTGCTGAGATTCACGTGCCATTTTGTAATCTTCGATAGCATTTTCAGGAGTTCTGATTGATCCTTTTGTAAGAAATTCTGTACGAAAATATCCAGGATATACAACAGTAGCTTTTACGCCAAATTCTTTAACTTCCTCTGCCAGTGCTTCTGTAAATCCTGCCATAGCAAACTTGGTGGAACAATAGATCCCCCAACCTGCAAAACCTCCGGAGAAACCTGCTACTGAAGAAATATTAAATATATTTCCTGATCTCTGATTTCGTAAATAAGGCATTACATTTCTGACAACATTTAATGCTCCAAATACATTAACATCAAAATTTTCACGTGATTCCTCATCAGAAAGCTCTTCTAAAGAACCAACCTGCGCATATCCGGCATTGTTTACAATAACATCAAGTTGTCCAAAATGAGCTATACTTTTTTCAACAGCCTCCTTAACACTTGAATTCTCTTTCAAATTGACTTCCAGGGGTAAAAATGTTTCAGATGCACTACCAATCTCTTTAATCAGAGAATCCGCATTTCTACTCGTTGCTGCTACACGATATCCTTCGGCTAGTAATTTTTTAACTAAATTAAGTCCCAATCCTTTAGAGGCACCAGTAACGAACCATACTTTTTTTGTTTCCATTTTCTTTATTTTTTGATCTTAATTGATGATACAAAGATCATAAGGAAAACAAAATTCTACTTAACTGAATCCACCAAAGGTATAACCAAATCGTGGATGGCTTGATTTTCTGATGGCTTCAAAACCAATTTCATTGTTTGTATTTGTTAAGTTCTCTTTTTATGCATACAAAAGTGCATATATATAGTATCTTTTATGATTGGATTTGGAGCATTATTTTTCAAAATCATAAAAATTAATCCCAACTTCATCATCTTTAACTTTTACCATTTTTGTGTTCAAAGGATAAAAAATAAATTCTCCTGCACCGCGGATCTTTGCATCCAAGAGATGTCCTGCCAAAGCGGTATAGTCCTGTCTTCCCAACGTGATATGCAAATGGAGTAGTGGTTTATCATCCATTACTGAAACATTTCCTGAAATATTAGAGGCCTCCATTTGTTCATTGAAAGTCTTATCGACATAATTTTTTGTCGAAGGAACAAAAAACCGAAGTGTTGCCTCGCTTACTGCACCTATTCCTGTTATCTCTCCGGACTGTATTTTTTGAACCTTAACAAAGTCCGTCAATGCTTCTACAATACCTGACCTGTCTTTTACACTTACAATATAGATCTCATCTACTTTTTTAGCAGTCCAAAGAGTTCCTTTAAAAATATCCGTGTTCATACCATGTTTTTATAATGATTATTTTTTCAGATAATTGATAATACCGATCACATCATCTTTTCCAAATCCCGCATCATGAGCCGACTGGTAGGTATCAATTAATGTTTTTGATAATGGATAATCAGCTCCCGCTTTTTTGGCGAGAAGAATATCTTTTAACATAAGATCTAATGCAAATGCCGGTTCATAGTTATCATTCACCAGTAGTGGTGTTTTAACTTTTGTAGCACCACTACCACTTGCGCTCTCATTAATAATGTCCAGCATATCTTTACGTTCTATTCCTAGCTTATCCGAAAATAAAACAGTCTCAGCAAGTCCTTGATATAGGGTAGATATGAAATAGTTTACTGATAATTTTGCAGCAATTCCTTTTCCATTCTCTCCCAAATGCTTGATGGTTTTTCCAAGCTTTTGTAAATAAGGTTGTGCACGCTCTACATCTTTTTCTTCGCCACCTACCATAATAATCAGGGTACCATCAGCAGCAGGTTTTGTACTTCCGGCAACAGGAGCATCAATAAATCCGGCTTCTTTTATTTTAACAGCGGAAGAAATATCATTACTTGCCTCAGGAGAAATAGTACTCATATCAACGAACAGTTTACCATGAATATCTACTGATAGTATTTCTTCATATACTGCTCTTACTGCATCATCATTGGTCAGCATTGTAAAAATAACATCACTGTTTTTAATCACATCTGAAACCTTACTGTAAACTGTTGATTTTTCTTTAAAGTCTTCCGCTTTTTCAATTGTTCTGTTATAAACAGATAGCGGAAATCCCGCTTTTTCCAGATTTTTGGCCATTGGATTTCCCATATTTCCTAATCCAATAAACCCTAATTTTGTATTTTCCATAGCTTTTATAATATTAATGATAATGAGAGTAAAGAGTAAAGAGAAAAGACTATTATGGTCGATAATTTCAACTTTTAATCTTTAGTTTTTAAAAAGTATTTACCAGATCATCGATTGTTTTCAGTTCTTCTTTGCTTAAATTAATATGAATTGCATTTGCATTTTGAACAGCTTGTTCCACATTTCTGGCTCCTGCTAAGGCGATAGTGATTCCAGGTCTTTCAATAGTCCATCTTAAAACCAACTGACTCAAACTTGCATTATGCTGTTCTGCAATAGGTTTAATTTTATCTAAAAAGACATTTGTTTTTTCAACAAATTGGGGTTGAAAATGAGGTAAACTAGCTCTATGATCACCGGGTTTAAACTCATAACCGGAATGTATTTCCCCTGTTAGCAATCCTCTTTCTAATGGGCTGTAAGCCAACACAGACTTGTTGTGATCTATGCAGTAAGAAACTGTTTCGCTTTCAACGGTGCGGTTGACCATATTGAATGGAATTTGGTTAGAAACCAAAGGAAGCGTTCTTTCGGCTTGCTGTATCTGTGATGCAGTATAATTACAAACTCCTGCAAAACGCACTTTTCCCTGTTCTATTAATTTTAAAACAGCCTCAAAAGTTTCATCGATGGGAGTGGTAGAATCTGGCCAGTGAATTTGATACAGATCAATATAATCAGTTCCTAATCTCTTTAAGCTTTGTTCACATTCATAAATAATGCTTTCTTTTCCCGCATATTTATAAACTTCGATCGCATTTCCATTATGATCATAGCTTTTCATTGCAAAATCTCCTTTCTCCAAATCCCAACGCATCCCGAATTTTGTGAGAATTTGAACTTTATCACGAGAAAATCCTTTAATAGCCTCTCCAACAATTTCCTCACTGGCTCCCTGTCCATAAATTGGGGCAGTATCAATAGAAGTCACTCCAACATCATGAGACGCTTTAATTGCTTCAACAGCTTCCTTTCGATCTTTGCTCTTCCACATCCAACCTCCAGTAGCCCAAGCTCTAAGCGTGATCGCTGAGACTTCCAGTTCACTGCATCCTAATTTTCTGTAATTCATATTTTTTGTGTTAATGTATAATGTAAAAAGTATTGATGACAGACAGCAACTTATCATAAATTGACATCGATGATTTGTGTTAAAACTGCACATTTTGTACTCTGAAACTTTATCATTATTACATCATATAAATTTAGGGAAATATGTGGTTAAACAATATTTAAATCAGATCCTTTATTATTTAAATTCATTAATTAATATAAATATTACATATCAATCTTATGGTAGAAATAAGCTTAAATTTTTCATCTTGGAATTTTTTATAATCAGAAAACTTACGGAAATTTGCAGAAATGATAAAGCAGTAAGTAAAATGAAGATCATCGATGTTGAACAATGGAACAGAAAAGAACATTTTAATTTTTTTTCAAAAATGGCAAGTCCATATTTTGGTTTTACAACAGAAGTAGATTGTACTACGGCTTATGATACGGTAAAAGCAAATGGCTATTCTTTTTTTGCCTATTACCTTCATAAATCAATGGCCGCAATAAATTCTGTGGATGAATTAAAAATGCGGATCGTAGATGATCAGGTTGTTCTATTTGATGTCATCCACGCCGGAACCACCATTGCCCGAGCTGATGGAACCTTTGGTTTTTCATTTATTCCTTTTTCAGAACAATTTGAAACTTTTAATGCTGAACTTCAGGAAGAAGTTAAAGCGGTACAAAATTCTTCAGGGTTAAGATTGAGTACCGATACTGTGACTAAAGCTTTAATAAGACATTCTACCATTCCGTGGAATACTTTCAGTGCTTTGCTACATCCTACTAATCTTGATCCAACAGAATCTATCCCCAAAATTACGTTTGGAAAATTTAGTATCCGCGAGGGGAGAAAATACCTGCCTGTTTCTATTGAAGCACATCACGGTCTGGCTGATGGTCTTCATATTGCAAAATATCTGGAAGAATTTCAAAGACAGCTGGATCTTTAAGAAATATTTTTCATATAAATAGGTATCTTTGTGTCTATCTAAAAGATATTCCATTCTTTAGTTCACTAATTTCTTTCATTAAATTTAAATTTAAAATTTTGCTATGCAGACGAGCTCATCTCCTGGTATTTCACGTACTGTAATCTGGCTAATGGCTATTATTTCAGGACTGGTAGTTGCAAATAATTATTATAACCAACCCTTACTGGCTCTTATTTCTGACGACCTGGATGTTTCTGAAAGTGCAGCAAGTAAAATTTCTGTACTTACTCAGGTAGGATATGCATTAGGACTTTTACTAATTGTCCCTCTTGGGGATAAATTTCTACGTAAAAAACTGATACTGGCAGATCTTTTTCTGGTTTTCGGATCTCTTTTATGGATGACTTTTGCCACTCATTTGTGGATGCTTTATGCTGCCAGTTTACTAATTGGGATGACTTCTGTAATTCCCCAGCTTTTTGTGCCTATCGCTGCTGAGCTCTCATCTGATGAAGAGCGGTCTTCCAATATTGGAGTGGTGATGTCAGGTTTACTGATGGGCATTCTCTTATCACGTTTTGTAGGTGGAATTGTGGGTGAAATATGGGGTTGGAGAGCCATGTTTGGCATTGCTGCGGGTGTAATGATCGTTGTCTGGATCGCGGTATATAAAATGCTTCCGGATCTGCTTCCTAATTTCAAAGGGACTTATAAAGAACTGATGCGCTCTGTATTTCACTTAGCCAGAACACAACCTGTTTTACAATTGGCCTCTTTCCGTGGAGCAATGGCTTTCGGTTCAATGTGTGCATTGTTTACATCTCTGGCTTTTCATATGGAAAAAGCTCCTTTTAATGCCGGTTCATCTGTTGTAGGAAGTTTCGGATTGGCAGGAGCCGTTGGAGCATTAGCTGCCGCTAAAGTTGGGAAATTTCAAAAATTTATGGATCTGAACAGGATCATCCTGTATTCATTACTTATCGTACTGGGAAGCTGGGCATTTACATATTTTGCAGGTGAAACCTATTGGGGATTGATTGTAGGTGTTATCCTTGTTGACCTTGGTGTTCAATCAAGCCATATTATGAATCAGACCAATTATTTTTTAATTAAAACCAATGCAGTCAACAGATTAAATACCGTTTATATGGTTTGTTATTTCATTGGTGGATCACTTGGAACCTGGCTGGCTTCCATTGCCTGGCATTACGCACAGTGGAATGGAGTATGTTTTGTAGGGGCTAGTTTCGGACTTCTGGCTTTGATAGCCCACATATTATTTAATAAAAAAGTGACCAGTAATTCTTAATTGTGTCCGGTTAAAATACTATTTGTGATTTCCTTTAATTTTTAAGATCAGTTGTTAATGTCCGTTTTTTATTAATTTCCGGTGTTTCTCACCCCATTTTTCCAACACTTCCCATATCGGGATCAGTTCTCTGGCAATATCTGTCAATTCGTAATCTACTCTTGTTGGAACTTCAGCATACACAGTTCTCTTGATAAGACTCTCTTTTTCCAGCTCTCTCAATTGTAGCGTCAGCATTCTTTCTGTGATTCCGCAAATTCGGTCGCGGACTTCACTGAAGCGCAATTTATTATCCTTTAATTGATTTAATATCAATAATTTCCATCTTCCTCCAATTTTACAAACTGCATACGACAGATCACATTCCTGTATGTATTTTCTATTGATGCTATTTGTCGAATTTTCTTTTATTTCCCCCATGGCTTACAAATTTGTTAGTCCCATACAATTCACTGTATACAGTGCAAATGTAAGATTTGAAAATTAATTTTGTCCCTGCAAACTGAAAATATTCAGTAATGGGAACAATAGCGCTAAAGTTTCCTGCAATAAAATATTTAACATAAAATAAAAAGAAAAATGCAATTAACATTACCGATAACTCAAATTTTAAATCATTTAGAAAAAATACAGCTATTCAATGCACTTAATCCATTAGAAGAAACCCGAAAATACCTTGATACCATGACGTTTCAATTGAGTGAAAAAAAAGAGGCTGTAAAGATGATTGAGGAATTCAATATTACCCACGGAAAACATGAAATACCAACTAGAGTGTATCGTCCAAAAGGAAGGGAAAATCCAAGCTCTTCAGCCATCATCTATATACATGGAGGATGGTTTATTGCGGGGGGCTTTGAAACCCATGATGCTGTCGTTCGGAAATTAGCCAATAAAACTGGGTCAGTTGTCATTTTTATAGATTATAGATTGGCTCCGGAGCATCCTTTCCCTGCCGGACTCAATGATTGTACTCATGTGGTAAAATGGGTTGTTGATAATGCTGTATCTCTGGGGATAGACAGGCATCAGATTGGGATCATAGGTGACAGTGCAGGTGGAGCACTTGCTACCAGTGTTTCAACACAGCTAGGGGAACTGTTTAAGTTTCAGATCTTAATTTATCCTGCAGCTGATAATAAACTCAATACAAACTCCTGGTCAATCTATGAAAATGGACCTGTTTTAAACAAAAAAGGTGGAATTGAAGCCTGGAAACATTATTATCCTACGGGAGAAAACCAACCTGCTCCTTTAGCAGTTCCTATTACTAATTGAAGATTTTAAAAATACACCCCCTACTATGGTTATTTTAGCAGAGCATGATCCATTAAGAGATGAAGGAGAAGAACTGGCACAGCATATGAAAGATACAGGGATTCCTGTCCATATCAGCTTCTATAAAGATATGGTTCATGGCTTTATGCATATGGGAGAAATTCTAAATGAAGTTCAGAAAGCTGTAGATGAGATGGCGATTTTTGCCAGTCAGAATTTTGAAACCATCACAGAAAAGCAGGGATGAAAAAGTATGCATATATTGGATGTCTGGGGTTTATTGCAGTCATTACGACCGAATTTGGAGTCATTGGAATCTTACCACAAATAGCAGACTATTACAAAATAAGCATAGATAAAGCAGGCTATTTACTAAGTGCTTTCGCTTTAATCATTGCTTTAACAGGACCTTTTATGACCTTATTGACATCAGGATTTAACCGTAAAAGTGTAATGTTTACTGCGATATTTATATTTCTTATCACCGGAATTGTCTCTTATTTTTCTCCTCCATTTTGGCTTTTAATACTTGTAAGAATCTTACCTGCTTTCTTACAGCCTGTTTATATTGCAACAGCATTGTCTGTTGCGGTATCACAGGCTGATAAAAAATACAGTAATCAACTTATGGGTATTGTATTTAGTGGGGTAGCTATTGCAATGGTTACTACGGTTCCTTTTGCAACCTGGATTGCTAGTTTGTGGTCATGGGAATATTCATTTCTCATCCAGTCCATTGTAAGTTTAATTGCACTAATAGCCATTTATTGTGTATTGCCCTCTATGCCTGTAAAAGAAAAGAAAACATACGGAAGCCAGATTAAAATACTTACACAGCCTACTTTTATAATCAGCACAGCAATGAATTTTTTTATGATTACCGCTTGGTTTTCTACCTATAGTTATTTTGCAGATTATCTGAATAAAGCTAAGGGGATGGATTCTACCATGGTGAGTTATATGCTTTTTTTATTTGGAATTATCGGGGTCATTGCCAATTGGATCGCGGGAAAAATGCTTAGCAAAAATATAACACTTACTACAGCTTTTTTTCTTTCAGGAACTATTATTATTATGCCTGTACTTCTATATTGGTCTGATGGAAGTATGATCATGACTATTATTGCCATTGGAATTTGGGGGTTTCTGTATTCCCCGAGTTTTCTTAATGCGTCCACTTATATGATCTCTTCAGCACCGAATTCTTTGGAGTTTGCCAATAGTCTGGCTACTTCGTTTGGTAATTTGGGAGTAACTCTTGGAACAACACTCGGAGGCTGGATGATTATCCGTTATGACGTTCAGTATAATCCATGGATCGGGCTTTTTTTTGGACTGCTAGCCTTACTGATGATAGGGTTAAGAAGCATGATAGAGAGAAAAAAGAAAATGGTGACAGCAAGAAACAGTTAAATGTAATAAATTTTGTTACATTAAAAATATTTGGTAACTTTGCAGGATTAAATTTATCAAAAGAAATACAATGAAAATAGAAATCTGGTCGGATGTTATGTGTCCGTTTTGCTATATAGGAAAGAATAATTTTGAACAGGCTTTAGAAAAGTTACCCTTTAAAGATCAGGTAGAAGTAGAGTGGAAGAGTTTTCAACTGGATCCGACACTGAATCCATCAGAAACGAAAAACACCCTTACTTATTTTAGAGAAAAGAAAGGATTTCCTGAGGCTCAGGCTAGTCAAATGATCAGCCAGGTAGCACAAATGGGTAAAGGTGCGGGAATTGATTTTAATTTTGAAAAAGCTTTAATCACCAATACTTTTTCTGCTCATAAACTTCTACACTTATCAAAAAAGTATCATAAGTCTAATGAAATGGAAGAAGCATTATTTATTGCTCACTTTATTGACGGTAAGAATGTAGGTGATCCTGACACTTTAGTATCTATTGCAGACTCATTGGGTATTGACAGAGAGGAAGCAAAGCAGGCTGTAACTTCAGAGGAATTTACTCATGAAGTGAATGAAGATATTCAACAGGCAAGAAATAATGGAATTACAGGTGTCCCGTTTTTCGTTTTAAATGGTAAATATGCTGTATCAGGAGCCCAACCTGTTGACGTTTTTGAAAATGCACTTCAGCAAACATACAAAGAAACTGTTTCATCATTTACAGATCTTTCTAATGGAGAGAATGCCTGTGATGCTGATGGATGCAGTATTTAGTGAGATATTTAAAAAAAAAAAGAACCATTACATAAAACCTGAAGAATTTCTTCGGGTTTCTTCTTTTCTATTTGTATTTTTACCATAAAGACCTTTATTTTATTTCTGTACATAATATTAATGAAAATCCATTTTTACCAACCTGCGAATCCAGTACTAAGAAAATATATCCAGGGATATTATTTTATGTCTAAAGATGATCCTGATCATGCATTACGGTATCTTACATTTCCCAATAACTTTTTTATTGTATCGGCTTGCCAGAATGCTGAAGTAATGGAGAATGAAAATAAAATAGAAATTTCCCAATCTCCTGAAGAAAATGTACTTGTTGACCTCGTTTCGCGGTGTACCACCTCTACTGAGATATACTACATACAAGCTATCAATGAAATTACGATTTATTTTAAACCATTAGGAATATATCATTTTTTCAGTAATGAGAATATTGTATTTCTTGAAGATGAAATCATTGCCTCTGACTTTCCGGAAATAGTGAATTCTATTCTCAATGAATCAGACCGGGAAACACAAATACAAAAACTAGAAGATTATTGGCTTTCAAAATTTATAGAGAAGGATCTGAGCTTTGTAAAAAAGATAACGCAGAACCTTGAAACTGATATTAGTATCGAAGATATCGCTCAGAAGAATGGAATAACTCGTCAGTATGTCAATAAAATTTCTAAACGCTATCTCGCTAAATCTGCTTCTGAATATCGGAAAGTACATCGTTTTAGAAAGGCACTGATACAGAATAAACAAATAAAAAACCTGACAGAACTATCTTATGAAAATCTTTTTTATGACCAATCTCATTTTATAAAGGATTTTAAAGAGCTTACCAAAATAACTCCGGGTACTTTTTTTAAGAAAGTTAATACCGAACAGAAAAATATATGGTTGTTTATTTGAATGAGTTTCCTTTTTTACAATTCTCACTTTGCCTACGAAAGTATTTTTGCCATACATTAAATTTTAATCTAATGAAAAAAATACTAATTCTTGCTTTTTCACTTTACTCTTTATCTTCTTTTTGTCAGAATACAAATAGCCCGGTCATAAAAGAGATTTTGGGAAAGGTCAAAGACCACTATTTAGACAAAGATCTTTATAAAAAACTGGATTCTGAACTTCAGTTGAAAAATTTCGAATCTCTTAATGGAAAAAATCTTGCCGAAGAACTTACGAAACAATTAAGAATAATATCTCAAGATCAACACTTTTTTGTTAAATACGTGGAGAATTTCAATCCTGAAGATCGGAAAATTACAAAAGAAATAACCGCTTCAAACAATTTTCACAATAGTCTTGAGAATTTTGGCTTTGAGAATGTAAAAAGATTAGAAGGTAATATTGGTTATATTAATTTCAAAGGATTTGCAGAGCCCAATTCGAGTGCCAAAACGTTAGCATCAGCAATGGATTTTGTGGCTCATACTAATTCATTAATTATTGATCTTAGAGAAAATAGAGGTGGAGATAATGGAATGCTCTTGCTATTTTGCAGCTATTTCTTTAAAGAGAAAACCAATTTGTATTGCACCTATTTCAGAGATAAAGAAAAAACAGTACAGAATAACACGCTATCAAAAGTGCCTGGTCAAAAATATCTCAATAAGAATGTTTACATTCTTACCAGTAAACAATCTTTCTCGGCGGCAGAAGGATTGGCTTACTTTTTAAAAGCATATAAATTAGCCCAGGTAATTGGTGAAAATACCGGTGGAGCAGCTAACCCTGTAGATCCGTTTATAATTGGGAATAAATATCTTCTATTAATTCCTACAGGAAAAGTAACAGCAGCAATAACAGGTGGAAACTGGGAACATACCGGAGTTAGTCCGGATATAAGCACAACTTCTGAAAAGGCTTTTAAAACCGCACATGTTTTGGCACTTAAAGAGATTCTGAAGAACAAAACAGAAACAGATTTAAATAAAAGTGATCTAGAAAAAGTAATACGTCAATTAGAAAATGAATAGATAAAAAAATACTATTTCTTTTATTATTTAAAGCAAAAATCCTTTCGAACAAATGCTCAGAAAGGATTTTTTATTAAAAATTTAAATCTTTCGATTACTTAGAAGTTCGCAAAGTTTTTACCTAAATGCTCTTCTATAACAAAGAATGGATCTTCTTTCAGTGTATGTCCTCTCATATCAAGAAGACTTACCTTACTCATCATCCTTAGCATGATTCTTCTTTCACAGGTATGTTCGACACCGTTGATACTTTTCACACCGGCACGGAAAGCAGATCGTCCGTGAGCACACAAATGGTTATTCACCACGATAACATCTCCAGCCTGAGGAGTAAAATCTGAATAGATCAGGTTTTTTGCTTCCTGCCAGAATTTGCTAAGCGCATGATGTGCCAGATCAGTCTGCTTGATATCTGGATTAAACAGTTGCTCTGCAGCATCGAAACGCATAAAAGGAAGATCTCTATTACCGTACAGAACCGCATCCAAAGTGTCTACTTCTTCTGCTTCGGTTTGTAAATTGGCATCCTTAGGGATCTTAAAAATAGGATCGAATAAAGGTCTGTACTCCTCCCGGATATTTTCATGGGAACGGATAGAGTATAGGGTTGATGGCACCTGCTCCTCATTACGGATATACATAAAGCTTAAAAAGTCAGCCTGATGTTTAAGGAAAGCATCTTCAGTATGTACATATAAATCAGTTGCAGATCCCGATCCGGTCTGTGTTTCACGCATTTTTTCATCCGGAATGATCGCATGGATCAATCCACCTCCTTTACGTTGTGAATAATATTGTACCGGTTTAGACGGAAGAGCTCCGTGTATCAATGCACAGGCAAATCCATATTGATTGAATTTTGAATAATCTGCTGATTGCCAATTAGCAGGGGTACTGCCTATTTTTTCCTGATCAATATCAAAAAGTCCCTGGAAAATAAGAGCCCCATACTGATTTTCAGAAAAGTCACTGGCAAAAGAAGCCAATACTTTTAGCAATCTCTCCGGTAAAAAGTAAGAGGCAAGCTGATGGACCTGCATTACAAATTCACGGTTTTCGAAATTACCATATTTTTTCTCAAGATAATCCACTGCCTCCATGATCATCTTGCGCTCGCCATCTGTAATTTCAATAGCTACAGGAAGTAGCCGCTCTGCAGTCAAACTGCTTTTTTCTAGAATTTTTAAAGAATTCATTAAAAAAAATTTTGTGTTAGGATTAAATTATTATATTTGTTTTTAATTATTCTAAATAACAATAGGGTTGTCAAATTTATGAATTTTTAATTAAGTACCAAACAAAAAATGAAAAAATTTAAAACTTAACGTATTGATTACGAGATGGATACTTCATCTCTATATAGAAATAAAAAAACCACAATTTATTCAATCAACGTTATAAATAAATATATGAACAACGAAATTTTGCCTCACGGGGAAGTGATAAATAGCACTTTGAATC
The DNA here is from genome assembly GCF_025403485.1 of Chryseobacterium paludis. Classification (NCBI taxonomy): domain Bacteria; kingdom Pseudomonadati; phylum Bacteroidota; class Flavobacteriia; order Flavobacteriales; family Weeksellaceae; genus Chryseobacterium; species Chryseobacterium paludis. Next base: position 1,183,611 of record NZ_CP099966.1, read on the forward strand.
ACTTTTCGGGGAAATTTGAAAACATTTTTCATCAAGATAATTATGATCACTATCGTTCCGCTATCAATGACACTTTAAACCTAGTTGGAACTTTTCTTCATAGAAACGACAAACCATTTAGCGGTATCGAAGCTAAAACAATGAAAAAGAAGGTTCAGCACATCGATCTGAATCAAAAACTCTCTTCTTATGAAGAGTTATTAAATGAGGTAGATGATATCTACGTAAAGCATGCCACAGCTTTTCATCTTCCTCAATATGTTGCTCATCTTAATTGCCCAATCGTCATCCCTGCATTGGCCGGAGAAATCCTTGTCAGCGCCATCAATTCTTCCCAAGATACTTACGACCAAAGTGCCGGAGGTACTTTTATGGAAAGAAAACTGATCGACTGGACTGCAGAAAGATTAGGTTATACAACTGAAAGTGATGGTGTTTTTACCGCAGGAGGATCTCAAAGCAACCTAATGGGATTGGTGATGATGAGAGACTGCTATTCTCAAAAGAATTTAAATCACAATATTAAACAGGATGGTCTTCCACCTGAAGCCAGCCGTTTTAGAATCTTTATTTCTGATAAAGCTCATTTTAGCAACTCAAAGAATGCATCAATAATGGGATTGGGTGAGAAATCTATCGTCAAGGTTCCTACAGACAATGAGTTCCGTATGGACATCACTTTACTTCAAAAATACATGAAGAGGGAAATTCTTATGGGGAATATTCCTATCGGGATTATTGCTACTGCAGGAACTACAGATTTTGGAAATGTAGATCCTTTAGAAGACATTGCCAATATTGCAGCACATCACAATATATGGATGCACGTAGATGCAGCATATGGTTGTGCATTGCTTTTAAGTGGTAAATACCGCCATTTATTAAATGGAATAGAAAAAGCAGATTCTGTGACTATAGATTATCACAAATCATTCTTCCAGCCGATCAGCAGCAGTGCTTTTATCGTTAAAAACAAGAGAGAATTGCGAATCCTGAAACATCATGCAGATTACCTGAATCCAGCAGAAATGGATGAGGAGGAAATTCCTGCACAAATCAATAAGTCGATCATACAGAGTACCCGCAGATTTGATGCATTAAAATTATGGTTCACTTTAAGAATGATGGGACAGGAACAATTAGCTGAATACACAGACCGAGTAATCGATCTTACTAAAGATGTAGCAGAGATGATCACGGAAGATCCTGAATTTGAACTTTTATCTCATACAGACCTTAGTGTATTGGTATTCCGTTATCTGAGATCTGATATTGAAGATCTGAATGCCCTGAATCTGCATATTAAAATGAAACTTTTCTATAGTGGAGAAATCCTTGTTGCCAGTACCAAGGTTGATGGTAATTTCTACCTCAAGTTTACCTTCCTTAATCCGATCACTACAACTGAGGATGTTCATCAAATTTTAAATAAAATAAAAACTCATGGAGAAGACTTTGGAACAACAAACTAAGTTTGCAAAAAAAGCGCAGGAAATTACTGCGAGAATCCTGTTAAACGGAATGTTTCGTGAACTTGGAAATGGAAAATTCTACGAAGGGGTTCCAAAATATGATACACTTACAGCTAAAGCACTCCAAAACAGTAATTATCCATTATACCTAAGATTCGACTTAAAGAAAAGCGAACTATTTTTGTTTGCTCCTGTTTCTTACCGCTCTGAAAGTTCTTTCCATGATTATGGATCTCCAGTATGGGCTGTTGATCATAAAAACCAAAAGATTTTTGAAGTGGATCTGGATCAGCTGACTGCATTTGTATATAAAGAATTCTCAGAAAGCTTTAACGAAAAAGGATTTGATCAGTTCATTGATAGAATTCACAGCAGTTTAAAAAATATGGAATTGACCATCGCTGCCAATTCACAAAATGCTGAAGCATTAACCTATTCTTTTTTAGAATCTGAACAACAGCTTCCAATAGGTCATAACCTGCACCCTTTTACAAAATCCAGAATGGGTTTTTCAGAAGAAGAGCAACTTCATTATGGTCCTGAATTCGGTAAAGCGATCCAGCTTGACTATTTTTTGATCGATAAATACAGTGTACGGGAAAATTCTGTCCTGGAAATGTCATGTAAAGAGTTATTGGAGAGCATCGTTTCATTACCTGAAAATATTGAAAAAGAATATCTGACAGATGGCGAGGTACTTTCTGATTTTTATATCGTTCCATGCCACCCCTGGGAAGTACAGTATCTTCTGTTATCACAGGAGGGTAAAGAAATGGTACAACTCCGAAAACTAATTCCTATCGGAGCATTAGGAGATGAATTCTATTCTACATCTTCTATAAGAACTCTTTACAACCTGGATAGTGCCTGGATGCCTAAGTTCTCTTTGCATGTTCTGATGACAGGGTCTATAAGAATAAATAGTTTTAAAGATCTTAAAAGAGGTTACGCTTCTTCTTTATGGTGGAAGACCGTAGCTCATTCTTTTGAGAAAAACTTCAGTCATTTTAAATTATTATTGGAACCTGCTTCATTAGGGGTACATCATAACGGAAAAAATATAGAAAGTCTAAACTTATTACTCCGTGAAAATACCTTTAAACCAAAGGACAAAGTATTATTACTGGCAAGGCTATGTCAGGATGAACCTGCCGATGAATCCAGCTTTGTACAACGTTTTTTCAAAGATGTTGCAGATTGTCTGGAGACTACCAAGGAAGAAGCTATCAGCGTTTGGTTTGAGGCTTATATCAAGCTTCTTATTGCGCCTTTAAACCACCTTTACAGTCAATATGGCATGGCTCCTGAAGCCCATCAGCAGAATTTACTGATTGGATTGAATGATAATCTATTGCCTGAAACTCTTTTTGTAAGAGACGGACAAGGGTATCTGTTGAGAGAAAGCGCAAGAGACCAATACCAGGATCTTTTAAAAGATCATATTGAAATTGAAGAACTTTTTATCAGAGATGAAAGACTTCTTGATATTATTTCACATCATCTTTTGGTAAGTAATTTATCTGCACTGATTACATCATTGGGTAAAACAGGATGGGTAAAAGAAAGAGATCTTATCGATAAGGTTTATAAGGAATTTGTAAAGCTGAATCATGAAGATCCATCTGATATCACCCGCTATGCATTAACAAATCGCTATTGGGGAACAAAAGCCAATTTACAATCAGCCATTCTTGATATGGATGGTGGCATCAATGCTTCTTCTCTTTCATACGCCAGAGTACCCAATCTGCTTCATAAGCACTTCTTTTCAGATCAGCTGATTAATCCGAAAGGAAAAGAGGTTTTCTTCAGACGCTATTTTGAGAAAGAAGATGTTACCATTACCATGCGTCCGATTGATCTTGATGAGGATCTTGAAATGCTTCATGAATGGTTCAACCGTGAACATGCAGTAAAAGTATGGCAAATGAACTGGCCGATTGATGAACTGGAAACCTATTACCGTCTGATGTTACCAAGCGAGGAAGGACACAGTTATATCGTATTAAGCAATGGCGAACCTTCATGTAATATTGAAGTATATTGGCCATGCAGAGACATAGTAGGAGATTACTATGAAGTACTTCCTACAGATTATGGAACACACCAGTTCATAGCCCCTACAGATCCTAAAAAGAAATATGTCTCTCCTTCCACACAATCGATGGTTGATTACGTATTTGCTCAATCAGAGGTAGGAAAAATGGTTGGTGAAGGTTCTGTAGATTCTCTGGCGTCGATGATGAATAAAGCACATGTAGGTTTTAAAGTCGAGAAAGTTATTGAAATGCCTCATAAAAAGGCCAACCTTAATTTCTGCTACAGAGAATGGTACTGGGAAAAATTCCCTCAAAACAAAGATGTACAAATCAATGCAACAATCACTGAAAATGAATAACGAAACAATATATAATGTAATTGGAATAGGTATCGGACCTTTCAATCTGGGTCTTGCCGCTTTATCCAATCCAATTTCTGAATTAAAAACACTTTTCCTTGACCAGAGAGACGGTTTCGACTGGCATCCGGGGTTGATGATCGATCATGTAACGCTTCAGACGCCTTTTTTATGCGACTGTGTATCCATGGCCGATCCTACGAATCCTTTAAGTCTCCTGAATTACCTTAAAGAAACGAACAGGCTTTATAAATTCTTTATCAGGGAAGATTTCTTCATCCCTCGTAAGGAATATAACCGTTACTGCCAATGGGTGGTGAGCCAGTTACCGCAGTGTCGTTTTTCAACACAGGTAGTGGATATTATATATGAAGATGGACTTTATCTCATCACAACAGTTCATACCAAAACTAAAGAAGCGGTAGTTTATAAAGCAGAAAGACTGATCCTTGGAACAGGAACACAGCCACATATTCCTTCGTTTATTCCAAAAGAAGATTCACGCATCCTTCATACCAGTTCTTATTTATACCGAAAAGAGGAACTTTTGGCAAAAGGAAAAAAAATAGCTGTGATAGGTTCAGGACAAAGTGCAGCAGAGGTTTTCTATGACCTGCTTCAGAGCCGTAACGAAAATACAGAACTAGGTTGGTATTCCCGACCAGATCGATTCTTTCCAATGGAATATGCTAAACTAACCTTAGAGCTAACCTCTCCTGACTATGTAGATTATTTTTACGGCAGGGATGAAGCAGCAAGAAAATCAATTTTAAGCAAGCAACAGGCTCAGTTTAAAGGCATCAATTATGACCTGATCAATCAGATCTATGATTTCATTTATGACCTGAACATTGATAATGCTGATCCAAAGCTCACGATTATTCCAAACAGTCAGCTGGATAGGGTAGATAACAGCAGTCCGGATCGTCTTACCCTTGAATTTACACAGAAAGAACAAGGGATTCCTTACGAACAGGAAGCTGATTATATCGTAATAGGAACAGGATATCGTTATCAAGAGCCTTCATTCCTAAAGAATATTGAATCTAGAATTAAAAGAGATTCATCTGGTTTATACGCTGTCAACAGAAATTATTCTATAGATCATAATGGTGGTGAAATTTATGTACTTCATGCAGAAGTTCATACTCACAGCTATATTTCTACGGATCTTGGAATGGCTGCATACCGAAATTCTTACATCATCAACGATATTCTCGGAAGAGAATATTACAAAGTCGAAAAGAAAATCGCTTTTCAGGATTTTGACGTCGAAAAATATTCTACTATACCCACAACTGCCACTATTTAATACTTATTATGAACAACACATTAAACAATACAATAATCAGCCAGGAAAACTGGAAGCAAGCTAACAGAGATCTTATGGCTAAGACCATTGCAGAATTAATGCATGAAGAACTCTTAAAACCAACAGCCGATTTTGAAGATGAAAAAGGATATACTGTATTCAGACTTGAAACAGGAAATGAAAATATAGTTTACAGTTTCCGTGGCCAGGAAAGACTTATGGATTACTGGTTTATTGATAAAAACAGCATTAAAAGACATGAAAACGGGAATGTAAGTTCGTCAATCGATGTTCCTCAGTTCTTTTTGGAAATGCAGCCAGTATTCGATCTTGATTCCAATACGTTAGCAAGATATACAGAAGAGCTTTTACATACTTTATACTGTGATGCACTGATCCTTGAAAAAGGAGTAATGTCCTCAAAAGATTTAGCTGAAGCCGGTTATCAGGTTATAGAGCACCATATGAAAGGACATCCATGGGTGATCGTTAACAAAAGCCGTCTGGGTTTTTCTCCTACGGATCTACAAACTTACTCTCCTGAAGCTGATCAGCCTTTAAAAGTTCTATGGTTTGCTGCACATCAGGACAGATCGAGTTTCCAGGCTTTGGAAAACATTCAAAAAGAAGAGTTCTACCGTTCAGAAGTCGGTCATGAACTGTATGAAAGCTTTAAGCAAAAACTTTCTGAAAGTGGAAAATCAATTAGTGACTTTAATCTTATTCCTGTACACCCCTGGCAATGGGAAAATAAATTAAAGATCCATTATGCAGGTGATATCGCAAACGGACTTCTTATTCCTCTGGGAGAAGGTAATGATGAATACAGTGCACAGCAAAGTATTCGTACTTTATTCAATACTAAAAATCCTGAGAAAAGATATTTAAAGACAGCAGTATCTATTTTGAGTACAGGAAACATCCGTGGACTTTCCCCTAAACAGATGAAAATTGCACCTTCTATTACAGACTGGGTAAAAGGATTGATCAAAGATGATACATATTTAGCAGATAAGGGAACTATATTCCTGGGAGAAGAAGCAGCAACTACTTATTTACATCCACAATATGGAGCTATTCAGAATGTTCCTTATCAGTATAATGAATTCCTGGGTGCTTTATGGCGTGAAAGTGCATCTAATTATTTAAAAGGAGATGAAGAAATGGTAACCATGGCTTCTTTGCTGTACGTAGATGAGGAAGGAAATTCACTGGTAGAAGCATTTGCTAAAAAAGCGGGAATAAGTATTGAAGAATGGATAACCCTTTATCTTGATGCTTATCTTACTCCATTACTTCATATCTATTATACCCATTCTTTATGTGTTACCCCTCATGGAGAGAATATCATGGTAGTACTGAAAAATGGACTTCCACAAAGAATCGTGATCAAAGATTTTGTAGATGATATTGTTTTAACTACAGAAGCAAGAGAAAAATTACCGGATCATCTGGCAGATGGATTGATCCAGTCTTCAAATAAAGAGAATATTCCGTTATTTATTCTTCTGGGTGTGTTTGATGCTTTCTTCAGATATTTATCGGATGCCCTGCACACGCATTCAGACTTTAAAGAAAATCAATTCTGGACCCTTGTTCACGAATGTATTGAAAGCTATAAAAATGACAATCCTCATTTGCAGGAACGTTACGAAAAATATGATCTTTATGTTCCAACATTCAAAAGATTCTATATCAACAGCCTGCGTTTAAAAAATAACGGATACAGTGAAAATAAGGCATTTGCTATTCCAAAGAAAGATGGAGCACTACCAAATCCACTGTATCAGATAGCGAATAAAAATTCTGTCGCGGCAATATGAGAAAGTTTCTGCATCTTGTAAAAGATGGTTCTGTATTTGCGTATGGAGCATTAGCCGGGAAAAAAACCGAACTGACAACCGGAAGCATCAACCGTTCTATCTTTAGCCTGGCCATTCCCATGGTCATGGAGCTTGTAATGGAATCTCTTTTTGTCAGTATCAATCTTTTAATTATTGCCAGGCTAGGAGATAAGGTCCTTGGGCTTGTAGGGATCACAGATAACTACATCAATTTTGCTAATGCTATTGCCATTGGCCTTGGTATCGCTGCTGCAACATTAACAGCAAGGAGAGCCGGAGAAAAAGACAGAGAAGGCATGAGCAGAACCGCTCATTATATCATATTATTAGCAGCAGCTTTCGCATTGTTAATAGGTGGGTTATCTTTTATTTTTGCATCCGATATCATCAGTTTTCTTGGAATTAAACCCAATAGTGTTGACCATGGATTACTTTTTTCCCAGCTCGTATTTTTAAGTATTGGCCTGGTTATCCTGCGTCTTTCTATTAATGGACTTTTCAGGGGAGCCGGTGATGCAGCTCTTGCGATGAAATCCCTTTGGCTTTGTCATATCTCCAGTATGGTATTCGCAGTGATTTTTGTTTTTGGAATTGGTTTTATTCCCGCTTCCGGATTGATGGGGTTAGCTTATGCTACCGTTTTATCCCGACTATTAGCTGTTTTGTACCAATTCTTTATTCTTCTTACAGGCAAAACCAGTATCAATATTCTGGTAAAGTTTCACTTTGATGTGCCTTTAATAAAGAAAATACTAAAAATCACCTTTGGCGGACTGGTGCAGTACATTATTCCTGCTTCCAGCTGGCTGATCATGGTTAAAATTATAGCTACTTTCGGGACAACTGCTCTCGCAGGCTACATCATTGCCCAAAGGATTGCTTCCGTAGCGACAATGCCCGCCTGGGGAATAGGAAACGCTGCAGGAATTCTTACAGGACAGAATTTAGGAGCTGGAAATCCGGACCGTGCAGAAAAAACGGTGTGGAGAGCTGGAGGGATCAATATGACTTACCTGGTGGCAGTTGCCTTATTCTGGCAGTTTGCAGCAGAGTATGTGGTAACATTCTTCACTTCCGAAACTGAAGTCGCACGATATGCAATACAGTACATCCACGTGGTTTCTATGGCTTATTTATTACTTGGCTTTACAATGGTGATCAGCCGTGCTCTAAATGCAGCCGGCAATATTATGCAGGTAACGCTGCTGTATATGATCATGTTCTATGTTATTCAGCTTCCTTTAGCTTATCTCCTTGGAGTAAGACTTCACTGGGAACTGAAAGGAATATTTACAGCAATCGTTTCTTCAGAAATCGTATTGGCTGTATTATTCTTATTGATCTTCAAAAATGGTAAATGGAAAACTATAAAAATTTAAAATGCACACAACAGACGAATTTTATGAAATAATTGCTTCAGCAATTGCGGTAAAGAAAGAAATGGTAGATGAAAATCTTACGTATCAGGAAATCCCTGAATGGGATTCTATGTCTCACTTACTTATCGTAGAAGCATTGGAGCAGTTCTATCAGGTAAAGTTTGATTTTAATGACATTCTTGAAATGGGAACGGTCGGTAAAATCCGTGAAAAAATGAAAAAATACGATGTACTCGTAGAAAACTAAGTATATGAAAATTTTAGAAAATGTAATTGCCAATAGAAGCCTCTCTTTCACGGAGGCTTCCAGCGGCAAAAGTGTCCCGATAGGAACACTATATCGGTCATTGGGTTTAAATCCTGTAGAAAAAGGATTGATCTTTTTATACAATGACAATCAGCTGTCAAGTATTGAGGTTCTTCTCAATTTTTATGGTACAGCACATGCTATTGCAGTCTTAGGACAAAAACTGCATACAGATTTCAAAGACCGTCTGGAAACAGAGTATCGTCCGAAATACATCTTTGACCCATCAAGGGAAGAGGTTGAGGGATATGTTTTAAAGGAATTCTCAGAAACGGTAAAGATCTTTGTTAAAGAAGATTATAAACCCGAAGTTGCAATTCATCCTGACATCAAGATCCTCTTGAGTACCTCAGGAACAACAGGAGTTCCTAAACTGGTTAAGCTTTCTGATGAAAATCTTTATCAGAACGCATTGAGCATCCTTCAGTATATGCCCATTCTCGAAACTGATGTTGTCCCATTAAACGTACCGATTAATTTCGTGTACGGATTTTCTATTTTTACCACCAACTGTATGCGTGCTGCGAAAATAGTATGTACAGATAAAGATATCATGCAGAAAGCATTCTGGGATGAAATGGAAGAATATGGATACAGTACATTGGGTGGTGTTCCTTATCTATATGAAAATCTTAACAGAATAGGATTCTTTAGAAAAGACAGCAGCAGCCTGAGATACATGACCCATACGGGAGGAGTGATTAATGGTGAATTGAGAAAGACCATTTTCAATTATTGCCAGGAGTTTGGAAAAGAATTCTACGCCCAATACGGACAGACTGAAGCAGGTGGAAGAATGGCCTATCTTACAACAGAAGGCCTTCTTGAAGAGGAAACTTCTATTGGTACTCCAGTACAAGGTGGAAGTTTTCAGATCGATGAAGAAACGGATGAACTTCTATTTCTTCACCCAAGTATTTGTGGCGGTTATGCCAACAAACTCGAAGACCTTTCTTCTTATGAACGACCTTCAGTTCTTCGTACAGGAGATACAGCAAAAAGAGGAAAGAATGGACTTTATTATATTACAGGAAGGATAAAAAGGATCATGAAGCTTTTCGGAATTCGTCTTAACCTGGATGAAGTTGAATTTATCCTTAAAAATGAACTGGAAGGAAATACGTTTGTATGTCTGAATTCTAACGACAAAAAGATCATTGTTCTTTATGACAACAATGAGATCGATCCTCAGATCATTACGGATACCATTAAGAATAAACTTCGTATCAATCCGCAGTACGTACGCACCGAACACATAGAATCATTCCCATTATCACAAAACGGCAAAATAAACTATCCACTGTTACAAAACTTACAGCATGAAAACATTTAGAACCATTATATTACTTTTACTTCTTGTCAGCTTTCCTCTTATTGTCTCTGCACAGCAGAGTGAACGCGTAAACGGCAAGATCATGCTGTCTGATAAAGCGCCTGTAAAAAATGCACTTTTAAGATTAGTAAATACGCCATATCAGGCGAAAACCAATAATTTAGGAGAATATTATTTTGAAAATGTACCCGCTGGAGACTATACGCTTCAGGTGGTTTTAAATGATATTGAACTGACTCGTGAACCCATCCGTATTGAGAAAGATGTCTACGAAATCCCGGTGATCTACACCGCAGTAGAAAACAATGTTATTGAAGGAATTACGGTGTATGCTTTTAGCAGAAATAAATTTCTGGATAAAGACAGTACCTCAATTTCAAAAATGCCATTGAAAAATTTGGAAAATCCACAGATGTACACCAGTATCAATCAGCAGATCCTGAAAGAACAGCTTGTTTATGATGTATCGGATGCTTTAAAAAATGTTCCGGGTATTGTAAAAATGCAGGGCAGCCCGGGAAGAGCAGGAGATGGTAGTTTCTATTATAATTTAAGAGGATTCCCTACAAGGGTTTCTATGGTAGATGGTGTTCCAGCAACAACTAACTCGGAAATTGATCCTGCTGATATTGAGCGTATCGATGTCATTAAAGGACCTTCCGGAACATTGTATGGTGGTGCGGTTACCTCTTTTGGAGGGTTGATCAACGTAGTAACAAAAAAACCGAAAGATTATTTCGGAGGTGAGGTTTCTTATCTTTTGGGAAGCTATAACCTTAACCGTGTTACAGCGGATGTTTATGGCCCTATTACTGACTCCAGAAAAACACTTTTCCGTTTGAATGCTGCTTATCAGTATCAAAATGGATTCAGAGATTCTGAGTTCAGAAAGTCAATGTTTGTAGCTCCAACATTCAGCTACCAGGTAAATGACAGATTAAAGTTCAATCTGGGTGCACAGATTTACACCTATGAAGGAACTAACACGCCGATCATCTTTTTGCCGAGAAACAGACAGTTTACCTCGAGGACTCCAGATGAACTTGGGTTTGACTGGAAAAAGTCTTATTCAAATAATGATATGACCTTAAAAGCTCCATCAATCAATGTAAAAGCTGAGGTGAATTATAAAATTTCTGATAACTGGAGTTCTCAGACTTTGATCTCAAGAAACTACAGAAAAACAGAAGGATTATACCAGTATCAGTTCATGAGAGGAAATACTGATAACCTATTGGAACGAAATGTACAGTGGCAGAATTCTGAAGGGGCATCTACCAGCATTCAACAGAACTTTAATGGAGAATTTAAAATTGGTAACATCAAAAATAAAGTACTTGTTGGGTTAGACTACTTGAATCAGTCTTTAAACAATAATAATTCTCCAATTGTTGTATTTGATCAAATTGATGGTAAAAATCTTACAGCGCCAGTACAAGTGCAAACGCCAGGGTCACCGCCAGTAACAATAACGGGGACATATGGAGGTATATCTAAAGATCTAGCACTTAAAAAAATACAAGAATTTACTGATGCTGCTATCAAACTTAACAAATCACCGATGATCAGAAATACGGCAATGTCTAATGTTTATGGGGCATATGTTTCAGATGCGGTTTATATTACAGACCGTTTGATTACTTTGCTTAGTTTACGTTTTGATCATTATGAAAGTAAAGGACAACTTAACCTAAACAATAATACCCGTACGGGAGACTTTAATCAGAATGCCTGGTCTCCTAAAGTAGGCTTATTGTATCAGGTCTTTAAAGATCGTTTATCTGCTTATGCCAACTATATGAACGGTTTCAGCTATACAGCCCCAGTTACACAGCCATTACCTGATTACAGTGGTGTTTTGAAGCCACAAATGGCTAAACAATGGGAAGTAGGAGTAAAAGGAAATTTGTGGAGAAATAAAGTGAATTTCACAGTTGGGTATTATGATATTCTTGTTGACAATATGCCTCAGGAAATTGTAGTGAATCGTGATGGAACCGATTATAGAATCACAACACAAGATGGAGAGCAGAAAAGTAAAGGGATTGAAATTGAAACTATCCTGAATCCGATTCAAGGTCTTAACATTATGGCAGGATATACCTATAATGACAGTAAATTTGTGAGATCAGCTGCTGCTACAGAAGGTCGCCGTCCATCAACTGCAGGCCCAGCTAATATATTCAATTCATGGATCAGCTATATACTTCCAATCAACGGACTTCAAGGGCTAGGCGTAGGTTTTGGAGTTAACCGTGTTGGTCAACAGATCACTGTCGATAATGCAGCTACAGGACAATTTATATTCCCGGCCTATACTTTGGTCAACGCTTCTATATCTCTTGAAAAAGAGAAGTACAGATTAGGATTTAAAATGAATAATTTAGGAAATGCACAGTATTTTTCAGGACAGGGCGTTGTAGTAGCTCAAATGCCTCGTAACTTTGTTGCGGAGGTAAGTCTTAAGTTTTAACAATGAATCCCAGATTTAGAAAAATTACATATCAAATACATCTATGGCTCGGACTAACGTCCGGGCTTATAGTTGTAATAATGGCAGTCACAGGTTGTATTCTCGCTTTTGAAAAAGAATTAAAACATACATTCTATCCGGAAAAGTATTTCGTAAAAAATATAAAGAAGGAAAAACTACAGTTTTCTGAGCTTAAATTAAAAGCAGAGCAAGCATTGCCAGACAGCCTAAAAGTCAGCAGGGTAGAAATATCTTCAGACCCATCCCGAAGTTATGCATTCCGTTCTTTAAAAATGAATAACGAAGCCTTGACTTATTGGGGTACTTATGTTCATTATTACAGGGTTTATATTGACCCTTACACCGGAAAAGTTCTAGAAGTTGAAAATGCAAAAACAGATTTTTTTGAGATCGTCATGGACCTTCATCGAAGACTTTTACTTGGAGAGAAAATAGGGAAGACCATTACAGGATATTCGACACTAATTTTAGCGATTATGCTCTTTTCAGGACTGGTGATCTGGTATCCCCGAAAGATGAATAAGAATGCTTTAAAAGGTATGTTTTCTATTAAAACATCTGCCAATTGGAAAAGAATTAATTACGACAGTCACAATGTTCTCGGTTTCTATGCTGTTATTCCTCTGCTTCTTATTTCATATGCCGCAGTGATATGGAATTTTGAAGATATTGATAAATGGGTAAAGAAAACATTGAATGGAAAAACCCATACTGAACAAAAAGCTAAAAGTAAAATACCATCTGGAGATTTTTCAAATCAAAAGGACATTTTAAATATTGTTGGAAGTCAAGTAGAAAAAACTTTAGCCGGTAAAGAATCAGCACTTATCACCTTTCCTAAGAAAGAGGAGGGAACCTATTATGCTGAAGTGACTTACGGTAATAAACAATACCAGAATGAGCAATTCAATTTTGATCAATATTCCGGAGAAATTTTAAAACATCAATCTTATAAAGACAAGAATATAGGCTATGGAACTGCATTAAGAGAAAGAAACTATGATCTGCACACCGGAAGTATATTCGGACTTGCAGGGAGGTTTTTATTTTTATTTGCAGGGATGATCGCTGTTTCACTTCCTATCACAGGATTTATCATTTATTTAAATAGAAAAAAGAAGCGACCTCAAAAAAGAAAGCATTATCATATTCATAAAAAAAGACATTCTTTTTCAAAATAAAAAGAAACAAGACCTAAGAAAGTGCAAATTATATTTGCTCTTTTTTAATTTAAAATCTAAATTTTCTCTCGCAGATTTCACAGATTACGCAGATTAATAAAACCTAAACATCTGCCAGATCTCCAAGATATAATTATTTAAAATTTTAGATTTTCGCTTCTTCAATCAACTTGTTGATTCATCTTTGCCTTCTTAAATTCAAAAGTATCAATTATAAATCTTTGCGTTAAAAATTAATAGTTTTTTCTCTCGCAGATTTTACAGATTACGCAGATCAATTAAAATACAAGGAACAGTGAGAGATTATTTAAATACAAAGAATTCCACGTTTAAATAAGCTTTCTCACATTTTCAGACAATATCTTTATACTTTGTTTCATTTCTTCAAAATCCAGATTACCGAAACCCAATCTCATTGCAGTAAGATCTTTACTCTGATATAATAAAGTTTTAGGGATAAAAAGATTGTTCTGAGCACAATTTCGGCTTAGCTGCATCAGGTTCATCGAAATATTCCATTCTGTCCAGATTGCCAAACCACCTGATGGTTTTTGAAACTTTATGAATTCTCCTAAATATTCTTCCAGTAAAAGAGCAAATTGATCTCGTCTTTCCTGATAAGTTTTAACTGATTTTTTAAGATAACGATGAATTTCGCCTTCGGCAATCATTTCTCCCAAAACCTGTTCCATCAGAATATCTCCCTGCCGGTCTATAATTCCTAAATATTTCCGCAGTTCTGCCATCAGATTTTCTGGTGCTACAATAAACCCGGTTCGAAATCCCGGTGCCAATGATTTCCCAAATGAACCGATATAGACCACCATTCCGTTCGTATCTGCACTGGCTAATGGAAGGATAGGACTTTTATCATAATGGAAATCATAATCGTAATCATCTTCTAGGATAATAAATCCAAATTCATTCGCTAAGTTCAACAATTCCAGCCTTCTCTGTGCACTCAATGTTACTGTGGTAGGATAGTGGTGATGGGGTGTAAGATACAGCATGCGTATCTTTTGTTTTTTGCAGGCTTCCCGTACATTTTCTACCATAATACCTTCTTCATCAATCGGTATTGAAACAATATTTACACCTGCTTTCTGAAAGATCATATTAACGGAAAAATAACTCAAAGCACCTACCAATACAGTATCTCCCTGTGACAGCAAAACTTCTGAAACAATATAAATACTCATCTCCGTACTTCTTGTAATGAGCAGGTTATTTTTTGAAATAGGCAAGCCCCGCGAAAGATTCAGATATCTGGAAAGATTCTTTTTAAAAAATTCACTCCCGTCATGGTTGTAATGGCCAAGCATTTTATGATGTGCTTTTCGCTTCAAAATAGCACTGTATATCTTAGAATGCTGATCAATCTGTGTCAGTCTGATATCCGGCACCCCATCATTAAAAAGATATTCACAGGCAGAATGTTCAAATGGATTGTCCAGAATATTGGATGTTTTAAAAGAAAAACCGGTTATTTTAGGATAATGTTCCAGATCATTTTTTCCGAATTCTTTAAAAGGTAAAGGTTCATCATGATTTTTCCCGATAATAAAAGTCCCTTTATTTGGAATACTTTCTACCCAACCCTGGGAAAATAATTCATCATAGACCGCTACAATCGTATTTCTGTGAACCTCAAGGGTCTGACTTAAAGCTCTGGTTCCAGGAAGCTTAGTTCCAAAAGGAAGAAAACCTCTCTGAATTGCATTAATGAGCTGATTTGCAATCTGCATATAAATTGAAGTATCTGAGGTTCTGCTGATTTTTACAAAACTTTGATACGGAATTTCAACCGGACTATCCATAATATTAAAACTGGCACCATTCAACCATCCGGCAATATACTACATTTGATCCAAAATAAAAATACATGGAATTTTACAATCTATTAGAAAGCATTGTAAAGAATAATGAGATTCACGCCAAATGGCTGAACACATTATCTTTTATGGAGAATGCAGGGGCCAGAAAAATCTCCAGCTGCGAACATCCCACACAGGTTAGTCAGATCCAGCTAAAACATGCTGCAGAGGAGCACCGCCATGCTTATTACCTGAAAAAGCAGATTGGAAAACTGAATCCTGATTATTGTAAAACTTATGAAAAAGAAGAGCTATTGGCTTCATTAGCTACACGACAGTATCTTCATTCTTTGGATATTAAAGCCTGTAAATATTTACAGAAAGCATTTACGCTAAATAAAGAAGAGCTTAAATATGCTGCTTACCTTTTTGTGACCTACGCGATAGAGGTACGCGCCGACGAATTATATCCCGTATATCAGGATATCCTTACTAAAGAATCTTCTAAAATTATGGTAAAATCTATTATTCTGGAAGAAGAAGGGCATCTTGAAGAAATGATCAATCAGCTGAATGAATTTTCAGAAGACTGGCAGGCTCATGCTGAAAATATCCTGAAAATAGAACATGAATTACACGATCAATGGATTAATTCTATTGCTAAAGAAGTAATACAGCTTAATTAGAAATGTCAGCAGGTCAGTTTGTTCAATGGCAACAGGCATTAGATAAGAGAAAGGAACAGGGAATCTTCAGGTCTTTAAAGAATAGAACTGAAGGAGTTGATTTTTATTCTAATGACTATTTAGGTTTAGCCAGAAATAAGGAGCTTCAACAATTATTGCTTGAAAAAGTT